>CAVVSE010000011.1:0-601129 GCA_963750905.1 uncultured Acidimicrobiia bacterium
TGCCGAGCGTGCGGCCGACCTGTGCGGCGACCGTCTCCCAGGTCGCCCCCTCGGCCCGCAGTTCGGCGGCCTCGGTGAGTAGTCGGTCCGGCGGTGGCAGCGGCATGGGGCACCCGGAGGTTAAGTATATTTTTGTACACTACTGACATGCACTGCGGTCGGCGGGTGTCAAACCGATTTGCGGAGAACTCGTTACGAGTCCGTTTAGCGGTCCGGCCCACGGCCGGACCGCTGCGCCTGGCGGGATGAGACGTGAGCAACTCGGCCGGTGAGTGGGCCGCGCCGAGGCGACTGCGCGACCGGTGGACGGCGCGCGACCAGACCTGGCGGGCACCCTCCGGGGTTCGGCCGGTCCGCCGGCCGATCTCCTCGAATGATAGCCCATCGTGCTGCCGCCAGGCGATGACCGCCCGGGCGGACTGCGGCAACTCGTCGACGGCCGCCCCGAGGCGGTCGAGCTCCTCCTGACGGGTGACGGTCTCGTCGGGCCCGGTCTGGTCGGGCGCGGCGAGATCCCCGGTCGGGCGTCCGCCAGGGCGCAGCTCCCGGCGGACGGTTCGTCTCTCGGCGTCGCGGTAGTGGCGGCGGAAGTTGGCGAGGTTGTGAGCGAGGATCTGCCGAAGCCAGGCGAGCAGCTCGTCGGGACTCTCGCCGCGGAAGGCGTGGAACCCTTGCTGTCCCTCGAATAGTGAGTCCTGGACGAGGTCGGACTCCCCGGCCTTGGACCGGAGGTCGTGATCGCGACCGTGACCGGCGATGGTCAGGAGGACGGGGCGGAAGCGTTCGAGCAGCTGGCCGAGTGCGTCCGGACAGCCGGCGCGGGCGGCGTCCAGGCACTCGGCCCACCCGCCCTCGGGCGGACGGGGGCGTAAACGGTTCCATGATGAACCCCGGCGAGGTCGTGGCAGGGCTCGTTGGAGGTGAGTAGGGAGAGACGCAGCACGGCCAAACCGATAAACAATGCGTAATGGGTATGGGGTGAGAAAAAAGTTGAAAAATGCGCGGACGGTGGAATCCGCGGGCGTGCCTTGAGGAGTGCCGGGACTCTTCCGCCTGGCCCTCACCTACGTCCAGGAGCCGAAGATATTATCACTCAAGAAGTGGGTCCGCGACTGGCAAGACTCTCGCCGCCCGAGCCAGACGACCATCACTCGGTCGGCCGGCACCGCCGGTCCACGCCGCTCACCCTAACGACGCTGGAGGACCGGACCGTCCCGTCCCACTTCCGATACGGCAACCTGTCGTGGGGAGCCGTCCGGGGGAAACAGCGTTACTTTCCACCTGCAAGAGGCGTTTCGCGAGTGGGTACAGCGGTGTTTCCGTCGGGAGCATCATCACGGATTTCATCGGCTGGGCGACCCCGTGCTGAATTTCGGGGATGGGCGCGGAACTCGGGATTGATCCGTTATCGCGTGACGGTCGATCAACTCCGCTGGAAGACTGAGCTGGTGGGGCGAGGCCGTGCGACCTGTCGGTAGTGAGCTGGGGAAGGGAGGAAATCAGAAGACGAATACTCAGCAGAGCTTGGCACTCGCGCCGCCCTCTTGTGCAAGAGACAGTGCGCCACATCGGTACGCTCGCGAAACAACGCGAACGGAGTCTACCGACTCGAAACCCGTCGTGAACGTCGGGTCGGGGTGAACGCCTCGCCGGTGAGCAGCTTAGCCCCGATTGTCGGGGTACCGGACGACCAGATCTGGACCCTCCAACTCACCGGCGGCCGGATCCCCAACGGGGACCCCCTCACGTACCGGCTGGCCAGCAGATGCCGAGGCGGCGCGGGCAGGACAAAGCTATACCCATCCCCCGGGCGAGGTCCACCCTGAGTACGAAAACGGAGACAACCTGACTTGTCAGCCCAAGTGGGGCTGAAAATTACCTGGGACATCCGCGAGCGAGTCGGTGGTCATCAAGACACAAGATCCAGGCCATCTATCTGGTCTAAACTCAGAATCATGGTGGACGGGGACCGGCGACGGGGATGCGGCGGGCGCGGTCAAGTCCCAAGGTTACCCCTAGACTTCATCCTGCGGATCGGGGCAACCCGCGGCCGTCAACGCACCGCGCGACCGTGAAGTTCCAACCCGGCCGGCCCCTTCCAGCAACCGTCGCAGGCCAGACGCTGACATAATCAGACGTAACAACGCCAAGCGACACGGGACAGCACCATCACCAGCCTGAAAAAGCTCTTCAACCCCCGGCGGGGATGACGTTCTCCGCGTCGGCTCCACACAGCGAGTACCAAGACGATCACGGCGACCTCGACGCCCCACGCAGCAGGCGAACCAGACGTTCGTGGTCACCTTCCAGACGACCGAGCGACGGGGGGGAAGGCAACGGCCCACCATGTCGGTCTCGATCAGAGCCCGGTGGCCCACCCAACCGGCCGCCGACGGCCAACGTGGGCGGGCCGTACAACGTCGACGAGGGGGGGACAGCATCAGCCTGAGCGGCGCCGCCTCCGGCGACGGGCCGGACGGGGGCAGCATCGTCTCCTACGAGTGGGACCTCGATTAGACGGAGGTGAACTACCAGGTGGACCCCGCCGGCGTCAGCCCCACCTTCAACGCCGTCAACCTCGACGGCCCGCTGACGCGGAACATCGCCCTGCGCAGCATGACCGACGACGACGGCGCGATCGGCCAGGCCTCGACTACCGTCGCCGTCCACAACGTCGCCCCGACGGCGGAGGGCGGGTCGGACGCGACCGTCGACGAGGGGGCCACGCTGAACCTCGCCGGCACTTTCACCGACCCGGCCCCGGCCGACACGCACACGTTCCACTGGCACGTGTTCGCTCAACAACCAGATCGTCATCGACGAGCACACCCAGAACTTGGCCTTCACGCCCACCGACGACGGCACCTACACGTTCGTCTTCGACGTGGTGGACGACGACAGTGGCATCGGCACGGACATCTTCACCGTGACGGTCAACAACGTGGCCCCGACGGCCGCGTTGGGCAACGCCGGGCCGGTCAATGAGGGGAGCCCGGTACTCGTCTCCTTCTCCGGGGAGTTCGACCCGTCGGCGGCGGACACCGCGGCCGGGTTCCGGTACAGCTTCGCCACCAGCCCGGCGGAGTTGAAGGACACCTACGCCGACGCGGGCCCGTCCGCGACGACCCACATCACGTTCGCCGACAGCGGGACGCACACGGTGTACGGCCGCGTGTTCGACAAGGACGGCGGGTTCACCGAGTACACCACCACCGTCACCGTGAACAACGTGGCCCCGACCGTCGGTGACATCACGGCGCCCCGATCGACCCCGTCGCGGTGAACACCACGATCGACACCTTCAGCGCGACCTTCACCGACCCCGGGTTGAACGACATCCACACCGCCGTCTGGGACTGGGGCGACGGCACCACCTCGCGGCCGGCACGGTGACCGAGGCGAACGGGTCCGGGTCGGTGACCGGCAGCCACACCTACACGGCCGCCGGCGTCTACACGGTCACGCTGACCGTGACCGACGACGACGGCGGCTCGGCCACGGTCGGTCTACCAGTACGTGGTGGTCTACGACCCGGCGGCCGGGTTCGTGACCGGCGGCGGGTGGATCAACTCCCCGGCCGGGGCGTACGCCGCCGACCCGACCCTGACCGGCAAGGCCAACTTCGGGTTCGTCTCCAAGTACCAGAAGGGGGCGACCGTCCCGACCGGCAAGACCGAGTTCCAGTTCAAGGCCGGCGGCCTCAACTTCCAGAGCACCAGCTACGACTGGCTGGTGGTGGCCGGGGCCAAGGCCCAGTACAAGGGGACCGGCACGGTCAACGGCGTCGGCGGCTACGGGTTCATGCTGACGGCCATCGACGGGCAGCAGCCCGGCGGCGGCGGGGTGGACAAGTTCCGGATCAAGATCTGGGACGCGACCGGGCGACGGCGTCGTCTACGACAACCAGCTGGGGGCGGCACGACACCGCCGACCCGACGACCGCCCTCGGCGGCGGCAGCATCAAGATCCACTCCTAAACGTGGAGGTCGGGTAATCCCCGAGCCGTCACCGATCGGCCGGCGTGTCCACCGGGGCACGCCGGCCGTTCTCGTTTGACCGGCGCCGTCGGGCCGGGGACAATGCCGCCGGTCCCGCGTCACTCCTCCCAGGGTCGCTTCCATGCTCCGGTTCGCGCTGCTCGTCCTCGTCGCGCTCGGCTTCGCCTCGCCGCTCACCGCCGCGGAGAAACCGCAACGTCGTGTTCATCCTCGCCGACGACCTCGGCTGGACCGACCTCGGCTGCCAGGGGTCGAAGTACTACCGACACGCCGAACATCGACCGCCTCGCCGGCCAGGGGATGCGGTTCACCTCGGGCTACACCTGCGGGCCGAACTGCCAGCCGACCCGCGCGGCCCTGATGTCCGGCCAGTACGGCCCCCGCACCGGCGTCTACACCGTCGGCGGCATCGACCGCTTCGACTGGAAGTCCCGCCCGCTGCGGCCGGTGGACAACGTCACGCAAGCTCGACCCCAAGGTCGTCACCGTCGCCGAGTCGATGAAGGCGGCCGGGTACAAGACGGGCCACTTCGGCAAGTGGCACCTCGGCCAGGACCCCGAAGCACCACCCGCTCGCCCAGGGGTTCGACGAGTCGATCGTCTCGATGGGCCAGCACTTCGACTTCGCCACCATCCCGAAGGTCGAAGTCCCGAAGGGCACCTACCTCGCCGACTGGCTGACCGACAAGTCGGTCGATTTCATCACCCGGCACAAGGGCGGGCCGTTCTTGCTCTGCCTGCACCACTTCGGCGTCCACTCGCCGTACCAGGCCAAGCCGGACCTGATCGCGAAGTTCAAGGACGCCCCCGGGCCGGCGGGCACCACAACCCGACCTACGCGGCGATGATCGCCAGCGTGGACGAGAGCGTCGGCCGGGTGCTGAAGACCCTGGACGACCTGAAGCTCTCGGAGAACACGCTGGTGGTGTTCACCGCGGACAACGGCGGGGTCGGCGGGTACGTCCGCGAGGGGATCGTCAAGAAGAAGGACGACACGACCGACAACGCCCCGCTGCGGTCCGGCAAGGGGTCGCTGTACGAGGGCGGCGTCCGGGTGGCGTACCTGTTCCGCTGGCCGGGGACGGTCCAGCCGGGCACGGTGTCCGACGAGCCGATCAACAGCGTGGACCTGTACCCGACGCTGCTGGAGCTGGCCGGGGCGAAGCCGCCGTCGGGGCAGCCGCTGGACGGGGTGAGCTACGCTTCCGACGTTGCGGGGACAGAAGCGCGAGCGGGGGCCGCTGTACTGGCACTTCCCCGGCTACCTCGGGGCCGGTCAGGACACGTGGCGGACGAAGCCGGTGGGCACGGTCCGCGACGGCGACTGGAAGCTGATGGAGTTCTTCGAGGACGGCCGGCTGGAGCTGTACAACCTGAAGGACGACATCGGGCGAGAAGATGAACCTGGCGGCGAAGATGCCGGAGAAGGCGAAGGAGCTGCGCGGCAAGCTGGTCGCGTGGCGCGAGCAGGTCGGGGCGAAGATGCCGACGCCGAACAAGAAGTGACCACTGCCACCTGCGTACGCCGGGCGACCCCGCGCAGCGGAGCCGCGGGCTCGTGACCGTGACGCCGTTGACAGCCGCTCCCTGGCGCCGGAGTCGCCCGGCGGCGTGGTAACGTTGCGAGATCACCGGATGACCCGACATCGTTGCGTGCCTGCTCGTCCTCGCCGCGCTCGGCTTCGCCTCGCGGCTCACCGCCGCGGAACGCCCCAACGTCCTCATCGTCCTCACCGACGACCAGGGCCTCGGCGACTTCTCCTCCACCGGCAACCCGGTCCTCAAGACGCCGAACCTCGACAAGTTCGCCAGGGAGTCGGTCCGGCTCACCGACTTCCACGTCTGCCCGATGTGTACGCCGACCCGCGGGCAACTGCTGACCGGCCTGGACGCGCTGCGCAGCGGCGCCACCTCCGTCACCGCCGGCCGGTCGTTCCTGAAGCCGGGCCTGCCGACCATGCCGGAGATGTTTGCCAAGGCGGGGTACAAGACCGGGATCTTCGGCAAGTGGCACCTCGGCGACCACTACCCGCACCGGCCGATTGATCGGGGCTTTCAGGAATCGGTCTACCACCTCGGCTGGGGGATGCTGCACGCCGCCCCGGAGTTCGACAACCCGCTCATCGACGGCCGCTACTTCCACAACGGCGAGCCGAAGCAGTTCACCGGCCACTGCACCGACTTCTGGTTCGACTCCGCGATGAAGTGGATGACGCGAGCGCAAGGAGAAGGGCGAGCCGTTCCTGTGCTACCTGCCGACCAACGCCGCCGCACGCGCCGCACGTCGAGCTGGACGAGTTCGTCAAGCCGTACCAGGGCAAGAAGGTGCCGGCCGGGTTCTTCGGCATGATCGCCCACATCGACAAGCGGTTCGGCGACCTGGACAAGTTCCTGACCGAGTCCGGCCTGCGCGACAACACGATCGTGATCTTCATGACCGACAACGGCGGCACGGCCGGGGTGACGCCTGCACAACGCCGGGCTGCGGGCCGGGAAGACGACCTACTACGACGGCGGGCACCGCGTCCCGTGCTGGATTCGCTGGCCGGCCGGCAAGCTCGGCAAGCCCGGCGACATCGACACGCCGACGCAGGTGCAGGACCTGCTGCCGACGCTGCTGGGCCTGTGCGAGATCGAGAAGACGACCGCCAAGTTCGACGGCACCAGCCTCGTCGCGCTGCTCCGCGGCACGGAGAAATTGCCGGACCGGATGTTCGTCGTGCAGTACAGCCGGGACAAGGTCGCCAAGTGGGACTCGTGCGTCGTCTGGGACAAGTGGCGGCTGGTCAAGGGCAAGGAACTGTACGACGTGCGAGACCGACCGCGCCCAGGAGAAGGACCTCGCCGCGCAAGCACCCGGACGTGGTGCGGAAGATGCGCGACCACTACGAGTCGTGGTGGGCCGGGGTCGAGCCGAAGGTGAACGAGTACGGCCCGTGCGCGTACCTCGGCTCCGCGAAGGACCCGGTCATCGAGCTGACCAGCGCCGACTGGGAGGGCATCTACGCCGACAACACCGGCCACGTCCGCAACGCCGTCGGCGGCCCGACCGGCGGGCACTGGCACGTCATCGTCGAGTCGCCGGGCAAGTACGAGATCGCGCTGCGGCGGTGGCCGCGCGAGACGAAGGCGGCGCTGGGGGCCAAGCACGACGCCGACGAGAAGCTGGCGGCCGTCGGCGGCAAGAACTACGCGCCGCCGAGCAAGACGTTCCCGATCGCCGCGGGGGTGGTGAAGGTCGCCGATCAGGAGGCGTCGGCGAAGACCGCCCCGACCGAGCAGGAGGTGGTCGTGCCGGTGACGCTGCCGGCCGGCAAGACGACCTGAAGGCGTGGTTCCGCGACGCGGAGGGGAAGGACCTGTGCGGGGCGTTCTACGCCTACGTGAAGCGGGTGGGGCCGAGTAGAGTCAAGCTGCTGGCGAACGGCTGAGCGTAAGCGGCTGGCGAGCATGGGCTCTAGTCGGTCGCGCCGCTCACCAGAAGCCGCTCCCTGGCGGTCGCGGCTCTATAGAACAACCACGCGACCCCACCCCCAAAGGACCGCACCGATGCAAGGCAACCCGCAGGTCATCGACGCCCTCAACCGGGCCCTCACCATCGAGCTGACCGCCATCAACCAGTACTTCTGCCAGGCCAAGATGTGCAAGAACTGGGGCTTCATGAAGCTCGCCGCCAAGCACTACGAGGAGTCCATCGGCGAGATGAAGCACGCCGAGAAGATCATCGACCGCGTGCTGTTCCTGGAGGGCACCCCGGAGATCGCCCGCTACGACGTGATCCGCGTCGGCACCGACGTGAAGGAGCAGTTCGAGAACGACCTGAAACTCGAGATGGGCGGCGTCAAGGCTTACAACGAGCTGGTGGACCTGTGCATCAAGGTCAAGGACAACGGCACCCACAGCCTGGCGCTGGAGATCCTCGTCGATTCCGAGGAGCACGTCGATTGGCTGGAGACGCAGCTCGGGCTGATCGAGGCGGTCGGGCTGGAGCGCTACCTGTCCGAGCAGATGAGCGGCGACGAGGACGAGGCGTAGACCGCCAGGTACTGCCGCAGCTCCTTGTGGCAGCAGGTGCAGCCGTCGCCGGCCCCGGTGACGGTGCGGAGTTCGCGGATCGTGCGGGCGTCGTGGGTGCGAATCGCCACGATGATCGACTCTTCCGTGACCTTCAGGCAACGGCAAACGACGCGGTCGGGGCAACTGCCAACGGCGGGGCACGCGGAGCAAGTGCCGGCGCAGTCGGTGGTTCGGTCCAGTTCGGTCATGGCGGACCCGGCGTCTTGCTGAGATTGAGTCTCAATCCATAATAAAGCGCCGGGCGTGGCTGTCAAGGGATTGTCAGGACGGGTCGAGGCTTAGCCGACGACTCTTTCTCCCCTCTCCGCTCGGGGAGGGGGCGGGGGGAGGGGTTGCTTCGCCGGAGGCTCGCCCCTCGCCCCAAGCCCCGCTCCCTGAGCGGGGCGAGCGGAGCTCGACGACTACGAGGATCGTCCCATGCTCCGCGCCGCTGTCGGCCTCGCCCTGGGGGCCGCGCTGGTCGTGGCCGCCTTCGCCCAGCCACCTGCCGGCGGCCAGTCCAAGGGGAAGGGCAAGGCCAAGCAGAAGCGCGAGCCGCTGGTCATCCCCGACGTGCCGCGGGACAAGCTCGTCTGCTTCTGCCTGTACACCGTCCACAACAAGACCCTCAAGCTCACCGCCCAGCTCTACCCGCTCAAGGACGGCGAGGAGCGCAAGCTCACCCTCGCCATCGACCGCGGCGACGGGTTCAAGCCGGTCCAGACGAAGGACGTGGACCCCGACGGCTGGCTGGCCACCTTCCGCGTCGAGAAGTGGGACGACACCAAGCCCGCGAAGTACCGCGTCACCCACGCCGGCGGCACGAGCTACGAGGGCATCGTCCGCAAGGACCCGACCGACAAGGACGAGGTGGTCGTCGGCAACCTCTCCTGCAACTCGAACACCAACCGCGGGCCGCGCGACGACATCGTCGGCGAACCTCAAGGCCCAGGACCCGGACCTGCTCTTCTTCGCCGGCGACCAGAGCTACGACCACAAGGAACACTACGCGGCGTGGCTGCTCTTCGGCCGGCAGTTCGGCGAGATCATCAAGGACCGGCCGACGGTCACGATCCCGGACGACCACGACGTCGGCCACCCGCAACCTCTGGGGCGCCGGCGGCAAGCAGTCCGTCCTGCCGGGCGGGGCCGACGGCGGCTACTTCATGCCGGTCGAGTACGTCAACATGGTCCAGAAGGCGCAGACCAGCCACCTGCCGGACCCCTACGACCCGACGCCGGTGCAACGCGGCATCACCGTCTACTACACCCGGCTCAACGTCGGCGGGATCGACTTCGCCATCCTCGAAGACCGCAAGTGGAAGAGCGGCCCGGCCGGGCTGGTGCCGAAGATGGGGCCGCGGCCGGACCACGTCACCGACCCGAACTTCGACCGCCGGGCCATCGACGTGCCCGAGGCGGAACTGCTCGGCGAACGGCAGTTGAAGTTCCTGCGCGCGTGGGGCCAGGACTGGAGCGGGGCGACGATCAAGTGCGTGCTGTCGCAGACGCCCTTCGCCGGGGCGGCGCACCTGCACGGCAAGGCGGACAACCGGCTGCATCGCCGACCTGGACTCCAACGGCTGGCCGCAGCACGGCCGCGACGCGGCGCTGCGCGAGATCCGCAAGTGCTACGCGGTCCACCTGTGCGGCGACCAGCACCTCGCCACGGTGCTGCACCACGGCATCAACGACTGGGAGGACGCCGGCTGGTCGTTCTGCTCGCCGTCGATCTGGAACCTGTACGGCCGGTGGTGGATGCCGACCGAGAAGCCGCTCGGCCCACGACCCCGAAAGCCCGCTGGAGTTCAGCGGCCGGTTCCACGACGGGTTCGGCAATGGCCAACCTACTGGGTTACGAGTCTACGTATTGCTCGTGCGGGCCGAGCTGCGGGCCTTGCTCGACGGTCCCGACGACGAGCTCGGCGCCCGCTTCGCCGGCAGCCTGACGTTCGGGACGGCGGGGCTGCGGGCCGCCATCGGCGCCGGACCGCAGCGCATGAACCGCCTCGTCGTGCGCCAGGCCGCCCGTGGCCTCGCCGACTACGTGCTCGAGATCGACGCCACGGCGCCCGAGCGCGGCGTCGTCATCGGCTACGACGCCCGCCGCAAGAGCGACGTCTTCGCCCTCGACTCCGCTCGCGTGATGGCGGCGGCGGGCCTGCCGGTGCGGTTGCTCCCGGTGCCGCTCCCGACGCCGCTGCTGGCCTGGGGCGTCACCGAGCTGCGCTGTGCAGCCGGCGTCATGGTCACGGCGTCGCACAACCCGCCGGCCGACAACGGCTACAAGGTGTACCTCGGCGACGGGGCGCAGATCGTCCCACCGCACGACCTCGCGATCGCCGAGCGCATCGCGGCCGTCGATCCGACGACGGTGGCGATGGCCGACGAGCAGGACGCGCGCATCGTCCGCGTGCCCCATTCCTTCGTCGACGCCTACGTCGACACGATGCGCACCGTGCGCATGCGCCCGGCGTGGAGCGGCGTGCCGGTGGCCTACACGCCGCTGCACGGCGTCGGCGGGGAGGTCGCCCTGCGGGCGTTCGAGGCCGCCGGGCTGCCCGAGCCGTACGTCGTGCCCGAGCAGGCCGAGCCCGACCCGACCTTCCCGACGGTGCCGTTCCCGAACCCGGAGGAGCCGGGCGCGATGGACCTCGTCATCGCCCTCGCCCAGCGGCGCGGCGCCCGGCTCGCCATCGCCAACGACCCCGACGCCGACCGCCTCGGCGCAGCGATCCCGCAGCCCGACGGGACGTGGCGGCGGCTCGGCGGCGACGAGATCGGCTGGCTGCTCGCCGACCACCTGCTGACGAACAGCGCGCCCGGCCCGCACGGCGAGGACCGCCTCGTGGTCACGACGCTCGTGTCGTCCTCGCTGCTCGCCACCATGGCGGCCGACTACGGCGTGCACTTCGCCGAGACGTTCACGGGCTTCAAGTGGATGGCCCGGGCCGCCCTCGACCGGCCGAGGCTGCGCCTGCTGTTCGCCTACGAGCAGGCGCTCGGCTACCTCGTCACGTCGCGGCCGCTGGACAAGGACGGCATCTCGGCCGCCGTCGTGCTGGCCGAGATCGCTGCGGTCGCGCTGGAGGAGGGCACGACGATCCAGGGCCGCCTCGACGACATCGCGGCGCGCTACGGCCGCCACATCGTCGGCGAGCGGGCGTTGCGGATGCCGCCCGCACAGGGCGCGGCGGCCGTGCGCGCCCTGCAGGACCACCCACCGACGAGCCTCCTCGACGTGCGCGTGGCGGACGTCCGGTCGTATCCCGAGGCCGACCTGCTGCGCCTCGTGCTCGAGGGCGGCGTGCGCCTGCAGGTGCGCCCGAGCGGCACGGAGCCGAAGGTCAAGCTCTACGGCGAGGCCGTCGACGCCGACCCGGCCCCCTACCTCGACGCCCTCGCCGCCCGCCTGCAGCCGCCCGGCTGGAGCGAGCTGTCCGTCCGCGACCGGCGCCGATCGGGCCGATCCCGGATGACAGGACGGCGGGACTAGGCCGGCGGGCCGAACTGGCGGTCCCCGGCGTCGCCGAGACCGGGGACGATGTAGGCCGATTCGTTGAGGTGGTCGTCGATGGCGGCTGTCACGACGTGCACCGAGAGGCCGGCCTCGCGCAGGCGCTGGATGCCCTCGGGCGCGCACAGCGCGCACACCGCCGTGATCGGGACCGGTGCGTCGCGCTCCAGCAGGAGCTGGACGGTGTGCACGAGCGAGCCACCGGTGGCCAGCATCGGGTCGACCACGATCACCGGGCGGCCGGCCAGTGACTCGGGCAGCTTGTTGACGTACGGCTTGGGGGCGAACGTCTCCTCGTCGCGGCTGATCCCGATGAACCCGACGTCGGCGTCGGGCAGCAGCTCCTGGGCCGCGTGCACGAAGCCGAGGCCGGCGCGCAGGATCGGCACGACGACGGGCTGCACCGCCAGCCGCTTGACCGCCGCGGTGGTGAGCGGCGTCTCGACGGTGCTGTCGACGGTCGGCAGGGTCTCGGTGGCGCGGGCCATCAGCAGCGTGCCGATGCGCTCCAGGTTCTGGCGGAAGAGCGCGTTCGGCGTCGACTTGTCGCGGATGCGGGCCAACGCGTCGACGACGAGGGGGTGGTCGACGAGGGTGACGGTGACGGCGTCGGTGCTCACGGATCTCCTGGCGGTGCGGTGCTCATGCGCCGAACGCGGTCTCGGCACGCAGCAGGGCGTAGCGCGGCTTGACGACGCCGTTGATGATGCGCAGGCGCTCCGGGAAGGCGGCGAAGGCGCTCTTGACGGTGTTGATCGTCACCCACTCGAAGTCGTCGAGCGTCCAGCGCAACGAGTCGTGGAGCTGCGTCATCTCCTTCGTCATCGACGTGTCGCTCATCAGCCGGTTGTCGGTGTTCAGCGTCACCCGGAAGCGCAGCCGCTTGAGCATGTCGATGGGGTGCTCGGCGATCGACCCGCACACGCCCGTGTTGACGTTCGACGTCGGGCACAGCTCGAGGGGGATGCGCGTGTCCCTCACGTAGGAAGCGAGTCGTCCGAGCTGCTCGCCGCCGGCGGGCCCGCTGATGTCGTCGACGATGCGGACGCCGTGGCCGAGCCGCTCGGCGCCGCACCACTGGACGGCCTCCCAGATGCTCGGCAGGCCGAACGCCTCGCCGGCGTGGATCGTCGTGTGGAAGTTCTCCCGCATGACGTACTGGAAGGCGTCGAGGTGCCGCGTCGGCGGGTACCCGGCCTCGGCACCGGCGATGTCGAAGCCGACGACGCCGGCGTCGCGCCAGCGCACGGCGAGCTCGGCGATCTCCAGGCTGCGCGCCGCGGTGCGCATCGCGGTGGCGATCGCGTAGATCGTCAGGTCCGTGCCGGCCGCGCCGCGGCGAAGCCGTCGAGGATCGCCTGCATGACCTCGTCGAGCGTGAGGCCGGCCTCGGTGCACAGCTCCGGGGCCATCCGCACCTCGGCGTAGACCACCCCGTCGGCCGCCAGGTCCTGGGCGCACTCGAAGGCGACCCGCTCGATGGCGTCCTTGTGCTGCATCACGCCGACGGTGTGGGCGAACGTCTCGAGGTACAGCACGAGGTCGTTGCGCTTGGCGCCCCGGTTGAACCACACCTTGAGGTCGTCGACGTCCGTCGTCGGCAGGCCGTGGTAGTCGAACTCGCGGGCGAGCTCGATCACGGTCCCGGGGCGCACCCCGCCGTCGAGGTGGTCGTGGAGCAACGCCTTCGGCGCCCGGGCCAGCAGCTCGGCGGACAGGGCGCTCATGAGGTCGTGAGCGTAGACGGGGGACGCCGCGGCCGTAGCCTGGCGGCGATGGATCTCGAGACCGAGCACGAGCTGACGATCCTCGGCGCCACCGTCCGGGCTCCCGTCGAGCACGTCGAGGTCTTCCCGGCGCCGGCGACGGTCACCGAGGTGCGGCTGTCGTCGGACGAGGTGACGTCGATCTGCCCGGTGACGTCGCAGCCCGACCTGGCGAGGATCGAGATCACCTACGTCCCTGACGAGTGGTGCGTGGAGACGAAGAGCCTCAAGCTCTACCTGTGGGGCTTCCGCCAGCGCCCGGTGTTCGCCGAGGCGCTCGCCGCCGAGGTCGCCGCCGAGATCATGGCCACCGCCCGGCCGCACCGGGTGCGTGTCGACCTGACGCAGCGCCCGCGTGGCGGCATCGTCGTCGCCGCGACGTCCGAGCTGACCCGCTGAAGCCCGGGTTCACAGCTCGGTCTGTTGCGCCAGGCGCAACAGACCGGACTGTGAACGGGAATGGTGATCGCGCGAGGCAGCGGCGAGCCCGCCCTGGCAGCATGGGTGGGATGAGCTCACCGGCCGAGTTCTGCGCCGTCCGCTCCCTCACCGAGGCGCTCGCCGCGCCGCTCGGTCCGGAGGACCAGACGGTCCAGTCGATGCCCGACGTCAGCCCGACGAAGTGGCACCGCGCCCACACGAGCTGGTTCTTCGAGACGTTCCTGCTCGAACCGCACGCGGCCGGCTACCGCCCGTTCGACGAGCGCTACCGGATGCTCTTCAACTCCTACTACGAAGCCGTCGGGCCGAAGCACGCCCGCACCGAGCGCGGCCTGATCACCCGACCCGGGCGTCGGCGAGGTCGCGGCCTACCGCCGGCACGTGGACAGCGCCATGCTCGCGATGCTCGACGGGGGCGTGACGCCCGATGTCGCCGCGCTGGTCGTGCTCGGCCAGCACCACGAGCAGCAGCACCAGGAGCTGCTCGTGATGGACGCCAAGCACGTGCTGTCCTGCAACCCGCTGCAGCCGGCGTACGGCGCCCTGCCCTGGGCGGCCGCCACCGCCGGCGATCCCGGCTGGCGGGACCACGACGGCGGCCTCGTCGAGATCGGCCACACCGGTGACGGCTTCGCGTACGACAACGAGGGTCCCCGCCACCAGGCGCTGCTGCAGCCGCACCGGATCGCGACCGACCCTCGTCACGAACGGCGACTGGCTGGCGTTCATGGCCGACGGCGGCTACGAGCGGCCGGAGCTGTGGATGTCCGACGGCTGGGCGACGGTGCAGCGGGAGGGGTGGGACGCGCCGCTGTACTGGCACCACGACGGAGCCGGCTGGACGGTCTTCGACCTCGCCGGCGTCGCACCGGTCGATCCGGCCGCGGCCGTCGTCCACGTCAGCTGGTACGAGGCCGACGCCTACGCCCGCTGGGCCGGCGCCCGCCTGCCGACCGAAGCCGAGTGGGAGACCGCCGCGCCCGCCCCGGACGGCGCCGCGCCCGGCGACTGGTACGGCGTCGCCTGGCAGTGGACGGCGAGCCCCTACAACGCCTACCCCGGCTTCCGGCCCTCCGCCGGTGCGGTCGGGGAGTACAACGGCAAGTTCATGGTCAACCAGCAGGTGCTGCGCGGCAGCGCACGCGTGACGCCGCCGGGCCATGCCCGCCGCACGTACCGCAACTTCTTCCCGCCCGCGGCGCGCTGGGCCTACGCCGGGTTGCGGCTGGCGAGCGACACCTGATCGAGCCGGCGCAACGGCAGCTCGGGCGGTCGCTGCAACCAGTTCCAGGACGGGTACTCGGCCGCCGCGGAGATGCAGTGCAGGCTGTAGGCGTGCCGGCTGACGGGTGATCGGTTGACGTCGCTCCAGTGCGGGAGCAGGCCGTGGAGCACGATCATCGTGCCGGCCGGCGCGACGAGCGGGACGAGTCCGTCGGGCGGATCGGGCAGCGGGGTGTCGTCGAGCTCCACGAAGCGCGTCATGCCGGTGCCGTCCGCGGCGTCCTCGACGCGCTGGTACACCCGGCGCAGCGGACCACGGTGGCCGCCGGGTTGCACCCACAGGCAGCCGTTGTCCAGCGTCGCGTCCTCGATCGCGAACCAGAACCCGGTGACCGAGATCGGGTCGGTGTACAGGAACGGGGCGTCCTGGTGGCACCCGACCTCACCGCCGATGTGCGGCTGCTTGAAGATGTACATGCTCTGCAGGGCGAGCGGGTCGGCGAGGCCGACGTCGTGGGCCACCGCGGCGAGCTCCGGCGTGTAGCTGAACGCCTCGAACACGGGGTCGAGGTCGTGCATCGCGTGGCCGATCTTGTTGATGCTCAGCGCCTTGTCCTGCACCAGCTCCCCGTCGGCGCCGAACGCGTCCTCCTCGAAGAAGCACCACACACCGGCCCCGGAGTCGAGGAACTCGCGGTTGCTCGTGCGCTCCTGCTCGTCGGTCGTGAAGATCGTGCGCTGCTCGCTCGGTTCGAACGCGGCGACGATCTCGTTGGCCCGCTCCCTGAGCGCTCGACAGGCGTCCGGCGTGGCGAAGTCCTGGATGGCGAGGTAGCCGTCGCGGTGGTAGCTGGCGATCTGGTCGATGGACAGCATCACCGCCAGCGTACGGCGGCGTCAGCCGGCGTCGCGCGAGGCCCGGTACGCCGGCCGGATGACGTCGTCGATGATCCGGCGCCGCTCCTCGTACGGCGCGAACCCGGCGGTGACGGCGTTGACGGCGAGCCGCTCGACCTCGTCCCACGACAGGTCGAACGCAGCGCTGACCGCGGCCAGCTCGGACGACGGCAGCACGCCGCTCATCAGCCGGTTGTCCGTGTTGACCCCGACCGAGAACCCGGCGCGCAGGAACGGGCCGATCGGGTGCTCGGCGATGCTGCCGACGGCGCCGATCTGGACGTTGCACGTCGGTGCCAGCTCGAGGTGCACCTGGCGGTCGAGCACGTAGCGGGCCAGCGGTCCGAGGCGCAGGCCGTTCGGCGCATCCGGGTCCGGGGCGGTGTCGCGACCGAGGCGGACGCCGTGGCCGATGCGGTGGGCGCCGTGCACGAGGGCATCGTCGATGAGCTCGAGGTCGGGCGGCTCGCTGGCGTGGATCGTGACGTTCAGGTGGCGAGCCCGGGCGAACGCCAGGGCCTCGGCGTGGAGGGACGGCGGGAAGCCGGTCTCGGCCCCGGCGAGGTCGAACGCGACGACCTTGTCGTCGCGTCCGCGCATCGTGTCGACGAGGCCGGCGATCTCCAGCGAGCGGTCGGCGGTGCGCATCGCGCAGCAGATGACCCAAGCGGAGATGGCGTGCCCGGCGGCCGCCGCCTCGGCCTCGCCGCGCCGCACGCCCGCCGTCACGGCCTCGACGGCCCCCTGCGGAGACGAGCGCAGTGTGCAGCTCCGGGGCGAAGCGGACCTCGTGGTAGACGACGCCATCGGCAGCGAGGTCGACCACGGCCTCCGCCGCGACCCGCTCGATGTGCTCGGCCGTCTGCATCACGGCGAGCGTGTGCTCGAACGTGGCCAGGTACTGCAGCAGGTCGCCGGTGTCGGCACCGGCCGTGAACCAGGCCTGCAGCTCGCCCTCGTCGGTCGACGGCAGCGCCCACCCGATCTCGTCGGCGAGCTCGATGACCGTGGCCGGGCGCAGCCCGCCGTCGAGGTGGTCGTGCAGCAGCGCCTTCGGCGCCGCCACCAGGTCGCGCTGGTCGAGGCTCAGATCTGCATGCCCTTGCGCCACGGCACGCCGGCCTGCGCCGGCGGGCGCAGCGCCTGGCCCCGCACCGACACCATGATCAGCGTGACGAGGTAGGGCGTGATGTAGACGAACTGGTTGTTCGGCCGGTCGGCGACGATGTAGAGCCAGCCGCACCCGGTGGCGACGATGGCACCGACGAGCACGGGCAGCCACTCCTGGCGCACGGCCGCGAACAGGGCCGCGACGCCGAGCCCGATCGACGCGACGAGGAGCAGGGCGAGCACGAGCTGCTCCGGGTTGGTGCGCAGCGTGATGCCCTGGAAGTAGCCGAACACGGCGGCACCGGCGGCGACGCCGGCCGGTCGCCAGTTGCCCACGACGAGGGTGGCGAGGCCGAGGAAGCCGCGGCCACCGACCTGGTTCTCCTGGTAGCGGTTGGCGAACAGGACCATCACGGCGCCGCCGAGCCCGGCGAGGCTGCCGGAGATCGCCATGCCGTAGTAGCGGTAGCGGATCACGGGCACGCCGAGGGAGTCCGCCGCGCTCGGCCGCTCGCCGGCCGAGCGGAGGCGCAGGCCGAACGGCGTGCGCCACAGGATGTACGCACTGGCCACGAAGATGCCGGCGGTGAGGATGAGATCGAGGCTGAGGTCGGACGTGAGACCCCTGACGAAGCCGGCCACGTCGGAGATCACGAACCACCCCTTCTCCTCCAGCCAGCCCGCCGGGTCCGGCGTCTGCCAGCCGAACAGGTCGCCGCCCGACACCAGCGGGAGCGTGAAGCGCCCGATCGGGCTGCTGATGCCCGGCGAGTTGCTGATCGACCCGCCCTCGATGCCGGCGCCGGCCGCGTCGACGAACAGCAGGCCGGCCATGAAGCGGGCGACACCGGGGGCGATGATGTTGATCGCGAAGCCCGAGACGATGTGGTTGACCCCGAACGTCGCGGTGGCCATCGCGTGGAGCATCCCGCCGAGGAGGCCGCCGAAGATGCCGCCGACGATCGCCATCCACGGTCCCATCTCCCAGCCCCACCAGCCGGCGAAGACGGTGCCCATCACCATCATGCCCTCGAGGCCGATGTTGACGGTGCCGGAGCGCTCGGCGAAGAGGCCGGCCAGGCCGGCGAGGGCGAGCGGCGCGGCGGTGCGCACCATCACGCCGAACGTGCCCGAGGACGTCAGGTTGCTGACGTCGCTGATCTCTCGTGCCGCCGAGACGACGAGCACCACGGCGAGGGCACCGATGGCCGTGACCGTCGACTTCGACAGGCCGCGGCGCCGCGCGGGCGCGGCCGGGACCGGGGGCGCGGTGGTCAGGGGGACGGTCATCGGGCCTCCGCCCGGCCGCTGGGCGCGATGGCGCACCTCACGTCACCACCACCCCGGCTTCCGCCATCGGCACGTCCGGGGTCCGTTCGGCCGCCGCTCGCGCCTCGGCGGCATCGGTCCAGCGCTTGACGACCTCGTAGGCGATCACCGCCGCCAGCAGGAACGAGCCCTGCAGGATCACCCCGATCTCCTGGGGGATGCCGATCGTCGACAGCGGCTGCGTGGCCCGCTCGATCCCCGCCCACACGATCGCCGCGGCGGCGATGCCGACGGGGTGGTTGCGCCCGAGCAGGGCGAGCGCGATGCCGGTGAAGCCGAGCGACTTCGGGAACTGGTCGCCGTAGCTGAACTCCTCCGTCAGGAGTGGGCCGAGCCCGATCAGGCCGGCGATGGCGCCCGACAGGATGATCGTCGTGAGCACCATCCGCTTGGGGTTCACGCCGGACGTGCGGGCGGCCGCCGCGTTGGCGCCCGAGACGCGCAGGTTGAAGCCGAACCTCGTGCGGTTGAGCACGAGCCAGTAGGCGAAGCCGAGCAGGATCGCGAACGGGAGGAAGCCGCGCACGACGACACCGGACGGGAGATCGACGCCGACGGCCTCGACGAGCTCGTTGAGGTTCGGCAGGCGGGCCGATGCAGGCAGTGACCGGGTCTGGGCGATGTTGCCGCTCGACTCGTTGCGCAGCGGCTCCGACAGCAGGAAGGCACTGATGCCGATGGCGATGTAGTTGAGCATGATCGTCGAGATCACCTCGTTGACCCCGCGCCACACCTTGAGGATCCCGGCGATCGCCGCGTAGGCGGCGCCGACGGTCACCGCGACGAGGAACACGAACGCCACGTGCAGCGGCGCCCACAGCGAGACCGCCGCACCGGCACCGGCCGCGAGCAGCGCGGCGAGCTGGTACTGGCCGGCGGCGCCGATGTTGAACAGGTTCATCTTGAACCCGATGGCGACGGCGACGCCGGCGACGTAGTACGGCACGGCGCGGTTGACGATCGCCACGATCGACGCCTTCGAGTCGATCGCCGTCCACATCGCCTCGAACGCCCGCGCCGGGCTCTCGTCGGCGATCAGCAGGGCGATCGACGACACGATGATGGCCGCCGCCGCGGCGAGGAGCGGGGCGAGGATGCCGCCGATCAGCCGACGGTTCACGCCGCAGCCCCCGCGCCGGTCATGTACGACCCGAGCTCGACGGGCGTCACGCCGGCGGGATCGAGCTCGGCGACGATCCGCCCCCGCAGCATCACGAGCAGCCGGTCCGACAGCCCGATCAGCTCCTCGAGGTCGGCCGAGACGAGCAGCGTGGCGAGCCCGGCCGCCCGGGCGTCGCGCAGGATGTCCCAGATCACCGCCTGCGCGCCGACGTCGACGCCACGGGTCGGGTGCGAGGCGACGAGCACCTTGGGATCGCTCGTCATCTCGCGCCCGACGATCAACTTCTGCTGGTTGCCGCCCGACAGCGTGAACGCCGGCACCTCGATGCCGGGCGTCCGCACGTCGAACTCCTCGACGATGCGGGCCGTGCGGGCGCGGATCGCCTTGCGGTCGAGGAACCCGCCGTTCACGAACGGCGGGCCGCTCTGGTAGCCGAGCAGCACGTTCTCCCAGAGCGGGAACGACAGCACCATGCCGTCGCGCTGGCGGTCCTCCGGCACGTACCCGATGCCGCGCCGGCGGCGCTCGAGCGTGCTCAGCCCGGCGAGGTCCTCGCCGCCGACGAGCACGCCGCCGCTGGCCGGGCGCAGGCCCATGATCGCCTCGACGAGCTCGGTCTGGCCGTTGCCCTCGACACCGGCGACGCCCACGATCTCGCCGGCGTGGACGACGAACGAGACCCGGTCGAGGGGCCGGTGGACGATCGGCAGGGGCGGACGTGTCGGCGGTCTCCGGCACCTGCGTCGCGAGCACCTGCTCGTCCATCCCGGCTCCGGCGATCGGCGCCGCCATGGGCACGCCGGTCCCGGCCTCGATGGTGAGCTCGCGCACCTCCAGGAGGACCTCGGGCCGGATGGTCTTCTCGCGGGTCTCGGGCGACGGCAGCTCGCTGCCGACCATCATCTCGGCGAGCTGCCGGGCCGTGACGCTCGAAGGGTCGGCGACCTCGCCGACGGTGCGCCCGGCGCGGATGACGGTGATCGCGTCGGCGTTGCCGAGCACCTCGTCGAGCTTGTGCGAGATGAAGATGACCGTCGCCCCGTGCTCGGTCAGGTCGCGGAGGGACGCGAACAGCTCGTCGACCTCGTGCGGCACCAGGACGGCGGTCGGTTCGTCGAGGATCAGGATGCGGGCCCCCCGGTAGAGGACCTTGAGGATCTCGACGCGCTGCTTGTCGCCGACGCCGAGGTCGGCGATCAGGTCGTCCGGGTCGACGTCGAGGCCGTAGCGCGCCGCCAGCTCGCGGATCGTGCGGCGGGCGCGGCGGATGTCGATCTTGGCGGCCGAGCCCGGCTCGCTGCCGAGCACGATGTTCTCCCACACCGAGAAGTTGTCGGCCAGCATGAAGTGCTGGAACACCATCCCGATGCCCGCGTCGATGGCATCGGCCGGCGACTTGAAGCTGCGCTCCTGGCCCTCGACGACGATCGTGCCCTCGTCCGGACGGTGGGCGCCGTACAGCGTCTTCATCAACGTCGACTTGCCGGCGCCGTTCTCGCCGACGATGGCGTGGATCGTGCCGGCGCGCACCGTGAGGTCGACACCGTCGTTGGCGACGACGCCGGGGAAGCGCTTGACGATGTCGCGCAGCTCGATCGCGGTCGCCGTCGTCGACGTCCCGCCAGGGACTGCACTCCCGTCGCCCATTCGGTTGTGTTCTAGCCGATCCGGCGCAGCCGTGGTGCCGTACCGAACGACGAGTGCCCGCCCGGCGGACCGGACGGGCACTCGGATGTCATGCGGTCGGGCCGTGGCCCGGTGCCGATCAGGGCGCGGTCGGGACCTCGATCTCGCCGTCGATGATCTGCTGCTTGTAGTCGTCGAGCTGTGACGCGATGTCGTCGACGAAGCCACCCGACGTCGAGTAGTCGACGCCGCCTGCGGCGAGGTCGAAGACCTGCGGACCACCGCGGAACTCACCGTTGGCGAGCTTCTCGATGGTCTGCTGCACGGCCACATCGACCTTCTTCAGCATCGACGTGAGCACGTACGGCTGGAGGGCGGGGTCGACGAGGTTGTACTGGTCGCTGTCGACGCCGATGGCCCAGACGGTGCCGGCCTCGCCGGCCTCGCTGGCGGCCTGGATCACGCCGAGACCGGAACCGCCGGCAGCCGCGTACACGACGTCGGCGCCGTCGCTGTACATCGATGCGGCGATCTCCTTGCCCTTCGCCGGGTCGTTGAAGCCCGAGAAGTCCGGCGGCTGCGTGATGTACTGCGAGAGGATCTCGATGTCCGGGTTGACGGCCTGCGCACCTGCGATGTAGCCGGCCTCGAACTTCTTGATGAGGTCGGTCTCGACGCCGCCGACGAACCCGATCGTCCCGGACTCGCTCTTCAGCGCCGCCGCGGCGCCGACGAGGAACGAGCCCTGTTCCTCGGCGAACGTCATCGAGGCGACGTTCTGGAGCGGGACGTCGTCGCCGAAGTCATCGGGCGTGCCCTGGTCGTTGACGGCGACGGCGTCGATGAGCCCGAACAGCTGGTCCGGGTTGGCGACCGCGGCCGACTGCAGGGCCGGCTGCCACAGGAAGCCGACGCCGATGATGAGGTCGAGGTCCTGGCCGAGCAGGCCCTCGAGCCGCTCGGCGCGGTCGCCGTCGCTGGTCGGCGTGGACTCGGTGCCGGTCGCGCCGACCGACTCCTTGGCGGCGTCGAGGCCTGCCGCAGCCGCATCGTTGAACGACCGGTCACCGCGACCGGTGATGTCGAACAGCAGCCCGACGGCCGGGCTCTCGACCGCCGCGGCGGCCGTGCCCTCGGGGGCGGTGCCCTCGGCGGTGGTGCCCTCGGGCGGTGGTGCCCTCGGCCGTGGTGTCGGCCGAGCCCGCCGGGGTGGACGCCGCAGTCTCGCTCGGCGCTTCCGTCGCCGCGCTGCCGCTGTCGTCGTCATCATCGCCGCCGCATGCTGCGGCCGCGAGACCGAGTACGGCGACGAGCCCAACGGCAAGCAGACGCTTGCTCCTGATCATTGCCTCCCCCTTCTCGGGAATCGGTGTTTCACGAACCGCGGCCGGCTGGTTCACGCCTTCCGGCCCACGATCGCCCCGTAACTTACCGTGCGGTACCAAGCAACGGCGCCGGGCCGTCCTGATCGAGGGCTCGATCAGCCGCCGGAACCCGTCATCCAGCGAGGGTCAGGTCCGTGATCGCCGCCGCCTCGTGGGGCCAGCCGGCAACGAGGTCGGCGGCGGTGCCCGCCTCGAAGCAGCCCGGCGTGAAGCCAGGAGCCATCGTCGTGCCGAGGAGGCTCCAGCGCCCGGTCGTGCGGCACGCCATCCACGTCCCGGCGGGCACGACCACGACGAGCTGGTGGCCGGCGGCGAGGTCGTCGCCGAGCAGGACGTGGCGGCTCGAACCGTCCGGGTCGAGCAGCACGAGCTCGGCGGGGTCCCCCAGGTAGCGGTGCCAGATCTCGTCGATCGTGAGGCGGTGGAACCGCGAGCACCCCTTCGGCGCGTCGATCACGAGGAACCAGATCGCCGAGCCCGGCGCCGCCGCGGTGTCGTCGGTGCCGGGCCAGTAGCGGTTGACGAAGCCGCCCTCGGCGACGAGCGGCACGAGGCCGAAGCGGGCGATCACGTCCTCGGCGTCCATGGTCAGCGGTCCGCGACGATGGTCACGGGCCCGTCGCCGCCAGGATCCGCGGCTCCAGCTCGCGCACGGTGGCGATCGCGGCGTCGACGTCCAGCGTCGTCAGCCGCCGGTCGTCGACGACGAGGCGGCCGCCCGCCACGACCCACCGGACGTCGGCGCGCGACGCGGCGTAGACGGCCGTCGCGACCGCGTCGTAGGCCGGGGTGAGCGCCGGTGACGACGGGTCGAGCACGACCAGGTCGGCGCGGGTGCCCACCTCGATGGTGCCGATGTCCGGGGCACCGGCGGCGCGGGCGCCGGCGGTGGTCGCCATCGCCAGCACGTCGCGCGCCGCGACGGTGCCGACGCCGGCGCGTGCGGCCAGCGGGTAGGCGGCGAGGCGCATGGCGAGCCACAGGTCGAGGTCGTTGGCGGACGCCGCCCCGTCGGTGCCCAGTGCCACCGGGACGCCGGCGGCGAGCAGCTCGGGGACGCGGGCGAACCCGCTGGCGAGCTTCTGGTTGGACGCCGGGCAGTGGGCGACCGTCGCGCCGTGCTCGGGCGACGAGCTCGATGTCGTGGTCGGAGAGGTGCACGCCGTGGGCGAGCACGGTGGACGGGCCGAGGAGCCCGGTGTCGCGCAGCACCTCGATCGGCGTGCCGCCCGTGCCGCTCGCGGACGAGGGCGAGCTCGGCCGCGGTCTCGCAGGCGTGGACGTGGACCCGGGCGCCGGTGCGGCCGACGAGCTCGCCGACGGCGCGCAGCTGGGCCTCGTCGAGCAGGTACGTGCTGTGCGGACAGACCCAGCGAACGCCGGGCGGGCAGGCATCGAGCAGCTCCGTCGCCCACGCCAGGCGCGACGCGAACGGGCGACCGTCGGGACCGGGGAGCTCGACGAACACCGGCCCGGCGCGGAGGTCGAAGCCGGCAGTCGCCGCCACGGTCGGCCGCGGCCTCCGGGTAGAAGTACATGTCGAGCGCCGTCGTGATCCCGGCGAGGAACGACTCGGCGATCGCCAGCGTGGCGCCCGCCGCGACCGTGTCGGCGGCCAGCACATCTCCTTCCGCAGGAAGCAACCGGGTGAGGAAGCGTTCGAGATCGAGGTCGTCCGCGAGGCCACGGAACATCGTCATCGCCAGGTGGGTGTGGGCGTTGACGAGTCCCGGCACGACGATCGCCCCACGCGCGTCGATCGTGCGCGAGGCGTCGGCCGGGCCGGCGAGTGGGCCGACGTGGGTGATCGTGCCGGCCTCGACGAGCACGGTCGCCCCGTGGTGCACGGTGCCCGACGCGTCCATCGTGACGACCGTCGCGTCCGTGATCGCGAGGTCGGCGGGCATCACGTGATCCCGTCGGACGCGAGGATCGCGGCAAGCAGCCGACCGATCCGCTCGCCGGCCGCGTCACCCGCGGCGATGACGTCGGCACCGTCGATCGGGACGTCGCTGATCCCGGCGGCGAGGTTCGTCGCCAGTGACACGCCCAGGATCTCCATCCCCATGTGGCGGGCGGCGATCGCCTCCAGCACCGTCGACATGCCGACGAGGTCGCCACCGATCGTGCCGGCCATCCGGATCTCCGCGGGGGTCTCGAAGTGCGGTCCGTGGAACCCGACGTAGACGCCGTCGGGGAGGTCGGGTTCGACGGTGCGCGCCACCTCCCGCAGCCGGGCGCTGTAGAGGTCCGTCAGGTCGACGAAGCGGGACGCGAACGGTGCCGGCGGGTTGGCGCCGGTGAGGGGGGACCGGCCGGTGAGGTTGACGTGGTCGGAGATCAGGACCGGCTGACCGATCGGCCAGTCCCGGCGCAGCGAACCGGCACCGTTCGTGAGGACGATGGTGCGGCAGCCGGCGAGCGCTGCGGTGCGGACCCCGTGGGCGACGACGGCCGGGTCGTGGCCCTCGTAGAGGTGGATCCGTCCGAGGAACACGAGCACGCGCCGGCCGCCGAGCTCGACGACCCGGACCGCCGCGCCGTGGCCGGACGCGGACGGCGGCGGGAAGCCGGGCAGGTCGGCGAGCGGCACGCTCGGCCCGTCGCCGAGCTCGGCCGCGGCGCGCGCCCAGCCGGATCCGAGCACGACGGCGATGTCGAACAGGTCGATGCCCGTGCGCGACGACAGGGTCGCGGCAGCCTGGGTCGCGAGGCCATAGGGCTCAGGGGTGGAGGCCACGGTGCGGGATCCTACGATCCGGCCCGATGCGCACCATCGAGTGGCGCGGCGACCACGCCGTCCTGATCGACCAGACCAGGCTCCCGCACGATGTCGCGTGGCTCGAGGTGCGCGACGTCGACACGATGATCGACGCCATCCGCCGCCTCGCCGTGCGCGGCGCACCTGCCATCGGCGTCGCCGGCGGGTTCGCGGTCGCCCTCGCCGCGCTCGAGGGCCGCGGCCCCGACCACGTCCGGGCCGAGGCCGACCGGATCGCCGCGGCACGGCCGACGGCGGTCAACCTGTCATGGGCCGTCCGGCGCGTCGTCGCCCGCCTGCCCGACGGCACCGACGCGGTCGTCGCCGAGGCTGTCGAGCTGTGCGAGGAGGACGTGCGCACGAACCGGGCCCTCGCCGTCCGCGGCGCCGAGCTGCTCGAGGAGCTGCTCGGCGCCCCCGCCCGCCTGCACACGCACTGCAACGCCGGCGGGTTGGCGTGCGTCGAGTGGGGCACGGCGCTGGGCATCGTGCGGGCGATGCACGAGCGGGGCAGCCTCGTGTCCGTGACGGCCGACGAGACGAGGCCGCTCCTGCAGGGGTCGCGCTTGACGGCGTTCGAGCTCGTCGACCTCGGGATCGAGCACCGCATCGTGGTCGACGGCGCCGGCCCGTCCGTGATCGCCCGCGGCCTCGCCGACGCCGTCGTCGTCGGCGCCGACCGGATCGCCGCCAACGGCGACGTGGCCAACAAGATCGGCACCTACCCGCTCGCCCTGGCCGCGGCCCGCGCCGGCATCCCGTTCGTCGTCGCCGCCCCGGAGTCGACGCTCGATCTGGCGACGGCGAGTGGCGCCGACATCGAGATCGAGGAGCGCTCGCCGGACGAGGTGCTCGGTGTCGGCGCGGCACGCGTCGCGCCGATCGGGTCCGGCGCGCTGAACCTGGCGTTCGACGTGACGCCCGCTGACCTCGTGACCGCGATCGTGACCGAGCGCCGCGTCATCCGCCCGGCCGCCGGGGAGACGCCGTGAGTGCTGCGGTGCCACCGCCGGTCGGCCGCCTGCTGTCGCTCGAGGACCGCGTCGCCGTCGTGACCGGCGTGTCGGCGGGGATCGGCCACGGGATCGCCCAGCGCCTGCTGGAGGCCGGCGCGGCGGTCGTGCTGCACTGCCGCCGGCACCGCGCCGCCGCCGAGGTGCTGGCCGCCGAAGCGGGGGCGCGGGCGTTCGTCGTCACCGGCGACCTGGCGACGGAGCAGGCCGCCGCCGACGTGGCCGCCGCCGCCGTCGAGCGCTTCGGGCGCCTCGACGTGTGGGTGAACAACGCCGGCGTGCAGCCCGTGGCCGCGCTCGTGGCGATGTCACCCGAGGAGTTCGCGGCCGTCGTCGACGGCAACCTCGGCACCGTCTTCCACGGCACGCGGGCCGCGGCGTCGCGGATGCCCGACGGCGGAGCGATCGTCAACATCGCCTCGATCGAGGCGCTGCAGCCCGCTGCGGGGCACAGCCACTACGCCGCGGCCAAGGCCGCCGTCGTCGCCCACACCCGGGCCGCGGCGCTCGAGCTGGGACCGCAGGGCGTGCGGGTGAACGCCGTCGCGCCGGGGCTCATCGCCCGCCCGGGCATCGCCGAGGAGTGGCCCGACGGGGTCGCGCGATGGGAGGCCGCGTGCCCGCTGGGACGACTCGGCGAGCCGGCGGACGTCGCCGACGCCTGCCTGTTCCTCGCCGGCGACGCGTCGCGCTGGATCACCGGAGCGGTGCTCGTCGTCGACGGCGGGGTGCTCGCGCGACCCACGTGGTGATCCGTTCGCGGCGGGCCCGGATCATAAGATGGCCGCACCGGTGGCCCCCTCGAACTCACCTCGTCCTGCGCCGCGCCGCCCCGTGAGCCGTCAGACCTACATCGTGCGCCGGATCGGCGCCGGTGTGGTCGCCGCCATCGTGCTGCTCGCCGCCGGGTTCGGTGTGGTCAAGGCCGTCGGCGCCCTCGGCGGGGGGAGTGACGGCTCGTCCCTGTCCGCCGGCGACGAGCCCGACGCCACGGGTGCGCCACCGTCGTCGTCCCCCTCCTCCTCGCCGGACGGGACCACCGGGACCAGCGTCCCGCCATCGGCCGCGACGGCTGCCCCGACCCTGCCGCCGACCACTCCGGCCCCGACGGTGGCGCCGCCGCCCTCGTCCGCCGCGCCGGCCAAGGTGCTCGTCGTCGGCGACAGCGATGCCGGCACGTTCGGGCCGTACCTCGAGCAGCTCCTCGACGGCACAGGCGTGGCCGAGACGACGGTCGACTACAAGGTGTCGTCGGGGCTCGCCCGACCCGACTTCTTCGACTGGCCGGCGCACCTGCGGTCGACCCTGCCGGCGGCCGACCCCGACATCGTCGTCGTCACGTTCGGCGGCAACGACGCCCAGGGCATGTCGAACGCCGACGGATCGAACCCGCTGGCGTGGAACGATCCGGTCACCGCCGAGGAGGACTGGAAGCCGGAGTACACGCGGCGCGCCGGCGAGGTGATGGACCTCCTCGCCGAGGGCGGGCGAACGGTCGTGTGGGTCGGCATCCCCAACGACGACAGCCCCGAGATGACGGCGCGCCTGTTCGTGCAGGACCAGGCCGTGCGGGCCGCGCTCGCCACGCGCCCGGACGTGCAGTTCGTCGACACGTGGGCGCGGTTCTCGAGCCTGAACGGTGGCTGGGCCGAGTACGTCGTCGACCCCCGCGACGGCAAGGGCAAGGACGTGCGCGCCGACGACGGCTTCCACCTCAACCAGAACGGCGCCGAGATCCTCGCCCTCGACATCGCCGAGCTCGTCACCGCCGACCTCCGCGCCCGCGGCGCCCAGGTCTGACGCCTGCGTCCGCAGGACCAGCTCACTTCGGCGGAAGGCGCGGACGCAGGCGTCAGCGACGCCAGCCGGCGGCGTGGAGGCGGGCGATCATCGTGCGCTCGACGTGCCCGGGACGCCGTGTGACGTCCTCCCACGTGTACTCGAAGACCTGGCGCCCGACGTCCTGCAGCTCGTTGCGGCGCTGGGCGTCCCGGGCCCGCTCCGCCGGTGAGCTGTGCCCGAGCCGGCCGCTGACCTCGACGACGACGCCGAACGGCTCGAACAGGAAGTCCACCCGGGCGAACGTCGCCGCGCCGCGCCGGTGGATGACCTGCGTCGAGGGCCGGGGCAGCCCGGCGCGGCGCACGAGCTCGAGGAAGCGGCGCTCGAGCATCGAGTGCCCACCGGAGTCGGCGAGCAGTTCGTCGAGCACTCGCGCGCCCCAGCGGCCGGGACCGCGCAAGGCGGTGAGCCTCTCGTGGAGCACGAGCGGTGCCGAGACTCCGAGTCGGACGGCGCTGTCGATCGCCGCTTCGAGCCGCAGTCGTGTGACACGAGCGTGGGCGAGATCGATGATCGTGCGCGTCGCCGACATCGTCCGGAAGCCGTCCACCACGACGTGATCGAGCCGGGGCACGACGGCCGTCGTGTGGACCGTGAACGGCATGCGCCGGCCGCGTGCCGCCCGCTCGACCGTGAACTCGACCGGCTCGGGCGGTGTGCGGTCGAGACCGTGCAGCGCGGCGGCGGCCTCGTGGCTCACCCACGACGCCGTCCCGAGCGCCAGCAAAACGACGGTCAGCGCCCGGTGCCACGTCGCGTCACCGCCGGTGGTGACGTACACACCCGGCGCCGCACGGCGCACGACCCCGCGGCGGGCGAGGTTGTCCACCCAGCGGCGGGTGACGCCATCCGGGAGCGCCGCGACGCCGAACGCGCCGTGCTGCGAGGCGGCCAGCGCCAGGAGGGCATCGGTGGCTCCCATGACCGCATGGGTGCTCCGACGGGAGCGGAAAGGGAACCCGACCTCGCTTGCGTCCGCGAGATCCGCTCACTTCGGCGGAGCGCGCGGACGCAGGCGGCGGCGACCGTCAGCGGCAGATGGCGCGGCGTCATCGTCCAGGGCAGCGGGCTGCGCGTCTGCTGGACGTGGAACTTGGTCTCGACGAACTTCTGGAAGCCCCAGCGGGTCCAGTGGTTGACGTGGCCGGGGGTGTTGCCGAGGTCGCGGACGTAGCGCCGGCGCAGGATGTTGCCGGCGCGCCACACGGGCTCGAACGGCACCGAGGCGATGAAGGCGCCCGAGCACACGCGGGCCAGCTCGCCGAGGGCGGCATCCGGGCCGGGGACGTGCTCGAGCACCTCGATGGCGAGCACGAGGTCGAACGAGTCGTCGGGGAACGGGAGCGTCGTGGCGTCGCCGAACATGCACGGCAGCCCCTGCTCCTTCCACTCGTCGCTGAGCGCCTCGTCGGGCAGGTCGACGCCGACGAGCGGGACGCCGGGGAAGCGCTCGCGCACCCGGGTCATGACGTGGCCCTCGCCGACGCCGATCTCGAGGATGCGCCGCGGGGCGAGGCCGGCGAGCATGTCGTCGAGGGCCCGCATGAAGCCGCGCATCATGCGCTGCTCGATCGGGTTCGTCGACCCGTACTTGTCGTACGTGTTGCCCGTCGGCGTCGCGGTCGTGGGAGACAGCTGTGTCGTCATGAAGGGGGTACCTGTTCCGCCGGTTTCGTCGCCCGCACGATGAGATCAGCCAACAGCCCGACGGTGATCGCCTGCAGCGCCGCCAGGAAGATGAGCAGGGTGTTGGCCGCCAGGCGGAAGTCGCGCTGGCTCCAGTCGAGGCCGAGCTTGGCGAGCCCGAGGACCAGCAGCACGGCGCCGACCGGCATGAACACCTTGAGCGGGTTGTAGGAGAGCGTCATCCGCACGACCTGCAGGAGGTAGCGCTTGGTGTCGCGCCACCAGTGGAACTTCGACGTCCCGGCCCGGGGGAAGTAGTCGATCGGCACGTACTTCACCGAGTAGCCGTTGGACAGGAACGACATCGTCAGCGTCGTGACGCACGAGAACCCGGCCGGCAGGTGGTGCACGTACTGCATGGCGACGTCGCGCCGGAACGCCCGCAGCCCGGAGTTGAGGTCCTTGATGTCGGTGTCGGTGAGGTACGACGCCAGCTTGCGGATGAACCACTTGGCCGGCACCCGCAGGATGCGGACCGTGCCCTCCTCGGTGCGCCGGGCGCCGACGACGTGGTCGAAGCCGTCGAGCTCCTTGACGATCTGCGGGATCTCGTCGTTCGGGTACGTCATGTCGACGTCGGTCCACACGACGACGCGGCCACGCGTGGCGGTCGTGCCGGTGCGGCGGGCGGCGCCGGAGCCCCGGTTGCGGGGGTGGCGGATGAGGCGGATGCCGTCGATCGCCGGCAGGTCGACCTCGGACCCGTCGTTCGACCCGTCGTCGACGACGATGATCTCGAACGAGTACGGCGACGCCGTCAGGGCCTCGCGGATGCGGTCGATCTCCTGGCGCAGGTGGCCGCGCTCGTTGTAGACCGGGAGCACGACGCTGACGTCGAACGCACCGTCGACGTCGTCGGCCGACCCGGCCCGCATCTCCACCACACGCAGGCTATCCGTGGCACGTCGTCACGCGACGGCAATGTTCGGCGAGGAACTTCGACGAGCGGCCGCGTCGAACCCGTCGGGCGCGGCAATTCGATTCCTGCCGGGCGTTCGACGGCACATCCCTCGAAGTTCCTCGCCGAAGTTTCGGCGAGCACCTCAGCTGCCACTCAGGGTTGCGACGTCGTCGGCGCGAACAGCTCGGCCTGGGTGGGTGGGTGGTCGGGGGCCCGCCAGAGGATCCAGCGCTCGTTCGCCCACACCTCGGTGTACCCCGCCGCGGTCAGTTCGGCCTCGCTCGCCGCCGGCTGGAAGTAGTCGGAGAACCGCTGCTGGGCGAAGTAGTCGGCGCGCTGGGTGATGCGCGGCAGGCTCGTCGTCTGGAACGCCCGCCGGTCGGTGAGCAGCGCCATCGTGCGGGCCCGGAAGTAGGCGATCACGGCGTCGGGCTCGGTGTACTTCTCGACGGCCTCGTAGATGGGGACCGTGCCCGGGTCGGTCGGCCCGATCTGCTGGCGACCCGACGCGTTGAAGTCGCGGGCGTCGCCGATGTCCCCCGGCAGCACGGCCGCGTGCACGACGACGAGGAACAGCAGGGGGACGACGGCGATGGCCGGGCCGAGGCGCCGCACCTCGCGCTGGCGGGCGTGCCCGACGAGGGCGATGATCGCCGCCGCGGCGAAGTACAGGACCCAGGGCAGGACCTGGAAGTAGTAGCGGTCGACCATCCGGAAGTGCGTGCTGACGGTGGCCACGCTGAGGACGGTCACCGCGGTGAGCGGGATGTCGAGCTGCGGGCGGCGCCGGCACCCGACGACCATCCCGGCCACGGCCAGCAGGAGGATCACGGTGCCGATCGCCGGGTGGCGCCCGAGGCCGAGCTGGCGGGTCAGGACGCCGGCCCAGTCGCCGATGCGGTCGGGGATGTACCGCGGGCCGTCGCCGCTGTCGGGCACGAGCATCGAGGGCAGCAGCAGCTGGAAGGCGATGATCGAGCCGATGAACGCCAGGTACGGCGTGGCGATCGTCATCCAGGGCACACCGCGGGGCGAGCCGGCGCGCCAGCGCGCCGCGAGCTCGGCGCCGTGGACGACGAGCAGCACCGCGATCAGCACCACGCTCTCGCGGCGCACGTTGTAGGCGAGCGCCCCGAGCACGCCGAGCGTCACGAGCTGGCGCGTCGTCGCGGCCAGCAGGTCGTGCTGCAGCTTGATCCGGTCGAACCACCAGATGAAGACGCCGAGGGCGACGGCATGGGGGTACTCCGACAGCAGCTGGTCGGTGTGCGCGAGCAGGGCGGGCGCGGTCGCCACCACGGCGGCGATGGCCAGGGCCACGAGGCGCCCGGCGCGGCGCCGGACGATGCCGTGGGCGAGGACGATCCACGCGCAGAAGCACGCCACCTCGACGAGCTTGAGCCGGTCGTAGTCGAGGCCCCACCACTTGACGAACGGCGAGAGCAGGAGCGGGAAGACCCAGGGATAGGCGATCGGGCTGAACGCCCCGCCCGTGTTCAACACGGCGAAGCGGTTGTCGGCGACGACCTGGGCGGGGTCGCCGTCGAAGATGCTGCGGGCCTGGCGGAGGTAGAGGGCGAAGTCGTCGCCCTGGTTGTGGCCGTTGCGATGGAGCAGGATCGCCGCGATCGCGCCGATCGCGACGACGACGGTCAGCGCGACGGTCCAGCCGAGGGTCCGGTCCGAGTGGGTGACCGATGCCGTTCGGGGCTCGTCGCGCAGCAACGTCACTGCGTCTTGCCGCGGGCCTGGATGGCGGCCCGTCGCTCGGCGACCTTCTCGGGGCTGAACATCGTGCGCTGCCACATCCGGGAGTCCCGCGCCTCCTGCTCCCACCCGTCGTCGTCGTGGGCGATCGCCGCGTACGTGGCGCGGATCTGGCGCACGCCGGGCTGGTCGTTGCCGCAGATGTCGGCCGCGATCGAGCGGGCGAACGGGAGCAGGTCGTCGTGGGCGACGACGTGGTTGACGAGGCCGAACTGCAGGGCCTCCTCGGCCGACAGGAAGTTGCCCGTGAAGCTCATCTCGCGGGCCCGGCGGACCCCGATGGCCTGCGGCAGCAGCACCGTGAGCCCCCAGCCGGGCATCACGCCGACGCGCGTGTGGGTGTCACCGAACTTGGCCCGATCGGACGCGATCAGGAAGTCGCAGTTCAGGGCCAGCTCGAAGCCGCCGGTGATGGCGACGCCGTTGATCGCCCCGATGAGCGGCTTGCCGACCCGCGGGAACGGGCCGCGGGTGCCGGTGGAGTTGCGCGTCCCGTCGGCGCCGCTGCCACCGCCGAGGTTCCCGCCCGACGACCCGAGCTCCTTGAGGTCGAGCCCGGCACAGAACGCCGGATCGGCGCCCGTCAGGATCAGCACGTCGACGTCGTCGTCGGCGTCGGCGTCGTGGAGCACCTTCGGCAGCAGCGCGAGCAGCTCGCTCGACAGCGCGTTGCGGGCACTCGGGCGGTTGAGCGTGATGGTGGCGATGCGATCGCTCACCTCGAGCAGCACGGGTGCGGCGGCGTCGGACGTCGAGTCGGTCATGGGCGCATTCTGGTCCGTGGGGCACCCGGCGCGACAGGCGGCTGGCGACCCGACGATCGGCTACTCGGCGCTGCCGTCCTCGGCGGGGAGGAACGCGAAGCGCAAGTCGCCGAGGCGCACGAGCGTCGACGCCACCCAGCCGCCGAGGGCGCCGAAGTGCTCGTCGAGCAGCGAGCTGGTGCCGTCGGCGAGCGTCTCCTCGGCCAGCTCGTAGAGGCCCTCGTACGTGATCTCGACGGCGTGCTCGAGCTCGATCGCCTCGTCGTCGTCGAGCTCCTCGGCAGGGTCGGGGTGGGCGGTCTCGATCGTCAGCCCGGCGCGCTCGAGGCGGCCGTCACCGATGAGCGGGCTCGACTCGGGCAGGGTGGCGTAGACCTCCTCCGGGCGGGGCTGCTCGGCGAGGCGCTGGATGCGCAGGACGATCTCCATCTCGATCGCCGGTGGGCTCTCGAGCTCCTCGTCGACGTACCAGCGGCGGTAGGCGGTCTGGCTCCAGCTCGGCCAGTCGAACGTGACGTGGGCGACGACCCGCGGCGGCTGGCCCTCACCGGGCAGGCCGTAGCTCGTCTCCCACGTGATGTCGCCGAGCAGCACGTCGACCTGGAAGTGCTCCTCGAACGCCTGGCGCTCGAGGAACGCCGCCTCGAAGGCGTCCCGCAGCGCGCTGATCGCATCGGTGAACACATGGTCGAGCATCCGGCGTTCGAGGCTACCTACCCGTGGGGGCTGCGCCCCCACACCCCATCGCCGGACTGCGCAGGCGGCAAGTAGCTGGCGCTCGCGCGTCCGGCCAGGGACTCGCTGGCGCTCGCCCCTGTCGACCGGGGGACGCTAGAAACTCCCGCATGCCCCTGGTCCTCACCTCCGTGGTCGACGGTGTCGGCACGCTGACGCTCAACAACCCCGACGAGCGCAACACGCTCACCGCGCCGATGGTCGCCGAGATCGTCACGGCGATGGACGGCTTCGAGGCGGACGAGTCCGTCGGGGCGATCGTCGTGACCGGCACGCCGCCCGCGTTCTGCGCCGGCGCCAACCTCGGCAACCTGCGGGAGGCCGACGGGAAGAGCCTCGGCAACGTGTACGAGGGCTTCCTGCGCATCGCCCGCAGCCCGCTGCCGACGCTCGCCGCGGTGAACGGCGCCGCGGTCGGCGCCGGGATGAACATGGCGCTCGGCTGCGACGTGCGGATCGCCGCCAGGCGGGCCCGGTTCGACACCCGCTTCCTGCAGATCGGCATCCACCCCGGTGGTGGTCACACGTGGATGCTGCGGCGCATCGCCGGGCCCCAGGCGACGATGGCCGCCGTCCTGTTCGGTGAGGTGATGGACGGCTCCGAGGCCGAGCGCGTGGGTCTCGTGCACCGCTGCGTCGAGGACGGCGACCTGCTCACGGCGGCCCAGGAGATGGCGGCCCGCGCCGCCTCCGCGCCGCGCGAGCTGCTGATCCGCACGAAGGAGACGATCCAGGCGATGGCGACGATCGACGACCACCCGGCCGCCGTCGACCGCGAGCTCCACCCCCAGGTGTGGAGCACGCAGCAGCCGTGGTTCGAGGAGCGCATCGCCGCCCTCCAGGCGAAGATCTCGAAGAAGTCCTGAGCGTTCGCTGGAGCCGGCGCCGCCCGCAGGGTCACCCGACTAGGGTGCAGGGCACGGGGAGGAGCTCACACCACCAGATACGGCACCCCACGGGGTGCAACGAGGAGGTCATCGATGAGCCAGCGACACCGGTCAACCGACGTGTTGCCGCCGCCGAAGGAAGCACTGCGGGCCCAGGCCCACAGTGAGCGGCACCGGATCCACGTCGAGCTGCAAGGCGTCGCCAACCAGGTCTCGTCCGGACTCGACCCGGCTGATTGCCACGAGCCCGGCGCGGCGTGGAAGCCCACGCACCACAAGGATCCGGAGGTCGCGAAGGAGCAGGAGCTGAAGCGCAACCGCGCCAAGCGGCACTGGAAGCTCAAGATGTGGAAGCGCCGCACGGCGAACCGCCAGGCCAAGGCCGAGGCGTTCCGCGTCGCCGGCGAGACGTGACGTGATCTGGGTGGGATCCGTCCCGGTCTCCGGGACGGATCCCACCCAGGAACAGATGCCGCCCAGATGGGGTCGCGCCCCAGGGCCGCGTGTGACCCCCTACAACCAGGCAGCGTCGAGCTCGGCGCGGCGCTGCGACCACTCCTCGACGGTGATGCCGTAGCGGACGTGGTCCTCCCAGGCGCCGTTGATCTCGAGGAAGCGCTGGGCGATGCCTTCCTCGCGGATCGCCAGCTTCTCCATCACGCGGCGGCTGTTGCGGTTGCGGGGCACGATGCAGATCTCGATGCGGTGCAGGTCGAGCTGCTCGAACGCGAAGGCGCACACGACCACGACGCTCTCGGCGATCAGGCTGCGCCCGGCGCGGGCCTGGTCGATCCAGTAGCCGATGACGCCGGACTGCATGGCGCCGCGCACGACGTGGTTGAGGTTGACCTCGCCCGACAGCCGGTGGTCGACGAAGACGCCGAAGCCGTACGCGATGCCTGCTGCGCTGTCGCGGTCGCGCGCCGCGCAGCGGGCCTGGAACGCGTCGCGGTTCAGCGACGGGTCGAGCACCGCAGGCGGGCGGCGGGGTTCCCACGGCGTGAGCCAGGCCTCGTTGCGGCGACGGACCTCGCTCCACTCGGCGAAGTCGGGCGCGATCAGCGGGCGCAGGGTCACACGCCGGCCGTACAGGCGGATCGGCGCCGGGACCTGCGCCGTGACGGACGGGTGGCGCGCCATCAGGCAGCCTCGATCGTGACGGCGTCGAGCTGCAGGCGGCGCATCAACCCGACGAGCACGCAGCTCGCCGCCAGCACGGTGTCGACGCGCGCCGGCTCGAGGCCGGGGTTGTGCAGGCGGTCGGTGCGCGACTCCGTGGCCAGCGCCCGGAAGACCTCCTCGGCCGCCTCGCGGTCGAGGACGACGCTGGGCCCGTGGGGGGCGAAGCCGCGCTCGACCGCCGCCAGGTGCCAGACCTCCTCGCCCCGCACGTGCACGTCCGATGCATCGACCGTCGCCGGGACCTCGCGCACCACGTCGTCGACGTGGTCGGCCACGCGCCCGATGGCGTTCGTCAGCTGCACCGCCGACGGGGGATCGGGGTCGACGAGGTCGGTGCGCAGCAGGAGCTCGGGGCCGACGGGGATGCGCAGGTCGTGACCGGCGTGGGAGAACGACGTCGACGTCGGGCCGACCTCGACGTCGAGCCTCCTGGCGAGCCGGCGGTCGACCCAGCGACCGACGGGATCGTCGCCGCCGGCGAGGAACCAGGCGTAGTGGGCGTGCAGGCACTTGACGCCCTGGCGCGTGCCGCCGACGCCGCCGGTCGGCGCGACGGCCGTCCCGGCCGGGACGGCGGCGTCGCGCTCGGCGGCGTAGCGAGCGTGGGCGTCGGCGATGGACGCGGGCTCGACCTCGGCTTCGGCCTGCTGCACGCCGCCGGCCGCCTCGAGGCGGGAGACCGCGAGCACCTCGCGGGCTCCGACGAGCCAGTAGCGCGTCGGCATCGGCGTGCCGTCGTCGAGCAGGGGGGCGTTGCGGATGACGACGGGATCGCCGTCCCGGTCTCGCACGACGACGTCGAACGCGCCGCGAGGCTCCCGTCCGAGCAACGCCCGGACCCGGGCCACATCGTCCACGGTGGAACCCGCGGGTCCGGTCAACGACGACGACGCAGGATGAACACGAGCAGCAGCAGGCCGATCACGACGGGCGCCAGGCGCTTGAGGATCGCCGGCCCGGCGACGCCCGCCAGGTCGACCGGCTCGCTGGCCGGGCTGTCGATCTTGCGCACCTTGGGCGCCTCCGTCGCGGCGGGCGCTTCGGCCCGTGGGGTGTCGGCGCCGAGCGCGCTCTCCGGTGGGGACGGGTCATCGCTCGCCTCGCCCGGTGCCGCCGGGGCGCCCGTCGACGCCGGATCGGCGGCCGGCGAGGCGGCCGCGGCGTCCGGCTCGGCGGCACCGGTCGCGGCTGCCGGCTGCTCGTCGAGCATCGTGTTGAGGTTCCCGGCGAACTGCGCCATCAGCTTCTTCGAGACGTCACCGATGATGCCGCGGCCGAACTGGGCGACCTTGCCGGTGATGTGCAGATCGGTGGTCACGACGACGCGCGTGCTCGTCGGCGACAGGCTCTCGGCCTGCGCCTCGATCTCCGCCGAGGCGTTGCCGCGGCCGCCGGTGTCCCGGCCCTCGGCCTTCAGGACGGCACGGTGGGCAGTGTCGTCGCGCTCGATGAACGTGGCCTGGCCCTTGAACGCCGGTGTGATCGAGCCGAGCTTGATCTTCACGACGCCGCGGTAGATCTCGCCCTCGATCTCCTGCAACTGGGCGCCCGGGAGGCACGGGGCGATCCGCTCGACGTCGGTGATCACCGCCCAGGCTTCGTCGATGGGCCGGTTGACCGTGAACTCGTTGACGAGTTGTTCTGCCATCGCCGAAGGTCCTCCACGGTGTCGATGTCGATCGGTGAGCCATCGCACGGTACCGCCTCCACGAGATCGGGTCGAAGGCGCATCAGCGAGCGTGCGCCCTCGTCCCCTGTCGTGGGGAGCAGGTCCCACACATCGTGACGGAGGCGCACGGGGTGTCCGTGTGTCCCGTCGTAGGTCGCCACGGCGATCGCGGCGTCGGTCGCGGCGACCGCCCGCCAGGCGTCGGCGGTGACGAACGGCTGGTCGCCGAGCCCGACGACGACGGCCGCCGCGCCGAGCTCGCGAGCCGCCGCGATGCCGCGCCGCAGCGACGTGATCTGACCGTCGGCCCACCGGTCGTTGACGACGTGGACGACGCTCGGGTGCAGGGCGGTCGTCAGCTGCCCGGCCGTGACGACGACGACGGGACCGACGCCGGCCGCGAGGGCGGTGCCGACCGACCGGTCGACGAGCGTCGTGCCACCGACCGCGCGCGTCGAGCTTGTGGGTCGCGCCCCGGAAGCGGCTCCCGGCGCCGGCGGCGAGGACGACGGCGACGACCGTGTCGCCGTCGTCGGTCCGGGCGCCGTTCGTCACCACGGCACGAGTCTCGCCGCGATCGCGACCCCCCCGTGCCCGGGTGGACGTGAGGTGCCCCTCATGTGACGAACAGATGACCAAGATCTGTCGAAAAGATGTCGGTCGAGTTGAACGTTGCAATTTCGTGACGGTAAGTTTCGGCCGCCATTAGCACAGCCCGGTCGCAGACCCACCGCCGTTTGTTGGGTGATTCGGCCACCACTGCCACGGACTGACCGATGACCCTTTCCAACTCGCCGCAACCACGGGTGCGGCACCGCCGGCGGATCCTCGCCGGCGTCGCGGGCGTGGTCGCCACCGTCGCCTGGATCGGCGGCGCCGCTGGCACCGCGGGCGCGGCACGCATCGGAGGCGACCACCACTCGCAGACCGTCGTCGCAGCGCGCCACCTCGGCGCTCGCCGCGCACGACCAGTTCGCCGTCTCCGGGACGCCGGGTGACTTCGTCGCCTACCTCGGTGCCCGCGACGCGACGGCCGACGCCGTGGCCGTCGAGATGCAGCTCGATCCGGCCACCGTGCGGGCCGCGTGGGCCCGGGCCGACGGCCAGCACCAGGAGGCCCTGCTGGCGGCGCTGTCGCAGCTCGGCAAGCCGTACCGCCACGCCACGTCGGACCCCGACGCCGGCTTCGACTGCTCGGGGCTCACCGCGTTCGCGTGGAGCCACGCCGGGCTCGAGATCCCCCACCAGAGCGGCTCGCAGATCAGCGCTGCCGCGCGGCGGGACCCGTCGACGGCCGTCGCCGGCGACATCGTCCAGTACCCCGGCCACGTGTCGCTGTGGCTCGGCGTCGGCGACGCCATCGTGCACGCCTCGAACCCGCAGAACGACGTCGAGCTGAGCTTCAACACCCGCTCCGTCCGCTACGGCGACCCCACGGGTTGATGGCTCGGACCGCCGCAGGCGGTCGGCGCTCATCGTCCGATCCGGCACGATCCCGCGAGACGGTTCCCGCCCAGATGGTGGGACGCCAGTGACCGCTTCGGCCCCCGTCCGCAGCGAGCGTGGATGGTCAGGTCGAGCGTTCGGCCGGAGGCCGGGCGCCGCCAGGCGCAGCGAGACAGCCGAGAGAGCGAGTCTTCGAGCGGACGAGGCCATCAAGCGTGTATCGGGCCCTCGGAGTGCTTGAGGCTGGGGGCGGCCTTGCCGGTGCGGCGGGCGATGATCTCGGCGCAGATCGAGATCGCCGTCTCCTCGGGCGTGCGGGCGCCGAGGTCGAGCCCGATCGGTGACATGAGGCGATCGAGATCGCCGGGCGCGACCCCGGCCTCGAGCAGCCGCTGCAGCCGCTTCTCGTGCGTCGTGCGGCTGCCCATGACCCCGATGTAGCCGACCGCGGTGGCGAGCGCGGCCTGCACCGCCGGCACGTCGAACTTGTTGTCGTGGGTGAGCACGCAGACCGCGTCGCGGGGCCCGAGCGAGTCGCCGCGCCGCTCGAACAGCGGGCCGGGCCACGACACGACGACCTCGTCGGCCATCGGGAAGCGTCGGCGGGTGGCGAAGACCTCGCGGGCGTCGCACACCGTCACGCGGTAGCCGAGCACCTTGGCGACCTTGGCGAGGGCGGCCGTGAAGTCGACGGCGCCGAAGATCCACATCTGGGGCGGCGGGGCGTAGGACTCGACGAACACGCGGATGACGGGGGAGTCCTCGAGGTCCTCGGGCGTCGTCTGACCCTGCGGTCCGTAGTGGCGGACGCCCGAGCGGGCGGCCTCCAGCTCGGCCATCGTGTCGCGGCCGACGACACGGTCGAGGTCCGGATCGCCCAGCGTGCCGTCGACGATGGCGCCCGGCGCGACGAGGAGCTTGGCGCCCCGGGTCGGACCGTCGATGACGGTGGCCAGGGCGACGGGCTCCTCGGACCGGATGCGATCGCGCAGCTGCTCGTAGATCGTCGTCATCGCCCGCCCTACCAGTCGAGCGGCTCGATGAACAGGCGGATGGTGCCGCCGCAGGTCAGCCCGACCGCGAACGCCTCGTCGTCGCTGTAGCCGAACGTGACGACGCGCGGCTCGGCGTCGCCGTTCAGGATGGCGAGCGCCTCGGTGACGACCGCGCCCTCCACGCACCCGCCGCTGACGCTCCCGGCGACCTCGCCACGCTCGTTGACGGCCATCGCCGCGCCGGGCAGGCGCGGGCCGGAGCCCTCGACATCGACGACGCGGGCCAGCGCGACGCGGGCTCCGGACGATCGCCAGCGGTCGAGGTCGTCGAGGATCTCACGCATCGGGCGGTGCCTCCATCGTGGTCATCATGGTTCCTCCAGGATGTCGGCAAGACGCTCCATCGCGTCGAGCGAGTGGCCCTCGACGAAGCGGTCGACGAACGGCAGGGCGGCCGCCATGCCGCGGGCGAGGGGCGCGTACCCGGGTGTGACCTTGAGCGGGTTGACCCACACGATGCGGTGGGCGACGCGTCCCAACCGCTCCATCGCGTCGGCGAGCTCCTGCGGATCGCCGCGGTCCCAGCCGTCGGACAGGATGACGACGACCGCGCCGCGGGCCATGCCGCGGACGCCCCACTGCTCGTTGAACGCGTGCAGGCCGGCGCCCAGGCGGGTGCCTCCCGACCAGTCGACGACGCGATCGGCGGCCTTGTCGAGGGCGACGTCGGGGTCGCGCGACCCGAGCTCGCGCGTGACGCGCAGTCAGGCGCGTGCCGAGCGCGAACGCCTCGACGCGCCGGCGTCCGGCCACGGTGGCCTGGACGAACCGCAGCAGCGCCCGGGCATAGGGCTCCATCGACCCGCTGACGTCGAGCAGCAGGACGAGCCGCCGGTGGCGCGTCGCCGGCTGGCGGAAGTGGCGGGTGATCGGCTCGCCCTCGGTGCGCAGCGCGGCGCGCACGGTGCGCCGCAGGTCCGGTCGCGAGGTGTGCCGGGACGTCGGGCGCATGCGCAGCGAGCGCCGGGGCGAACCGGCGACGCGCATCCGCGCCATCAGCCGGTGGGCCTCGGCGAGCTCGACGTCGTCGTACGCGGCGAAGTCCTTGTGCTTGAGGACCTCGGTCGTGCTGAAGCGCAGCTCGATGGACGGATCGTCGCTCGGCGGCGCGGCATCCTGCTCGTCGCCGTCCTGCTCGTCCCCGCTGTCGACGGCCAGCGTGATCGTCATCGGCTCGGGGTCCGGGTCGGCGTCCCCGCCGGGCCCGGCGTGCTCCCAGAAGACCTCGAACGCCCGATCGAACAGGTCGTGGTCCTCCGGCCGGCGCACGAGCGTCGCCCGCGCCGACCAGTAGACGTCGTCGCGGCTTTCGATGCCGACGACGGCGAGCGCCTCGGCGAACGACACGACGCTGCTGACCGGCACGGCGAGCCCGGCCCCGCGCAGCACCCGGGCGAAGGCGACCGCCATCGCCTCGGGCGCCGTCGTGGCGGTGTCGGGCATCAACCCGCCTGGCGGGCGAGCGCCTGCTTGACGACGTCGGCGAGCCCGTGCTGCACCACCCGCTCGTGGTCCTCGCGGTACTTGAGCACCGTGCCGAGCGTCGCCTGGACGGCCTGCTCGTCGAGCGTGGTGACGCCCAGGCGGCCGAGCGCCGCCGCCCAGTCGATCGTCTCGGCGACGCCCGGTGGCTTGTACAGCGAGAGGCTGCGCAGCGCCGCGACGGCGGCGGAGACCTGGCGGGCGAGCGACTCGCCGACCTGCGGCACGCGCAGGCGGACGATCGCCACCTCGCGGTCGAAGCCCGGATGCTCGACCCAGTGGTAGAGGCAGCGCCGCTTCAACGCATCGTGGACGTCGCGCGTCCGGTTGCTCGTCAGCACGACGATCGGCGGCGTGTCGGTCCGGAACGTGCCGAGCTCGGGGACGGTGATCTGCCAGTCGGACAGGATCTCCAGCAGGTACGCCTCGAACTCGTCGTCGGAGCGGTCGACCTCGTCGACGAGCAGCACCGGCGCCGGGCCCTCGCGGGGCTCGATCGCCCGCAGCAGGGCCCGCTTGACGAGGAAGCGCTCCTGGTAGAGCTCGGACTCGAGGGAGTCCGTGGTCCGCCCGGCCGACTCGCCGGTCGCCTCGGCGGCCCGCAGGTGGAGCAGCTGGCGGCCGTAGTCCCAGTCGTAGACCGCCTGGGCGGCGTCGATGCCCTCGTAGCACTGCAGGCGGATCAGCTCGCCGCCGGTCCACCGGGCCAGCACCTTGGCGAGCTCGGTCTTGCCGACGCCGGCCTCGCCCTCGAGGAGCAGCGGCCGGTGCAACGACATCGCCAGGAAGACGGCGGTCGCCAGCCCCTCGTCCGGCCAGTAGCCGTTGGCCTTCAGAGAGGCGGCGACCTCGTCGACCGATGCTGGCGTCACCCGGACCACTGTAGGGACGCGGAGCATCCGAGTGTTTCGTGCGGGGGAGACCCGCACGAAACACTCGGATGCCAGTCAGGCGACGGAGGCCAAGTCGGTCGACGGGCTCGAGTTCGGCGACGTCCTCCATGTCCGCTGCGAGCCGGCAGCCACTTCCACGCCACGGCCGCACCGAGCAGGACGACGGCCATGCAGACCCACGAGGCGGCGTGCCAGCCGGCGACGAACGACTGGTTGACGACGTCGGTGAGCGCGGCCTGGGCCTGCGGGCCCGCTTGCGCACCGGCCTGCTGGGCGACCACCTCGGCGGCCCCGACCGACTCCTTGGCGATGTCGATGGCCTCCTGCGGGACCGGTGAGCCGAGCAGGGCGTCACCGACGCGAGCGGCGTAGATCGACGAGAACACGCTGCCGACGATGGCGACGCCGAGCGTGCTGCCGAGCTCCCGGGCGGTGTCGTTGACGGCGGACCCGACGCCGGCCTTGGCCGTCGGCACGGACCCCATGATCGCCTCCGTGGCCGGCGCCTGGACGAGGCCGAGGCCGCCGCCGAGGAAGAGCATCGCCAGCACGATGACCCAGTACGACGTCGCCACGCCGGTGACAGCGGACACGGCGAAGCCGACGGCCATCGAGGCCAGGCCGGCGGTGACGACGGCCTTCGTCCCGATGCGCTCGGCGAGCTTGGCGGACAGCGGCGCGGTCGAGGCGGTGAAGATGGCGAAGGGCACCGTCCGCACCCCGGCCTCCAGCGTGCCGTAGCCGCGGACGAACTGGAAGTACTGGGTGACGAGGAAGACGAACCCCATCAGGGCGAAGAAGGCGAACGTCACGGCGACGCTGCCGGCGGTGAAGCGCATGTTCGCGAACACCGAGACGTCGAGCATCGGGTGGTCGGTGTGGCGCTGCCAGGCGATGAACGCCGCGAGCAGCGCGGCGCCGATCCCGAAGGCGACGAGCGACGTCGGCGACGTCCAGCCGTGGACGGGTCCCTCGATGACGGCCCACACGATCGTCCCGATGGCGGCGATCGACAGCACGCGTCCCGAGCAGGTCGAAGCGGGCGATCGTCGTGTCGCGGGAGTTCGGCACGAACACGGCGATGGCGACGATCGCGACGGCCACGACCGGCACGTTGATCATCAGCACGGAGCCCCACCAGAAGTGCTCGAGCAGCCAGCCACCGGTGACCGGCCCGAGGGCGACCGCGATGCCGGCGGTGGCGGCCCACACGGCGATGGCTGCGGCGCGCTCCTTGGCGACGGTGAAGACGTTGACGAGGATCGCCAGCGTGGCCGGGAACATGAGCGCCGCGCCGACGCCCATCAGCGCCCGCCACACGATGAGGGCCTCGGGTGAGCCGGACGTCGCGCCGAACGCCGAGAACGTGGCGAACAGCGCCAGGCCGGCGATCAGGGCCCACTTGCGGCCGAGGCGGTCGCCGAGGCTGCCCGCCGCCATCAGCAGGCCGGCGAAGACGAGCACGTAGGCGTCGACGATCCACTGCAGCTGGCTGGTCGTGGCCCCGAGCTCGGTGGCGAGCGTCGGCAGGGCGACGTTGACGATCGTGCCGTCGAGCACGACGACGAGGACGGACGCGCACAGCACGGCCAGGACGAGCCACCGCCGGCGATCGGGCGGGGCGAGGGCGAGGGGGTGGTCGGGCATGGCTCCTCCGGGCGGTTCAGACGCTGCTATCACACTGCGATGACAGTGTTATCACGCTGCGATAGCATGTGCCACATGACGAACGCCACAGCCGAGTACGGTGACGCCGAGATGGCCGAGCCGACCCGCGCCGCCGCGCCCCGCAGTGCCGCCCGCAGCGACGAGACGCGCGCCGCGCTGCTCGCCGCGGCCCACGACCTGCTCGCCACGGAGGGCCCGGCGGCGCTCACCGTGCGCCGCATCGCCGCTGCCGCGGGCGTCAGCACGATGAACGTGTACTCCCGCTTCGGCGGCAAGGACGGCGTGCTCGACGAGCTGTTCATCGACGGGTTCCGGCGGATGACCGACGAGATGGTCGACACGCCGACGACGGCCGATCCGATCGCCGACCTGCGGTCGTGTGGCGAGGCCTACCGGGCCTTCGCTCGCCGCAACCCGACCTACTACTCCCTGATGTTCGACCGCACGGTCCCGGACTTCGTGCCGTCCGAGCGCGCCGTGGAGGCCGCGCTCTCGTCGCACTCGCGCGTCGTGGCCCGCGTCGAGCGGGCCATGGCGGAGGGCGTCATCGAGCCAGGGGACCCGTTCGAGGTCGCCTCCGCCCTGTGGGCCTGCGACCACGGGTTGGCGTCGCTCGAGGCCCGGACACCGTCGACGGAGGCCCACCTGTTCGACTGGGACGCCATCGCCCACCGGGCCCTCGACGCGATGCTGCGCGGCCTCGCGCCGAGAGACGGCTGAGCCCGTGGTGCGGATCCGGGTGCCGGCCCCCAACGCCCGGTCCGTGACCTTGGTGGAGCTCGATCGCAACGGCAGCGAGCGCGGCCGCACGGCGATGGCGCGCGACGAGGGCGGCACGTTCCGCGCCGATGTCCCGGACGGCACCGTCTACGGCCTCGTCGCCGAGGGCAGCGGTCCACGCGCCGATCCCGCCAAGCTGCTCCTCGACCCGTGGGCGACCGAGGTGTGGTTCCCGCCCGGCCACGACCGCGACCTGGCGACGCAGTTCGGCGTCGACAACGTCGGGCGCGGACCGTTGGCGATCGCCGGGACGCCGCGGTCGGCGCGACCGGCCCGCCCGTCGTCGCGCGGTCACGTCGTCTACGAGGTCCACGTCCGGGGGATGACGCGAGGCAAGGACGTCGATGACGCCGGCACGTTCGCCGCCCTCGGGCGCGAGCTGCCGCGCCTCCAACGCTTGGGCATCACGGTCGTCGAGCTGCTCCCCGTGCACCAGAACGACCCGCAGGAGGGGAGCTACTGGGGGTACATGCCGCTGGCGTTCGGCGCCGTCCACCGCCAGTACGCGTCCGCCGACGACCCCGCGGCCGAGCTCGCCGACCTCGTCGCCGCCGCCCATGCGCTCGACATCGAGGTGTGGATCGACGTCGTCTTCAACCACACGACGGAGGTGGACGCCGCCACCGGGCCGACCTACAGCCAACGTGGCCTCGACGACGCGTCGTTCTACCGGCTCCGGGAGGACGGGTCCTACATCGAGACGACGGGCTGCGGGAACGACCTCGACGTCACGTCACCCGTGGCCCAGGACCTCGTGCGCTGGTCGCTCGAGCGCCTCGCCGACCTCGGTGTCGATGGGTTCCGCTTCGACCTGGCGGCGGTGCTGGCCCACGACCGCGACTTCCTCGACGGCCTCACGGCGTGGGCCGCCGGGCGCGGCGTCGTGCTGATCGCCGAGCCGTGGGATGCCGTCGGCGCGCACCTCCTGGGCCGGGCCTGGCCGAGCGCCGGCTGGCGCCACTGGAACGACGGCTTCCGGGAGGTCGGGCGCGGCTTCCTGCGCGGCGAGCCCGGTCTCGTGCCGGCGATGGTGCAGCGCGTGCAGGGCAGCCCCGACCTCGTCGAGGCGCCGCTCGAGAGCGTCAACTTCCTCGCCTGCCACGACGGCTTCACGCTCTACGACCTCGTCGCCTACGACCACAAGCACAACGAGGCGAACGGCTGGGGCGGCACCGACGGGTCCGGATCCAACCGTTCGTGGAACTGCGGCTGGGAGGGCGACGACGGTGCTCCCGCCGACGTCCTCACCCTGCGCCGGCGGCAGCTGCGCAACGCGTGGTGCCTGGTGCAGATGGCGCACGGCACGCCAATGGTGGGGATGGGTGACGAGTGCGGCCGGACGCAGGGCGGCAACAACAACGCCTACAACCAGGACAACGAGACGTCCTGGTTCGACTGGGAGCGGGCGGCCGACTTCGCCGAGCTGGAGCGCTTCTGCGGCGAGCTCGTCGCCCTGCGCCACCGGCACCCGGCGCTGTCCCAGCCGCACTGGTGGCACGACGCCGTGCACTTCTTCGGGTCCGCCGGCACGCTCGACGACTCCGAGGGCTCGCGGTCGCTGGCCTGGTCGGTCGACGGGCTCTACGTCATCGCCAACGCGTGGTGGGGACCGCTGCGGTGGACGATCCTGCCCGCCGGTCCGTGGCGCCGCGTCGTCGACACGTCGCTGCCGTCGCCCGACGACATCGTTCCCGGCGGCGTCCCCCTCGACGGCCTCGCCTACGACGTCGGCCCGCGCTCCGTCGTCATCCTCGAACGCGCCCCCTGACACGCCATTCGAGTGTTTGCTGCATCGGAGTGTTTGCCGCAGGGGCCACCCGCACCAAACACTCGCATGCACGAAACACTCGGATGACGGTCAGCGGCGGGCGATGACCTCGACGCTCGGGACGACGAAGACGCCGTCGCGCTCGTCGGTCCACTCCCGCCAGCCGGCCTCCAGGTCGGCGAGCTCGGCCTCGCTCGACAGCCCGTACTCGATCGCCTGGGTGGCGAACGCCGACTGCCGGACGCGGTCGGCCCACATGCCGCCCCACCACGCCCGGCCGGCGGCGTCGGCGAACGTCCAGTTGGAGCTCGTGACGGTCACGTCGCTGAACCCACCGGCGCGCACCCAGGCGGCGAGGTGGCGTCCGGCATCGGCCTCGGCCCGGTTGCGGGTCGTCAGCTGGTGGTAGAGCTCGAGCCAGCGGTCGAGCCGGGGGTCGGCCGGCGCCCAGAAGAACGCCGCGTAGTCGCTGTCGCGCACGGCGAGGATGCCGTCGGGTCGCAGCACGCGGTAGGCCTCCCCGACCGCGGTCACGGGGTCGGTGAGGTGCTGCAGCACCTGGTGGGCGTGCACCACGTCGAACGAGGCGTCGGTCGCGTCGATGGCGTAGACGTCGCCGACCGCGAAGGCGACCCGTTCGTCGCCGAGGGCCTGCGCCTGAGCGATCACGTCGGCGGACGCGTCGATGCCGACGACGCGCCCCGGCGCGACGCGCGCCGCGAGGTCGATCGTGATCGTCCCTGGACCGCAGCCGACGTCGAGGAGGTCGAGGCCCGGCCGGAGGTGCGGGAGGAGGTAGCCGGCGGAGTTCTCGGCCGTGCGCCAGGTGTGGCTGCGCAGCACGGTCTCGTGGTGGCCGTGCGTGTAGACGTCGTTCACGTGCAGAGCGTCTCAGACGGTCACGCCCGGAGCGGTACCGAATGTTCGGCTCTCGTGCTCAGCGAGCCGGGTCAGGCGCGCGAGGAACCGTCGGCCCCGTCGTGCGAGGGGCGCGGCGGCCGCGGGCGATCTCGGTGCCGAGGGCGTCGAGGCGCTGGTCCCAGAACCGGCGGAACGGCGCCAGCCAGGCGTCGACGCCGCGCAACGGCGCGGTGTCGAGGGCGTAGATGCGGCGGGCGCCGTCCGCCCGCACGGTGACGAACCCGGCATCGCGGAGCACGCGCAGGTGCTGGGACACGGCCGGCTGGGAGATGCCGAACTCCCCCTGCACGATCGTGGTGATCGCGCCCGACGTCCGCTCACCGTCGACGAGCAGCTCGAGGATGCGTCGCCGCACCGGGTCGCCGAGGACGTCGAAGGCGTGCACTCAGCCGCCGGTGTAGAAGGCGATCGTCGTCGCCGAACGGCTGCGGGCGTCGTCAGGTTCGGCGCCACCGGCGATCTCGGCGTCGCACCACGCCGCGCCGCTGCCGCGCATGAACGCGATCGGCGGTTCGCCCGACTGGTCGATCGCCTCCCCGGTGCGCAGGTGCTCGGCGAGGCCGAGCAGGCTGAGGTCCCAGCCGATGCCGACGGCGCCGGCGCCGTACTGCCGCCAGTGGTCGACGACCGGGGCGATGTGCTCGAGGCGCAACATGGTCTCGTCGCCGTGCTCCGTCAGCGTGACGTCGACCCAGCTCACGTCGCCGTCGAACTCCCACGTCAGCGCCAGGTGGGCGGGTGGTTCACACGCCGTGACCGTCCCGCTGGCGTTGCCCTCGATCGCGTAGCGCCCACCGAGGCGCAGGTCGCCGGTGACCGGTGCGAACCAGCGGGGGAGGCGTTCGGGGTCGGTCAACGCGTCCCACACCTCGGTGGCCGGCGCCGGGTAGCTGCGCTCGGCCACGACGGATCTGGCGTCGCGTCCGTCCTCGGCGGTGGTGGCGGTGACGGAGCGGCGGATGGCGGCGGCGGCGTCGATCGGGTCCATGGGTGCCATCGTACCGGATTTCACTTATATAAGGGAGAGCCGTGATTCAGCTGTCGAACCCGAGGCCGAAGCGATCGAGCGTGCGCAGCCACAGGTTGCGCCGCCCGGAGCGGTCCTCGCGGTCGAGCGACCAGCGGGTGGCCTGGATGCCGAGGAAGCGGAACGGCTCCGGCGGGAACGGCAGCGGCTTGTCCTGCACGAACTGCGTCGACACGGCGACGGTGCGCCGGCCGTCGATGAGGTCGAGCATCACCTCGGCGCCGAAGCGGGTCGACGCCACGCCGAGCCCGGTGTAGCCGAGCGCGTAGGCGATGCGGCCCGCCATCGCCGTCCCCCAGAAGACGCAGAACCGGCTGCACGTGTCGATCGCCCCGCCCCAGATGTGGCTGAAGCGGACCCCGTCGAGCTGCGGGAACGTCTCGAAGAAGTGCCGGCTCAGCTTGGCCCAGGTCTCGGGCCGGCTCTCGAGCTCGTGGGCGACCTTGCCCCGCCAGTAGTAGATGGTGTCGTAGCCGCCCCACAGGATCCGGTTGTCCTCGGTCAGCCGGTAGTAGTGGAACTGGTTGGGGATGTCGGACAGGCCTTGGCGGTTGCGCCACCCGATGGAGGCCAGTTGGGCCGCGCTGAGCGGCTCGGTCACCATGCAGTAGTCGTAGACGGGCGCGATGTAGTGGCGCATCCGCCGCAGCAACGGCTTGAAGGCGTTGGTGCCGAGGGCCACGCGTGCGGCCCGCACGTCGGCGAGCGGGGTCTTGACGAGGACGCCGACCCCGTCGCGCTCGAGCGCCGTCGCCTTGGTGTCCTCGTAGATGCGCACGCCGAGCTGCTCGGCCGCCGTCTTCAGCCCCCAGGCGAGGCGGGCCGGGTCGACGAGGGCGGCGCGGCCGATGCGCCAGAGCCCGCCCGTGTACGTCGGCGAGTCGACCTCGGCGCGCATCGCGTCGGCGTCGAGCCAGCGGGCGTCCTGCCCGAGCCGGCGCAGCTGGAGGGCGTCGTCGCGCAGCTCGTCGAGGTAGCTCGGAGCGTGTGCCGTCGTCGCCACGTCGATGACGCCGGTGCGCTCGAAGTCGCAATCGATGGCGTAGCGGTGGATGGCGTTCTCGATGGCGTCGAGGTTCTGCAAGCCGAGCTGCTCGAGGAGCTCGATCTCGTCCGGGAACCGCTCCTGACCGTTGGCGACGCCATGGGTCAGGCTCGACTCCATGAACCCGCCGTTGCGCCCGCTCGCCGCCGAGCCGACCTCCGCCGCGTCGATGAGCACGACGTCGCGCGACGGATCGCGCTCCTTGGCGATGATCGCCGTCCACAAGCCCGTGTAGCCGCCGCCGACGATGCACAGGTCGCAGCTCTCGGTCCGCACGAGCGTCGGGTTGGACTCCGGCTCGTCGACGTCGTCGTACCAGTACGGGAACAGGTCGGCGTCGGCGATGGCGTCCAGGTGGCGGCGGTCGATCTCGTCCTCGGGCGCGCTCATGACGGGTGGGCCGAGTGTAGGTGAGGCGACGCGCCGAGGTCGGCCCGTCCCTCGGACGGGTGATCTGTGACGGATGTGACAGGGTTGCAGTCGATCTCCAGCGCGTCCGGGTCGGCGCCGTGCTCATCATGAACGCATGGCGGGCGCCAACTCTCGTACCTTCGCCGCGATCCGACGGCAGTTCGCCGGCGTGGAGCCGCGCCTCAAGATCCCGCTGGCGATCAGCAACCGGCTCCCGCCGTATGCGCTCGGGGCCCTGCGCCTCCGGCTCCTGCGCTTCGCCGGGCTGCGCATCGGCGAGGGGTCGGGCATCGGGGGCGCGCTCCGCCTGGCCGGTGGCGCCAGCCCCGCCCGCCACGTGACGATCGGCTCGTACGCGTTCGTCAACGACGGGTGCCGGTTCGACGCCACGGCGCCGATCTCGATCGCCAACGGCGTCTACGTCGGCCACGACGTCGCGATCCTCACGGCGACCCACGAGCTCGGGCTCCCCGAGCACCGCGCGGGCGCCTTGCGGGGCGAGTCGATCACGATCGAGGACGGCGTCTGGATCGGGGCGCGGTCCACGATCCTCCCCGGAGTCACGATCGGGCGCGGCGCCGTCGTCGCCGCCGGCGCCGTCGTCACGGCCTCGGTCGACCCCAACACGCTCGTCGGCGGCGTGCCGGCCCGGTTGATCCGCAAGTACGAGGACGACGACGGCGCTCGCTGAGGGTGGCGGCGACTCGTCTACGGTCGCACGCCATGGAGCTCGGCATCACGGGGAAGCGGGCCGCGGTCGCCGCGGCATCGAGCGGGCTGGGCCTCGGCTCGGCCAAGGCGTTGGCCGCCGAAGGGGCCGCCGTGGCGATCTGCGGTCGTGATCGAGCCCGCATCGAGGAGGCGGCGGCCACCATCGGCCACGGGTGCGTGCCGCTCGTGTGCGACGTGGCGAGTGCCGAGGGCGGCGAGCAGTTCGTCACGTTGGCCACCGCGGCGCTCGGCGGGGTCGACATCCTCGTCACCAACGCCGGCGGACCGCCGCCGGGCAACTTCGCGAGCACGAACGTCGATGCCTATCCGGGGGCGATCGACCTCAACCTGCTGTCCGTCGTCGGGATGTGCAAGGCCGCCGTGCCGGCGATGCAGGCGTCCGGGTGGGGGAGGGTCGTCGCCATCACGTCACTGGCGGTGCGCCAGCCGATGCCGAACCTCATCCTGTCGAACACGGCCCGGGCCGGCGCGACGGCGTTCCTCAAGACGCTCGCTCGCGAGGTGGCCGAGGAGGGCGTGACGGTGAACTCGGTGCAGCCCGGCCTGCACTGGACGAACCGCGTCGCCGCGCTCTACCCCGACGGTCCCGGCGACGCCCGCCTCGGCGACGCCGACGACTTCGGTGCGATCGTCGCCTTCCTCTGCAGCGAGCAGGCCAAGTTCCTGACCGGCGCCCAGGTCCACGTCGACGGCGGCAGCTACCAGGCCCTGCAGTGAGTCGTTCAGACACATCGGTGGCCGCGGCCACCGAAGTGTCGTCAGACGGGGATCGCGGGCCACGAACGCGCCGCCGTCCTTGGTGATGCGCAGGGTGCCGCGGCCGGCCACGAACGCGGCGTCGACGGCTTCGCGCAGCGACGCCAGCTCGTCGGGTGAAGCGTGCTCGCCGGGCGGGAACGACGTGATGTAGGCGAGCACGTCGCCGGGATCGGCGCAGATGAGCTCGTCGTCGAAACCGACCCACTCGACGGCGGCGAAGGACGCGCCGAGCAGGTCGCCGCCCGACTCGCGTCCGAAGCGGGAGACCTCGTCGGGGCGGGCGTCGGCGAACGTCGACAGCAGGATCGCGGTGAGCTCGCGCATGTGGTCGGCGCCGTTCGTCGCCACCAGGGCGACGCCGTCGGGACGCAGGACCCGCGCCAGCTCGGCGATCGCCCGCGGGATGTCGGGCACGTGGTACAGCATGTGGTTGGCGACGACCACGTCGGCGACGGCATCGGGCAGCGGGATCGACTGGGCGTCGGTGACGACCCCGACGGCAATGGCGAGTCGACCCGAGGCCCGGGTCAGCGCGGCGGCCACCATCGCGGCCGACTGGTCCGTCAGCACGTACCGGGCCGCCGGCCACTCGCCGGCGGACTCGGCCCACATCGATCCGGTCCCGCAGCCGACCTCGACGACCGTGCCACCGGCGGGCCAGGTGACGCGCCGCGGCAGCCACGAGTGCCACGGCACGGCCGCCGTGGACCAGCGAGCGTGCAGGCGCGTCCGCGCGTCGAGGTTGGCGGTGTCGCCGTACTGGACGTCGCGCAGGTACGCCTGGTCGCCGCCCGCGAAGTCCCGGCGGCTGGGCCCGGTCAGGAGCCGGCGGCCTCGAGGGCGCGACGCGTGAGCACCTTGGCGAGGTGCGTGCGGTACTCCACGCTGGCGTTGAGGTCGGCCTGCGGGTCGGCCTCGGCGGCGGCCTGCTCGGCGGCATCGGCGGCCGATGCGCCACCGGCCAGCGCCGTCGCCACGCTCGTGGCGAGGATCGGGACCGACCCCATGTTCACGAGGCCGACGCCGGCGTCGCCGTTGCGGCGCCATGCGGCGACGCCGACGATCGCCCAGTCCTGGGCCCGCCGGTTGAACTTCTGGAAGCTCCAGCCGGCGCCCTGCATCTTCGGGACCCTGATCTCGGTCAGCAACTCGTCGTCGGTGAGCGTGTTCGTCAGGAACGACTCGTAGAAGTCCGCCGCGGCGATCTCGCGCGTCCCGCTCGGTCCCTGGGCGACGTAGGTCGCCCCGAGGGCGAGCGTCGTCGCCGGCAGGTCCGATGCAGGATCGGCGTGGGCGATCGAGCCGCCGATCGTGCCGCGGTGGCGCACCTGCGGGTCGCCGACGTGGCTGGCCGCGTGCTTGAGCAGCGGGACGTGCTCGGCGAGCACGTCGGACGTCTCGACGTCGTGGTGTCGCGTGAGCGCACCGATGGCGATGTGGTCGCCGGCGTCGCGGATGTACGACAGGTCGCTGAGCCGGCCGATGTCGATGAGCACGCTCGGCTGGGCGAGGCGCAGCTTCATCAGCGGCAGGAGGCTGTGGCCGCCGGCCAGGAACTTGGCCTCGTCACCGTGCTCGCCGAGCAGGCTGATGGCCTCCTCGGCCGAGCCGGCACGGACGTAGTCGAACGCGGCGGGGATCATGACTGGCCTCCATCGTCGGGGCTTGCTGTGGTGGTCCTGGCAGTGACGCCAGTGTGGTCGCCGACGTCGGTGCCGGCGGTGTCGGACTTCGTGCTGGCGCCGCGGACGGCCATCCAGACGTTGAACGGGCTGGCCGGCATCGGCACGTCCGTGACGCCGAGCCCGGACAGGGCGTCGACGACGGCGTTGATGACGGCCGGGGCGGCGCCGATGGTGCCGGCCTCGCCGACGCCCTTGACGCCGAGCTGGTTCGTCGGCGACGGGGTGACGGTGTGGCCGAGGGTGATCGGCGGGACGTCGCTGGCCGCCGGCACGAGGTACTCGGCGAGCGTGCTCGTCTTGAGGTTGCCGTCGCTGTCGTAGACGGCCTCCTCGAACAGCGCCTGGGCGAGGCCCTGGACGACGCCGCCGTGGACCTGGCCGTCGACGATCAGCGGGTTGATCTGCACGCCGCAATCGTCGACGGCGACGTACGTGAGCACGTCGACGTGCCCCGTCTCGGTGTCGACCTCGACGACGCACATGTGCGTGCCGAACGGCCAGGAGAAGTTCGGCGGGTCGTAGGTGACCGCGCACTCCAGGTTGGGCTCGAGGCCGTCGGGCAGGTTGTGGGCCGTGAAGGCCTCGAAGGCGATCGCCGCGAGCGGCATCGACTTGTCGGGCGAGCCCTTCACGTTGAACGCGCCGCCGTGGTACTCGAGGTCCTCGGCGTCGGCCTCCAACTGGTGGGCGGCGATCTGCTTGGCCTTGTCGATCACCTTGTCGCACGCCATGGCGATGGCGACACCACCGACGGGCAAGGACCGCGAGCCGTACGTGTCGAGGCCGAGCGGGGCGATCGCCGTGTCGCTGTGCAGCACGTCGATGTCGTCGGGGCTGATGCCGAGCTTGTCGGCGACGATCATCGACCACGCCGTCTCGTGCCCCTGACCGTGCGGGGCGGTGCCGGTGACGACCTGCACCTTCGACGTCGGCAGCACGCGCACGGTGGCCGCCTCCCAGCCGCCGGCCGAGTAGTTCAGCGAGGCGAGGACGCGGGACGGGGCGAGGCCACACATCTCGAAGTAGGAGGACACGCCGATGCCGAGGCGCGTCGTGGCGCCGTCGACGTTCTGCGTCCGCTGGCGGGCGCGCAGGTCGTCGTAGCCGACGAGCTCGGCGGCCTTGCTCGCCGCCGCGTCGTGGTCGCCCGAGTCGTACTCCAGCCCGCTCCAGGCGGTGTAGGGGTACGCGTCCTTGGCGATGAAGTTGCGCCGGCGCAGGGCCAGTGGGTCGATGCCCATCTGGGCCGCGAGCGTGTCCATGGTCCGCTCGATGGCGTAGGTGGCCTCGGGGCGGCCGGCGCCGCGGTAGGCGTCGGTCGGGGTCATCGTCGTGAACACCGACGTGCACTCGAAGTCGTAGGCCGCCGGCAGGTCGTAGACGCCGGCGTAGAGGAACGCGCCGAGCAACGGGATCCCCGGCGTGACGAGCTGGAGGTACGCCCCCATGTCACCCACGAGGCGCACCCGCAGGGCGGTGAGCTTGCCGTCGGCGTCGGCGGCGAGGTCGATGTGCTGGATCTGGCCGCGGCCCTGGATCGTCGCCTGGGCGTTCTCCGAGCGCGACTCGTTCCAGCGGACGGGGACCTTGTGGCGGCGGGAGAGCGCCATGCACAGCAGCTCTTCGGCGTACACGTTGAGCTTGGAGCCGAAGCCCCCGCCGACGGCTGGGGCGACGACGCGCACCTGGTGCTCGGGGATCCCGAGCGTGATCGCCGCCATGATCTTGAGGATGTGCGGCACCTGCGTCGCCGAGTAGAGCGTGATGTCGCCGCCGAACGGTTGCGGCACCGCGACCACGGCGCGCGACTCCATCGCCATCGGGATCAGCCGCTGCTGCACGTAGCGGGCGCTGACCGTGTGGGCGGCCTCGGCGAACGCCCGGTCGATCTGGCCCTCGGAGCCCTCGACCTTCAGCGCCCACGTGTAGCTGGCATTGGTGCCGAGCTCCTCGTGGATGATCGTGCGGTCGGACAGCGCGTCGTCGAGGTCGATGACGGCCGGCAGCGGCTCGTAGTCGATCTCCACGGCCTCGACCGCGTCGCGTGCCGCCGTCTCGCTGCGGGCGAGCACGGCGACGACGCCGTCACCGACGTAGCAGACCTTGCCGCGCGCGAGCGGGTAGTGCGCCGGGCTCTTCATGTCCTCGGTGACGGGCCACGCGCACGGCATCGGCGTCGCCCACGCCGCGGCGAGGTCGTCGCCCGTGTAGACCGCGACGACGCCCGGCAGGGCCGTCGCCGCGGATGTGTCGATGCGGAGGATGCGGGCATGGGCGTACGTCGAGCGCACGACCGCCAGGTGCAGGGCGCCGGGGACGTCGAGGTCGCTGGTGAACTTCGCCTCGCCGGTGAGCAGGGCGGGATCCTCGCGGCGCAGGAGGCGCTGCCCGATCACACCGGCCGCCGCCGGTGCGGGCGCCTCGGTGGTCGACATCGTCGACGCCGGATCAGGCGTCGGCGGCGGCGAGCACCGCCAGCACGATGTTGTGGTAGCCCGTGCAGCGGCAGAGGTTGCCCTCGAGGCCGATGCGGACCTCCTGCTCCGTGGGATGGGGGTTCTCCTGGAGCAGGCCGGTGGCGGCCATCACCATGCCGGGCGTGCAGTAGCCGCACTGCAGGCCGTGGTTCTCCATGAACGCCTGCTGCATCGGGTGCAGCTGGCCGTCGGTGGCGAGCCCTTCGATCGTCAGCAGGTCGGCGCCGTCGGCCTGCACCGCGAGCACGGTGCAGCTCTTCACGGACTCGCCGTCCATGTGGATCGTGCACGCCCCGCACGACGACGTGTCGCAGCCGATGTTCGTGCCGGTCAAGCCGACCTGTTCCCGGATGTAGTGGACCAGCAAGGTGCGCGGCTCCACGTCGTGCGTGTGCTGCACACCGTTGACGGTGACGCTGATCTCCACGGCAAAGGCCCCCTTCGAGCAGAAGTGTTGTCCCCTCGTCATCATGTCAGACGAGCCACCCAGAGCGGAAAGGACGTGTCTCCCAGAGCGTCACGGACCCAGTGGGTGTCACGCTCAGCAGCCGGGTCGAGCCGGTGGCACGCGCGACCCTGCCTCGCGAATCAGCTGTCGTGCGACGCGGCCCGAGCATGACACCCGGCTGCTGAGCGCGTGCCTGCAGTGAGTGCCGGACGCTCTGAGCTATTCGTGCAGCTGCTGGGCGAGGTACGCCTCGAGGCCGATCTGGCGGATCGTCTCCTGCTGCGTCTCGAGCCAGTCGATGTGGTCCTCTTCGGACACGAGGATGTCGGCGAGCAGCTCGCGGGTGCCGTTGTCGCCCTTGGCGACGCACACCGCGATGCCGTTGTTGAGGCGCTCGACGGCCGCGTACTCGAGCTCCACGTCGAGCCGCAGCTGCTCGGCGACCGTCTCGCCGACGCGCACCGGGTGGAGGCGCTGCATGTTCGGCGTGCCGTCGAAGTAGAGGATGCGGTCGATGACGATGTCGGCGTGCTTCATCTCGTCGATGGACTCGTGGCGGCCGTGCTCCTCGAGGCGGTCGTAGCCCCAGTTGCCGCACATCTTGGAGTGGATGAAGTACTGGTTGATCGCCGTCAACTCCGCGGTCAGCACGTCGTTCAGGATCTCGAGGATCTCGGCGTCTCCCTGCATGGCAGCCACCCTAAACCCCTTGGCGCGCAGCGGTCACCATGATCTTTGTCGTGAAGATGGCCCTGACCAGGGGAGAAGCGGACCCGGACGACCGCCGTGAGGGCAGCCTGACGGCTGCTCAGGACGCGAAGCGGAAGCCGCGGCGTCGCGCCGGCGCGGTGACCGCCGTCGCCTGCTCGTGCTCCTCGAGCAGGGCGTCGATCGTCGGGTGGCACCCGTGGCAGCAGCTCCCGGCGAGGCAGCGCTCGGCGACCTCCTCGATCGTGCACGCGCCGTGCTCGATCTCCCGGCGCACCCGGCGCTCGTTGACCCCGTGACACAAGCACACCAGCGCCATCGCCCCGTAAGGTACCCCTAACGATCGCCGAAACGCAATCCGGACGGCGCGCGATTCGCGCGACGCCGGGGCGCTCAGGTCAGGACGGTGACGAGGTCCTGGACGGCGAGGACGACGAGGAACACCAGCACCGTGCCGCCGAGGGCGGTGTAGTGCCAGCGCTTCGGGTGGTCGGCGCGGAAGAAGCGGCGCATGGACAGCACGATGCACACCATCGCGGCCAGGTTGATGACGAGCCCGATGGCCGGCCCGACGCCCTTCGCCAGCCCGAGCGCCGGGAGGACGAACGGGAACACGACGTACATCAGCAGGCAGCGGAACGTCGCCACGACGAGCGACGTCTGGAACGCCTTGCGCGCGCCCTTCGCCGAACCGGGCGGCGCGTCGAGCGGGAGCCGCAGCAGGCGGCGCATGAACAGGTCGGCAGGCGTGCGCTCGGTCGGGAAGTCCGAACGGCGCGGCTTGCGTTGCTTGGTGGTGTCCAGCCCGGTCGCCATGCGCAGCCGACGCTAGCCACGATCTTTCGTACGCCCGCGATTTTCCGACCTGCGGTCGCCGGACCAGGTGGTCGACGACGCGCGATCGTCATGCTCGCGGCGCCGGGAGCTTCGCTGCGAAAGATCCTGGCTAGAGCCTGGGAGCGCCCATCGGCACATCGCTGGCCGCGACGAGGTCGACGACGTCGGCGGGTGTGGCGGCGAGGGCAGTCGCGCCCGCCCGCGTCAGCTCCGCGGACCCGCCGTAGCCCCACAGCACCCCGATGCAGTCGATCCCGTGGGCCTGGGCGCCGTGCACGTCGTGGTCGCGGTCACCGACCATCACGACGTGCGGCCCGGCGCCGATGCCGAGCTCGCGCAGGGCGTGGGTGATGACCTCGTCCTTGGTCCGCCGGCCGGGCTCGTAGGTCGCCCCGGCGAGCACGGCGAAGCGGTCGGTCAGCCCGAAGTGCTCGACGATGCGCACCGCCGTCGTCTCCGGCTTGGCCGTCGCCAGGCTCAGCGTGACGCCGGCCGCGACGAGGTCGTCGAGCATCGCCGTCACCCCGTCGTACAGCTCGCACTCGAACAGCCCACCGGCCTCGTAGTGGGCGCGGTAGCGGTCGATGACGGCCCAGAGCCGGTCACCGGGCACGCCGATCAGCGGCAGGCCGAGCTCGAACGGCGGCCCGACGACCGAGCGCAGGACGTCGTCGGAGGGGATCGGCAGGTCGAGCTCGGCGAGGGCCAGCTTGAGCGAGCCGGTGATGGCCGGGAACGAGTCGGTGATCGTGCCGTCGAGGTCGATGAGCGCGTGGGTCCGCCGGATCACCGCAGCACCGTACCGGCCCGTCCGCCCACCTGTCCGTGCGTTCCGGCCCGATCGGGCCGGAACGCACGGACAGTTCGTGGTTCAGCTGCTGGCGGCCTGGATCGCCTGCCACACCCGCTCGGCCGTCGTCGGCATGTCGATGTGGCGCACGCCGAGGTGGCTGACGGCGTCGACGACGGCGGACTGGATGGCCGGCGTGGCGCCGATCGAGCCCGACTCGCCGATGCCCTTGGCGCCGAGCGGGTTGATGAACGTCGGCGTCTCCATCGGCACGAGCTCGAAGCTCGGCAGCTCGGCGGCGCTGATGAACGCGTAGTCGGCGAGGTTCGACGTGATCGGGTTGCCGTCGGCGTCGTACCGGACCTCCTCCATCAGCGCCTGGGCGGCGCCCTGGGCGATGCCGCCGTGGCGCTGCCCGTCGAGGAGCAGCGGGTTGATGACCGTGCCGGCGTCGTCGCAGGCGACGAGGCGGGTCAAGCGCACCTGGCCCGTCTCGGTGTCGACCTCCACCACGGCGACGTGGGCGCCGAACGGGAACGTGGCACCGGGTGCGTCGAACCGGGTGTCGATCGTGAGCGGGGAGCCCTGCTCCTTGGAGAGCACCGCGAGGTCGGCCCACGTCTTGGACACGGCCGGCGTGCCGGTGACGTGGAACGTGCCGGACTCGAGGTCGAGCTCGATGTCGGCCTCCGCCGCCTCGAGCGCCTGGGCGGCGAGCTGCTTGCCGGCCTCGGCGAGCTCGATGGCGGCCTTGTCGACCGCCGCCCCGCCCTGCTGCAGGGAACGGGAGCCCATCGTGCCGTCACCGACAGGGGTGAGGTCGGTGTCGCCCCACACGAGCGTGAACTTGTCGATCGGGATGCCGGTCTTGGCGCTGGCGATCATCGACCACGCCGTGTCGTGGCCCTGGCCGTGCGGCGACGTGCCGGTGTAGATGACGCCCGTGCCGTCGTCGTTGATCTCGATCTTGGCGTTCTCGCCGTTGCCGACGCCGCCCGTGATCTCGACGTACACCGACACGCCGATGCCGAGCTGCACCGTGTCGCCCGACGCCCGGCGACGCTGCTGCTCGGCGCGCAGGTCGGCGTAGCCCGCCGCCTCGAGCACGCGGTCGAGCGACCCGACGTAGTCGCCCACGTCGTAGGTCTGGCCGATCGTCGTCGTGTGCGGCTCGCTGAACGGCGGGATCAGGTTGGTCCGGCGCACGTCGGCGGGGTCCTTGCCGATCTCGGCGGCGAAGATGTCCATCGCCCGCTCGATGGCTGCGGTCGCCTCCGGTCGCCCGGCGCCCCTGTAGGCGACGGTCGGCGTCGTGTTCGTGACGACCGAGGTCGTGCGGCACTCGATGTTCGGGATCGCGTAGACGCCCGAGGACATCGGCCGGGTCATGAACGGGGCGAGGATGGCGCCCATGTCGGCGAAGGCGCCGGAGTCCTGGATGACGTGCAGCCGGTAGTGCGTGACCGTGCCGTCGCGGGAGCCACCGATCGTCACCGTCTGGACCTGGGCCCGGCCGTGGCCGAGCGCCATCATCGACTCGCTGCGCGTCTCGGTCCAGCGCACCGGGCGCCCGAGGCGCTTGCTGAGCTCGCCGAGGGCGATCTCCTCCGGGTAGGTGCCGATCTTGGCGCCGAAGCCGCCACCCACGTCGGGCGTCCGCACCCGGACCTGATCGGCCTCCAGCTTGTTGCTGGCGACGTAGACGCCCTTGATGCCCTGGGCGTGCTGCGTGGAGACCCACTGGTGGAGCCGGCCGTCGATCCACGCGGCCGCCGACCCGCGGACCTCGAGCGGGCAGGGCGCGACGCGCTGGTTGATGAACTTGCCGGTCGCCGTGACCTCACAGTCGGCGAAGAACTCGTCGCCCGTCAGGTCCGGCGCCCCGAGCGCGGTCGAGTCGAAGACCGCGTTGCCGCCGGCGGCCTCGTAGAGGTGGACCGACGACGTCAGCGCCTCCTCCGGGTCGATCGACGGCCTCGAGCACGTCGTAGTCGACGACCACGGCCTCGGCCGCGTCCGTCGCCTGGGTGCGGGTCTCGGCGACGACCGCCGCGATCGGCTCGCCGACGTAGCGGACCTTGTCGCTGGCGAGGATCGTGCGGGCGACCGTCGGGTTGAACGGCGACGGCGAGGGCTCGAGGCCGAGGTCGCTCGCCGTGAAGACCCCGAGGACGCCGGGCATGGTTGCCGCGTCGCCGGTGTCGATCGACGTGATCGTCCCGTGGGCGACGGCCGAGCGGACGTACACCACGTGCGCGGCGCCGTCGAGCTCGGGGACGTCGTTGAGGTCGTCGAGGTACTTGCCGCCGGACGTGAGGAACTTCGGATCTTCCTTGCGGATGACCCGCTCCCCGAGGATGCTGCCGGGCACTCGAAACCCCCCTGTGTCGACGCGGTGACGTGCGGTGTCGCGAGCGGGCGCACGTCGCGCCGCCCACGGCCGAGCACTGTAGCTATCACGCCAGAGCGGCACCGACTCCGTGGGTGTCATGCTCAGCGACCCGGTCACGCCGGTGGTCCGCGCGGCGAGGGGTTCGCGTACCGAGCAGGTGCGCGGGCTGCTGAGCGCGTGCCTGCAATGGGTCCTGGCCGCTCTGGGCGTGAACGTCCGCAGTGGGTCGGTAACGCTCTGGGAGTGATGGCATGCTCTGGCGCGTGGGCTGGTTGGTCAGCGACGCGCACGTCCTCGCGTCCGCAGAGGTCGCGGCCGACGGCCGCGCGCGGCGCCATGGCCTGCTCCGCCGCGACGGCATGGACGGGGCGCTCGTCCTGCGACCGTGCCGCTGGGTCCACACGATCGGCATGCGCTTCGCGCTCGACGTGGCCTACGTCGACACGGACGGCGTGGTCGTCAAGGCGGTGCGGATGGCCCGCCACCGGGTCGGGTTCCCCGTGCCGCGGGCGTCGTGGGTGATCGAGGCCGAGGCCGGCGCGTTCGAGCGATGGGGCCTGTCGATCGGCGACGTCGTCGAGCTGCGCGACGGGCCGGAGCCGGGCGTCGAAGACGGTGCCTGACCAGCCCGGCCGGCTCGTGCTCGTCGCCACGCCCGTCGGGAACCTCGGCGACCTGTCGCCGCGGGCGCGAGCGACGCTCGCCGGCGTCGCGCTGATCTGCTGCGAGGACACGCGCCGCACCGGGCGGCTCCTCGCCCACGCCGGCATCACCGGCGTCCGCCTGGCGGTGTGCAACGAGCACACCGAGCGGGCGCGGGTGCCGGAGGTCCTGGAGGTGCTCGGTGCGGGGGGCGATGTCGCCGTCGTCACCGACGCCGGCACGCCCGGCATCAGCGATCCTGGCGAGCGTCTGACCGCTGCCGTCCTCGACGCGGGCTACGCGGTCACGACCGTGCCGGGTCCGGCAGCGTTCGTCGCCGGCCTGGTCGTCAGCGGGCTGCCCACCGGCCGGTTCGTGTTCGAGGGGTTCCTGCCACGCAGCGGCCGCGCCCGCACCGAGCGGTTGGCCGAGCTGGCGACCGAGCCGCGCACGATCGTGCTCTACGAGGCCCCCCACCGCATCGAGCGCACGATGGTCGACCTCGCCCAGGCGTTGGGACCGCAGCGTCGGGTGACCGTGGCACGCGAGCTGACGAAGCTCTACGAGACGGTGGTCCACGGCTCGCTCGGCGACGTCGACCTCGGCACGCCACGCGGTGAGTACGTCGTCGTCATCGCCGGCGCTCCCGCCGCCGCGGAGGCGCCGACGGACGACGTGGTGCGGGCGGCGCTGCGCGAGGAGCTGGCGACCGGCGCGTCGCGCCGCGATGCCGCGGCCGCGGTCGCTCGGCGGCTCGGGATCCCGCGCCGTGTGGCGTACGACCTGGCAACTGCCGAACCCGGCCAGGGACCAGGGGCTACCGTGACGGGCGGCCCGAACCCGGAGTAGCCCTCCCTCGAGACGAGCGCCATGAGTGAGCAGACCGACAGCCTCGACGACGTCGAGTTGCACGAGCCGCCCGAGTCCGACCCGCCGGCCGACCCTGACGCGTACCGCGGCATGGTCGGCGGGGGCCCGAGCGCCGCGTTCTTCGACCTCGACCGCACGCTGATCGCCGGCTCGTCGGCGTTCATCATGGGCCGCACGGCGCGCTCGGCCGGCCTCGTGCCGACGCGCCAGTTCGTGCGCGATGCCGGGTCGGCGCTCGCCTTCAAGCTGAAGGGCTCGAGCGACCGGACGACGGACGGCGTGCGCGACCGCATCCTCGGCGCCGTGCGCGGCCTGCGCCAGGACGACCTCGTGGCCCTCAACGCCGAGGTGCTCCCGAAGCTGCTGGCGAAGATCCGCCCGGAGGCCCGCCGGCTCCTCGACCTGCACCGCCACGCCGGGCGCAACACCTACATCGTGTCGGCCGCGCCGGTCGAGATCGTCGAGTCGCTGGCCCGCTCGCTCGGCATGACCGCGGGCATCGGCACGCGGGGTCGGGTGGTCGACGGCGTGTACAACGGCGAGCTCGATGGGCCGTTCTGCTACGGCCCCGGCAAGGTCACGGCGATGCAGGAGATCGCCCGCTGGGACGGCCTCGACCTCGGCCAGTGCTACGGGTACTCGGACTCGGCGAGCGACCTGCCGATGCTGCAGGCCGTCGGCCACCCGGTCGCCGTCAACCCCGACACCCGCCTGGCCCGCCACGCCCGGGCCCACGGCTGGCCGATCGTCCACTTCAGCCAGCGCACGAAGTCGGTGATCCGCCGCTCCGTGGCCGCGGCCGGGGCGACCGCCATCGCCGGCGCCAGCTTCGCCGCCGGCACGCTCTACGCCCGCCGCACGGCCTGACACCGTCGTCCCATCGGGGCGGCATCCGTTCTGGGGAAGATCGCTGACGGATGCCGACACCGATCTTCCCCAGATGGCGTGGTGGCAGGGATCTTCCCCAGATGGCCGGGGTGGGCGGATCGGTAGCGTTCCTGTCGTGTCCCGGTTCTACGTCACGACACCGATCTACTACGTGAACGCGGAACCGCACCTCGGGCACGCCTACACGACGATCGTCGGCGACGCCCTGACGCGCTGGCACCGCCTGCTCGGCGACGACGTCACGTTCCTGACGGGCACCGACGAGCACGGCCTCAAGATCCAGCGCGCGGCCGAGGAGGCGGGCCTCGCCCCGCAGGCGTTCGCCGACTCGATCGCCCCGAAGTTCGCCGAGGCGTGGAAGCACCTCGAGATCGCCAACGACGACTTCATCCGCACGACCGAGCCGCGCCACTACGCCGCCGTCGAGGAGCTGCTGCAGCGCTGCTACGACGCCGGCGACATCGAGCTCGACGTCTACCGCGGCAAGTACTGCGTGCGCTGCGAGGAGTACTACAGCGACGACGAGCTGCTGCCCGGCGACCTCTGCCCGATCCACAAGCTGCCGGTCGAGGAGTTCGAGGAGGAGAACTACTTCTTCCGGCTCTCCCGCTTCCAGGACCGCCTGCTGGAGTGGTACGCCGCCCACCCCGGCGCCATCGTCCCCGAGTTCCGGGGCAACGAGGCGCTCGGGCTGATCCGCTCCGGGCTGCGCGACTTCTCGGTGAGCCGCACCAGCATCGACTGGGGCGTCCCGTTGCCGTGGGACCGCAAGCACGTCGCGTACGTCTGGTTCGACGCCCTCACCAACTACCTCGCCGCCGTCGGCTTCGGCACCGACCCGGCCCGCTTCGAGCAGTGGTGGCCGGTCGACTACCACCTCATCGGCAAGGACATCATCCGCCACCACTGCGTCTACTGGCCGGCGATGCTGATGTCGGCCGGCGTCGAGCTGCCCAAGGGGTGGGCGGTCGGCGGCTGGCTGCTCAGTGGCGGCGAGAAGATGAGCAAGACGACGGGCAACGTCGTCACGCCGCTCGAGCTCGTCGACACGGTCGGCGTCGACGGCTTCCGCTACTACGTCCTCGCCGACACCGCGTACGGCCAGGACGGCGACTTCACGTACGAGGGCCTCGTCGGGCGCTACAACGCCGACCTCGCCAACAACCTCGGGAACCTCGTCGCCCGCGTCGCCACCGTCGTGACGTCGAAGTGCGGCGGCACCGGCGCGGCCCCCTCGCCGGACAGCCCGCTGGCGGCGACGGCGGCCGAGACGGTCGCCGCGGTGAGCGCGGCGTGGGACGTCGTCCAGCCGAGCCGCGCCCTGGAGGCGACGTGGCAGCTCGTGCGGGCGACGAACGCCCACCTCGAAGCGAACGAGCCGTGGAAGATGGAGCCCGGCACCGCCGTCGAGGCGGTGCTCGGCGACGCCCTCGAGGCGCTGCGCATCGTGGCGATCCTGGCGGCACCGGCGATCCCGGCCACGGCCCAGGCGATCTGGGAGCGCATCGGGCTCACCGGCTCGGTCCTCGACCAGCGCGTGCCGGCCGGCGTCGCGTGGGGCGGCTACCCCGGCGGCCTGCCGGTCACCAAGGGCCCGTCGCTCTTCCCGCGCATCACGTCATGACGGCCGGCGGGCGATGACCGGCTGGCTCGACTCGCACTGCCACCTGCCGGCGGACGCGGCAGCCGAGCTGGTCGCCGAGGCGGCGACCGCCGGCGTGACCACGATGGTGACCGTCGGGTGCGACCGGGCCTCGTCGCTCGAGGCGCTCGCCGTGGCGGCGCGGTTCCCTGGCGTCCACGCGACGGTCGGGCTGCACCCGCACGAGGCGCGCCACGGGGTCGACACGATCCGCGACCTCTTCGACGGCGCGGTGCGGCCCGTGGCCGTCGGCGAGTGCGGGCTCGACTACCACTACGACCACTCGCCACGCGACGACCAGCGCACCGCGTTCGCCGCCCAGGTGGCGCTCGCCCATGAGCTGGCGCTGCCGCTGGTGATCCACACGCGCGAGGCGTGGGACGACACGTTCGACATCCTCGACGCCGAGGGCGTGCCGGAGCGCACCGTCTTCCACTGCTTCACGGGCGGGCCCGACGACGCCCGCCGCTGCCTGGACCGCGGCGCCCACCTGAGCTTCTCCGGCATCGTCACGTTCAACGGGGCGCCGGAGGTGCGGGCGGCCGCCGCGCTCACCCCGCTCGAGCGCACGCTCGTCGAGACCGACAGCCCCTACCTCGCCCCGGTGCCCCACCGCGGCAAGCGCAACCGTCCGGCGTGGGTGCCCGCCGTCGGGGCCTGCATCGCGGAGGTCCACGGCGTCGACGGCGACGTCGTGCGTGATGCGACGCGCCGCACCGCCGAACGTCTGTTCGCCCTCGGCTGACGGCCGGTTTGCGTTCCGGCCCCGGGGTTCCTAGCTTTTCGTCCTTCACGTGGGCCGGCACCGGAGTCCGGTCCCCAGAACAGGGAGCGACCCCTGAGGCTCGACGACCGTGACCGCCGGCGGCTGGTGTTCGCCAGCGCGCTCACGGTGGCGGCGTTGCCCGCGGTGTGGCTCGTCAACCGCGACGACGACGCCTCGACGCGGCCCAACGTCGCCGCCCTCGGTGCCGCCGTCGGCGATGCGCCCGGGTCGACGACCCCGGCGACGATCGACCCCATGGGCGACGCCGGCCCGCAGTTCCTCGACGGCACGTCGTCGGCGTCCCGGCAGGCGCCGGCGCCCGTCGCCGCGGTGATCGGCAGCCGCGAGGGCCGGCTGGTGGGCACCGCGACGGCGTTGTTCCGGCGCGCCGTCGGCGATCCGGCCACGTGCGTCTACAGCGGGGTGCCGAGCGGCAGCCGCATCATCGTCGTCAACGTGGCCAACGACCGGTCCGTCGAGTGCTGGACCACGCTCCGGTCGATCGACGAGCCGCAGGACGAGGTCGTCATGAGCGCCGCCGCCTTCGCCGCCATCGCCGACCCCACGACCGCGCCGATCCACGTCGAGATCAGGCTGCGGTGACCGGCGCGGCGCCGGCGGGGCCGGCGCGTGCGGCGCCGGCCATGACCCACTCGCGCCCGGCGGTGCGCGAGCTGCTCACGAGCCGCGGGCTGGCGCCGCGCCGCGACCTCGGGCAGAACTTCGTCGCCGACCCCAACACGGTGCGCCGGATCGCCCACCTCGCCAGGGTCGGCGCCGGCGACCGAGTGGTGGAGATCGGTGCCGGCCTCGGCTCGCTGACCCTCGCCCTCGCCGAGACGGGTGCGACGGTCACCGCGGTGGAGGTCGACCGGGGGCTCGTCGCCGTCCTGCGCGACGTCGTCGCGGGAGTCGCCGGGGTGACGGTCGTCGAGGCCGACGCCATGGCCCTCGACTGGGGCGCGCTGCTCGGCGACGCGGCCGGCTGGGTGCTCGTCGCCAACCTCCCGTACAACGTCGCGACGCCGCTCGTGCTCGACCTCCTGGACACGGTGCCGGCGATCGACCGGATGCTCGTGATGGTCCAGCGCGAGGTCGGTGAGCGCCTCGTCGCGGCCGCCGGGTCACCCGCCTACGGGGCGGTGAGCGTGAAGGTCGCCTACTGGGCGGCGGCGCGCCTCGCCGGACTCGTGCCGGCCGCGGTGTTCATGCCGCGCCCGAACGTCGAGTCGGCGCTCGTCGAGATCGTCCGCCGCGAGCCGCCTGACGTCGCGCCGGACGAGCTGTTCCCGCTCGTGCGCACGGCGTTCGGGCAGCGCCGCAAGATGCTGCGGCGATCGCTGGCCGGGGTCGTCGACGGCGCGACGTTCGCGGCGGCCGGCGTGGCGGAGACGGCCCGGCCCGAGGAGCTGGCCCTGGACGACTGGGTCCGCTTGACGCGCGCGGTCGCGGCGTCGTGATCGAGGTCCGCGCCCCCGCCAAGCTGACCCTCACGCTGCGCGTCACCGGCGTCCGTCCGGACGGCTACCACGAGATCGACGCCGAGATGGTCGCGCTGGAGCTCGCCGACGTGGTGACGATCGACCCGGCCGGTGCCGGCATCACGGTCGGTGGTCCCTACGCCGCCGGCGTGCCGGTCGACGGGACGAACCTCGTGGCCGGGGCCCTGCGGCTCGCCGGTCGGCGTGCCGGCATCCACGTCGCCAAGCACATCCCCCACGGCGGCGGGTTGGGCGGTGGTTCCGCCGACGCTGCCGCCGTGCTGCGGTGGGCCGGCTTCGACGATCCGGTGGCGGCGTCGCGCCTCGGCGCGGACATCCCGTTCTGCATGGTCGGGGGCCGGGCACGCGTGCGGGGCATCGGCGAGCTCGTCGAGCCGGCGCCGTTCGAGCCGCTCGACGTCACGCTCGTCGTGCCGCCGCTGCACGTCAGCACGCCGGCGGTGTACCGGGCGTGGGACGACCTCGGGGGCCCGACGGCCGCGGGACCGAACGACCTCGAGCCGGCTGCCCTCGTCGTCGAGCCGGCGCTCGCGCGGTGGCGCGACCGGATCGCCGAGTGCTGCGGCGTGCAGCCCGTGCTCGCCGGCAGCGGGGCGACGTGGTTCCTGCCCGGCCAGCGCGACGACGCCCTCGCATCCTTGCGGGGCGAGGGCGTGGCGGTGGTCGTGACCCGGACCGTGCCGGGCTGAGCGCGCTACTTGCGGCGCTGGTGGCGCGTGCGCCGGAGCATCTTCTTGTGCTTCTTCTTGCGCATGCGCTTGCGGCGCTTCTTGATCAGGGAACCCATACGATCGTTCGCTCCTTCGGAGACTCGTCGCTCACCGACGGCGGGGCAGGCTACCGGTCGATCCCGGCACCTGCGCGATACGGTGAGACCACGTCGGCACAGCAGCATCGCGACGACCGATTCCGGGGTCGTTCAATCGGTAGGACGCCTGATTTTGGTTCAGTGAATAGGGGTTCGATTCCTCTCCCCGGAGCGATGGCACGCCAGACGGCCCGACCCCCCGGACCGCGGCCGACGGAACAGGAAGTGAGGCTCTCGTGACGGTCTCCGTGATCGTCCTCGCCGCTGGCGAGGGCACGCGCATGCGTTCGACCCGGCCGAAGCCGCTGCACATGATGTGCGGCCGGGCGATGGTGATGCACGTGATCGCCGCCCTCGAGCGGCTGCAGCCGGCCCGCACCGCGCTCGTCGTGGGGCACGGCGCCGAGCAGGTGACCAAGAAGGTGCAGGACCTCGCACCCGCCTGGGCGAACGTCGTGTTCGTCGAGCAGCCGCACCAGCGCGGCACCGGCGACGCAGCCGCGATCGGCATGACGGCGTTCCCCGGCGACGACCTCGACGACGAGTCGACCGTCGTCGTCGTGCCCGGCGACACGCCGCTGCTGCTCCCCGAGACGCTCGACGAGCTCGTCGCCACCCACGTCGCCAACGGCAGCGCGGCGACCCTGCTGACGAGCGTCGTCGAGGACCCGACGGGCTACGGGCGCGTCGTGACCGGCAAGGACGGTCGCGTCGTGCGCATCGTCGAGCAGCGCGACGCGACCGCCGAGCAGCGCCAGATCGACGAGGTCGCCACGAGCATCTACGCCTTCCGGCGCGACCTGCTCGGGCCGGCGCTGCGCAGCATCACCCCGGACAACGCCCAGGGCGAGCTGTACCTCACCGACGTCGTCGGCGTGCTCGCCGGGATGGGCCACCGCGTCGGTCGCGTCCAGGCGCCCGGCGAGGAGACGCAGGGCGTCAACGATCGCTGGCAGCTCGCCCGCGCCGAGCGGGAGCTGCGCGACCGCACGAACCGCCACTGGCTGCTGAACGGCGTGACGATGCTCGATCCGAGCCAGACGTTCATCGACGTGACGGTGCAGCTCGGTCGCGACGTGACGCTGTACCCGGGCGCCATCCTCGAGGGCAACACGGTCGTCGGCGACGGCACGGAGATCGGGCCGCACACCCGCCTCGACGACTGCATCGTCGGGCGCCACTGCCGGATCCAGCACACCGTCGGGCTGGAGGCGGAGATCGGCGACGGCGCCCGGATCGGGCCCTACTGCCACCTGCCGGCGGGTTCCCACGTCGCCAGGGGGACGACGACGGGCGCGTTCTACACTGCCAGCACGGACTAGATGACGGGAGCCGGCGAGCCGCCATGGAGAAGGTCACCACCAAGAAGCTCGCGCTGTACTCCGGTCGGACGCATCCCGGGCTCGCCGCCGAGGTCGCCGAGCACCTCGGCATCGAGCTCGGGCACCCCAACATCGTCGAGTTCGCCAACGGCGAGGTGCGGCCGCGGTTCGGCGAGAGCGTGCGCGGCAACGACGTCTTCATCCTGCAGACCCACTACGGCATCGACGGCCGCTCCGTGAACGACTCGATCATGGAGCAGCTGATCATGTGCGACGCCGCCTACCGGGCGTCCGCCAAGCGCATCACGGCGGTCACGCCGTTCTACGGCTACGCCCGCCAGGACCGCAAGGCGGAGGGCCGCGAGCCGATCACGGCACGGCTCGTCGCCGACATGTTCAAGGCCGCGGGCGTCAAGCGGATGATCTCCATCGACCTCCACGCCGGCCAGATCCAGGGCTTCTTCGACGGCCCCGTCGACCACCTCACGGCCATCCCGGTGCTCGAGGCGTACCTGCGCGACCACTGCACCGCCCCCGTGATCGTGTCCCCGGACGCCGGGCGCATCAAGGTCGCCGAACGGATGGCCCAGCACCTCGGGGACTGCGGCGCCGACCTCGCGTTCTGCTACAAGCGGCGACCGAAGGGCTCGGCGAACGTGGCCGAGGCGACCGAGGTCATCGGCGACGTCCGGGGTCGGCTGTGCGTGCTCACCGACGACATGATCGACACCGCCGGCACGATCACGTCGGCGGCCGACCTGCTCAAGGCGCGCGGCGCCACCGAGGTCTGGGCGATGGCGACGCACGGCGTGCTCTCGGGCCCGGCGATCGACCGGCTGAAGAACAGCAGCATCGAGCGGGTCGTCCTCACGAACACGCTGCCGTTGCCGCCGGAGAAGCAGATCGACCAGATCGAGGTGCTGTCGATCGCCCCGCTCATCGCCGAGGCGCTCTCCGCCGTGTTCGACGACACGAGCGTGAGCGAGATCTTCGACGGCGAGAACCTCGCTTGATGGCTCGCTCGCTCCGAAGACTCCGCTCGCTCGCGTGTCTCGCTGCGCCTGGCGGCGCCCGGCCTCCGGCCGAACGCTCGAACTGACCATAAACGCTCGCTGCGGACGGGGGCCGAAGCGGTCACCATCGCCCATCCGAGTATCTGGATGGCGCGCGCTCGTCGCTCAGGCGTTGGTGGCGTCGCGCCAGGCGAGCCAGTCCTTGACGGGGCCGAGGTCCCAGTCGGGTCCGCCGAGGCCGACGGTGAAGAGGCGCACGCCAACGGCGTGGAGGGCGTCGGCCGTCGCTGCCGGGTCGCCCTGCACGCCACAGGAGCGCTCGATGGCGTCGGGCTCGCGGCCCTCCTTGGCGCACCACTCGTCGAGCACGGCGTTCTTGTGGGTGATCGTGGCGACGTCGCCGAAGCCGTGCCAGATGTCGGCGTGGCGGGCGTCGCCGTCAGACCGCCGCGTGCGCCGAGTCCTGCTTCTGACGACACTTCGGTCGGTCTGAGACCACCGAAGTGTCGTCAGAAGCGAGCGCCGGTGGGACGCCCACGGCCGGGCGGTAGCATCGTGCGCTGGTCTTTCCGGCTGCTTGCTCTTCGATTCGCAAAGGTCTCACTGCCATGGCTTCCACCGTGCTCGTCGCCAACACCGGCCGCCCGACGGGCAGTGCCGCTGCCCGCCGCATGCGGCACGAGGACGTCATCCCGGCCGTCCTGTACGGCCATGGCATGACACCCGTCTCCGTCGCCGTCGGGCGCCGTGACCTGCGCCTGGCGCTGTCCGGCGCCGCCGGCCTCAACACCGTGCTCGACCTCACCGTCGACGGCAGGGTGTACCCGGCCATCGTCAAGGACCTCCAGCGCCACCCCGTGCGCCGCACGGTCAGCCACGTCGACTTCATCCAGGTCAACCTGGACGAGCAGATCACCGTGTCGGTGCCGCTGCGCCTCGAGGGTGAGGCCACGGCCGTCGCCAACGGTGGCGGGCTCGTCGACCCGGCGGTCGACTCGATCGAGGTCACCACCACCCCGCGCAGCATCCCGGACGAGTTCGTCGTCGACGTGTCCGCCATGCAGATGGACACCGTCATCCGGCTCGCCGACATCCCGATGCCGGCCGGCGTCGTCGCGACGGGCGACCCCGAGAGCCCGGTCGTCACGGTGCTCACGATGCGCGCCGAGCTCGCCGAGATCGAGGCGGCCGACGCCGAGGTCGCCGAGGAGCAGGCCGAGGAGGCCGCCGAGGGCGAGGGCGGCGCGGCTGCCGAGGGTGAGGGCGGCGAGGCCGCTGCGGCCGAGGGCGACGCCGCGTCGGAGTGAAGCGCAAGACCCCGTTCGACTGGCTGATCGTCGGACTGGGCAACCCGGGCAAGGACTACGCCCGGACCCGACACAACGTCGGCCAGGAGGTCGTCGCCGAGCTGGCGCGCCGCCGGGGCGACACGCTGCGCTCGGGGCGCGACAACGCGCTGGTCGCCGAGAGCCGCATCGGCACGGGCGACACCGAGGCGCGTGCGGTGCTCGCGTTCCCGCTGACGTACATGAACGAGTCGGGTCAGGCCGTGCGGGCGCTCGTGCGCCGCTACGGCATCGACGACCCGACCCGCATCGTGATCGTGCAGGACGAGCTCGACCTGCCGCCGACGGTCGTGCGCGTGAAGGCGGGCGGCGGGCTGGCCGGGCACAACGGGCTGCGCAGCGTCGTCGCCCACCTCGGCACGCAGGACTTCCTGCGCGTGCGCATCGGTGTCGGCAAGCCGCCCTCGAAGGAGGCCGGTGCGGGCCACGTGCTGTCGAAGATGCCCACGAAGCAGCGCGAGCTCTACGACGTCGCGGTGCAGGAGGCGGCCGACGCCGTCGAGCTGATCGTCGCCGAGGGCGTCGACGCCGCGATGCGGCGCTACAACGTGCGGGATGCCGGAGGGTGACACCATCCGCCGGCTGGCCGAGCGGATCAACCGCCGCTTCGCCGGCCAGCGCGTCGAGCGCACCGTCACCCGCGACCCGCGCCTCGTCGGCGTCGACCTCACCGGCACGGTGCTGCGCGAGGCCGATGCCCACGGCAAGCACCTGCTGATCCGCTTCGACGACGGTCGCACCCTCCACGCCCACCTGCGGATGGACGGCTCGTTCCGCGTCGGCCCGGTCGCGACCGAACCGGCGTGGCGGCGTCGCGTCGAGCTGTGGATGCAGGACGGCCGGTTGACCGGCATCGACGTCCCCGTGCTCGGCATCGTGCCGACCGCCGCGGAGGACCGCGTCGTCGGCCACCTCGGCCCCGACCTGTGCGGTCCGGACGAGCCGGACCTCGACGCGGTCATCGAGCGCCTCGCCGAGGTGCCCGCCGAGCCGTTGGCGGGCGCCCTGCTCGACCAGCGCAACGTCGCCGGCTTCGGCAACGTCTACGCCGTCGAGCTGCCGTTCGTCGTGGGCGTGTCGCCGAACCAGCCCGTCGGTTCCGTCGCCGGGCTGGCCGGCCTCGTGGCGCTCGGCGCGGCCGTCATCCGCGCCAACGCCGCCCGCGGCCCGCAGAACACGACCGGCCGGAAGCTGCAGCTCGACGACCACTGGATCTACCGCCGGCGCGGCCGGCCGTGCCCGCTGTGCGGCGCGACGCTGGCGGGCTGGGAGGAGTCCGCCAGCCCGTGGCGCCGCGTCAGCACCTGGTGCCCCGACTGCCAGCCGCTCGCCGCCACCCGCGCCGTCGACCTCGTCCGGGCGCGCCGCCTGCTGGCCCTCCACCCGGCGCGCCGCGAGCCGACCTGGCCGCGGTGAACCGGCGCGCCCCGGGCGGGCCGGCCGGGAAGAATCGCCCCCGTGCGCTTCCTGCCCCCCGGTGCGACCCGCGACGCCGCGGTGCTGCTGCAGACGCGGGGAGTGCGGGCGTTCGGTGACGGGGTCGTCAGCGTCGTGCTCGCCGCCTACCTCGCCGCGGCCGGGCTGTCGGATGCCCGCATCGGCATCGTCGTCGCCGTCACGCTGCTCGGCTCGGCCGCTCTGACCCTCGCCGTCGGCCTGCGCGGCCGCCGCGTCGGGCGCCGGCGCCTGCTGCAGATCGTCTCCCTGCTGCTCATCGCCACGGGACTCGGCTTCGCCCTGGCCACGTCGTTCTGGCCGCTCCTCGTCGTCGCCTTCGTCGGCACGCTGAACCCGTCGGGCGGCGACGTCAGCGTCTTCCTGCCGACCGAGCAGGCGCTGCTGCCGGGCACGGCGCCGGACTCCCAGCGCACCGCGCTCTTCGCCCGGTACACGCTCGTCGGTGCGCTGATCGGCGCCGTCGGTGCGCTGTGCGCCGGCGTGCCGGAGTGGCTCGGCGATCGCGCCGGCGTCCCGACGGAGACCGCGCTGCGCTGGACGTTCGTGCTCTACGCGGCGCTCGGCGTCGTCATGCTGTTCCGGTACCGGACGCTGTCGCCGGCAGTCGAGCCGACGGGTCCGCCGCCCGCGTCCGCGCTCGGTGACTCGCGCGGCGTCGTCTACCGGCTCGCCGCCCTGTTCAGCCTCGACTCCTTCGGCGGCGGGTTCGTGCTCACGGCGCTCGTCGTGCTGTGGCTGCAGCGGCGCTTCGACCTGTCGATCGCCGTGAGCGGCGCCGTGTTCTTCTGGGCCGGCCTGTTCTCCGCCTTCTCGGCGCTCGTCGCGGTGCGGATCGCGGCGCGCATCGGCCTCGTCCGGACGATGGTGTTCACGCACCTGCCGGCGAACGGCTTCCTGATCCTCGCCGCCTTCATGCCGACCGCTCCGCTCGCCGTCGCCGCCCTCCTGGCGCGGGCCGCGCTGTCGCAGATGGACGTGCCGGTGCGCACGTCGTACGTGATGGCCGTCGTCTCGCCGGCGGAGCGACCGGCGGCGGCGAGCGTGACCAACGTGCCGCGGAGCCTGGCGTCGGTCGTCTCACCGGTGCTCGCCGGCTGGATGCTCGGGCACTCCGACTTCGGCTGGCCGCTCGTGGTCGCCGGCGTCATCAAGGGCTCCTACGACCTGCTGCTGCTGCGCCAGTTCCGCGACGTGCGCCCGCCGGAGGAGCTCGCCGCTGCCCGGGCGGCGCGCGCGCCGGGCGCTCGTTCACCTGGCGCTCACCAACCCTGAGGCAGGCTCGATACGTGGACATCGGACCGGGCGAGCTGCTGATCGTGCTGGCAGTGCTGCTCCTCGTCTTCGGCTCGTCGCGCCTTCCGGGGCTCGGCCGGTCGGTGGGCGAGGCGATGCGCGAGGTCCGCCACTGGGGGCACGACGACGAGCGCGGCGAGAGCTGACCCGCACCCCGGTCAGCCGGCGCGCCGTTCGTCCGTGACCCTCGCGGGCGTCCCACAGCGGTCAGGGTTCCCACTCCCCGGCCGCTGTGGGGTCGGCCCGGCGGTGACCGCCGCCGCGTGGGCGTCGGTAGCGTGGATCGCCCGTGCGACTGGCTGACCTCCCCCCGCTGCTGCGCGACGAGCCGGCGCTGACGCGCGCCCTCGGCGAGCCCGACGCCCGCCTCGCCGTCGTCGAGGTGGCCCGGCCGATCTCGATCGCCGCCCTCGCCTCGCTGTCCCACCGGCGCCCGCTCGTCGTGGCGTGCCCGACCGGCACGATGGCCGCCCAGCTCGGCGACGACCTCACCCAGTTCCTGCCGGCGGGCCAGCTCGCCGTCTTCCCGGCCTGGGAGACGCTGCCGTTCGAGCGGATCAGCCCGTCCGTGGAGACGATGGGCCAGCGCCTCGAGCTGCTGTGGCGGCTGCGCGACCCAGCGCGGTGCCCCGCCGTGATCGTCACGGGCGTCCGCGCCCTGCTGCAGCGCCTCGGCCCCGACGCCATCGACATCGAACCGATCGAGGTCGCCCCGGCCGACGTCGTCGACCCCGACGAGCTCGTCCACCGGCTCGCCCAGTTCGGGTACCGCCGTGAGGAGCTCGTCGAGCACCGCGGCGAGTTCGCCCGGCGCGGTGCGATCATCGACGTCTTCCCGTCGACGGGCGACCACCCGATCCGCATCGACCTCTGGGGCGACGAGGTCGACCGACTGACCCGCTTCGGGGTCAACGACCAGCGCTCGATCGACGATCTGGCGAGCGTGTGCATCTTCCCGGCGCGCGAGCTGATCCCGAGCGACGAGGTGCGGGCGCGGGCGTCGAAGCTCGTCGGCACCGAACCGTGGGGGCGCGAGCAGTGGGAGCGCCTGAGCGAGGGTGCGCTGTTCGACGGCATGGAGAGCTGGCTGCCGTGGCTCACCGAGTCCGAGCAGCTGCTGAGCGACGTGCTGCCGGCGACCGCCAAGATCGTGCTCGTCGAGCCGCGGCGCATGCGCGACCGCGCCATCGACCTGCTGGCCGAGGAGGACGACCTCGCCAAGGCGCTGGCGTCGACGTGGGAGCGCGACCCGGACAAGCCGTTCCCCCGCCTGCACGCCGAGCCGGAGCGCATCCTCGCCGGGCGTGACGCGGCGTGGGCGATCGACTCGGCGCCGGAGTCACCTGACACCCCGCTCGTGCAGGCGTCCGGGTGGGGTCCGGTCACCGGGGACGGCTCGGCCCTCGTCGGGCGCCTGACCCAGCTGCTCGCCGACGGCTACCGCGTCGTCGTCGCCGCCGACGGCGAGGGGTCGGCCGAGCGCCTGGCCGCACTGCTGCGCGACCACGGTCTCGACCTGCCGATCCACCGCGACGGCGCCGGCGACCTCACGAAGCCCGGCGGCCACATCGTCACGGCTCCGCTGCACATGGGTGCCACGCTGCCGGCCGCCAAGCTGACGATCGTCGCCGAGAGCGACCTGACGGGCCGCCGCCGCGCCCACCGCCGGCCGCGCGCCCGCAAGCGCGACACGTCCGGCTTCTTCGAGGACCTCAAGCCCGGCAACTACGTCGTCCACGTGCAGCACGGCGTCGGCAAGTACGAGGGCATGGTCAAGCGCACGATCGGCGGCGTCGAGCGCGACTACCTGCTCGTCGCCTACAAGGGCGACGACAAGCTCTACGTGCCGTCGGACCAGATCGACGTGCTGCGCCAGTACGTCGGCGGTGAAGCGCCGACGCTCCACCGCCTCGGGGGCAGCGACTTCGCCAAGGCCAAGAGCCGAGTGCGCTCGGCCGTGCGGGAGATCGCCCAGGAGCTCGTCGTGCTCTATCAGAAGCGGGTCAACGCCGAGGGCTACGCGTTCGGGCAGGACACGCCGTGGCAGTCCGAGATGGAGGACGCCTTCCCGTACGTCGAGACGCCGGACCAGCGCGTCGCCATCACCGACGTCAAGGCCGACATGGAGCGCGCCTACCCGATGGACCGCCTCGTGTGCGGCGACGTCGGCTTCGGCAAGACCGAGGTCGCCATCCGCGCCGCCTTCAAGGCGATCCAGGACGGCAAGCAGGTCGCCGTGCTCGCACCGACGACACTGCTCGCGTCGCAGCACGGCAACACGTTCGCCGACCGCTTCGCCGGCTACCCGGTCCGGGTCGAGACGTTGAGCCGCTTCCTCACCCCGGCCCAGGCCCGCGACGTCGTGCGCGGCATCGAGTCGGGCGAGGTCGACTGCGTCATCGGCACCCACCGCCTGCTGGGTGAGCGGGTCAGGTTCAAGGACCTCGGCCTGCTCGTGGTCGACGAGGAGCAGCGCTTCGGCGTCACCCACAAGGAGGCGATGAAGCAGCTGAAGACGAACGTCGACGTGCTGACGCTGACCGCCACGCCGATCCCGCGCACGCTCGAGATGAGCCTCGTCGGCATCCGCGACCTGTCGCTGCTGCAGACCCCGCCGTCGGACCGCCAGCCGATCCTCACGTACGTCGGCGGCTACGACGAGCGCGTCGCGGTCGAGGCCATCCGCCGCGAGCTGCTGCGCGAGGGCCAGGTCTTCTGGGTCCACAACCGCGTGCGCTCCATCGAGCACGCCGCCGCCCGCCTGCGCGAGCTGGTGCCCGAGGCGCGCATCGCCGTCGCCCACGGGCAGATGGACGAGGGCACGCTGGAGCAGGTCGTCGTCGACTTCTGGGACGGGCAGTTCGATGTCCTCGTCTGCACCACGATCATCGAGTCGGGCATCGACATGCCCACCGTCAACACGCTCGTCGTCGAACGGTCCGACCTCCTCGGCCTCGGCCAGATGCACCAGCTGCGGGGTCGTGTCGGGCGCAGCGGCCAGCGCGCCTACGCCTACCTCTTCCACCCGGTGGACACCGTGCTGACGGAGGAGGCCTACGAGCGGCTGAAGACGATCGGCGAGGCGACCGAGCTCGGCAGCGGCTTCAAGATCGCCATGCGCGACCTGGAGATCCGCGGCGCCGGCAACCTCCTCGGCGAGGCCCAGTCCGGTCACATCGCGGCCGTCGGCTACGACCTCTACTGCCAGATGGTGACCGAGGCCGTGGCGGAGATGAAGGGCGAGCCCGTCCGTCCGCCGGCCGAGATCAAGCTCGACGTCCCCACCGACGCGTTCCTGCCGGTGGATTACGTGGCCAAGGAGGAGCTGCGCCTCGAGGCGTACCGCCGCTTGGCCGCGGTGACCACTGCCGGCCAGGTCGACGACATCCGGATCGAGTGGGAGGACCGCTACGGCCCGTTGCCGCCGGCTGCTGAGGCGCTGCTCACCGTGGGCTACCTGCGCGCCGAGTGCCACCGCCTCGGCATCACCGACATCGTGATGTCGTCGGACCAGGCTCGTCTCGCCCCGATCGAGCTGAAGCTGAGCCAGACCACGCGCCTGCGCCGGCTGTCCCGGGACGCCATCTACAAGGAGGACGCCCGCCAGCTCGTGCTGCCGATCCCGCGCCGTCGGGAACCGGCCGGGTTCCTCGTCGAGCTGCTGCGCGAGCTCGTGCCCGCCGATGCGGCTGTGCGGCCGAACGAGTCCTCGAGTGAGGGAGCGATGCGACTCGGTCGGCGACGGGCCGCCCGGTAGCTTCGGCGCCGTGACGAACCGCCTGGCGGCCGCCGGTGCCGCTGCCCTCGCCGTGCTCGCCCTCGCCGCGTGCGGCGCCGTGCCCGAGTCCGACCGGGCAGCCACCGTCGGCGAGGGCGTGGTCACCGTGGACCTGCTGGAGACGGTGCTGACGACGCTGGTGGCGACACCGAACAGTGGTGTCACCGAGGACACCGCGACCGGCACCGTCCCGGCCGACACCGCCCGCAGCGTCCTGTCCACGCTCGTCAACCGCGAGGCCGCGCTCGAGTTCCTGGCCGCCAACGGCGAGGAGATCACCGACGCCGACCGGCAGGCGTTCCTCGACTCGGTGCCGGACGACGACCCGTTGTTCGAGTACCCCGACGAGGTCCGCGACATCATCGTCGACCTCAACGCCGCCCAGACCGCGCGGTCCCGGATCGCCACCCCGACCGCGGACGAGCTGCAACGGCGCTACGAGGAGGAGCCCGAGACGCTCGGCGTCGTGTGCGTCCGTCACGTCGTCGTCGGGACGGAGGCGGCCGCCGAGGACGTGCTCGCCCGCCTCGATGCCGGCGAGTCGATCGCCGATGTCGCCGCCGACGTCTCCGTCGACACGTCGACCGCGTCGAACGGCGGCGCCGTCGAGGGCACCGACGGGTCCGCCTGCGTGCCGGCCGCCGCCCTGCGCGCCAACGCCGCCGACCTCGCCGACGTCGCCCTGGCGTCCCGGCCGGGCGCGCCGGCCGGGCCGGCCCAGAGCCAGCTCGGGTGGCACGTCGTCGAGGCCCGCCCCTACGACGAGGTCGCCGACTCGCTCGCCACCCTGTTCGACGCCAGCGCCGGTGACCTCCTGTTCGACAGCGCCCTCGGGGACATCGACGTCGACGTCGATCCCCGCTACGGGCGCTGGGACGCGCTCACCCGCAGCGTCGTCGAGCTCTGACGCCGATGGCGCTCCCGACCGTCACGATCGTCGGGCTCGGACCGGGGGGTCACGATCACGTCACCGTCGAGACGCTCCGCACCATCGAGCGCGTCCCGCACCGCTTCCTGCGCACGGCGCGCCACCCGAGCGCCGACCTCGTGCCCGGGGCGGCGACGTTCGACCACGTCTACGAGTCCGCCGACCGCTTCGCCGACGTCTACGCGGCCATCGTGGAGGACCTCGTCGGCGCCGCGACCGAACACGGCGAGGTGCTCTACGCGGTGCCGGGCTCGCCGCTCGTGCTGGAGCGCTCGGTGCGCTCGCTGCTGGCCGACGACCGGGTGCGGTGCCACGTGCTGCCGGCGCTGTCGTTCCTCGACGTGGTCTGGGCGCGCCTCGGGATCGACCCCGTCGAGGCCGGCGTCCGACTCGTCGACGGGCACGAGTTCGCCCGCGCCGCGGCCGGCGTCACGGGTGCCGTGCTGATCACCCACACCCACGCCGACTGGGTGTTGTCCGACATCAAGCTCGCCGTCGAGGACGCCACGGGTGACGAGCCGGTCGTGATCCTGCAACGCCTCGGCACGCCGGACGAACTGATCACCGCGACGACCTGGAGCGAGCTCGACCGAGCCGTCGCCGCCGACCACCTGACCTGTGTGTACGTGCCGGACCTCGGCGTCCCGGTCGGCGGCGGGTACGTCCGCTTCCACGAGCTGGCGCGCACGCTCCGCGAGCAGTGCCCGTGGGACCGCGAGCAGACGCACGCCTCGCTCGTGCCCTACCTCGTCGAGGAGACGTTCGAGCTCGTCGACGCGCTCGAGGCGCTCGACCCCGGCGACCCGGCGTCGGACGAGGCGCTGATCGAGGAGCTCGGCGACCTGCTCTACCAGATCGAGTTCCACGCCACGATCGCCGAGCAGGCCGGGCGCTTCACGATCGCCGACGTCACGGCCGGGATCCACGACAAGCTCGTGCGGCGCCACCCGCACGTGTTCGGCGACGTCACCGCCGACGACACCGGGACCGTCCTCGCCAACTGGGAGGAGATCAAGCGCGAGGAGAAGGGCCGCACGTCGGTGTTCGACGGCGTGGCGCGCTCGCTCCCCGCGCTGGCCTACGCCCAGCACCTCGCGCGCAAGGCTGCCAAGGTCGGCTTCGACTGGCCGGACATCGGCGGTCCGCTGGCGAAGGTCGACGAGGAGCTCGCCGAGCTGCGCGAGGCGATCGCCACGGGCGACGGCGACCGGATCGCCGACGAGCTCGGCGACCTCGTCGTCGCCACGGTCAACGTCGCCCGGCACGCCCACGTCGACGCCGAGCTCGCGGCTCGCGCCGCGGCCGCGAAGTTCCGGCGCCGCTTCGAGGCGGTCGAGGCACTGGCGGCCGACGGTGGCATCGACCTGCGCACGGCGGACCTCGCCACCCTCGACGCGCTCTGGGACGTCGTCAAGGCGGGCGAACGCGGCGCGCCAGACTGACCGCCATGCGGCTGCAGTTCGCGGACCCGTCGGACCACCCGCACCTCGGCGCCCTGCCGTTCGCGACCGATCTCGCCGACTGGGACCTCCCGCACATGCACGGGGTCCTCGGCCTCCACCGCCACGTCGTGCGGCTCGTCGAGCTCGGCCCGGACGGCGACCGCACGTCGTACGTCGTCAAGGAGCTGCCCGACCACCTCGCCGAGCGCGAGTACCGGCTGCTGCGCGAGCTCGCCGAGGACCACCTCCCGACCGTCCTCGTCTGCGCCGTCGTCACCGACCGCTCCGGTGAGCGCGACGGCCTGCTGCTCACCCGCCACCTCGACTACTCGCTCCCGTACCGGACGCTGCTGTCCGGTCGCGGGATGACGATCCCGTACCTCGGCGAGCGCCTCCTCGACGCCCTCGTCGGCCTGCTCGTGCGGCTCCACCTGGCCGGGTTCTTCTGGGGCGACTGCTCGCTGTCGAACACGCTGTTCCGCCGCGACGCCGGGCTCCTGCAGGCGTACATCATCGACGTCGAGACGAGCGAGCGGTACCCGCAGCTCAGCGACGGGCAGCGCCAGATGGACCTCGAGATCGCGACCGAGAACCTCGCCGGTGGACTGCTCGATCTGCAGGCCGGCGGACGGCTGCTCGGTGACATCGACCCGTGGGGCATCGCCCTCGACCTCGAGACGCGCTACCGCTCGCTGTGGGAGGAGCTCACCGCGATCGAGGAGTTCGACACGTCCGAGCTGTGGCGGGTGCAGGAGCGCCTGCGCCGCCTCCACGACCTCGGGTTCGACGTCGGCGAGATGGAGGTGCACGCCGACGAGGCCGGCAACCACCTGCGGCTCGTCCCGCGCGTCGTCGAGAGCGGGTACCACCAGGAGCGCCTGTTCGCGCTCACCGGGCTGTGGGCGGGGGAGAACCAGGCCCGCCGGCTGCTCGACGACATCCGCGGCTTCGGCGCCGAGCTGCAGGCGCGCACCGGGACGTCACCCCCGGAGAACATCGTCGCCGTGCGCTGGCTCGACCAGCGCTTCGAGCCGATCATCGGCTCGATCCCGCCCTCGCTGATCGGCAAGCTGCAGGCGGCCGAGATCTACCACCAGCTGCTCGAGCACCGCTGGTTCGAGTGCGAGCGCCAACAGCGCGAGGTGTCGCTCGAGGAGGCGCTGGCGACGTACATCCCCGACGTCCTCGTGCCCGCGCCCGACGAGCACCTGGAGCTCGGGACCCCGACGGGCGAGCTGTTCCTCGGCGATCTCTCGGCCCGCGCCGACCCGTCGCCGTGATCGGGCGAGCTGCTGATCCCCCGTTTCTGACGACACTTCGGCGGCTCCAGGCCGCCGAACTGTCGTCAGAAGCTATTCGTAGCGCAGGGTGCCGTCGTCCAGGTCGGCGGCCGGGAGCGTGCGCTGCTCGACGAGGTAGTCGTGCTCGAGGCGCCACGGCGCGGCCGGTCCCTGCTTGGGCATCTTGTGCATCGAGCGGGTGAGGTAGCCGGGGTTGAAGTTGTCGGGCTCGACCCAGTCGCGGAGGTCGGTGCGGTCGGCGGGTCCGGTCGGCGTCACCGACGTCGCGCCGAGCTCGTCGACGTGGTCGAGCAGGCGGCACACGAAGTCGCTGATGAGGTCGGCGCGCAGGGTCCAGCTGGCCCGGAAGTAGCCGAACACGTAGGCGAGGTTCGGCACGCCTTCGAACAGCACGCCGCGGTACGTCACGGTGTCGGGCCAGTCGACGGCGTGCCCGTCCACCGCGAACGACACGTCACCCATCACGCTGAGGTCGAACCCGGTGGCCGTGATCACGACATCGGCCTCGAGCACGTCGCCCGACGCCAGCCGGATGCCCTCGGCGGTGAACGTCTCGATCTGGTCGGTGACGACGGAGGCCTGGCCGGCCGCGATCGACTGGAAGAAGTCGCCGTCCGGGACGACTGCGATGCGCTGCTGCCACGGGCGGTACGACGGGTTGAAGTGGCGGTCGATGTCGAAGCCGTCGGGGAGCAGCGGGCGGATCCCCTCGATGAGGAAGAAGCGCAGCGTCTCGGGGTCCTCGAACGACATCGTCGTGATGGCGTCCTGGTCCTTGAGGATCTTGCGCCGGACGATCTCGTGGGTCCACTCGTCGGGGATGTCGAGGTCGCGCAACGTGTCGGCCAGCTCGTTGCTGTTGGGGCGCACGAAGAAGAACGTCGGCGACCGCTGCAGCATCGTGACGTGGCCGCAGTCGGCGGCGATGGCCGGGATCAGCGTGGCGGCGGTCGCGCCGGAGCCGATCACGACGACGCGCTTGCCGTGGAGGTCGACGTCGGCGGGCCACTCCTGGGGGTGCAGGACCTCACCGGCGAAGTCCTCGAAGCCCGGCCACTCCGGCGTGTACCCGGTGTTGTGGCGGTAGTAGCCCTGGCACATCCACACGAAGCCGGTCGTGAGGACCACCTCTTGGCCTGTGTGAGCCGAGCGAGTCCCCGAGCGAGCGAACGAGCCGTCGCCGTCGGTGCGGGTGAGGTGGACGGTCCAGCGCTGGTCGGCGGACGACCACTCGGCGGAGTCGACGCGGTGCTGGAAGCGGATGAGCGGCTTCAGCTCGTGCTCGTCGACGACCTCGCCGAGGTAGCGCAGGATCTCGTCGGCCGTGGCGATCGGCGTCCCGAGCCACGGCTTGAAGCGGTAGCCGAACGTGAACAGGTCGCTGTCGGAGCGCACGCCGGGGTAGCGGTGGGTCCACCACGTGCCGCCGATGCCGTCGAGGGCGTCGACGATGGCGAACGTCGTCCCCGGCCGCTGCTCCTGCAGGTGGCACGCCGCCCCGATCCCGGAGATGCCCGCCCCGACGATGAGCACGTCGACGTGCTCGACCTCAGTCCCCTCGGATGTCATGGGGACGACCGTACCGCCCACCTTGACCCGTGGGTCAAGAAACGCGCGGGCGGCGGACCTTCCGGGCGGAGTGGCCAACTTTCAGACGTGGCGGCCAGAACGTGGCCGCCACGTCTGAAAGTTGGCAGATGGGCCGAACCCGCCGGGCGGCCTCCCCGGTCCGCCGGTCGGCGCCGGCGCTCGTACAGTGCTGTCGTGATCGCCACGTTCGACATCGTCCCGGTGAGCGGGGTCATCGGCGCCGAGATCCACGGGCTCGACCTCGCCCAGCCGCTCGACGACGCCACGGTGCGGGAGGTGCGCCGGGCGTTCAACGAGCACCAGGTCCTCTTCTTCCGCGACCAGCAGCTCTCGCCGGAGCAGCAGATCGCCTTCGGGCGCCGGTTCGGTGAGCTCGGCACGCACCCGTACGTCGCGGCCAACCCCGACCACCCCGAGGTCATCGACATCGTCACCGAGCCGACCGACCGGGTGAACTTCGGCGGCGGCTGGCACACCGACGTGACGTTCCTCCCGGAGCCCGATCTCGGGTCGATCCTCTACGCCGTCGAGCTCCCGCCGTACGGCGGCGACACCCTGTTCTCCAGCCAGTTGGCGGCGTACGACGCGCTCGAGCGACACGATGCGGTCACTGCTCGACGGGCTCGTCGGCATCCACTCCGCCGGCCCGCAGTACGGCGGCGCCGGGTACTCGACGAAGAGCACGGCGATGGTCACCAAGGCGGCGGACGATGCGGCCGCCAGCCGCGTCGAGCACCCGGTCGTGTGCACCCACCCGGAGACCGGGCGCCGGGGCCTGTACGTGAACCCGGCGTTCACGGTCGGCATCAAGGGCATGCACCCGGCCGAGTCGAAGGCCCTGCTGTCGTTCCTCTACGCCCACGCCCGCAACGAGTCCCTGACGTGCCGCTTCCGCTGGGAACGAGGATCGGTGGCGATGTGGGACAACCGCAGCGTGCAGCACTACGCCCTGCACGACTACCAGGGGCACCGGCGCGTCATGCGCCGCATCACGATCCGCGGCGACCGCCCGCGCTGACGGGGCGCGGCGCCAGCGGCACCGCCAGCAGCAGGTGCACGTCGTCGGGCTCGCGGGCGAGCCGCACGGGGTCCGGCGCGTCGGCGAGCCGGGCGCCGAGCCGGCGGTACGCGTCGACAGTGGTGCGCGTCGGCGTCGCCGAGATGTACAGGTCGCGGGCGCCAGCTGCCGCGGCCCGCGCGCCGAGCGCGGTGACGAGCCGCCGGGCGATCCCCCGGCCGCGGTACGGGCGCGACACGTGGAGGAGGTCGAGGTCCATCGTCGCCGGGTCGCCGCCGACGGGCCGCACGTCGAGCGCGGCGACCCCGACGAGCGTCGCCGCATCCCACGTGCCGAGGACCACGCCGCCGGCGGCGAGCACCTCCCCGAGGCGCTCCACGTAGCCCTCCACCTGGCTCGGGCACCACCCCGGCGCGTCGACAGGCTCCGTCACGAGGTGGAGCGACCCGTCGACGACGACGTAGTGGCCGTCGATGTGCTCGGAGCGGTCGATCATGGCGAGCGCGCCGAGCTCGTCGTGCCGCACGACACGGTCGGCGAGCGGGCTGCTCATCTCAGGACGAGGGCTCCTGGGCGTCCATCTCCTCCCACACCTCGTCGAGCGTGCGCATCGCGCTCGACGGCCACGGGCCAGCCGGCGTAGTAGGCGACGTGGTTGATCATCGCCTCCAGCGTGCGCCGCTCGATCCCGAGGTTGCGGGCGCCGCGGAAGTGCAGCCGCTGCTCGGGCTCGCGTCCGAGGGCGACGAGGACCGTGCACGTGACGAGGGACCGCTGCTGGAGCTCGAGGTCCTCGCCCTGCCACACGTCGCCGAACACGTTGCCCATCGTCTGGCGCAGGAACTCGGGCGGCAGGCGGCGTCCGGGCGGTGCGCCGGCGAGCAGCCGGGCGGCGAGCTCGCGTCCCTTGGCCACGCGTTCGTCGTCGGTCATGGCGATCCTCCTTCGCCGCCGGCGGGATGGCCGGCGGACCCCACCGCACCGTACGCAGTGCCCCGCGGCGACGACGTGCTCAGTACCCCGGGAAGGCGCGGCGCAGCTCGTCCATCGTCAGGCCGCCCGTGGGCGCGACGTCAGCCGCCGGCCAACCCGGCCGTAGCCGGCCCGCGGTCAGCCGCAGCAAGGCACCCGCCGGGATCCGCAGCTCGCCGGCGGTCGGCGCGCCCGTGGACGGCCGGAGGACGGCCTCGTCGCCGAGCTCCAGGTCGAACACGCGCTCCGGCTCGGTCGTCGTGACGGTGATCGTCGCCCCCGGCGTGGGCCGCGTCTCGCGCGGCATGAAGCCGCCGATGAGGGCGACCATGACGGGGAGGCGGTCGATGAGCAGGGCGCTCGCGCCTTCGGCGACCTCGCCGTCGTGGTCGAACGCGGCCGTCACGTCCCAGCTGTGCAGGGCGTGCTCGCCGAGGCGCATGCCGGCGAGGGCGGCGACGTCGAGCGGCGCCGGGAGGAACCCGAGGTCGACGCGCACCGTTGCCAGCTGATCGTCGTCGAGGCCCTCGTAGGTCTCGACGAGGGCGCGATCCGCGGCGACGAAGGCCGCCGCCATCTCGGCTCGCGACAGCGCGTTCCAGCGAGCCCACACGGCCTCGTTGCCGCCGGCGTCGATCGTCGGCGCGCCACCGGTCGCCGTCACGAGGGCCGAGCGACCGATCTCGGCGCCACTCCCGAGGTGTGACAGGACCTGGGCGACCGTCCACTCGCGGCACATCGAGGGAGTGGCGAGCCGGTCGTCGTCGAGCGTGGCGACGACGCCGGCCAGCCCCTCGTGCGCCCCCCGCAGGGCGGCGATCCAGCGTCGCGGGTCCGTCTCCATGGCACCTCTCTCCGTCGTGGGAGGGCATCATGCCTCGCCCGGGCGTCGGCCCCGCCGCCGGGCGGCTACGCCGCCGGGCGGTACGTGCACACCAGCACGCCCGTCGACGCGGTGACGGTGCGCACGAGCTCGAGCGGCCGGGCCTGGCCGTCGTCGGAGAACAGGCGCTTGCCGCCGCCGAGGACGATCGGCTCGATCATCAGGTTGTACTCGTCGACGAGGCCATTGGTGACGAGCGCCCGGGCGAGCACCGTGCTGCCCATCAGCGACAGGTCACCACCGGGCTGGGCGCGCATCGCGGCGATGTCGTCCACGGCGTGGTCCGGGCGGAGGAGGCGGGAGCCCTCCCACGTCATGTCCTCGTCGGTGAGCGTCCGCGAGGCGACGTGCTTGGGGAGCGAGTTCATCCGATCGGCGAACGGGTCGCCCGCCCGCTCCGGCCACGCCGCAGCCATGACCTGCCAGGTGCGCCGCCCGAACAGCAGGGCGTCGGCGCGGGCCAGCCCCTCGTCGAACACTGGCCCCATGGCATCGGGGTCGAAGTACGGCATCGACCACCCGCCGTGGGCGAACCCACCGTCCGTGTCCTCCTCGGCACCGCCCGGCGCCTGGATCACGCCGTCCAGGCTCATGAACTGGTTCACCACGACTCGCATCGCTCGCCTCCTCGCTCCAGGTCGGTGGTCGTCCGACGGACCCAGCCTCGCGAACTCGGCACCCCGCGGCGGCCGCGCCCCGTTCGATCAGCACCGGCCGGCGGTCGTACGATCGTGCCGAGGGGGTGGTGCTGATGCATCTCGAACCGATCGAGGACGCCACGTTCGGCGCGACCGTCACCGACATCGACCTGCGCGACCTCGACGAGGCGACCTGGCAGGAGCTGCACGCGGCGTGGCTCGAGCACGCCCTGCTGATCTTCCCGGGCCAGTTCGTCGACCGTGACCTGCAGAACGACTTCGCCCGCCGCTTCGGCGCGCTCGAGTTCGAGGCCGCGCCGATCTCCAACCTCGGCCGCGACGGCAAGGTCCACGCCGATTCCGGTGACGACGTCGTGAAGTCGCTCCGCGGCAACGAGGGGTGGCACCACGACAGCACGTACATGCCGACCCAGGCGAAGGGCGCCGTCTTCTCGGCCGAGATCGTGCCGAGCGAAGGCGCGGCGACCGGGTGGGCGGACATGCGCGCGGCGTACGAGGCGCTCGACGACGAGACCCGCGAGCTCCTCGCCGACAAGCTGGCCTACCACTCGCTGTACTACAGCCAGGCCCGCGCCGGGTACCTGCCGTCCAAGCAGAACGACTCGGGCGGCTACGACCAGTACGGCTACCACGACATGGAGCCGTCGCTGCGCCCGCTCGTCAAGGTGCACCCGGACACCGGTCGTCCGAACCTGCTCATCGGACGTCACGCCTACGGCATCGTCGGCATGGACGAGGCGGAATCCGAGGCGTTGCTCGACCGGCTCAACGAGTGGGCGTGCCAGCCGCCGCGCGTCTACTTCCACCAGTGGGCGGTCGGTGATGTCGTCATCTGGGACAACCGGCGGCTCATGCACCGGGCGACACCGTTCGACATGACGCAGCCGCGCCGGATGTGGCACACCCGGATCGCCGGTGAGCCGGCCTCGGAGCTCGCCGTCAACCACGCCTGATCCCGTCCGCTCCTGCAGACTCGGTCGCATCGGACCGACCACGACGCACCCCGCGCCCCGCAGGGAGCGACTGACGACCCTGCTCGATCGCGCCACCGGCCCGGCGCACCGGGCGGCCGAGCGCACGCCGTTCCTCGTGGCGCTCCTCGACGGCCGGCTCGGGCGGGAGGCATACGTCGACCTCGCCGCCCAGCACCGCGCCGATCTACGGCGCCCTCGAGACCGCCGTCGCGACGACCACCGACCACGTCGTCGCGCCGTTCTTCGCTCCCGAGCTCGTCGCGGGTCCCGGCCCTCGAGGCCGACCTCGAGCACCTCGTCGGGGCGCGCTGGCGGGAGGCGCGTCCGTCACCCTGCCGGCCACGGCGCGCTACTGCGCCCGCCTGCGCCGGCTCGGCTCGACCTGGCCCGGAGGCGTCCTCGCCCACCACTACGTCCGCTACCTCGGCGACCTGTCCGGGGGCCAGGTCGTGGGTCGCACCCTGCGTCGCGTCTACGACCTCGACGACCGCGGCACGTCGTTCTACCGCTTCGACGATGTCGCCAGCCCGCGGGCGTTCAAGCTGCGCTACCGCGCCCTGCTCGACGATCTGCCGTGGCGCGACGACGAGCGCGGCCGCTTCGTGGACGAGGTCGTGGGCGCCTTCCGTGCCAGCACCGACGTGCTCGAGGAGCTCATGTCGGTCAGGTGAACTTGGTCACCTGACTTTGTGAACCGGTGCGCAAGCGGCAAGATCGCCCGGACATAGCAGCAGGGCCCACGAGGGTCGCACGAAACCAGCAGGGGGAAGCGTGCAACGAAACAAGCGCGGATTGAGGATGCTCGCCGTGTTGACCGCCTTCACGTTCGCAGCAGCGGCGTGTGGCGGCGACGACGACGACGATGCGGGCACCAGCGACACGGCGGCGGTCACCGACACCGCCGTGGCGACCGACACCGAAGCGCCGACGGCCACGGATGCGCCGGCGGAGACCGACGCCCCGGACGCGACCGACGCGCCGGATGCCACCGAGCCGTCCGACGAGGGCGACGACGGCGGCGCGACCCCGGGCACGTCGCCCGGCGAGAGCCACGTGACGGAGGACGAGGGTGAGCCCGTCCAGGGCGGCGACCTCGTCTACGGCATCGAGGCCGACACCGCGAACCTCTTCGCGCCGTACAAGACGAGCTACGCGACGGCCGGCTACGTGCTGCTCACGTCGCTGTCGGACCCGTTGTTCACGGCCACCGAGGACGGCGAGATCGCCCCGGTGCTCGTCGAGTCGTACGAGAACAACGCCGACTACACCGAGTGGACCCTCCACATCCGCGACGGCATCACGTTCCACGACGGCACGCCGCTCGACGGCGCGGCCGTCGAGTTCAACATGGAGACGTGCCAGTACTCGCCCCTCACGGGCGCCGCGCTCGACCTGGATCAAGGACATCTCCTCGTCCGGTCAGGACGTGACGATCACGACCAACGAGCCGTTCGTCGCCATGCCGCGCGGCTTCACCGAGCGGCAGTGCGCGTACATGATGTCGCCGCAGTGGCTCGGCAGCCTGCCGGACGTGCCGCAGCGCACCGAGGGCACGCCGATCTACGACGCCGAGCTCGCCGCGACGCCGGCGGACGGCGATCCGCTGGCGCCCGTCGGCCTCGGTGCCTTCGTGTTCGACTCGTACACGCCGGGCAACGGCAACTCGTTCAAGGCTGTGCGCAACGAGGACTACTGGCGCGGCCCGAACGGCATCACCGGTGAGAGCCTGCCGTACCTCGACTCCATCGAGGCCGTGCCGGCCGTCGACATCGACAGCCGCTCGAACGCACTGCGCTCGGGTCAGTTCGACATCATCCACACGTCGAACTCCGACAGCATCGCCCAGTTCCTCGACGACGACAGCGTGGAGACGATCGCGTCCAGCCTCTACGGCGACACGAACTACATCATGCTGAACGTCGCCGAGGGTGACACCGACCCCGACGGCGCCAACGCCGACAGCCCGCTGCTCAACGTCCACTGCCGCCGCGCCCTGGCGTTCGCGACGGACAACGAGCGGCTCGCCGAGGAGCGCGGCGCCGGCCTGGTGCAGGTCGCCAACGGCCCGTTCGGCCCCGGCCAGCTCGGCTACCTCGAGGACAGCGGCTACCCGCAGTACGACCCGGACGCCGCCCTCGAGGAGTTCGACCAGTGCCTGGCCGACCTCGGCACGGACAGCATCGAGTTCACGTTCAACACGACGAACGACCCGTTCAACGTCGAGACGAACACGCTGATGATCTCGATGTGGACCGAGGTGTTCGGTGACGCCATCAAGGCGAACATCACGCCCATCGAGCAGGGCCAGTACATCGGCCTGGCGCTCGTCGGCACGTTCAACGCCTTCGGCTGGCGCAACCACGGCGGCATCGATCCCGCCACGCAGGCCTACTGGTGGCAGAGCTCGTCGTCGGCCCCGATCGGGTCGCTGGCGCTGAACTTCGGCCGCTTCAAGGACGCCGACATGGACGCCGCCCTGGAGACCCTGAAGACCGACCCCGACCCGGCCGTCCGCAAGGAAGCGGCCGAGACGGTCAACCGGATCTTCGGCGAGCAGGTCTACAACCTGTGGAACTCCTGGGCCCTGTGGGCCGTCGTCGAGCAGCCGTACGTCAACGGCCTCGAGAGCAACGCCCTGCCCGACGGCGGGGAGGGCGTCGGCCTGGCGTTCTCGGGTCGCCACCAGATGAACCAGATCTGGTGCGACGGGGGCGTCTGCGAGTGACGGTGATCACCCGCTGACGATCCGCGCCGCGGATCGGACGGACGAGACGGCCACGGCGCCCCTGGGCGCCGTGGCCGTCGCCGTTCCGGGGCAGCACCGCGGTGTGCCCGAGCGAGCGAACGAGGTGGTGGGGTGAGTGCGGCCGTGACGGTCTTCGTGTGCCGGAAGTGCCGCGGCGCGCGCCGCAACGTCGAGCTCCTGACGACGGAGACGGATTCGCGGGTGCGCCTGGTGGGGTGCCAGAAGGTCTGCGCCGACCACGTCGTCGGCGTGCGCCGGGACGGCGAGCTCGTGTGGTTCGAGGAGGTCGACTCGGCGCCGCGCCGGCGGGCGTTGGTCCGCTTCGTCACGGCGGCCGCGCCGGCGGCGATCCCCAAGCGCCTGCGAGGGCTGACGGTGCGCACGCGGGCGGGGCGCCTACGATCGTGACGGCGGGCGGGGCGGACCCCTGCACGCTGCATCGGCGAGGGTGAACGGTGTTCCCCGTCCTCCCTGGTCACGCGATAATCTTCGGGCCGGGCTTGCGAAACCCAACTGAGCGATCGTTAAGATCCGCAGCGATGGGGGACGCCGGGGGCGCCACAACGACCGTCTGCGGTCACTGCACATCACCACGGGCGCACGAGCGCACCGTGCCGATCACCGGGGGGACGACGGAGTGAGTCAAGCGACGGCGACCGCACGGGCGGTGCAGGAGGCCGAGTCGGAGACCGTCCTCGAGGTCACCGATCTGAAGACCCACTTCCTCACGGCCCGGGGACGGGTCCGCGCTGTCGACGGCGTGACGCTGTCGGTGAAGCGCGGCACCACGCTCGGCATCGTCGGTGAGTCCGGCTCCGGCAAGACGATCTTCGCCCGCTCGGTGATGAACCTCCTGCCGAAGGAGAACGTCCGCCGTTCCGGCAGCGTCATGTTCATGGGCCAGCAGCTCATGGAGCTCGACGACAAGGCGATGCGCCGGCTCTGCGGCGCCGACGTGGCGATGGTGTTCCAGGACCCGATGAGCTCGCTCAACCCGGTGATGACCATCGGCAAGCAGATCACCGAGTCGTTGCGTCTGCACCTCGGCATGAGCCGCAGCGAGTCCCGCATCACCGCGGTCACGCTGCTGCGCTCGGTGAACATCCCGGAGGCCGAGCGGCGCTTCGACGAGTACCCGCACCAGCTGTCGGGCGGCATGCGCCAGCGCGTCATGATCGCCCTGGCGCTGGCCTGCGGCCCCCGCCTGCTGTTCGCCGACGAGCCGACGACGGCGCTCGACGTCACCGTGCAGGCGGAGATCCTCAACCTGCTGCAGGACCAGCAGCGGGACCGCTTCATGGCGATGGTGCTGGTCACCCACGACCTCGGCGTCGTCGCCGGGCGCACCGACGAGATCGCCGTGATGTACGCCGGGCGCATCGTCGAGCAGGCGCCGACGGCCGTGCTGTTCTCCAAGATGCGCCACCCGTACACGGAGGCGCTGCTGCGCTCGATCCCGAAGATCGAGAACCCGAGCCACACCCGCCTGCGGGTCATCACCGGGCGGCCGCCGGACCTCCTCAACCCGCCACCGGGGTGCCCGTTCGCCCCGCGCTGCCCGTACGTCGGCGACGAGTGCCGTACCGAGATGCCGCCGCTCGAGACGACCGGCAGCCGGGGCCACCGCTTCGCGTGCTACCACCCGCTCGGATCGCCGCAGAACGCGGAGTGGCTGGAGCGCAACCTCGCCGCTGGTCTGCCGCAGGCCGTGGCGTTGCTCGACACCGAGAAGGAGCATGTCGCGCTCAGCACGTTGCTCGCAGCCGAGACGGCCAGCGGCGCGAGCAGTGTGGACACGCAGTGGGCGCCGGCCGCCGCGGGCACCGAACAGAACGAGTCGACGCGCCACGAGGCTGCGCTCGACGAATGAGCCAACGACGTGATGTCGATGGGGGAACGGCCACCAGGCCGAGACGACAGTGGGCCGGGGAGCCCCTGCGATGAAGCACCATTGGGGGAAGAGACAAGTGCAGCGAAACAAGTACCGCGCGAGGTCATTGGCCGTGCTCGCGGCGATCAGCCTCGTGGCCGCCGCGGCATGCGGCGGGGACGACGATGACGATGCGACCGAGGACACCGCCTCGAGCGGCACGGAGGTCCTGACCGAGGGCACCGAGGCCGTCGAGACGACCACCGCGACCGAAGAGACCGAGGCCACCGAGGACACCGAGCCGGAGGCGACCGAACCCGCCGACACCGAGGCGACCGAGGCCACCGAGCCGGAGCGACGGACGGAGCCCCCGAGTTCGTTCCCGGACCCGGCGAGCACCACCTCGAGGAGGACGAAGGTGAGCCGGTCCAAGGCGGCACGCTCGTCTACGGCCTCGAGGCGGACACCGCCAACGCGTGGGCGCACTACAAGGCGTCGTACGCGACCAGCGGCTACGTCCCGCTGAGCGCCATCTCGGACTCACTGTTCGCCTACACGGAGGAAGGCGAGATCGCGCCGCAGCTCGTCGAGAGCTACGACCACAACGAGGACTACACCGAGTGGACGTTGACCATCAAGGAGGGGATCACCTTCCACGACGGCACGCCGCTCGATGGCGCGGCGGTGAAGTTCAACATCGATGCGTGCCGCGCCTCACCACTCACGGCCGGTGCGTACACGCCCATCGGAACCGTCGAGGCGTCCGGCCAGGACGTCATCATCACGACGCAGGGCGGCCCGTGGGTCGTCCTGCCGGCCTACTTCGCCGGCGGTTCGTGCGGCTACATGCTGTCGCCGCAGTGGCTGGCCAGCCTGCCCGACGTCCCGCAGCGGACCGAGGGCGGACCGGTCTACGACGCCGAGGTCGCGGCGACGCCCGCCGATGGCAACCCGGCCGCTCCCGTCGGGCTCGGCGCCTTCGTGTTCGAGTCGTACACGCCCGGCAACGGCAACGTCTTCCGCGCCGTGCGCAACGAGGACTACTGGCGGGGCCCGAACGGCATCACCGGTGAGAACCTGCCGTACCTCGACGCCATCGAGGCCGTCGTGGCCGTCGACATCGACAGCCGCGCCAACGGCTTGCGCGGCGGGCAGTTCGACATCATCCACACCGCCAACGCCGACACGATCAACCAGTTCCTCGAGGACGACTCGTTCGAGACGATCTCGACGAGCCGCTACGGCGACACGGGCTACATCATGCTCAACGTCGCCGAGGGCGACACCGATCCCGAGGGCAAGAACGCCGCCAGTCCGCTGCTGAACGTGCACTGCCGCCGGGCCCTGGCCTACGCCATCGACCAGCAGCGCCTCGCCGACGAGCGCGGCGCCGGCCTCGTGGAGCCGGCGAACGGGCCGTTCCCGAAGGGCTCGATCGGCTACGTCGAGGACACCGGCTACCCGAGCTACGACCCCGACGCGGCCGTCACCGAGATGGACACCTGTCTCTCGGAGCTCGGGCAGGACGAGCATCGAGTTCACGTTCAACACGACGAACGACCCGTTCAACGTCGAGACCAACACGTTGATCATCTCGATGTGGACCGACGTCTTCGGCGATCAGGTCAAGGCGACGATCACGCCCATCGAGCAGGGCCAGTACATCGGCCTCGCCCTCGTCGGTGCGTTCAACGCCGTCGGCTGGCGCAGCCACAGCGGCCTCGATCCCGACCAGCAGCGGCTGTGGTGGCAGAGCGCTTCGGCGTCGCCGATCGGCTCCCTGGCCCTCAACTTCGGCCGCTTCAAGGACGCCGACATGGACGCCGCGCTCGACCACGATCAAGACCAACCCGGACCCGGCCGCCCGCAAGGCCGCCGCCGAGGACGTCAACCGCATCTTCGGTGAGCAGGTGTACAACTTGTGGCTGAACAGCACGCTGTGGGCAGCCATCGCGCAGCCGTACGTCAACGGCGTCGAGGGCGCGGTCCTGCCCGACGGCACACCCGCCACCGGCCTCATCGGGGCCGGCCGGCACAACATCAACCAGCTGTGGTGCGACGAAGGGTCCTGCGAGTAACGATGGAGGGTCATCCCGGATGAAGTTCCTGACCAAGAACCCGGGGACGGTCACGGCGGTCGCCGCCGTGGCTGTCCTCATCATCGGCGGCTTCGCCGGGGTGCCACTCATCTGGACCCTGCTGGTGTCGTTCGCCCTCATCGTCCTCGGGGCGACGTTGGTGAACGGCACCTACGTCCTGCGACGGTTGCTCGTCGTCATCCCGACGATCTTCCTGGTCACCGCGTTCACGTTCTGGCTGCAGAACGGGCGCGGTGACCCGCGGGACCTCGCGTTCAACATCCTCGGTCCCGGCGCCACCGAGGCCGGGGTCGCGCAGGTCATGCAGGAGTTCCACCTCGACAAGCCGATCCACGAGCGCTACCTGCTGTGGTTGAGCGACGCCCTGCACGGTGACCTCGGACGCTCGGCCATCCAGGGCCAGGAGGTCTCCTCGGCGATCGCCCACGCCATCCCGGTCTCGCTGCAGCTCATGCTGTACGCGCAGATCGTGGCCCTGCTGATCGCCGTGCCGCTCGGCGTGTACGCGGCGTACAAGGCCAACAAGCGCGGTGACCGGATCGCCAGCACGCTCGCCCTCACGGGCCTGTCGATCCCGAACTTCGTCCTGGCCGTCGTGCTGATCCTGTTCTTCGCGATCGGCGGCCTGTCGGTGTTCGGCAAGAACGTCGGCGTGACGTGGCTGCCGGCCTCGCGGTACGTGTACTTCGGCGACAGTCCGGTGGAGCACTTCAAACACATGGCCTTGCCAACGCTGGCGTTGGGGTTCGCCGCGGCGGCCACGTACATGCGGGTGCTGCGCTCGGACATGATCTCCACGTTGCAGGAGAACTTCATCACGACGGCCAAGGCGAAGGGGGTGCCCGACCGGCGGATCCTGTGGGGCCACGCCCTGCGGCCGTCGTCGTTCACGCTGCTCACCGTCTTCGGCCTGAGCACCGCCACCCTGATCGGCGGCGCCCTCGTCATCGAGCAGATCTTCACGCTGCCGGGCCTCGGTGGCGTGATCGGCACCGCCATCTTCCAGAAGGACTTCCTCGTCGTCCAGGGCGTCGTGGTGGTGATCGCCCTCGGCTTCATCATCCTCAACTTCCTCGTCGACCTGCTCTACGCCGTCCTCGATCCACGGGTTCGCAATGTCCGCGCTTGATGTCGTCGAAATCCAGACCGAGTCCGGGATCCCGGCCGGCGCCGACAGCGCCGAGCCCGCGGGCACCTATCGGAAGCGCAAGCTGGGCTTCTGGTTCTGGGCCTCGATCGTGTGGCTGGCGTTCCTGCTGCTGTCGACGGTGTTCGCCGACCTGCTCCCGTTGAAGGACCCGAACGAGACGTTCCGCGGTGTGGCCCGCCAGGGCCCCGGCCGCGAGCACTGGTTCGGTGCCGACAACATCGGCCACGACGTGCTCGCCCGGACGATCTACGGCGCCCGGCGCTCGCTGGTCGTGGCCGGCGTCGCCACGACGGCCGGCATCCTGATGGGTGCGTCGGTCGGGCTCATCGGGGGCTTCTACCGCAAGGCCATCGATGGCACGATCTCGGCGGTCATCAACATCCTGCTGGCCATCCCCGGCCTCGTGCTCCTGCTCACGGTGATCTCGTTCCTCGCGCCTCCGGGCGAGGCCTCGGCGAGCACGCAAACGTTCTGGGTCACCGTCGCCCTGTCGATCTTGGTCATCCCGACGATCGCTCGGGTCACGCGGGCTCAGACGATGGTCTGGGGCGACCGCGACTTCGTCATGGCGTCGCGGACGCTCGGGGCGCGCAACAAGCGGATCATCGCCCGCGAGATCCTGCCCAACGTCGTGCCCACGCTCGTCTCGTTCGCGTTCACGCTGGTGGCCGGCCTGATCATCATCGAGGCGGCGCTGGCGTTCTTCGGCATCGGCGACGTCAGCGGCGTCAGCTGGGGCCTCATGATCCAGAACGGTCGATCGCAGTTGGAGCGGACGCCGCACATGGTGCTGTTCCCGGCGACATTCATGTTCCTCACGATCATCTCGCTGAACTTCGTGGGTGACGCGCTGCGCACGCGCTTCGACGTGCGGGAAGGTGGCATCTGATGGCCGGCAGCGGGACTGCCCACCTCAGGGAGGACACCGTCGACAAGGTGCTCCAGGTCGAGAACATGGTCGTCGAGTTCCCGAGCTCCCGCGGCACGGTGCACGCCGTCAGTGACGTCAGCCTCGACCTGGTCGACGGCGAGACGCTCGGCATCGTCGGCGAGTCCGGCTGCGGCAAGTCGACGACCGGGAAGGCGATCATGCGCGTCCCACCGCCGACGTCGGGCCGCGTGCTCCTCGACGGGGTCGACCTGGCCACGCTGGACATGGATCAGATGCGGCAGGTGCGCACCAGCCTGCAGATGATCTTCCAGGACGCCGTCTCGTCGCTCAACCCGCGCCGCCAGATCCGCGAGGTCGTCGCCGAACCGCTCGTGATCCGCTGGCTCGAGGCGTTCAAGCGCTCGCCGATCATCCGGGCGTGGGAGCGCTTCGTCCCGGCGGCGGGCCGGTTCTGGCGCCAGTCGTGGATCAAGAAGATCTTCATGCCGATCTTCGGCGCGTTCTTCGTGGGGCTGATCCTGTGGGTGGTCGCGACATCGCTCGGTGACGTGGACGCGGAGGGCGTCCGCCAGGGCGGTGTCGTCTCGACGATCGGCGGCGTGCTGATGATCGCGTCGCTGATCGCCGCTGCGCCGTTCGCCATCGCCTTCGCCATCACGGCGATCATCTGGCTCGTGCTGTCGGTGCTGATGCCGATCTCGGCGATCCCGCGATCGCTGCGCATCCGCCGCGACAAGGCGCGGTTCTGGAAGGAGACGGACGGCAAGGTCCGCCAGGTGCTGGAGGACGTCGGCATCGACCCGAACGCGGCGCTGGACCGGCGGCCACACGAGTTCTCGGGCGGCCAGGCGCAGCGCATCTCGATCGCCCGGGCCCTGATCCTCGATCCGCAGGTCATCATCTGCGACGAGCCGGTGTCGGCACTCGACGTGTCGGTCCAGGCCCAGGTGCTCAACCTGCTCGAGGACCTCAAGGTCAAGTACGGCATCTCGCTGATCTTCATCGCCCACGACCTGGCGGTGGTCAAGAACATCGCCGACCGGGTCGTCGTGATGTACCTCGGCAAGGTGTGCGAGGTCGGCCCGCCCGACGACCTGTTCCTCCGGCCGCTGCACCCCTACACCGAGATCCTGATGAGCTCGATCCCGGTGACCGACCCGTCCGTCGACCCGCGCGCCGCGCTCACGGTGTCGGGTGAGCTGCCGTCGCCGATCGCCCCGCCGTCGGGGTGCCGGTTCCGGACCCGCTGCCCGCGGGCTGCAGACGTGTGCGCGAGGGAGGAGCCGATCCTGCGGCCGATGGGGGCCGGGCAGTTCGTCGCGTGCCACTTCCCGATCGAGCACACGTCCGTCAACGGGGCGCACTCGGCAACACCGGTCGCCGTCGGCGACTCGTGACCGATCGCCGACATCGACCGGGCGCATCGGCGAGGCGCTCCGGGAGGTCGCACGGCGATGGCGTTTGTTGAGGAGACGGTCAGCCGGCAACGGCCGGGGAAGACGGCGATCATGCGCGCCGCCGTGGCGGTGATGGGTGAGGTCGGCTACGAGGCGGCGTCGGTCCGCGACATGGCGGCGCGCGCCGGCGTCAGCGTCGCCGCCCTCTACTACCACTTCCCGTCGAAGGCCGACCTGCTGCGCGAGTTCCTCGACGAGGCGTGGGAGGTGTCACTGGCCCGGATCGAGCGCCGGCTGCGGCTCGCCGGTGACGACCCGTTCGCTCGCCTCGACTCGGTCGTCGGCACGATCGTCGCCGGCCAGATCCACGACGACTTCGCCAAGCTGGCGTCCAACGTCGCTCTGCGCGATCACGTCCGGCTGGCGCCGCCGGAGCGGAAGGTGATCGAGAAGAAGCACGGCCGGATGCGCATGATCGTCGAGCGCGTCATCACCGAGGGCAAGGAGGCCGGCGAGTTCTCCATCGAGGAGCCGAACGTCGGCGCCAAGGCGGTGCTCGCCCTGAGCAACAACCTGGGCCAGGCGCTCGCTGCCGAGGGGCGGTCGAAGGACGAGGTCATCGGCATCGTCCAGACCTTCTCGCGCGCCATCGTCACGTCGTAGCGCATGCTGTTCGAGGCGCTCACGCTCCGGGCAGGCGCCAGAACGGGCCCCCGAGCCCGACCGCGTCGAGGATCGCCTGGTTCTGCTCCCGCGAGTGCGGGCGCCAGTCCGCGGCCAGCCGGTCACCCCACCAGGCGTGGGCGAGATCGCAGAGCTGGGTGATGAGCAGCGTGGCACCGGGCGGGCGGCCGTCGAGCCAGCGGACGATGTGCTCCTCCGACCGGAAGAGGTTCATCGTGCTTCAGGTGAACACGATGTCGTCCCACCACGCGGCGGCCGGCACCAGGCAGTGGAACAGCAGGTCCGGGGTGCTGGGTTGGCGCGCCCGCACCGCACACGACAGCGGTCCGCTGCAATCGGCGCACACCGTCACGATGTCGCCGTCGCGCTCCAGGGCGGCGCAGATGCCGAACGCGTCCCACGCGCAGTTGGCGAACCAATCCCGGCCGCCCGCCTGCACCCGGAACGGTGTCGCCACGCCGGCGAACGGGTTGGCCATGCGGACCTCGCCCGTCGCCGCGTCGAGCACGAGGGCGTGGGCGTCGTGCAGCCGCCGCCACGCGTCGCCGACGACCGTGACGTCGATGCCCGCGGCCGCCGCCACCTCGTCCCGCGTCGGCACCCGACCGAGCGGCGCGATCAACCCGTACGTCACGTTGCGGAGCTCGACGTCGGCGGCGTCCACCGGCGCAACGTAGCAACGGCGACCCTCGCTGGCGGGTCCGCGGTGGCCGTGTCGACGCTGTCAGGCGGCGCGGGTTGGTGGTGATCGGAGAGTGCGGAGGCGGGCGCGGGTGAGGGTGGTCATGACGGCGATCTCGTCGTCGGTGTCGGTGCCGGCGTCGGCGCACCTCGACCCGGCCGGGGCACCGGTTCTGCCTGACGACGAGGCTTCCCACTGCAGGTCGCCCGTCCCCGATCGAATCCGCCGAGGGCGCCGTCGGACGCTGACGGCGTCGAGGGGCCAGGTCGGGATGGCGACCCTTGGTGCGGTGGACGGTGGGTGTCGCCGTTGTCAGGCGGCGTGGGTTGGTGGTGGTCGGAGGGTGCGGAGGCGGGCGCGGGTGAGGGTGGTCATGGCGGCGATCTCGTCGTCGGTGTCGGTGTCGGTGTCCGTGCCGGAGTCGGTGTCGCTGTCGGCGTCGGCGTGGTGGTCGTGGTGGGTGGGGTCGTGGTGGGTGCCGGTGGGGGCGACGTCGATGGTGGTGCCGTGGAAGGTGGTGGTGCCGTCGGGTCGTTGGAGGGTGATGGTGCGGTCGGGCTGGAGGGTGAGGTGCCAGTGGCCTTCGTGGACGAGGTGGTGGTGGCGGTCACACAGCGGGAGCAGGTTGGCCAGGTTGGTGGGGCCGCGGTGGCGGGTCCATGCGGTGACGTGGTGGATGTCGCAGTCGGCGTAGCGGACGCTGCAGTGGGGGTGGGCGCAGGTGCGGTACATGGCGCGCAGGGCGCGGCGTTGGTCGGCGGTGGCGATGCGGCGGGTGCGGCCGGCGTCGAGGACGGCGCCGTGGCTGTCGAGGACGATGGGGATGATGGCGGCGTCGCAGGCGAGGCGGCGCACGGTGTCGGGGGGAGCGGCAACCCGTCGTGGGTCTCGCAGACCGAGTGGTGGATGCAACCCGTGGTGGAGGGTGGCGTGGTCGATGAGGACGCTGAGCTCGGGTGGGCGGCGGCCGTGGTGGCGGGCGCCGGTGGCGAGGGTGATGAAGGCGTCGGCCCGCAACTGATCGAACGTCCGGTCCTCGTCGGTGTGGCGTTCGGTGGTGACGGCGGCGTCGAGGGCGGCGCTGAGACGGGCGTCGGACTCGGGGTCCAAGGCGAGGTGGGTGTGGGCCAAGCCGGTGTGGTGGTCGGTCCAGCGGCGCAGGGCGCGTTGCTGGCGGAGTCGTTCGTGGTGGCGCAGCCCGTCATCGGCCGACAGCTGGCGGGTGAGGTCGCGGACGTGACGGGTGAACGCCTCGACGCTGGTGGTGGCGGCGGCGGCGATGAGCCCGGGGACGTGGGCGGCGAGCGCGTCGCGATGCGACGGGTCGAGGTCGCGGCTGGCGCAAGCGATGGCATCGACGTGCCCGGCCGACACCACGCCGGTGGCGAGGGCGTCACCGACGGCCGGCATCGAAGCGCACACCGCGCCACGCTCGGCCGCCGCACGGGCGTCCCGGGAGGAGCGACGCCCGCCGTCGGTCAACACCTCGGCGGCCGGCTCGGCGGACCCGGCGGCGGCGAGCCGATCAGCCGCCGCGGCGACGGTGGCGTCGAAGGCGTCCAACCAGCCCCGCACCCGCTGCGCCACGGCGACGAGCTCGCCGAGACCGACCCGATCACACGTCGCCGGGTCGGCCACGACGAGCGTGGCCACCGCGGCGGTGATCGGGTGCTCCAACATGTACCCATCGTATCGAACATGTGTTCGTCTGTCAAGTGGACCCGTGGAGCGGCGGCCTCGACCCGCCGAGCGGTCGAGTCCGCCGCGAACAGCCACCCCCTCCCCACTTCAAGAGCCTCTTCGACGACAGCGTCCCGACACAACGGCGAGGGGCGGCGCGACGCGAGCACATCAGTAGTAGATGGCCCCCGGCGAGCCGCCGCCGCACGCGATCGCGTCGCCGGTGATCGAGGCGCTGCGTGGTGACGCGAGGAACGCGACGACGTCAGCGACCTCCTCGGCTTCGACGATGCGGCGGATCGTGTTGCGCCCGAGCGTGCGCTCGGCCTCCTCGGCGGTGATGCCCTGCGCGGCGGCGAGGCGGGCGATCACGCCCGGCGTCGCCTCGGTGCGGGTCAGGCCGGGGTGCACGACCGTGACGTTGACGCCGTGCGGTCCGAGCTCGTCGGCGATGTTCTTCGTCATCGCGGCGACGGCCACGTTGCGCATCGAGCCGATCACCGCGCCCGTCGAGCGGGCGCCGAGCCCGGAGACGTTGATGATCCGGCCCCAACCCTGGGCGATCATGCCCGGCGCGACCGCCTGGGCGCAGCGCAGGTAGCCGAGCACCTTGACGTTCATGTCGTCCCAGAAGAGCTTGCCGGTGACGTCGGCGAGCTTCGGCGGAGCGGACTGGCCGAGCGGCCTGGCGGCGCTGTTGACGAGGATGTCGACGCCGCCGAGGGCCTCGGTGGCCTGGGCGACGAGAGCGCGCACGGACGCGTCCTCGCCGGTGTCGACGGTGATCGGCACGACGCGCCGGCCGGTCTCGGCCGAGATCTCGTCGGCCGTCTCCTCGAGGGTCGATGCGGTGCGCGAGGCGACGACGACCTCGCACCCCTCGGCGGCCAGCGTCCGCGCGACCGCCTTGCCGATGCCCTTGCTGCCACCTGTCACGATCGCCCGTTTGCCGGTCAGTTGGAGGTCCATGAGCAGCAGGCTCGCGCGACACAACCCGGCTACCGTCACCCCGGTGAGCGAGATCGTGCACGTCCAGGGCCGCGAGATCATCGATTCGCGCGGCAACCCCACCGTCGAGGTCGAGGTGCACCTCGCGAGTGGCGCGTCGGGCCGAGCCGCCGTGCCGAGCGGGGCGTCGACGGGTGAGCACGAGGCGGTGGAGCTCCGCGACGGAGGCGAGCGCTACGGCGGCAAGGGCGTGGCGACCGCCGTCGGGTACGTGAACGGCGAGATCGCCGACGAGCTCCGCGGCCTGGACGCGCTCGGGCAGCGGCTCATCGACACCGCCCTCGGTGAGCTCGACGGCACCGACAACAAGGCGCGGCTCGGTGCCAACGCCATCCTCGGCACGAGCCTGGCCGTGGCCAAGGCGGCGGCCGACGAGCTCGAGATCCCGCTGTACCGCTACGTCGGCGGGCCCAACGCCCACGTCCTGCCGGTGCCGATGATGAACGTCGTGAACGGGGGCGTGCACGCCGACAACTCGATCGACTTCCAGGAGTTCATGATCATGCCCATCGGCGCGCCGAGCTTCTCGGAGGCGCTGCGGTGGGGCGTCGAGACCTACCACGTGCTGAAGCAGGTCCTCCACGACCGCGGGCTCAACACGGCCGTGGGCGACGAGGGCGGGTTCGCGCCCGACCTGCCGAGCAACGAGGACGCCATCAGGTTCCTCGTCGAGGCCATCGATGCGGCCGGGTACGTGCCCGGCGAGGAGATCGCCATCGCCATGGACCCTGCCGTCAGCGAGATCTACCGGGACGGTCGCTACCACCTGGCGGGCGAGGGCAAGGTGCTGAGCGCCGACGAGCTCGTCGACTACTGGGTGCGCATCGTCGACACCTATCCGATCGTGTCGATCGAGGACGGCATGGCCGAGGACGACTGGGACGGCTGGTCGGCGCTCACGGAGGCGATCGGCAGCCGCGTCCAACTCGTGGGCGACGACCTCTTCGTCACCAACGCCCGCCGGCTGCAGCAGGGCATCGAGCGCGGGGTCGCGAACTCCGTGCTCGTCAAGGTCAACCAGATCGGCAGCTTGACCGAGACCCTCGACACCGTCGAGCTGGCGACCCGCAACGGCTACTCGTCCGTGATGAGCCACCGCAGCGGGGAGACCGAGGACACGACGATCGCCGACTTGGCGGTGGCCACGAACTGCGGTCAGATCAAGACCGGTGCGCCGGCCCGCAGCGACCGCGTCGCCAAGTACAACCAGCTGCTGCGACTGGAGGCCGACCTCGGCGAGGCCGCGGCGTTCCGCGGCCGGAAGGCGCTGAGCGCCCAGACGTGACGGGCGGTGCCCCCGATCGGCGGGGTCTTCCTGCCACAATCGTCGGGTGAACGAGGCCGGGACGAGGACGCTGATCCGCAAGCCACCGCGCGCGGCGTCCGATGTCGGGCGATCGCGGTTGGGCGACCTGACCCGTCCCGTCGCCCGCGAGCAGCGGATCGCCAAGAACCGACGGCCGGCCGTCCTGCTCGGTGCGGTCGGGCTGCTCGTCGCCGGCGCCATCGGCGCCGCCCTCTTCGGCCTGCCGGTGCGCACGTGGTTCGCGCAGGACGACGACATCGCCCGCCTCGAGCACCAGCTCGAGGAGGTCGATGCCGTGAACGACGACCTGCAGCAGGAGGTCGACACGCTGCAGACGCCCGACGGGATCACGGCGGCGGCACGTGAGACGCTCGGGTACATCCAGAGCAACGAGCGTCGCGAGACCGTCGTCGGACTGCCCGATCTGCCGGCGGACCTCCCGGACGGGTGGCCGTACGGGGCGGTCGAGCAGATCATCCAGCTCCGCGCCGGGCTCCCCGTTCCGCAACCGGACGGAGGCTGAGTCGTCCGCCCCACTAGCCTTGCCACCGTGAGGTCGAGGGTCGCGGGGTTCGTCCTCGCGGTGACCCTGGGCAGCGGGGTGGTTGCGGGCTGCGACGGGTCGGGTGGCGAAGCGGCGTCGCGTGACGCCCAGGTGTACGTGGCGGCGATCCGCGAGGTCCTTGCCGACGAGCCGGCGCCGGAGGATCCCGACGTGCTGCCGATCGTCTACGTGGTCGGCGTGGGCGAGACGGCGATCCCGGCCGACGTCCAGGCCGAGGTCGCGGTCGAGCTCGACGACGACGCCGACATCCGCTTCGCCGACCAGCGTTCGGAAGCCGTCCTGGAGGACGAGGACCTCGTGCCGGTCCGGGACGAAGGGGTCCTCGTCGCCGTCGGCGAGTTGCCACCGGAGATCGATCCCGTCACCGTCACCGTCGAGGTCTATCGCTCGGAGGACGACTGGTCGAAGGTCGTCCTCACGATCGCCCGGCGCTCGTCGCACTGGGCCGTCACGTCGTCGTCGACGGTCCCCACCGACTCCTGATCCGGTCCTTGCCCGTTGGGTGTCGTCGCCACGTCGGTCAGCGTGGCAGTGGCAGGATCCGGCCCGCCGACCTCGGGCAGGGGCGACTCGCGGGTGGGCTGCGGCGTGTCGAGGCGCCCGACGAGCGACGCCGCATAGGTCATCGCCCAGTCCACCTCGCGGCTGTCGAGGGGCCACGTCGAGAGGGCGGCGGCGCGCAGCGCGTCGAGGCGCACGACGGCGGACGGCGTCAGGGTGACGCCGGTCGCCCGGGCCAGGTCGACGACGCCGGCGAGCTCGGTCACGGCGAGGCGGTCGAGGTCGCGACGGTGCCACTCGACGGCGTGGTCGATGCGTCGGCGGGCGACCTCGAGCGGGTCGAACGGGTCCTCGGCGTGGGCCACCTGCCCGACCCGCAACGCGCTGACGTACCACCACGCCGACGGGAGCAGCAGGATGGCGAGCACCGCGAGGCTGTAGCGGATCGGGATGGCGATCGCCGTCGCCGCCAGCGCGCCGGCGACCCAACCGAGCTGGAACCGCGTCTCGAAGCGGGCGAAGGAACGACCACGCGTGACCATCGGGGCGTGCGTCTGGACCATCGCGTCGAAGCCCTGGCGGGCGACCGCGGCCACCCCGCCGAGCACGAGCGACACGAAGATGACGATCGGACGGGACGGCCCGAGGGCGCCGAACGCCAGCACGATGGCCAGCCCCGCCAGCGCACCGGCCGTCAGGTGGCCCTCGCCGAAGCGTCGCCGCAGCATCGGCGCGACGGAGTTGCCGAGGTACGTCCCCGCCCCGTAGGCCGCGACGGCGGCGCCGTACATCCACGCCGGCTCGCTCGTGCGGCGCAGGGCGAAGGCCAGCCCGAACACGAAGAAGCCGACGGCCGCACGGATCGCGGTGAAGGCCCACGCCGTGGCGACGATCGTCGGCGCGTGGAGCTCCTCGTACTCGACGCTGGGCGTGGCGACCTCCCGCGGCGTGATCGACGGCAGCAGCAGCGAGACCACCCCCGCCACGGTGAACGTGATGCAGGCGAGGGCGAGCGTCGCCGCCGGCGAACCCGTGACGGCCAGGACGACACCGCCGATGCCGCCGCCGGTGGCGCCGGCGATGACGTTGAGCCGGGCCAACCGTGAGTTCGCGGCGACGAGTTGATCGGTCCCGTCGACGAGCTCGGGGACGAGTGCCTGGCGGACGACGCCGAACGCCTTGGCGCCGACCAGCAGGGCGAGGGCGAAGAAGTACACCGCGAGGTCGAGGAGCGTGAAGGCGAGCGCCGCCGCGCATGCCGCGCGCAGGGCGAAGAGGATCGACGAGATCCAGCGGTGGCCGAGGCGGAAGTGGTCGATGGCCGGTCCGACGAGTGGGGCCAGCAGGGCGAACGGTGCCATGTTGACGACGAGGTAGAGCAGGACCTGCTCGCGTGACGCGTCGGGGCTCAGGCTGAAGAACAGCGACCCGGCGAGCGAGACGGCGACGATCGCGTCGGCCGCGCCGGACAGCGCGGAGGCGATCGCGAAGCGGTTGAAGGCCGGCGTCCACACCATCCGCGGCGGGATGCGCCGCCGGAACGTGTGCAACAGGGCCGCCACGCCCCCAATGCTGCCCCATCCTGGAGGGCCGCACGCCCTCCGCCCCTCGGCGGGGCCGTGATCAGGTGTGGAAGCCGCGCAACCGGTCGGCTTCCTCGTCGACGGCGGCGCGCTCGGTCGCGGTCAGGGCGCGCCACGGCGTCACCACGATGCGCCCGTCCTCGTGGCGCCACGTCCCGGTGACGACACCGTCGACGAGGAACGTGCTGAACGAATGTGGGGTCGTCGTCCCGAAGATCCGCGGCCGGTCGTCCTCGGCGAGGACCTCGGCACGCCGCGCGTGGACGAGGAGCAGCGCCTCCCAGTTGCCGATGAAGCGCACCGGGAGCGGCGTCGTCGCGGGCGGGATCTCGAGCCCGGGCAGGTCGAGGAGCACCTTGCCATCGGCGGCGCGGTAGCGATGCAGCGCCATCGCGCGCACGGTGGGCGTCACCGCGCCGACGTTCACGCCGGCCCAGCTGGCGATCTCGTTGACCGTTGCCGGGCCGAACCCGGTGAGGTAGTGGCGCACGGCATGCTCCCAGGCAGCCGCCGTCGTGATCTGGGGTGGCGGCCCGACCCAGCGCTCGGCGAGCCCGAACAGGTCGGCGCGCCGACGCTCCCAGGTGCCCGACGGCGGGACTCGTACGAGGTCGACGAACAAGCCGACGGCGGCGCTCGCCGGCCCGGCGACCGCCTCCAGCTCGCGGCGGCTGAGGACGTCGGCGTCGTCGAACGCGGCGCGGGTGCGCGCCGCGGCGGCCCGCGGTTCCGTCGCGTCGACGCCGCGGCTGCGGAGGTACCACCGCTGGCGGCTCTCGCGGATCGCCAGGTTCAGCGGCCAGTAGTCGGCGGCCGCGGTCAGGTGGATCGTCGAGCGCATCATCGTGCCCTGCACGACCTGACGGTCGCCGAGCGCGGTGGTGAGGTCATCGCGCCGGAAGCCCGCCAGCCGGGACCACAGGCCGACGTACATCGTCGGTGCGTACTGCGACTGGAGGCTGGCGACCTGCGACAGCACGCCGGACACGTCGCCGGCGGCGCGCGCCGTCAGCAGCTGCCGCTGCAGCAGCGCCCGGCGCAGGTCCACGGCGGCGAGCGTCGGCAGGTCGGCGGCCGTCATGCGATCGACGGTAGCGAGCGTGCCGATTGCGACCCGGTCGCTGTTCGGGTGACGGCCAATCCCCGGACCGACCGGTGCCGAACGGACGCTCGAGAGGTGTCCCCGTCCGGGCACCACGAGGGAAGGGGAACCACATGTCCGGCATGTCCCGCCGGGATCTGCTTCGCGCGTCCGCAGGAGCGGCCGCCGTCGCCGTCCCGATGAGCGCGCTCGGGAGCCACGTGGCCGGTGCCGCCACGGCCGCCGAGCGCGATCCAGGTACCGCCGACGCCGCCAGCGCGTCGAGCGCTGGCACAGGGGTCGACCTCGTCGGCCCCGTCATCTTCAGCGTCCTCGACGCCGCTCGTGGTGAGGTCTCGATCCTCCACGGCACGTCGGAGGTCATCGTCCGCGATCGGCAACTCGTCGAGCGCATCATGCGCGCCGCTCGGCGCACCGTCTGATCGGAGCCGTCATGTCATCGCACCGCGAAGCACCCGAGATCTCCAAGGACCCGGTCGCCGACAGCACCGACGTCTACGCGTTCGTCAGCCCCGACCGTCCCGACACGGTCACGCTGATCACGAACTACATCCCGCTCGAGGACCCCGCCGGCGGCCCGAACTTCTTCGAGTTCGGCGACGACGTGCTCTACCGCATCAACATCGACAACGACAACGACGGCAAGCCCGAGCTGATCTACGAGTTCCAGTTCACGACCCGCAACCAGGACCCCGGGTCGTTCCTCTACAACACCGGTCCCATCGACCGCATCGACAGCCCGAACTTCAACCGCCGCCAGACCTACGACGTGACGGAGGTCCGCAACGGTCGCAGCCGGCGCCTGGCCCGCCGCCTGCTCGCGCCGCCGTGCAACGTCGGCGTGCGCTCGACGCCGAACTACGCGGCCCTCGCCGACGCCGGGACGTATGACATCGGTGACGGCATCACCGTCTTCGCCGGTCAGCGACTCGACGGCTTCTTCGTCGACCTCGGCGCGGTGTTCGACCTCGCTGCGCTGCGGCCGTTCCAGCACCTGCACCTCATCCCGACGCCGGCGACCGCCGGTGTCAACGCGCTGCGGTCGTTCAACGTCCACACGCTGGCGATCCAGGTCCCGATCAAGCAGTTGACCGCCAACGGCAAGGCGCCGTCCGATCCCTTGGCGGCCGACGCCACGATCGGTGTCTGGGCGTCGGCGTCGCGCCGCAAGGCGACGCTGATCGAGGGCGAGCGGCGCATCGCCGTCGGGCCCTACGTGCAGGTGAGCAGGCTCGGCAACCCGCTGTTCAACGAGGTGATCGTGCCGATCGGTCGCAAGGACGAGTGGAACAGCCGCTCACCCGAGCGCGACGCCGACTACGCCCAGTACGTCAAGCGGCCCGAGCTCGCCGACCGGCTGCCGGTCCTGTACCCCGGGGTGTTCCCGAACCTGGCCGGCCTGAAGAAGGACCGCGCCGACCTCGTCGCGATCCTGCTGACCGGCCTGCCGAAGGACGTCGTCCCCGGGTTCCAGAACTACACCGGTCCGGTGCTCGCCGACCAGCTGCGGCTCAACCTGGCGATCCCGCCGAGCGCCTGCCCGAACATCAACGGCATCCTCGGTGGCGACCTCGCCGGCTTCCCGAACGGGCGGCGCGTGTTCGACGACGTCGTGACGATCGAGCTCCGCGCGGTCGCCGGGCTCACCTACCCGCTCGTCGACTCGACGTTCACCGCCGATGGCGCGGCCGGCCTGATCAACGACGGGACCGCGATGCTCGCCGACGTGACCTACCTCCACCGGTTCCCGTACCTCGACCACCCCGTCAGCGGCTACGACGTGCTGCCGCTGTCGGTCGCCGCGCCGTGACGCTCCACCACGGCCACGGCCACGGCCACGGCCACGGCGGGGATGTCCTGGAGTCGATCACCCACGTCCACGGCGGACCGATGGTGTTGGACATCGGCGGTTCCGTCGGGGCGCTGCACGTCCTGCTCGACGACACGTGGGCGGGCCGCGAGGTGTTCCTCACCACCGCCGATCCGGCGTTCGCGGTGCACACCGGCGTCTGGCTGCGCCACGCCGGGCAGCGGCACGTCGCATCGGCGCTGTTCGCGGCGCTCGAGGCGGGCCGCTACGACATCGTCGACGACCACGGTGAGCGCCTCGGCTCGACCGGCGTGGTCGGCGGCGAGCTCACCGAGATCGACCTGGTCGGCTCCGGCTGACGGGTCTCCCTGGTCCGGGCATCAACGGCGCTGCTCGGGCCGGCACGGGGCGATGACGGTCGCCGGCCACGCGTCCCCGCGGTGGCCGTCGTCGCCCCCGGCCGGATCGCCGAGCACCTGGCAGCGGGCGAGCCCGTGGTGCAGCCAGAGGATCCCGGACCACGCGCAGAGCACGGCGTCGAGCAAGTCCTCGCGGTGCTTGGCGGGGCGGTCGGCGATCGGCGTCGGCTCGTCGAGCAGCTGCGCCGTGGCGGGATGGGAGCGCAGGTCGATCGGCGGATCGCAGCGCGTGGCGACGTGCCGGATGACCTCGTCGGTGTTGGCGGCGCGCAGGAGTCGGAACGCGGTGGGATCGAGGTGGCGGGGCCGGCGCTTGTAGATCGGCCGCTCGCGTTCGTAGCCGAGCTCGGCGGCACCGACGAGGGCGAGGTAGGGGAACGACTCGTACAGCCATCGTCCCGCCGCGGGCGGTCCGTCGTGGCCGCTCCCGACCCGCCAGGCGGTGGCGGTGAGCTCGGCCGTGAGCACGACGCCGGCGAGGGTGCCGGGCAGGCTCAGGTTCGACGCGTTGGCGGCGACCTTCCAACGGCCGTAGCGGCGACCGATCTCCTTCTCGCACTCCCGCATCCCGGTGGCGTTGGTGACGACGAGGGGGGCGTCGACCATCGCCACGGCGTCGTCGGTCGCCCACCGTGCGATCCACGCCGCCGTCTCGGCGACGCCGCGGGTCCAACCGGCCGCGACGATCGTGCCGTCCGGGTCGGCCGCCACGACCCCGGTCTCGTTCGGTGCCACGCCGGGGCGCCCCTGTCCCCAGGCCAGGTCGACGCCGAGGACCCTCAATCCAGGGCGTAGCGGTCGACGACGTCGGCGTAGCCGTCGAGGGCGCGCAGCACCGTCGACTCCTCGGCCGGCGGCAACCCGAGCACGACCCGCGTGAAGCCCATCTCGGCGTAGCTGTCGATGACGGCCGGATCCGCCGGGCAGCCGAACACGCCGAGCTCGATGCTGGCCATGTCCCGCCCCGCGGCGTCGGCGGCCTCGCGCAGCGCGCCGAGCTTGTCGCTGATCCCGCGGCGACCGTGGATCGGCATCCACCCGTCGCAGTACTCGACGACGTGGCGGAACGTCACCGGCCCGCCGGCGCCGCCCATGAGGATCGGCGGGTGCGGGGTGGCCGCCGGCTTGGGCCAGCTCCACGACGGCGAGAAGCTCACGAACTCGCCATCGAAGGACGCCTCGTCCTCGGTCCACAGGGCCCGCATCGCGAGGACCTTCTCGCGCGTGACCGCGCGACGGCGCTTCGGGTCGACACCGTGGTGCTCCATCTCGTCCTCGTTCCAGCCGACGCCGATGCCGAGGCTGACCCGCCCGTCCGACAGCAGGTCGAGCGTGGCGATCGTCTTGGCCTGCACGATCGGGTCGTGCTGGGCGACGAGCGTGATGCCGGTCCCGAGCCGCAGGCGCTCCGTCACGGTCGCGGCCGCGGTCAGGGCTACGAACGGATCCAGCGTGCGCCGGTACTCCTCGGGCAGGTTCGGGCCGCCCGGCCACGGCGTGCGGCGGCTCGTCGGGATGTGCGTGTGCTCCGTGACCCAGAGCGATTCGTAGCCGCGAGCTTCGAGCTCGGTGGCCAGCCGCGCCGGGCGGATCGAGAGGTCGGTCGGGAAGATCAGCGCGCCGATGTGCATCGGCGGCGACTGTACGGCGTCGCGCGACGGCGCCCGGACGCGAGAACACCCCGTCGACGACTGCCGTGAGGTGCGTCAACGGGATGTCCTGCGGTTCCTGGCTGGCCGTTGCTCGCCTGCCCGCCGGATGGTGGACGAGCCCGGTGGCGAGTGGAAGGTGCGTGTGCACCTGACCTGCGCATCCGTGGTCCGTGAATCGAAACGGGTCAGGAGGTGGCGACACAGCCAGGCTGGTCAGCCGTTCAGTCCGGAGGAGATCGCTCCGTGTGCTCGGCGAACCTCATGTTGTCCGTACCTCCTCGAAAAGATCGCTCCTCGGTTCGTACGGCAGATCCCGAGGGACCTGTCTGGGACCATGATCCCGCGCCGCGACCGCCCGGTCAAGGGATTCAGTCGGGGGTCGGCAGACCGAGAGCGGCGGCGACCTCGGCGAGGATCTGCGATCGCGGCGGCATGCCGGGGACGTGCTCGGCCGGCACCGGGTCGGCGCGCTCGGCGATGCTGGCCCAGCGCTCGATGCAGATCTCGAGGAAGTCCTGGTGCGGGATCACCCAGAAGCGCCCGGTCGTGATGGCGTCGGCCACGGCGTCGGCCACCGACGCGGGGGTGCGGCCCTCGGCGAGGGCCTGGGAGACGTAGCGACGGGTGATGTCGCCGAGCGGGTCCTCCGCCGGCTTCTCGCCCAGCTCCTGTGGCCAGTTGCGCTCGGCCTCGAGGATCTGCGTGCGCACCCAGCCCGGGCACAGCACGCTGACGCCGACCGGCAGCCCAGCCGCGCTGACGGTGTTGAAGAGGTTCTCCGAGACCGCCACCACGGCGTGCTTGGACGCGTCGTAGGACGGACCGAAGCCCGGGTAGAGCCCGGCGATCGAGGCGGTGTTGACGATGTGACCGCCGCCCGCGAGGTGGGGGAGGAAGGTCCGGCACCCGTGCACGACACCCCAGAAGTTGACGCCCATGACCCACTCCCACGACGCCAGCGGGCCGAACCACGGGTCCGACCGCGCCGCGACGCCGGCGTTGTTGCACACGACGTGGACGGCGCCGAAGCGTTCGAGCGTCGCGTCCGCCAACGCCTGCACGTCGGCTTCCTTGCTGACGTCCGTCCGGACGGTGAGGACCTCGACGCCGTGGCGACCGACCTCGACCGCCGCCGCGGCGAGGGCCTCCTCCTGGACGTCGGCGAGAACGAGGTGCAGGCCGGCGGTCGCGAGCCGGTTGGCCAATGCCAACCCGATCCCGCTCGCGCCGCCGGTGACGACCGCGACCTGACCCTGCGTGAGCTCCATGGCATCCCCTCGATCCCGCCGGGCCCCGACGGCCCGGGCGCGGGGACGTTACCGCGGGCGTCGGCGGGGGCCGGGCCGGGCCGGGTCGCCGCCGGTCAGGCGGCGCCGTCGAGCGCGTGGCTGTCGGCGACGAGGGCCTCCAGCTGCGCGGCGCGGCGCCGACGGGCCCGGTGGGCGCGGGGGAGCGGGGTGGCCGCCGATCCCGGCGTGGCTCGTAGGCGCACGACCGGACGGACCCGCAACAGCTGCAGGCGACCACCGGCGTCGGCGATCCACTCGAGGTCGTGCGGGCCGTCGAAGGTCGCGGTGACCCGATCGGCGAGCCGGCCCAGCCGGACCAGCACCTCGGCCGGGGGGTTGCCGAGGGGCTGGGCCGACAGGACGTCGCGGACGCGACCGGCGTGGTCGAGCTCGGCGATCCATTCGGGGGCATCGTGCGAGGTGTCGCAGCGCGCCACGACGAGCGGCGTGGCCCGCCATCCCGTGGCGCTGTCGTCGGCGAACAGCACGCCGCGCCAGGACCCCTCGAGGTGGGGCTGCAGCAGGACGGGCGTCGTCGGATCCTCGGCGCGGAGGGCGTCGACGGCGGCCATCATGGCGGCGAGGTCGTGGACCACCGTCACCGGCTCGACGGCGCCGGCATCGGCGGGGCGACGGCGCTCGCGCCCGGTGGCGGAGGGCCGCACGACGAGGGCACGGGCGCCGTCGTGGGAGGTGATGCGCCAGACCTGGGTGGCGGTCGCGCGGTCCTCGGTCGGCCAGTCGGTCGTGAGCACGACGCCGGCGGCGACCGGGAGACCGGCGGCGCGGGCGGCAGCGAGGTTGGCGGCCTTGCGGCCCACCCGCGCCACGTCGAGCGCCGCTGGGTGGTCCAGCGCGATGACGGGTGCGGTGGTGGTCATGGTGCCAACGTTGCGCGCCGGGCCATGTGGCCGGCTTGCGGCGCGGATGAGGCGATCGCGCCGGCGCCGTATCGTGATCGTCCGTGGACACCGCCGGCGTGGATCCCCGGCGCCCCGACGCAACGACCACCGTCGTCGTGCCGGCCCGTCCGGGGCCGGTCGTGCTGCTGCGCCACGTCGACGCCGACCGTGACGACGTCGACGACCTGCTCGACGACGTGTACGGCGCGCCGGACGACGGCGGTGCCGGCCCACTCGACGCCGCCCTCCTGCTCGCCGGCGCCGGCGTCATCATCGCCGGTCTGACCGCCCTCGTGCCGACGTGGGTGCTCGCCTGCGGGGTGGGTGCGTTCGTCCTCGGGGCGATCCTGCCGCTGCGGACGTTCTGGCGGCGGGGGACGCGGGCCCGTCGGGCGGCGCGGCTGCGCAACGCCGTCGGTGACGGCACGCTGCTGCGGTGCGACCACCCCAGCGTCGTCCGGCTGCTGGCGGCGCACGATCGCTGCCTGGCGAACGCTGGCGGCGTCGTCACCCGGCGGCGGGTGGAGGTCGACGCCGTCGCCCACCGCGCGCTGGTGGAGGTCGCGACGCTGCTCGCCGGTCGTCCCCCGGTGCTGGCTTCGGAGGTGGCCGACGTCACCGCACGGGCGACGGCCCTGGAGCAGCTCGCCGACGCCCTCGCGGATCCCACCGTCGGCGCCGGTGCATCCGACGGCGCCGGTGATCATGCGGAGGCCGACGGCGTCGCTGGCGGGTCGGCCGTCGTCGACGCCGAGGCGCTCGTGCAGGACCTGCGCGGTCCTGGGTGACGCCGGCGCCCGCCGGCTGAGCGGCCCGCGCCGTCGAGCCGGCGAGAGCGGACGTCGAGCAGCGCGATCCGGAACGGGTGACGAGGATGGCGCGACCAGCGGCGAGGAGCGTCCACCACTGGGCGCTCGCCGCGCGGGGCCGACGTCAGCACCGCCGTGCGCTGAGCGCTACTCCTTCCACCCCGGGACGCGCCCAGCCTGCTCGATCCACGACGTCAGCGCGGGTTGCTCGACCTCGTCCATCGTCTTCAGCTTGATGTACCGCGACCGATCGGCATCGCCGAGCGGCGGCGGCGGGTCGAAGTCGGCGCCGCCGAAGAACACGACGTTCACGGAGACGTCGTAGGCGACCATCTCCATCATCCACCCGACGTCGGCCAGCCCGTAGTACGCCTTCTTCCACTTGACGGCGAACCGCAGGTCCGCATGCGTCTGTCGGATCAGCTCGTCGAGGCGCGTCACGATCGGGTTGAGATCCGGCATCACGCGCCGCATCCAGTCATCGATCTCGGCGTGGCTCTCCGACAACTCCGGCGGCCGCCGGGTCGAACCTGCCGTGCGCTTCATCGCCATCTCACGTGCTCCTCGGCTGCGGAAATCCCTGGCGAGGTTCGACGGTAGTGGCCTGGCGCTGCACGACAGCCGGGATGGCACCCGCGACGACGCAACCCGGCGCCCGAACGTCAGCACCGAATGACGCCCTCCGGCGCTTCACGCAGTAGTCGGCAACGATGTGGTGCGGTCGGCTGACGACGTCAGGCTCACATGGTGTCGAGACGTCGCGATCGGTCGTCAGAACGGCGGCGCCGGCACCATCGCAGCGTGCTCCGTCGCCGCCTCGCCGTTGACGCGTGTGTGGACCATGTAGCGCGCCTCGGTGGGCTCGTAGGGCCGTGCCCGGTGCAGCACGCAGCGGTTGTCCCACACGGCGATGTCACCGGGACGCCAGCGGTGGCTGTGCACTCGCGGCGGCCGGCAGGCCTCGTCGATCAATGCATCGAGGAGCTCGGTCGACTCGGCCGGGTCGAGACCGGGGATGCCGTAGGCGTGGCGCCCGACGAACAGGGCCGGGCGGCCGGTGACCGGGTGGACCTTCACGAGCGGGCGCTGGGGGGCGTGCGCGACGACCGCTTCGTGCACCGTGGTCTGACCGACGAGACGGGCATTTGCCGTCGCGGTGACCGACGGATCGATGCCGATGCGGGCCTGCGAGTAGTACAGCGAGTGGAACGCCGACATCGTCTGCACCCGTGCGCGCGTCGCTGGATCGAGGGCGTCGTAGGCGGCGCGCATGTCGGCCCACTCGGTCTCGCCGCCCGCCGACGGCACCCGATGGGCCGACAGGATCGACGCCTTGGCGGCGCGCTCCTGGAACGAGGAATCGGTGTGCCAGCCCTCGTTGCCGGCGAGATGGCGCACCAGCGCGTCGTCGGGCGGAAGCACACGGCCGTCCTCGGCGCAGTTGGTGAACACGAGCGACTCGATCGACAACTCGCCGAAGCGGCGGCCGAACCCCGCCTGCTCGTCGGGCGTGAGGTGCTGGCCCGGGAACACGAGCACGGCGTGCTCGTGGAAGGCGCGTTCGACCTCTGCCCACTGCTCATCGTCCATCGACCGCAACTCGACGCCAGTCACGACCGCGCCGAGCGTGGCGCCCGTGGGCTCGATGCACATGGTCCTCATGGATATCCCCCTGCGATCACGATAGGCACCGCTGGACGCACGTCCATCACCGGTCGAGGCCCGCTGATGGCACCCCGTCGTCGGTCCGCGCCGTCGCGCTCCGATGACGCTCGGCGATCACTGAGCAACCGCTGACACGCCGTTCGGGCGCGATCAACATGGCATCACCTCTCCGTCGGTCTCGGACGCGAGCCGTCGTTGAGACGGGTCCGGCAGCCGCCACTCCGCACGGACTGCTCGCGATCACACCCCGGCCCGGATCGGCGCGCGGCGATGCTCGTCGGCTCTGTGATGATGCCGCAATGGCGAGCGGTGAGGTGTCGGTGTGCTTGACGTTCGACTTCGATGCCATCTCGGTGTGGATCGGCCCGCGGCGCACGCGGTCGCCCAACCTGATCGCCCGCGGCGAGTTCGGTGAGGTCGGCGCCAACCGGTTGGTGGACCTGCTGGCCGAGTACGACGTGCCGAGCACGTGGTTCATCCCCGGGCACACCATCGACACCTATCCCGAGGTCTGCAAGCGGGTCGTGGACGGCGGTCACGAGGTCGGCTACCACGGCTACTGCCACGAGGCGCCGTCGTCGCAGCGACCGGTCGACGAGGAACGGGCGATCCTCGAGAAGTCGATCGAGTGCATCGAGCGCCTGACCGGGCGGGCACCCGTCGGCCATCGCGTGCCGGGCGGGAACGTCGGCGAGCGGTGGCTCGGCCTGCTTCTCGAGCACGGCTTCTCGTATGACTCGTCGATGGCGCCCAACGATTACGCCCCGACCTACTGCCGGATCGGTGACGTCGTGCGCACCGACGCCGCCTTCGGGTTCGGCACGGCGGTCGACCTGGTGGAGCTGCCGTTCGATTGGATCCTCGACGATTGGCCGTACTTCACGTACGAGGCGGCCGCCCACCACGAGGGCCTGCGGTCGCCGGGTGAGGTGTTCGACGTCTGGAGCGCCGAGTTCGACTACCTCGACGAGGAGCTCGGATCGGGTGTCTTCGTCCTGACGATGCATCCGCAGTGCATCGGGCGGGGCAGCCGGTTGCGGATGCTGCGACGCCTGATCGAGCACATCCGGTCCCGCGACGGCGTGCGCTTCCGCACGATGGCCGACGTGGCCGCGCAGTTCCGCAGGGAGCAGCCACTGCCGTCGTGATGACGACGCATGGGATCCGTCGCGTCGTTCAGCCGGCGGTCCGGACGCGCGGCCGCCCGGGATGAGCGGTCGCGGATGTCGGACTGTGGCAAGCACGTCCGGTGCGCGCGCAGCCGTCTACTCCCTCGATCCCCGATCGGTGTGGGACCACGTTCGACGGCAGCGAAGGGGGGCCAATGTCGTCTGATGACACCATGAGGGTTCTCGAACGTCATGGGGCCTGCGGCCGAGGCGAACGATCTTGACGCGGTCATGGCGGACTACGCAGAGGACGCCGTCTTGATCGCACCCCGTCATGGCGTCCTTCGTGGCGCTGAGATCCGGACCTTCTTCGAGCACCCCAGTGACCTGACGGGCTTCGAGGTCATGACGTTGCTGATCGATCAGGACGTTGCGTTCTTCACGTGGAGGACTGACGCAGTGTCATTCGGCAGCGACACCTTCATCGTGCGAGACGGCAAGATCGCGGTCATGCCGGCCGAGTGACCCGCCACCCCGACTCGCGTCGACGATCTCTCGGCGAGTCGTGACCCACCCGCGGGCACAGGCAGGCGCACACGGGCGACCTCGCCCGCAACCATCGGCCAGGAGGCTGATTGGCGCCACGAGCTGATGAGGCGTTGCTCCACGAGGCGGCTGCGTACCGGCGTCAGGTCGCGCGTCGGTCGAGCGGTATCCCGTGTTGCAAGGACACGCTGTTGGCATTCCGTCGCCGGATGTTCGCCGGTGCGAGTCGCCGATCCGTCGTGCGGGTCGTTTGCTAGCGCTCGACGCCACGCGCGGCGTCCGCGATGTAGACGTTGTCGACGTAGATGAGTCCGCGCGCCTCGACCACCTTGCGCTGCGTGACGGAGACATCGTCTGGGAACCACGTCCCGCGGTCGTCGTGCGGGAGCGGGGGCCGGGTACGTGCCGAGTGGACCCAGTACGTCGATGCCTCGAGTTGGACGGCGACGTCGAGGTACTCGTCGAACAGCGTGGGGACGTCGAGGTGAACGATGTCGACGGGCGTGACAGGTGTCGACCGGGCGTCAAACTCGATCACCTCACCGTCGACCTGCGCCACCGCCCACTGGTCGGCACCGGGCCCGGACTTGACGAGCACGTCGAGGCCCGCGTGCAGGAGCGCGCGTGGCACCTCTTCGCCGATGTAGGAGACCAGCAGCACCCGACGGGCGTCACGCAACACGGCGATTGCTTCCTCGAGCGAGGTGCACACGCGCTGCCCGGAGACCTCCGGAACGGAGGCGCCGAGCAACCGCGACCACGCCGGCGCCAGGAGGTCGTGCTGCCCCGGCGACAGGCCTGCCTGTTCGAAGGTGATCACTGAGCCCTCGACGGTGCGGGTCACGCTCCAGCGGCACACCGACTCGACCTCGGGCGCGGCGTCCTCGACGAAGGTGTGCTCCAACACATGCGGCGCGCCGTAGGTACGCAGGATCCCGCTGGCGTGGACGCCATCGTCGGGGAGGTCGATACGCACGGCGCCGCCCTCGACAGGCTCGATGTCGTAACCGCCATCGAACCAAGCGCCCCGCTGATCAGGGTCGGTGATCGCCGCCCACACCTTCTCGGCGGTCATCGGGACGGGGACGTCGATGCGGATCGTCTTCATGAGTCCTCCAGATGCTTGACCAGCGAACTGACCTTGCGGGCCCACAGCTGGCGATACCGCCCGAGCCACGCGTCGAGCTCGGTGAGCGGTTCTGGGTTCAGCCGATAGAGCCGGCGCTGGGCATTGGACCGCACCATCAGCAGGCCGGTGTCCTCGAGCGTGCGCAGATGTCGCGAGACCGCAGCCCGGGTCATCGACGGAAACGACTCAGCGATCCTCCCTGCTGGCAGTTCTGGCGTCGCCGACAGGATCTCGACGATCCGCTTGCGGGTTGGGTCGGCGAGCGCCGCGAGTGTCTCCACATCCGCAGTATGCAAGCCTCACGTTGCGCAAGTCAATGCTCACATAGGGGCGCGTTCGGTCTGTCGAAGCCGCGACCCGTTTGGACCGCGCGCCGATCCGGCGCCCGGCGTCGTCCCCCGCGCCGAGCACGACACACCCGGGCTCGCCACAGGGAAACGTTCAGGTCGCCACGTCGCGGCCGACGCACACCAAACATCGACCTCCACCGGTGTGCAGCGGCGTACCTACCGAGCCATCGGCGGTCAGTCGACATCGCGGCAAGGCCGGCGCGAGGTCGCGTGGGGAGCGAGTGGTATCCGTACGTCACGAGGACACCCGGTCGGTAGGCGCCACCGCGGCCGTCCGATCCGCGCGGCCGTGCGACCGGCGTGCGACCGGCGTGCGACCGCGGGGGTGGATCATCAGCCGACATCTCAAACCTGGGAGGACTCGATGATCACTCACCCTCGCCGGCTCGCCGTGGTGGCCCTGAGCACGATCGCGCTCTCGCTGTCGACCACGACTGCCGGGGCCGACGGTCCGGCGGAGCGAGAGCACCGCGTGAGCTTCGACGTCACGGTGCAAATCGTCGGCGGTGGGCAGGAGTGCGACCCTACGACGCCGGGCCGATGCATCTTCTCGTTCCAGAACGTGCGGACCTACACCGGCGGGCTGAGCGGAACGTCCTATTCAGCCGGTACTGCCGCCCTCGGGTCGTCCGGCTTGTACCACGGCGTCGCGATCGAGCTGTTCACCGGGTCGGTGGACGGCTGCGGTGAAGGCACGCTCATCATCCGCCAGAGCGGCGACCTGGATCCGACGGGCGAGAGGTCCACCGGCGCGTGGACCATCGTCGCCGACGCCGGATCGGGTGACCTTGCCCAGGCGAGCGGTGGCAGCGTCAATGGATCGGCGAGCGACGAAAACGTGTGGATGATCCGCTGCTGACAGTTCGACCACCGCACCCGATCGGTCGCCGCCGCACGGCACACGGACGACAGGCGGTGGCCTCCCTCGCCCGAGCGTCGTGTGGAGGGGGACGTCGCCGCGGTCAGCTCGGTCGACGTAGTCGGCCAACCTGGTGCGATTGCGGCGGCTGCTCAGGGTGTTGAGTCGAATCCGCCCCAGCCCTCGCGGCGATCGACGCGCGTGATCCGGTGGGGGGTGGCCGCCGCAGAGGACCACATCACCTGACTGCAGCTCGTCGTGGTCACAGCGCTGAGGCCCGTCCCAGCGCCCGCAGATCGGGCGGCACGTCGTCGCCGAGAACGCGAACCGCCCGTCCGGACCAGCGGGACGGGCGACTCGCGTTCGTCGCTGCACGGCCCGTGTACGGACCGCGCGTGTGTCATTCCCTGAGCGCCCTCGGCGCCGGGAGCGTTCAGCGATCGCTCAACGCTCCCGGCGCCGATCACGGTGTGACGGGCGGGCAGAAGAAGTGCCCCGGCGTCCCCGGGTAGACGGGGTTGGCGTTCTTGTTGACATCGGGCTTGTAGACCATCGCGACCTCGTTTCCGCCGGACGACGGCTTGTCGGCGGGCGTCAGGGCGCCATCCGTCGCCGCCTGCTCGAGCAGGTAGTCGATCAGGGCGGGGTTCTGGTCCCGGATCGTGACGTAGGCGCCGTAGCTGGCCGGGCAGAGGTACATGATGTTGTAGACGCCGACCCAGTCGAACATGCGGTCGCCGTCGACCGGTCCGTTGTCGGCGATGTTCCCCTGCATGGCGTCCTGGTCGAAGCCGCCGTAGACGATGTCGATGTCGTGGAAGCTCTCGACCTCGGCCTCGGCCCATGCCTCCCAGGTCGCCGGGAACAGGCCGTCCGGGTGGACGTCGAGCATGTCGTCGCCCCGGCCACCGTAGGTGTGGTCGTCGCCGCGACCACCCCAGATGGCGTCGCCGTCACCGCCGGTCGTGGTGTTCACCGTGCCGGCGCCGTTGGAGTCACCGCCGAACATGCGGTCGACGTCGGCACTGGTGGAGTTGGGATCGACGACGTACTCCACGCCCGGCAGCGGTCCCGTCGTGAAGCCGAGCCCGTCACCGTCACCCTGCATGAGGTCCTGCCCGGCGCCGCCGTGCATCCAGTCGTCGCCGTCGCCGCCGAGCAGCACGTCCTTGCCCGCAACGACGGTGCCCGGCACCGTGTCGTCGAAGGCGTAGAGCTGCACGAGCCGGAACAGCGTGCCGTCCTGGCACACGTCGGCGGACACGAACGGCTCCCGTGGGGCGATCGTGCGCGCCGTCCGGCACAGGCTGGTCTGCGGCCGCGGGCCGGGGAGCAGCAGCTCCGTCGTCACCTTGGCGAGGTCGCCGATCACGGCGTCGGATCCCCACCCGCCCTCGACGGCGTCGTCGCCGCCCTGGCCGTAGAGCTCGTCGTGGCCACCGTTGCCCAGCACGTGGTCGTCGCCGAACGAGCCGACGGGGGTGGACGCCTGGACCATCCGGACGTCGCGTCCGACGACGTCGAAGGCGACGCCGTCGGGACCGCTGCCGGCCTGGTTCGGACCCGACCGCTTGACCCAGCCGTTGTCACCGATGATGGCGTCCTCGTCACCGACCGCGTCGTCGGTGTCGAGGAAGCCGCCGGCGTCCTCGAAGGCGTCACCGTGGATGACGTCCGCGCCGTCGCGCAGGCGGTCGCCGAGGCCGGCGCGATCGTCGTCGATCTTGCCGTCGTTGGCCGAGCCGCCGCCGGTGATGTCGTCCTCATCCTCGACCGGGCCGGCGCCGACCGCGGAGCCGTTGCCGAAGATCAGGTCGTTGCCGTGGTTGCCCTCGATCTCATCGTCGCCGTCGTCACCGAAGATGACGTCACCGAGCCACTCGCCCGCTGTGTCGTCGTCCTCGTCGAACGTGCCGCTCTGACGGTCGAAGTCCGTCGTGTCCAACAGCGACCCGCTGATGAAGTCGTTGTTGCGGCCGTCGGCGGGGTCGGTCTGGGTCGGCGACTGGGCGCCGTTGCCCTGGCCGAAGATCCGGTCCGTGCCGTCGTTGCCGTGGAGGTAGTCGCCACCGCTGGTGTCGGGCGAGATTGCGCCGAGGTCGACGCGCTGGACGTCGAACAGCTCAATGGGCGCCCGGTTCGGCGTGGTGACGTTGCGGCTCACGAGCGAGTTGTCGCCGGTGATCCAGTCGTCTCCGTCGCCGCCCGAGACGACCGTCTCGCCGACGTCCCGCAGCGTGTCGCCGACGCGATCACCGTCGATCACGCCGTCGTTGGCCGAACCGCCACCCATGATGTCGTCGTGGCCGTCGCCACCGCCGATGGCGTCGTTGCCGTCATTGCCCTCGATGTAGTCACCGTCACCGTCGCCCTCGATGGCATCGTTGCCACCCTGACCGAAGATCAGGTCGACGTCCCCTCCGCCGGCCATCACGTCGCCGCCGAACGAGCCGGCCGTGGCGTCGACGTCGACCGTCGCGAGGTCGAACAGCACGATCGGCGTGACGAGCGGATCCGGGTAGTCCTTGCCATTGCCGAGGACGCGGTCCATGCGGGCGTTGTCACCAGCCATCCAGTCACGATCCGGGCCGCCGTCGAGGAGCGTCTCGCCGGTGTCTCCCAAGCCGGTGCCGATGCGGCCGGCGACGATGCTGCCGTCCTGGGCCGAGCCGCCGCCGACGATGTCGTCGGTACCGGCCTCGCCGCTGATGGTGTCGTCGCCGTTGTCGCCCTCGAGGTAGTCGGGCGCACCGACGGCCGTGAAGGGACCCTCGGCGCCGTTGTCGCCCCACATCTCGTCGTTGCCGGTCTGACCGAAGGCGGCGTCGGTCCCGGCGTCACCCTCGATGGTGTCGGGCCCGCCGATGCCGAGGTCGAGCAGCGTGACGTGTCGGCCGAGGACGTAGCCGCCGGCCGCGGTGACGATGGTCGCGTTGTCGCCGGCGATGACGTCGTTGTCACCGCCGCCGCTGATCAGGGAGTCACCTTCGTCGGCCACGCCGGGCGTGTTGGAGCCGCCGATGAGGTCGTCGAGGCCGCTCTCACCGAGGATGCGGTCGGCGGCGCCGTTGCCCTCGGCGTGGTCACCGTCGGCACCACCTTGGATGGTGTCGGTGCCGCCGTCGCCCTCCAGCCGATCCGGACCGGGTCCGCCGAAGAGCTGGTCGGCCCCGCCCGTCGCCGACGGGACGTCGGTCGGCCAGTCGATGACCGGGCGGTCGCCGAACACCAGGTCGGCACTGCTCTCACCGTAGAGCTCGTCGTCGTCGGCCGAGCCGAAGACGGCATCGATGTCAGCCCCACCACGGACCAGGTCGTTGCCGCTGTCGCCCACGAGGAGGTCGACGCCGGCGTTGCCCTCGATGACGTCGCCGTCCCCCGTGCCGAACACGGCGTCGGAGCCGGTGCCGCCGTACAGGCAGTCGGAGTTGCCCGTCTCGGGATCCATCGGGTTCGGCACGCAGCCGTCGTCCCGTCGGGCCCCGGTGCCGGCGTGGCTGTGGTCGACGGAGGCGTCCATCGCCACCGTCCTGGCCTCGTCGGGCGCGGTGCCGAGCGCGTTGGCGACGCCGAACGCCGGGTTGGTCACGGAGCCGGTGTCGCCGACGACGATGTCGTGGCCGTCGTCGCCGAAGGCGAGGTCAGCACCCTCGTCGCCGAAGACGACGTCCTGGTCGGCGTCGCCATGGGTGACGTCGTTCTCGGTGCCGCCGCGGATCACGTCGTCGTTTGGTCCGCCGTTGATGGTGTCGGTGCCGGCGTCGCCGTGCAGCTCGTCGTCGTCGTTCTCACCGGCGATCAGGTCGGCGCCGTCGCATCCCTTGGCCTTGTCGTCGCCGTTGTTGCCGATGATCTGGTCGTCGCCACCGCCACCGATGAGGATGTCGTCGCCGTCGTTGCCGGTCATCAGGTCGGCGTCGCCGCCGGGCACGCACCACGTGGCCCAGTCGGCGCGGTTGCCGGTGAAGGCCAGGGTGGGCGAGCCACCGACGGTGCCGGCCGCGTCGTCGCCGAAGAGGACGTCGTGGCCGACATCACCGGTGATGGTGTCGACACCGGTGTCGCCGACGATGACGTCGTCGTCGCTTGCCGAGTCGAGCTCGCTCGGGCCGCCCGACAGCGTGTCGCCGCCACTGCCGCCCTTGATGATGTCGTTGCCGGGCCCACCGGTCACGCGGTCGGCGTCGTCAGCGCCGTCGAGGCTGTCGTTGCCGAGGCCACCGCTGAGGGTGTCGGCACCGGCCGAGCCGGTGACGGTGTCGTCGCCGGCGCCCGGCTCGATGAAGTCGTCGAACGTGTCGCCGTCGATGCCCATCGGGGGCACGGGCGTGAACGACACACCGGTCCACGACGTGACGTCGGCCAGCGAGTCGTCACCCCGGATGAGATCGGGCGCCCCGCCGATCGGCGCGCCGTCCTTCGACGCCTCACCACCGATCTTGATCACGTCGGAGCCGGGGCCGCCGGAGCCGGCGACGGGGATGGTGAACGGAATCGGGTTGCCGTCCTCACCGCCGGGCAGGAAGAGGATCTCGTCGTCGCCGTTGCCGGCGTCGAACACGATGAGGTCGACGCTCGAGGCGGTCTCTTCGATGCCGTAGCCGGAGACCCGCACCAGACCCGGGCCGAGCTGGCGCACCTCCATCTTCTCGTCGTGCTCGTTGACCGCGACGTTGCGTTGTCCCGCCCGGCTCCCGACGTTGAGGTAGAGGACGTCCGGCTCGGTGTCGTCGTCGTTGTCCGGTGTCGCCAGGTCGGGCTTGGGCGGCTCGCAGGACTGGGACCACTCGAGCAGCGTGATGCGCACGAGCTCGAAGCTGTACTCCTCGGTGAAGAAGAACAGGTCGATCTTCACGAAGACGGCGAGGAAGGCCTCGATCCGGCCGTTCACGTCGAACAGGCAGATCGGGTTGGCCAGCTTGTCGAGGATCTCCTCGATGCGCAGCTTGCCGTCCGGGTCCGGGGAGTCGTTGAGGTTGAGCCCGAACGTGAGCTCGATGCCGCCCTTGACGCCGGCCGAGATGATCACGAGATCGACGGAGGCGCCGGCCCACACCCGGCCGAAGAACTCGAGCTCGTTGACGTCGTTGCCCTGGGCGTCCAGGTCGTCGATGAAGATGCCGTCGAGCAGGCCAGCGGCGTTGCCGCCGTCGATGAGCTTGCGGATGCCGACGGTGTCGTAGCCGATGGCGAAGCGGCCGCGGATGCCGATCTCACCACCGATCGAGATGGTGATGGGCACCGGACCGACCATGATCGGCCCGAAGTCCCACGACAGCCCGGCGGAGGCCTCCATGGTGCCGGCATCCCAGCGGATGAGCACGGCGTCCTTGCCGACGAGCAGGCCGAAGATCTGGCTGGCATCGTCGAGGAAGGGGAAGCTCAGGCCGGGGACGCCGAACGTCGTCGGCCGCCCGTCGCCGTCGGTGTCCGGAGCGGGCAGCGAGTTGCCGGATCCGCCGGCGATGTCGTTGACGAACCCGCCGCCGCCGTTGGCGCCCGGTGCGATGTACGACCCGCGGTTGTCCGGTGTCGTCGGTTGCGACGCCTTCGTGGCGTCGACCGAGAAGGCACCCGGTTGGTTGCCGAAGTCGCCCGGAGCGAAGCCGTCGAGCGCGGCGCCGAGCGGGAGCTGGATGCTCGCGTTCGGGTCGAGCCCACCGACGACCTCGGACATCGTGCCGACGAACTGGATGATCGACAGGATCGCCGTGACCATGCCGAGGTCGGCACCGGTCGCCGCGGCCAGCAGCGTGATCATCGTGACGGGTGGTTCGCCGACCATCGCCGCCAGGTCCGACACGACCGGGATCGGCGCGTTGATGACGTCGATGATCGGCTTGAACGGCGCGATCACGTCATTGATCCCGCCGATCACCGGCTGCAGGAACCGGGCCAGGTAGGTGCCGATGTCGAGGTGGAGGTCGCCGAACCTGAACTCCGGCTCGGCCCCCTCGAAGTTGTCCTGGTTGGCCGCGAACCCGAAGAACACGGTGCCGAGGACGGACGGCAGGTCGGTGCCGGTGTCGGCGATGCCGGTGCGCAGGGCGAGGTTGATCCGCAGCGCACCGCCGATGCTGGCGTCGACCTCGACGTTGCCCTCGGTCAGCTCGTTGAAGGTGATCCGGCCGTCGTCGTTGGTGGTGTCCGAGAGGCCGAGCGTCGCGGCGGCCTCGATCGTGGTGCGCTGACCGTCCGGCCTGGCGTCGATGGCCTCGACGTCGAGGAAGCCGAGGCGCAACTTGAGGCAGCGCTCCTCCTCCACCGCCGGCGTGGCGGGGTCGTCCGCCGCCCAGTTGGCGTAGCTGCCGTTCGACTGGGGCAGGACACCGACGCAGTCGGCGGCGGGGTTGGCAGCCGGCCGGACGAACGCCGTCAGCGAAGCGGTCGGGTTGGCGAGGTACGGGCCGTCCTCCCGGGAGAGGCCGACGCCGGCGGACAGGCTCCACTGGGCCCCCGCCGTGACACCGCCCTGGACGGACAGCGGCAGGCCCTCGAGACCGAGGTTGATCGGCGCCGTCGCCTCGATGGTGTCCTCGAGGGTGAGGACGACGGCGATGTCGTCGACGTCGCCGGGACCGTGCGTCGCCGGGTCGCAGTCGTTCTCGACGCCGTCACACGTCAGCAGCACGCTGATCGACGGCGCCAGCGTCTGGGGCAGGAAGTCGCCGAGCAGGGCGGAGAGCGCGTTCGTGACGGCCGTCCGGATGCCCTCGATGCTCGTGAGGTCACCACCGGTGAGGTCGAGCACCTCGCCGACTGCGTCGGCGATGCCCTCCAGGCCCTCGGCGGCGCTGCGCAGCGCGTCACCGACCGCCTCCGGGATGCCGTCGGCGAGCTCGCGCAGCTGGGCCACGATGTCGCGCAGCAGCCCCGGCAGGGCCTGCAGCAGGAAGGCCGGGTCGAGGATCGTCGCGGCCAGCGTGTCCAGGAAGTCGGCGGGGACGACGGCGGCGAAGTCCGGTGCGAACCCGGCGGCGGCGGCGTCGGTGTCGATGACGTCGATGCCGATCTCGCCGAGGTACCTGACGGCGGCGCCCGAGCCGATGGCCAGGCCCAGGCGGGCGCAGGCGAACGGGTCACCGGTCGGCGGCGTGCCGGGGATGGAATCGCCGGCGGGCAGCGGTCCACAGTCGTTGTCCGGGTGGAGGCCGGTGATGGCGAACGTCGGCGTGGTCGTGCTGATCGGCCCGGGCGTGAGCTCCACCTCGAGGCCCAGCTGCCCCTTCAGCTCGCCGCCGACGAGCACGTTGAACCCGTCGTCCGGGTTCCACGTCATGCCGGTGCAGCTGAGCGGGACGTTGCCGTCGGCGTCGGCGACACCCTTCGCCGTGACGACGCACTCGCCGTCTCCGCCGCTCGTGCGCTCGATCCGCGCGCCGACGGGGATCTCGTCAGCCAGCGGCCCGGTGACGACGAGCGTGTCGGTCGTGCTGCTGGCCTCCGCGGTGCCCGACATCGCCGGGATGGCCGCACCGGCCAGCGCGGAGAACGGTCCGAGGTTGGCCTTCAGGCCGATGTTGGAGGTGTCGAGGAGTGCGTTCAGCGTGAGCTGGGTGCCCGGGAGGATCTCTGACGCGTCGCCGTTGAGGGGCACGCCGAGGTTGAACGCGCCGATGGCGGCGTAGCTGACGGTCGGCTCGCCGGTGACCTCGAGCGCCGCGAGCGAGTCGTCGCCGATGCTGAAGTTGATGTCGGTCGACGGCGTCGGGCCGGTGGGCATCCCGGCGCAGGCGGACTCGAGACCGGTGGGTGCCGTCGACGAGCAGATGCCGTAGCCCAACCCGATCGTCAGCGTCGGGGCCGTCGGGTCGGTGGTGTCGAGGCCGAACTCGAGGGCGTCGTCGGGCAGGCCGAGGGTGTTCTCGACGAGTTGCTCGAGGCGCGTCAGCGAACCCGGTGTGGGAGGCGGCAAGGAGGCGCGATGGTCCCCTTGGGCGTCCGTCCACTCGACGACCGCGCTCCACTCGCTGCCCATGGCGAGGAAGCCGTCGGGCCCCCGGTCAGCGCTCGCGGGGACGGTGAGCGTCTGGGTCACGCCCGTGGCGGTGCCGACCGTCGTCCCGGCGTCGTCGGACACCCAGTCGCCGGTGCCGTCCTCGGTGTCCACGATCCGCCAGCGCACGTTCGACGCCGCGGTGTTGCCGTTCCCGGCATGGCAGGTGATGGTGCTGTTGCCGACCGGCATGCCGCGCAGCTCCGTCCCGGCGGGCGGGGTGCACGTGATCACCGCGTCGGCTTGGCCGCGCATCTCGTCGACGAGCAACTTGAGCTTGCGCGCCTGGGTCGCCACGTCGGACGGTGTGACACCCCAGACCTCGACGTCGCCGAGCTGGGCCGCGTCGAACGCCTGCTGCAGGGCGTCGGCGAAGCCGGCGACCGTGGTGAGGATCTCGACCAGGTGGGAGAGCGTGTTGCCGACGACCTGGTAGTCGCCGGCCGCCAGCGGCGCGGTGCCCGGGCTGTAGCCCTCGGGGACGGTGAGGGTGCACGTCAGCGTCGAGTTGCTCGGCACCGCCACGATCTGGCAGTCCGGCTGCTGGTCGCGGGTGAGGATGGCACCGACGAGGCCGGGCTTGGTGGTGAGGTCCGTCGCGTTGGTCGTGACGCTCACCTCGATCGGCTTGCCGGGCTCGACGGCCTCGCCGGTCGCGCCGGTCGACGATGCGGTGACGGTCAGCGTCTCGCTGGCGTCGAAGCTCACGAGGGTGTCGAAGTTGCCCTGGAAGTCGGAGACGCGGGGTGCGCCGTCGAGGGGCCATTCGAACTTGAAGCTGCCGCCGGCGCTCCCCACGATGGCGTCGGCGTTGAGGGTGACGTTGCCGTTGACCTCCAGGTTCGTCGCGACGTCGATGTACGACAGCGGCTTGGCGAGGAGCTCGGCGATGAGCATGGCGCTGGTGTCGGTGGTGTGATCGCCGACCTTGACGCCCTTCAGGTCGTTCAGCTGGACGGCCAGCGCCGGCGAGTCGGCGTCGGGCTTGGACGTCGTCAACCCGGCCGAGCCGGCGACCTCGAGGAAGCCGAGGCGCCCGTTGAAGCCGGCCGACCCGCTGAGCGCGACCTGGTCGACGCTGAGGATGGTGTTGGAGTCGGGGGTCGGCACCTTCACGAAGAAGCGCCGCGACTCGGTGCTGGCGCCGGGCGAGGAGGGTGTCGGGCCGATGTCCGCAGCGTCCTCGGTGAGGATGATGCCGACAGCGAGGTCAGCGGTGATCGGGCCCACGTTGAAGGCGACGTCGGTCTCGCTGGACAGCCCGGTCAGGTGGGTGTCGGCGGCGAGCCCGTTGCCGGCGTCGACGCCGGCCGAGCGGGCCAGCTGGCCCGACTGGAACGACAGGTCGAGGACGAGCGCCTCGAGGTTCGCGTCCCACGACACCGCGCCGGCCGGCAGGGCACCAGCGGCCGCGAGCTCTTGGAGCAGCTGCTGGATGGTCTGCGCCCGCTGCTGCACCGTCATCTCGACGCCGGTGTCGTCGGGGGTGAACGTCAGCGTCGTGGCGAAGTCACCCGCTTGCGTCATCTGGAACACGACGCTCGTCGTCGGCTCGACGGCGACGCTGGTGAAGGAGTCGGCGACCGAGGTGACCCTCGTGGCGCCGGTCGGGTTCCAGGTCACGTTGGTGCCGGCACGTGGCTCGTCGCCGGCGAAGCCGCGGCAGACGACGTACTGGTCGACCACGAGGTCGGTGGCCGGGAGGATCGGCACGTTCTGCGCCGTCGTCGGGGCTGCCTGTGCCGGCGAGGTAGGGCAGCGGCGCCGCAGTTGAGCTGGACGCTGCGACTCTGGACGTAGTCGTACAGCGGCTTGACGGCATCGAAGACCTTGTCGAAGTCGTCGCCCAGCCCGGAGGGTACGAACAAGCCGCCGTCGAGGAACGGGAGCGGGCGGTCGCCCACGATCATGCCGGCACCGAAGGCCGACAGGATCTGGTTGAGCCCGGCCAGGGCGCTGTCAGGACCGAGGTTGGTCAGCATCGCGATCGGGTTGTCACCGGCGAGGGAGATGTCGATCGCCGGCTCGGCGCCCTCGAACAGCGCGGCGTCGGTGATCGACACCGTGCCGGTGAAGTCGATGCCGGCGACGTCAGCGGTCAACGTGATCGACGCAGCGAGCTCGTTGCTCCCGGCATCCTCGTCGAACGAGACGGCGATCACGTCGCTGATGTCGGACGTGAGCAGCTCGTTGAGCGTCAGTCGCCCGGAGCTGTCGGGATCGGTCAGTTGCAGCGACAACGTCGAGGCGACGTGGAAGGTCCCCGTGGCCTGGGCATCGGCGAAGCCGAAGCGGAGCGTCTCGTCGAGGGCCTCGTCGAGCGACACCGTGATGTCGAGCTCGGGCAGGTCGGTCAGGGCGAACTCGTCGCCGGCACCGGCGTTGCTGGCGAACTGGGCCTTGATCGTGGTGGCCGGCATCGTCACGTGGAGGCCGACCTCGCCTCCGAACAGCTGCACGTCGCCGTCGATCACACCGAGCTCGACCGGGACGACCTTGTCGATCGCCAGGTCGAACGTGAGGGTGTCGGGCTCGGCGTCATTCGCCGACACGGCGTCGAACGTGAAGCCGTCGAGCGCGAGGTCGATGTCATGGAGCTGCTGCTCGAGGTCGCCAACGGCCTGCATGCCGGCCAGCTGCTCGAAGAGCGTGTGCAGCCCGAACAACTGCGCCGGGTTGGTCTGCAGCCCGGGAACGAGCTGGTTGAGCTCGGGCAGCAACGCGACGTTCTTGAGCTGGGTGGCGGCCTGCGCCAGTGGCGCGGTGAGGGTCGGGATGGCGACCGCGTGGGCGGGCGTCGCGCCCTGCAGCGGCAGCGAGCCTGCGGCGATGGCAGCCGCGACGAAGCCCGACAAGACGGCACGACGAGTGGTACGACGGATCACCAGGTCCCTCCAAGGCGCAGCGGCGCGGCCCACGGCATGTCGGGCGCGCCGATCGTTGCGGTGCCGCCGCACGACGCGGCGGACGTGTTGATGTTGATCACTGGACGCCGGAGCGTCCTGAGTAGGTGCTACTCAATTGCGCGTCGGTCACTCACGACACGCGAGGTGGATCGACGCGACACGTCGTCGACGTCAACCGAACAGCTGGACGTTCCGCATCCATCTCCCCGCGGACCCAGTGGCCGCCAGCCGGAGAAGAGGATGCGCGGGCACATGTCGCTGTCCATGGTTGAACGACCCAATCGACGGGCGTGATGCGCAGATTCGGACCATGGACCGCTCCGCACCGGACAGCGCCGTGTCAGCGCTGCCCCCCGTCGGCACGCCACTCGCTGCTGACCCGTCGCGACAGGTGCGCGTCTCGGTCGGCGCCCGCACGGTTGGCGGTCGCTCGACCGCGTGCGAATCGTTGGTGCGGCCGACACGCTGGCAGGACGCCGTGTTCTCCGACGTGGTGGAGAGCGTGTTTGAATCGGGCCGATGAGGCTCGGCTGGGACCTCCTGGGTAGGCAGCGCGAGCTCCGCCGGATCGCGGCCCTTCGAACCGAGGGAGCCGGCGGTGTCGTCATCGCAGGTGCGGCCGGGCTCGGCAAGACACGCCTCGCGAGTGAGACGCTCGCACAGGCCGAGGCCGCCGGCGCGGCCACCGCACGACTCGCCGCGACCCGCGCCGCCGCATCGATCCCGCTCGGCGCGTTGAGCTCGGTGATGCCAGAGCTGGAGGACGGCGCCAACCCACTCATCGCTGGCCGCCGTGAGCTGAAGCGGCACGCGGCCGGTCGGCCGCTGGTCGTCATGGTCGATGACGCCCACCTGCTCGATGGCGTGTCGGCGACACTCATCCTGCAGCTGGCGATGGCTCGGGACGCCTTCGTGATCGCCACCGTGCGCAGCGGTGAGATCGCCCCGGAACCGGTCGTCGAGCTGTGGAAGGACGGCCACGCTGATCGGATCGACCTTGCGCCGCTCGACGAGGTCGACGTCGACGCGCTGGTCGGGACGATCCTCGGCGGCGCCGTTGATCCCGAGCTCGTGGCATCGGTGTGCCGCCTGGCCCAAGGGAACCCCCTGATCGTCCGTGAGCTGCTCCTGTCGGCGAAGGACGACGGCTCCGTGCGATTCGAGGACGGTCTGTGGTACCGGGCGGGCGGTCTGACCGTCTCGGTACGCCTCGGCGAGCTCGTCGACCAGCGGATCGGCGCCCTCGATGATGAGGAGCGTCACGCATTGGCACTCGTGGCGCAGGGGGAACCTGTGGGCCTGACCCTGCTGGAGCGGCTGTCGAGCGCGACCGTGCTCGAGCAGCTGGAACAGCGCGGGCTGCTCGAGGTGCGGATGGATGGGCGGCGCACGGAGGTGTGGCTCTGCCACCCGTTGCACGGCGAGGCGCTGCTCGCCAGGATGACTCCACGACGCCGCGGCGCCACACTGGCGCTGCTGGCAGATGCGGTCGAGCACGCCGGTGCGCGCCGACGCGGTGACGTGCTGCGGATGATGAGTTGGCGAGTGGAAGCGGGCGTGCCGTGTGATGCCTCGCGCCTGATCGAAGCGTCCGTCCAATCGGTGCGGGCGATGTCATGGGATGCGGCGGCGACACTGTGTCGGGCTGCCTGGGCCGCGCGGCCGACGTGGCAGACAGGGATGCTGCTCGGGCATGTCCTGCTGCGGATCGGGGGCTTCGAGGAGGCCGACACGGTGTTCGCGGCCGCCGGCGACCTCGCGGCGAACGACGTCCAGCGCGTGGACGCAGTGGGACGGCGAGCCGAGGCGCTCCACCGTGGGCTCGCCAGAGCGGGGCAGGCCCGGGACATCATCGCCGACGCGCGGGCTCACGTCACCGACGTGGAAGCCCGCGCCGACCTGGCCGTGGCGGACGCCACCATCGATCTCTACGAGGGGTGCATCACCGCCGCGCTGGAAGCGATGGCACCGCTCCTCGACGGGCCACCGAGCGGTGTGTTCCTCGGGGCGTCGTTCGTCAGTGCGTTCGGTCTGACCCACCAGGGCCAGACCGACACCGCACGCCGGCTGGCCACCACGGCCCTCGAGGTGCACCGAGCGGTGTGGGATCGCGACGTGCTGCACGACCCTCCCGCAGTGCACCTGATCGCCATCGCCCACGCCCGCATCGAGGGTGGTGCGTTCGACGAGGTGGAGCAGCTCGTCGCCGCGGAGCACGACGAGGCCGTCGGGCGCGGCGACCAGCTCACGGCTGGGCTGTGCACGTGGACCACCGGTCGCCTCCGACTGGCCGAGGGCCGCGTGGCGTCGGCGGCCCGCCTCCTGCGGCACGCCGCCGACCACTGGGTCGGCAAGACCGGACAGCGGCTCCCCCTCGGGGAGCTGGTCATCGCGCTGGCGTTGAGCGGTGATGTGGGTGGTGCTCGCGCCGCGGCCGAACGGTGCCGCGCGATCCCGTCTCGGTGTGCCGAGGGTTGGCTCGACGACGGAGAGGCGTGGATCGCGGCGGCCGGAGGTGACCTGACGTCAGCCCGGGCGCGACTCGACGCGAGTGCCGATGTCGCGATCGAGAGCGGGCTGCGAGCGATGGCCGCGCGGCTGCTGCACGACATGGCGCGCCTCGGCGATCCGCTGGGAGCACTGCCCCGTTTGCAGCGCATCGCGGCGTCGACCGAGTCGCCGCTGATCCGGGTCCAAGCGGAGCACGGGGTGGCGCTGGCCGCCGAGGACGGCGAAGGTCTGGAGGCCGTCGCCGGCGCCTTCGAGCGGTTCGGCGCTCGACTGCTCGCCGCCGAAGCGGCCGCTGGCGCAGCCCGAGCGTTCCGCGGCGTCGGCGAGGACCGCCGGGCGACGTCGCTCGCGCAGCGGGCGTCGCAGTTGCTGGAGCGCTGCGAGGGGGCCCACACGCCGGCGCTCGCCGCACTGGGTGCCCACTCGCCCTTGACGACGCGGGAGCGCGAGATCGCCGAGATGGCGGCGGCCGGAACGACGAGCAAGGTGATCGCGTCGCGACTGTTCCTGTCCACGCGGACCGTCGACAACCATCTCCAGCGGATCTACACCAAGCTCGGCGTCACCGGCCGGCGGCACCTCGCCGAGGTCCTCAGCGTCGAGCCGCGCGCCTACCGCGACGGCCCCTGAGTCCCGTCCGGCCGCCCGTCTCGCTCGCCTCGTTGCTCGAGACGCGCGGCGCCCGAGGGCCGGTGTCGACCCTCGGGTGCCATGTCGCCCGGATCAGGTGCCGTCGGCGCCGTTGCCTCCGGTCCTGGTCGATGAGTCGGCGGTCTTGGGACGCCACCCTCTCGCGTTCGCCCGCCGCCCGCTGTGTCCGCCACTGCCTCCCACCGGTGCAGCCGGTGGGAGGCGCAGCGACCGCCTGCCTGCCGGATCCGCCCTCCCGGCACCGCCAGTTCCGCCGTCATCGCCCGCGCCCGCCGTCACCCCCCTCCGGTGACGTCCCGCCCGGGTGGACGGTGATCGCGCCGCCACCGTCCCTGCCGCCCGCCGGTGTGTGCCTCGACTGCGCAACCGACCACGCCCCGAGACTGGCGCACCCGACGATCGAGGGGATGAGTAGTCGTTGCTCAATCCGGGGTGCTCGCTCGATAGGAAGCCGCCAGCCGGGCATCACGCCACCGCCCCGCCTGCGCCAAGCCCGCCAGCATCGCCGGCGCTGGCTGGCCAACGGCGCGCCGCGAGCCACGACTGGTGTACAACATGACGGTGCGCGAATGGGCGCTCGTCGGCCGGCGATCGGAGCTGTCGGCGGTCGCCGCAGCACTCGCTGATCCATTGGTCGCGGGCGTGGTGCTGGTGGGCGAGGGTGGCGTCGGCAAGACCCGCCTGGCTACCGAGTGCCTCCGCCTCGGCGAGGAGGCCGGCTACGCGACGGCGCGGGTGATGGCGACCCGCTCCGCAGCCGACATCCCACTGGGTGCGCTGGCTCCACTGCTGCCGGAGCTCGGCGGTCACGCGGTCAACCTGCTCGGCGCAGCACGCGCCGCCCTGGCGCAGCGGGCGGGCGACGCCCAGCTGCTGCTGATGGTCGACGACGCCCACCTGCTCGACGAGGCGTCGGCGGCGTTGCTGTTGAGCATCGCCAGCGACCGCCAAGTCTTCGTGATCGTCACGGTGCGCTCCGGTGAGACGGTCTCCGACGCGATCACCTCACTCTGGAAGGACGGCCATGCGACGCGGCTCGACCTCGGGCCGCTTCCCGACCCGAACATCGGCGAGCTGGCCGCGTCGATCGCCGGGCGGGAGCTCGACGCCGGCCTCATCGGCCGCCTCCGACGTCTGAGCGGCGGCAACCCGCTGGCGCTGCGCGAGCTGGTCCTCGGTGCGATCGAGCAGGGCCAGGTGACCGACGAGGACACATGGAGCATGACGGCGGCCCTCTCGCCGCGTCTCCACGACCTCATCACCAGCCGCATCGGACACCTCGAACCCGACGAGCTCGAGGTCCTCGAGCTCGTCGCGCTCGGCGAGCCGGTCGCGCTCGACCAGATGGCGGCGGTGGCCTCACCGGGGATCGTCGAGCGGCTCGAGGAACGCGGCCTGGTCGCGGTCCGTGACGACGACGGCGTGCAGCAGGCGTGGCTGTCGCACCCGCTGCACGGCGAGGTGGTGCGCGAGCGGATGCCGGCGACCCGCCGGCGGCGGTTGCTGCGACAGCTCGTCGAGAGCCAGTCGTCGGCGCCGAACCTCCGACCGGGCGACGAGTTGCGCGTCGCCGTGTGGCGCCTCGAGCTCGGCGACACCAGCGATCAGCAGCTGCTCCTGCGTGCCGCCCGGCGGGCGTTCGTGGCCCACGACCTCCAACGGACGATGCAGCTGTCGCAGGCGGCCTGGACGAGCGCCCCGTCCGCGGCAGCTGGCCACCTCCTCGGACACGCCCTGTGCGAACTGTGCCGCCACGACGAAGCCGAAGCGGTGCTGGCGGCCGCCGAACCGCTGGCCGCCCGCGACGACGAACGGGTCCTCGTGACGATGGCCCGGACCGAGAACCTGTTCCGCCTGGAGCGATACGAGGACGCGATCGCCGCCAACGTCGCCGCCGAAGCCTGCGTCACCGACCCCGACTGGCGCGCCGAGCTGATCGGTCACCGAGCAACGCTGGTGATGCTCCACGGGGCGCCCGACGAGGCGCTCGACATCGTCCAGCCGATGCTGAAGAGCGATGCAGCGCGGCCGTTCATCGAGGCGGCGGTCGTCGCCGGGACGGCGATGTCGTCGGTCGGCCGTCCGCTCGACGCGCTGGAGGTCGTCGAACGAGCGGCGCGACTGCACCGGCGCACCTGGGATCGGGAGCTGTTCCAATCCGACCCCGGTGTCCACGTCTTCAGCTCGATCATCGCCCTCGGCGACGCCGGCCGTCTCGACGATGCCGCGGCCCTCGCCGAGCGGGCGCACCAGGCGGCCAGCTCCCAGCAGCGCGGCGCCCCCCTCGCCAGCACCACCTACCAGCGGGCCTCGATCGCACTCGAGCGCGGGCGGATCGGCACGGCCCGCGAGCTGGCCCGCCAGGCAGTCGGCCTGTACTCCCGGCACGGACCGGTGCAGCGACGCCGCTTCCCGCAGGTCACCCTGATCCTCGCCTGTGCCTGGACCGGCGAGCTCGACGAGGCTCGCGCCGTCCTCGGCGCGCTCGGCGTGAGCGTCGTCGGCATCAGCAAACCGAACGAGCTGATGGCCGAGGGCTGGCTGCTGGCGATGGAGGGCCACCCGGCCAAGGCGCTGCAGCTGATGCAGGACGCCGTCGTCGCCGCGCTGGCCGTCGGGGCCCTCGGAGCCGCCTGCCGCGCGCTGCACAGCCTCACCCGGCTCGGCCATCCCGAGCTCGCTGTCGACCGGATCGACGAGATCGCCGCCGACCTCCAAGGCGACTTCCACGCCGCCCGCGTCGCCCACGTCCGCGCCGCCGCCGGGCGCAACGCCGAGGCGTTGACGCACGCCGCCGAGTCCTTCGCCGCCATCGGCGCCCAACTGCTCGCGGCCGAAGCGTTCGCCGATGCCGCATGGACGTTCCGATGGCGCGGCTCACCGCGTGACGCCACGCGCGCCATCGAGCGCTGCCGTGCGCATGCGGCCAGGTGCGAGGGCGCAGCCACACCTGGTTTGCTGCTCGGCGACTCACCGGTCGCCCTCACCACGCGCGAGCGGGAGATCGCCGTGCTCGCCGCCCGCGGCCTCGCCACCAAGCAGATCGCGGCGCGGCTGTACATCTCGCCGCGGACGGTCGACAACCACCTTCAGCGGGTGTACGACAAGCTCGGCATCACCACTCGCGCCCAACTCGCCATCGCGCTCGAGGGGACCTGAAGTGACCGGCACCGCATCTCGTTCCGCGACGTGAGTACCGGTTGCTCATCCGGAGCAGCACGACATCCGGTCCACTGGCGGTGTGGATGCGAGAACGCTCGCGCTGACGCTTCGGAGCGACGCCGGGTTCCGCCGGTCCGCCCTGGACGACGCTGATGCCCTCATCGCCGTGCACGCGCTCGACGTGGCATTGCTCACCGAAGCGGGCCGGATGATGGCACGCGGTCGATGGCACGCGTCGCCGACCGGGCGCCAAGGCCATGCCGCCCTCTTCGCGCTCGTCGCCGCCGCTCACCGCCGGGCAGACACGCGCGCGAACTGACCGCCGCACCTTGGCGGCACCTTCCACACAGACAGCCAGCCGCAGCAGCAACGCTCCGCCTCGGACGGACAGATCCGAGCTGCAGCGGGACGTGTCGACCCAAGCCGGTTGGCGCCGTGGTCGCGGCCCTCGATCCGGACCGACGGAACCAGATCATGGAGCTGTTCGTCCACCGCCGGATTGATCTCGGCGGCGACCGCTTCTCCGCCGCGTCCGGACCACGCTCGAGTGGGCCTCGCTTCAGGGCTATCGGCATCGTGGGGCGATTCTCAAGGGGGATGTGGTGCGCAGGCTGTTTCTGTCGATCGTCGTGGTGATGTCGTCAGCGTTTGTGGTGCCGGTGTCGTCGATTGCGGCGCCGCCCCCTGCCTACTTCGTCGACGCCGCGAAGTTGCCGTTCGACGCGTTGCCGGGTCTTCCGTCGGAGCGCTTTTGGGGGATCCACGGTGGCGCCGGGTATCGCATCGAGGTGCCCGACGATTGGAACGGAGAGCTGGTGATGTGGGCCCACGGCTATGCCGGCACCGGTCTCGAGCTGACCGTGCAGAACCACCCGCTGCGGGCATACCTCCTGGCGAACGGCTTCGCCTGGGCAGCGTCCAGCTACAGCCGCAACGACTACGACGTCAAAGCGGGCGTCGCCGATACCCATGCGCTGACGTCGTTGTTCAATGGCATCGTCAGCAAGCCGGCGCGGACGTATCTGACGGGTGCCTCGATGGGTGGCCATGTCACCGCCGCAGCGATCGAGCAGTACCCCAACGCCTACGACGGCGCGATGCCGATCTGTGGCGTGCTCGGCGACTATGAGCTGTTCGACTTCTTCTTGGACTTCAACGCCGCCGCTCAGCAGCTCGGAACAGGATCATCGACATTCCCGGTCGACCCGGCCACCTACCTCGGGATCACGGTGCCGGCGATCAAGCAGGCGCTGTCCGGTGCAGCGTGGCCGGCCCCCATCACACCAGCGGCCCAGCAGCTCAAGACCCTCACCATGCTGCGTTCCGGTGGGCTGCGCCCGACCTTCGACACGGCGTGGCTGTATTGGAACTCGATCCCCGGTATCGCCAGCGGCCAGCGAGGGAACTTCATGTTCGATCTGGGGCTCGGCGACGGCACCCTGCCCGGGCACCCCGGCGTCGCCGTCGACAACACCGACACCGTGTACCAGCTCGACCTCGATCCGGCGCTCAGCGCGACCGAAGCGGCCTTCAACCAGGCCATCGTGCGCGTCGCTGCGGACCCGCAAGGGCGTCGCACGTCGGGCATGGCCAACATCCCTGTCGTCAAGGGCACGCCGCGCATCCCGGTGCTCACCCTCCACGACCTCGGCGACCTCTTCGTCCCCTTCGCGATGGAGATCGACGACGCCCGACGCGTCGCCGCCAACGGTGCCAGCGACCTCGTTGTCCAGCGAGCGATCCGCGGCGTCGGCCACTGCGACTTCAGCGCCCAAGAGCTCACACGGGCCTTCGACGATCTCATCGACTGGGTGCAGCAAGGGATCAAGCCCGAGGGCGACACCGTCCTCGACCCGGCAGTGGTCGCCTCGCCGACATATGGCTGCACCTTCACCCAGGGCAACCACAGCCCTGGATTCCCCTGCAGCTGAGCTCACGCCGACCTGCGCGCCCCCAACCGAGACCCCCTGACGCCGCTCACGCCACGATCGCATCGGAGCCGTTCACCCGCCCGGCGCGCCAGGCCAGCGACGCTCGGCCCGTCGCGCTGACACCCGGCGACTGAGCCACCCAAAGGGAACGCGTCAACGCGAACCCCACCACGCCGCGGCGCTGATGCGGAGGGGAGCTTCCCGGGCCGGTCGACGGTACTGGTAGCGTGCGCCTCGAACGGTGCCAAGGATGGCGCCGTCGATGGGGATCCGGGGGAACTGTGGGCCAATTTCGAAGGCGTTCTCGCCGCACGTTCGTGATCGGTTTGCTCGCGGGTGTCGCGATCACGATGCTTCCCGTCGCCGGGTCGACGACGGGCGCTCAGCCCGGCGACGACGGGTCCGAGCTCGGCCGCCACGACCGGGAGTTGCTTGCCGAAGCGCGGGCCAACGGCGAATCGACGGTGACGATGCTGATCGCCGCGCGTCCAGGGAGGAGTCGCGACGTCGTGCGCGGCGTTGAAGCTCTTGGTGGGCGAGTCGGATTTCCGTGACCATGATCTCGGCTACGTCCGTGCCGAGGTGCCGATCGATCAGGTGGAGCAGGTCGCAGCCGTCGACGGAGTTCAGACGGCCGATCTCAATGAGATCATCCCGCTCGAGGATCCCCGTCCCGACGCTCAGATCGCACCGACGCCGTTTCCCGCACCAGGCGCGGGCACCGGGCGGCACAACCCGTACATGCCGATCGCCGACACAGGAGCCGCCACGTTCCTGGATGCCCATCCCACGTGGGACGGTCGGGGCGTCACGGTGGGCGTGCTCGACACCGGGATCACGTTGGACCACCCCGCGTTGGCGACGACGACCAGCGGCGCGCCGAAGATCGTCGACTGGGTGACGTACACGAACCCGCTCATCGACGCTGACCCGACGTGGGTGGAGATGTCCACGCAGGTGTCTGGTCCGACGTTCAGTGTCGACGGTGCATCGTTCACCGCGCCGGCCGGGTCGTATCGCTTCGGTGTGTTCAATGAGCGGGACCCGGATCTCGGCGGCGAGGTCGGGAACGACGTCAACCGCGATGGCAACCCGGCCGGCTCGAGTGGTGTCTTCGGTGTGCTCTGGGATGGCGCCGCCATGGTGTGGGTGGACGCCGACCAGGACCGCGACTTCACTGACGAGACGGCGATGACCGACTACAAGGTCGCCCGCGACGTCGGCTACTTCGGCACGGACAACCCGGCCACCGCGGTCGCCGAGCGGATGCCGTTCGTCGTCCAGGTCGACGGCCAGAACAAGTTCGTCAACATTGGCATCGTCTCGGCCGCCCACGGCAGCCACGTGGCGGGGATCATCTCCGCCAACGGTCTGTTCGGCGGAGCGATGAGCGGGGCCGCGCCCGGCGTCCAGCTGGTCTCGGTGCGCGTCTGCCTGTTCGTCGCCGGGTGCACCGCCAGCGCCCTGATCGAGGGCATGATCTATGCGGCCAAGCAGGCCAACGTCGATGTGATCAACATGTCGATCGGTGGACTGCCGGCGCTCAACGACGCCAACAACACACGCGCCGTGCTGTACGACCGGTTGATCGACCAGTCGAACGTGCAGATCTTCATCTCCGCTGGCAACAGCGGTCCAGGCGAGAACACCGTCGGCGACCCGAGCGTGGCCACGAAGGTGATGAGCGTTGGCGCGTCCATCACGGACGCCACGTGGGCAGGCGAACTACGGCTCGACCGCACCCGCTGCAGGCGTCGACAACATGCACCCATTCAGCTCCCGCGGCCCGCGGGAGGACGGTGGTTTCAAGCCCAACGTGATCGCCCCGGGTGCGGCGATCTCGACGACGCCGGTGTGGCAGTTCGGCGGACCAGTGCCAGGCGTCCACGCCCTGCCACCCGGGTACTCGATGTTCAACGGGACGTCGATGGCGTCCCCGCAAGCGGCCGGCGCGGCGGCGTTGCTCGTCAGCGCAGCGCAGCAGACGGGCGTGCAGCACCAGCCCGACCAGTTGCGTCAGGCGCTCAACTCCTCCGCCCGGTTCCTGGGCAGCTACGGGGCGTACGAGCAGGGCAACGGGCTCATCCAGGTCCCCGAGGCATGGAGCCTCCTGGCGACCAACGCCATCAAGACCGTGGCCATCACGTCGTCGGTCCCGGTCGATACAGCGCTCGAGCAGTTCCTCGCCACGCCGGGGATCGGCGTCGGCATCCACGACCGTGAGGGCGTGGCGCTCGGCGAGTCCTACGCGAGGCAGTACACGTTCACGCGCACGTCGGGCCCCGGCGGGTCGAGGACCTACAACCTGTCGCTGGTCGGCAACGATGGCACCTTCGCGCTCGGCGCGACCTCGATCTCGCTGCCGAAGAACCAGCCGCGGACACTTTCCGTGTCGATCAACGCCTCCGCACACGGGGTTCACTCGGCCGTCCTGAACCTCGACGATCCGAGCACGCCGGGCATCGAGTACCAGACCCTCAACACCGTTGTCGTGCCCTCCACGTTCGATGCCGGCAGCGGCTACACGCAGACGTTCACGGGCACTGTCGGGCGCAACGAAGATGTGAGCTACTTCTTCGAGGTACCTGCCGACGTCCCGGCGTTCAAGGTGGATTTCAGCGGACCGGGCGCCGCCGCGGGTACTGGCCAAGCCCGGTTCCTGCGCTACCACCCGTACGGCGTCAACGTCGACAGCAACACGAGCACCGTCTGCTATTCGCCGCCCGTCGTGCCGGGCGGGTCGTGCCCCGGTGGCGGCCCACTCAGCCGCACCGTGGTCAACCCGACCGCGGGCGTGTGGGAGATCACGGTGGAAGCCCGTCGCACCTCGGACATCGAGTTCACGCCGTTCGCGCTGACCGCGACCATCCTGGGCGCCAGCGTCAGCCCGGATCCGGACATCATCGAGTCGGCCACCGTCGGGGTCCCGGTCGCCCGCAGCTACACGCTGACGAACCGGTTCGGCCCGTTCATCGGCCGAGCCCTCGGTACGACGCTCGGCAGCGCCCACATTGCCCGCCCGAACATCGCCGACCTTGCCCAGCAGCAGTACCCGGTCGTCGTCACGCCCGGAAGCACCTCCCTGCGAGCCACCATCGGCAACCCATCCGACCCCGCGGCCGACCTCGACCTGTTCGTGTTCAACTGCACGTCCGGGTCGTGCGCGCTCGCCGGGCAGAGCGCCGACGGCGACTCCGAGGAATCGGTGACGATCGCCAACCCGGGCGCCGGTAACTGGGTCGTGCTCGTCGACGGATTCGCCGTCCCCTCCGGTGCCACCGACTACGACTACGTCGACGTGTTCACGAACGCTGGCTTCGGGTCGGTCTCGGTTGCCGACGCCAACGCCCTGCGTCCCGCCGGCGCGGAATGGACGGTGCCCGGGTCGGTCACCGCCAACGCCGCTCCCTCGGATGGACGGGTGCTCCTCGGAGAGGTCCAGGTTCGAACCGACGGCAACGTGCTGGTCGGCGCCGGCGACGTCATCGTCCAACACGTCAACTGACACACGACGCGCGTCGAGCAGTCGGCCGGGCACGACCGTGCTCACCGTCACCTGCACGTTCTCGGAGCCGACCTCGAACGGTGAGGTCCCGCGGACCAACGTCAGCTGCACCAGCAGCTGACCACTGAGCGACATCGGCCGTCGGGCGGTGCCCTGCTCGTCCGACGGCCGGTCGCCCTCGAGGCGGCCCGATCGCCTCGGAAGGCAGTCATGCACCCCTGTCGTGGCGAGGCGGGCTGCCCGCTCCCGCTGCCCGAACACTCGTGTCCGGGCGACCAACGTTGCCGGGACGTCCACGACCAGCTGGCAGGCCGCGATGAGTTGCTGCGCGAGCAAGAAGCCGAGACCTTCGGCACCCTCGACCACCCATCGCCGTGACGGGAACGGGAGGTGAAGACCTGCGACTCAGGTGTCGTCACCCACGTGTTGGGCGCGAGTGTCGGACAGCCGCAACGAGGCGCCGTCGGGCCAAGCACAGATGCAGACTCGGTTGCCGGCACGATCGGCAAGCGTCCAATGTTCCTCCGACTCATCGACGATGCGACCACCCGCCGCGAGCGCCGCGTCGAGCCGAGCCGAGGCATGCTCCCGAGCCACGGACACGTCGACGTGCATCGCGTGCCGCAGCGTCTTGGCCTGACCCAGCTGCTGCATCCAGACCGTCGATCCGTGCCCGAGCGGGTCGACGGCGTTGTCGTGCGCCATCGGCGTGTAGCCGAGCACGGCGCGCCAGAACTCGAGGTCGACCTCGTCAGGCTGCGCGGCGATCGCCAGCTGCACCTCCTGCACCGCCCCACGATCGGCAACCGCGGCGTGAGCCCGTGCCACGTCGGACACGGCCCTCGCCAACTCCACGTGGCGCGACTCGAGCTGCCACATGTCACGACTCAGCCGCACGCTGAGGCGATCGTCCGCCACCGTCAGGAGCGCGCCCGCACCAGCCAGTCCAGGAACGTCGCCCAGCGCGGCGGCCAGCCGCGCGGCGTGCAGGATCGACGGCACACGAAAGACCGCCGCCGCACCACCGTGGAGCACCACCCAATCGTCGACGCCCTCCGCCTCGAGGAACTCGCGCCAGCCCTGCTCGCTCATCTTCACCCCACCACCCAGCGTCGCTCCGACCGCTCGTACGCTCGCGGACCTGACGTCCGATTCTCGCGCTCGCCGAGACCCCGGGGCTGACGCCTCAACTCAGTGCTTCCCGCAACGACTGCTCACACGCTCGTCGAGCGTGATCGAGCGGGCCGGGTCGATCGTCGGCGTCCGTTCGGCGCGTCCGTCGTCATGGTTGGTCGACGCCGACGCCGGGGGGTGGGCGGCTGGCCGAGCCAGTCGATCAGGATGCCGAGTGCGACGGCGCGGTAGATCGCGCCGCTGGGGACCCACATGATCACGCCGGCCAGTTGCTGGTCGGTGAGCGCCGAGAGGTGCCAGGCCGGGGCCGTCGGTTCGATGGGTGGTTCACCGTGTGTCAGAACCCGATGGTGGTGGGCGGGAGCCCCACGAGCACTCGACCGGCGTCGACCAATATCCGCGGCTGGGCGAGGATGTGTTGGGCCATGGTCACGACGTCACGGAGGTGCCGGTCGAGCGGCGATGAGGAGTACACGCCACTGGTGCCGACGGCTTCGTACACGAGGCCGACCGCCTCGCGCGAGGAGCGGAACGCGTTGACCGTCGCGAGTCGGACCTGCAGCCATGCGGCGTCGACGGGCCGGTCAGCCTGCAGCGCTTCCCACGTGCGACCGACGGCTTCCCACAGGTACGCCCGCGCCGAAGCGATCAGCATCTCCGCCCGCGCCACCCGGTCGAGCAGCGTCGGCTCCTCGCGCAACAGGGTGAAGGTCGGCATGATCACCTTGGTCTCGGCGATGCGCACCGCCTCCTGCAGGGCGGCACGGGCGATGCCGAGGGGAACGGCGCCGATGTTGACGAAGAACATCCACCGGTGCCGGTACAACGGCGCCGGGTCGAGCGGTGGGTCGACGACGAGCGAGTACGTCCGCTCCGCCGGGACGTGGCAGCCGGCGACGACGACGTCGTGGCTGCCGCTGCCCGCGAGGCCCGTGGTGTGCCACGTGTCGAGGACCTCGATCTCGTCACGCGCCACGGCCACGACCCGGAACTCGGGCCGGCCCGTTGCATCGAGGCGGAAGACGTCACCGTCCGGTACGAGGCAGTTGAGGAAGAACCAGCGGCAGTGCGTGCTGCCACTGGCGAAGGCCCACGTGCCGCTGACGTCGTATCCATCGCCCGTGGGCGCTGCCCGGCCTCCCGGGAATGCGACGAGCGCGGTGGGCAGGTCGAGGCTCGGGTACATGTCACGGGCTACCTCGGCGTGGAGGAACGACGTCGCGTAGCCGCCGTCAGAACCGATCATCGAACACCAGCCCGCCGACCCATCCGCTGCGCTGAGCTCCTCGATCACTTCGAGCTGAGCCAGCGGGTCCAGCTGAGGACCACCCAGGCGCTCCGACATCACCATGCGGAAGATCCCAGCCTCGGCAAGGGTCGAAACCGTCACCTCGTCGAGCTGGCGTGATGCCTCGTTGCGCGACGCGGCGTCACGCAGGATCGGCGCGATCGCACGAGCCTGAGCCAGAACAGGCGACGTACCGGCCGCCGTCGGCGTGTCCATCACGTGCCGCTCCCTCCGCGTCGTCTCTCGAGAAGTTACCGCGGGCGACCACACCTGGCCGTCAAGGATCTCGCCGCGGCCGTCGCCGGCGCCCCATGGCTGTGAGCCTCCACCAGACCCAGGGCGGTCCAGAGGGCGGGTGCTTGGGCTTGGAGGTCGCCCCGTGTTCGGTGCCGTGGTCGGCGGCACCGAACGCTGGGCCGCCGCAGGCTGCACAGTTCCTACGCAGAATTCGGCCGCAGGTGACGGAGCAGGACGAGGCCAGCCTGGACCGCCCGCGGCGGCGGAGGGTCGTGAGTCGTGCCCGGCCCGGTATCGACGGATCATCCCGATTCGCCAACAGTTCTCCGACGCGCACGTCGTGCTGGTCGACGGCGCACCGCCCGATCGAGACGCGTCATCGCGACGCAAGCTGCGTCCTCGATCGCCGTATCGGTCCCTTGCGGGTGAGCCGGCCTGGCAGGTGTGCCTCGCCAACTGCTCGCACCTTTGACAGGGTCTCGAGGTCCTCGACGGCGTCCTCGTCGACGTTGGCGAGGAACACGGCGGTGGTGTCGGTCGAGGGGCGGTAGCGGGAGATCACGAGCACGCCGGGATCGGCGCCGTCTTGACCCCAGACGCCGTCGGGCCGCAGGTCCACGCCGTAGCCGACGTGCCACTCCTCCCATGACCGAGCGCGTGGCGTCAGGACGTCCGCGGGTTCGAGGTGCCACACCCCTCCACGCTGCACGGCGCGCAGGAACCGCTCCACGTCCTCGTGGTCTCGACGCTGCAACTGCTCAGCCCGATCCGCGGTGGACGAAGCGTGCGATCCTGGCGACCGATGCGGCCAGCCACTTCTGCATCTCTGGGCACTCGGCGTCGTCGTCAACGCCACCCAGTCCGAGTCGCGTTGGCTCATCGAGCTTCCCGCGGACGTGTGTTGAGCGTTGACCAGCGAGTCCCCAGCGCCGGTGGTCCGTGCCAGACCTGTCTGATCGGTCGTGCTTAGGAAGAAGTAGCCGGTAGCTGGGCTGATGCTGTTGGAGTGGTGGTTGGCTTGTTGCTATGGAGTGCGGGTCGACGGCGTCGCTCGGCGTGTTCTCCGAGCGTGCAGCGTCGGACGGTAGGGCGAGAGTGCTGGATGAGGAGTCGGCGGGCTCATCGCTGCAGTTGGATGAGTTTGATGATGTTGTGAGCGAAGACGCCGTGGGCGCACCAGGTGCGGGCGCCGGTGTGGCCGCGCAGGCGGGTGCGGCGCCAGCCGCAGTCGCGTTTGAGGTGTGAGATGCGTCCTTCGGATCCGGTGCGCCATTTGACGGTGTCGACGAAGTCGTCGGCGTGCTCGATGCGGGCCCGCGCGCGGAGGGTTTGCCGGTGCGTGGGATGACGACGGTGGTGACGCCGGCGGCGGCGAGGTCGGACTCCATGGTCGAGTTCCAGTAGCCGCGGTCGGCGGTCACGGTCGCCGGTGTGATGCCGAGAAGGGTGGTGATGCGTTCGATAGCTGGGCGCAGCAGATCGGTGTCGGAGGGGTTGCCGATGTGCACGGAGTGATCGAGGATCAGCCCGTCGGGGTTGTCGACGACTTGCGCCTTGTAGCCGAACTCGACGGGCTTGCCGAGGCGTCCTTTGCGGATCGGGCGGGCGTCGGGTTCGTGCAGCGACACGAGCCGGGTCGCGCCGGCGGGCTGCTCGCCGCCGACGCGGCAGCGGACCTGGTCGATGACCCGCTCGGTGCGTTCGATCAGCACGGCGAGATCGTCGAGCAGGCGACGAACTTGTCGTCGCCGCGCCTGTGCTGCAAGGCTTTCGTCGCTTCGATCACCGCGCGGTGGCGAGATCGGCGAGGCTGGCCGGTGATCACCAACACCTCGGCTTTGGCTTCGTGCTGCGTCGACGCAGCCACACCCCGATCGAGTGCTGATGGGCGCGGGCCTCGCTCGTGCGATCGGTGAAGGAGATTTTCGGCTCGGCGGCGCGGAGTCGACGCAACCGCACGGCGATCCGCCCGACAGCGCGGTCAACAACCGGAATCGGTCGGGTACTTGATGTCGGCCTCGACGACGGTCGTGTCGGCACGCACCCGCTCAACGTGGACCTCGCCGCGCTGGGCAGCGGCGGTGAGCAGCTCCTGGTTCAACGCTTCGATCAGCTCGGGTCCGCAGCGGCGAGTCAGCTTGCGGATCGTCGACTCGTCCGGCACTGTGACCTCGAGCTCGATGCGACAGAACCGCCGCCAGCTGATCGAGTCGGTCACCTCGGAACACAGTCGCTCGTAACCGAGCCCGAAGCGGTACTTCAAGAACATCAAACGCAGATACGTCTCGATCGGGACCGACGGTAGCCCCTCGCGAGGATAGAAGAACGCACGGAACGGAAGGAAGAATCTGCGGTCGTCGAGCAGCGCGTGATCTCGGCGAGCTCCGACAGCACCGCATCGCCGACGGCAGCAGCAGCTCGAACAACGAACCCTGCGGGCCTACAGTTCGCAACACGGTGGCCTCCAACTCTTGTAACGGAAGGGTTGGAGACCATCGTATGAACTGGGACGACCAAGCTGGGATGCTAAACTCCAGCTCAGGCACTATTTCCGGGGGAAGTAGCTAGCGCCGCCCGGTCGGTGAGCGGCGTCGCCGCACCCCCCCGTCAGAGCTGGCGGGGACCTCCTTCGTCATGACGCAGTTGCCCTGCCCCTTCGGTCGCTGGTAGGAGAATCCGAGCTGTTCATACATCGTGCGGGTGGCGTTGTAGAGGAACGACGCCGACGTCTTCTTGCCGGGCGGCAGATCGTGCGGGTAGGCCTCGACGAGCCCTCCACCGGCGATGCCGATCAGCTCCAAGGCGCCGTGGACGGCAGTCGCCGCAACTCCCTTGCGGCGGTACCGCCGGTCGACGAACAGACAGGTGATGCGGAAGTCAGGGCGCCGTACGAGGCCCTGCTCCCACTCCTTGCGGTGGTGGATGTTGGGCAGCTCCTCGACCGTCCCGAACTGGCACCAAGCGACCGCGACGTCGCCGTCGAACACCAGCGCAGCGTGGGTGCGGTCCTGTTCGACGAGCCGCTGCTTGTACGCCTGGTTGCCGAGCTGTGTGCGTGCGGCATCGTCGGCGCCGCGGTGGAAGTAGGTGCACCAGCAGCCGCCCCACACGCCGTTGTGCCGTCCGGCGAGGTCGGCGAAGGCGTCCCACGTCTGCGGCCCGAGCGCCTCGATCCGATAGCCAGGCCCGGTCTTGGCCGTACTCACGCCGCCGACAGTAGACCGTGGTCGGGCGACGCCATCCGGTGCGGGTACCGACGGTGGAGACGGGACACCGAACTCGGCCCGGGGGTGTCCTCGAACAACGCCCGATGATCGCGTGGGTCGCGTGCCTGGATCGCCGGCTCTCCACGCCGGGCCACCGCGAGTTGGGGACTCGCGCCGACGAAGGCGCGGGGTCAGTCGCTGTTGCGGAGCTGGGCGTGGCGGTGTGCGGCCCACTGGGCGGCGACGCAGAGGAGCCGGCGCGTTGTCGGGGGTGTTCCGGTCGGCATGGTGCACGTCCAGTCAGCCCCTGAGCGGGTGAGAGCACAGATCGACGTGTGCGTGCCATCGGTCGCCGCGTACCGGTCGGGCAGCCGGCGGATCGCGTGGTGTTCTGTGAGCTGGCCGATGCGACTCGGGGCGAGGTACAGGCTCAACATCGATGAGTCGCGTGGATCCTCCTCGAGCCACGCATCCAGGAGCATGCGCCAACTCGTGAGGTGCCACCGGCCGCCGACGTGATGGACGCTGAAGTCGGTCACCCCACGCGTGGTTGAGTAGGTGTCGACCGTGATCGACGTCCACGGAACCTTGCGTTCAGACGTCACAGCGACCAGTTGCCCATCGTTGCCTCGGATCTGGTTGCCGCTGAGGACGAGGCTCGGCGCCCGGTCGAACCCATCGGTCCCGATCGCCGGGTAGGTGAGTCCGCCGGCCATCGGGTGAGTGGTGCGGACCCGCGCCGGCGGAGCGCGGAGACGACCGGAAGCCCTCCGAGTGCGATGGCGGCCACGCCGAAGCCGACCGTCAACGTCTCGGCGACTGAGACCTCGATCCCCAACTCGCGCCACTCGTCGCGGTCGTAGGACACCACCTCCCGGCGGGCGAGCTCCTGGTTCATCCGTCCCGTCTCGGCCACCGCGATCGCGCCGAGCAGACCGATCCCTGAACCGAGGCACGCCACCCATGGCCAGTTCGGATCTTGATGGTCACTCGGTGCTACCGAGCCACCACGAGCCTTGCCGCCATCGCGACGTCGAAGGTGGGATCACGCCGACGACCACGACCGACCGGTGCTCGACGGGTTCGGCCATCCAGCAACGTCACGGCGAGCGTGCCGTGGTGCGGTTGCGGCCCGGCCAACGGGGTCCCGGATGCCACAGGTTTCGACGGCTGCCCACGGCAGCCGCCAGCTGATCCACAGCCGCCGACCCTCAATCCGCGATGTCGTCACGATCACACCGCGTCCGATGCTCGCAGCGACATCGCAACGCCGACCGCCGCGGCGACCGGCAGCCGCCACGACCACATCGGACCACCACCGCCTTGGCCGGTGAGGTCGCCCGCAACCGTCCACGCCGCCAGCACGAACCCGGCCACCATGGCGAGGTTCGAAGCTCGCGGCCGATACCCCCGATCACCGTCGGTTTTCGCCTCGGATCCCGCTGCCCCGCTACCGCCGCGAAGTCAACGCCCCCACCATGTCCGTGCCTTCCATGCTCACACCCCGAGCACGATGCGCCTTGCCGGCCCACCGGACAATGACCATCGAGCCAGATCCACCTCATGCCGGACAGAGCAACCGCCGCCGGATGGTGTCTGCTCACGACGCCGAATGACGCGAGGCGCTGCTGTCTCGATCGCCGGAACTCCGCCACCGGACATCGGCCAGCTGGGTTTGGCTCCACTGAGCTACGCGACCGGCCTGTCGTCGGGGGCATGGTGCTGCAGCTCGCTACCCCGGGGGTCGCGGCGGTCGACGGCCGTGAGGCAAGATCTCGGCAATGGCGAGTGTGTCCTCGGCCGAGTCGGATGCAGGGGAACCGGCGCAGTTCGGGCTGCCGTCGCGGCTCGCGTTGGCGCTGGAGTCGCGGGCGTTTGCCGAGCTGTCGGCGTTCTACACGATCGCTCCGCTGCTCGGGCTGGGGCGCCGGGGGGACGGGCATCCGGCGTTGATCCTGCCGGGGTTCGCCACGTCTGATCGGGCGACGGCGCCGCTGCGGGCCGCGCTGCGGCGTGCCGGGTTCCAGGCGCACGGCTGGGAGTTGGGCTCCAACCTGGGGAGCAGCTCGCAGACCGTCGAGCGCACGACGGCCCACCTGCGCAGCCTGTGCGAGCGCAGCGGGCAGCCGGTCAGCATCGTCGGCCACAGCGCCGGGGGCATGCTCGGCCGGGCGATGGCGCGACGCAGTCCGGAGCTGGTGCGCCAGGTGATCACGGTCGGCAGCCCGTTCCGCTTCCGCCGCGGCGACCGCAGCACGTTCAGCGCCATCGCCGAGCTGGTCCGCGACCCGAACGCGCGGCCGCTGTCGAACCGGGTCCGCGAGGAGCACCGTCCGCCGCTGTCGGTGCCCACGACGGCGATCTACTCACGCACCGACGGGATCGTCGACTGGCGCAGCTGCATCGAGGCGGTCGGTGATGACCGGGAGAACGTCGAGGTGCGCAGCAGCCACGCCGGCCTGATCCACCATCCCGCGGTGCTCATCGTGATCCTCGATCGGCTGTCCCAGCGTCCCGGCCAGTGGGCGCCGTTCGTGCCCCCTGCGGTCCTCCGCGGCGTGTTCCCCCGTGCCGAGTCGTGGCCACCGTCGCCCGGCGGTCCGCGCCCGCGGCGCTGACGAGCGCGGCGACGCGATCGGGCTGCGTTGACGCCTGCCCCTACGTACGTGCACCCCGCGTTACGGAGCTCGCACTGCGTGACCCACCCCGAGTCATGGCGGCGCTCAGACCGCGTCCGATCAACCCGGGCCCGGCTCGAGGACGACCACTGGAAGATCGTCCACCGCCACGCCGACCCCCTCGTCGAGAAGACCCCACCCCGAGCCACGCCGACATGAGGACGACCCGGTCCCCGGACGCCGACGACCGCATCGCCGGCGCCCTCGCCGCCCACCGACGCATGAGCGACGCCTTCCACGCCGGCGACCTCGACGCCCTCCACGACCTGCTCGCCGTCGACCTCGTCGTCCAGGCACCCATCACCCGCGTCGTCGACCGCAACGACCTGTTCGACCGCATCCGACGCCACGAGGTCCACCACGCCGACGGGCCGGTCAACCACCACCATCGAGTTCAGCGACACAGGCGGCGACCTCGTCGTCATCATGGGCGACGAGGTCGTCGCGCCAGAACGCGCGTTCGAGCGTCCACCGACGATTCACCGACATCTGGCGACCACACCGAGACACATGGCAACTCGCCATCCGACAAGCCACCAACGTCCCCGGCGAGCCGAGCTGAACCGTCCAAACCGACGCACCTCGACCGACCGGCACCGTCCGAACACGACGACGACATGGGCACGACCGACCGTCATCAAACGCCGGCAGACGGCGCTACCGATTGTCGTGATGGCTGAACTCCTCGACGCCGACGCCGGTCGGCGGCGGCGTCGTCGTCAAGATCGCGCTCGGTGATGGCGTGTCGTCACGGCGCAGCAATTGGGTCATGGACCGCAGGGGTCGGATCGAGTCGTCGAGGGCGTGGAAGGGGTTGTGGGGCGTTGGAAGCCGGGGACGATTCACGCCTTGCCGAGGAGCTCCATGATCCGCAGCGGCGGCAGGTGCTGCTCGGTGATGGTGACATCGAACGGCGCCAGCGCGTCCTCGATGGCGTTCACCAGCGTCGGCGGCGACACGATCATCCCGCCCTCGCCCACGCCCCGGAAGTTGACGTCCGGATCGAGCGGCACCGTCTCGAGATGATGGATCTCGATGCGCGGGATCTCGGTCGCCGTGGGCAGGAGGTAGTCCATGAACGTGCCCGACAGGCACTGCGCCTCGTCGTCGTACGCCGACCGCTCGAGCAACACTGCGCCGATGCCCTGGGCGATGCCGCCTCGCACTTGGCCCTCGACGACGGCGGGGTTGATGAGCGTTCCGCAGTCCTCCACCACCACCCAGCGCTCAATCGTCACATGCCCGGTCTCGACGTCGATGTCGACGATCGCGCAGTGGGTCCCGCCCGACCACCCGCCTTTGCCACCGTCGAACTCACACGCCACCTCGAGCTCGTCGTCGCTGGCCGCCGCGGCGGCGACGTCGGTCAACGCGATCGCGCTCACGGGAACGCCCCGCACGGCGACCTTGCCGTCGACGATCACAAGGTCGCCGGGACTCGCCTCGAGCGCTCGTGACGCCACGTCGAGGATCCGCTCCTTCAGCGCGCGAGCCGTGTGGAGCGTGGCGCCGCCGGCCATCGTCGCCGCCCGGCTACCACCGGTCATCCCGAAGGGACTGGTGTCGCTGTCGCCAACGACGACCCGCACCTGCTCGAACGGCACACCGAGCTCGTCGGCCGCGATCTGGGCGAACGTCGTTTCGTGGCTCTGCCCGTGCGGCATCTGGCCGGTGTACACCAGGACGGTACCGTCGGCGTCGAGGCGCATGCGCATGTTCTCGTTCCCCATCACGCCGCCGCCCCCACCCTCGTTCGGCCCCGGGGCCGCCTCGATGTAGCTCGCGAAGCCGATGCCGAGGTAGCGACCTTCCGCCCGCGCCGCCGCCTGCCGCCTCCTGAACGCCGGGAGGTCGACGAGCGCGGCGACGCGCTCGAGCGACTCCCGCGTCGTGACGCCGGCAAGGCTCGCCCCCGTCACCATCCGCAGCGGCTCCTCGTCGCGGGTGACCACGTTCTGCAGCCGGATGTCGAGCGGCTCGCGACCGAGTTGCTTGGCCACGATGTCGATCATCCGCTCCCGCGTGAACACCTCGGCGGCCCACGGTCCGCGATAGGCGACGTACGCGGCCTTGTTGGTGACCGTCGATCTTGATCGGAAGCGAACCGCGCCGATCTTGTACGGGCCCGGGAGCATCCGCTCGATGAGGCCGCCGATCATCCCGCCCAGTCCGGGATAGGCGCCGGTGTCGATCGTCATGTCCACATCGATGCCGAGCAAGTCACCGTCGGCCGAGTACGCGAGCGCTGCCTGCATCGTCTCCTCGCGGGCGTGGCCCGACGCCACCAGGTGCTCGCCGCGATCCTCGATCCACTTCACCGGGCGCTCGAGCGCGCGCGACGCGGCAGCCACGGCGATGTCCTCGCGTGCCGCGCCGAGCTTCAGGCCGAACGAGCCGCCGATGTCGCCGCACAAGATGCGCAGCTTGTCAGGGTCGTGGCCGAGCTGACCGGCGAGGATCATCTTCGCGAGGGCGACGCCCTGGTTGGCGCTGTGCACCGTCAGCTGACCGGTGGCGGCGTCGAAGTCGGCGACGAGTCCGCGACACTCCATCGGCACGTTCTGGTGACGATGCTGACTGATGAGCACGCGCGCCACACCGGCAGCCGACGAGAACGCGCCGTCGACATCGCCGTGGGTACCGTCCTGTCCTCCGGGCAGCACGTTGCTCGACTCGCTCTCGAAGATCACCGGATTGCTCGGATCGAGCGCGTCGGCCGACGAAGCGATCGGCGTGAGCTCGTCGTAGTCGACCTCGACCAGCTCGGCGGCGTCCTCGGCGACGTAACGGCTCTCGGCGACGACGAGCGCGATGGGATCGCCGACGAGCCGGACCTTGGTGGTGGCAAGGATGCTGAATGCAGGCGCGGGCATCCCCGGGAACATCGACAGCGGCGGCGCGTTGGGGCTCAGCAGCGCCTGGATGTCGTCGCCGGTGTAGACGGCGGCGACGCCGGGCAGCGCCCGCGCGTCGCCGACGCCGACGCTGGTGATGTTGGCGTGCGCCATCGTGCTGCGCACGAACGCGGCGTGGAGCATGCCCGGCAGCTGGACGTCGTCGATGTAGCGGCCGCGCCCGGTGAGGATGCGCGGGTCCTCCGATCGCTTGACGCTGGCGCCGACGTAGCGCTGAGCCGGAATCGCGGTTTCGGTCACGAGAGCTCTCCTTCGCACGCTGCAGGGCCGAGGGCCGGTCCGGCGGTCGAGCGAAGCCGGCGGAGCGTGACCATCAGCGCGGTCATTCCCTCACCCCTGCGGCGCTCAACACGCCGTTGATGATCGTCTCGTAGCCGGTGCACCGGCACAGGTTGCCGGAGAGCGTCTCGCGGACCTCGGTCTCCGTCGGCGACGGGTTCTCCTGCAACAGTGCGGTGATCTGCATCACGAAGCCGGGCGTGCAGAAGCCGCACTGGAAGGCGTGGCTGTCGCGCAGCGCCGACTGCAGCGGATTCAGGTCGTCGCCGTCTGCCAACCCCTCGATCGTGGTGATCGACGCGCCCCGCGCCTGCACCGCCAGCATCAGGCATGAGCGCACCGGCTCGCCGTCGAGGAGGACGGTGCACGCGCCGCAGACGCCGTGCTCGCACCCGAGGTGGGTGCCGGTGAGCGCGAGGTCCTCGCGAAGGAAGTCGGCGAGCGTCTTGCGGGCCTCGGCCACGCCCTCGCGTGCGCCACCGTTCACGGTGACGTTGATGCTCAGACGTTCGCTCATGCCACGCTCCTCGCTCGGGCAACCGCCTCGGCCAACGCCCGTCGCACGAGGACGGCGGCCACCGTGCGCCGGTACGTGGCGCTGGCGTGCAGATCGGACACCGGGGACAGATCGCGCGTGGCCGCGTCGGCGGCCGCCGCGATCGTGTCATGGGTCGGTGACGATCCCCGAAGCCCCGCCTCGGCGTCGGCCGCCCGCACCGGCCGGTCGGCGACGTTGATGAGCGCCAGCCGGGCATCACCGATGGCGTCACCGGCCATCGTCACCGACGCCGCCACCGCCACCATCGCGAAGTCGCCGTGGCGCCTGGCCATCTCCTGCACCGAGACGCCGGTGCCGGACGGCGCGTTCGGGAACCGGACGCTCGAGAGCACCTCGTCGGGCTCGAGCGTGGTCGTGAAGTAGCCGGCGAAGAAGTCGCGAGCGGTGATCTCTCGCTCGCCCTTGGCCGTGCACGCGGTGAACGTGGCGTCGAGCGCCAGCGCCACCGCGGGAAGCTCGGCCGCAGGATCGGCGTGTGACAAGCTGCCGCCGACCGTTCCCGCGCGTGCGGATGGCGACGTGGCCGATGTACGGCGCCGCCGCCGCCAGCAGCGGGAGGGTGCGGGCGATCACGTCCGAGCGCTCGACGGTCCGGTGCCGGGTCATTGCGCCGATCGTCGTCGTGTCGGCGGTGTTGTCGACGCCGGTCAGCTCATCGATCCCGTTGAGGTCGACGAGCACGCTCGGCCTGGCGAGGCGGAGCGACATCAGCGGGATCAGGCTCTGCCCGCCCGCGATCACCTTGGCGTCGTCGCCGTGCTCAGCGAGCAGCAGCGTGGCCTCCTGCAGCGATCCCGGCGCGAAGTACGCGAACGGAGGTGGCTTCACGATCCGAACATACCGAACGAGGCACGGCCATGCCGCCACCTCGTCCAGGGTCGCGACCGAGTCTGAGGTCGAGGAGCCGCCGGATCGCGCCGACGCGGATCGCGCCGGTGGCATCGAACTGGCGCTCGAGCACACCCTGCCCCGGCGCGCTCGAGGACTGGCAACTGCGCGCCGGGCTGATGGTCATGCTCGCGGTCGAAGCGAGAGGGACGGAGAGGGCGTGGGGGCTGGCAACGCCGAGGCAGAGGGTTTCAGCTCAGGCGTGGACCGGTCCTGGACGGGAGCCGACCACCACGCGCGCCAGGTACGGTCCAGTCTCGCGGCACGGCTCCCGCAGGCCGGTGGCCGCCGTCTCCGATGAGCAGGTGATTCGACATGACCACCAACCGCCGCCCGATCGCCGTCATCGTGGGCGCCACCTCCAAGTGGCAAGCGGATGGTCGCAACACCAAGCTCGCCCACGGCAGCGAGGTCGACGACAGCGATCTACCCGTCGGGGCACGCTGGGGGATCGGAGGCGCCCTTGCCCAACGCTTCGCCAGCGAGGGGTTCCTCGTCGTGCTCACCACTCGCCAATCCGCGAACGCGGCCGCACTGGAAGCCGCCATCCGCGACCAGCAAGGCGACGCCATGGTGGTGGAGCTCGACCTGACGTCACAGGACTCGATAGCGAAGGCCTTCGCCCAGATCCGCGAGCAAGCAGGTGATCCCGAAGTCCTCATCTACAACGCCGGCTACCTGGAGGGGCGCGACCTCCCGCCCGACATGGAGCTCCTCGAGCACATGCCCATCGAGATCTTCGACACCGCTCAGCACATCGCGAGCCGAGGGCCGTTCCTCGTCGCCAAGGAGGTGCTCCCGGCGATGCGAGAACGCGGCCGTGGTTCGTTCTTGATCTCCAACAACTCCTCGTCCCTGCGCGGCCGAAAGCGGTACACAGGGCAGTCGCTGTATTACCCGAGGGTGATGATGCGCGCCCTGGCGCAGGTCCTGACCGAGGAGTATTCGGAGCACGGCGTCCATGTCGCCAACGTCGTGATCGACGGCCTGATCGACTCTCCGGGGACGCGGTCCCTACCCATGGCGCAGCAGCGCCCCGAGCTGATCATGGATCCCGTGAAGATCGCCGATGCCTTCTACTACCTGCACAGCCAGGACCGGTCCTGCTGGACGCACGAGCTGCAGCTGACGCCCTATCCCACCAAGCCCAGCTACTGACCATCGGTCGCTCCACGACCTCGGGCGGGCGCCGCCACCCGGACGCCCTCACACGCGAACAAGCGGATCCTGGAGGTGGTCGGCAAGGTCCGGTTCCGGAACGCTCCTGCTCATCGAGCTGACGCCGCCGATCACCCGGTCTGGCGCGGCGATCGCCCCGCATCCACCGCGGCGAACGCTCGAGAGCTGGACGGTCGGAAACCGCGCCCGGTCATCCCGGATCCTGGTGCCTTGGAACGCCGGTTCCGGACGGCATCTCGTCGACGCCGACATGCCAGTTCTGGCGCGGCTGGCGACACACGCGATGACGTCGTTCGGTGCGGACGTTCGGTGTCCGGTATCGCGCTCTACGACGCCGTCGCCGATCTCGCGGCTGCGTTCTGCGCTCAGGACACGACGAGGTCTTCACCGAAGTGTGGGCGTACAGCGGCCTCGCCGGACGTGGCCGGATCGGTGGGGGAGTGAGCCTCACCGCCGTCATGGTCTTCGGGTCGACGTAGCCACGCCCACATCTGGCGGATGTCGAACGGCGAGTTGGCGGCTGACCGGCCGTGCTCGTTCTTGTAGTAGTTGTTGGCGCGCGGGTCCGTGTAGATCTTGAGGGCCTCGTGCCGATCCAGGTCATCGTTGTACCGCCAGTACCCGTCGAGGGTGACATCGACGGTGTGCTTCTCTTCGACGATGAGGTGCTCGATGCATTGGAGCGCGAACCTGATGACCATCTCCTCGAAGTCGAACGTGCCGAGGCCGCCGGTGGCGTTCGTGTTCGGACCGTAGATCATGAACAAGTTCGGGAAGCCTGGCAGCATCGTGCCGAGATAGGCGCGTGCGCCGTCCTTCTCCCACAGTTGCTCGATCAATCGGCCGTCGCGCCCTCGGACCTCCATCGGCCAGAGGAAGTCGTTGGCCTTGAAGCCGGTGGCCAGGACGATGACGTCGACCGGGCACTCGCCGCCGCCCTCCAACTCGATGCCGTTCTCCTTGATGCGCCGGATCCCGTCCGTGACCAAGGTGCAATCGTCACGCAGCAGGGCGTCATACACGCTGTAGTCAGAGTCGACGAGCACGGGCCGGGACGAGAACGGCGGCGCGACCGGGAGCATCTTCTCCATCAGTTCCGGATGATCGGCGAACTTGCGTTGCATGAACTCGATGCGTGCATCACGAGCCCGCTTGTTCATCGCGCTCCTCGCATGCGTGTCCTTGAACGCCGGGTCGGCGGTGAAGGCAGCACCCAACTTCTCCGGGCCGGACAGCCAGCACGTCCGGAACCGGGCGAAGTTCTTGAAGTACGGGAGGTTCCGATCCAGCCAGTTCACCTGCGGCGGGTACGGCGACCGATAGCCGGGGACATCGAAGCACCAGTTGGGGGTGCGTTGGAAGAGATAGGTGTGTCCCGCCGTCTCGGCGAGCTCCGGGATCATCTGGTAGCTGGTGCACCCGCTGCCGATCACCGCGACGCGCTTGCCGGTGAGGTCCAGATCGCTGGGCCACCGAGCGGTGTGGAACAGCGGGCCCTCGAACGCCGCCAACCCTTCGATGTTCGGGAGGTTCGGGCGGGCCAGGAAGCCCACGCCGCTGATCACCGCGTTGGCACGCCAGTTCCTCGGCCCGTCCGGCCCGACCGCGGCGATGTCCCAGACCTTGGCGTCCTCGTCCCAGATCACCGACTTCACTTCGGTCTCGAACTCGATGTTGCCGCGCACCCCGAACTCGTCGGCGATCCAATTGAAGTACTTCTCGTTCTCACGCTGCGCGCAGAACGGGTTCGGGTACTCGAAGCCGGCGCCGAACGTGTGCGTGTACGCCCGACTCGGCGTGTCGACACGCGCGCCCGGATAGCGGTTCTCGAACCACGTGCCGCCGACCCCGGTGTTCTTCTCGATCACGACGTAGGGCACGCCGGCCCGCTCGAGGTAGACCGCCGCGCCCAGGCCACCACCGCCGGCCCCGATCACCACCACGGAGAACTCCCGCAGCCGGTGCGGCTGCGGCTCGTCGCGCCAGGCAAGTGCTCGCGCCCACGGGTCCACAGCGAGTTGCTCGATCCACAACTCGACGTCGACGGCGGGGATCTCCTCGCCGCATGCCAGGCTCAGACTCGTCGGCAGCCGGTCGACCGGGCCGACCGGGATGTCGTCGGCGCCGCTGTCCCGATAGGACTTCAGGAAGTCAGCCGCCTTGGATTGGAGGACAACGGCGTCGGACGCGTGGGCCAACACCATCGCCTCGGCGAGACCGAGCACCCGGCCCCGCACCTCGGTCGCGGCGACAGTGGCGTCGCCCGTGAGCTGGTAGAGCAGGCCGCGCAGGATCATCGGATCGGCGAACCGCACCGCATCCTCGATCACCTCGTCGGTCGCGTCCAGCAATTCGTGTCGTTCGGTCATCTGGCCCCCCATGCTGCCAACGCGCCGGCAGTCTACGAACGCGCCCTCCGAACGCTCGGGCCGGACCCCCACCTGCTCGACGTACAACGGGGCCCGATGAAGCCCAACCACCCAAGGGACCGAGACGTCTGGCATGACAGGACGCTCTGGCTCAGCCGCTCCCGGGACAATTGCGGTCGCCACGCGTCCGCGCAGCCGATGACGCACCGCTGCGGTGTCTCCGTGGCCCGAAGGTGTTCCAGCACCACCCCATCTCGAGCACGGTTCCAGGTGTCCGGGATCGTCGGAGTGGGATGCCCCTGCATGAGAAGGCGCGCGGACGGGCCGTTCGGTGCGCCGACGCTGAGGTGAATGCGGTCGTTCGGTGCGCGCGTTCGGTGCCGGTACCGGCGCTTCCACTCGGCCCTGCGCCGCCGCGGCGCCGAAGTCGATGAGCCCGTCTCGGTCTGAGCCGGCCGCTCGCGGGTCGCAGTGTCAGGTGCGGGCGAAGATGGCGATGCTGGCGGCGGTTTGGGCGGCGACATCGGGGAGCACTGCGGCGAACACGTCCATGCCGTGCGACGTGCCCATCACGACGCGGCACTGCGCGCTCGACGCCGGCGCGCAGCAACAGCCGGTAGAACTCGATGCCCTCGTCGCGCAGTGGGTCCGCTTCGTTGACGCTGATGAACGTGGGCGCCAGCCCGCGAACATCGTCGTCGGTGGCGAACGACGGCCACGCCAAGGGATTTCCGTTGTCGAGCTGTTCGATGCCGTAGGCGACCGCGCCGCGATTGTGGTGCAGGTTGAGGAGGATGCCTTCGTTCTCGATCGATGAGGGGAACCGCTCCTGCGGCCAGCGTCCGGCGATGTACGGGCACAGTGCGTACAGGCCACGGACGAGTCCCATGTCGCCGTCGCGCAACAGCTGCAGGCCGGTCGCCAGGGTCAGGTTCCCGCCGCCGCTCTCGCCCGCGACGGTGACACGATCTGGGTCGATGCCGAGCTCGGCTGCGTTGGCCACCGTCCAACGCACTCCGGCCACACAGTCGTTCAGACCAGCTGGGAACGGCTCGGTCTCGGGCGCCGACGACGGCGTGAGGCAGTTGCGGAAGTCGATCATCGCCACCGCCAGGCCTTGATGGGCCAGCACGCGGCCCCACATCCGGTACATGGCGTTGAAGCACGAACCCGTCTGCATGCCTCCGCCATGGAGGTACACGACGCCGGGAACGACGTCGTGGCTGTCGGGACGGATGAACTGGACCTTGATGGTGTTGCCGTCCGGCGCCGACGCGAACTCGCGGGTCTCGATCCGCAGACCGTCGAACGATGCCACCTCCGCGGTGTCGAAGCGTGCGTAGAGGTTCTCGAGCTTCGTCGCCATGGCCAGGGCCGACTCGGAATTGGAGATCTCGACCAATCGCTCGCGGCTGTCGATGTCGCTCAACCGGCGCCACGGGACGCTGCGCAGCGCTCGCTTCACGCGCGGGTCGAGACGGTGATCGATCTGCACGTCCGGTTGAGACGCGGCCTCCGTGTCGTTGGACATCTCAGGCTCCTTCGCCAAACGACACGGCACTGAACATCGCGGCCGCGAGCGCCGGAAGGTTCTTGTCCGGCGAGTCTTGCCTCAGGTGTCCGAACATGGGCGCCGCAGCCGGCGTGTCATCGGAACCCAAGCGCAAGGAGCAGGGTTCGATGTCGTACTCGGTGATGGTCGGCATCGGCGCAGTCTTGCCCGACGAGGTCGCGCCGAGCCGACCGGAGGGCGTCGAGACAGTCGTGACAGACGGAGGGTCAGCGCTCCACCACTGATCAGTTCGAGACCCATCCAACAGCTCAGTCTCTTCGTCATCGGCGGCGCGTCCTCGACCGCCGGCTCTTTGGGAATGGAAGCGTCGACGTGGAGTCAGGTCGTGCGCTCAGACACACAACGCCATCGACGGTGGCCACCGAGCGGCGACGCCACGACGCAGGGGTGTTAATCAGGAGGGAGTGATGGAGCCAGGTACTTTCAGCCATCCACTCAAGCAGTATCAGGCATCCGACCGCTCACGCTCGTCGGCCTCGCGTGAGTGGCCGCTGTCGGCGTTCGGGACGGGGGGCGATCGGGCGGACGCCAGGGATCTCACGAAGTCCGTCACCGTCGAATCCGACCTCGAGCGATGAACGCTGCGCCACGGAGCGCGCTGGTGCCGGCACGCGTCGGCCTCGTCGGCAACCCGTCGGACGGACACGGCGGGGCGGTGCTCGCGGCGGTCGTCGAGGCGTGGGCGGCGGAAGCGGTCGCGACGCCGATTCCCGGTGTCGTGCGACTGCGCAGCCGCACCGCCGGGTTCGCCGAATGGGCCTCGGCCGGAGCGCTCGTCGCCGACGTGGATGCCCGCCGAACGGACGCGCCGCACGGCATCGTGATCGCCGCGCTCGCGGCGCTCGATGACCACCTCGACGGTGGCCTGCCGGGCGTCGAGGTCGAGTGGTCCTCAACTGTGCCGCGCTCGGTCGGCCTGGCCGGCTCGAGCGCCATCGCGATCGCCGTGATCGAGGCCGTCAGCGCCCTTGCCGGTGGGCCCGTCGATCCTCGGATCGTCGCTGCGCTCGCGCTCGATGCCGAGGTTCGCTGGATGGGCATCGCCGCCGGGTGGCAGGACCGGATCGTGCAGGCCCACCGGGGCGCGGTGCTCGTCGACGCCGGGGACATGTCGACGTCGATCGACGGGCGCGCCGTCCCGGCCGTCCGCCGGTTGCGGGGCTTCGCCGTCGACGCGGTGATCGGGTGGCGCGCGGACGACCGCGAGAGCTCGGGCGTGTACCACGGGGCCCTGCGTGCACGCGCCGCCGACGCAGCGGTCGCCGACGGCATGCTCCGGCTCGGCGACCTGGCTCGTCGAGCGGCGACGAGCGTCGCCGACGGTGACGTAGCGGGTCTGCGCGAGCTGGTCGACGCGAGCTGGCGAACGAGATGCGATTCGGCGCCCCTGAAGCCCCACCACGCGCAGCTCGTCGAAGCGGTGCGCGCCACAGGCGTCGTCGCAACGTCGCCCGGTTCCGGCGGCTCGGTCGTCGCCCTGCCGGCCAATCGCGGCGCAGCCGCGACCGCCATCGTTGCGCTCCGAGCGGTGGGCGCCCGGTCGGTGTCGGTCGAGCTGGGCTGAAGCGCCGCCACAGCTCCCGGAGCTCGACGACGTCGGCCGGATCCGTGCCGAACTCAGCTCGCGGACTCGAACGGAGGTCGTCCCTGAACTCGCCTGCTCGCTTCTGCGTCAACGACCGCCGCCGGACGACTGGGAGCAGCGCCGACACGAAGTTCGCCGAGGCGACTGATGGCTCATCGCCGGTGAACTCGCCGCTGTCGAGGCCCGGCACCGGTCCGCTACTTCAGCGCTCATGACGAGGGCGTCGCACACGACCATACGGAGCAGGACGCTCCGACGTGTCCTGCAATCACGGTTGCCCGTCTGTCCCCGCCGGCTGCCCCGGCCGTGATTCGCCCAGATCGATCGACGGTCACCGCTCGTGTGGTCGAGAGCTCGATCGTCGGTTGTGCTGGGGCAACACGTCATCACGTCGTCCGCTACGCAGGTGGACGGCCGCCCGCCGTTGCGTGCCGTGCCAAGTCCGTCAAGAGTCCGCGATCCTGACGGACTCGGGCCCACTCGGCGGACGGGTCCCAACACGAAAGACCTGTTCACAGCCACTTCAGCGGCAACGTGCAGGTCCAGAAACCCCGTCTAGACGTTGAAGCGGAACTCCATGACGTCGCCATCGTGGGCGACGTAGTCCTTGCCCTCGACGCGGATCTTGCCGAGCTCCTTGGCCTTCGTCCACGAGCCGATCTCCAGCAGCTCGTCCCACTGCACGACCTCGGCCCGGATGAAGCCACGCTGGAAGTCGGTGTGGATCCGCCCCGCGTGGAAGTCGGTGTGGATCCGCCCCGCGCACTGCGGCGCCGTCGAGCCCTCGTAGAACGTCCAGGCCCGCGACTCCTTGTCGCCGGTCGTCAGGAACGTGCGCAGCCCGAGCAGGTGGTAGGCGCTGCGGACCATCCGGAACAGCGCGCCCTCGCCGAGGCCGAACCCCTCCAGCATCTCGGCGCGCTCGGCGGGGTCCTCGATGGATGCGGCCTCGGCTTCCAGCTGGACGCACATGCCGATCACCTCGACGTTGTCCCCCGCGTCGTTGAGCTCGGCGGCGACGCGGGCCTCGGCGGCCGGGATGTCGTCGAGCGCATCCTCGCCCACGTTGACGACCGCGAGCACGCGCCGGTTGGTGAGCAGGAAGTACGGAGCCAGCAGCTCGCGGTGATCGGGCTTCAGGCCGGCGCGGTAGAGCGGCCGGCCCTCCGACAGGGCGTCGTACGCGGCCTGCAGGGCGGCGATCTCCTCGCCGAGCGACTTGTCGAGCTTCGACTGGCGCGTGGCTTGGTTGAGCCGCTTCTCGACGGTCTCGAGGTCGGCGAGCGCGAGCTCGATCTCCACCACGCGCAGGTGCTCGATCGGGTCCGCCGGCCCCGTCACGTCGTCGTCGACGAACGCCCGCAGCACGAACACGATGGCGTCGACCTCGCGGATGTTGGCCAGGAACTTGTTGCCGAGGCCCTCGCCCTTGCTCGCTCCCTCGACGAGCCCGCCGATGTCCACGACCTGCACCGCGGCGTGCACGACGTTGCGGCTCTGGGACATCTCGGCGAGGCGATCGAGGCGCTCGTCCGGCACCTTGGCGACGCCGATGTTGGGGTCCTTGGTGGCGAACGCGTACGGCGCGGCGAGCGCGCCTCCGCCCGTGAGGGCGTTGTACAGCGAGCTCTTCCCGGCGTTGGGGAGGCCGACGAGGCCGAAGCGTTCCATGCGGCCGACGACGCTACCGGCGCGGCTGGGTACGGTCCTGCCATGCGCTGGGGACTGTCGATCTCGCTGTCGGAGGAATTGGCCGATCCGTCCGTGATCGCGGACGTCGCGGCGACGGCCGAGGCCAACGGGTGGGACGGCATCTTCGTGTGGGACCACCTGTGGAACCACACGCGCGAGCCGTTCGCCGACCCGTGGATCACGCTCGCGGCGGCCGCCGTCGCGACACACCGGGTGGTCATCGGGACGATGGTGACGCCGCTGCCGCGCCGTCGCGTGCAGCTCGTCGCCCAGGCGACGACGACGCTCGACCGCCTCGCCGGCGGGCGCGTCGTGCTCGCCCTCGGCCTGGGCGTCGACAGCTACGGCGAGTACTCGCTGTTCGACGAGCCGGCGGCGGACGACAAGGCCCGGGCCGCAGCGCTCGACGCCGGCATCGAGGTGCTCGTGCCGATGCTCGAGGGCGGCCCGGTCGCGCAGCTCGGGGGCCGCGTGACGACGGCGGCCGGCGCGCGTGCGCCGCGGGTGCCGATCTGGATCGCCGGCGTCTCCAGGTACACGGCCGGTCCGCGCCGCGTCGCTCGTCACGACCTCGACGGGTTGGCCCTCGTCGGCGACGACGAGTGGTCGCCGACGTCGGTGACGTCGGCGCTGGCGGCCGGCGGGCTGGCGACGGGGTCGCTGGACGTGGCGCTCGTCGGCGGTGCGCACCCCGATCCCGCCGCGCTGGAAGCGGCGGGCGCGACGTGGTGCATCCCGGAGATCCTTCCGGGCGCGACGGCCGCCGATGCCCTCAGCCGGGCAGGGACGCCGCCCTGACGCCCGGCGCCGGACGGCGGTCGCGCAGCGTGAAGGCCGCGTCGCTGGGTCCCTCGCGGCCGAGCTGGTCGAGCCTGGCCATCGCCTCCTCCACCGTCGGCGTGTGCCCTGCCGGCACCCACCAGCAGACGAGGAACAGCTCGACCTTCTGGAACCACTCCCGGCGGCGCCGCAGGAACGGCGTGTGCGCGGTGCGGTAGACGAAGTCGTGGAGCTGCTCGGGCGTCTCCCAGACCGACAGGTTGATGATGTGCAGCGGGTCGTCGTCGGCCTGTACGTAGCTCGACGACAGCCCGGTCGCCTCGTCCTTGAGCCGCCACACGAAGCCCGGTGATGTCTCGGCGAGGGCGTTGATCTCGTCGAGCGCGTCGACGAACTCCTTCGTCGCCGGATGGTCGAGGGGCTCGTGCAGCCGTCCGATGTTCAGCTCGGCGAAGTGCCATCCCGTGCCCGCCACCGGCCCGACGCTACTTCCGCACGTGCGTGAGGTCGCCGGGAGTTGTGACGGGCGGCTCCGGGTTGCGGAATCAGGTTCCGTGTTGTAGAAAACCTGACGAACTCGATCGGCTTTGAGGGGAATTCGTGCGCAAGTTGCTCCTGATCGGCATCGTCGGACTGGCCGCCCAGCTCGTCGACGGTGCGCTCGGGATGGCCTACGGCGTCACGTCCTCGTCGCTGATGCTCGCCGTCGGGCTCTCGCCCGCCGCCGCGTCCGCATCGGTGCACCTCTCCGAGCTCGGCACGACGCTGGTCTCCGGCGCCGCCCACTGGCGCTTCGGCAACGTGGACTGGCCGATGGTGCTGCGCCTCGGCGTCCCGGGTGCCGTCGGCGCGTTCGCCGGCGCGACGTTCCTGTCCAGCCTGTCCACGGAGTCCGCGACGCCGTGGATGGCGGCCATCCTGCTGGTCCTCGGGCTGTACGTCCTCCTGCGGTTCACGCTCGGCACGATCAAGCTGCGCGCCGACCGTCCGCCCCTGCGCAGCCGCTTCCTCGGCCCGCTCGGGGTCTTCGCCGGCTTCGTCGATGCCACCGGAGGTGGCGGCTGGGGGCCGGTCGCCACGCCGACGCTGCTCGTCTCCGGGCACGTCGAGCCGCGCAAGGTCATCGGCTCGGTCGACACCAGTGAGTTCCTCGTGGCCACCGCAGCGAGCATCGGCTTCCTCATCGGCATCGGCAACGAGGGCGTCGACATGGCCTACGTCCTCGCCCTGCTCGCCGGCGGGATCATCGCCGCACCGCTCGCCGCCTACCTCGTGCGCCGCATCGCCCCGAAGATGCTCGGCTCGCTCGTCGGCGGGATGATCGTGCTGACGAACAGCCGCACGCTGGTGCGCCACGTCGGGATCACCGGCGCCGGGGCGGCGGCGATCTACCTGACCATCGTCGCCGGCTGGATCGCCGCGATCGCCTACTCGGCCACCGCGCTCCGCCGGGAACGGGTCGCCGCCGAGGCGCGCGAGGCATGGCTGGCGTCGCCGGTCGCCCTCGATTGACCGTCTTGTACCGTGGCCGGCATGACGCCGGAGGCCGCTCTCGACCGGGTGATGCACTGCCTGGACCGGGCCCACGACACGGGTTTCCGGGCCAAGGCGTTCCAGCGGGCCCGTGACGTCGTCCGCAACACGGACCCGGTCGAGATCGCCGAGCGCGCTGCCGCCGGCACACTGACCAAGCTCGACGGCATCGGTGACTCCAGCGCCAAGGTCATCTCCGAGGCGCTCGCCGGCGAGGTCCCGTCATACCTGGCGAAGCTGGAGGCGACGACGCAGGTGTCGATCACCCCCGCCGGGCAGCGCTACCGCGACGCCCTGCGCGGCGACTGCCACCTGCACTCGACGTGGAGCGACGGCGGCGCCGAGATCGAAGAGATGGCGCGGACCGCTCGCGACCTCGGGCACGAGTACATGGTGCTCACCGACCACTCGGCGCGGCTCACGATCGCCCACGGCCTCGACCGCGAGCGGCTCGAGCGTCAGCTGGCCGACATCGCCGAGCTCAACGCCACGTTCGACGACGACTTCCGGATCCTGACCGGGATGGAGGTCGACATCTTCGAGGACGGCACCCTCGACCTCGCCGACGACCTCCTGGCGCGGCTCGACGTCGTCGTCGCCAGCGTGCACTCCAAGCTGCGGATGGAGCGCCAGCAGATGACGGAGCGGATGATCGTGGCGGTCGCCAACCCGCACGTCGACATCCTCGGCCACTGCACCGGTCGCATGATCGGCAAGCGTCCGCCGTCGACGTTCGACGCCGACTACGTGTTCGCGGCGTGCAAGCAGTTCGGCACGGCCGTCGAGATCAACTGCCGGCCAGAACGCCTCGATCCGCCCCGCGAGCTGCTCGACCTGGCGATCGAGTACGGCTGCTGGTTCTCGATCGACACCGATGCCCACGCCACCGGGCAGCTCGAGTGGCAGCCCCACGGGTGTGACCGGGCCGCCGAGCGCGAGGTGCCGTTGGAGCGGGTCGTCAACACGATGTCCGCCGACGACCTGCTGGCATGGACGGCCACGTCCAGGTGATGGCGTCCGCGTCGGATGGGACTGAACCGGGTCCGCTGATCGGTCGGGGCCGAGCGGCGGACGTCTTCGACATCGGCGGCGGGCGCGTGCTGCGTCGCTACCGGGAGGGTGGCGGGCGGCACGGGCAGGTGCTGGTCGAGGCGGCGGCGATGCGTCACCTCGCGGCCCACGGCTTCCCGGTCCCCGCCGTCCACGACGCCGACGGGTTCGACCTCGTGATGGAACGCCTCGACGGGGTGTCGATGCTCACCTCGCTGGAGCGCGGCCCGTGGCGGCTCGGCCGCCACGGCGACCTGTGGGCGTCGTTGCACCGGCAGCTCGCGGCCGTCCCCGTCGGCGCGCTCGCCGACGCCGGGCTGCCCGTGCGCTTCGGCGCACCGACCAACGTGCTGCACCTCGACTTCCACCCCGACAACATCATGGTGACGAGCGACGGACCGGTGGTGATCGACTGGTCGAACGTCTCCCTCGGCCCGGCCGCCGCCGACGTCGCCGAGTCGTGGATCATCGCCGCCACGTCGACGGTCGACGGCGGCCCGTTCGTCGGCGCCCTCGTCAAGCTCGTGCGCGGTCGCCTGATCGACCGCTTCGTCGACGGCTGCGGCCGGGCGGCCGCGATCGCCATGGTCCCGGTCGTCGCCGAGTACCGCCTCGGCGACCGCAACGTGCGGCCGGAGGAAGCGGCACGCATCCACGCCCTCGTCGCCTCGCTGTCCTGACCCGTCCCGTCCCAGCCGAGTTCGTCGTGCCGTCCGAGCACGCGGCGCGGGACAGGCCCGCACCGCGTACTCGGGGCTAGAGCTGGCCGAGCGCCATGTAGGTGGCCATCAACAGGCCGGCGCCGCGCATGTCGCCGACCGTGCCCTCGCCCATCTTGTTCATGACGTAGGAGAAGGTCATCCGGTTCTCGAGGTCGACGATCGCCAGCGACCCACCCCAGCCGCCCCAGAAGCAGGTGCGGTCGTTCGGGCTGATCGGCATCTCCGGGGTCGGCAGGCCGAACCCGATGCCATGGCGCAGCGGCACGCCGAGGACGAGGTCGGTGCCGTTGCACTGCTCGTCGAACACGGCCTCGATCGTCTCCTTGCCGAGCAGCCGCACGCCGTTGGCCTCCCCGCCGCACGCCATCGGAGCGTGGACCTGGGCCACCGAGCGGGCGTTGCCGTGGCCGCCGGCCGCCGGGATCTCGGCCCGCCGCCAGTCGATCGTCCACGACTGGGTCGCGTCGAGCCCGGGGTTGCCCATCGTCTTGGCCATCACGCTGTCGGGCTCGATGCCCTCCGGCATCGGTGGCGGGGGCGGCGGGATGACGTGAGCCACGCGGCTGTCGTGCTCGGCGCTCGTGCCGATGTGGAAGTCGGCGCCGAGTGGTCCGGTGATGTTCTCGCGCACGAAGTCGCCGAGCGACTGCCCGGTCACCCGCTGCACGATCTCGCCCTCCAGGTAGCCCTGGGTGATGGCGTGGTAGCCCGACGCCGTGCCCGGCTCCCACCATGGCGCCTGGGCGCCGAGGAGGGCGGCCGTCCTGCGGCGGTCGTAGAGCTCCGGGTACGTGATCGGCTCCTGCCAGCCCGACAGACCGGCGGTGTGGCTCATCACGTGGCGGACGGCGATGCCCTCCTTGCCCTCGGCGGCGAACTCGGGCCAATACGTGGCGACCGGCGCATACAGGTCGATCTCGCCACGATCGGCGAGCACCAGCATGGCGAGGGCCGCGACCGTCTTCGTCGTCGACCAGACGTTGATGATCGTGTCTTCCTCCCATGGGAGCGCCGGGCCGGCATCGCGCGTGGCCGTCCCACCCCAGAGGTCGACGACGAGCTCGCCGTCGATCGTCACCGCGACCGACGCGCCCTCGTCGAAGATGGCGTTGTCACGAGGCGTGAAGTTGGCCTCGAAGGCCTCCCGCACCACGCTGAGCTCGTCCCTGCACGTACCTGAGATCCCCATGGCCGGAACGTACTCGGCGCGACGCGCGCGCCCTCACCCGGTGCATGCTGGCGGCATGTCGATCTTCGAGCACCCCATCAGCACGTTGTCCGGCGACGCCGACGCCCTCGCCGGCCGCCAGGGCGAGGCGCTCCTCGTCGTCAACGTGGCCTCGAAGTGCGGGCTGACGCCGCAGTACACCGGGCTCGAGCAGCTCCAGCAGACGTACGGCGACCGTGGCTTCAGCGTCGTCGGTTTCCCCTGCAACCAGTTCGGCGGTCAGGAGCCGGGCAGTGCCGAGGAGATCGCCACGTTCTGCTCGACGACGTACGGCGTGTCCTTCCCGATGACGGAGAAGATCGACGTCAACGGCGCGGCGCAGCACCCGATCTACGGCGAGCTGACCAAGGTCGCCGACGCCGAGGGCCATGACGGCGAGATCCGCTGGAACTTCGAGAAGTTCCTCATCGCGCCGGATGGCGCCGTGACCCGCTTCAGCCCGATGGTCACGCCGGACGACCCCACGCTCGTGGCGGCGATCGAAGCCGTGCTGCCGTCCTGACGGCGCGCGCCCCACGCTGTCCGCGGCGTCGGCCGCTCGCGGCGGGAGGGTCCGGGAAGGCCCGGCCGTAGACTCGCACGCCTATGTCGAAGAAGACGAAGAAGCGCAAGGCGCGGCTGCGCCGCTCCAAGGCCAACCACGGCAAGCGCCCCAACATGGGGCGAGGCTGATCGAACCAGCACGTCGATGACGCTGCCCCCGCCTGCCCGGCGCGAGGAGGTCGTCGACATCCTCCACGGCGTCGAGGTCCCCGACCCCTACCGCTGGCTGGAAGACGGTGATGCGGCGGACGTCCGCCACTGGGTCACCGCCCAGAACGAGCACACCCGTCAGGCGCTCGATGCCCGTCCCGATCGTGGGAGGTGGCACGAGCGCCTCGTCGCGTTGATGCAGCTCCCCGTCGTCGGCGGCGTGCAGGTGCGCGGTGCCCATCTCTTCTGCCTCGAACGGCCCGCCGGTGCCGAGCAGTTCCTGCTGACCCGGCGGTCGGCGAGCGACCCGGACGTGCCGTCCGTCGTCCTGCTCGACCCGGCCATCGGCACGCGCGACGCGGCGCACGCGATCGACTGGTACTCCGCTTCGCCGGACGGTTCCCTCGTCGCCGTCGGGACGAGCGAGGGCGGGAGCGAGGACTCCGTGCTCCGCGTCCTCGATGCCCGTGACGGCACCGACCGCGGCGAGGCCATCCCGTCCACCCGGGCCTGCAGCGTGGCGTGGGAGCCCGACAGCTCGGGGTTCGCCTACACCCGCTACCCCGACGGCGACCAGTACCACCGCACCGTGCACGTGCACACGCTCGGCGCCCGCTGGCAGGACGATCCGGTGCTGTGGGCGGAGCACCCGGACCCGCAGGCGTGGCCGGACGTCTCGATCTCGCCGGACGGGAAGTGGCTCGTCGTCCACGTCCTCGTCGGCTGGGCCCGCTACGACGTGCACGTCCTCGAGCGCAGCACCGGGACGTGGACGACTGCCATCGCCGGCCAGGAGGTGACGACGACGTTCTCGTTCGCGGCCGACGGGGCGTCGCTGGTGGGCGTGACGACCCTCGACGCGCCGAAGGGCCGCGTCGTGCGCGCCGCGCTCGGCTCGCCGACGGCCTCCGAGTGGGAGACGCTGGTGCCCGAGGGGGACGCCGTGCTCGGACACCTCGCCGTGCGGGGCGAGGAGTTGCTCGTCGTCGCCACCAACCACGCCGTGGACACCGTCCGGCGCTACACGCCCGACGGCCGGTCGCTCGGTGGCGTCGATGGCCTCGGCGACGTCGTCTCGCTGGTCGGGCTCAGCGCCGACCGCGACACCGGCGACGCCTTCGCCGTGGTCGATTCCTTCGGCGGCCCGACGGCTGTCTTCGCCATGCCTGCCGGTTCGGGCGTTGCCACCCCGTGGGTCGTCGTGCCCGCCGGCGACGGCGTCGTGCCGGACATGGCGGTCATCCAGCTCAGCTACCCGTCCCTCGACGGGACCTCGATCGGTCTGTTCCTCGTCCACCGGCGCGACGTGGCACCGGGACCCGACGTGCCGATGATCCTCAACGGCTACGGCGGGTTCGCCATCGCCGAGACCCCCGTCTGGTCACCACAGATCGCCGCGTGGTGCGCGGCCGGCGGGGCGTACGCCATCGCCGGGCTGCGCGGCGGCCTCGAGGAGGGCGACGAGTGGCACCACGCCGGGCGGCGCGAGCGCAAGCAGAACGTCTTCGACGACTTCCACGCCGCCGCCGACTGGCTCGTCGCCACCGACCTCGCCTCGCGTGAGCGCCTCGCGGTGCTCGGCCGCTCCAACGGCGGGTTGCTCGTCGGCGTGGCCATGACGCAGCGGCCGGACCTGTGCCGCGCCGTGTGGTGCGGCGTGCCGCTGCTCGACATGGTGCGCTTCCCGCAGTTCCTCATCGCCCGGCTGTGGACGAGCGAGTACGGCGACCCCGACGTCGCCGAGGAGTTCGCGTGGGTCCACGCCTACTCGCCGTACCACCACGTGGAGCCGGGCACGTGCTACCCGGCGACGCTGTTCCAGACGGCCGAGGGCGACAGCCGTGTCGACCCGCTGCACGCCCGCAAGATGGCCGCCCTCGTGCAGGCCGCGTCGTCGTGCCAGGACGACCGCCCGATCCTGCTGTTCCAGGAGGGACGGGCCGGCCACGGCGTCGGCAAGCCGGTGGCCAAGCGGGCCGACGAGCTCGCCGACGGCCTCACCTTCCTCGCCTGGCAGCTCGACCTTGGCGCGCCGGCGTGAGCGCCCGCGCCGAGTGGCTGGTCGTCGGCGGCTCGCCCGAGCCGTGGGAGCGACTCGGTCTCACCATCGTCGACGGCGCGGTCCCGCTGTTCGGCACCGGCCTCCGCTTCGATGCGGCCGCCGAGCCCGGCATCGCCGGCTGGGCGCTGTCGGGCCTCGCCGACGAGGCCGTCACCGACATCGTCATCGACGGACTCGTCACCACCGCGGTGGCCCCAGCGACTCCGACGCTCGTGGAGCACCCGAACGGCGCCATCGGGCTCGACCACGTCGTCGTGACCACGAACGACTTGGAGCGCACCTGCGCCGCGGTCGAAGCCGCGACCGGCGCGCCGCTGCGCCGGGTGCGCGAGGTCGGCGAGATCCGCCAGGGCTTCCATCGCCTCGGTGGCGGCGGCCTCATCGTGGAGGTCGTCGAGCGGGCCGGTCTGCCCGCGGCGCCGGCGTGGTTCTGGGGCCTCGTCATCAACGTCGAGGATCTCGACGCGGCGGCCGAGCACATCGGGCCCGACGGCATCGGCGCCGTCAGCGACGCCGTGCAGCCGGGTCGGAAGATCGCCACGGTCCGCGCCGAGCTCGGCCTCGGCGTGCCCGTCGCCCTCATGACGCCCTGACGGGCCGGCGCGGCGCCACGCGCTCCGAGCCGGGCCTTCGAGGCGCTCGGCGACTCGGCACGACGTCCTCGACCCCGCGAGTCGGTCGGTGCCGTTCGCTTGGCGCGATCGGTGCCCTGACCAGGGCTGTCACCGGGGATGCGAGACCTCGGCCGACATCCCGTGCCAGGCTGATCCGATGCGTCGATCAGCCGCTGTCGTCGCGATGGCTGCCGCCCTCGCCACGGTTGGCGGCGGATCGACCGCAGCGGCGTGGTCGGGCTTCCCACCCGGCGGGTGGGGCTCGTCCGGGGCGATGGGGGCGCAGCCCCCGCCGCGGGCCACCCTGGCCCCGCCCGATCCGACGACCTGCCCCGCGACCTCGCACGGCGCCGTCGTCGATCGCGCCAACCAGCGCGCCTGGCTGTGCACCGACGGGACCATCACCCGGGTGATGGCGATCACGTCGGCACGGACGCAACCCGACCCCGGCGTCTACACCGTGTACGCCGAGGACTTGCAGACGACCTCGTACTACGGCGAGCGGCCGAGCACCCTGGACCGCTTCGTTGCGTTCACCTACGGCGAGGAGGAGGGCGCGCGCGTGGCGTTCCACGCCGTGCCGCGGTATCGCGACGACACGTTGGCCCAGCCGCTCGAGAGCGTCGGGACGCAGGCTCGGTTCGGCGACTCATCGGGCTGCATCCGCGTGCGTCCGGTCGACTCGGTCGCCATCTGGGACCACCTCGCCGTCGGCGACCAGGTCCACGTCGTCAGCTGAGCCACCACCGTCGTCGGCCGTCCCGGCGTCCGTGACGCCCTCCGCCCGGCACCGGTAGCACCCGCTGCCCGGCTCGGCCCGCGGCGGTCGGCCCTCGACCTGGAGCTCGATCATCCGCTCGACAGCGTCGAGCGTGCGGCGCAGCGAGGAGCGCAGCAGGCCCTCCGTGACGTGCTCGACGACGGCGTCGCCAGCCTCCAGCGAGAACGACGCGACCATCCGCGGCGGCACCTCGCGCACCAGCGTCTCGACCAGCGCGTAGTAGCGCAGGTCCTCCCGGTGGCGGTGGCTGATGCTGCCGGACTTGAGGTCGATCAGGACCTTGCGGCTCTCGTTGCCGGCGGGTCGCCCGATCACGATGTCGGCCTTGGCGCGCAGCGTCAGCGGTCCGCCGAGCGGCCAACGGACCTGCGCTTCGGTCACCGGGTGCCACGTCCGCCGCAGCGGGGGGAAGCACTCGACGAACTGCGTCACGCGCACGACCGCCCGGCTGCGGAGGTCGGCGCTGGCCCCGGGTGGCAAGCCGCGCAACCAGTCGCCGAGGCTCCCGTCGTCCTCCGCCGAGCGGACCAGCGCCTCGTCGACGAGGTCGGCCGGCGTCGGTTCGCCACGCCAGTTCAGGAGCAGCTCGATCGCCCGGTGCGACACCTTGCCGCACGCGACGGCGGGTGACCAGGCGAACGTCGCCGGTCGGAGGAAGTGGCGCTCGCACGCCAGGACCTCGGCGACGTTGAACTTGTTGACGGGAAGGGTGCGCTCGTCGAGCCGGGCGGCGAGCTCGGTGATGCCCGCTGTCGCGTCGGCCCGGAGGTCGGTGATGAAGCCGGCATCGAAGACCAAGGCGTCGTCGTCCGTGCGCCGCAGCGCTTCGAGGGTGCGCTGCTGCGCCGGTGTGAGCATGACCCGGACTGTGCGCCATGGGTGTCACAGCGCGATGAGCAGGCGCGATGCGGTGCGTTCTCGCCCGCGCACCCCGCTGCGCATCATCGGTCCATGCAGTCCTCGACCACGGCTCGGTTCGCCCACGCCGCACGCACCCTGACGCGTGAGGCGAGGCGACGCGGGCTCGTGGCCCCGAGCTTCCGCTGCCCACCACGGATCGTCGGCGCCGACCGCACCCTGCGGCGCCGACCGGGCGGCGGTGTCGTGTCGGTGCGGGTCAGGGAGCGGCCATGGCCAGCCGTGCTCGCCGACATGATCGAGGGTGTCGTCGCCGTCAACGGCCTGTCCCCGCCCGCGGCCACCCGGGTCCGCACGGAGCTCTGGGAGGAGGTCACCCACGACAGCGACGAGCGCGGGAGCACCCGCGTCGCCTGAGGGCGACGGACGAGGTCAGAACGCCGGGATGGCGCCAGCCGCCAGCGGTTCGAGCACCAGCTCGGGCTCGTCGGCCTCGAGGCGAGCCAGGCGGTAACGGTTCTCGAACAAAGCGACGAGCGCGCCGTCGCTGCGATGGAGGATCCGGATCCCGCCGATCTCCCGGAGCCGGGCGACCGACCGTGGATCCGTGCGGCGGATCGCCTGGTACCCGGCGCTCAGGATCTCGGCCGGCGCGTTGAACTCGCTGGCGAGGCGGTGTCCGAAGACCTCGAACTGCAGCTGGCCGACGGCGGCGAGGATCGTGCTGGCGTCACCGAGGTCGGGGTCGCGCAGGACCTGGACGACGCCCTCCTCGTCGAGCTGCTCGAGCCCGCGCCGGAACTGCTTGGCGCGACCGGTGTCGAGGGGGCGAGCGGTGGCGAAGACCTCTGGCGAGAAGCGCGGGATCGGCGGGTACGTGACTGCGAGGCCGTCGGTCCCGGCGGCGTAGATCGTGTCGCCGAGGTTGAGGCCGGTGGCGTTCACGAGCCCGACGACGTCGCCGGGGTAGGCCTCCTCGACGGTCTCCCGGTCGCTGCCGAACGCGGTGGTGGCGTACTTCGTCGTGAGCTCGCGCCCCGTGCGGTCGCACGCGACCGTCATGCCTCGCTCGAAGCGTCCCGAGCAGATGCGGGCGAACGCGAGTCGGTCGCGGTGTGAGGGGTCCATGTTGGCCTGAACCTTGAACACGAACGCGGAGAACGGCGCGTCGAGCGGCCGTGGCTCATCCTTGACGTCGATGCGCGGCGACGGGGACGGCGCGAGGTCGACGATGGCGTCGAGGATCATGCGGACGCCGAAGTTCGTCAGCGCCGAGCCCACGAAGACCGGGGTGGAGTCGCCGGCGAGGAACGAGTGGAGGTCGAGGTCGGCGCCGACGGCGTCGAGCAGGCCGAGCTCGTCCTGGGCGACCTGCCAGGAGGAGCCTTCCTCGGCGGCGGCGACGTCGGTCGGGACGAGCTCCTCCGGAGAGAGCGAGGCGCCACGGTCGGTGCGCGTGAAGCGGATGTACTCGCCCGAGCGCCGGTCGACGACGCCGCGCAGGTCGCCGGCGATGCCGACCGGCCACGTCACCGGCGTGGGGCGCAGCCCGATCTGGGCCTCGATCTCGTCGAGCAGCTCGAGCGGCTCGCGACCGGGACGGTCGTACTTGTTGAGGAACGTCAGCACGGGCAGGCGGCGGGCGCGGCAGACCTCGAACAGCTTGAGGGTCTGCGCCTCGATGCCCTTGGCCGTGTCGAGGACCATCACGACGGCGTCGACCCCGGCGAGGACACGGTACGTGTCCTCGGAGAAGTCGCGGTGGCCGGGGGTGTCGAGCAGGTTGATGACGTGCTCGCGGTACGGGAACTGCAGCACGGTGGAGCTGATCGAGATGCCGCGCTGGCGCTCGAGCTCCATCCAGTCCGACGTGGCGGAGCGGCGGCCGTCGCGTGCCTTGACCGCACCGGCTCGCTGGACCGCGCCTGCGTAGAGCAGGAACTTCTCGGTGAGGGTCGTCTTGCCGGCGTCGGGGTGGCTGATGATGGCGAACGTCCGGCGGCGCGAGGCCTCCCGCAACACCAGTTCCCGATCCACGATCGTTCGACGCTACCGGCGGTCGTAGCGTGGGCGGCATGTCCGATGCCGCGCCCGCCCGGACCGACGATGCGCCCCGCACCGTGGTCGACGAACCCGATCAACATCGCTACGAGATCCGCCTCGGGGAGGAGCTCGCTGGCTTCGCCATCTACCACCGGCGCGGCGGCAAGGCGTACTTCGTGCACACGGAGATCGATCCGGCGTTCGAGGGCAAGGGTCTCGGCTCGACGCTGGCCAAGGGTGCGCTCGACGCCGAGCGCGCGCTCGGCGAACCGGTCGTGCCGCTGTGTCCGTTCATCCGCGCCTACATCGACCGGCACCCGGAGTTCGCCGACCTCGTCGACCACGACATGTTGGCCCGGATCGACGGTGGGTGAGTGCCGTAGCGTGGCGCGAGCTCCCGCGCCCGGGTGGCGGAACTGGCAGACGCGGGGGGCTTAAACCCCCCTCCCCGCAAGGGGGTGCGGGTTCGATCCCCGCCCCGGGCACTACCTCTGAACTGGGATGATGCGAGATCAGCCAGATGATCCCATCCCGCGACAGGGGCCGATGTGCACTGAGTGGGCACAGACCTGCGAAGTTCAGTCCGGTGGGTCGTGTTCAAGCGCAGTGGCGGTTGGACTTCCGCGTCGACGCTGGCTCCACCCTCAGAGCGGCAGGCGCAGGCAAGTGCTGCGGCGGCAAGGTTTCGCCACGAAGAAGGCAGCCCAAGAGGCGCTTTGCGACCTCATCGGCGCGCACACTCGAGGGTCCGTCGTCACCCGATCCACGATCAGCGTCAAGGACACCTTGCCGACTGGTTGACGACCGCGAAGTCGAAACTGCGACCGTCGACACTGCACAGCGACGCCATGGCCGTGGATCGGATCAACGCCCACGTCGGCAGGTACCAACGTGCAGGCGCTGACCCCATGCAGATCGAGCGGTTCTACACCGAGCAGTTGGCGTCCGGCGGGCGCGAAGATCGGCCGCTCGCTCCGAAGACCGTGTGAAACACCCACGTCGTCCTTCGCAAGGCGCTCGCCGACGCAGAAAGGCTCGGGCTCGTACGGCGCAACGCGGCGACGGCCGCTCGACCGCCGCGCGCCCGCGCGGCACGACGTCGTCACATGGTCGAGCGAGGATCTCAGAAGTGTTCCCAACGGCGATGGGCAGTGCGCGGTGGCCGGTAGCCGGTGGCCGTGGACGCGGCGCTGGGGCTGGGGCGCTCGGGTCGTCGGGACGACGTGTTGGCTGCCGCTCAGACGAGGGCACAGAGGGCGGCCACGAAGCGGTCCAGGGAGTCGTGACCCGTGCGGAAGTAGATGCGGCTCGCGTGCGTCGGCCGTTGAGGGTTCAGCTCGAGGAAGCTCCACGAACCGAGGTAGGGCGAGAGCCGGATCTCGACGGGGATCCGTCTCGAGAACGCTGCCGTGCGGAGCGTCCCGTGGAGTTCGAACATGCCCTGGTTGCTGCTGATCCGATCGACGCGAAGGTGTCCGTCGTCGTGGCTCGACCGGGTCCACCAGGCTTCGAGGATCGTGTCCAAGCAGTCTCCGGGCACGTCGATGAGGCGCCGGAACGTCGTGCTGCGCGTGAAGGTGGTGACTGGGGCGTTGGCCGCTGACGTTGTGACGGCCTCGGCTCGCTCGGCGGCTACAGCGTGTGCCGTGCGCTGCGTCGCGGTCCACAGGCGGCGAGCGGTGTGAAGGTGGTCGACGGGGTGCGAGGTGTAGGAGAGCTGCTCCACCGGGAGCTCGATCCTGTCGACCTGTTCGCGCTTCACCATGGCGCGCCTCCCACCGCGACCGTACCGTGCTTCGGCGTTGCTCCTGACCCGAGGACGTGGGCGCCTCGGACGGAGCGCTGCGACGACTGGCACTCGGCACGCGTCGGCAACACCAGCCTTCAAGCTCACCAACCATGCACGCCTGAGCGGTCCCCACGCCCTCCACCCCTCATGCCGTCCGGGCGCAGACCCTCAACGACGAACGCGGTCGTCGGTGCGCTCGTGCGACGTCCGGTACCGGCGCCTCCGGATGGTCGAGGGGCCACCGTTCACAACCGGCCGGCCGCTGACGCGGACCCACAACCCGAAGGCGGACCAACTGAGACAGGCACTACCCGCTCGAGGTGGGGCCAGCACAAGTGAGCGCACCTCTGGGTCGCACCGCAGAACACGTCGGCCGGTGCTCGTGGCGACGACCGCTCGGAGCGTCCGCCTCTCGTCGTACTGGCGGCGATTGGCTCTCGTAGCGGTCGTCGACGGCGTGGGCGCGCTGATCCGTTGAGCGTGGCTCCGCAGGGCCCGGTGACGTCCGAGCGACGCACCTCTAGAGCAAGTGCTCGAGCGAACGGCGGAAGTGGCCGTCGATCGGGATGCTCCGACCGTCTCGATGGTGGACGAGCACCTCCTCGGCGGTCGCGATGCAGATGTCGTCCTCGAACAGCCCGTGGCCGAGCGTCAGGCTGGTGCCCCCGATCGCACGCAGCCGCGTCCCGGTGCGGATCACTCCCGGATAGTGCGCCTCGGCGTGGTAGTCGATCGCCTGCCTGGCCAGCATCAGGGTCGAGCGCACGTCGTCGACGTGCAATGAGTGAGCGAAGGCCACTCGCCCGGACTCGACGTAGGCGGCGATGGCGACGCTGTTGAGGTGGCCCGCCACGTTCTGGTCCGAGAAGCGGACGACGTCGGTGACCCAGTGGTCGTAGGCACCGGTTGCGGTGGCGGGCGGCGTCGCCGGCGAGTTCGTCACGTCACATGCATAACAACACGACCCGTCCTAGCAACCGATGGCATGACGCCCGGGCGCGTGGAGCCGAGGACAACCTGGATGCGAAGCGCCCCCCGGGGGATTGGGACCTTCGTCATCCTCGTACCTCACGCTTCGCGTGGGTCGCCGACCCTGGGTGACGAGATCGCCCTCGGAGGCGCCGGTCCGGGCAGCGCCGAAAGGCGAACGCGCCGATCGTGCCTGCCCCTCGGTCGCCCCAGTGGTGGGTTCGAAGCCCAGGGCAACCCACTCATCGCGACGGCGGAGGTCGTCGGGGGGAAGGTCCTCGGACGCATCCACTCGGTGGGGGGCGGTGGCGCTCGAACGAGCGGAACAAGGGAGTGGACGGCGACGACACGAGCGCACGTCCTGGACACGCGGTGGTCGGTGTGAGCGCGGATGCGTCGGTGAGTGCAGCAGGTCGCTGCCGATCGACCCACCAACTGAAACGACGAGCGCCAACCCGGCAGCGAGGATGTTGGCGACGATGAGATACCCGAACAAGCGGTAATGGCGCGTCACGATCGGGACGACGAGGTAGGCGACCACCACGAGCCCGACGCCGATCTGAACGATGCCCGACACGATCCGTTCGGCGGGCGGGGTGAGGAAGTCGAACAACCTGACGAGGTCGCCTTCCAGGTCGACGACGACGTCGCGCGCCCACCGAGCAAACCCGGCCACGACCATGGCCGCCACCACGAGGACGATCGTTCGCAACAGATCGACGGGCGACTGCTCGTAACCGACGACACGTTCGTCGCCCGTCATGGCATCACCAGTCGCGGCGGACCCCGGCGTGGGGATCGACCGTGGTGCGCACGCTGCGACGGCGCGGTCGCCATGACGGGCGGGCCCGCTGGGGCCGGTGGCCCCGCCGGCAGCCGACCAGTGGGCCCCGCGGCACCATCCACTTCCCGGTCACCACCCACTCGGTCGCACATCCTGCCGCCGACACCGCGGCAGAGGTCCATCGGCACGCCAGCCATACTGCTCGGGACGCCAGACGCCGTCGGTTCAACACGTGGCACACCCGCCCGCGGCGGGCATCGCGATGGCGCGACATCGACCACTCGGATCGCGATCCCAATGCCGACGTCGAGTCGGGTGCTGAGGTGAGCACCTCGGGAAGTTCCGCGCTTGCTGTACATGAACTGTCATGGACTGCCAAAGGCCGAGCATCGCGGCCCGTCGTCAGCGGACCGCTCAGGCGATCCCTACGAACACAGCCAGGTTCGCTTCTCTGGCTGCGGTGATCGAGCTTGGCTATCCGCGATCTGAACTCGGTTGAGCAGTGCCGACTGAGGTCGCTTCGGCCTTCGTGTGGAGGACCTCACGGGCCTGCTCGGCCGCGAGGGTGATGCTCTCGGCGACGAAGTCGAGGTAGCGGGCGATGTTCTCGAGGCGGGCGGCGGCGGGGGTGTCGGGGCCGAGGATGGCGACGCCTTGGCGTGCGGTGTCGGCGAGTTGGGCGTTGTCGCGAGCGCTGCGCAGCATCGACTGGTACCAGAGGTCGTCGTCGACGACGTAGCGCTCGCGGCGGCGTTCGTCTCGTTCGCGGCGAACGAGGTCCAGGCTCTCGAGGTAGGTGATCGCTTTCGAGATGGACGCCGGGCTGACGTGGAGACGTTGGACCAGTTCGGACGCGGTGAGGCTGCCGGTGTCGGTGGTGTAGAGGCAGACCAGCACCCGGGACATCATCTTGGGCAGGCCCGATTGCATGAGGACGGTCGTGAACGTCTCCTCGTAGTCGTCGACGGCGTCGGCATCGCGTCCGTGGGTCTGCGGGGGCGCCGTCGATCCCCGGGCGGCAGCGTGCCGGCGCTGGTGGGTGCGGCGTTCCGTGGCGCGGTGGGCGAGGTCGGCGCGATACGTGCTCGGACCGCCGTTGCGCATCACCTCACGGGTGATCGTCGAGGTGGGGCGGTCGAGGCGTCTGGCGACCTCCGCGTAGGCGAGGCCGTCGGCGAGCCCGAGCGCGATCTGGTGGCGTTCCTGCTGCGTGAGCCGACCTCCCGGCATGTGCCTCTCCTCCGTGCGGCTGATGCCCTCACCGTAGCGTTCGCCTTCACAAGGTTGCAACGACCGGTGTGGCCGGTGTTGCTTTAGCGCTCAGGCCATTGCAACGATTTGTTGCCGATTTACCTGGGATGACTTGCCATAGACGCAATGTCTACGTTGATGGATCGTTGAATGCAACGTAGCGTTTCACATGTAGGAACACGCAGAGGAGAGAACCATGCGGAAGTTCGACACCCCCGCTCTGATCACGGCGGTCCTCGACATCCCCGCCGGGCGCATCCGATTCCTCGCCGCCGACCGGACCGACACCACGGTCGAGCTCCGCGGCGTCGGACGTCTCGGCGACGTCGCCTGCAAGGCGTTCGGCGTGGTCACGATCGACGAGGCCGCGAGCGGGCACGTGGCCGCCCCCGTCGGCGACGTCACCGTCGGCCGCCTGACCGGGCCCGCCGAGATCACCACCCAACAGGGCAGCATCCACATCGCCGAGGCCGCCTCCGACACGGTCGTGCTGCGCACCCGGATGGGCGACGTGACGATCGGCGCCGCCGACGGTGTCTCCGCCTCCCTCGACGCCGGCACCCGCCACGGCCGGATCCAGAACGCGCTGACCAACACCGAGGGCGCCGCAGCCGGCCTGAACATCCACGCCACCACCGACATGGGCAACATCGTCGCCCGCAGCCTCTGAGGAGCATCCATCATGACCAGCCTGGCCATCGCGGCGAACCGGCTGCGCAAGTCCTACGGCGACAAGGTCGTGCTCGACGGCGTCGACCTCGCCGTCCCCGAAGCAACGGTCTTCTCCCTGCTCGGCCCGAACGGGGCCGGTAAGACCACCGCCGTCAAGATCCTGTCCACCCTCATCTCCCCCGACCCCGCCTCCGGCGACATCCGCGTCGGCGGCCACGACCTCGCCACCGACCCCCAAGCAGTCCGCGCCCTGATCGGTGTCACCGGCCAGTTCTCCGCCGTCGACGGACTGATCACCGGCGAGGAGAACATGCTCCTCATGGGCGACCTCCACCACCTGTCCAAGCGCGACGGCCGCCGCGCCGCCGCCGAGCTGCTCGAGCGCTTCGACCTCACCGACGCCGCACGCAAACCCGCCGCCACCTACTCCGGCGGCATGAAGCGCCGCCTCGACCTCGCCATGACCCTCGTCGGCAACCCGCGGATCATCTTCCTCGACGAGCCCACCACCGGCCTCGACCCCCGCAGCCGCCACAACATGTGGGAGATCATCCGCAAGCTCGTCGCCGACGGCGCCACCGTCTTCCTCACCACCCAGTACCTGGACGAGGCCGACGAGCTCGCCGACCGCATCGCCGTGCTCAACGACGGCAAGCTGGCCGCCCACGGCACCGCCGCGGAGCTGAAGCGGCTCGTCCCCGGCGGACACGTCCGGCTCCGCTTCACCGACCCGGCTTCCTACCAGTCAGCGGGCGTCGCGCTTCGCGACGTCACCCGCGACGACGAGTCCCTCACGCTGCAGATCCCCAGCGACGGCAGCCAACGCGAGCTCCGCTCCATCCTCGACCGGCTCGACACCGCTGACATCGAGGCCGACGAGCTGACCGTGCACACCCCCGACCTCGACGACGTGTTCTTCGCCCTGACCGGACGCGTCGGCGTCCCCAACCGAACCAAGGAGACCGTCTGATGAGCTCCCTCTCCCTCGCCGTGCGCGACTCGTCCACGATGCTGCGCCGCAACCTCCTGCACGCGCGGCGCTACCCGTCCCTCACGCTGAGCCTGCTGCTCACCCCGATCATGTTGCTGTTGCTCTTCGTCTACATCTTCGGCGACACGATCAGCGCCGGCATCGGCGGCGGCGCTGATCGCTCCGACTACATCGCGTACGTCGTCCCCGGTCTGTTGCTGATGACCATCGGCAGCACCGTGGTCGGCACCGCGGTGTCCGTGACCAACGACATGACCGAGGGCATCATCGCCCGCTTCCGCACGATGGCGATCCACCGCGGTTCGGTGCTCGTCGGGCACGTCGTCGGCAGCGTGCTGCAGTCGATCATGAGCGTGGTCCTCGTGGGCGCCGTCGCCGTGGCCATCGGCTTCCGGTCCACGGACGCCGACGTCGTGGAGTGGCTCGCAGCGTTCGGGCTGCTCGCGTTGTTCGCCACAGCGCTCACCTGGGTCGCCGTCGGCATGGGCCTCATCAGCCCGAACGCCGAGGCCGCCAGCAACAACGCGATGCCGCTGATCCTGCTGCCGCTCATCTCCAGCGCCTTCGTCCCCGTCGACGCCATGCCCGGCTGGTTCCAGCCGATCGCCGAGTACCAACCCTTCACACCCGCCATCGAAACCCTCCGCGGCCTCTTGATCGGCAGCGAGATCGGCGACAACGGATGGCTCGCCGTCGCCTGGTGCCTGGGACTCGCGGTCCTCGGATACCTCTGGTCCACCTCGACGTTCGACCGCGACCCCGAGTAACCACCATCGCAGCACGGGCACGCACGCACCCCGCGGTCGAGGGCCCGGTGCGTGTCGTCGTCCGGCCGTCGTTGCCGGGCACGCGGCGAGCTTGGAATGCGTGTGGCCGCCCGCGACGCGATCATGTGGTTGTGACGACGATCGGTGTGCTTCATCCCGGCGAGATGGGTGCGGCGGTCGCTGCCGGGTTCCGGGCCGGTGGGGCGGACGTGGTGTGGGTGGGCGCCGGACGCAGCGCCGCGACGCGGCGGCGCGCCGTGACCGCTGGGCTTCGCGACGTGGACTCGCTCGACGCGCTCGTGGCCGAGGCCGATGTCGTCGTATCGGTGTGTCCACCCGACGCCGCCGTGGGGCTGGCCGGATCGGTGGCTGCAGGTGGCTTCGCCGGTGTCTATGTCGACGCCAACGCGGTGTCGCCGGCCACCGCCCGAGCAGTGGACGAGTACGTGTCCGCCGCCGGTGCCGCCTACGTCGATGGCGGCATCATCGGCGGGCCGGACGCTCCCCGGTTGTTCCTTGCCGGCGCCGATGCCGCCGACGTGGCCGCCAACTGCGCAGAGCCGGTCGAGCCTGTGGTGCTCGACGGCGGCAGGTATTCGGCCTCCGCACTGAAGATGGTCTACGCCGGCTGGACGAAGGCGACGTCGGCGCTCCTGCTGTCGCTGGTGGGCGCCGCCCGCGAGCTGGGAGTCGAGGAGATGCTGCGAGCGGAGTGGGAGCGTTCGCAGCCGGCGCTCGGCCGGCGTCTGGACGCCGCTGTGGCCAGCACCCGCAAGGCGTGGCGGTGGGAGGGCGAGATGGTCGAGATCGCTCGAACGCTCGCCGATGCCGGCCTGCCCGATGGGTTCCACCGCGCCGCGGCGGAGGTGTTCGCCCGGCTTGCCGCGCTGAAGGACGACGGCGGCGCCGCCCTCGACGACGTCCTCACGCTCCTCGCCGCCCACGCTGTCCAACCGCCCGGCGGCGGTGCTCAGTGAGCGACGACAGGGACCCCGGTGGGCGTGGGTCGACGGAGGGCGGCGACCGCGATCGGGTGTGCGGCCCGACGTGACCGGCGGACCCGCATGCATCGACCGGCGGGCCGGTGTCACTCCCAGCGCGTTGCGTTGTCCTCGGTGAGCCGCTCGGCGCTGTCGGGGATGACGCAGAACGGCAGGCCGGCCGGGTCGTGCATGATCCACCAACTGTGGACCTGCCGGATCCGGGTCGCGCCGAGCTGCTCGAGTCGGGCGACCTCGGCGTCGACATCGGTCGTGTGGATGTCGACGTGGACGCGGCTGGCGCCCTCGTCGAGACGTTGGACGAGGATGCCGATGTCCTGCCCGGGCAGTTCACCCCAGTGGTACTCCGGATAGCGGTCGCTTCGAGCCATGGGGTGGCCGGTGGCGCCCGACCAGAACGCCACCTCCCTGTCGTGGTCAGCGGGAGCCACGTCGATGACGATCTTGTCGAGCCTGCTGTGGTGAGCCATGGCGACAGTGTCGCCATCCCGCCCGGGCCGAAGTTCACGCCGTCGATCGGGAGGGTGCTCGAAGCGACGACGCACGTTCGAGCTCGCGGTGACGCGGCGGCCGCCCGGTTGAGCATCAGGGCTCGACAGGATCGAACACCCAGTGCTGGCTGCTGTCGTGCTGAGCGGTGCGGGTGACGACGCGGAACTGGTTCGTTGCGGAGCCGAACGCGTCGGGGAACCGGCCGCTGCTGCGCCGGCGGACCAGGTAGACCACGGCGTGTTCGGCCAGGATCCACCGCTGCGAGTCGTCGCTCTGGGCGGGCCGGGGTGACCACCGAGCAGTCCCGATCAGCGGTCTCGTGGGCATCGAGGAGCCGCTCAGAGCTGACCTGGCGAACGGTGTAGGTGCCCGCAGCCAGACGATGGGGTGGGTAGAGCTGCCGGATCCCGGCGATGTCGTCGTCGGCCAGCACCCGCTCGGTCGAGAGGGGGGCGGTGCCGCTCGCCATCACCGTGCCGGGCACGCTCGAGCGGCCGAGACCCTGGATGTGGCCGATCTCGTGGAGGGCCACGGTCTCGACGTCGATCGCCCCCGCGCCGCGCCGATGGCCCACGTGGTCTCGGTCTCGTCGAAGTGGATGGGCTTCGGCAGCTCCGGGCCGCTGCACGACGGCGGGAACGCGGCGTGGGCGTGCACGTTGCCGACCATCGACCGGTCGGGGTCCTCGCCGGGCGCCAGCCGATCATCACGTCGGGGTTCTGGGTGCCGCCGCCCACCCGGGAACGCACCGGCGCCACCACCCGGGTCCCGAAGGCGGTCCGGACGGCGTCGAACGCCACTGCACCTTCGACGTCGGTGGTCCCGATGTCGAGATCGTGAGGGCGTGCCGCACAGCGATGTCGTCCGGCAGCAGGCTGGACGGTCGCGCAGCCCCTGTGTGGCGTCCGACCGATCCGGTGTGGAAGCCGTGGAAGGGGACGCGCTGGCTTCGGCGTCAACGGCGGCGTGCGACGCCGCGCAGCACCAGCAGCGCCACGACCATCACGACCTGAGCGCCGAGCACGATCCGGTTGACATCGACCGCTGGGCGCCACCCCACACCATCGCCGTCGATGACGTACACACCGGCCGGCCTGGCCGCGATCCCGAACCCGCCACCGGAACCGGACCCGGTCCCGACACCCTCGGGTCCGGGCCCTTCGCCGTGGCCGCCCCCGCCTCCGCCACGCACGACCGCGACCGGGATCACCGTGACCCCGTCGCGTTCAACGGGCTCGCCGAACAGCCTGGTGACGGTGAGCGCGTCTCTCGTCTGACGCATCAGCTCATTGACATCCACAGTGGTCTCCTCTCCATCCGCGATGGTGGCCATTCGATCAGGGCCCGGCGAGCGAGTCGCGCGGTCGCCGAGATGCCGATGTTCGGGGCGCGCCTCGATCGGTCCACGACGCCGTTCGGTGAGCACGTTCGGTGTCAGCTGCACCCCGTCTCGGCCGCCGCCACCGAACGGAGGTGGCTCCCGTCTGCGACGGTCGGGGGACTGACAGACCGGATGAGGGCGATCGCACCGACAAGCCGGAGGCGCTGGGCACGGCGCGCTCGTCGTGGAGAACCCGACGCGGGTTGGGTGGCGTGGACAGGTTGGGATGTTCCGGCGCCACGTTCGACCGGGACCAGCGAACCCGCTTGCTGTCGCGAGCATCTGTTCGGACCACGCGCCGTGACGAAGCCCTCCTGCGGTGACGGACTTCGTGGCGAGCCGGGGATCGCGCGTCGCGTGCGGGTCGTGGCGACGAGGCCGTCGTGTTGCTGCATGGACTCGGCCGGCGCCGCGGCGACTCGATGACCTGTGGGTGCGTGGACGGCCTCGCGGGCCGCTCCCGGGTGATCTGCATCGATTCCCTCGGTTCTCCCAACGGGGAGGCTCGCCGATCGCGCGCCCGCGTGTGTCGGTGCGGTGCGAGGCGTGTGAGCAGCCGAGCGACGGGCAGGCGGGTGATGGACGAGCGTGCGATGAACGCTGAGACCGCGCGGTTGGCGGGAGCGCCCATGGCGCTCACGTCATGCGTACCTGCTGAGTCCTGGCCCAGCGTTCGAGGACGGTGCGTCCTTCGGGTGTCGCGGCTCGCCTCCCCGGTTCCACAACGCGAGGTAGAGGTTCGTCGCTGTTCCGCTGATCGTGAGATGGTCGTCGCCGCTCGGCGTGCCGGCCTCTGGCTCCACCGTGAGCCGCTCACCGATGTGGACGACCCAACGGCGTCCCACGTCCGATGCCTCGACGACGAGCGTCTCGTCGCGACCCTCGTAGATCACGCACGGGCGGCTCGTCAGGAACCCTCGCAGCAGCTCGTCGATCCCATCAGCGGCGAACTCCGGCGCGATCTCGGTCTCATCGTCGCTCGGTAGCCGACCGAGCGCCGCCGCCAACGCATCAACCATGTGCACCGTCGTCTCGTGGGCCTGGCGGCGCGCCCAGAACGCTCGCGGGCGCGGCGAATCGGGCAGGAACGTCATCACCTCGAGGTCGTCCGGCGCCTCGCACAACGCGGCGACGAGGCCGGCATGCCCCTCGAGGTAGTAGGCGGGCAGGTCGGCGAGCGCGAGCAGCTCGCGGTCCGGAACCACAGTGATCGGATCGTCCTCCCGCACGACGGCGGCCGCCCAGCGGTGGATCATGGCCTGATGGGCCGCAACGCCTGCACGTTCCACTCGGGGCACGTGGGGACCGGGGTCTCGCCGCCCGCCCTCACGGCCAGGTCAGCCAATCGGCCGCCGACCGTTCGCAGCGCTGCCATGTGTTCGTCGAACGTCAGTGAAGTCGCCACCGACGAAGCCTCGCACGATCGGCTCATCCCGAGCACCGGCGCGCTGGCACCACGTGTCGTTCAACAGCGGTCGGCCGCCTGGTGACGCACCCGTGTCGCTTCACCGGGCACGTCGTCGAAGATCGCCCGCAGTCGAGCGCAGCTCCCGGAGCGATCAGACGGTGCGGCCGAGGAACGCGGCGAGCTGATCAGCCTTCGACGCACCCTCCGGAGCCGTCTGGGCAGGTCCGAACGGTGCCTGGCCATCGGCACCCCGGATCGCGTCCGGGATCGCCGGTCGGATGCCGTCGAGCAGCCCAGCCGCGAGCGTTGGGTCGAGATCGGCGCGCTGCCCCGTGGCCCGGGCGAGATCCCAGCCGTGCACGAACGTGTCGGTCGCCGCGAGACCGACGAACGCAGAACCGGGCATGTCGCCGAACGGCAGGTGCATCGTCGTCTCCATCACGCCGTCGGCGCCGAAGGCCGTCACCGCCGCCGCCGAACCCTGATCGAACGCCGCGACGAAGTCCCCGGCGGCGAAGTCCGGGGGCACATCACCGCTCGGCGAGCCACCGGCAGCGAGCGTCGCGAAGAAGAACTGGCCGCCGACGATGTGGTTGATCAAGGCCGCGACCGTCCAGGACGCGCACGGGGTTGCGGCTCCCAGCTGATCGTGGCGCACACCGGCCAACACGGCCCGGGTCGACTGGATTGCCTGCTCCAACGCAGCCGTGCTCATGACGTGCCCCCATTCCCTCGTCAGAACCCCTCGCCGCGACCGTAACTCGTCGACTCGAGCTCGAACTCCGCACGATTCGAGCGATCGCTCGAGCTCCCTCCACCGCCTCAGCCGATCGTCGCTCGCAGCCGTGCTCGACGAGACCGGGGTTTGTTGGCCGTGTCGAAGCGCGTGGCCGTCGACGAGCCTTCGTCTCGATCGACACCGAGATGTTCCGCTGGGGCAATGCGCTAGGCGGCGACCTCGGCGAGGAGGGCGTCGATCTGGGCCATGCAGGCCTTCATGCCTTCAACGACGCCCGTGGTGATCGCTTGCTCCATCCCTTCGAGCGAGTCGAAGTGCGTGGTGAGGATCATGCGGGTCGTGTCGCCCGCCGCTTCGATGTCGATCTCCATGCGAGTCATGGAGTTGCCGTCGCTGGGCGTTCCGTCATCGTCGACGATGGCGTCTTCGACGACGAGCCTGGTCGGTGCGTCGACCTCGACCACGTTCCAGGTGCCGTCGAACCTGTCGCCGCCGTCGGGGCCGGACATGTAGTAGGTGATCGTGCCGCCCGGCGTGAGGTCGTGATGTTCGAAGGTGGCCGGGAATCCCGGCGGACCCCACCAACGCTCGAGGAGGCGCGGGTCGGCCCACAGCTGCCACACGTTGGTGATGGATGCCTTGAACTCCGCAGTGATGACCATCGTCTTGGCCGCTGCGTTCTTGTCGACGTTCCAAACGGTCATTCGTCTTCCTTTCCAGTGGTTTCGTTGAGGACGTCTTCGAAGCGTTCGAGGCGGGCCCGCCACAGCGCTTCGAGCTCGTCGAGAAGGTCGTGGGCACGGCGCAGTTGGTCGACCTCGCCGCGCACGAGTTGTTCCCGTCCGCTGCGGTGCTTGGAGACCAGACCGGCGTCGACCAGCACCGCGACGTGCTTCTGCACCGCGGTGAGGCTGATCGGATACAGCCGGCCGAGCTCGCTGACCGAGCGCTCACGGTCGAGCGTCTGCGTGACGATGTCGCGCCGTGTCGCATCGCTGAGCGCGAAGAACAACCGGTCGGTCCGCTTCTCGCGCTCCAGAGTATCTACAACCATTTGGTTGTAGATTACACCTCCCGCCGACGATGTCAACCGCGCCGCGCCGACCGTGTTCGCCGGGGAGGTCGTCCGTGGAGGCGTGCCGTCGGGGTCCGCGACCGACGCCATCCATCACCACGCGTGGTGTCGTGTCCAGGAACGACCGCGACGTGCCGCCGTGGAGTCATCGGGTGAACGTGAGGTGGGTGACGCCGCTGGGCGTCGAGACCGCCTCCACGTCGTAGTGCTGCTCCAACCCCTCCAGGCCGTCCCACAGTCGAACGCCGCGGCCGAGCAGGATCGGCACCTGCACGACGTGCAGGTGGTCGACGAGACCGGCGGCGAGGAACGCGCGGATCATGGTCGGGCCACCGCCGATGCGGACGTCCTGACCGGCGGCCGCATCCCGCGCCACTGCGAGTGCATCCGCTGGGGCGGCGTCGAGGAAGTGGAACGTCGTACCACCCTCCATCTCCAACGACGCGCGGGGACGGTGCGTCAAGACGAACGTCGGCGTGTGGAACGGCGGGTCGTCACCCCACCACCCGCGCCACTCCGGGTCGTCCTGCCAGCCCGGAGGGCCGAACTTGCCGGCGCCCATGATCTCCGCACCGATCCCGGGACCGTGCCGATCGGCCATCGCGTGATCGAAACCCTCGGTGCCGCCCGGCTCGCCGAGGACTTCGCGGCGGGCGAACCGAGTGGCCAACAGCCACTCGTGGAGCCGATGCCCGGCGTGGCCGAACGGCGTGTCGAGGGCCTGCCCCTCGCCGGTGGCGAACCCGTCGAGCGAGATCGAGAAGTTGTGGATGCGGACGCGCGACATGGCGGCTCCTTGAGGTGGTGGTGGTGGTGGTGGTGGTCGGTCAGGCTGGATGACCTGTCCCGCGGCGAGCAGCCGGGGAGTCAGGTGCCCCCGACATGGTGAGCGAGCTTCTGCATCGTCTGCAGACCGAGCTCGACCGCGCCGAAGCCGATGCCGGCGTCGCGCTGCTCGACCGTCGGATGGAGCTGCCGCAGCGTCAGGACCGTCTTGCCGTCGGCCTGCTCGTCGAAGCTCACCGTCACTCGGAAGCGTGCCGGGTCGTCGTCGATGTCGGACCCGTGATCCATCACCAACCGCTCGCTCGGAACGATCTCGACGTAGTCGAATCGATTCGTGAAGACGGTGCCGTCGCCGGAGGTCATGTCGAAGCGGGCTCGTCCCCCGTTGCGCACGTCCATCTCTCGGACGGTGCACGTGAACCCGTCCGGGCCGAACCATTGACAGAAGTCATCGGCGTCGGTCCACGCGGCGAACACGGCGTCGCGTGGAGCATCAAGGACGCACACGAGGACGATCTCACGGTCGAGGGCCCACGTGGTCGCGTCGGTCGCAGTCGGCGTCGTGCTCATGGCTTCTCCAGTCTGGGTGGGGATGTGCCGCGGGTTCGCGTGCGCTGAAGGTGGGCATCGAGGCGTTCGAGACGGTGCTCCCACGCGGCGCGGGTGTGCTCGGCCCATGCGGCGATCTCGACCAACGGCTCGGGCCGCAGGCGACACGGCCGCCGCTGTCCATCTCGGCTCCGGCTGATCAGCCCTGCTTGTTCCAGGAGCTTCAGGTGACGGGAGACCGCCGGAAGACTGATCGGGAAGGGTTCGGCCAGCTCGAGCACCGTTGCCTCACCGTCGGCCAGCCGGCGCACGATCGCGCGCCGCGTGGGATCCGACAGCGCGGCGAAGACGACGTCGAACCGATCGGGCGTCATCGTGTGGTTGCATCGTCCGGATACTTCACGAACTGGTTATTTAACACGATAGACAAGTCTCGTCAAGGCGCGAACCGCTGCGACGTGCCTCGCGGCCTTCGCGAGGGTGGGTGGGCGGCGATGATCAGCGCGGCTGGGATGACGTGGGTGATCTCGGGGATCACCTTGGTGGCGGTGGGAGCCCGCCGAAGCCGGCGGCGCGTGTCGTCGGCGTCGCTACTGGCGGAGGAGGGCGTGGGTCGTCGAGGCTTCGGCGTGGTGGTCGTCGTGGTCTGGGTGGAGGTCGGGTTGGCTGTCGAAGTCGACGCGGATGACCTTGCCGGTGAACTTGGCGATCGGGCCGTACTCCTCGGAGACGGGTGAGCCCTTGTCCCAGCCGATGTCGAACGTTTCGTCCATCGAGTAGCCGACGGTGGCGGTGCGTGCGATCGCGCCCTCGGCGACGGTGGTCCCGTCAACGGTCAGCGTTCCGGTCCCGCCGGCTCCGAGTGGTTCGGGGCCCGTCTTGTCGAACGTGAACCCGATCTCGTGACGCCCCGGCGCAAGCGCGGCGGTACCGCGGATGTACGTGTAGACGGGGCCTGGGAAGTTGTAACAGAACGTCGGCACACCGTCGTGGAGGTACAGGCTCCAACCGGACGAGTCGCCGCCGATCGCCGCGATCGGTCCGGTCGCGCCCCCTTCGGGCACTTCGACGATGGCGTTCATCGACCACGATCGGCTCAACGTGAGCGGCGCTTCGAACGGCTGGACCCGTACTGCGCCGTCGTACCAGGTGGTCTTCGGGTTGAGCGCGTAGAGGGCCTCGCGGTCGAGGGCACGAGCCTGGAAGCGGTCGTCGAGCGGCAGCACCTGGTACTTGCCGGCTTCGGCCCACCACATGGTGACCAGCTCCAAGGTCTTCTTGACCATCGGGTCGTCGAGGTTCGCCGAGTCGCGCCCGTCCATCAGGTCATGGGCCTCGGCCGGGTCCTCGGCGACGTGGTACAGCTCCCAGCGGTCGTCCTCGAACCCCCACGCGGCAGCGTTCTCCCACGGCTTGCGGCCGTGGTAGGTGACGACCTTCCAGCCGTCGTGGTAGAGGCCGCGGTTGCCGAGCATCTCGAAGTACTGCAACGTGTGCGTCGACGGCGCGTCCGGCTCGGCGGTGAACGAGTACAGCATCGAGTCACCCTCGATCGCCGCCTGCTGCACCGAGTTGACGAACGTGGGTGCCGCGACGCCGATCGCCTCGAGGATCGTCGGCACGATGTCGGTCACGTGGTGGTACTGGTGGCGCAACTCGCCACGCGCCTCGATCCCGTTGGGCCAGTGCACCACGAGCGGGTTCCGGACACCGCCCCAGTGCGTGTACTGCTTGCACAGCTTGAACGGCGTGTTGCCCGCCAGCGCCCAACCGACCGGGTAGTGGTTGTACGAGCCGGGCAGGCCGAGCTGGTCGATCCGCGCCAGGTTCTTCTCCACCGTCTCCGGCGGCTCGCCGAAGATCGTCACGCTCTGCTCGTTGAACAGCCCGTTCAACGTGCCCTCGCCCGACGAGCCGTTGTCACCCACGAACACGAACAGCAACGTGTTGTCGAGCTGCCCGGTCTCGTCCAGGAAGTCGATCACCCGGCCGATCTGGGCGTCGGTGTGCTCCATGTAGCCGGCGTAGACCTCAGCCATGCGGGCGAACAGGCGCCGCTCGTCGGCCGACAGGCTGTCCCACGCCTGCACCCCGTCGAGCATCGGCGACAGCTCGGCTGCAGCAGGGACGATCCCGAGCTCCTTCTGCCGGGCCAGCGTCTCCTCCCGGTAGGCGTCCCAGCCCATGTCGAACTGACCCTTGTACCGGTCGGCCCACTCCGGCCAGATGTGGTGCGGGGCGTGCATCGCCCCGAACGCCAGGTACGCGAGCCACGGCTTGCGTGGCGCGAGCGACGTGTGCTGGGCGAGCCAGCTCATCGTCCGCTCGGCCAGGTCCTCGGACAGGTGGTAGCCCTCGTCGGGCAGGCGCGGCTGGTCGATCGCTTCGCGGTCGATGAACAGCTTCGGGTACCACTGATCCGAGTCGCCACCGAGGAACCCGTAGAAGCGGTCGAACCCGAACACCGGCCCGGTCGGCCAACGGTCGTACGGGCCCGAGATCCCCGTCTCCTCCGACGGGGTGTTGTGCCACTTGCCCATGCAGAAGCTCGTGTAGCCGTAGTCGTGGAGCATCGCCCCGATCCCGGCCTTGTTCTGCGGCTGGCGGGCGTTGTAGCCCGGGAAGCCTGACGCCAGCTCCGGGATGTTGGCCATCCCCACCGAGTGGTGGTTGCGGCCGGTGACCAGACACGACCGTGTCGGCGAGCACAACGCCGTCGTCGTGAAGTTCGTGTACCGCAGACCCCCCTCGGCGAGGCGGGCGATGTTCGGGGTGCGGATCGCGCCGCCGAACGGTTCGATCCAGCCGAACCCGATGTCGTCGATGACGATGTACATCACGTTCGGCGCACCCTCCGGCGCCTCCGGCGGCATCGGGAACGCCGCCTCCGAATCAGCGATCGTGCGACCCACCTTCCCCGGGAAGCGGTCACCCTCCAGGTACGTCTTCACACGTCTCCTCTCCGGCCTGCACCGTCGTGCTCCACTCGGGTTGTCGTCTCTGCCCACCTTGGCAGCCGTGCCTGACGCCGGCACCATGTTGGCCCCATGGCAGACCGTCAGAGCTCAGCGAGCCGCTTCAACAAGCGCTCCAGCTCGTCGTTCGTGAGCGGCACATGCAGCTCGTGGAGGAGATCCGGCAACTCCGCGACGGTGATCTCACGATGCTCGGCCGCAGCTCCAGCGCGACGCACGGTGACGGTCGACTCGGTGACCGTGAGGTGGCAGTCGCCGGCGTGGCCGGCAACCATCAGCATCTGACGGAAGATGCTGGTCGGGAACGTGCTCGTGTAGTGGTGGCCGTGGACCACATCGACCGGACGGACGGGCAGCTCGTCGTGGGTGTGGGCGAGCTCCCAGCCAGCCTGGCCGCGGCGGTGCAGCTCCCACGCCCGGCCGGCGCCTTCGGGCACCGCGCACACACGCAACGTGCGGCCGCCGTAATCGTCCTCGGCGCCGTCCACGAGCGGGATCGCGCGCAGGGTGCTCACCCCGAACCCGGGGTCGCAGAGCAGTCGGCGGTCGTCGAGCGTCACGACCACGACGGTGTGCGTGCGGGCCTTCTCGTTCGGGTCGCCGACGCGGCCGAGCCGCCGCTCCACGGTGTAGCCGAGCCGCTCGAGCGCCGCCGCGAACAGCGTGGCGTGCTCGAAGCAGTAGCCGCCGCGCCCGCGACCGACGAACTTGGATTGGACGACGTCGAGTCCGACTCCCGGATGTTGCTCGAGCAGCACGTCGATGTTGTCGAACGTGAACGTCCGCACGTGCGACTCGAGCAGCTGGTCGAGTGCCGAACGAGACGGCGGCTGCCCCGACACGTCGATGCGGCCGAGATACGCGTCGAGGTCGAGTCGCTCGATCTGCCAAGGATGCGCAGCCATCGCGACGGCGATCCTACGGAGCGTCGAGTCGGCGATCGTCCTCGGCTTCAGGAACCGGGCGGCGAGCTCGGCGGGAGGTCTTCGGTCGCTGCGGAGCGCGGTCGCGCACGGCGAGACGGATCCCGAGAGCACGCGCCGACATGCCGGCACGTCCGATCCTCGCGGCGTGCGTCCGCCGTGCGACCGCGCGTGCGACCGCGGGGGTGGATCATCAGCCGACGCTTCACACCTGGGAGGACCACGGCGTGGCGATCGAGCTGTTCACCGGGTCGGTGGACGGCTGCGGTGACGGCACCCTCGTCATCAGCCAGATCGGCGACCTGAACCCGACGACCGGCCGGGGCACCGGCTCGTGGACCATCGCCGCCGACGCCGGAACGGGTGACCTTGCCCACGCGAGCGGCGGCAGCGTCAACGGTTCGGCCAGCAATGACACCGTCGCGATGATCCGATGCTGAACGTTCGACCGTCGCACACGATCGACCGCCCCGAGCGCACGCAGTGAGCGCACCGACCGCCGCGACAGTTCGTCCGCGGACGCAGCCGCCGCGACGGGGGAGGCGCGGCGGGGCGACGGCAAGCGACGTCCGATCGGCTGACGAGGCCGGGGGCAGGCGGCGTCATGGGCGGGCGAGGAGCTCGGAACGCTCGCCCGGGAGACGTGGCGCGGGCCGCGCCCACGTCGTCGGCGGATCGACATCGACGGCACGACGGCGCGGGAACCGTCAGCGATCCATTGGGCGATCCGGCATCTCGAGTGGCGGGCCGCGGGCTCCGGGTACGGGACGTAGTGTCCCCGTCGTGCTGGTGGCGGTGCTGGGCCCGTTGCGGGTCGAGGCGGAAGCAGGGCGCCACATCGATGTGCGTCGTCGCATGGAGCGTCGTCTCCTCACCGCCCTCGCCGCCCACGGTGTCGCGACGGTTGCCGTCGACGTGCTGGTCGATGCGCTGTGGGGCGATGCGGCACCGCCGAGTGCCCGCAAGGCCCTGCAGACGAACGTGCTCCGACTTCGTCAGATCCTGGGACCGGACGCGATCGTCACCGAACGGTCCGGCTACCGCCTCGGCGACCGGGTGGCTGTCGACGTCTCGTTGTTCGTGCGCGACCACGACCTGTCGTGGTGGCGAGGTGAGCCGTTTGCGGACCTCGCTGGCTGGTCTCCGCTCGATGGTCGTCGCGCCCAGCTCATCGAGTTGCACGCGCGGGCCGAGGAGACCTGCGCCGAGGCCATGCTGGCCGACGGCCGGACGGCCGAGGCGGTCGCGACGCTCGAACGGCTGGTCGCCGAGGACCCCGTGCGCGAGGTGCGCTGGACGTTGCTGGTGCGTGCCCTCGTCGCCGCCGACCGCCGGCCCGACGCGTTGCGTGCCTTCGACCGAGCACGCCACACCCTCGCCGTCGAGCTCGGCATCGCGCCAGGTGTCGAGCTTGCCGCCGCGCACGACGCCGCCCTGCGCACCGCCTCCTCGACGACCGGCGACGATGACCTCGTCGTGGCCACCGACGAGCTGCTGCGGGCCGCCACGATCAAGGCTGCCGCGGGCGACCTCGGGGGGGCTACTCGCACGTTTGTGGAAGCCGCCGACGTGGCCCGCCGTGGCGCCGATATCCGACGCTTCGCCGCGGCGGCGCTCGGTGCCGCCGGCGACGGGATACGAGTGTCTCTGGACGCCGTCGCGGAGGTCACGACCCTCGTCCGCGAGGCGCTCGAACGGTTGCCCCGCGGACCCACCCGCACGAGGTCGCGGTTGCTGGCCCGGCTCAGCGTCCTGCAGAGCCAGACGTTGCCACCGTCCATCAACGAGCCGGTGGCCACGTCGGCGCTCGACATCGCGCACGCCCTCGACGAACCCGACCTCCTCGCGATCGCCCTCAGCGCGATCGTCACCGTGGTACCCGACCCGTTGCGCCACGACGAGCGGCAGGCATGGATCGATCAGTTGCGCGCCCTCGCCGATGCCCACGCGGATGAGCCGTGGCGCCGGTGGGTGCTGCCCCTCGAGGCCCGCGAGTGCGTGCTCGCCGGTGACATCGCGATGGCGCTCGACCGTTTCGACGAGCTCAGGGCCGACGCGACCGCCGCCAACGACGTCGTCGCCCTGCACGCCGCCAACTACGGCGCCGTGCTCGCCGCGACCACCGTCGGCGACTGGGCTGCGGCACGAGCTGCCGCGTCAACGGTCCGCGCATCGGCAATGGCCGCCCTGTTCGACACCGCCACCGCCACCCTCGGGGAAGGCGGGATGCTCGGGGTCATCCAGGTGCTCACGTCCTGCGAGCCGCCGCCGGAGATCCACCACATCGAGTGGCCGACCATCGAGATGAACGCTTCGTCCGACGCGTGGAGATCGCTCGCCCACAGCCGCGCCGGACAGATCGCCCAAGCCGCGGCGACGCTCGATCGCCTCGTCACCATGCTGCCAGACGTCGAGCACGGCTCGTACTGGCTGTCGACCCTCTCGATGGCCGCCGCGTCCGCGCACCGCTGCAAGCACGCCGCGGCCGCCGAGATCCTCAGCGAGCTCCTCACGCCGTGCGCCACCTGGACGATCACCGATCCCGGCCTCATCTACCGCGGGGCCGCCGCACACTTCGCCGGGCTCGCAGCCGCCGTGCTCCAACGCCCCGCAGCGATCGACCTCCTCCACACCGGCCTCCAGATCCACCAACGCCACGGCGCCCGGTGGATGGCAGATCAATCACGAGCTGCGCTCGCCAGCTGACCTTCTCGCCGAAGTCTTCGATCTGGCGCGGCACGTCGGGCTGAGCCGCTTGTCCCGTCGTGTCGGCGGGCGTCATCATGGGTCGTTCCTCGCAGGCGGAACCGATCCGTGCAGACCGACTGCGCTCGGCGGCCAGCACTCGGTCGAGTACGGGACGAATCAGCGCATATCGGCGCGGGTCGACGATCGGAGGGGGACGTCTGTGGACTTCGTGACGTTGGCAGGCGACGTGATCACGGTCGATGATTCGGCCTGGAGCACGTTCACGGAGCAGGTCCGTGGTGACGTGGTCACCAGCGACGATGTCGGCTTCGACGAGGCCCGGAGGGTGTGGAACGCGATGATCGACCGGCGTCCGGGTGCGGTGGTGCGTTGCGCCGGTGCGGCCGACGTGGTGGCGTGTATGCGCTTGCTCGCGAGCGGGATCTGCTCGTGTCGGTGCGTGGTGGGGGCCACAACGTGGCTGGGAAGGCGGTGGCGGACGGGGCGTTGATGGTCGACCTGTCGGTGATGCGCGGGGTGCAGGTCGATCCGGCGTTGTCCACGGTGCGAGTCGCCGGCGGCTGCTTGTGGTCCGACGTCGACCGCGAGACCGCAGGCGTTCGGGCTGGCGACGACCGGCGGCACGGTGTCGCACACCGGTGTCGGCGGTCTGACGCTCGGTGGCGGGATCGCTGGCTCTCTGCCTGCTTCGTGCACACTCCATCTCGATGTCGTCACCGCCGACGGGGAGTACCTGCGGGTCAGCGAGCGTGAGCACGTCGACCTGTTCTGGGGCCTGCGGGGCGGAGGCGGCAACTTCGGGGTCGCCACGTCGTTCGAGCTGCGGGTGCATCCGGTCGGCCCGATGGTGTTCGGTGGCCCGCTGATCTGGCCGGCGACGGAAGCTGCACGCGTCCTCGAGGGATACGTCGAGGTGTGCCGTGGCCTGCCCGATGAGCTCTCGTTGTTCGCCGCCCTGGTGCCGAGCCCGCTCGACATGCAACCGGTCGTGGCGATCGCCGCCGGGTGGTTCGGTCCCCTCGACCGGGCCGACGCCGCGCTGGCGCCGCTGCGGGCGCTCGGCCCGGTGCTCGACCTGACCGGGCCGCTGCCGTACCTGGCGCTGCAGGCGCTCTCGGACAGCGCGGTGCCACACGGGATGGCGAGATATTGGAAGTCGGGGTTCTTCGACGAACTGCCGCCCGACGCCATCGCGGCGATCGCCGCCGCGAACGATCACAAGCCGACACCGATCTCGCTCGAGTTGTTCTTCCACCAACACGGTGCAGCGACCCGCGTCGCACCAGACGCCACCGCGTTCCCCCACCGAGACGTGTCATTCGACTTCGACGCCATCGCACAATGGACGGAACCGGAGCACGCGGCGGGCGGGATCGCGTGGGCCCGCGACCTGTGGCAGGAGTTGGCACCCTTCAGTGACGGGGTGTACGTCAACCACCTCGACGCCGATGACCGTGCCCGCATCGCCTCGGCCTACGGGCCGAACTACGAGCGACTCGTGAGCCTCAAACAGAAGTACGACCCCGACAACTTCTTCCGACTCAACAACAACATCCCCCCGACCTGACATCACCCCGGCCGCCGTGCGCAGCCGACCCGTCGGCACGCGGTGGAGGACGGATGAGTCGGACATCGAGGTGTCGCTCGCACTGCGCTGATGCGCTGCGGTCGGGAAGCTCCGACGAGCCCCCACTCGTGACGTTGAGAAAGATCAACGCCGGCCGCAATTTCGCGACCGTGTGGGTGACGCACCGTGCGGTCGGGCGGACATCGAGGGGCGCATCCGGCTTGCCGGGTGCGCCCCTCCGTCGTCGGTGGAAGGGCGCATGCGCTGACCAGCGGAGTCCTGTAACGGAACCGTCCGGCGGAACGATCTCCATCGCGGGATGTGTCCCGACGATGACGTGCCCGCCCACACGCTACGCGACGGCTCCGAGTCCTGCGACGATCACACGCGGCTCGCAGTCATCCGCTGGCTTCGCAAGACGGTCGCGGCGGTGCGGACGCCCGCCACGGCAACCGAGCTCGCGGGCGAGCGCGCGGCCTGCGCGCAGTTCCGCAGGATGTGGACCCGAGCACATCGTGAACCCCGCGGCGTGTCGGTTCCGGCCGTCGCTGCTCGTCAGCCCGGGAGAGAGGGCGGCGTCAGTCGATGCTGCAGTCGTAGGGGCCGGGTGCCGGGCGCTGCGGTTCGCTGCCCGTCAGGGCCCACGCGAACACGAACGCGAGGGCGTCGAGGTCGCAATCCGACAGCACCGGGTCGCCGAGGTCCGGCCAGCCGTAGCCCATCAGGTCGGTGCTCTCGAGCAGGTTGGTGGCGTGACCGAGTCCGAGGGCGTGGCCGACCTCGTGCAGCGTCACCCAGCCGAGGTACTCGGGGTCGTACGGTTCGCGATCCAAGCTCGGCGGGAGGTCGGAACGCACCAGGATGTTGGGGCAGCCGTGGTCGCCGCAGATCGCGTATCCGCCGAACACCACCCCGCCAGCCGTGGGGACGTAGTGCACGACGATGTCGGCGGCGCGGCGTTGCTGACCGGTGACGTCGGTGAGCGTGATCAGGCCGTCGAAGCAGTCGAGGAGCGTCGCCGACCAGGTGGCGATGGCCTCCCGGATCGCGGCCTGCTGTGCGGGCGTCGCGCTGGGGTGGAACTGGGCAGCGATCGTGAGATCCGTGTGGTCCCACCAGTAGCCCGGGTAGTAGTTGCTCAGGATCACGAGGCCCTCGGCGTCCGATTCCGGCAGCCGGCACGTCGTCCCGGTTGGTGCCGGCGGTCCGTGGCCACCGGGAGGCTTGGCCGCCGCGGACAGCGGGACGGCGACTGCCATCGTCACCACCGCGAGGACGGTGAACGGCTTGCGGAGCTGCATGGGTCCTCCTTGCCAGTCGAAGGCCGACGATACTCCTGGGCGCAGCCGACGCTGGCGGCGAGGTCGTCGCGCCGATGGCGGTCAGATCGAGATCGGTAACCTCGTGCGAATGCCGGCAGGCAGTTCAGCCGATCACACGGGACCCGCGGTGTTCGTCGACCGGTCGGGTCGGCGGGCCACCGTCGGGCGGGTGCTGGGGATCGGCGCCGGGGCCGTGCTCGTCGCGTACCTGGTCGCGTTCGCGTTGTCGTTGCTCGGTGTGTCGTGGGTGCCGCCGGTGGACCTGCCGGTGGTGGGGGATGCGCTGCCCACCGCCGACGCCGGCACCCCCAGCAGCAGTCCGGCGAATGAGCTCGCGGCGCGTTCGCTCGATCGGCACGAGTCCACCCCGGGCGACGACCGGTCCGACCTGCTGACGCGGTCGCCGCTGCCGACGGTGCCTGCGTCGGTGCCAACGGTCGACGTCGGCGTGTCGCGACGACAGCGGGTCGCCGGACGTTGCGCCTCCTGGTGCGGGTCGGCCACGTGTCACGGCGACGACGGCACCCGGCAGCACAGCCGGCCCAGCCACGACGTCCACCTCCGACGCGGCCATCGTGCCGCCGAGCCTGCCGGCGGCGAACGGCCACGACGAGACGGTCCAGCCCGCGCCGCCGACGGATCCGGGACCGGAGGCGAGCCAGTCAACGCCGGCTGTGACGGCGCCTCGCTCGCCGCCCACGTCGCTGCCGTCCCAACCGATGACCGCGACACCGGACGTGAGCCACGCAGGCGGCGACGCTCCTGATCAACCGCCGGACGCCCAGCGCGACACGCCGTCGGCCACGGCGCCCGGGCGGCCTTGACCCGCCGATCCCGCCGCAGCGGGCAGGAACCGCGCGGCCACTGGTTGCTGGCTGCGCTGCTCAGCCTGCTGCTCTGCGCGGCGTTGTTCCTCCATGGCTACGCCACCCACCAGATCGGTCACACCGACACCCCGACCGCGGTGACCGGCGAGCCCGCGCCGCTGGACGCCCACGCCGCCCTCTTGGAGCTCGGGCCCGCCGGCTGGCGTTCGGTCGCACCGGGTGACCGCACGGTGGCGTTGACGTTCGACGACGGGCCCGACCCGCGCTGGACACCGGCGGTCCTCGACGTGCTCCGACGCCACGGCGTCCACGCCACGTTCTTCGTGGTCGGCGCCCGCGTGCTCGAACACCCGGACCTGACACGTCGAGTCGTCGACGAAGGCCACGAGATCGGCAACCACACGTTCAGTCACGTCGAGGTCGGCGCGATCTCCGGCTGGGAGCTCGGGTTGCAGCTCTCACTCACCCAGACCGCCGTCGCCGGTGCGACCGGGGTGCGGCCCGTGCTGTTCCGGCCGCCGTACGCGTCCACGCCCGACACGACCAGCCGCCAGGCGCTCGACAGCTACCGCCGCGTCGCCGACCGCGGCTACCTGATCGCGCTGTCCGATTACGACAGCAAGGACTGGCAGCGCGACGGCGTCGATGCCATCGTCGAACGGGCCACCCCGCCGGGCACCTCCGGAGGCGTCATCCTGTTCCACGACGGCGGAGGCGACCGCAGCCAGAGCCTCGAGGCGCTCGACCGACTCCTCACCTCGTTGCAGCAACGCGGCTATCGGTTCGAGACGCTGGCCTCGTTCGCCGGCCTGCCGTCGGATGCCGTCCAACCGCCGGCTGACCCGGCCGCCCGGGTGCAAGGGTGGATGCTGCGCACGACGACGCAGGCCGGATCGCTCTTCGCCTCCGTGATGCTCGTGCTGCTGCCACTGCTCGGCGTGCTCACCCTGGCCAGGACCGCCCTCCTCGTGTGGTACGCCCGGCGCCACCGCCGGCGCCACCGCGATCGAACCATCGATCGGTCGTACACGCCGTCGATCAGCGTCGTCGTACCCGCCTACAACGAAGCAGTCGGCATCGCCCACACGGTGCGATCGCTGGCCGCCGGTCACCATCCTGAGATCGAGGTGATCGTCGTCGACGACGGGTCCACCGACCGCACCGCTGACCTCGTCGGTGATCTCGGGCTCGCCAACGTGCGCGTCATCGAGCAGGACAACCGGGGCAAACCCGCCGCCCTCAACACCGGCATCGCCGCGGCCAGCGGCGAGATCATCGTGATGGTCGACGGCGACACCGTGTTCGAGCCCGACACCCTCACCTTCCTGGTGCAACCGTTCACCGATCCAGGCGTCGGGGCCGTGGCCGGCAACACCAAGGTGGCCAACCGGCGCCGGCTGCTCGGACGATGGCAGCACATCGAGTACGTGATGGGCTTCAACCTCGACCGGCGGATGTACGAAGAGCTGCGTTGCATGCCGACCGTGCCCGGCGCCATCGGCGCGTTCCGCCGGACCGCGCTCGATGACATCGGTGGCATCGCCGCCGACACCCTCGCCGAGGACACCGACCTCACCATCGCCGTCGGACGCGCCGGCTGGCACGTCGTCTACGAGCAACGAGCCAGGGCGTGGACCGAAGCCCCCGCCACGCTGCCCCAGCTGTGGAAGCAGCGCTACCGCTGGTCCTACGGGACCATGCAGGCGATGTGGAAGCACCGCGGTGCCCTCCGACCGTCAGAGACGTCACCGATCGGTCGCCGTGCCCTGCCGTACATGGTCCTGTTCCAGGTGCTGCTGCCGATGCTCGCCCCGGTCATCGACGTCTTCGCCATCTACGGCCTGCTGTTCCTCGACAAGGGTCCCGTGCTCGCCGCCTGGCTGGCGTTCGCCGCCGTCCAGCTGTGCGTCGGCTGGTACGCCTTCCGCCTCGACAACGAACCCGCCCGACCGCTCCTCAGCCTGCCGCTCCAACAGCTCGTCTACCGCCAACTCCTCTACCTCGTCACCATCCACTCTGTCGTCACCGCCGTGCTCGGCGCCCCGTTGCGCTGGCACAAGCTCCATCGCACCGGCGACTTCACGGCCGCACCCCGCCCCGCCGACGCCACCAGCTGACCTCACCACGTCCGCAGCTCGATCGCGACGCACCTCCGCCGCGGACGAGCCGGGTCCGTCACTCGGACGGCGCCGACCTCACCGAGATCGCGGTCGAGCGTTCGCATGGCAGCGCGAGCACACCTTCATGCGCCGTGTTGACGCCATCGCTCTCGCACGGCATGGGTTCCTGGCTGGCCGATGTCGACCCAGCGGGCGACGTCGACCTGGATGACGTCGAGCTCGAAGATCGGGTCGTGGCGGACGGACTCGAGCATGCCTCCGACGTCGCTGCGCGCGACAACGGCCTCCACGACCGCCGTGGTGGCGGCGTCGGTGGTGACGTCGGACGCCATCGCTCGGATGCACAGCTCGTCGTCATCGGGTCCGGGCGTTGCGTGGATGACGCAGCGGGGGTCGCGGCGGAGGTCCGATCCCTTCGGAGAACGGCGTGGAATGACAGCGAAGAGCCGTCCGCCGGCGACGATCGGGCAGAACGGGTGCAGGCGTGGTGCACCGTCGCGCCGAACCGTCGCGAGGTAGGCAACGGCGAAGCTCTGCTCGCCCTTCGGCACGGCCAGTCCCTGATCGAGCGCGAACGGTCCCGGCCACAACCGAGTCGCGACCACGGCAACGTGGGGGGCCTCGCGTGCGACGACGTTCCATGCGGGCACCACGACAGCCTGGACGATCTCGACCCCGTGCGCGCCCACAGTGCTCCGGGGGAGGGGCGGGGCGATCGCTCGCCCTGCCCCTCCCGTCGGCGGGCGATCACTTGAGGGCGCGGTCGCCCTTGAACGCGAGGTCGGTGTGACCGGTCGCTTTGCCCTTGCCGGTGCCGTTGACGGCTGATTCCGTCTCGGCGAACGTCAGGGTCGCGTGGGCGATCGCGTCGGCCATCAGGTCGAGCGTGTCCTCGTCGACGTTCGTGATGTCGTCGCAGGCGGCGTGGTAGCAGGGGTCGTACGGCTCGCCCGCGGTGCCGCCGTAGATCGCTGCCTGCGTCGCCGACTTGATGCCCTCGGCACCGGTGAACAGTCCGCCCGCGGGGATGCCCGCCTCGATGAAGCCGAAGTAGTCGCTGCGGCCGTCGAAGTCGGTCGGCTCCGAGGACTCGCCCTGGTCGGCGAAGAAGTCCGTGAACACGTCCTCGATCACGCCCGACCCATTGGGGCCGGAGACGCCGAGCGCGTCGCCGTCGCCGTCGTAGACGAAGTTCACCGCGTTCGTGGATCCGACCATGTCGAAGTTGAGGTTCAGCGCGGTGCCTTGCCTCTCCTTCGTCGTCAGCTGCGAGACGTAGTAGCTCGACCCGATCAGGCCGTCCTCCTCGCCGCTCCAGAACGCGAACCGCACGCGGTTCTCGGGGTCGATGCCGAGCGCAGCCATCTGCAGCGCCGTCTCGAGGATCGCGGCGGTGCCCGAGCCGTTGTCGTTGACGCCCGGGCCTTCGGCCACGGAGTCGAGGTGGCCACCGACGACGACCGTGCGGTCGGTGCGGCCGCTCGGGGTGTCCGCCAGCAGGTTCTCGGTGGTCACCTCGACGATCTCGGCCTCCAAGTTGAGCCGCATGGTCAAGCTCGCCGTCGTCGCCCACTCGGCGCCGAGCGCGAACGGTGCGCTGACGACCGGGATCGAGCGCACCGGTTCGTCCAGCGTGCCGCCGAAGAGGCCGAGCCGATCGTCGCCGGGCACGACGTTGCCCTGGTTGAACACGATGACGCCGGCGGCGCCGGCGGCGGCGGCGTTGTCGGCCTTCACGGAGAAGTTGCAGGTGCCGCGCTGGATGAGGGCGATGTTGCCGGCGGGGAACCCGGCGAAGTCGGCTGTCTCGCAGCCGCTCGTCGTCGCCCGGTCGCCGGCGAGGTTCACATCCACCGGCGTGACGGCGGCGGTGACGTCGCCCTCACCAGAGAAGTCCATCGGGAAGTAGTCGACGCCGAGGACGTACACCCGCGGGTTCGGCGCGGTCTGCTGGAGCGTCGAGTCGCCGAAGTCCGTGCGCTCGTAGGTGAACTCCTGCCGCCACGTGTCGTAGCCGGCCGCGTCGAGCAGCCCCTGCACGTAGTCGACCGAGGCGTCATGGCCCGCCGTGCCCGCAGCGCGGTTGTCGCCGTTCGCATCGGCGATGGCCTGGAAGGCGCCGAGGTGTTCCATCACGCCTCCGACCGTCACCGCATCACGCAGATCCTGCGTGTCGATGACGGGTGCCGCGTGCACGGACCACGCTGTCGCGAGCGACGCGCACGTCACGATCGATGCCGCGAGGCCGACGCCTCCCAGCCGATACCGGTTTCGAGAACTCACAGTGCTCCTCCATCAGTCGATGAGGCCGCGACGCCCGCCGCCCACAGCGGAACGTTCGATGTGACCGCCCCGCACGGCGACGTTAACCCACGTCCTCGGTCCGGACGGGACGGCCTGCACCGACCGGCCGACGCCGTCGCCGCGGTGGAGCCCTCGGATCTACGCTCGCATGCGTGGCGGGGAGGGGACGTTCGGGGCGCTGCTCCGGCGGTACCGCCGGCGGGCAGGGTTCAGCCAGGAGGAGCTCGCCGCAAGGTCGTACGTGAGCGTGCGGGCGGTGAGCGACCTGGAACGGGGCGTCAACGCCCTGCCGAGGCTCCACACGGCGATCGCCCTCGCCGACGGCCTCTCGGGCGCGGAACGGCGGGCGTTCGAGCGCCACGCCCGACCGTCGGAGGACGACGGCGAACCGGCGGGAGAGCCCTTGGCGGTGCCGTCCCGGGCAGTCCGCCGCTCACCCTCGACGCGTTCGTGGACGATGGGTCGCGCGTCGATGCCGTGCTGGTCGCCGACCGCAGCAACCGCGTCGTGAGCCTGACCGGCCCCGGAGGGGTGGGCAAGACCCGCCTCGCCCTGGAGGTCGCCGCCCGCCTCGAGGGTCCGGTCGCGTACGTCGCGCTCGCGTCCCTCGACGACCCGGCGCCGCTGGCGGCGGCGATCGGCGACGTGGTCGGCGTCGATCACGGTCCGACGCGGACGCACCTGGCGTCGCTCGTGGACCACATCGGCTCGCAGCGCTTCACGCTCGTCCTCGACAACCTGGAGCAGCTCGTCGACGCCGCCGGCCACGTCGCCACCGTGGTGCGCTCCTGCCCCGGCGTGAGCATCGTGACGACGACCCGCGTCCCGTTGCGGATCAGCGGCGAGGTGCGCTTCGCAGTCGGACTGCTGGCGACGACGGGCGATCGGCTGGACGCACGACCGGACGTGCGGCTCTTCCTCGCTCGTGCCGCGACGTCCGGCTCCGGAACGCACGGATCCGTCGGGCCGGACGAGCTCGACGACGTCGCTGACCTGTGCGCCCGGCTCGATGGCGTCCCGCTCGCCATCGAGCTCGCCGCGGCGGTCCTGGCCGGCGCCCCGGCGTGACCCGTACCGGCCGGCGGCATCCGAGTGTTTCGTGAGGGGGTCACCCGCACGAAACACTCGGATGGGCACGAGCCGGCCCGCGATGCGCTTGGGTCAGCGCAAGACCCCCGTTCCGACGCGAACCGCTGACACAGGGGGTGAGCCCGGCCCGGGCCGGCCGGACGACGCCGCTGGCACGCGCCGCGTCGGCGCTCACCGCGACGAGAGGGCCGGTGGTCGCTTCCCGGTCGAGGTGAGAAAGGCGCGGGCTGCTCGTTCGGTCGACAGGGCGCTGTGCATGGCGGCGGGTTGGGCCATGTTGGCGGCGAAGGCATCGGCGACCGCTTGGTCTGCGGATGCGGCTTCGAGCACCTCGACGAGGTGGGGCGGCGGCGGCGCCAGCATGGTGTTGGACCACCAGCAGATCGGCTCGGCGATGGCCCACAGTTGATGCTCCACCTCGGCGCAGAACTGATCGTCGTAGCGGTCGTGGTCCGCGATCAGCTCGGCGAGCCGGGTGGCACATGCCGAGCCGAGGTTGGCGCCCTGGCCGGCGATCGGGTCGTTGACGATCCACGCGTCACCGAGCGCCACCGCGTGATGGTGGGCGTCGAGCGTCTGCCACGCTTGGCGAACGGTCGGCGTGATCGCACCTCGGAAGACGTCGAGCGGGCCGGTGGGCCGAAACCTCGACGGATCGATGCGCTCGGCGAGCCCGGGCGCATGGTCCTCGAGCAGATGCAGGATGTGGGCGGCGAAGGCGTCGAGGTCGTCGATGTCGGCATGCATGATGGCCTCGAGCGGACCGCCGGGGATCGCTTCGAAGAGCACGGCGGCGCGTCGCTGCCCGCGTGAGTAGAAGGGGAAGCTGAACACCTCGCCCGCTTGCGGCGAGGGGGACGCGCTGATGCCCGGGCTCGTGGTGGTGTCGACGCCGTCCCAGATCGCGGCGCAGAGCAGGCGTTGCGGTGCGGTGTGGACCGAGCGTGCGGGGTCGCGCGGGAACAGCTCGTCGGCGCTCCCCCGTCCGGTCGCGATGACCATCAGGTCATGGCGCGGCGCCACCGCGCGGATCGCCGTCGCGTCCAGCGTGGCGACGACGACCTCGCCGCCTCTCATCGCGAAGTCCTCGAGGAGCCGTGGGAGGTACAGCCGGAAGTCGACGGCGCTGCCGCCGTGTGGCACGGGCGCCGAGAAGGCGATCGCGGTCCCGGTGATCGACAACTCGAAGCGTTCGATGCCCGTCTCGACGCCCTCCCAGTGGTCGATCCCGAGGAGCCGTTCGCGGACCATCGTCGGCCCGTAGCGGGCGACGGTGTTGGGGAGGCGGGCGCGCTCCCACTCGGCCGCCGCCCGCTCGGCGTACACGACGCTGTCGACACCCGATCGCTGCAAGCTCAACGCCAAGGTCAGCGCTGAGATCCCACTTCCGACGATCCCGATGCTCGCCACCCGACCCTCCTCCCGACCAGCTCCCGCCTGGAGCATCGGGGATCGGTCTTTCGGAAAGCTTCGACTCGGCGCCGCTGTTCAGTCCAGCAACCGGCGCGGGGGGGGCGGCGAGACGCCGAGATCGATCATCGCCGCCCGGTAGCGGGACTCGGCGCGACGGGCGTCGCCGATCGCACCGGCCACGGTGTGCGCCTGGACCAGCGATTCGTGAGCCCGCTCGTCGTACGCGTCGAGCGCCAAGATCCGCGCCGCGTGGTCGGCCGCCTCGGCGTGGCGACCCTCAGCGGCCGCGGCCGTGAGCAGCCGGCGATGGGCGTCGACGATCACGCCGCGGAGTCGTTCGCGGGGACCGGCCACCCAGTCGTCGTAGCGATCTTCCGGAGCTGTCGGAGCTCGTCGATGCCAACGACCACGTGCGCGCCGCCGCGACGTTCGGAGGCGTCGAGCTCCATGCACGCTGAACGCGGATGCCCGGTGCGCTGCCATCGCACGCGCCCGATGGCTTCGCAGCAGGTGATCCTCAGACCGCACGCCAGGGGCGGTCAGACGGTCGGCGCGGCGACGGCAGCGCGGCGCGCATCTCCTCCCACGTCGCCGGCTCGATCGGACTGGGGTCACACCGATCGCCGGCGGGGACGACGGCCCGGTCGCCGGCATCGACGGCGAACGTGGCCGTCAGCGTGAGGACCAGCTGCGGATCGTCGGGCGGCCCGACGTCGACCACCACCGTGCGACACGTGCCGCTCGTGTCCACGGCCCTCCACGGCTCGGGGAGCCACTGGTCGTCCGCGGCGGACATGTTGTCGTACACCGCGAGCCACCGCGCCAGGTACTGGCGCGGCGTGAGCGTGTTCTGCCCGACGCTCGGCACGCGATCCCACTCGTCGCCCACCGGAACGTGGCCGAGGTACCACGTCAGCGGCACGGTCGTGATGTCGCCGCCGTTGCGCTCGAGGATGCGCTGCGCGAGCTCAGCGGCCTTGGCGTCCTGGACGCCCGGCGGCGCGTCGCGGGCCCGGCGGTAGCCGCCATACCCCGCCCACGAGGAGTCGATGAACTGGTACGCACCGGACGCCGACGAGCCTCGGGCCTGCGCGGTGTAGTCGCCCCACGACTCGACGAACCGGATGGTGGCGAGGATCGGCCCGAGCCCGGCGGACATCTCGGCCGGCGCCACCTCCGGTGGCAGCTCGGCGCACTCACCGTCGTAGCGAGGATCGCCGACGCGGGCGGCGGCCCCGTCGATCGGGGTGAACCCGGCCGGACCGATCCACATCCGCGGCACCGTCTCGAGCGACCCGGGGCGCCCGCCGGTGAGCGCCAGGCGGCTCCACTCGCCGGGCAGGGTGGCCGGGTCGGAGCCGTCCGGCGGCGCCGGCACGGCCGACCCGGCGCGGTGGGCCGAGGGCGCAGTTGGCGTCGCGCTGGGCGAGGCGCAGGCTCCAGTACGGGTTGATCGCCCGGCCGTCCGGGCGGTGGATCTCGACGTGGGCGTGGGGCACCGAACCCTCCGAGTTGCCCGAGTCGCCCATCCAGGCGATGACCTCGCCGGCCTGCACCGGACTGCCCGCCCGGATGCCGGGGGCGAAGCGCCAGCGCCCGTCATCGGCGCCGTCGTCAGCGCCCGGCGTGTCGTTGTTGACGTGGTAGAGGTGGTACTCCCAGCCCTCGACGTCGCGAAGGACGATGCCGTACCCGGCCGTCGGGTGGTCGAGCAGGCGGTCGACGACGCCGTCGTGCATCGCCACGAGGGGCTGCAGACGGTCGCCGATGAGGTCGTTGCCCTTGTGCTGACGGCGGCAACCGTCGCGGCAGGCGCCGAAGTCGTTGCCGTAGCGGATCGGGCCGGCCACGGGGAAGGCGACGGCGCGCGTCTGTCCGCCCTCGGCGACGCCCCGGTCGGCCATCGCGCCGGCCCGACGGCGCCTCCGGCGGCGCGACGACGGGATCGGCCTCGATGTCGTCCGGCGGAGGTCGGACGTCGTGGCGGGGGCGGGGGCGGCACCGGCCGTGGCGGGGGTGCTGCGGTGGGCAGGGGAGCGACGGTGGTCGTCGTTGTGGTGTCCAGCGGCGGCGCCGTCGTCGTTGTCGTCGTCGCCTCGATGACCGTCGTCGGCGTCGGCGCCACCGTCGTCGTCGTGGTGCCGCTCGTGGTCGGCGGCGCAGGTGCGGTGGTGGTCGAGTGGTCGTGGTGGTCTCGGGCGCCGTGGTCTCGGCCGCAACGGTGGACGTCGTGGTCGTGGAGGTCGTGGACGAGGTCGTGGTGGTCGGGCTCGTCGTCGTGGTGGTCGTCGTGACGAGGTCGTGGTGGTCGGGCTCGTCGTCGTGGTGGTCGTGTCGAGTTGCGGCGCCGGCGCCGCGCCGTCGGCGGCGAGGCGCCAGGTGACCATCGGCATGAGCAGGGCGACGGCGCCGACGGCGCTGAACCGGCTGATCACGGGACCGCTCCCGGAAGGTCGACGGACACGGCGATCACGCCCGGCGCGAACGTGTCTCCGCCCGTGAGCTGGACGCGCACGACGGGCTCCGGCCCGGCGGCGGCGCGGAGCGACGTCAGCCACCCGGGATGCGGATGACGTCCATGTCCACGCCGCGACCCGGCCCGGCGACTCGCGACGTGGTGCCCAGCCGGCAGATCGTCCCGTTCTGCACGTCGGTGACGGCGTTGCACGGGAGGCGCCCGTCCGTACCGAGCGGCGCGTCACCGGGCGCGCTGCTGTTGCCCAGCGGGCGGCCGGCGAACAGCAGGTTGTCGCTGCGGCCAGGTCCACCGCCGGCGACGACGTGGAAGCTCTTGGCGAACGGGCTCCCGCCGGCCGGGAACCCGCGCACCGGCACGTCGAGGATGCCCGCGGTGAGGTACTGGAAGCCGTCGTGCCACGACACGAGCCGCGGCGCGAACTGCGCGTCGCCCGCGACGGTTGCCGGGTCGCGCTCGTAGGCGACGACGATGGCCCACGCCGAGTGGCGGCGAACCGGCCCGACACGCTGGCTCACGATGTCGGCGACCGTGTACGTGCCTGCGCCGGCGGCGGCGACGTAGGCGGTCAGGTCCCACACCGCTTGGCGCATCACGGCACCTGCCCCCGAACCGCCGGTCGCCTCGTACAGCTTCGGCACGATCGGCGAGGATCTGCTGGGCAGACCGACGCGCGCGCTGGCCGGGAGCGATCGGTACGCCCACCCAGGTGCCGGGCCGTCGACCGCCACGCGCAACGGCCGCGCGGCCGGGACGAGCGTCGTCTCGACGTAGAGGCGGGCGGCGATCACACGCGACCCCGCCGGCAGGGCGACCTCGGCCGAGCTGGAGTTGTCGGTGCAGATCGGGCGTTGCGAAGGGCGCGCCCGCGCGGAACGTGCAGACGGTGGACTCGTCGCCATCGACGTCGGACCCGAGGTTGCTGTTGCCGGCGAGCAGCAGGTCGCCCTCGACGATGCGCTCGACCACGGGACCGAACGGGCGGCCGGGTGGCACCTCTTGGGCCCCCGCTGGCGTCGCCGTCATCGTCACCGTGATCGCCGTGACCGCCAGCCAGCCGAACCCCCGAGATCGCATACCACCGAGGTTCGGGCCCCGGGCGCCGACGGATGTCCGCTGAGGCGGATGGGCCAGGGAGCGTACGTCCGTCGGGTGGGCACGCTGCCGAGCGCGGTCGTGACGAACCTGCGCCGCGCCGGGCGGGCAGCGCGCCATCGTTCTGGATGCCCGACTGACTCCGGTCAGACGCGCGGCTCGGCCCGCTGGTCCTGGCGGATGGCGTTCACGCGCCCCACGAGCACCACGAGGAGCATGCCGACCGCGAGCCCGACGATGGCCGAGGCCAGCGTGTTGACGAGCCAGGAGAGCACGCCGCCGATGCCGGCCACGTCGTGGACCGAGTGTTCGAGGCGGTGCACGAGCTCGTAGGGCCCGTGCCATCCGAGCTCGTCAGCGCCGACGAGCAGGATGTGGCCGCCGACCCAGACCATCGCCGCGGTCCCGACCACGGACAGGACGGACAGCAGCTTGGGCATGCCGGTGACGAGCCCGCGTCCGATCCGCTGCGCCGCCGGGCGGCGCGACTGTGCCATCCGCAGACCGACATCGTCCATCTTCACGATGAGGGCGACCACGCCGTAGACGACGGCCGTGATCAGGATGGCGACGATGACGAGGATGATCGCCCGCGCCACGAAGCTCTGGTCGAGGACGTCCTTGAGCGCGATCACGATGATCTCGCCGGAGAGGATGAAGTCGGTGCGGATCGCACCGGCGACCGTCTGCTCCTCCTGCTCGGGGCCGACGGCACTCGCGGGCAGGTCGTGTGCGTCGTCGCCGTCGTGATGGGCGAGGCGGTGGTGGATCTTCTCCGCCCCCTCGAAGCACAGGTAGGTGCCGCCGATCATCAGCACGACCTCGACCAGCACCGGAACGAACTCGCTGAGCACGAGCGCGACGGGGATGATGTAGAGCAGCTTGTTCTTGAGCGAGCCCGTCGCGATGCGCTTGATGATCGGCAGCTCGCGGTCGGCGGCGAGGCCGTGGACGTAGGCCGGGGTGACGGCGGTGTCGTCGACGACGACGCCAGCGGCCTTGACACTGGCGCGCCCGGCCGCGGTGCCGATGTCGTCGAGCGACGCCGCGGCGAGCTTGGCGAGCGCGGCGACGTCGTCGAACAGCCCGAGCAAGCCGCTGCTCATCGGAGCCGGCGCCGACGTACGGAGGTCGCGAGGCTCGGTCGCAGCGCCACGCACCCATCATGTCCCACGCCCGTCACCGGCGCACAGGTCATCTCCGTGGCCGAGCCGGTCATCGGCACGGTCATGCGATCGACCCCCAGCGCGACGTGCAACGCTGTTGGCATGACGTCGCGTCTGAACCCGTACATCAGCTTCGCGAACAACGCACGCCAGGCGCTGGAGTTCTACCGGGATGTCTTCGGCGGCGACCTGGTCCTCAACACGTTCGGGGAGTACGGCGATCCCTCGGCGCCGGGAGCCGAGCTGATCATGCACGGCATGCTCGAGACGCCCGACGGCTTCACGTTGATGGGCGCCGACACGCCGCCCGGGATGGAGCACGCACCCGGCGACACCATGTCCGTGAGCCTGAGTGGCGACGACACCGACAAGCTGCGCGGCTGGTGGGACGAGCTCTCGGCCGGTGGGAGCGTCGCCGTGCCGCTCGAGCAGCAGATGTGGGGCGACACGTTCGGCATGTGCACCGACCGGTTCGGCACGCAGTGGATGGTGAACATCGCCGCCAGCTGATCCGGTCGCCGCGCCACGCCGCTCGTCCCCGACCCGACATCGCGTGGGACGCGACGTGGTGGCTCGACGAGGCGGCAGTCTGCCGGCCCGACCAGGTCGGGTAGGGGCGGACCGTGACCAGACACGACCCTCCGCCCGACCACACCACGGTCCCGAGATCGGGGCTCGCCGAGCGCCGCGGTGTCCTGGGCTGGCTCGGCCGAATGTGGCAGCGGGTGATCCGCACACCCCACTGAGTCCGCAGGCGACGTGCTGGGCGGCGACGGTTCGATGACATCGGCGGCGGATACGCGGAGTGCGGTGACGGATCGGGGACGAGCCCGGGTGGGCTGCTCGGGGTGGCAGTACCGGGACTGGCGCGGCGTCGTGTACCCGCCCGAGATCCCGCAGCGGAACTGGCTGCGCCACTACGCGACGCTGTTCGACACCGTCGAGGTGAACAACAGCTTCTACCGGTTGCCCAGCGAGTCGGCGGTCAGCGGGTGGTCGGCGAGCGTGCCGCCGGGCTTCGTGTTCGCCCTGAAGCTCGGTGCCTTCGGCTCCCATCGCATGAAGCTGCGCGACGCGGCCGCGTGGCTCCCGAACCACATGGTGCGGGTCAGGCTGCTCGGCGACGCCGCGGGACCGACCCTCGTGCAGCTGCCACCACGGTGGCGGCGCAACGCCGAACGGCTCGACGAGTTCCTCAGCGCCGCGCCGCCCACGACGCGCTGGGCCGTCGAGCTGCGCGACCGCTCGTGGCTGCACGACGAGGTCTACGACGTGCTGGCGCGCCACCGCGCCGCGCTCTGCGTGCACGACCTCTTGGAGGATCACCCCTTCGTGCTCACGACGGACTGGACCTACGTCCGCTTCCACGGGCCGGACGCCCTCGTGCGGAAGTACTACGGGGCCTACGGGTACCGCCGGCTCCGCCGCTGGACGGCACGACTCAACGACCTGCTCGATTCGGGACGGGACGTGTACTGCTACTTCAACAACGACTGGGAGGGTCACGCCGTGGCCGACGCCAGCTGGCTCCGGCGAGCGCTCGACCGCGATCGACGACGTTGACGATCAGCCGGCACCGTCGGTCCAGACGTCGTCAGCCGGTCCGCTCCGGGTGGAGCGGACGTCGGCGTGTGCCGTCTCGCGTTGTGCGATCGGGCGCCTCGGGCCTACCTTGCGACGAACCGTGTCGAGGAGGACCCAGTGAGCACCATCGCCGACGATCCGCGCATCGATCCCCGGATCAAGACCTGGTTGGCGGCGATGCCGTCCGCCGCGCAAGCCGATGTCGCCAGCCGTGACGCGCTGCTCGCGGAGGTCAACCGGCCCGAGGCGGTGGCCCAGCGGGCGCAGATGGTCGCCATGTTCGAGCTCCTCGACAACGAGGACGTCGCACCGTCCAAGGGCCTCGAGATCAGCACGCTCGAGCTCACGTCGAGCCCCGATGGCAACACGATCAAGATGCAGTACATCCGTCCGCAGAGCGACGACGTCGTGCCGTGCGTGTACTACATCCACGGCGGCGGGATGGCCGCGATGTCGTGCTTCGACGGCATGTACCGGTCCTGGGGTCGCATCATCGCCAGCCAGGGCGTGGCCGTGGCGATGGTCGACTTCCGCAACTGCGTGACCCCGTCGTCGACGCCCGAGGTGGCGCCGTTCCCGGCGGGGCTGGACGACTGCGTCTCGGGCCTGCGGTTCATCGTGGCCCGCGCCGGCGAGCTGCGCATCGACCCCGCCCACATCGTCGTTGCCGGCGAGAGCGGTGGCGGGAACCTGACCCTGGCCACGGGACTCAAGCTCGCGCGCGAGGGCGATCTGGGCCTGATCCGCGGCCTCTACGCGATGTGCCCGTACATCGCCGGCTCCTGGCCGCAGGACCGCTTCCCGTCGTCGACCGAGAACAACGGCTTGCTCATCGACCTGCACAACAACCGGGGTGCGGTCGGCTACGGCATCGGCGAGCTCGAGGCCCGCAACCCGCTGGCGTGGCCGATGTTCGCGACCGAGGACGACGTCAAGGACTTCCCGCCGACCGTGATCAGCGTCAACGAGTGCGACCCGCTGCGCGACGAGGGCATCGAGTTCTATCGACTGCTCCTGCGGGCAGGCGTCCGGGCCCGCTGCCGCCAGGTGATGGGCACGGTCCACGGCACCGAGATCTTCGCGATCGCCTGTCCCGACGTCAGCTACGAGACGGCGGGCAGCATCGCCCAGTTCTGCCGTACCGTCTGAGACCGCGCCCCGGAGGTCGGGCCCGTGCCGCCGGAGGTCCGGTCGCGTTCCTGTCCGGAGCACAGCCGGTCGGCGTCACCCGTTGTCGTCGAGGAGGAGCGGGGCGAGCTCACGCACGCCGCCGATGGGCGGCATGACGTTGATCCGATCGATCTCGAGGTCGGTGAAGCCGCGGATCGCATCAGCGACGCGTCCGGGCGGACCTGCCAGGCCCTCGTAGCACGAGCCGGCGTAGACGGACTCGAAGTGGTCCACCGCGGGACCGGAGCCGGGCGCCACGTACAAGGCCAGGGTGATCGGCGCCGCCGGGTTGGCGTCATGGGCCAGGTCGATGAGGCGCTGCAGGTCCGATCGCGTGGTCCACGCGAAGGCCCGCATGTCGCTGCGGCCGTCGCGGAACGCGACGCCCATCGTCGCCAGCTCGATGCGGTCGACGAGGGGACCGATGACGCGCATCGAGACGGGTCCACCGAGCGCGGCGCTCAACCGTGGCGGCGACTCGACGGCGATGCCGGCCGCGGGCAGATCGACGCGGTAGAACTCGCCGTTGAACTGGCAGCCGCCGGCCAGCAACGCCCGCACGATGCACACCGCCTCACGGAGGCGACGAACTCGGACCGCCGGCTCGGGGTGGTCCAATCCGGCGCCGATCAGCTCCTGCTGTGCCCAGCCGGCGCCGACACCGAGCTCGAAACGTCCACCTGAGACCAGCTGCAGGGTCAGCGCCGCCTGGGCGAGCTCGACCGGCGTGCGGAACAGGTTGTTGGCGAAGGAGGTCGAGAGGCCGATCGATGACGTCGAGGCGGCGGCATGGGCCAGCACGACGAACGCGTGGGCGCACCCGCCGGATCCCTCCAGGAACCAATGATCGCCGATCGCGACGCCGTCCCAGCCTTCTGCTTCGCGCTCGGCTGCCCACCGCCCGAAGACGTCCGACGGCGCCCACGGCCGCGGCATGACGACGAAGCCCACCGACCCGTTCACTGACATGACCCTCCCTCGACGCGCCGACGCGCGCATGTCCTTGCGGAGTCTCGCGCCGGAAGCCACGACATGGCCGCAACCGCGCCGGTCGCAGGCGTGGGGCGCGGCGGCGAGTCGACGAGCGACGCGGAGGTGCCGGTGCGGGTCGCCTGCACACGTAGGTTCGTCGCGATGGGAGGGCGAGACCGTCCAGCGTTCCTACGGTCGGTCGGCCTCCGTCCTGGCGCGCCGCCGGATCGCTACCCGTACGGGCTGCCTGCGGTGGCGGGGCTCGACCTCGCGATGGGCTCGGTGACGGTGTTGGTCGGTGACAACGGCTCGGGGAAGTCGACGTTGATCGAAGCGGTCGCCGTCGCCGCCGGCTTCAATGCCGAAGGCGGCAGTCGCAACCTGCGCTTCGAGACGTTGCACGACCGCTCGCATGGCCAGTCGTTCTTGGCCCTCATGGAGTCGCGGTTCATGACGCCCGGTCTGTACCTGATGGACGAACCGGAGTCGGCGCTCTCGTTCCAGGGCCAGCTCCAGCTGTTGCGGCTGATGGACGACGGCGTGGCGGAGGGCGCGCAGTTCGTGCTCGCCACGCACTCACCGATCCTCATGCGCGCTCGAGGCGCCGTCATCTACGAGCTCGACGAGACCGGCCAGCACCGCGTCGACGACGAGGACGTCACGGCCGTCGGGCTGTGGCGGCGGTTCCTCGACGAGCCTGACGCGCTGCTCGCGGTCCTGTATGCCGACGATCCAGTGTGACCTGCTGCTCGCGGTCGACGGCGTTCGTCACGCCTGCACGAGGTCCGGCAACGGCGCCTCGATGGGCGCGACGGCGGCGCTGCGGAGGCCGCCCGGCTGGTCGATCCGCACCATGCGCAGGACGGCCACCATGTCCATCACGGCCCCGTGCTCACCGTCGGGCGCCTCGCACGCCAGCACCACCCTCGTTGCACTCGGCGTGATCGACCGGACCGTCCAGATGCGCCCGGTCGTGCTCAGGAACTGGGTGCCACTCGTGATTCCCTGGATGTCGTCCATCGCGTGCCTCCGATTCGCGGCGGCGGATGCCGCACGCCGGTCAAGAGCCGGTGGTCCGCACACGGATACCCGTCGCACCATGACATCGGACACGTGCCGTTCGTGAGACGCCGCCGTGGTCGTCATCCGCTCGTGTCGCGAGCGCTGCGGTCGACCGGGTACGACCACGAGGCGTCGACGTAGCCGAGGCTCCGGTTCAGGTCGATCATGGCGATGTTGCGCGGGTGGTGCACGGTGCGCGCGTGGCCCACCCCACAGCGCCGGCCGAACTCGACGCCGATCACCTTCATCGCGATCGCGATGCCCTCGCGCCGGCGCTCGCGCACCACCCCGGTCATCTCGTTGAAGACGTAGCCCTCGTGACGGTGGTCCGACGTCGCAGCCATGCCCACCCACCGATCCCCATCGACGGCGATCACGACGCCAGCCGGTGAGAACGACGGCACCTCGAGACGGTGCCGCCGGTAGTCCTGCCAGCTGAAGAAGGCGCCGCGGTCAGGGATGTCGGCTGCGCAGCGCTTGTTGAGCTCGTACAGGGCTCGGCGGTGCTCCCCGGTGTCGCCGAGGTCCTCGAGGGTCGTCAGCAGGATCCGCCGCTCACGGACGGCGCGCACGGCGTCGGAGAACCGGTCCGGGTCGAAGTCGCCGAGGCGCAACTCCAACCGGACCCACTCCACGTCGTCGATGTTCGCGCGGCACGGCACATCGGCGGGTCCGGACACGGGTGGTGGCGGTGCGCCTCCCCGGGTTGACAGCATGGAGCGATCGCGTGGTGCCCTGCGCCGCGCGTCGTCCCCGGACCTGAAGGAGCGCACACGATGTCCGTGAAGCTGGCCGCCGTGACGATCGACTGCGACGACCGGGTGGTCGTCGCCCGGTTCTGGTCGGCAGCCCTGGAGCGCCCCGTCGATGCCGGCGCATCGTCGGAGTTCGCGTCGATCGGGATGCCGGAGCACCGTGACACGGTCGGGTGGGCGATCACCGACGGCGACCATCCGACGTGGCTGTTCGCCAAGGTGCCTGAGTGCAACAGCCCTCGAGTAACAGCCGCCGCCGTGGGGCTCGGCCGCATCGCTCGGGGGCGATGATGCCGGTCGAACACGTTGGGCTGGGAGTCCCGGACGTCGACGCCGCCAAGACCTACTACGACGAGTTGATGCCCTTGGTCGGCTTCGAACCGTGCTTCGGCAACGGGTACTGCCCGCACGACTGGCAGGGCGCACAACTGTTCCTCTACCCGGCGCTGGAGGAGGGGCCGTACACCCGCCACGGTGTCGGGCTGCAGCACGTGGCGTTCTCGGTGCCGACGCGTGCGGACGTGCACCGGGTCCACGCATGGGTCGCTGGGCCGCGGCGACGAGGTCATCCATCCGCCGACGCCGTTTCCCGAGTACGGGCCGAACTGCTACGCGACGTTCTTCTCGGACCCGCACGGGTTCATGTTGGAGGTCGTCTGCCACGCCGAGGAGCCCACCAGCGAGTAGGCGGCGGTCGACCCGACCGTCGACGAGCACGAGGTCGCCGGATCCGGTGATGGCGTCATCTCCGCCTTGCGGGTCACAGACGTACCGGAGGAAGCATGCGTCCACGGGGACTCGCAGTTGTGGCGATGGCGTTGGGGGCGGTGGTGATGGCGCCGCTCGCTGGATCGGCTCAGGAACGAGCCGCAGGCGGCGTCACGATCACGACGAGCGGAACTGCCCAGGCAACGCCAATTCGGCCAAGGTCACGATCCCGTTCAGCGTCGGAGCAACCGGGCTCGCGCCGTCCACGACCGCTCAGCTCTACGTGACCGACAAGGACTCCAATCCTGAGGTGACCTACGGCCCGGCAACCATCACTGCCGATGAAAGCGGCACCGTGTGCCTCAACATCCTGGCGGCCCCGGCAGGGATGTGGAAGGTCGACGTCGTGGAGCAGGGGTCAGGTTTCACCGACAGCAAGGTCTTCGAGATCGAGGGGATAGACCTCCCGCCCGTACCAACAACGATCCCAACCGCGAACCCACTCGCACCTGTAGAGCCGCCGCCCTCCGCCTCCGCCTCCGCCTCCGCCTCCACCTCCGCCGACCGAACCGCCGCCGCCACCCCCACCACCCACGGTCGATCCGAACGCGCCGACCACCACGGCCGACCCGACCGCGCCGACCACGACACCCCCGGAGACCACCACGACGGTTGCGTCGACGACGACCGCCCCGATCGAGACGACGACGACGATCGCAGTGACCACCGGGCCGGTCCCTCCTCCCAGCCGACCGTTCAGGTTGTTGCCCTGGCTCGTGGAACGGGCCGTCGGCGGTCTGGCGTTCAGACCCGAACCGTCGCCGACAACAGGCGGTTCAGGAACAGGAACCGGACTTCCAGCCACCGGGACGTCAACGGTCACTGCGGGCCTTGCCTTCGCGCTGGTCGGGTTGGGCGGGGTACTGCTCCTCGTCGCCCGCCGTGGTGGTCACAAACGTCTGTCCTGACAGATCCCGTGCGGTCACCGCCCAGATTTCCGGAGCAGCGCGCCGATTGAGCGCGGTCCGGGCGAGCAACAGGGTCAGGGTCCCAATGGGACCACCGTGCCGACCTCGATGCCCACAGCGGGTCTATCGACGGGAAGGACGGGAGCCGTCCTCGGTCACCGCACGGAGACCCACACGAACGAGAACAGACCTCCCGCTTCGAACGATGGCCGGGCGTCGACCTTGAGGTCGCCACCGCCCAGGTCGACGGTGACGGTCTGCTGCGGGGCACCGGCGTAGAACACCCGGACGGTGGCGACCGGTGCGGTGCTCCAGTCGGCCGGCCCACCCTCCGCGTTGCCCAGCTCCCACAGGTCGAGGTCGTTCTTCGTCGCGTCCGGTCGGAGCTCGATCAGTGCGAGCTGGAACGGGCCGCCGACGGTGTTGTCGACACGGATCGTCGCCGTGCCGCGAGTCGCCGTGGTGGGTCCGATGACGTAGTCGTCGGCCATCCGGTCGTAGGTCAGGCTCGGAGCCGGCGCGGCACCGGCGTTGCCGGCGGTGATGGTCAGCTGCCTGACCTCGTGGCCGTCGGCGTCGGGGGTGGGTTCGAACGTCGCGTCGGATGTGGTCAGGAACACGGCGTACTCGCCGGCGTCGAGTGGCATCGCGGTGACGAAGTGGTCGTGTGGTCCGCTGGCGACGCCGAGCACCGCGTCCCCGAGGAGGTCGCCGGTGTCCGCGGCGCCGGTGCGGGCGAACTCCACCGCGGCCGCCCGTACCTCCTCCATCCGGGCGCCCGGCACCATCGGGCGGATCTCGACACCCCGGTACCCGTCGGTCGGGTTGCTGATGTCGAACGACACGATCCCGGCGACGGCCGTGGACGTGACGATCGCCTGCGCGTCGTCGCGCTCGATGATCTCCACGGTGTTGTCGCCGCCCGCCGGACCCGGCGGCGCGTCGACCTGCGTCGGGTCGTCGCCAGTCCACACGACGAAACCGACGCCGACGAGCACCACGACCAGCACCGCCGCGGCAGCGGCGGCAATCGGGACCCAGCTCCGCCCGCGGGGGCGCAGGACGTCGACGTTCGGCTCGGTGTCGGCCCGCACGACGATCTGCTCCCACAGGTCGGGCAGCTCGGCGTCCTCCAACACGTCGAAGCGGCGCAGCAGCCACGCTTCCCGTTCGTCGACATGACCGGCCTCCTCCAACGTCCCCCGCAGCGTCGCGTGGGCGCGATGCAGCTGCACGCGCACGGTTCCCTCCCTCGTCCCCAACGCCGCGGCGATGCCTGCGTTGTCGTGCTGCGTCAGGTGACGCAGCACGATGCACGCCCGCTGCTGGTCGCTCAGTGCGTCCAGCATGCTGATGAGCTCGGTCAGCGATGCACCGAGCTCGGAGCGCTCAGGTGTGACCGCGCCGACCGGTCGCACCTTCGCCTGCCCCGCCACCATCCGACCGGCGATGGCGAAGGCGCTCCGCCACACCCACGCGGCGACGTCGACGACCTCGTCGCCACAGCGGATCACCTGGGCGAACGCCTCTGACTCGGCGTCGCTGGCGACGTCCCGGTCACCGGTGTACGCGAGCAGCGCTCGCCACAGCATCGGGTGGATCGACCGGTACGCCGCCTCGACCGGCGTCGGATCGTGCACGCCGTCCATCATGTGCGTCCCGGCCCTCGCGGATCCCGCCACACACCGATCGGTCGGCAGCGGTCCGCCCTCCTCGCCGTCACGGCGTTCGCGAGCCGTGGGCCGCCGTTCGAGGATCGAGTGCATCACGGCCGTCCCTCCTTCATCGGGTCCCTCGCCAGATGGACCCGTCGCATCCACGAGTCGAGGGGCCCGAACGGCGCGTCTTGTCTTCACGCGGCCGCAATGGGGCTCGTGGTGCCTCGCTCAATCAACGAGGGAGGTCGCCCACCCGCTCGCCCTCGGGCCGACGGTGTCAGTACCCATCTCAGCATTCACGCGACGCACCACTAGGTTGCCACTCGGCCAGCGCCGACGCGAAGCACGGCGCACCGTCACATCCACTCGAGAGGGGCAGCGATGCAGTGGTTGAAGCGGCAGTGGATCAAGTTGCGGGCCTGGGAGAAGCGCATCCGCTACAAGACGCCCGACGGGCACCGGCTGGGTGACCGACCAACGATGCCTGACCCACGTGACATGGGCACGGGTGGCCCGGCGACCGGCGGCCCCTTCGGCTGACCGATTCCTGGTTCCCGGCGGCCCGACGCTCGGCCCGAGGAGCGAGGCCACACCCACACCTACGGTGCATGAGCTCGTGGTGCGTCGCTCGGCCAACGAGGGAGGTGGCCTACCCACTCGCGCTCGGGCCGACGGTGTCAGTACCCACCTCAGCATTCACGCGATGCGCCACTAGCGGCCGACGCGCAGGTGGTAGACGACGTCGACGGAGAACGGTCCGCCGAGGTTCCCTGTGCCACCGAAGGTGATCGTGTGCCGGCCGACGGGCAGTGGCGGTAGCAGGAGGTAGAAGCCGTCGGCCACGGCAGGCGCGTACGTGCCGGCTGCCAGTCCGAACAGGTTCTCCGCGGCGAACGTGAACGAGAAGGATGGCGCGCACTCGGGAGGTGGGCCGGCGCACGCCCGGAAGGGGCTCGTGGCCGGTTCGAGGTTCGGGACGGGGACGCCGTCCACGGTGGCGTACATGGAGTCGGCACGGAACCCGAGCGTGTTCTGGAGGTCGTTCCAGACGAGGTCGGGCGTGTCGAGCCCGTCGCCGGGGGTGTGGACGTCGAACGCGTTGACGAGCGGGAAGAACAGCAACCTGCCGGACGGCACGACGCACTCGTCGCGCGTCGCCTGGCCGGTGCCGGCCGTTCCGACGAGGAAGAAGACCGGGCCCGTCTGACCGGTGCGGCATCCCGCTCCGGTCGGGTCGGTGAGCGGGTTCGTGGCGTTCGGTTGTTCGAGCGCGTACTTCCACCAGGCGACCGACAGGTCGTCGTAGATCGTCGCGACGGACGGCACGACGACCGGAGGACGTGGTCGACCGGCATCGGTCGCAGTCCCGGTTGCGAGCGTCGTGATCAACGCGGCGACGATGACCGCGGCTCGTGTCGTGGTGCTCGACCGGCGAATGCGCGTCGTGCGATGTCGTGACATTGCGACGGGTCCTCCCCCTCGCCACACCTCGACTCGCTCTGGATCAACGAGGTCGTTCGTCGCGAGGAGGCGAGCGTAATGCACCGTGAATGAGGGAGCAAGAAACGGCGTTGTGATCGGACAAATAGAGGCTCGGCGACGGTGCGAGATCGCCCACGCGCGGTGCTCGGAGGACCGCTGGGAAAGCTCTGGCGATGGACATGCGGATCACGATGCCGAACGGCCCGCAGCGACAGGCCGTTCCGACGGGATGACAGCGCGATCGTTGCCCGCCCGAGCACCGACTCCGGAGCGGCGCACCACCACCGATGGCCGGTGTTCGTGGTCGGCACGACGAGCCGGGTCCTTCCCGGGTCGGACCGCATCCCCGTCAGCGATGGCGCAGCGGCAGCTCGCGACGGTGGGACGCGGCGAGCCCGGCCAGGCGCTCGCGATCGACTCGGTCGGCCGGCACGACCACCACCTTGGCCGGTGTGCCAGCGGTGAGGGTCGCGGTGCGGCGGCCGTGCTGCAAGATCGCCCGCTCGCCGAGGACGGCGCCCGGGCCCAGTTCGACCACTGCGATCCCATCGACGCTGACGACGAGCACGCCGTCGAGGATGACGTAGAGCTCGTCGCCGGGATCGCCCTGGCTCGTCAGCACCTCGCCGGCGTGCAGCCGGCGGACGGCCGGACGTTCCGTGTCGCGCAGGAGCATCTCGGCCAGTTCCCGTTCCAGCGCCGACTGGGCGGCGGTGACGAAGGCGGGCGAGTCCTCCTCACCCCACGGCGTGTGGTTGCCGATCGCGCTCCCGGTCCACGCCTTCCAATCCGTGATGCCGCTCGTGGCGTCCAGGCGACCGTCGGTGTCGTAGACCCAGTGGCGGGGGAACGGCGATGCGCCGATCAGCCGCCCGTCGACGTGCCCGTCGACGTGCAGCGTGAGCTCGAGCGTCGTCCATGCGACGGGCGCATCGAAGCGCACGAACGGCGGCCGCAGCGTCGCCTTCGCGATGTTGGAGGCCGTGCGGCCTCCCCAGGTCTGGTCGAAGCGCACCCAGCCCGGCCCGATCACGGGCTCGCCCCGGCGTTCCGGCATCGGGATGGTCCCGATCGACATCTCGACCCCGTCCCGCACCGGCGGATGGCCGAGCCGTCCGCTGCCCTGCTCGCCGTAGCGCCGGACCTCACCGTCGTCGTCGAACTCGGCGAAGCCCCAGAGGTGGTTGGCGAAGCGGTAGCGATCGCCGATCGCCTCGAGTGTGGCATCGATGTCCGGGCCGAGGTCAGCCGGTGGCTCGTCGTCGGCGCGGGCCGTCCCCAGTCGACGTCCCGCTCGTGCATCCCGTTCGACCGCGTCGGCCGGGACCCATGAGATCGTCGTGACGGATCCTTCGACGCGCACGGTCCTCCTCATCGCTCGCCGTCGGGTGACGTTGCGTCGCGATGTTGCCCGCGCCGGCGATCGTGCGCCAGCTCGGTTCCATCACGGGGTACCTGCCCGAGGCCGGCGCCCGTGAGGTGTTCGCCGACCCCGACCGCAGCAGCGCCACGATGTTCGCGCCGCTCGGCGTGCTCGACGGCGACGATGGCTCGTGGCGCTTGACGGGCCGATGGCCGTTCGTCAGCAACTGCGTGCACGCCGAGTGGATCGGTGTCGTGGCGCGGCTGCGGCGCGGCCGTGCCGTCGACCCAGTGCCCCGCCTCGTCTTCGTCCGCGCCGACGACGTGGCCATCGAGGACACGTGGGACGTCGTCGGCCTGCGCGGCACGGGCAGCCACCACGTGTCCGCCGACCGGCTCGTCGTGGATCCCACCCACAGCTGCGAGTTCATCGGGATGTCCTGGCCTGACGGCCCGATGTGGCGCCTGCCCGTGTTCAGCGTGATCCTCCCGCTCCTCGCCGCGGTCCCCCTCGGCATCGCCCGCGGCGCGCTCGACGAGATCGCCCGCCAGACGCGGGACGGACGGGCCGGCGTGCGCCGGGGTGACCTCGCCGGCGACCCACTGGCGATGGCGGACTTCGCCCGTGCCGACTCCCAGTTGCTGGCTGCCCGCGTGGCATTGCTGGCGCTGGTCCGCGAGGCCCATGACCGTGCGGCGGCCGGCGACGAGCCGGATCGGCAGTTGCTGGCACGCATCTACCTCGCCAACCTGCATGCGACGGACACCGCCGCCGAGGTCGCGTCGGTGGCCCACCGCCTCGGTGGCGGCGCCGCCGCCTACCTCGACAGCCCCCTGCTGCGCGCCCTCAACGACGTCGAAGCCGCCCGGCAACACTTCCAGTTCGCCCACGAGCACCGGATCGTGCTGGGCCAGATCGTCGCCGGCTGCGACGTCACCTACCCGCCGTACGTCACGTGAGCCCACCGATGTCGCCACCGCCGCCGACGTCACCATCGCCCTCCGGGGATGACGATCGCGACGCGGTCATCGGCGAACAGGGCGCCCTGATCAAGGGTCGGCGACTGGTCGACGTCGCCGGTGGTGCAACGGCGCCCATCCGACCGGCGCACCGGTGATCGGCGTGACCGATCGACCGCCCAGCCGGCAGGAGCTCCCGCACGAGGACGCGCGCACGCCGATGGCGGCCAGCGCGCCGCCCGAGCACCTGCCTCGTCAGCGGTCGCGGACGTTGGCCAGCACCGTGACGATGGCATCGAGCGTCGCACCGTCGACGTCGCCGAGCCCGAACCTGATCGACGCCAGGTCGCGGTTGGCCGCCTCGACGAGGCGCAAGCCCGCCTCGGTCGCGACGGCGAGCGTGATGCGGCGGTCCGAGGGGTGCGGCTCGCGCCGCACGAGCCCGCGCTCCTCGAGGCTGTTGATCACGTAGTTGCAGCGCCCTGCACCGATCAGCAGGCGCTCGGCGATGCGACTCAGCGGTTGGCGGTGGTCGTCGGACATCGCCAGGTTGATGAGGCACGAGTTCTCGATGATCGTCACCCCGTGCGGGCGCAGCGCCGCGTGGACCCGGTCGATGAGCTGCTTCTGTGCCCGGTTGATCGACATGAAGCACGCCATCGCATCGGGCTCCCCCCACCCGAGGGCGATCCATCGGGCGCGGTCCTCCGCGACGGGGTCCCGCGCCGCGCTCACGCCGTGGCTCTCACGACCCGACCGCCGCATCGATGAGGTCGCGCGAGTAGCGGGGGATCTGTGACACCGGATCGCCGTCGAGCGAGCTCAACGACAGCATCGGTGTGGTGACTCCGGCCTTCACGTAGTCGGCGATGCGCGCTGCGCACTGCTCGGGCGTCCCGTGGATGAACAGCTCGTCGACGAGCCCGTCCGGCACGGCGGCCAGGGCAGCCTTGCGGTCGCCCGCCTGCCAGGCGGACCACATCGTCTCGAGAACGGGGCCGCGACCCAACCATTCGTGGAACGCAGCGTAGACGGGCACGTTGAGGTACGCCGCGATCGATCGCTTGGCCTGGGCCCGCACGGCGTCGATGTCCGTGCTGGCGATGACGAACAGCCGGGCGACGATCTCGGGCGGCTCGGCGCGCCCCTCCTCGACGTGCGGGACGACCTTCGTGACATCCTCCGCGGACAACCAGTTGAGGATCGCGCCGTCGGACTCGCGGCCGGCGAGGCGCAGCATGCCGGGGCGCAGCCCGGCGATGAGCACCTTCGGGCGCCGCTCGGGGACGCGGCCGAGCCGGAAGCCCTTGATCGTGAAGCTCGGCGTCTCCATGTCGACCTTGTCCCCGGTGAAGGCTCGGCGCAGGAACATCGCAACGTCCTTGGTGCGCTGGTAGGGCGCCTCGAACGGCACCCCGTTCCAGCTCTCCACGATGATGTTCGACGAGGCCCCGATGCCGAGGAGCACCTCGGCCGGCCGGAGGTCGGCGAGCGATGCCGCGCTCATCGCGATCAGCGCCGGGCTGCGGGTGAACGCCGGCACGATCGCCGTGCCGAGCCGGAACTGCGGGTGGGTGACCGCAGCCTGCGCCAACGGCGTGAACGCGTCGGAGCCGCTGACCTCGCTCGACCACAGGTCGGTGAACCCGGCGGCCGCCGCGGCGTCGAGGATCGGGCCGTGGTCGGCGAGGGGGATCGGGTCGAAGGGGATGGTCAGGCCGTACTGCACGGTTCCTCCTGGGCTTGTTCGGGAGATCGGGGTCCGCGGCCAGGCAGTCGGCCGCGGGGCGTTCGCAGGTTCCTCAGCGACGTTGCCGCGGGTCGAGCTGGCGGCGCAACGCGTCGCCGATCACGTTGAAGGCGAGCGCGCACAGCGCGATCGCCATTCCGGGCGCCAGCATCTGCGCCGGGGCGCGGTTGAGGTAGGAGTAGGCCCGACCGAGCATGGACCCCCAGCTCGGTGTCGGTGGCTGCACACCGAGACCGAGGAAGGACAGGCTCGCCTCGGCGAGCAGCGCGGCGGCGAGCAGCAACGACACCTGCACGAGCACGGGCTGGATGGCGTTCGGCACGACGTGGCGCACGACCACGCCGGTGGCTCTGCTCCCGAACGTCTGCGACGCGGCGACGAACGGTTCCTCCCGCACGGACAGCGTGGCGCCGCGCATCAGCCGGGCGACGCTCGGCGACATGACGATGCCGATGGCCGTCATCGACGTCACGAGGCCGGGTCCGAGGGCGCCCGTCACGCCGATCGCGAGGACGAGAGCTGGGAACGAGAGCACGGTGTCCGTCACCCGCATCAGGGCGGCGTCGATCCACCCGCCGCCGAACCCGGCGATCAGCCCGAGCGGGACGCCGATCGCGACGGCGACGGTGACAGCGAGGCCGGCGGCGAACAGCGAGGCGCGAGCGCCGTAGATGAGCCGGCTGAGGACGTCGCGGCCGAGGTCGTCGGTGCCCAGCCAGTGCGTGCTCGACGGCGCGGCCAGCTTGTTCGGGATGTCCTGCTGGAGCGGATCGAACGGGGCGAGGAGGGGGGCGAAGATGGCGGCGAGGATGACGAGCCCCAGCAGCACCGCGGCGACCGCGGCCCCCTTCTCCTGACGCAGCACCTGCCGCCCGCGCAGGCGGGGACCGATGGCCACGTGCTCGAGATCGCTGTCGGGTGCGCTCGGTACCGGTGGGGCGTCGACGATGGTCATCAGCGGATCCTCGGGTCGATGCGGCGGTAGGCGATCTCCACGCACGCGTTGACGACGAGCACGATCAGGGCGAGCACGAGGACGACGGCCTGGATGACGGGGTAGTCGCGTTGCTGGACGGCGTCGACGACGAGCGAGCCGAGACCGGGGATGGCGAACACGGTCTCGACGACGACGGTCCCGCCGACGAGGCGGCTGACGAGGAGCCCGAGGATCGTGACCATCGTGACGCATGCGTTGCGCACGGCGTGGCGTCCGACGACCACCCGCCGCGGCAGGCCCTTGGCCCGAGCGGTCCGCATGTAGTCGGTGGCCATGACGTCGATCAGCGAGCTCCGCAGCTGCCGGGCGACCTCGGCCGCGCCGGCCGCGCCGAGGGTGATGGCAGGCAACGCCACCGACTCCAGGAACGGCCCCACGCCCTCGCTGATGCCCGCGAAGCCACCGGCCGGGAACCACCCCAGCTTGAGGGCGAAGACGCTCACGAGGATCATGCCGAGCCAGAAGTTCGGCACGGCGATGCCGAGCGTCGACGCGCCCGTGAGGACGCGGTCGAGGAACCTGCCGTGGCGCAGCGCGGCGATGACACCGATGGGGACGCCGATCAGGAACGCGAACCCGATCGCCATCAGCACGATCTGCACCGACACGGGCAGCCGCTCGGCGATCTGGGTGGACACCTCCTGGCCGTTGTAGAGCGAGCGGCCGAAGTCGCCGTGGAGGGCGTTCCACATCCAGTTCCAGTACTGCTCCAGCACCGGCTGGTCGAGGCCGAGGTCGCTGCGGATCTCGGCCAGCTTCTCCTCGGTGGCGTTGTCACCGGCGATCGCCGTCGCTGGGTCGCCGGGCACGAGCTGGATCAGCATGAACGAGATGAACGTCGCCAGCAGGAGGGTGACGACGATCGACACGATCGGCTTGGTGGCGCGGCGGAGCCGGTGTGACCTGTGGGCCGCGCTGCGGCCCGCCGTCGCCGGCGAGGTGTCGGTCGTCGCGGCCGTCATCCCGACCGTCACGGCGCGACCTCGGCGTGCAGCTCGTCTCGACGCAGCGGGTCGGCGAGCTCCTCGGCGAGGTGGCACGCGACCTGGCGCGCCGCGCCGAACGCGCGCAGCTCGGGGTGCTCTGCTCGGCAGCGGTCGACGGCGAACGGGCACCGCGGGTGGAACCGGCACCCGCTCGGCGGCTCGGCCGGATCAGGGACGTCGCCGCGGATGTGGACGGTCTCGTAGCCGCTCGCGCCTCCAACGCTCGGTGCGGCCGCGAGCAGGCCCATCGTGTACGGGTGGGCGGGATCGGTGACGACCTCGTACGCGGCGCCCGACTCGACGATCTCGCTGAGGTACATGACGGCGACGTCGTCGGCGATGTGGGGGAGCAGGCTGATGTCGTGGGTGATGAACAGCAGCGTGAGCTGCTCCTGGTCGCGCAGCTCGATCAGCAGGTTGATGATCTCGGCCTGGAGCGAGACGTCGAGCGCGGACACCGGCTCGTCGCAGACGACCACGCGCGGTTGCGTGAGCAGGGCCCGGGCGATGTTGACGCGCTGCTTCTGGCCCCCGGACAGCTGGTGGGGGTAGCGCTCGGCGAGACGCCGGGTGATCCCGACGCGGTCGAGCGCGACGAGCGCCTTCTCCTTCGCGGCGGCGCGTGACTCGCCGGTCACACGGAGTGGCTCGGTCACCGAGTTGAGGATCGTGCGTCGCGGGTTGAGGGCGGAGTGCGGGTCCTGGAAGATCATCTGCACCGCTGGCCGCCGGGCTCGCAGCGCGCGCCCGCGGAGCGAGCCGAACGGCTCGCCGTCGAGCTCGATGCGCCCGCTGTCGATCGCCTGGAGCCGCGCGATCGCCTTCCCCAGCGTCGACTTCCCCGACCCGGACTCACCGATCAGCGCCGTGGTCTTGCCGGACTCCAGCTCGAGGGAGACGTGCGACACGGCAACGACGTGTGGGCGCCCGGGTGAGCGGTACGTGACGGTGACGTCGTCGACGCTCAGCGCAACGCTCATGCCTCGCCTCCGGCTCGCCAGCACCTGGCTCGCCGCACTGAGTCGACCTCGACGAGCACCTGCGGTGCGGAGCAGGCGTCGGCGGCGAGTGGGCAGCGCGGCATGAAGGCGCAACCGGAGCGCATCGCCTCGGCGGCCGGCACCCGACCGGGGATGAACGTCAGTCGCTCGCCCCACCCGTCGAGGCGGGGGCGGGCGTGCAACAGGCGCTCCGTGTAGGGGTGCTTGGGATCGGCGAGCACCTCGGCGGTGGGACCGAGCTCGACGACCTCGCCGGCGTACATCACGACCACGTCGTCGCACGTGTCGGCGACGACGCCGAGGTCATGGGTGACGAGCAGGACGGACATCTGGTGGGTCGTGCCGAGACGTCGCAGCAGCCGCAGGATCTGGGCCTGGATCGTGACGTCGAGGGCGGTCGTCGGCTCGTCGGCGAGCAGGACCCGCGGCTGGCAGACGATGGCGGCGGCGATCATCGCCCGCTGGCGGAGCCCACCGGACAGCTGGTGGGGGTACGCCTTGGCGCGATCGGCGGGGTTCGGGATGCCGACCTCGCCGAGGACCTCGATCGTGCGCTTCGTCGCCTCCCGCTTGGACATGTCGGTGTGCGCGGTGAGCACCTCGCGCACCTGCACGCCGATGCGCACCAGCGGGTTCAGCGCGGTCATCGGCTCTTGGAAGATCATTCCGATCTCGGGCCCGCGGATCTCCCGCATGGCCGCCTCGCTCTGGGTCAGCAGGTCGATGTCGTCGAGCATCGCCGAACCGGAGACCTCGGTGTGCTCGCGGTCGTGCAGGCCGAGGAGCGAGAGGGCGGTCGCCGTCTTGCCGCTGCCGGACTCGCCGACCAGGCCGACGATGTGCGCCTCGGGGACGTCGAACGACACGTCGCGGACGGCGCGCGCCCGCGTGGATCCGTTGACGAACGTCACGTTGAGGTCGGCGACGCTGAGGACCGCCGTCACGTGCGGTCACCTCCCGGCGGTGGGGCGGTCGCGACCGCCCCACCTCCGCGCACGATCCCGGCCGTGTAGAGGTCGTCGATCGCGGCCTCGTCCATCCCGAGCACGTCGCCGAGCACCTCCCGCGTGTCGGCACCCAGCTCGTGGGCGCGCAGGTCGGCCTCGACGGGCACGCTGGCGAAGCGGATCGGGACGCCCGGGATCGTGATCTCGCCCCACACCTCGTCGGGCACGGTCCGGACGCCGCGGCGAGCGAGGTTGTGCGGGTGGCGCATCGCCTCGCCGACGGAGTAGACGACCTCGGCGCACACCCCGTGCTCGTCGAGGAGGGCGGTGACGGCCGCCGGGTCGTCGAACCCACCGATCCACTCCCGCACGAGCGCCTGCAGCTCGTCGTCGTGCTCGACGCGCCGCGTGTTCGTCAGGTAGCGGTCGTCGTGCCCGAGCTCCGGCCGACCCATCGCCGTGGCCATGCGGCGCCAGTCCTCGTCGGCCACGCACGCCACGAAGATGTAGCGGCCCGCACACAGGTAGAAGCCCCCGGGTGAGACGGGCGGCGGGTTCGAGCCGGCCGGGCCGGGGTCGATCGCACCGCGTGAGCCGGAGTGCTCCTGGATGTTGATCTCGTGCGAGTGCAGGTAGGTGTCGAGCAGCGACACCTGGATCCAGTCGCCCACGCCCGTCCGCTCGCGGCGGTAGAGCGCGGTCGCGACCCCGGCGAAGCCGTGGACGCCGGTCATCGTGTCGCCCATCGCGGCGCGCGGCATCATCGGCGGTCCGCCGACCCGCCCGCTGACGTACGCCATGCCGGACAGCGCGGCGCCGATCGTGTCGTAGCCCGGCTTGTGCGACAGCGGGCCGCCGTAACCGAGCGCCGTGACGGAGCAGAGGATCAGTCGCGGGTTCGCCTCGCGGAGGACGTCCCACCCGAGGCCCATGCTGTCGAGGACCCCGGGGCGGTAGTTCTCGACGAGCACATCGGCGCGGCGGGCGAGGTCGAGGATGATCGCCTTGCCGCGTGCCGAGCGGAAGTCGACGCAGATGCTGCGCTTCCCGCGGTTCGCCTGGATGTAGTAGCCCGAGCGGCCGTCGCGGAGGTGCGGGAGCGAGCGGGCGACGTCGCCGTCGGGCGACGCCTCGACCTTGATGACGTCGGCGCCGAACTCGGCCAGCAGCCGTGAGACGGTCGGCCCGGCGAGGACCCGCGCGAGATCGAGCACGACGACGCCCTCGAAGGGCATGGGTGCGATCTCCTCCCCGTTGATGCCGAGCAACGCGATCCTCCTCAGTGCCGGTTCTTCGAGAACGCGGAGTGGGCCTCCTCCTTCTCCGGCGTTCCCGACAGCACGAACAGCTTGTAGTTGTCAGCGACGAGGGCATGGCGGATCGGCATGTCCATCGCCGTGACGATGGCCTGCTTCGCCAAGCGCACCGATGCCGAGGGCAGCGCGGCGAGCGCCACGGCCGCCTCGGTGGCGCGATCGACATGGGTGCCGGCGGGGGCGACCTCGCTGACGAGACCGATCGAGAAGGCGACCTGGGCGTCGATCTTCTGGCCGAGGAGGATCAGGCGCGACGCCCACTCGGGACCGACGGCCCGCACGAGGCGGGCGACGCCGCCGGCGCCCGGGAGGATGCCGAGGCTGACCTGCGGCAGGAAGAACCTCGCCGTCTCGTCGGCGATCGTCACGTCGGCGGCGAGGATCATCTCGACACCCGCGCCGACGGACCACCCCTGCACGGCCGTGACGACGGGCTTCGTGCAGAACGCCGCGGCGACGTCCGACGTGCCACCGCGCTGACCGACGAGCTGCCCGACGATGTCGACCGCCGAGTGCGTCTCGGGGTCCTTGAGGTCGGCGCCGGCACAGAACGACTTGCCCTTCCCCGACAGCACGACCGCCTTGACGGCCGGATCGGCCTCGGCCTCCTCGAACGACTGGCTGATGTCGCGGCCGAGTTGCTTGCTGAGGGCGTTGAGGCTCTCGGGACGGGCCAACGTGATGTGGGCCACGCCGTCCTCGACGGCGTACTCGACGGTTTCCACGGTTGTCTCCTCGTGTGCGTGGGTGGGGGTGTGCCCGCGGTGCCGATCGACGTCAGCCGGACAGGCCGAGGAACGAGACGTTCGGCTTGCCGAGCAGGTTCGGCACGTAGCCGGTCACGTTGTCGGTGAGGGCGACGATGCCCTGGCGGTAGATCAGCGGCATGTAGGGCGCCTCGGGCGTGACCAGCGCGTTGGCCTCGGCGTAGTGGGCGGCCCGCTCGTCGAGGTCCTCGGTCGAGATGGCCTCGGCGAGCACCGCTTCGAGCCCGGGGATCTCGACGTGCGCCGGGTTCTGGTACGTGTCCTTGGCGAACAGCCGGCTGTAGGTGAGCCCGACGTCCGGACGGCCCGACCAGCCGGCGACGAAGGAGTTGTACGCCTGCGCCTCGAAGTACTGCTGGATGGCGGAGTTGATGTCCATCGTCGTGATCTCGAGGTTGATCCCGATCTCCTCGAGCTGGGCCTTCATGATCTCCGCCTCGGTCGTGGACACCGACCCGGTCGTCGGCACGAGCAGCGTGACGGTCGCGCCGTCGGCGTAGCCGGCCTCGGCCATCAGCGCCTTGGCCTGCTCGATGTCGTGCGGCCAGGTCGGCACGGCGGCGTCCTCGTAGGCCCAGTGATCGGGCGGGACGGGCAGCCACGCCGGTTCGCCGCGGCCGTCCACGGCGCCGGCCACGAGCTCGTCGCGGTCGATGGCCATGTTGATGGCGCTGCGCACGCGGGCGTCGTCCAACGGCTTCTGCGCCTGGTTGAAGTAGACCATGTCGAACGCCAGCGTGATGTTGCCCGAGATGTCCAGGTCGTCGTTCGACTCGATCGACTCGTAGTCGGCGGCGTCGAGGCCGTAGGCGAAGTCGACCTGGTCGGCCAGCAGGGCGTTGGCCGCCGCCTTGCGATCGGGGATGATCCGCATCTCGATGCCGTCGAGCGTCGGCTGTGTGGCGCCGGCGTAGTCGGCGTACCGCTCGTAGGTGATCTGGTCACCGGGGCGGTACTCGACGAACGAGAACGGCCCGGCTCCGACCGGGTGCTGGGCGAACGCGTCCTTGTCGGCGGCGGCCGTCGGCGACACGATCATGCCGCCGCGGTCGGCGAGCACGAGCAGCATCGACGAGTCCGGCACGCCGAGGTGCAGCACCACTTCGTCGGGTGCGGCGACCTCGACCGAGGTGATGTTGTCGAGGTCGGCGTGGGCGTGGATCTCCTGGAAGCGCTCGATGCTGGCCTTCACGGCGTCGGCGTCGAACGGTGTGCCGTCCTGGAACGTCATCCCGTCGCGGAGCGTCAAGCGCAGCGTCTGCGGATCGTCGAACGTCCACGACTCGGCGAGGCCGGGCAACGGCTCCATCGACGACGGGTCGAACGTGATCAAGGTGTCGAAGATCGGGTACATCATCACGTGGTCGTTGCCACCCGGCCCGACCTGCGGATCGAGCGAGGACGGGTCGGCCACCGCCGCGACGCGCAGCGTCCCACCCTCGGCCGCGGCGGGTCCGGACGTCGCCGCGGCGGGCGCGGTCGCACCGCTCTCGGTGCCGCCCGTCGTCTCGTCCGGCGCTCCTGTCGTAGCGGAGCCGGCGGCGCTGGCCGGCGTCGTCGCCGCGGCAGTCGCAGGCGCCGAGCCCTCGTCGGACGCATCGTCGTCGTCGCCGCCGCACGCGGCGATCACGAGGAGCGCGACCGCGACGGCCGCCATCGTGCGGCGTGGACCGCGATGCGCTCGAGTGCCGGGACCGAACATTGCAACCCCCATGTCGTCGTGCGTGCCGAGTGACGCGGCCGGCAGCTCACCGGTCCGCAGGCGACTCGTCGTGGTGGGCCCGGAAAGGGCCGCCCAGCGAGGACAGTACGGACGGCGCCGACGACGGGCAACGAGCCGTTGTCGGGTTCGACAACGGCTCGGCGCGGAGGTCACACGCGCGGCGTGGTCGCGATCGTGCCGGCCGCGGCGAGGGCCGCGAGTTGACGTTCGTCGCAGCCGAGGGCCCGCAGCACGGCCTCGTTGTGCTGCCCGAGGGACGGCGCCGGCCGCAGCTCGACCGGCAGGCGCTCGAAGTGCACCGGGAAGCCGGGGAAGCGGCGGACACCGACGTCGGGCTGGTCCCACTCCACCACGAAGCCGCGGTCGCGCAGGTGCGGATCCTCGACGAGGTCCTTGTTCGTGAACGCCGGCGACGCCGCGATCCCGACGGCCTGCAGTGCGGCGGTGGCCTCGGCGGTCGACCTGGCGGCGCTCCACGCGCTGATCGCTGCGTCGATGGCATCGTGGGCGCCGCGGCGCGTGGCGAGGTCGGCGTCGGCGAGCCCGCGGAGCGGGTCGCCGACGAGGGCGACCAGCGCCCGCCACTCGTCGTCGCGGACGGTGACGGCGACCCATGCGTCGTCACCCGCGCAGGGGTAGACGCCCTGCGGCGCGTCGTCAGCCGAACGGTTGCCGGGGCGCACCGGCGGCGCGCCGTCCACCGACGTGGCGAGCAGCGCCTCGCCGGCGAAGGCGAGCATCGTCTCGAGCTGCGACATGTCGACGTGGACCGGGCCCGCGCCGAGCTCGCGCTCCCAGAGGGCGGCGAGCAGCGCGTAGGCGCCGTGCAACCCCCCGACGGCGTCGGCGAGGGCGATGCCGATCCGGATCGGGCCGCCGTCGATGTAGCCGGTGGCCTCGTCGAACCCGGCGTACGCCTCGAGGACGGGCCCGTAGGACGAGTGGCCGGACATCGGTCCGGTCTCCCCGTACCCGGTCATCGCGACGGAGGCCAGGTGGCCGTTGAGGGCAGCGAGGCGTTCGGGGTCGATGCCGAGCGAGCGGGCGCCGCGTGGCGTGAAGTTGTGGACGAGGAGGTCGGCATCCGCGACGAGCCGGTCGAGCAGCTCGCGCCCGCCCGGCGCCTTGGCGTCGAGGCAGACCCCGCGCCGGTTGCGGTTCATCTTGTTGAACGGACCGCTGCGGTTCCACGGGTGCGCACCCGGGTCGGCGTCCGGGAACACCGCGGCTCGCAGTCGGGGCGGCGCGTCCTCACCCCAGTGCCACTCCTCCGGCGCCGGCGGCGCGATGCCGTGGTGGGCGCCGCGCGCCGCAGGGTGCTCGACCTTGACGACATCGACCCCGAGGTCGGCGATCCAGCGCCCGGCGAGCGGTCCGGCCCACGCGACCGTGAGCTCCAGCAGCTTCACGGCCCGCAGGTCGATGGACGGCAGCTGGCGCCGTGACGCGTCGGCGATCTCGGCGCGGAACGTCGCCGTGTCCGCGCCGAGCGCCGGTGCCGGGCCGAGGCCCGCGGCGCCGAGGGCGAACGGGGCACCCGGCATCCGGGCGCCCGGCGAGAGGTCGTCACGGTCGACCCAGTAGCCCCGCGCCGCCTCGTGCTCGGACTGCAGGACCTCGGCGAAGTCGAGCATCCGGCTCGCCGGCACCCGGTTCGCCTGCAGCACGGCGACGGCCTCGTCGGCGCTGTGGCTGGCGAAGAACGGCGCCGCGGCGGCGTCGATCTCGTCGGCGCGCTCGAAGCGCACGCCGGGTGCGTACAGCGAGTCGTCGTCGAGGAGGTGCGCGGCACCCGTCGTCGTGCAGAAGTGCTGCCACTGGTCGCGGGTCGCGGCGACGATCGAGATCCAGCGGTCGTCCGCGCACCGGTACATCACGAGCGGGTAGTGCGCCTCGCCGAAGCGGATGCCCCAGCGTCGTTTGACCGCGCCGGTGTGGGTGTACATCGTGAGCGACCACTGGTGGGCGGCGGCGATCGCCTCCATCGCGCCGACGTCGACGAGCTGGCCCAGCCCGGTCCGACCGGCCTCCATCACGGCGGCGGCGGTGGCGATCGCGGCGGTGGCGCCGGTGACGTACGACGCCCACGGTCCACCGCCCTGCAGCGGTTCGCGGTCCGGTTCGCCGGTGAGGTACAGGTAGCCGCCGGCAGCCCAGTCGGTGAGCGTGCTGTGGCGCCAGCGGGCGTACGGGCCGGTCAGCCCGAACCCACTGATGACGACGTGGACGGTCGCCGGATCGGTGGTGGTGATGCGCTGGTGGAGGTCGATCGCGGCGTCGACGTCGCCGTCACACGGTGTCAGCACGACGTCGGCCCAGCGCACCGCGTCGTCGAAGGCGGGATCGTCGGGGGTCATGACGACGGAGCGCTTGGCCGCGTGGAGGTACTCGTGGGTGGCGCTGCGTCGGGTTCCGTGACGATCGGTGAACCCCGGCGCGGCGCGGCGGAGCGGTCCACCGCCGGGCGGCTCGAGCAGCGCGACGTCGGCGCCCGTCGCAGCGAGCAGCCGACCGCAGTAGGCGACGTCGACCGACCCCGCCAGCTCCAACACCCTGACCTCACGCACGGTGGGCGGTCACCCCTTGTGCTCCGAGAACGCGGCGTGGGCCGCCTCCTTCTCCGGCGTGCCGGACAAGACGAACAGCTTGTAGTTGTCGGCGATCAGGGCGTGCTGCAGCGGGACGTCCATCGCGCTCACGATCGCCTGCTTGGCCAGGCGGACTGCCGCGGGCGGCAGCGACGCGAGCGTCGTCGCCGCCTCGACCGCCCGATCGAGGTGCGCGCCGGCCGGCGTGACCTCGCTGACGAGCCCGATCCGCAGCGCCGTCTCGGCATCGATCCGCTCGCCGAGGAGCACGAGGCGCGACGCCCACTCCGGGCCGACGGCCCGCACGAGCCGGGCGACGCCCCCGCCGCCGGGGAGGATGCCGAGGCCGACCTGGGACAGGAAGAACCGGGCCGTCTCGTCGGCGATCGCGATGTCTGCCGCGATCACCATCTCGGCGCCGCCCCCGACCGCCCACCCCTGGATGGCGACGACGACCGGCTTGGTGCACGCGCCGACGAAGCTGCCCGAGCCGTTGTCCCGGTTGGCGACGAGTTGGCCGACGATGTCCTCGGCGGCGTGCATGGTCGGGTCCTTCAGATCGGCCCCGGCGCAGAACGCCCGGCCCTTGCCGCTCAGCAGCACGGCCCTGACCGCAGGATCGGACTCCACCTCCGCCATCGTCGCCGCCAGCTCGGCGGACAACTGCTTGCTGATGGCGTTGAGGCTGGCCGGGCGGGCCAGCGTGACGTGGGCGACGCCGTCGGCGACGCCGTAGTCGATGGTCTCCACGAGATCTCCTCTCCGGGGGATGGTCGCCGTGCCCTCAGGACAGCCCGAGGAAGGCCACGTTGGGCTTGCCGAGCAGGTTGGGCACGTAGCCCGTCACGTTGTCGCCGTAGGCCGTGATGATGCGTGGGTAGATCAGCGGCATGTACGGCGCCTCGGGGGTGATCAGGGCGTTCGCCTCGGCGTAGGCAGCGGCGCGCTCGTCGAGGTCATCGGTGGCGACGGCCGCGGTCAGGACGTCGGCGAGGCCAGGGATCTCGACATGGGCCGGGTTCTGGTACGTGTCCTTGGAGAACAGCCGGCTGTAGGTCAGCTGGACGTCGGGTCGCCCGGACCAACTGGCGAGGAACGCGTTGGTCGCCTGCGCCTCGAAGTACTGCTGGATCGCCGCCGTGCTCTCCTGCGTCGTGATCTCGAGGTTGATCCCGATCTCCTCGAGCTGGGCCTTGATGATCTCCGCTTCCGTCGAGTAGAGCGTGCGGGCGATGACGCCGAGCGTGACGGTGACGCCGTCGGCGTACCCGGCCTCGGCCATCAGCTCCTTGGCCCGCTCGACGTCGTGCGGCCACGTCGGCACCGCCGCCTCGTCGTACGCCCAGTGGCTGGGCGGGACCGGCAACCACGCCGGCTCGCCGAGACCGTCGACGGCGCCGGCGACGATCTCGTCGCGGTCGATCGCCAGGTTGATGGCGGTGCGCACCCGCGGGTCGTCGACGGGCTTCTGGCCCTGGTTGAAGTACACCATGTCGAACCACAGCGTCGTCTCGCCCGAGACGACGAGGGTGCCGTCGTCCTCGAGCTGGCCCACGTCGGTCGCGTCGAGGCTGTACGCGAAGTCGACCTGGTCGGTGAGCAGGGCGTTGGCGGCCGCCTTGCGGTCGGTGATGATCCGCATCTCGATGCCGTCGAGCGTCGGCTGCTGCTCGCCCCAGTAGTCGGCGTAGCGCTCGTACTGGATGCGGTCGCCGGGGCGGTAGTCGACGAACGAGAACGGGCCGGCGCCGACCGGGTGCTGGGCGAAGGCGTCCTTGTCGGCCGCCGCGGTGGGCGACACGATCATCCCACCGCGGTCGGCGAGCGCGAGCAGCAGGGACGAATCCGGCGTGCCGAGGTGCAAGACGACGTCGAGGTCGCCGTCGGCGTCGACCGCGGTGACGTTGTCGAGGTCGGCGTGGGCGTGGATCTCCTTGAAGCGCTCGATGCTGGCCTTCACGGCGGCGGCATCGAGCGCCGTGCCGTCCTGGAACGTGATCCCCTCGTTGAGCGTCAGGCGCAGGGTCTGCGCATCGTCGAACGTCCACGACGCGGCGAGGCCGGGCAGCGGGTCCATCGACTCGGGGTCGAACCTGATGAGCGTGTCGAAGATCGGGTACAGCAGGACGTGGTCGCCGCCCCCCGGCCCGACCTGCGGATCGAGTGACGTCGGATCGCCGCCCGCGGCGACACGGAGCGTCCCGCCCTCCTGTACCGCAGCAGCGGGTGCCGTCGCGGTCGTCGTCCGTCGGCCGGTTCGGTCGTCGCCGCGGCGCCATCGTCCGTCGTCGCGTCGGATGGCGCCGATGGGACGGCCGTCGTCGTCGGCACCAGCCGGCGTGCTGGCGTCCCCGGACGCATCGTCGTCGTCACCGCCGCAGGCGGCGAGCACCATCGCCATCACGGCGGCGGCCGCCGCCAGATGGCGCGTCCTGCGATGTCGTCGCGAGCCGGAACCGAGCATCTGCACGCACCCCCTGTGCCTGAACGGCCGAGGGCGCGCGCTGCCCGCTCCGTGCGCCGAGACCGTTTCCCCATGTCGAGCGCCAGTGCGTCCGACAACCGGGACAGTACGGATGGCGGTCGGGCGCAGCAACGCGCCGTTGTCGTGTTCCACAACGATGACGACGCGACGCTCCCGGTTGACCTGGCTGCGCGGTGTGTGGGAATAATCTTCAGATCTGAAGCAATTTCCGAGTCGCTCGGGGACGCGGTCCGGGTGAGAAGGGGGTTCGGCTGAGGTGTACGCACCGTCGATGTCAGCCTCGATCGACGACACCGTCGCGTCGGGCGGCGATGGCGAGCGCATCCGTCGCCCTGGCCCCGACGATCGTCACGGCGGACGTGCCACCCTGGCTCGACACGGCGCTCGACACGATGCTCGGCGATCTCTGGACGATCCCGGCCAGCTCCACCTCCGCCGACGCGGCAGCCCGGTTCGACGCGCTGCTCGGCCGGCTCGGACGCTGCCTGTGCCGTGTGCTCGGACTCACCCGGTGCTCGATCTTCCTGACGACCGACGCGTGCACGTTCCGCGGCCGCGTCGGGTTCAGCGCATCCGGGCCGTCCGACGCGCATGTGCGCAATCGGGCCGTCGACGTCGCCACCGATCCGGTGACCGCCGAGCTGGTGCGCACCCGCGCGCCGGTGGTGATCGTCGACGCACGGACCGACGCCCGCCCCCAGGCGTCGGTCGTGCGTCGGCTCAGCATCAGGGACCTCGTCGCCGTCCCCCTCGTCGTCGGCGACCGCGTGATCGGGGCGGCGTACCTCGACGACGACGGTCGTGCCCACCACTACGCGCCCGACGCCGTGGCCGCCGCCTCGGCGCTGGCGCGGCGCGCGTCCTCGCTGGTCCGTCAGGGCCAGGTCCTCCTCGCCCTGCGTCGCAGCATCGACAAGGCGCGTGCCGAACGCGACATGCTCGAGCGCACCACCCGCGGCCAGCTCAGCGTGGACGCGGTCGCGATCGAAGGCGGCCCTCCGGCGCAGCTGGTGACCCAGGTCAGCCAGGTGCTCGGCCGCCCCGTCCTCCTGCTCGGGCGTGACGACGAGCTGCTCCACGTCGCCGGTGCCGACGAGCAGTTCGAGCACGACCTGCGATCGAGTTGGCGCACGAGCTCCTTCGGCCGCCACGCCGCGAACACGCCCGGCCGGTCGCCGCGGATCCTGCCTCCCGTCCCCTCGCTCGGGCTCACGACGCGCCAGCTCGTCGTCGCCATCGGTGGCCCGTCACGGCACGAGGGCTCGCTCCTCGCGCTCGAGGTGGCCCGCCGCTTCGATGCCGTCGACGGGTGCGTGCTCGACCGCGCCGCGGCGCTGATCAAGTTGGCGCAGGCTGCCGGCCGCGGCCGCCGGCTCCTCGCCACGCACGGGACGATCAGCGTTCGGCGAGCTCGCGGTCACCGAGGTCGCCGAGCGCGTCGGGCTCCCGGCCGTCGTCGTCTGGCTCGATCGCCACGCCGGCGCCACCACCCACGAGTTGCTCGGCCGGCTGGGCGAGCCGGCGGGACGGACGCTCCTGCTGCCCCGCGCGTCGGGCGTCGGGGTCGTCGTGCGCATCGGCGGACGCCGGCGCGGTCACCGCCGAGCTCCGACGGGCGCTCGGCGATGGCGCTGCGGCCGACCGCCCGCGCCTCGCCGTCGTCTCGCGCGTCGCCGCGACGACGGAGGCGGTGGCCGCGGTCTGCGCCGAGGTCGACGCCATCGCCACGATGCTCGAACGGAACCGCGTCACCCACCGGGTCGTCGCGATCGACGAGCTCGGCGGCAGTCGGCTCGTGCTCGCGAGCTGCTCGCTCGACGCCGCGGAGAGCATCGTCGGCGAGACGCTGCGGCCACTCGCCGGCATGGCGCCAACGCTGTCGACGGTCCTGCTCGACACGGTCCGGGCCCTGATCGCCACCGGCGGCTCGATCCGCGAAGCGGCACGCCGTCTCGGCGTCCACGAGAACACCGTCCGCTACCGACTGCGGCGGATCCGTGACCTCACGCAGCTCGACCCATCGGTCGCCGGTGACCTGTTCCAGTTCCAGGTCGCGATGTGCGCGGCGGAGCAGCTCGGCTTCCCGATCGACCGCGGCCCGTGACCCGCGATCACCGGCTCGAGCAGCGGCTCGACGCGTTCGCCGCCCGCTTCGACCGAGCCGGGAGCGGCGCTCGGTTGCTGTGCCTCGGCTGCACCGCCGTCGGCCGGTGCCAGCTCGGCATCGACGCCGTGCACCTCGTCGGCGACACGGGGGTGCGGGCCGACGTCGTCGCACCGGACCACTTCGAGGGCGGGCCGGGCGTCACGCACGGCGGGTGGATCGCCGCGAGCCTCACCGAGGTCCTCGGGCAGCTGGTCGGGCTGCGCGGCCGCATCGCCGTCTCGAGCGAGCTGTCCGTGCGCTTCCGGCGGCCGGTGCCGATCGGGCACGAGCTCGTGATCCTCGGTGAGGTCGTCACCCACGATGCGGATCGGTGGGTGCTCACGGCCGAGCTGCGCCTGCGCGACGGGACCGACGTGCTCGCCGATGCCGTGGGCACGTGGATCGAGCGGACGACCGAGCACTACGTGCGCCACCAGGAGTGGCTGGCCGACCGGGACTGAGCCGCAAGCGGAGGCCGCTCGACGCCCTCGATCGGTGCGGCGTCGTCAGCTCGTGGATCCGGCGGTCACGGTGCGGACCTGACGACGAGCACCACGTTGCCCGTCTTCTGCTCCGTCTCCACGTAGCGGGTCGCGTCGGCAGCCTGTTCCAACGGGTAGGTGCGGTCGATCACGGCGCGGTACTCGCCCGCCTCCATCAGCTCCCGGAGTCGCAGGACCTTGTCCTTGGTGTAGCGGGGGATCGGCATCATCGCCTTCTTCGACCCGACGAACCTCGTCCACAGCATCAGCGGCACGTTCTGCGAGTACGGCCCGAGGTCGGTCGAGACGTAGCTCCCGCCGTCGACCAACGAGCCCTTGCACAGGCCGAACGACTTCTTGCCGACGGCGTCGAGCACGACGTCGTACGTCTGGCCGTTCCTCGCGAAGTCCTCCACGGTGTGGTCGATGACCTCGTCGGCGCCCAGCGACCGGACGATCCCGACGTTGGCGGTGTTGCACACCGCCGTGACGTGGGCCCCGATGTGCTTGGCGAGCTGCACGGCGGCCGTCCCGATCGAGCCCGAGGCGCCGTAGATCAGGATCCGCTGGCCACGTCGCAGGCCCGGCCACGCCAGGCACGTCATCGCGAGGATCGCCCCGTCGCACACCGCAGCCGCCTCCTCGAACGACACCTGCTCGGGCTTCACCGCGATCGGAGCTCGGCCGCGGACGCGCAGGTACTCGGCGTGGGCGCCGAACCGGTCGGCGTTGACGCCGAAGACCTCGTCGCCGACCGCGAACTGCGACACGGCCGGCCCCACCTCGACCACGACACCGGCGAACTCGGACCCGAGGATCGTCCGCCTGGGACGCCGGAGACCGGCGAACAGCCGGATGAACCACGGCCACGGCGCGCGGAAGCCGCAGTCGGTCCGGTTCACGGTGGTGGCGTGCACCTGCACGAGCACCTCGTCGTCCGCCGGGACCGGGCGCTCGACGTCCATGACCCGCAGGACCTCGGGTCCGCCGTACGTGGCGTTCACCACCGCACGCATCGGCTCACCGCCCCGCGCCGCGCGGGTGGGTGCGCGATCCGCTCGCGCGTGCCGCCAGCGTGGAGGTCGTCGATCATCGGGCCATCTTCCCGCGGCATCAGGCGGGGTGCGACGGGTCAGGCCGGCGCCGAACCGACCGATGGCGCAGTCGGCCCACGGCGCGCGGACGCCGTCGGCGAAGATGTCGGCGATGATCGATGCGCTCGTCCGGGTCGGCGAGGAGGTCGTGCCCGACGGTGTCGTCGTCGACCGGATGGCGGGCGACGGGTGGCAACGGGTGCGCCTGCGGACCACCGCGCCGCTGACAGGGATCGCGACCGGCTCGTTCCAACGACCGAGCGCCAGCGTCGGGCTGCAGGTCGGCGCCGACGCAGATCTCCTCGGCTTCGCCTACACGCAGTTCGCGTTGCCGGTGGTGGCCGGCCCGCGGCTCGACTTCGACTTCGAGCCGGCGCCCAACCTGCGTTCGCCGCCGGTGCTCGGGATGCTGCTCGCCCGTGTCGGCGGACGGTTCGCCTGGATCGCCCCGCTGGACCACCCGCACGAGCAGGTGATCGCCGTCGCGGATGGTGCCCTGCGCTGGGGATGGCACGGCGATCTCGACGACGTCCCCGCCGACTTCTCGTCGACCCTCGGCATCTTCGAGGGCGATGACGTCGCGGCGGTGCTCGAGCGGTGGGGAGGCGCAGTGCGGGCGGGACGGCACCGCCGCTCCCGGCGCGCCAACCCGATCACGTCGCACCTGTCGTACTGGACCGACAACGGCGCGGCGTACTGGTACCGCACCGAAGCCGGGCGGACGATCGGTGCCAGCGTCGCCGAGGCCGTGGCGGCGCTCGTCGCCGACGGCGTGCCGATCCGCGCCGTGGAGCTGGACTCCTGGTGCTACCGCCACGAGGTCCCCCGTCCGATCACCGAGATCGGCTACCCGGAGGACGTGCCGCCGTCGGGGCTGATGACGTGGGAGCCACGTCCGGACGCGTTCGTCCCTCCGTCGGCCGGCCACGACGCGATCGAGGACCTGGCCGACCGCCTCGGCCGGCCACCGCTGGTGATCCACACCCGGCACATCTCGCCGCGCTCCCCATACGTCGCCGAGGGGGAGTGGTGGATCGACGCCCTCGCCGCCCATCCCGTCGACCCGACGTTCTTCCGGCGCTGGTTCGAGGACGCCCGACGCTGGGGCGTCTGCGCGATCGAGCAGGACTGGATGCTGATGTACTGGTTCGGGGTCCGCGCCCTGCGTGCCGTGCCGGGCCGGGCTGCGGCGTGGCAGCGCACGCTCGACGCGCTGGCGGACGAGTCCGGTGTCGAGCTGATCTGGTGCATGGCGACGCCGGCCGATCTCGTGCTCGCCGCCACGCTCGATCACGTCGTCGCGGTGCGCACGAGCGACGACTACCGCTTCGCCGCCGACCCGGCGCTGCTGTGGACGTGGTACCTCACGGTCAACCGCATCGGCGGCGTCCTCGACCTCCCTGCGTTCAAGGACTGCTTCTTCTCCCGCCGTCCGCCCGACGGTGCCGACCCGATCGACGGCGACGAGCACGCCGAGCTGGAGGCGTTGCTGGCGTGCATGTCGGCGGGCCCGGTCGGCATCGGGGACCGCGTCGGATGCACGGATCCCGAGGTCGTCATGCGCACGTGTGACGACGACGGACGGATCCGCCACGTCGATCGTCCGCTTGCCCTCGTCGACGGCTGCCTGTTCGGCGAGCCGGCGCGCGGCGAGCGCCTCGCGTGGGCGACGACGACGGCGACCCGGGACGGCCGCGCGTGGACCTACGTCGTCGCCGTCAACACCTCGGCCGACCGGCACGTCATCGCCGACGAGGCGACGATGGCCGACGTCGGGCTCACCGCGCCGTGCGAGGTGTACGACTGGCGGCGCGGTGACGTCGCGACGGTGCGTGCGCTCGCCGTCGAGCTCGCCCCCCGGGACTGGGCACTGTGGGTCTGCGCGCCGCCCGGCCAGCGCGCCGACACGGGCGATCGACGCAAGTACGTCACGGTCGAGTCGGACCTCCCGTGACCGCCGCGCGGGCCGGCACCCCGCACAGCGGCGCGTCCCGATCGACCGATGAGTCGAGGACGTCCGTCAGGTCTGATCGGGAGGACCGCCGCTGAACGGCGGCGCTCGCACAGGAGGCGGCCCATGGGCAAGGTGATCATGAACGCGGCGGTGTCGCTCGACGGCTACATCGCGTTCGAGGACAACAGCGTCGGTCCGCTGTTCGACTACTACGGCAACGGTGACGTGACGACCACGTTCGTGGACGGCGGCATGGAGTTCCACGTGTCGCCACCGACGGCCGCCTACCTCCGCGAGATCGCCGCCGGGACCGGCGCCTGCGTGATCGGGCGGGTCCTCTTCGACTACACGAACGGCTGGAACGGCGAGCCGGCCGCCGGCGACCACGTGTTCGTCGTGACCCACCACGTGCCGACCGACTGGCCGCATCTCGGCCGCGCCCCGTTCACGTTCGTGACCGAGGGCATCGACGCGGCGATCGCCCAGGCCCGCGAGCACTGCGGCGACCGCGACATCTCGGTGACGGCCGGCGACATCGGCGGCCAGGCGCTGGCCGCCGGTCTGGTCGACGAGGTCGTGATGAACCTGGTGCCGGTCGTGCTCGGCGCCGGCAAGCCGTTCTTCGGGACCGGCGGCGTGACGGCGCCGATCCTGCTGGAGAACCCCCGGGTCATCGAGGGGGATCGGGTCACACACCTGATCTACGACGTGCGCCGCTGAGCCGGTGCGTGGCGCCGATCGCAGACGCTGGCGGCGTCGGATCGGTCACGACAGGAGCTGCGTTACCCGTGGCGACCCCGGCTTCGTCGATGGCGCGCCCTGCCGGCACGTCGTCATGCCGCAGCGGACGGATCCGGACCGGTGGGCTTGGTGCCCTGGATGATGGCGTTGGACAGTCCGGCACCGATCGGGTCGGTGAGCGTGACGTGGACGTCGGTCAGGCCGACGCGACGCAACGCGTCCTCATAGGCGCCGGCCGTGATCGCCCCGCCGCCACACGAGACGTCGGTGGGGGTGCCGTCGTCGGGCCCGGCGCGGACGATGTCGCTGATGCCGACGCGACCGCCCGGTCGCAGCACGCGTGCGATCTCGGCAACGGTGGCGTCCTTGTCCCCGGCCAGCACGATCACGCAGTTCGAGATCACGACGTCGACGGACGCGTCCGGCAGCGGGACCTGCTCGATCGTGCCGTGGAGGAGCTCGACGTTGGTCGCCCCGGCGGCGGCCGCGTTGCGGCGGGCGAGCTCGACCATCTCGACGGTGGCGTCGAGGCCGTACACGAAGCCACTCGGACCGACTCGCCGGGCGGACAGCAGCACGTCGATCCCGCCGCCCGAGCCGAGGTCCAGCACGACCTCGCCGAGCCGCAGGTCGGCGACGGCGACCGGGTTGCCACAACCGAGGCTGACGCGCACCGCCGGCTCCGGCACGCCGGCGAGGTCGTCGTAGTTGCCGGCGCCGAACGGGGAGCAGTCGGTCGCGCACGTCGCGCCGGCATCGGCGCGACGGGCGACCTCGGCGTAGGCCGCGAGGCGCGGGTCGGGCGTCGCGGCCATCAGCACGACCCGGTGGCGCAGACCTCGCCGGTGTCGTCCCACGGGGCGACGAGCGGGAGACGCCCCATGATCAGCTCGGCCGCCGAGGGGAAGCAAGCGAGGCAGCGGTCGTTGATCCGCCACCAGCTCTGCGTCCCGACCCGCTCGACGTGCACGAAGCACGTCTCGCCGAGGATCTGCAGGTGGTGGGAGACGGTCGACTGGCCCACGTCCATGGCCTCGACGACCTCACCGGTCGTCATCGGCCGCGCCTCGGTGGCCAGCAGGTTGAGGATCAGGATCCGGGTCGGGTCGCCGAGGGCCTTGAACCAGCCCGCCCACGTCGCCGCGTCCTCGCGGGTCACGGTCGGGGACGGCATCGTCGTCGAACTCTTCATCGACCATTGACGATAGTCGATGGAGTCGCTAGTGTCCACCTCACCCATCGACGTTCGTCGATCGATCAAGGAGTTCACCCGAATGCGACTGCAGCTGGCCCTCAACGTCGCGGACCTCGCCGAGGCCGTCGAGTTCTACACGAAGATGTTCGGCGTCGGCCCGGCCAAGACCAAGCCCGGTTACGCCAACTTCGCCATCGATCAGCCTCCCCTCAAGCTCGTCCTCTTCGAAGGCGCGGGGGAGTCCGGCAGCATCAACCACCTGGGGGTGGAGACCGAGACGGCCGGTGAGGTGATGGCCGCCGAAGCCCGGCTGTCGGGAGCGGGCCTCGAGACCACTGGCGTCGACGACACGGTGTGCTGCTACGCCGAGAAGACCGAGACCTGGGTCCACGGCCCCGACGGCACGCGGTGGGAGTGGTACGTGAAGCACGGCGACACCGAGCAGCTGCAGAACGTCGTGGTCGGCACCCGTTCCGGATCGGGTGGAGGCGGTTGCTGCGCCGGTTGAGCGAATGAGCGACGGCACACCGGCGCCGCGCCTGCTCCCCGGGCGGCTCGGACCCGGACCAGCAGCGGCGCTGGTGGTCGTCGGCGACGGCCCAGCCGATCGGCACGGTGGGGACGAACTTCGGGCGGTTCGTCGACGAGGTGATCGACGAGAACCTCGACATCATCCGCACGAACCTCGACCCCGACGCCCGTCGCGAGGCCGCCGAGACGATCAACCGGCGCTTCGGTGAGCAGGTCTACGACCTCTGGTTGAACTACGCGCTCTGGGGCGTCATCACGTCGCCGCAGGTCAACGGCGTGGAGCACAACGTGCTGCCCGGGGGCGGCGAGGGACCGGGCGTGTACTTCGGTGGCCGGCACTCGATCCCGCAGATCTGGTGCGACGACGGCGACTGCGGCTGAACCGCACGGCAGCGGAGCGTTCACGACCCCGTTTCCTGAACGCTCCGCCCGGCCGCGCCGGCGAGGCCGCCGACCTGAGCGGGCGCTGAGGTCCACGGTCCCGCGGCGCCGCCGACCGTCGGCCACGATCGCGACCGTGAGCCTGTACGTGTTGTTCTACGAGTCGGCCGACGACGTGATGTCGCGTGCCCCTGCCGTCTACCCGGCGCACCGCGAGCGGTTGGTCGAGTTCAAGGGGCGCGGGGATCTCGTGCAGGTCGGGACGTTCGCCGACCCGCAGCGCGACGGGTCGATGGCGGTGTTCACGTCACGCGAGGCCGCCGAGCGCTTCGTCGCCGACGATCCCTTCGTCGTCGAGGGCGTCGTGCGGTCGTGGGTGATCAAGGAGTGGATGGAGTCGTCGGCCGACCTCTGAGCCGCCGGGCCGCGGCGTCGGCCGCTCAGCAACCGGGCGGGACGTCGTAGCCGCCGGCCACCTCGGCGATGAGGCCGGCCGCGCGGACCGCCGAGCGGTCGTGCAGGTACGGCGTCACGACCTGCACGCCGACCGGGAGGCCGGCGGCCGTGCGGCCCACCGGCGGCACGGCGACCGGCAGCCCGAGCACGCCGAACATGCCCGTCCACCAGACCACCGAGGCGTACGGGCGGGTCACCCCGTCGACCTCGAGCTCGCGGGTGAAGAAGTTGCCGTCCTGCAGGTGCGGGAACGCCGGGACGCACATCACGGGCGCCAGCAGCGCGTCGTAGCCCGCGAACCACGACGCCCACGTCGCCTGCAGCGCGGCCCGCTCGCGGTCGCGCAGCAGCCACGCGTAGTGCGTGCCGGCCGCATCGTCGGCGGTCTCCGGCGAGCTCACGGACACCGCGGCACCGACGAGGTGGAGGAAGACCTCGAACTGGCGCTGCGGGTCCACCGGCGGGCGCACCTCCTCGACCACGGCACCGGCATCGGCGATGCGGTCGGCGGCGGACCGCAGCACCGCGAGCATCGACCGGTCGCTCGGGTTCTCCGGATCGTCCAGCCAGAGTGCGATGCGCCGTCCGGCGAGCGACGTGAACGATGCGGGCGGCAGCTCGAGTGACCAGGCGCCCTGGCGGGCCGGCTCCGGCCCGGCCAGCACCGACAGCAGCAGGTCGAGGTCGCCGGCGCTGCGGGCCATCGGCCCGAACACGTTGACGTCGGCGTCGGTCGTCCCGCCGCCGACGCTGTCGAGGTAGCCGCGCTGCGGGACCACCCCGTAGCTCGGCTTGAGCCCGAACGTCCCGCAGCAGTGCGACGGGATGCGCACGGAGCCACCGATGTCGGTGCCGAGCTCGAAGGACGTGAACCCGGCGGCGACGGCGGCGGCCGGGCCGCCCGAGGAGCCACCGGGGATGCGGGTGACGTCCCACGGGTTGTTCGTGGTGCCGAAGAGCTCGTTGAAGCTCTGCACATCGCCCGACCACCGCGGCAGGTTGGTCTTGCCGAACACGACGGCGCCGGCGGCCCGGAGCCGGGCGACGGCCGGTGCGTCCTGGGCGGGGACGTGGTCGGTGAGCTCGACGGCGCCGCCGGTGGAGCGGATGTCCGCCGTCTCGATGGCGTCCTTGACCGTGATGGGGAGCCCGTGCAGCGGCGGGAGCGGCGCGCCCGACCGGGTACGGGCATCGGCCGCGTCGGCCTCGGCGCGGGCCCGCTCGACGGCGAGCGTCACCACCGCGTTGATCGGCGGGTCGAGGCGATCGATGCGATCGAGGTACAGCTCGAGCAGGTCGCGGCTGGTGATCACGCCGTCGCGGATCGCCTGCGCCTGGTCGGTGGCCGCCCTCGTGGCCCAGGAGTCGTCCAGCACGCGGCGATGGTACGCGGTGGCCGGTCCCGTCCTGTCCGTCGATTCCGGCCCGATCGGGACGGAACCGACGGACGGTTCAGGCGACCGTGTCGTGCATCACGTCCGGGCACGGTCACGACCAGGGGGCGCCGTCCTTGTAGTGCCGCAGCAGGTTGCGGGCCACGACCATGTGGTGGACCTCGTCGGGGCCGTCGTAGAGCCGGGCGTAGCGGGCCTCGCGGTACATCTTGTCGAGCGGCCGGTCGCTCGTGACCCCGAGGGCACCGTGGACCTGGATCGCCCGGTCGATGACGTTGTGCAGCATCGTCGCCCCGTGGAACTTGATCAGGCTGATCGCCACGCGGGGGTCCTCGCCGGAGTCGATGACGCGTGCCGCGTCGAGCGTCATCAGGCGGGCGCCCTGGATCTCGGCCGCCGACTGGGCGATCATCGTCTGGATCGCCCCCTTCTCGGCGAGCAGCGAGCCGTGGGCGTAGCGCTCGAGCGCTCGCTCGCACATCAGCTCGAACGCCCGCTGGGCCTGGCCGAGCCAGCGCATGCAGTGGAAGATGCGGCCCGGCCCGAGGCGCTTCTGGCTGATCAGGAACCCCTCGCCGCGGTTGCCGAGGAGGTTCGTGCGGGGCACGCGCACGTTGTCGTAGACGACCTCGCAGTGCTGGCCGCCGACGTGGCCCATCGTCGGCACGGCGCGCTGGATCAGGTACCCCGGGGTGTCGGTCGGGACGATGATCGAGCTGAACTGCATGTGCCGCTCGGCGTCCGGCTCCGTCTTGGCGAAGACGGTCGTGAACGCGGCGCGTGACGCCCCCGACGTGAACCACTTGTGGCCGTTGATCACCCACTCGTCGCCGTCGAGGTAGGCACTCGTCTTCATCTGCGTCGGATCGCTGCCGGCGACCTCCGGCTCGGTGAGCCCGACGGACGGGAACTGCCCGCCGGCGACGAGCGGGGCGAGGTAGCGCTCCCGTTGGACCTCGTCCGCGTACAGGTGCAGCATGATCGAGTCCTGCATCGTCGCCGTGCCGACGGCGACCTGGCCGATCTCGGAGCGCCCGATGATCTCGTTCAGGTACACGAAGTCCATGAACGGCAGGCCGCCGCCACCGATCTCCGCAGGGTGGCCGAGCGCCCACAGACCGCGGGCCTTCGCCTCCGCCTGCAGCTCGGCGATCGGGCCCGACGACCGCCGCGTGGCCGCGTCGCCCGGACCGGGCACGCCGCGCGACGTGTCGAGGCCCTTGGCCTCGGCCGCCGCGTAGAGCTCCATCGGCAGGCCCGTGTCCGGGTGGAGGTCCTGTTCGGCGAGGCGGTCGACCTCGTGCTCGGCCTTCATCACCGGGCCGTCGATGAACTCCTTCATGCGGGCCCGCAGCTCGCGGACCTCGTCGCTCATGCCGATGTTGGTCATCCGTGCTCTCCTCGCTCGAGGTCGTTCGGTCAGCCGCGACCGTGGCGGAGCAACCGCCCGGGGTGGCGCTCGGTCTGGGTGTCGTCGGCGATCGTGCGGACGCCGTTGACGAACACGGCGTGGTAGCCGGTCGCCTTCTGCACGCGCCGCCACTCGCCGCCGGGGAGGTCCTCGACGACCTCGTTGGGACCGACGCTGAGGCGCGCCGGGTCGTACACGATGACGTCGGCCGGACCGTCGAGGCGCAGGAGCCCACGATCGTGGAACCCGGCGAGCTGCGCCGGCAGCCCGGACAGGCGACGGTGGGCGTCCTCGTAGGTGATCCACCCGTTGTCGCGGACCTGCTGGGCCAGCGTCTCGGTGGGGTAGCGGCCGGCGGTCAGGAACTTCGTGTGGGCGCCGCCGTCGGACACGCCGAACAGCATGTGCGGGTACTGCACGATCTCCTTGAGGAGGTCCGACGTGCCCTGCGGCGGGGCCGCGAAGAACAGCGTGCGCAGCTGGTCGGTGACGGCGATGTCGAGCATCGCGTCGACGGGGTGCTTGCCGGTCAGGTCGGCGACCTGGCGCACCGACATCTCGCGGTACGCCTCGGTCGACGGCGATCGCGGCGACAGCACGGTCACGGTCTCGAGCGGCGCCGTGGCCACGCTCGGCAGCTTGTCCTTGAGGCCCTGGCGGCGGTCGGGGTCCCCGAGCTTGTGCAGGCGCTCCGCGAGCGTGCCGGTCGTCGCCTCCATCCACGCCTCGGAGTCGTCGTAGAGGTTCCAGTCCTCGAACGTGAACGTGAAGCCGGCGTCGGTCGTGACGCCCTGGCCGTAGACCGGGATGCCGCGCTCCCGGCAGCGCTCGAGCCACTCGATCGCCTTGCGGTGGACGTGCGGGCCGGCTCTCGAACGCCTGCACCACGTTGTGCAGCACGGGTCGCCCGGACAGCACGGCGATCTCCTCGAGGTGGGCGGTGTCGTGGCGGATGTCGTCGGTCGTCAGCGTCACCTGCTGGACGCCCTGGTTGCGGCGGGCGAGGACGCGGGCGAGCACGCGGCAGGTCTCGTCGTGCATCACGTCGGTCGGCATCGGCGTGCCGTCCCAGTCGCGCTGCACGGCGGCCGGTCCCGTCGGTGGGAGGCGCTGCGCCGACCACCCGCAGCCGCCGGCGTCCATCGCCGCGTCGAGCATCGCCGCCAGGCGGGCGTGCTCGTCGTCGGTCGGGCAGGCGGCCGGCCTTGGCGTCGTCGAGGCCGAGGACGTCGACGAGCATCGGCCCCGCCGGCACGTACGGCAGCATGTTCAGCGCCTTCGGCGTGGCGTCGAGGCTGTCGAGGAACTCGGGGAACGTGACCCAGTCCCACGGGAGGCCCTGGCGCATCGACTCGTAGGGGATCGCCTCGACGCGCGTCATCGACCGCATCGCGTGCTCGCGGAGGTCGGGCTGGACGGGCGCGAAGCCGAAGCCGCAGTTGCCGATCGCCACCGACGTCACGCCGTGCCAGCCCGACAGCGTGAGGTACGGGTCCCAGAAGACCTGGGCGTCGTAGTGCGTGTGCAGGTCGACGACCCCGGGCGCCACGTGCATGCCCGTCGCGTCGACGACCTCGGCGGCGTCGTCGGCGGCGACGCGCCCCATCGCGACGACCCGGCCGCCGGCGATCCCGACGTCGCCGCGGACGCGTGGGGCGCCGGTGCCGTCGAAGATCAGGCCGTCCTTGATGACGACGTCGTACCGGTGCTCGTTCCCCATGGCGGTCACCCCCGCCTGCGACGGTACCGCGGGGCCTGCCTCGTGGGGGCGGTCGGAGGATCGGTACGTTCCGACCATGGTCATGAACGTCAAGCCGGTGCCCACGCTCGACGAGCGGATCAACGACATCCGCATGCGCACGGCGGCGATCATCAACGACGAGATCCTCCCCAACGAGAAGCAGCTGTGGCGCGGCCGGTCCTCCGGCGCCGACGAGGTCGAGCGCAAGGAGTCGGCCGAGCTGCGCGAGCACGTCAAGGCGCGGGTCAAGCAGGACGGCCTGTGGGCGCCGCACCTGCCGACGGAGTACGGGGGCATGGGCCTCGACTTCCTCGCCCACGCCTACATGAACGAGGTGCTCGCCTACGGTCTCGGCGCCGGCGCCCTGTTCGGCGTCGTCGCCCCGAACTCGGGCAACCAGACGATCCTCGTCAAGTACGGCACCAAGGAGCAGAAGGAGAAGTGGCTGCTGCCGCTCATCGACGGCCAGATGGAGTCGGGCTTCTCGATGACCGAGCCGGAGAACGCCGGATCCGACCCCCGGTCCCTCAAGACGAGCGCCCACCGCGACGGTGACGAGTGGGTCATCAACGGGCACAAGTGGTTCACGTCGAACGGGTTCGCGGCCGACTTCTTCATCGTCATGGCGCGCGTCCAGGACGACAGCGGCGAGTTCCGCCCCGGCCAGATGGCGCAGTTCATCGTGCCGACCGACACCAAGGGCCTGACGATCGTGCGCGGCGTCGGCGTCTGGGGCCAGGAGACGTCCGACCACTGCGAGGTCCTCTACGAGGACGTGCGGATCCCGGTCGACAACATCCTCGGGCGTGTCGGCGAGGGCCACCGCGCCGCCCAGGACCGGCTCGGCGCCGGGCGCATCTTCCACTGCATGACGAGCGTCGGCCAGATGTGGCGGGCGTTCGACCTGATGGTCGAGCGCACGCTGACCCGCGAGGTCCACGGCGGCCTGCAGAAGGACAAGCAGTTCATCCAGGGCTTCATCGCCGACAGCTACATGGACATCACGTCGGCGCGGCTGATGACCATCAACGCCGCCGAGAAGACCGACCGCGACGACCAGGCGGCGCGCATCGACATCTCCGCCATCAAGGTCTTCGTGCCGGCGGCCTACGAGCGCGTGGTCGACCGGGCCATCCAGGTCTGGGGCGCGGCCGGCGTGTCCAGCGACCTGCCGCTGGCCGGCATGTTCCACGGCGCCCGCACGCTGCGCATCGCCGACGGCCCCGACGAGGTGCACCGCGTGCTCATCGCCAAGAACGTCATCGGCGCCTACGAGCACGGCGACGGCTGGGACTTCGGGCAGTAGCTCGCTCCGCTCGCATGTCGGGACAAGGCCCGACCCCGGTCGATCGCTCGCTGCGGACGGGGGCCGAAGCGGTCACGCCGCATCCGTACGATCGGTGAGATATGAGCGACATCACGCTGGACGAGGTCAAGACGATGGCGGCGGCGCTGAGCCCGTGGGCCCACCTGGCGACGGTGCGCGCCGACGGCACGCCCGACGTCGTGCCCGTGCACCCGGCCTGGGAGGGCGACACGGTCTGGGCGATGGTCGGGCGCCGACTCCGTGAAGGCGCGCAACGTGGCGGCCAACCCGAAGGTGGCGATGCACTGGCAGGTCACCGAGGCCGGCGACGGCGTCGAGCTGTGGGGCGACGCCCGCGTCCACACCGACCTGGAGACGAAGCAACGGCTGTGGACCGGCGTCTTCGACTACGACCTGAACCTCTTCGCGCCGGATGGTCCGTCGTCGCCCGGCACGGCGTTCATCGGCATCGAGCCGGCCAGGGTCCTCGTCGTGCTGGCCTACGGGATGAAGGGCCTGCAGCGCTGGCGGGCCGGCTGACGCACGTCGCCGTCGTCCGGATCCCGGTCGCCGTGGCGACCAGGATCCGGACCGGAACGGAGGGCGGGTGGGTCAGAGCTGGAGGCTCTTGGTCTCCAGGAACTCCTCGAGGCCGTGGGTGCCGTACTCCCGGCCGATGCCGGACTGCTTGTAGCCACCGAACGGGGCGTTCGGGTTGAAGGCGCCGCCGTTGACCTCGACCTGCCCGGTGCGGAGGCGGCGGGCGACGGCCACCGCATGGTCCTTGTCGCCTGACCAGACGCCGCCGGCGAGGCCGTAGATCACGCCGTTGGCGATCTCGACGGCCTCGTCCTCGGACGAGTACGGCAGGATCGACAGCACCGGGCCGAAGATCTCCTCCTGGGCGATCGTCATGTCCGGCGTGACGTTCGAGAACACCGTCGGGCGCACGTAGAACCCGGTGCCGAGGCCGTCGGGCGCCCCGGTGCCGCCGGCGACGACGGTCGCCCCCTCGTCGATGCCCTTCTGGATGTAGCCCTGCACCCGGTCGCGCTGGGCGGCCGAGGCGAGCGGGCCGAGGTGGATGCCCTCGGTGAACGGGTCGCCGACGCGGACCTTGGCGACCGCGGCAGCCGCGATCTGCTCGGCCTCGTCGAGGCGGTCGGCGGGCACCAGCATGCGGGTCAGCGCCGAGCACGTCTGGCCCGAGTTGAGGAACGCCTTCTGGACGCCGTCGGCGACGGCCTTCTGGAAGCCCTCGGTGTCGAGGTCCTCGAGCAGCACGTTGGCCGACTTGCCGCCGAGCTCGAGGGCGACGCGCTTGACGTTCTCGGCGCCCAGTTGGGCGACGCGCTTGCCGGCGCGGGTCGAGCCGGTGAACGACACCATGTCGACGTCGGGGTGCGACGCGATGGCCTCGCCGACGGTCGGGCCGAGGCCCGAGACGAGGTTGAACACACCCGCCGGCAGGCCGACCTCGTCGATCACCTCGGCCAGCACGAAGGCGTCGATCGGGGCGACCTCGGACGGCTTGACGACGACCGTGCAGCCGGCGGCCATCGCGTAGGCGACCTTGGCGGCGATCTGGTGCAGCGGGTAGTTCCACGGCGTGATGCAGCCGACGACACCGATCGGCTCGCGCACGATCAGGGAGTTGGCGACGGTCTCCTCGAAGGAGTACGCCTCGGCGATCGAGGCGGCCGACTTGAAGCTGTTGATCGGCAGGCCGACCTGGACGATCTGCGACAGCCACTTCGCCATGCCGGTCTCCTTGGAGATCGTCGTGGCCAGCTCGTCCATGCGGGCGCCGAGGGCGTCGCCGATCCGGGACAGGTACTTGGCCCGCTCCTCGACCGGCGTCGCCGACCACGAGCCGAACGCGGCCTTGGCCGCCTGCGACGGCGCGGTCGACGTCGGCGGCGGTGCCGGAGGGGATCGTCGCCATCACGTCCTCGGTGACGGAGTCGATCACGTCGATGGTCTCGGTGGAGTCCGACGGGGTCCAGGCCCCGTCGATGTACAGCTTCTCGAACGCAGTCATGGCCTCGACACTAGGCACGCCCTGGTCATCGGTGGGAACGGGTCCCGACCAGGCGTTTCAGCCAGCGGACTTGGTCGCCGACGTGCCGGATCGCGCCTCCCGGGGTGCTCGGCGGTCTGCTTGTGTCAGCTAGCAGACCCCCGATTCGGCGGAGAACGCTGACACAAGCGACGAGGACCCGTCGCGAGGAGCGGGTCGGATGGGACACCTGGATCCCTGATCGGGCGGCGACGATCTGGGAAGCTGCTCACCCGTGTCGGGCCCACGCCGCAGGACGATCCTCGCTCGGCCCCGGTTCGGGCCCCTCGTCGGCGGGCTCGTGCCGTGGGTGCTGTCGATGTGGCCGACGCTCCTGCCACGCGGCGTCGTCGTGCAGGGGTGCGTCAGCGGCGTGTGCGCCGCGCTCGGCTGGCTGGTCGGCCTCGTCGTCGGTCACGCCGTGCACCACGGGCTGGCCGCCATCGGCCGGCCGGTGTCGCCTCCCGTGCGACGCGTGGCGTGGGGGCTCCTCGCGGTGCTCGGGCCCGTCGTGGCCGTGATCGCCCTCGTGCAGTGGTACCGCTGGCAGAACGAGCAGCGGCGCAGCATCGGCATGCCGGAGATCCCGTTCTGGTGGGTCGTGCCGGTCGCCACCGTCTCGGTCGTCGTGCTCGCGGTCCTCGTGGTGATCGGCCGGCTGGTGGTCGCCGGCGTGCGCTGGATCGATCGCCGCGTCGAGCAGATCGTGCCGCGCTGGTGGGCTCGCCTGGCGATCGGCGTCGTGCTCGTCCTCGTCGTGGTCGGCGTGCTGGGCGTCGGCAAGGACAGCATCGTCTCGTGGGCCGACAGCTCGTTCGGCGCCGTGAACGACTCGAGCCCCGACGGCGTCGGTCCGCCGAGGTACTCGGGCGACTCCGGGAGCGCCGAGTCGCTGGTGCCGTGGGAGTCGCTCGGGTTCCAGGGTCGCACGTTCACGGGCGGCGGTCCGGGTGCCGAGGACATCGCCGTGCTCAACCCGGACTCCGGGCCCGGCGGCGCGGCCATCGAGCCGATCCGGGTCTACGTCGGCCTCGACTCCGCGGACACCGTGGCTGCCCGCACCGACCTGGCGCTCCGCGAGCTCGAGCGCGCCGGCGCCTTCGACCGGGACGTGCTCGTCGTGTGGACGGCGACCGGCACGGGCTGGGTCAACCCCGACGCGGCGCGGGCCATCGAGATCATGCACGGCGGGAACACGGCCATCGTCTCGGTGCAGTACTCGTTCCTGCCGAGCTGGATCGCCTTCCTCGTCGATCCGGGCAACGCGGCGGAAGCCGGCATCTCGCTGTTCGACGCCGTCCGCGAGGCGTGGGCCGCCCTGCCCGCCGACGACCGGCCCGAGCTCATCGTCTATGGCGAGAGCCTCGGGTCGCAAGGGGGCGAGCGCGCCTTCTCGGGCGACGGCCAGCCGGCGCAGCGCTCGCTCGAGGCGATCGTCGCCGAGACCGACGGAGCCCTGTTCGTCGGGCCGGTCGCGAGCAACGCGATCTACGGCCGCCTCGTCGACGAGCGCGACCCCGGATCGCCCTCGTGGCGCCCCCAGCTGGCGGCCGTCCCGGAGCTGCGGGTCGTCAACGCGGCGGGAGAGATCGACGCCGACGACACATCGTGGACGAATCCCCGCGTCCTGTACCTCCACCACCCGACGGACGCGGTCGGCACGTGGTCGCCGGCCGCCCTGTGGCGCCCGCCCGGCTGGACCGAGCACCCCGTCGGCCGCGGCGTGCCCGGGCGCGTGCGCTGGTTCCCCGTCGTGACGTTGGTGCAGGAGACCGCCGACCTGATGGCGGGGTTCTCGGCCAAGACCGGCTACGGCCACGACTACAACGACGCCTTCGTCAACGCCTGGGCGGCCGTCGCCCCACCCGACGGCTGGACCGACGCCGACACCGCCCGGCTGGCAGACGCCCTCGCGGCGACGAATTGAGCGGCGCGACGACGGCGCGGCGCGACGTCGTGGCGCTCGTCGTGGTCGTCGGGCTGCTGGCGGGCTTCCTCGTCCTGCGCAGCACGGTCGTTCCCGACGATGCGCAGACCGCCGTCAACCTGGCGCTGATCCCGTGCCTCGCCGGCGCCGCGCTCGCCGCCAGGATGACGGCCGCCGAGCTCGGCCTGGCGCGCGAGCACCTCGTCACCGGGGTGTGGTGGGGGCTGCAAGCGTTCCTCGTCGTGAGCCTGGCGCTCACCGTCGCCGCGTCCGTGCCGGCGCTGCGCGGCCTGTTCGACGACGACCGCGTCGACGTCGACGCCGGGTCGATGCTGTGGCGAGCCCTCGTCGTGATCCCGCTGGCGACCGTCGTGATGGAGGAGCTGGCGTTCCGCGGTGTGCTCCTCGGCCTCCTGCGCCGCATCGTCGACGATCGGCGGGCGCTGCTCGCGACCGCCGCGCTGTTCGGCCTGTGGCACATCCCCGGCACGCTCGACGATGGTCCGGGCGCGGTGATCGGGACCGTGCTCGCGACCGCGGTCGCGGGCATCGTGCTGTGCTGGCTGCGCCTCGGTTCGGGCAGCCTCGTGGCACCCGTGCTCGCCCACGTCGCGACGAACTCGGTGACGTTCGTGCTGGCGTGGGTCATCGCGCCATGAGCACCAGCGGGCGGTGGCGGGTCACGAGCTTGCGCAGCAGCATCGCGCTGCCGGCGAGCGCTCCGACGACGGCCAGCACCGACGTCGCCGGGTCGGCGTGGTGCAGGCCGTAGGCGCCCCACAGCAGCGACTCGACGACCACGAACGCCCAGGTCGCGGCGGCGACGCCCGTCGGGGACGCCGTGCGCCACGCCGTCCAGACGGCCGGCGCCACCTGCACGCCGTAGGCCGCGCCGAGCACGACACCGACCGCGGCCGGTCCACCGAGCACGGCCACGACGGCCAGCGCCGCCGCCCACGCGCCGGCGGCCCGCGCGGCGCGGCGCCACCCGGCGCCGCCGCGCCGCAGCCAGACGACGAGCACCCCGTTCGACGCCGTCATCAGCACGGCCTCCGGCGCGGCCGACCACAGGCCCTGGTGGACGGCGTACGCGACCCACACGACCTCGTTGACGACGCCCAGCAGGGCGCCGCTGAGCGACACGCCACGGCCGTCGCCGCCGACGACAGCGTCGGAGCTGGGGGAGCACGGCGATGGCGGCCAACGCCGTCGCCGCGATCGCGGCCCCATCCGCCACCGCGAGCTCGAGCACGTCGCCGGTACGAGCCGCCGCGACCAGCGGTTCTCCGATGGGTCGGTGCCGATCGCGGTCGACCAGACTGGTCGCCATCGAGCGAGAGGGGACGGCGTCCATGGCAGAGCAGGCGAGCAACGAGTTCGTGACGAGGGCGTTCACGTTCCCCGTGCCCGGCGACACGTTGCAGTCGGTCGCCGCGCGGGTCCTGCCCGGCCACGACGACGGACGGGCGCAGCTGCTCGCCTGGAACCCGCACCTCACGCTGCGGGCGGCGACGATGGACGCGCCCGGCGGCATGCTGCCCACCGACCTCGTCTACACCGAGCCCGCCGCCACCCGATGAGCGACGACGGCGGACCCGTGGTCGAGACGGCGACCGTCGGCCCGGGCCACGACGGCCGCGCCGAGCTCGTCGTCGCGCTGCGCCACGGCAACGGCGCGACCTCGACCATCAGCCTCGACGAGGACGCCCTCGCCGACGCTGCTCGAGAGCGGCGCCGTGTCGTCGCTCGACGACCTGCCCGGCCGCCGCTGGGCCGACCTCGCCACCACCCACTGAGACCGTCCCACCACCCAGGAGTTCCCGTGCTCGACCTCGTCATCCGCAACGGCACCATCGTCGACGGCAGCGGTCTGCCGCGCTACCGCGGCGATGTCGGCATCGTCGACGGCCGCATCGACAGCGTCGGGCGCCGCCTCGACGAGGTCGACGCGGTCCGGGTGATCGACGCCACCGGGCGCATCGTCGCCCCGGGCTTCATCGACCCGCACACCCACTACGACGCCCAGCTGTGCTTCGACCCCTACGCCTTCCCGGCCATCGAGCACGGCGTGACGTCCGTCGTCACGGGCAACTGCTCGCTCAGCCTGGCCCCGGTCCGCCCGGCCCACCGAGAGCGCTTCTCGAGGATGTTCCGCCTCATCGAGGAGATGCCCGAGGCGGCGTTCGACAAGGGCGTCGACTGGCGCTGGGGCGAGTCGTTCGGCGGGATGCTCGACGCCGTCTCCGCGACCTCGCGCTCAACGTGGGCGGGCTCATCGGCCACTCGGTGCTGCGCATGTACGTGATGGGCGACGACCCACGGCGCGCCGCGACGGCCGACGAGGTCGCGACCATGTGCGACGTGCTGCGCGAGGCGCTCGACGCCGGCGCCCTCGGGCTGTCGACGAGCTACGTCGACGTCGAGGACGACCTGCGTCCCGTGCCGTGCCGCTTCGCCGAGCACCGCGAGCTCGAGGCGCTGTGCGGCGTGCTCGCCGAGCGGGGCCGGATGCTGCAGGTCGTCCACGAGTTCTACGACGCCGGGCTGACGGTGAGCCGGATCGAGATGCTCGCCGACCTGTCGACGCGCTTCGGCATCCCCACCACGCTGTCGCCGCTGTTCCACACGGCGGCCGCGCCCGGCGCCGTCGACCAGGTGATGGAGGCCGTCGAGCGGGTGTGGGACGGCGGTGCCCGCGTGTGGCCGCAGGTGCAGACCCGCCCGATCGACATCAGCTGGACGATGGGCCAGCGCAGCATCATGTTCCTCGCCATCCCGGGCTGGTGGAACGTGCTCGCGATGGGCGATCCGGCGAAGAAGCTGGCGGCGCTCGCCGACCCGGAGGTGAAGGCGCAGCTCGTCGCCGGCATGGACCAGGCCGTCGCCACCGCGGTGCCGGCATGGATCCCGCCAACTACCTGATCCGCGCCGTCGCCCTCGAGCGCAACCAGGACCTCGTCGGGCCGCACGCTCGGGGAGGTCGCCGCCGAGCGCGGCACGCCTGCCGCCGAGTTGCTGATCGACCTGTCCGTCGAGGAGGGCCTCGGCACGTGGTTCATGCGTTCCGGCCTCGGCCACTCCGACCCGGATGCCGTCGGCGCCCTGCTCGCGCACCCGCTGGTGCACGTCGGCGCGAGCGACGGCGGCGCCCACGTCGGCTCGTTCGCGACGTACGGCGACACCGGGTTCCTGCTCTCGCGCTACGTCCGCGAGACCGGCGCCCTGTCGCTGGAGGGCGCGGTCAAGAAGATCACCGCCGACCCGGCATCGATCTGGGGCATCCCCGACCGGGGCCAGCTGAAGGCCGGCTACGCCGCTGACGTCGTCGTGTTCGACGCCGCCACCGTCGGCCGCGGGCCCGAGATCGCGTCCGACGACTTCCCCGGTGGCGGCACCCGCTGGATCCGTCGCTCCGAGGGCGTCGACGGCGTCGTCGTCAACGGCGCGGTCACGTGGACCGCCGCCGACGGTTACATCGAGGGCGCCCGCGCCGGCGTCATCACCACCCCCGCCTGACCCGAGAGGAGCGCTGTGAGCGACCGCACCCCGATCCACGTCGACCCGGCCACCGGCCTGAAGACGTTCGACACCCGCGCCGCCAAGGCGTCCGACAAGATCACCGGCTCGGGCTACGGCATCACGACGGACGAGTCGAAGAAGGTGCTGCCGGCGCACCCGCCGGGCGCCACGTTCAGCGCCGAGGAGCAGGAGAAGTACCGCCAGTTCAAGGAGGCCCGCCGCGGCGCGGCGGACTACATGGCGATGGAGGGCGACTTCGCCAAGTACCTCACCGACGTGTACTCCGAGCCGCCCGTGCCCCGCGAGGCGTTGACGGACGAGTGCGACGTGTTGGTGGTCGGGGCGGGCTTCGCCGGACTGCTGCTGTGGCACAAGCTGAGCGAGGCAGGGTTCGTCGACGTGCGGTTCTGCGAGAAGGGCGGTGACGTCGGCGGGACGTGGTACTGGAACCGGTACCCGGGGATCGCCTGCGACGTCGAGTCCTACTCGCTACTTCCCGCTGCTGGAGGAGATGGGCTACGTCCCGTCGATGAAGTTCGCGTCGGGCTTCGAGATCCTCGAGTACTGCCAGTCGATGGCCGAGAAGTTCGGGTTCTACGAGCACTGCCTGTTCCACACGACGGTCGAGACGACGGTGTGGGACGAGGACGCCGGGCGCTGGACGGTCACGACCGATCGGGGTGACGCGATGCGCGCCCGCTTCGTCATCCTCGCCAACGGCATCCTGACCTCGCCCAAGCTGGCGCGGATCGACGGGCATGGAGACGTACCAGGGCGAGGCGTTCCACACGTCGCGGTGGCGCTACGACATCGACCTCGAGGACAAGGTGATCGGCATCATCGGCACCGGTGCGACGGCCGTGCAGGCGATCCCGGAGCTGGCCAAGGTGGCCAAGGAGCTCTACGTCTTCCAGCGCACGCCGTCGACGATCGACGTGCGCGACCAGCGCGAGACGACCGACGAGGAGCGCGAGGCCTGGGCCAACGAACCCGGGCTGGGCCCGGGCGCGGCGCGCCCGCTTCGCGAAGATCTCGGCGGGACGCACCGCCATCCAGGCCAACGACGACTACCTGGCCGGCAAGGTCGCCGACTTCAAGGAGCGCAAGGAGCACGCCACCCGGCTCTCGCCGGAGGAGCTCGTCGCCAAGCAGCTCGACTCGAACTTCCGGATCATGGAGCAGATCCGTGCCCGCGTCGACGCCATCGTCGAGGACCCCGTGACGGCCGAGGCGCTGAAGCCGTACTACCCGTACGGGTGCAAGCGCCCGACGTTCCACGACGAGTACCTGCCGACGTTCAACCTGCCGCACGTGCACCTCGTGGACACGGCGCCGGTGGGGGTGTCGAAGATCAACGAGCGCGGCGTGGTCCACGACGGGGTCGAGTACCCGCTGGACGTGCTGGTGTACGCGACCGGGTTCACGTGGATGGCGACGTCGACGTTCAACATGGTCGTCGGCCGCAACGGGCGCTCGTTGAGCGAGAAGTGGTCGACCGAGGGGACCAAGACGTTCCTCGGGCTGCACAGCCGCGGCTTCCCGAACCTGTTCATCGTCACCGGGCCGCAGGGCGGCGGCGGCAGCTTCAACTTCACCGACGCCATCGACACCCACTCCGACTACCTGGTGTGGATCCTCTCGACGATGCGTGACCGGGGGCAGTCGATCGTCGACGTCGACGCGGCGTCCGAGGAGGCCTACGCCGAGCACTGCCGTCAGGCGGACATCAGCACCGCGCCGCTGCGCGACTGCATCTCGTACTACAACGGCCACGGCGAGGCCGCGCCGGGGAGCCTGGCGTACTACGGCGGCGGCAACTGGCACAAGTGGCGGATGAGGCCCAGGAGTCGATGGAGCCCTACGTGTTCGGACCTGCCGACGTCTCGGCCTGAGCCGGCGTTCTCCTGAGACTTCGGTGCGCAGGGTGCACCGAAGTCGCGTCAGAAGCGGTCGTCAGGCGGGACGACGGCGTGGTCACCGGGGCCGAGGGTGGCGACCACGTCGGCGCCGACGTCGACGCGGACGGTGTGCGCCACGGTCGCCAGCACCTCGGTGTCGCTCGGCAGGCGCAGGCGGTACGTGCGCGTCGCGCCGTGGAACTCGACGCCGAGCACGCGCGCCGCGACGCCGGGTCCGTCGGCGGTGATCGCGACGTCCTCCGGGCGCACGACGAGCAGCGCGCCGTCGGGCGCCTCGACGGGCCGAGCTCGGTCGCCCCGGCCGTGACGGGGAGGAACGCGGCGTCGCCCATGAAGCCGGCGACGAAGCGGTTGGCGGGCCGGTGGTACACGTCGTCGGGCGCCGCGTCCTGCTCGATCCGCCCGGCCCGCATGACGGCCACCCGGTCGCCGATCGAGAGCGCCTCGGCCTGGTCGTGGGTCACGAACAGCGCCGGCGTGCCGGTCGCCCGCAGCACGGCGACGATGTCGGCGCGCAGCCGCGCCCGGAGGTTCGGATCGAGGCTGGCGAACGGTTCGTCGAGCAGCACCAACCGCGGCTCGGGCGCCAGCGCCCGCGCCAGGGCGACGCGCTGGCGCTCGCCGCCGGACAGCTCGTGCGGGTAGCGGTCGCCGTAGCCGGCCAGCCCGATCACGCCGAGCCAGTGGTCGCGCCGCGCCGCCCGGGCCGAGCGGGGCAGCTCGCGGAGCCCGAACGCGATGTTGTCGGCCGACCGTGAGGTGCGGGAACAGGGCGTGCTCCTGGAACACGAGCCCGGTGTGGCGGTGCTCGGGCTCGACGCGCCGGGTGCCGTCGTCGACGACGTCGCCGCCGATGCGGATCTCGCCGGCATCGGACGGCGGCGAGCCCGGCGGCGAGGCGCAGCAGGGTCGACTTGCCGCACCCGCTCGGCCCGACGAGGGCGACGAGCTCGTGGTCGGCGACCGTGAGGTCGACGCCGGCGACGGCGGCGGCGCCGCCGTAGGACTTGCGGACGTCACGGACGTCCAGGACCGGCTCGCTCACGACGCGGGCAGCGCGCCGGCCGCCGACCGCTCGAGGTGCCGGCTGAGCATGGCGACGGGGACGAGGGCGACGGCGATGATCGTCAAGGCTGGCAGGGCCGCCTGCTCGAACCGCGATTCCGACGCCAGGTCGTAGACCCACACCGGCAGCGTGTCGAACCCGACCGGCCGCAGCAGGTAGGCGATCGGCAGCTCCTTGAGGGCGTCGACGCCGACGAGGATCGCCGCCGCCAGCACGCTCGTGCGGGCGAGCGGGAGGTGGATCGCGGCGCGACGACGCGGCGCGGTCCGGCGCCGAGCGACTGCGCCGACTCGGTGACCTCCGTCGGCACCTGGGCGATGCCGGCCTCGACCGTCGTCATGCCCGGCGCCAGGAAGCGGATCGCGTAGGCGTAGGCGAGGGCGATGAACGAGCCGGTGGCGGCGAAGCCCGGCAGGTCGGCGCCGACCCGCTCGAGGAGGTCGTCGAGCCCGACGAGGGCGAGGACGACGCCCATCGCGACGACCGGGCCCGGCACCGCGTAGCCGACGATGCTGACCCGGTTGGCGACGCCGACGACGCGCGTCGGGCTGAAGCGCCGGGCGTTGGCGACGATCACCGACGCGACGAGGCAGATGCCGACCGTGACCGCGGTGAGGCGCAGGCTGTTGCCGAGGAACTCGCCGTAGCGCGCGACCATCGGCGTGCCCCGCGCGCTGCGCTGCTCGGCGATCGCCCACGTCACGAGCCGGGCGACGGGCGCGAGGAAGGCGAGCGCGACCACCGCCGTCGTGGCGACCGTGGCCGCGCCGGCCCGCCAGCCGCGCAGCGCGCAGCGGCTCGACCCGCGTCGCCTCGCCGGCCGACTCGCCGAAGCGGGCCCGGCCGCGCAGGATCCGCTCGAAGCCGATGGCGAACAGCGCCAGCACGAGCACGAGGGTGGCGATCTCGCTCGCCGCGTCGCGGTCGTACGTGCCCCGCCAGATCCGGAACACGCCGACGGTGACGGTCTCCTGGTTGAAGTACTGCACCGTGGCGAAGTCGGTCAGCGTCTCCATCGCGACGATCGCCGCGCCGGCGGCGATCGCCGGCCGCAGCATCGGGATCACCACGCGGCGCGTGGCCTCGCCCCGCGACGCGCCGAGCGTGCGGGCGACCAGCGCGGCCGTCGCCGCCTGGTCGCGGAGCGCGGTGCGGGCGAGCAGGTAGACGTACGGGTACAGCGTCAGCGTGAGCGTGATGATCGCCCCGGGGAGCGAGCGGACCTCGGGGAACCAGGCGTCGCGGCCGAACTGGTCGCGCCACCACGTCTGCATCGGGCCGGCGACGCCGAACACGGCCGTCGTGACGAAGCCGAGGATGTAGCTCGGCATCGCCAGCGGCAGCACGAGCGCCCACGACAGCACGCCGCCGGCCGGGGAAGCGGTGGGCGCCGACGAGCCACGCCAACCCGACGCCGAGGGCGATCGAGGCGCCGACGACGCCGACCGTCAGGACGACCGTCGTGACGATCTGGTCGGGCAGGCGGGTCTGCCACTGCTGGCGCCACACCGTCGGTGTTCGGGCGCAGCATGCTCGTCGCCAGCATGGCGATCGGGGCGATCGCCAGCACGGCGACGACGACGGGCCCGACCACCCAGCCGGGCCGGCCGAAGCGCCGGAGCCGGCTCATCGCGCGGTCGCGGCGTTCAGCCGAAGCCGGCGGTGTCCATGGCGCGCACGGCGTCGGCGTTGAGCGAGCCGAGCACGTCGGCCCGGAGCTGGTCGCGGGCGAAGTCGGTCCCGAACGTCTCGCGGATCAGCGGCTCGGCCTCGACGGCCGGGTTCGCCGGGTACTCGTGGTTGTCGGCGACGAGCGTGTCCTGGCCGTCGGTCGCCAGCCACTCGAGGAACTGCTGGGCGAGCGCGATGTCGTCGGCGTAGCGGGTGACGCCGCCGCCGGAGATGTTGATGTGCACGCCGCGGCCGTCCTGCTCGGCCCACAGCAGGCCGATCGGCGCGTCCGGCTCCTCCTCGAGCAGGCGGGCCAGGTAGTAGTGGTTGACGACGCCGATCTCGCACGCCCCGGCCGCCATCGCGTCGAGCAGGGCGACGTCGTTGGCGAAGATCTCGGCGTTGCGGGCCCAGCCCTCCAGCACCTCGACGGTGGCCTCCTCGCCGTCGGCGGCGATCATGCTGGCGACGAGCGACTGCTGGTAGTCGTTGTTGGCGTTGCGCAGGCAGAGCCGCCCCTCGTACTCCTGGTCGGCGAGCTCCTCGTAGGTGGTCGGCACGTCGGCGGGGTCGACGAGGTCGGTGTTGTAGACGATCGTGCGGGCCCGCACGGCGAGCCCGAACCAGCGGTCCTGCTCGTCGCGCAGCTCGGCGGGGATCGCCTCGTCGAGCACGGTCGACTCGAGCGGCTGGAAGATCCCGTCCTCGGCCGCCGCCCACAGGTTGCCGGCGTCGACGGTCAGGTAGACGTCGGCCTCGGTGTCGTCGCCTTCGGCCGCGATCCGCTCGCGCAGCTCGGCGTCGTTGCCGGTGAGGAACTCGACGTCGACGCCGGTCTCCTCCTCGCACTGCTCGAACGCGGTCTCGATGCCGTAGTGCCGGCCGGAGTACACGGTCAGCGTCTCGCCGTCGTCGCCGCCGCAGCCGACGGCGACGATCCCCGCACCGAGGACGCCGAGGGCGCCGCGCACCGTCCGGGCAGCGGTCATCTTCGTCATCAAGCAGGCAAACCTAGAGGACGTTCCTCGCCCGACCACAACAGTGCTCCTGAGCTGGCACGGGCTGTGAGCCATGCTTTACGCTGACCGGCGTGCCGGATGCGGTGAGGGAGGGTCTGGCCGGGGTCCTGCTGGGCACCGGCGCGCCGACGAGCTGGCGCTCGTCGCGGCGAGCGGACCGTGACGTTCGCCGAGCTGCGCACGTCGTGACGAAGCGCGGCCGCGCTCGAGCTGCCGTCCCGCTCGTCGTGGTCGTGTGCGGCGCGCCGACGGTCGAGTCGTGTCGACGTACCTGGCGCTGCTCGCCGCCGGACACGTGCCGCTGCTCGCCGGCGAGCACCACGCCGAGCTCGCCGCGAGCGTGGGATGCCGAGGCGGTGGTCGTCGACGGCGACATCGAGCGCCGCGACCCCACCGCGGCACGGTCCTGCACCCGGAACTGGCGCTGCTGATGAGCACATCGGGATCGACGGGCTCGGCCAAGCTCGTGCGCCTGTCGCACACCAACCTCGTCTGCAACGCGCGGGCGATCGCCGCGTCGCTCGGCATGACCCGAGCGACCGGGCGATCACGACGCTGCCGCTGCACTACTGCTACGGGCTCTCCGTCCTGCACTCGCACCTGGCCGTCGGCGCCGGGGTCGTGCTGACCGACGCGTCCGTCGTCGACCCGTGCTTCGCGTCCGCGATGCGCCAGGGCGCGGTCACGACGTCGCCGGCGTGCCCCACACGTACGAGCTGCTGGAACGGGCCGGCCCCGACCTCGTGCACACGCCGGCGCTGCGGCTGATGACGCAGGCCGGCGGGCGCATGCCCGACGATCTGCTGCGCACGTGGCGCGAGCGACTCGCCGCTGGGGCGTCGAGCTCTTCGTGATGTACGGCCAGACCGAGGCCACAGCGCGGATGGCCACGATGCCGCCGGCGCTCGCGGCCCGCCACCCGCGGGCCGTCGGGCGGGCATCCCGGGCGGTCACCTCGCGTTGCGTCCGGTCGACGGCCTCCCGACGGCGTCGGCGAGCTCGTCTACCGTGGGCCCAACGTGATGATGGGCTACGCCACCGGCCGCCGACCTCGCCGCCGAGGCGACGTCACGAGCTGGCGACCGGCGACCTCGCCCGCCACGACGCGGGCGACGACGTGTTCGAGATCGTCGGGCGGCGGTCGCGGTTCATCAAGCCGTTCGGGCTGCGCATCGACCTCGACGTCGTCGAGCGAGCGCTGGCCGCCGACGGGATCGCCGCCGTCGCCACCGGCGACGACGACCACCTCGTCGTCTGCACGCCCGGTGCCGCGGCCGGCGACGATCGGCCGCCGGCTGGCTGCGCCACCGGCCTCCCCGCCGGCGCGATGACGGTCGACGCGGTGCCGTGCCCCGCGGCCCGAGCGGCAAGGTCGACTACCGCGCTGCTCCGCCGCGCTGACCGGGCCGCGCCCCGGCGAGCGGCCGGGCGTCGGTGGCCGACACGTACCGCACCGTGCTCGGCCGCTCCGACGTGACCCCGGCGAGCACGTTCCTGACGCTGGGCGGGGACTCGTTCAGCTACGTCGAGTGCTCGATCCGCCTGGAGCGGCGACTCGGCTGCCTGCCGGCCGACTGGCACCTGCATCCGTGGCCGACCTCGACGCCTCGAGCCCCGGCGCGGCTTGCCCGGCTCGACACGACGGTGCTCCTGCGCACCATCGGCATCCTGGCCATCGTCTCGACGCACATGGCGCTGTGGCACATCCCCGGCGGGTCGCACCTGCTGCTGGCCGTCGTCGGGTACAACACCAGCCGCTTCCACCTGGCGATCGGCGATCGCGCCGCCGCGCCGCCGCGATGCTGCGGTCGCTCGCCCGGGTGGTGGCCCCGGTCGTCGCGTTCGTGGCCCTCTGCATGCTCCTCGTCGGCGGCTACGGCCTGCCGACGCTGCCTCGTCAACGGCTACCTCGGCCCGCCACCCACCAGGACGGCCGCTGGCACTACTGGTTCGTCGAGGTGATGGCCCACGCCATCGTGGTCCTCGCCGTCGTGCTGGCGATCGGCCGGTCCACCGCGCCGAGCGCCGGGTCCGTTCCTGTTCCCGCTGCTGCTGCTCGCCGGCGCCCTGGTGCTGCGGGCGCAATGGGTCGACCTCGACGGTCATGACAACCTGCGCTTCCAGACCCACGGGGTGGTGTGGTTCTTCGTGCTCGGCTGGCTCGTCCACCGGTCGACGCGGTCCTGGAAGCTCGCGACGTACGGCGGTCTGCGTGCTCACGATCCCCGGGTTCTTCGTCGCCCCGAGCGCGACTGGTTCATGGCCTCCGGACTGGTGTTGCTCGTGTGGTGCCGGCAGCTCCCCGTGCCGCGGACGGTCGGCCCGATCGCCGCCGTCGCCGCGGCCAGCCTGGCGATCTTCATCACCCACTTCCGGGTGTTCCCGCTGCTCGCGCGCAACCTGCCGTCGGGTGGGCATACGTGGCGACCATCGCCGGCGGCTCGGGATCTGGCGGGTTGGGAGCTGGCCTCCCCCCACGCGCGGCGGCTGGCCGGCGCACGCGCCACAAGCGCCAGCCGACGACGGTGCCCGCGCGCGCCGTGGTCGCCGTGGCCAGTCGACTGATGCGTGTCGACGGTCAGCCGGCCGTCGCGATGCCCGCCACGCCGTCGAGGTGCTGGAGGAGGTCATGGGCGGCCAGCTCCACCGCCTTGTGGCGCCACTCCGACGCCCGGTAGACGCAGGCGATCAAACCGCTGCGGTGCACCCGCCGGAAGTCTCCGTAGACGAAGGCGTAGCGGGCCTTCGTCCCGTCGGTGGCGCCCTCGGTGAGCCCGAGGTGCCACGCGGCGTAGTCCTCCCACTCGTGCGCGTCCAGGTAGTCGTTCTGCGTGCTGGCGTTTGGCTGGACCTCGCCCCAGTCGCTGTCGAGCACGTACTGTCGGGCGTCGATCAGCCGTCGGGCGTTGGCGACGGCGTCGTCATTGAGCGCGTAGGAGGCCATGGGACGAGCGTTGCCCGCCGGCAGGTGCCCCGAACCGGGTGATCGACGTCCCCCGACGTGCCTCAGGCGACCAGCACTGCGCGCACGCACTGCCCCGTGCGGCTCCTGGTCCCAGGCGGGGCGAAAAAAAAAAAAAACGGCGACAAGCAGCACGCGCTGGCGGATCTAGGTCCAGGGGGGGAGCACCCGGGCATAGATTCGCCGTGTGATCGAGCGGATCGACGACCTGCCGGACGGGGTGATCGGGATGCGGGCCATCGGTCGGTTCAGCGTGGACGACTACGTCGACAAAGTCGAGCCGGAGGTCGAGCGCATCGAGGCGGCGCACGAGCGGCTACGCCTCCTGCTCCACCTCGGGCCGGAGTTCACCGGCTTCGGCGAGGGCGCATGGGCCGATCTGACGAAGGAGCTGCGGGCCACGCCGTTCCACCGCGGCGCGGTCGTGACGGACGACTCGGCGATCCGCACCGGCATCTCGCTGTTGCGGTTCACGCTCCACGGCCACGTCCGCTCGTTCGCCAACGACGACTACGGGCGGGCCGCCGACTGGGTCGCGGCTGACGCGCCGGGGGCCCCGGTCGCGCGGGACGCGCGAGAGGACCGGGTGGTCGACGCGGCCACGGCGGCCCCGGTGCCCGGGACTTTTTTTTTTTTTTTTTTTTTTTTTTTTTTTTTTTTTTTTTTTTTTTTTTTTTTTTTTTTTTTTTTTTTTTTTTTTTTTTTTTTTTTTTTTTTTTTTTTTTTTTTTTTTTTTTTTTTTTTTTTTTTTTTTTTTTTTTAAAAAAAAAAAAAAAAAAAAAAAAAAAAAAAAAAAAAAAAAAAAAAAAAAAAAAAAAAAAAAAAAAAAAAAAAAAAAAAAAAATTTTTTTACGCCCGCGACGAGAGGAGGGTGGTGCGTCAGCTCGGCTGCAGGAACAGCTGCAGCTCGAGCGTGGCGGTGTCGGAGGCCGAGACGACGATCGGGGCGTCCGGGACGCTCACGCCGTAGTCCTCGAGCGTGATGTCGATCGAGCCGACGATCACGATCGTGCCGTCCACGAGCTGGGCCTCGAGGGGGATGGTGACGACCTGGGTGACGCCGTGGATCGTCAGCTCGCCCGCCGCCTCGACCGTGACCACCTCGCCGCTGGCGGCGAGTCGCCGAGCTCCAACGGCTCGGTGAGGACGAACGTGGCGCTCGGGTAGGCGGCCGTGTCCAGCGCCGACTGGACGTTGTCGTCGCGCCGGTTCTCGTTAGTCGTGATCGCCGTCATGTCGGCCTCGATCGTCGCCGCTGTGACCGTGCTGGCGTCGATCGTGACGGTGCCGCTGACGGTCGGCGTCCGCCCGACGGCGGTCGTCGAGCCGAGCCCGGAGAGCTCCTCGTCGATGCGGAAGCCGACGTACGTGCCGGTGGAGTCCTCGTAGCTGAACTCGCACGGAAGAACCACCAGACACCGGCGCTGGCGGCGGCGACCAGGAGCACGACGGTGACGGCGAGCGTCACGAGGAGGCGCCGGCGGCGCCGCCGCACGGGCGGGCGGGGGCGGCTGGTCGGGCGGTCGAGGGTGTTCGTCATGCTGACATCTTCTGCGGCGGAGCTAGGAGCTGGCTGAGGGCGCGCCGAGGATCCACAGCATCCACGGCCGGTCGGCATCGGGCTCACAGGGAACTCACAGGGAGTTGGACGAGACTGGTCCCATGCCCGGAGCCCACCTGTTGATCGTCGACGACGAGGAGAACCTGCGCTCGATGCTCGGCGCTGCGCTGCGACACCACGGCTTCGAGGTCTCGGCCGTCGCCGACGGCCGCACCGCCCTCGACGCCGTCGGCGAGCTGTCGCCCGATCTGGTCCTGCTCGACGTGATGCTGCCGGACCTCGACGGGTTCGAGGTCTGCCGCCGGTTGCGTTGCCGAGGTGATCGCACGCCGGTGCTGTTCCTCACCGCCCGCGATGGCACCGACGACAAGGTGCGCGGGCTCACGCTGGGCGGCGACGACTACCTGCAGAAGCCGTTCAGCCTCGAGGAGCTCGTCGCCCGGGCCACGCGGTACTGCGACGCACCGGCCAGGCCAGCGAGCACCGCACCGTGTTCACGTGTGGCGACCTCGAGATGGACGACGACGCCCACCAGGTGCTGAAGGCGGACCGCGAGGTCGCCCTGTCGCCGACCGAGTACAACCTGCTGCGCTACCTCCTGGTGAACCAGGGCCGGGTGATGTCGAAGGCGCAGATCCTCGACCACGTGTGGCAGTACGACTTCGGCGGCGACGGCGGTGTCGTCGAGACCTACATCGGCTACCTCCGCCGCAAGATCGACACGACCGGGCCGAAGCTGATCACGACGATCCGCGGCGTCGGTTACACGATCCGCACCCGGCCGGAGCGGTGATCCGGCTCTCGCTGCGCGCCCGCCTGCTGGCGGGCCTCGGCGCGGTCGTCGTCGCGCTCGTGGCGGTGGCGTTCTTCGTCACGTCGACGACCGAGGCGTACCTCGTGGGCCAAGTCGACGAGCGCGCTCCGCTGGCCGAGGGGAGTCCGCGGGACGGCCCGTTCGGCGGGCCCCGGCGGCGGCGCCCGGCCTCGACCGACCGGCCGGCCGCCGTCGGACTACTACGTCGCCGACATGATGCCCGACGGCACGTCGCGTCCTCGTCGACGGCCTCGGCGGCGAGCACGGCCCGCACCCGACATCGAGCTGGCGGCCGCCGTCCGCGGCGCCGTCCGGCGAGCCGTTCACCGTCGGGCGGTGGACTCCGACGAGCGCTATCGCGTCGTCGCTCGCCGGCGCCGGGACCGGGGTTCTCCGTCACGGCCCTCGCCCTGACCGATGTCGATGCCACCATCGATCGGCTCGTGCTCGTCGAGATCATCGTCACCGCCATCATCGTGGCCGTCCTCGCGGCGGTGGCGTGGTGGGTGGTCCGCCTCGGCATCCGCCCGATCAAGCAGATGACGACCGCGGCCCAGCAGATCGCCGCCGGCGACCGTGCGCACCGCGTGCCGAGCTCCCGCCGTCGACGGAGGCCGGGCAGCTCGGCGGCGCGCTCAACCACATGCTCGACGAGCTCGACCAGTCCTTCGCCCAGCAAACCACGTCCGAGGACCGTCTGCGCCGCTTCGTCGCCGACGCCTCGCACGAGCTGCGGACGCCGGTCACGACGATCCGCGGGTATGCCGAGCTGTACCGGATCGGCGGGCTGCCGCGGGCGGGGGCCTCGACGAGGCCATGCGCCGCACCGAGCAGGAGGCCGTACGGATGGCCCGGTTGGTCGACGACCTGCTGACGCTCGCCAAGTTCGACGAGGGCCGGCCGCTCGAGCGCCGGCCCGTCGATCTCGCCGTGCTCGTCGCCGATGCCGCGCGTGACGCCGGTGCCGTCGACGCCGGGCGGCCGATCTCGACGGTCCTGCCCCCGGGGGCCGGCGCGGCGGTGGTCGAGGGCGACGAGGACCGGTTGCGGCAGGTCATCGTGAACGTCGTCGGCAACACGGTCGTGCACACGCCGCCCGGCACGCCCATCGAGCTGCGGGTCGAGATGGTAGACCGGTGTGTGTGTCGCGGTCGAGGACCACGGTCCGGGCATGCCACCGATGTCGCAGCGCGGATGACGCAGCGCTTCTACCGCGCCGATCCCGCACGGGCGCGCCGCCCGGCGGCAGCGGGCTCGGCATGTCGATCGCCGACGCTGCGGTGGTGGCCCACGGCGGATCGATCGCCGTCGCCAGCAAGGGGGGCGTCGGGACGACGGTGACGGTGTCCCTGCCGTTGGCGGCCCGCGCCCGCTCCTGACCGGCGCTGCCGCACGGCCGATGGGACGTCGGGCGGACCGCGCTGTCAACATCGGGCGATCCGAGCGAGGAGGCCCCGATGACCCAGCGAGACGTCTCGATCCCCACCCCCGACGGCACGTGCGACGCCAGCCTGCACACGCCCGACGGCGCTGGTCCATGGCCCGCCGTGATCATGTTCCCCGACGCCGGCGGCCTGCGCGCCACGTTCCACGACATGGGCCAGCAGCTCGCCGACCTCGGCTACGCCGTCCTCGTCCCGAACTTCTACTACCGACTAGGGCCGATCGAGCCGTTCGACATGAAGACGGTGTTCAGCGACAAGGCGGAGCGCGACCGCCTGATGTCGCTCGTCACGAGCGTGTCCAAGGAGCAGGCGGCGAGCGACGCCGGCGCGATGCTGGACTTCCTCGCCGCCCAGCCCGAGGTCGCCGACACCAAGGTCGGCACCACCGGGTACTGCATGGGCGGTGGGTTCGCGCTCACCGCCGCCGGCAGGTTCCCCGACCGCATCGGTGCGGCGGCGTCGTTCCACGGCGGCCATACGCGTCCACCGCGCCCGACAGCCCGCACCTCCTGGCCGGCTCGATGAACGCCACGGTCTCGTCGCCGGGGCAGAGAACGACGGCTCGTTCGACGACGAGCAGTTCGCCCGCCTGTCGACCGCGCTGACCGAGGCCGGCGTCGACCACACGCTCGTCACGTACCCGGCGGCCCACGGCTTCGCCGTGCCCGACAACCCGACGTACGACGAGGCCGCCGCTGCACGCCGCTGGGACACGCTGCAGACGCTGTACGGGTCGGCGCTGACGCCGGCGTAACGGTCTCGGCGTGCCGGGTCAGCCGAAGACGTCGGTCGCCGCGAGGTAGCCGGGCTCAAGCAGCTCGGTGTCGGGAGCGACGGCCACGATCGCCCGGCGCAGCGGGGCCATCTTCGTGGCGACGGAGAACCCGGGCAGCCAGTCGTCGTGGTGGCTGAGGAACAGGCGGCGGGGCCGCACGGCGGCGACCTGGCGGGCGACGAACTCGGCGAGCGAGCCCTGGATCGGCTCGCCGTCGACGTTGCCACGTGCCGCCGCGGCGAGGATCGCGACGTCCGGCTGGACGCCCTCGAGGATGCCCGACCAGTGGCCCGACGTGTCCTGGTACAGCAGTGACCCCTCGGGCGTCTCGAACAGGTAGAGCAGGGCCCCGCCGTCGCCTCGTGCGCTCTGACCGACGGCCGACTCGCGCACGTGGGCGACGGCGTCGGGCGACAGGGCGGTCGTCAGGAACGTCTGCGGCCGCGCATCCGCTCGCGCTGCTCCTGCCACGTCACGCCGAGATCACCGAGGCACACCTCGTCGCTCTGCGCCATGCCCGAGTGCGACCACACGCAGCTGTGCTGGCTCGGCAGCACCGCCACCGTGATGTCGTCGGCGAGCCGGATGCGCTCGCCGCCGGCCACGCAGATCATCCGGTCGAGCGGCACCCCCGCAGCCTCCATCACGCGCACCGTCTCGTAGCTGCCGATCAGCGTCGCCGACGTGCGGGCCATGATCCGCTCGGCGCCGTAGAGGTGGTCGAAGTGGGCGTGGCCGATCACGATCCAGTCGCACTCGTCGATGTCGTCGGCCGTCAACCCCGTGCCCGGCACGCCCGGCGCCCAGGTCGATGTAGGCGTCGAGGAAGATCGTCGTCGCCCGGCCCGCAGCCGGAACGTCGCGCAGCCGTACCAGTCCAGCGTGGCCATCGCGGCAACGTACCCCGCCCGGCCCCGGCCCGTACGCCCCATCCGAGATGCAGGTGGGCTGCATCCGAGTGTTTCGTGCATCCGAGTGTTTGGTGCGGGTGGCCCCCTCACGAAACACTCGGATGGACCGCCCGCCCCTGCCCACGGCAATCCGCCAACTTTCAGACGTGGCGGCCAATTTCTGGCCGTCTGGTCTGAAAGTTGGCCACGGCACGCTCGGTCCGAGTTGGGCGCGGGAGCCCCCTAGTGTCGGCCGGGCCGGGGTGCCCGCCGCCGGCCCGACGTCCAAGGGGAGGCGAATGTGAAGTTCGGCGTCTTCTACGAGCTGTCCGTGCCGCGGCCGTGGACGCACGAGTCCGAGCGCCAGGTGTACCTGAACACGCTCGAGCAGGTGCGCCTCGCCGACGAGCTCGGGTTCCACTCGGTGTGGGCCGTGGAGCACCACTTCCTCGAGGAGTACTCGCACTCGTCGGCGCCGGAGCTGTTCCTCACGGCGTCCGCGATGCAGACGAAGCAGATCCGTGTCGGCCACGGGATCGTCGTGTGCGTGCCGCAGTTCAACCACCCGATCCGGGTCGCCGAGCGCGCCGCCGTGCTCGACATCCTCTCCGGGGGACGGCTCGAGTTCGGCACCGGCCGCTCGGCGACGTGGACCGAGCTCGGCGGCTTCCGGGCCGATCCCGACGTCACCAAGAAGACGTGGGACGAGTTCGTCCACGCCATCCCGCAGATGTGGATGAACGAGCGCTTCGGCTACGAGGGCGAGTTCTTCTCGATGCCGACCCGGGCCGTGCTGCCCAAGCCGTACCAGCAGCCGCACCCGCCGATGTGGGTCGCCGTGTCGTCGCCGGGCACCGAGTTCGACGCCGCCGATCGGGGCATGGGCGCGCTCGGCGTGAACTTCACGACGTTCAAGGCGCAGGAGGAGCGGGTGCAGGAGTACCGCCGCCGCATCCAGCACTGCGAGCCGGCCGGCGCCTTCGTCAACGACAAGCTGGCGTCGGCGAACTTCCTGTTCTGCCACGAGGACTCGGCGACGGGCGTCGAGACCGGCAAGAACATGATCGGCTTGTTCCAGTACCTCGCCGGCCAGCTCGACATGGCCAAGGAGGCGTGGCCGACGAAGGGGTACCCCTTCCCGGGCCTGCTCGCCCGCGACCCGCCGCTCGGCGGCGAGCCCGACGGAGGCCGGCGAGCCGCCCGAGGGGATCGCCGTCGGCAACCCGGAGCAGGTCATCCGCGAGCTGAAGAAGTGGGAGGCGACCGGTGTCGACCTCGTCAACTTCCTGCTCAACGCGAACGAGACGATCCCGCAGGAGCAGGTCCTCGAGAGCCTGCGCACGTTCGGCCGGGAGGTCATGCCGGCCTTCAAGGAGTAGCCCCGATGCCTCGATTCGGCACCCTCGACCTCGCCCCGATCGCCCCCGACCTGCCCGATCTGGCGGCGCTCAAGGGCCCGGAGTGGGAGCTCGCCGACGCCGAGTTCCTGCAGATCAACTGGGAGGTGGACGACGGGCCGCGCTGACGTTGACCCCGCCGTCGCTGCACCCGTCGATCCCACCGTTCGCGTCGTTCTTCGCGTGCCGCTTCCCGGAGTCGCCGGTCGGGGCCTTCTCGATCGTCCAGGTGCGCCTCGTCGTCCGCGCCGGCATCCGGCCCCGCGGCCTCTGCCTCGGTGCCGTCTGCGACTCGGCGGCGGCGGTGCAGGCCCTCCGCGACCACTGGGGCTACCCGGTGCAGCTCGGTGATGTGGACGTCTCCCACCGCCACGACCAGGTCCGCTTCACCGCCGCGCTCGACGGCCGCACGGTCGTCGAGCTCGCCGTGCACACCGCCGATGTGATCAACGGCAGCGACCTCATGACGTTCGACAACCTCCACCTCGTGCGGCTGCCGGGCGAGGACTCGCCGCAGCTCGTGCAGGTCGACCCGGAGTACACCATCCACCAGGCCGACCGCGGCCGACCGACGGTGTCGCTCCCGGACCCGCAGGCCCTCGGGATGCGCGGCGCCCTGCGCCTGGTCTCACCGATCATCGGGTTCACGTTCCGTGCCGACTCCGACCTCGTGCCCGTGCGCTTCACGATCGACAGCGTGAAGCCGGCGATCGCCAGCACGAAGCGGGTGTCGTAGCCGATGGCGGGCGACGATCGCTGGTCCGCCTACTCCACCGTCACGCCGAGCACGGCACCCGGGTGGCGCTTCGAGGTGGTCACGCCGCCGAGCCGGCTCGGCGGCGCCAACGGGATGACGTTCGGGCCCGACGGCCGCCTCTACGTGACCCAGGTGTTCGGGTCGCAGATCACGGCGATCGACATCGAGACGGGCCGCCACGAGGTGGGCTCGCCGCTCGGCGCCGGCATCGCCGGTCCCGACGACGCCATCTTCGGCGCCGACGGGACGCTGTACGCCACCGAGCCGATGTTCGGCCGGGTGACGGCCCGCCAGCCCGACGGGTCCTACCGGGTCGTGCGCGCCGACCTCCCCGCCGCCAACGGTTGCACGATGGATCACGCCCGGCAGCGGCTCTTCATCGACGAGTTCCGCCCGGGCGGCCGGCTGCTGGAGGTCGACCCGGCCGGGCAGGCCGAGCCCGCGTGCTCCTGACCGACCTCGCCGGTCCCAACGCGCCGGCGATGGGACCCGACGGCAAGCTCTACTTCCCGCAGGTCTTCGCCGACGAGATCTGGAGCTACGACCTCGACACCGGCGCGACCCGTCTCGTCGCCGGTGGCATCCCGCGGCCGACGGCCGTGAAGTTCGACTCCCGGGGCCGCATCGTCACGTCCGTGGCGGGCGCCGGCCAGATCCTCGCCATCGACGTCGCGACCGGGGCCCAGGAGGTCCTCGCCGAGGTGCCGCTCGGCATCGACAACGTCTCCGTCGGGCCGGACGATCGGATCTTCGTGTCGCACTTCGTCGACGGTCGCGTCGCCGAGGAGACGGCCGGCCGCCAGCGGGTGCTGTCGGCGCCCGGCCTCCTCGGCCCGCACGGCCTCGCCGTCGGCGCCGACGGGACGCTCTTGTTCGCCGACGGCCTCAGCACCGGCACCGTCGTCGACGGGGCGGCCGAGCGCGACCACCGCCTGCTCGTCGACCTGCCGACGCTCGCCGTCGGCGTCGCGCCGTTCGCCGGCGCCCTCGTCGTGCTCGGTGCGACGGGCGAGCTGCTGCGCTACGACGGCAACGGTGCGCCGACGGTGTTCGCCGTTGGGCTCCTCGGCTCGACGGCGCTCCGCGTCGACGGGGACCGTCTGCTGGTGGCCGAACGGGCGAACGGACGGATCACGGCCGTGGCGTCGCGACGGAGCGACGAGCGTCGTGCTCGATGGCGTTCCGGCACCGGCGTCCGTCGATCGCTGCGGCGACGGCTACGTGATCGGTGCCGGCGCGGCCGTGCTCGTCGTCGACGGCGCAGGGAACGAGACGCGCGTCGACGGCTTCGGCGACGCCCAGGGCGTGGCCGCGATCGGTTCGCAGGTGCTGGTCGCCGACGCCGCTCGTCACGAGCTCGTGGTGCTCGACGCGGTCACCGGCCGCCGTGACGTCGTCGTCAGCGGGGCTCCGGTCGGTCCGCCCGTCGACGGGGCGGTCGTGCCGGCCGCCTTCGCCGCGGTCAGCACCGACGGCGCCGGCGGCTACCTCGTCGGCTGCAACGGCGACGGGTCCATCCGCCGCCTCACGCCGGCGGCGTGATCGCGGCCATCTGATCGGTGAAGGTCTTCATGTCGAAGTAGTCGCGCCACAGCACGATGCGGCCGTCCGAGCCGACCTCGAACACGCCGGCGACGGGCAGCGAGATCGACGCCTCCCCGATGCGGAAGCGATCGGTGCGCTCGTTCATCACGACGTTGCCGGTGCACGTCTGGCGATGGGTCTCGAACTCGATCTCGTCGATGCCGCCCATCATCGAGCCGAGGAACGAGATCAAGGCGTCGCGACCGAGGTTCTTGCCGATCGGGACGTTGTCGTACTCCACGTCGTCGGCGACGAGCTCGCCGGCACCGGCGTAGTCGCCGCCGACGACGCGCGCGATGAACTCGTTGACGGTGGCTGCTGCGTCCATGGTCACCGAGTCTGACGCAGACCAGACTGCTCCGATGACGTCGAGCAGCGACCGCCTCGCAGTCGTCCTCGCCCAACCGGCGACGTGGACGACCGACGGCGCCGCCAACCTTGCCGCCGTGCACGACGAGGTCCGGGCGGCCGGGCCGTTCGGCGCCGACCACGTGCTCGTGCTGCCGGAGCTCGTCGGAGCGACCATGGCGCGGTCGCAGTACGTGCACACGCTCCCGCGATCGGCGCCCACGCCGGCAGCTGGGTGGTCGGCGGATCGCACTACGGCACCGCCGGACCGCTCACCAACGCGGGCGTCGTGCTCGACCCGGCCGGGCACGAGGTCGACCACTACGAGAAGCGCAACCCGTACGGGATCGAGCACGCCCACGGCGTCCAGCCCGGCGATCGCCATGCGACGTTCGACATCGGTGGGCGGACCGTCACGGTGATGATCTGCGCCGACGCCTGGTTCGCCGAGCTGCTCCTCGACGCGCCGCGGTCGGCCGACCTCGTCGTGGTGCCGAGCTTCTCGATCACGCGGCGCCCGCCGGCGTTCGCGCGGGCCCTCTGGCAGCACCTCGCGGTGGCCCGGGCGTACGAGTTCACCGCGTTCGTCGCCGTCGCCGACTGGCTGCACGGCGCGTCCTACCACGGCGCCCCGAGCGCCGGCGTGAGTGGCATCGCCGACCCGTTCCCGACGGATCCCGACCGCTACTTCGTCACGGCCGCACCGGCGCCGCTGTGGGTGCACGAGCTGGACCTCACCCGCCTCGACCGCCTGCGCGTCGACCGCCGCACGCGTGGGTTCGCCCGTGTCGGCGCACCGGAGTGATCATCGATCCTCCCTGCTGGGTGATGCGTGCGGCGTCCCGACCTGGTCAGATCGTGCCATGGAACCCCTTCGCCTCCGGCCGCGGCCGGCGCTGCGACCCGGCTACGTCCTCCTCGCCGGCGCCCTGTTCGGTGTCTTCGGCGCCGCCTGCGGAGGCGACGACGATGACGACGAGGCCAGCGTGCCGGCCATCAGTGCGACAGCTGCCACGTGCGACGCCTACGACGAGGTCGTGGCCGCCAACGCCGCCCTCGCCGACGTCGACATCATGACGGCCACGCCGCAGGAGGCGAACGACGCGGTCGACGCCGTGCTGTCGTCGGTGACCGCGCTGTCGGAGGCGACCGGCGTCGACGACGAGGACGTCGTCGAGGACATCAACGGCGTGCTGGCCGAGATCCCGCCCGGCGAGGACCCGCAGACGGACCAGCTCGCCCTGCAGGCGCTGCGCGACTCGCGCGACATCATGGTGGCCGACGTCAACGCGTGGCTGCAGAAGGACGTCGCGCTCGACTGCGCCTGACTGGCGTGCCGTCACGTGCCGAGCAGGCCGACGTCGTGGGCGCAACGGATCGCCTCGCTGCGCGACGAGACCCCGAACTTGCGGTAGACGGAGATGGCCTGCGTCTTCACCGTGTGCCGCGAGACGTGGAGCCGCTCGCCGATCTCGGGGAACGAGAGGTGGGTGGCGAGGAACGGCAGCAGCCGCAGCTCGGCGGCGGTGAGGGCCGAGGCGCCGACCGGCCCCTGGCGGATGGCGTCGAGGGAGCGACGCAACACCTCGGCCTGGGCGGCGACGACGCCGAGGTCCGGGCGCTGGTGGAGCAGGTCGCGCACCTCGCGCAACACCGTCCGGGCCCCGGCCGCATCGCCGACCTGCAGCGAGGCGCGCGCCAGCTCGAGCTGCACGAGCGCGGTCGACGGCACCGCGTAGGTGCACAGTGGCCGGCCCCACGCGGCGCGTGCGAGGTGGTCGGCAGCAGCCGACGCGTCGCCGCGGTGGATGGCCGTCTGGGCGGCGAGGGCGTGCGCGGTGGTGGCCTCGAGGTAGTCGTGGAGGTGCCCGGTGTCGACGATCTCGAGCGCCGATTCGGCGAACGCGTCGGCGACGTCCCACTCCTTGCGGGCGACGGCGATGAACCCGCGGAACGCCGTCGCGGCGGTCGCGGCTGGCAAGGACCGCGCGTACATCGCGACGTCCTGGGCGTGGGCCAGCCGCGGCTCGGCGCGGTCGGGATCACCGGCGAGGAGGTAGGCCAACCCTTCGAACAGCAGCGCAGCGGCGTGCAAGCCGTGGCGTGGCCCGAGGAGGGCGGCGGCCTGCCGGGCGTCGGACGCCATCTCGGTGACGCCGCTCCGGCACAGCACGCTGCGGAGGTAGGCGAGCATCCCGCTGAACGTCTCGCCGTGGTCAGCGGCGTCGCCGGCGGACTCGGCCGCGGCGGCCCACCGCTCGGCGCTCGCGGCGCGGCCGGACAGCGCCTCGACGAGCGCCCCCACGACGGCGACCTGCGGGTACGCCTCGATCAGGTTGCGGTCGTGGAACCACTCGAGCCAGCCGTGGGCGTCCTTGGCGCGCCCGGCGGCGTACGCGGGCGGGGTCATCGCCGCGACGAGGCCGACGAGCAGGTCGGGATCCTCAGCCCGTTGCGCCTGGCGGATCGCCTGCTCGGGCATCCCGTTGGCCGCCAGCCAGCGCGCCGCGCGGCCGTGCAGCTCGGGCACCAGGTCCGGCTCGCGCTGTTGGAGCTCGGCCACCAACAGGTCGCGGAACAGCCGGTGGTACCGGTACCACGCCCGCTGCCGGTCGAGCGGGACGAGCAGCAGGCCGGCCGCCTCCAGTGACTCGAGCACCGCCTGCGATCCGTCGGCACCGACCACCGCGTCGCAGGATGGTCCCGACATCTGGTCGAGGACCGATGTCCGGGTGAGGAAGCGCACGGTGTGGGCCGGCAGGTGGTCCAGGACCTCGGTGCGCAGGAAGTCGCCCATGAGGACGTCGTCGCCGCGGAAGGCGAACGCCTTGCTCGACGGCCGGCGGCCGTTGGCGGCGAGCGCGGCGAGGTACAGCCCGGCCGGCCACCCCTCCGTCTGCTCGAGCAGCGCGTCCACCTCGTCGGCGCGGAGCTCGGCGCCGGTCGCGAGCAGCAGCTGCTCGGCCTCGTCGCGATCCATCGCCAGGTCGTCGGGACCGATCTCGACGATGTCGCCGTGGGTCCGCAGCACCGGGACGGGCAGCGGGAGCGGCGACCGTGAGCCGTAAGCGAGCTGGGAGCCGAGCGGGAGGCGCCACACCAGCTCGGCGACGAGGTCGAGGGACTGCACGTTCGTGAGCGCGTCGACGTTGTCGAGCACGACGGTCGTCCGTTCGGCCGGCGACAGGGCGGACGTCAGCGCGGCGAGCGCGTTCGGGAGCGCCGCCGTCCCGGCCGTGACCGCCGCCAGCGTCCGCGGGTCGATCGACTGGGTGCGGCTGAGCGCCATGGCGATCGCGGCCAGCAGCACGGCTGGATCGTCGTCGCCCTCGTCGACCGACACCCAGGCGACCCGCCGCTGCTGGCGCGTCGCCCACTGGGCGAGGAGCGTCGTCTTGCCGTAGCCGGGCGGCGCGACGACGGCGACGATCGGCTCGTCACCCCGTCGGAGCAGGCCGTCGACGAGCGCCGTCCGCGCGACGTGCCCGGCACACGCCGGCGGCGGGCGCAGCTTGGCCGCGAGCATCGTCGCGCGCGAGGTCGGCCGGTGACCAGGCTCGGCCCGGTCGGCGGGTGCCGGCGCATCGTTGATCGTCACACTGTCGGTTCTCACTCGCCTGCTCCCTCGCCCGCAGTCTGGCAGATCATCGCCGCGAGCGAGCGGGGCGCGGACCGGGGCCTGCCGCAGTGCTCTCGTCCGATCTGGACGATGCGCCGCGTCCGGCGGCGCGCTAGGCAGTGGTGCGTGCTGAGACGCATCGCGGCGAGCGGGCCCGGCCGGTGACCGGCATGCGGTGAACATCGTCATCGGGGCCGTCATCATCGCTGTCGTCGCGGGGACGGCGGTCGCGCTGATGCTGGTCGTGCGCCGGTCGGCGCCCGACGGGAGCTTCTTCGCCGACGGTGACCGCGCCGCCGGCGTGTTCGGCGTGCTGGCGACGGGGTTCTCGGTGCTCCTCGGCTTCGTCGTGTTCCTCGCGTTCACGAGCTACGACACGGCCAGGGCGGGTGCCGAGACCGAGGCGCTCATCGTCGCCCAGCAGATGGAGACCGCGCAGTTCTTCGACCCGGACGTCGCCACCGAGCTGACGACCGGCCTCGTCTGCTACGCGCGGTCCGTCGCCGGCGTGCAGTGGGAGCGCATGCAGGCCGGGACGATCGGTGACTCCATCAACCCGTGGGCTGTCGAGATGTTCCACACCGTGCGCACCGTCGAGCCGGACACCGCGGCCGAGCAGTCGGCCTACGACCGGTGGCTCGACCAGACCGCCGACCGGGAACAGGCTCGCAACGACCGGATCCACGGGGCCGTCGGGGTGATCCCGACGACGCTGTGGCTGGTGCTGTTCTTCTCGGCGCTGCTCGTCCTCGGCTTCGTGCTGTTCTTCGCCGACAGCGGTGAGCGGGCCGTCGTCCAGGCGCTGCTGATGGGCACGGTCGCGGCGACCGTCACGGCGATGCTGCTGCTCCTCTACGCACTGGACCACCCGTTCCACGACGGTGTCGGCGGCCTCCGCCCGGTGGCGATGGAACGCACCTGCGCGTCGTCGACGAGGAGCTCGCCGTGCTCGGCATCGACGAGGTCACCCGCTGCGACGCGATGGGGAACGAGCGCTAGACCGTGACCTGGCTGACGTCGCTGCCGACGTGGGTCCTCGTCGTCGCCTGGCTCGCGGCGGCGTTCGCCATCGCGGCCGGCTCGCGCCACCTCGTCGGCGCGTTGGTGCCCGCCGCGCAGCGCGCCGACGTGCGTGGCATCGTCGCCCCGCTGATGCCCGCCCTGGGCGCCGTGTTCGCGGTGCTCACGGCGATCACCCTCTCCAGCGAGGTCGGCTACCTGAAGTCGGCCCAGGACATCGTCGCCGGCGAGGCCGCGGCGGCGGCGCGCCTGGCCTGGACGGCGACGAGCCCGCAGGTGCCCTCCGACGAGGTGCACGACGCCCTGCTCACCTACCTCCGGACGACCCGCGCCGACGAGTGGAACGGTGATCGGGCGGCGACCGGCGACGACGCGGGCACCGGCGAGGCGCTCGCCACGCTGGAGCGCGTCGTGCACGTCCAGGCGGCGCGCACCGAGCTCGGCACGCCGCTCAGCACGGAGCTGCTGGCGTCCCTCGATGCAGTGACTGCGGGCCGCCGCGCCCGCATCGCGGCGGCCGACCGTTCGCTGCCGGCCCTCTACGTCGTCACGCTCGTGGCCAGCGGGATCGCCCTGATCGCCAACGCCGGGGCCCTCGTCGTCGGGGTCGGCCGCCGTGCCGCGGCGCTCGTCATCGGCCTGGCCGCCGTGGTCGGGCTGAGCCTGGCGCTGCTCTTCGCCCTGAGTGCGCCGTGGCGTGGACCGCTGGTCGTGTCGGGCGACGCCATCGATCGCGTCATCAGGGACATCCGAGACGGCTACTTCGCGCCGTGACCGACCCGGGCTTCGTCCGAACAGGGTGATGTGGCGCGCCACGTCGGGACCGAGCATGGGGAACAGGCGCGCACCGGCCACACTGGTCGTCGGTGTCCCTGTACGCCGACCAGACCGGCCGCCCACCGCGGCCGGACGAGCACCAGAGGAGAGACATGCTTCGACGTCGACCATTGATGCGAGCGGCGGCGACCACGGCCGTGGTTGCCGGGACGGCGACCGCGGTGTCCGGCCACATGCGCCGGCGCCAAGATGCCAAGTACCAGCAGGAGGCCGACGCGCAGGCCTACCAGGAGATGCAGGCCGCCCCGCCGCCGCCGCCGCAGTACGCCCCGGCACCGCCGCCTCCGGCCGGACCCCAGGCGCTGACACCGGACGCGATCAACGAGCTCCAGCAGCTCGCCGCGCTGCACGAGCAGGGCATCCTCACCGACGAGGAGTTCGCCACCCAGAAGGCGAGGTTGCTCGGCTGAGCGCGGTCTGATCGCTGGTCGCGCGACGACGTGTGCGACGCTCGCGTGCGTGCGCACGTGGAACGTCGGCGACATCACCGTGACGAGCGTGATCGAGGTCGACGGCCCGGCGCCCGGCCCGTTCCTCTTCAGCGAGGCAACGCCGGACGTCGTCTCCTCGCGCCACGGCTGGGCACGCGGCACGTTCGTCGACGACGACGGGATGCTGCTCGACGCGCGTCCAGGCGCTCGTCGTCGAGGCCGCGGGCCGGACCGTGGTCGTCGATACGTGCATCGGCAACGACAAGGCTCGCGACATCAAGGCGTGGGACCACCTGCAGCTGCCGTTCCTCGAGCGCTTCCGGGATGCCGGGTTCGACCCGGCGACCGTCGATGCCGTCGTGTGCACGCACCTCCACGTCGACCACGTCGGCTGGAACACGTCGCTCGTCGACGGCGCCTGGCGCCCGACGTTCCCGAACAGCCGCTACGTGTTCGCCGGGCCGGAGTACCACCACTGGTCACAGGAGCCGTTCCGGCAGCGACCCGAGCACGACGACTCGATCCAGCCGGTCGTCGACGCGGGCCTCGTCGACCTCGTCGACGTCGACGCCGAGGTGGCGCCCGGCGTCTCGCTGCTGTCCACGCCGGGTCACACGCCCGGGCACTGCAGCGTGCTCCTCGAGTCCGGCGGGTCGCGCGCCCTGATCACCGGTGACTTCATGCACCACGCGGTGCAGGTCGCGTCGCCCGAGTGGTGCTCGCACTTCGACACCGACGCCGTGGCCGCCGAGCGCACGCGGCGCGAGTTCATCGAGGCCCACGCCGACAGCGACCTGCTCGTGATCGGCACCCACTTCGGCGGCCCCGGCGCCGGTCGCATCGTGTCGGCCGACGGCGGTCACGTCTTCGCCGCCGCCGACGGCTGACGGGCGCGCCTCCGCCGGCGTGCTACGACGGGCGCCATGAAGTTCGGGGTCATGTTCGCCAACACCGGGTTCGGCTCGTCGCCACAGGGCGCGACCGACATCGCACGCGCTGCCGAGGCCGGGGGGTTCGACACGCTGTGGACCGTCGAGCACGTCGTCGTGCCGTCGGGCTACGAGTCGCAGTACCCCTATGACCCGAGCGGCAAGATGGCCGGCGGCGCCGAGGCCTTCGACCTCCCCGATCCCCTGATCTGGCTGACGTTCGTCGCCGCCCGCACCGAGCGGATCCGGCTCGCGACCGGGGTGCTCGTGCTGCCCCAGCGCAACGTCGTCATCACCGCCAAGGAGATCGCCACGCTCGACCACCTCTCCGGTGGGCGCGTCACGCTCGGCGTCGGCGTCGGCTGGCTGGCCGAGGAGTTCGCCGCGCTCGGCGTCCCGTTCAAGGAGCGGGGCGCGCGGATGGACGAGTACATCGACGTGCTGCGCGAGCTGTGGTCGCCGCGCGACGACCCCGAGAAGTCCACGGTCGCCGGCCGGTTCGTCGACTTCGACGACTGCATCATGCGCCCCCGGCCGGCGAACGGGACGGTGCCGATCGTGATCGGCGGCCACTCGGTCGCCGCCGCCAAGCGGGCCGGCCGGCGCGGCGACGGGTTCTTCCCCGGTGGCGGGACGATCGAGGAGCTCGCCGAGCTGTTCGCCATCGTGCGCGCCGAGGCCGAGGCGGCCGGGCGCGACCCGGACGCCATCGAGTTCTACAGCGGCGGCGGGCGGCCCGGTCCGAAGCTCGACGCCCGCATCGAGCAGCTGGCGGGGATCGGCGTCACCGAGATCGTGCTGCCGGCGCTGCCGCCCGACGAGCTGGCCGGCGTCGGCGCGGACCTCGTCGCCCGCTTCGGCTGACGCCGTCACCGCGCCGTCGTCGGGCGTTCATCCGGCTTCGTTACGGTCGCGCCATGCGTCGTTCACTCCTGACCCTGGCCGTCGCGCTCGGGATGGGGGTGGTGGCGTCGTCCACTGCGCGGCGGCGGGCGCCCCCGCCGACGCGGGGGCGAGCACGCGACGTCCGCTTCGCCACGTTCAACGCCAGCCTCAACCGGCCGGCCGCCGGTCTGCTGCGCACGCAGCTGGAGGCGGCGGTCGCCGGGCCCGTGAACCCCCAGCTGCAGGCCGTGCTCGACATCATCGGATCCACCGACCCGGACGTGCTGCTGATCAACGAGTTCGACACCGGCACCGACGGCGACCCGACCACCGTGCGCCTGTTCGCCGAGCTCGCCGGCTACCCCTACTGGTTCACGGCGCCGTCGAACACCGGCGTGGCGTCGGGCTTCGACCTCGACAACAACGGCGCCGTCGGTGGCGGCAACGACGCGTTCGGCTTCGGCGACTTCCCGGGGCAGTTCGGGCTGGTCGTGCTCTCGAAGTACCCGATCGAGACCGCGCAGGTGCGCACGTTCCAGACGTTCCGCTGGGCCGACATGCCGGGCGCGATGCTGCCGGTGGACCCGGCGACCGGCCAGCCGTGGTACTCGCCGGAGGAGCTCGCCGTGGTGCGGCTGTCGTCGAAGAGCCACTGGGACGTGCCGATCGACGTCGGCCGTGGCCGTGACGTCCACTTCCTCGTCAGCCACCCGACCCCGCCCGTGTTCGACGGCCCGGAGGACCGCAACGGGCGGCGCAACTTCGACGAGATCCGGTTCTGGGCCGACTACATCACGCCCGGCCCGACCGCGCGCTACATCTACGACGACGCCGGCCGCCGCGGCGGTCTCGGCGGCGGCGAGACGTTCGTCATCGCCGGCGACCAGAACTCCGACCCGCTCGACGGCGACTCGGTGCCCGGCGCGATCCAGCAGCTCCTCGACCACCGCAGGGTGAACACGCGCTTCACCCCGAGCAGCGACGGCGCCGTCGAGGCGGCGACCCTGCAGGGCGGGGCGAACGCGACCCACCGGAGCGACCCCCGCTTCGACACCGCCGACTTCGCCGACACCGCGCCGGGCAACCTGCGCGCCGACTACGTGCTGCCGTCGCGTGACCTGCGCATCGACGGCGGCGCCGTCTTCTGGCCGCTGCTGGCCGACAAGCCGGGGTCGGAGCTCACGGGCGTGTTCCCGTTCCCGTCGTCGGACCACCGCCTCGTGTGCGTCGACATCCGGCACCGCTGAGCCCGTGCGGCGGCGCGCTCCGGTCGCACCGGCCGGCCGGCCCGTCGTAGCGTGGCGCCCATGGGGAAGCTGCCGCTGCTGGACGTCCCGATCGTCGACTACGGCGACGTCGAGGCGGACATGGTCCGCTACCGCCGCGCCGGTGAGGCGCGCGCCGCCGCCCTCGGCAACCGCGGCCCGATCCGCTTCACGACGACGGGCACCTCGACCCGGCGATCCTCGACGCCTACGAGGAGCACGGCTTCTACGTGTTCACCGGCGTGCTCGGCCAGGACGAGCTCGACGACATCGAGCGCGACGTCATCGACATGCTCGACCGCGCCCCGGTCACCAAGGGCGCCGACGTCGACCGTCACGGCCGTCCGGCGCTCGGCTCCGACGGGCGGTCCCAGAACATCCTGTGGGTCCGGCCGCTGTCGGACCCGTGGGGCGGCACGAGCGCCGCGAACGGCCGACACCCGTCGAAGATGAACGAGCCGGCGCCGCCCGCCGAGGCGCCGGAGCACGTCGTGCAGCTGATCGGCGGCTCGCTGCAGTTCTCGCCGGCCTGCCTGCGCGTGTACGGCCACCCCGGCCTGCTCGCCGTCGCGGCGGCGGTCAACGGCGACGACTTCGTGCCGTTCAACGAGGCGGTCTGGGTGAAGCAGGCCGGGCTCGGCGCATCGGTCGCCTGGCACCAGGACGGGTGGACGCACTGGGACAGCCCGGACCTCGACGGGGGGAGCCACGGGTTCAACTTCATGGCCCAGCTCTACGGCTGCACGTCGGCGAACGGGTTGTGGGTCGTGCCCGGCTCGCACCGCCGCGGCAAGGTCGACATCGAGGCGCTGGTCGCGGCCGCCGGCTCCGACCGGCTGCCCGACGCGGTGCCGCTCGTGTGCGAGCCGGGCGACGTGGCGATCACGAACCGCCAGTGCGTGCACGGCTCGTTCGCCAACACGAGCCCGCTGCCGCGGGTCACGATCAACTTCGGGTTCCACCGCCGCCGCTCCGTGCTCGGCGTCGAGAGCGGCGGCGTCCACAACGCGGTCGCGGTCTACGACGAGGCCCGCATCCACGAGCGCTCGAAGGCGATCGCGTACGCCATCGACGCCCGCGCCGAGCGCTTCGCCGACGAGGCGCGCTTCGTCTACCGGCCGTTCGCCGGGCAGGAGGACGACTACCGCTTGGGACCCGACACCCTCGAGGCGCTTCGCGACTACAACCTCCTCGACCTCGGGATCTGACGCGCTCGGGTTGATCGGTCAACGTTGACCGATCAACGTTGATCCGCCACCGCGCGTCGCCCACGGTGGTCGTGATGACCGGCAGCATCGACGAGCTCGCGACGCAACTGTGGACCCTGGTCGGCGACGACGGCGGGCTCGGTCCGCTCGAGGTGACCGGCGCCACGTGCCGTGCTGCCGTCGGTGTTCGATGTCACCGGGCTCGCCACCGCGTCGGTCGGCATCGCGACGGCCGCCGTCGCCGGGTTCGTCGCCGCGCGGACGGGCGCGGCCGCGCCGACGCGAGCGTCGACACCCGTGCGCGCGTCGGCCGCGTTCATCGGCGAGCTGCTGTTCGCGCCGCGGGGCTGGGAGCGGCCGGCCATCTTCGACCCGGTGGCCGGGGACTACCAGGCGGCAGACGGGTGGATCCGCCTGCACACGAACTACGCCGCCCATCGCGCCGCGGCGCTCGCCGCGCTCGGGCTGCCGGACGACGCGGCCACCGACCGCGACGCCGTCGCCGCGGTCGTGCGCCGGCTGCCGGCAGCCGAGCTGGAGGCGGCCGTCGTCGACCGCGGCGGCGCAGCCGCGGCGATGCACGACGCGGCGACGTGGCGAGCCCACCCGCACGGTGTCGCGACCGCCGAGGAACCAGCGGTGCGGGTGCACCCGCTGCTGTCGCAGACCTCGCCGCCGCGGTTGGCCACCGCCGGCGCACGACCACTCGGCGGGGTGCAGGTGCTCGACCTCACGCGGGTGATCGCCGGGCCGGTGTGCACCCGGTTCCTCGCCGCCCACGGTGCCGACGTCCTGCGGCTCGACCCGCCGGGCTTCGCCGAGGTCGCGGCCATCGTGCCGGTGGTGACGCCCGGCAAGCGCTGCGCCGCCCTCGACCTGGCGGCCGCCGGCGACCGCGACCGGTTCGCCGACCTCGTGGCCGGCGCCGACGTCGTCGTCACGGACTGCGGCCGGGGGCGATGGAAGGCCTCGGGTTCGGGCCGGCCGAGTTGCGTGCGATCAATCCCGGCATCGTCACGGCGCGGCTCGACGCCTACGGGTGGTGCGGTCCGTGGGCACCGCGGCGCGGCTTCGACAGCCTCGTCCAGATGAGCTGCGGCATCGCCGCCGCCGGCGCCGCCGCGGCGGGGATCGAGCGACCCGTCCCGCTCCCGGCGCAGGCGCTCGACCACGGCACCGGGTACCTGCTGGCCGCCGCCGTCGTCCGCGCCCTGACCGACCGGCTCGCCACCGGCCGGCCGGCCGACATCACGGCGTCGCTGCTGGGCACGGCGAACCTCCTCCAGACGCGCCCGGTCACCGGGCGGCCTCGGCGGCGCCGCGTCCCGAGTGGACCGACGCGACTCGTCGACGTCGTGACGGCGTGGGGGCCCGCTGGCGCCGTGCCGAGTGCCGGCGACGTCGCCGGCTGGCCGGCGTCGTACGGCGTGCCGGCCGGCCCGCTCGGCCGCGATGCCGCCGCCTGGTGAGGCGAGCGGGACCGGCGGAGCCGGCCATCGACCGTTGGGGGTTTCGGTCGATGGACCGGCTCGACGCCTTCCCACCCAGCGTACGGACCGTGCGGAAACGGATTGTTTCCGGGATGTGAAGCTCAGCCGAGGGGTTTCTCGAACCAGTGATCGGCGTAGCGCTCGTCGTTGAACGGGGCGACCTCGTCGTACCCGGCCGTGCGGTACATCGCGATGGCCTCGACGAGGGCCCGGTTCGTCTCGAGCTGCACGGCCGTCGCGCCCTGCTCGGCGGCCAGCGCCTCGAGCTCCGCCAGCAACCGGCGGCCGAGCGCGAGGCCGCGGGCGCCCGGGTCGACCCACATCCGCTTGATGTACGCCGGCCGCGCCGGCTTGAGGAGGACACGCCGCCGCACCCGATCGCCGCCCCGTGCAGGCGGGCCACGACGAAGAGGCCAGCGGGCAGCCGCATGTCGGCGAGGTCCGACGACAGGCTCAGGGCGGGGTCGAAGCCGGCGTCGAAGCGCGCGTCGAGCTCGGCGAAGTAGGCGGCCAGGCAGGCCTGCGCGTCCGGTGCTCGCCGGGTCGACGACCTCGACCGCGCACGAGGGAGGCGGTGAGCAGCCGTTCGACGCGGTCCATCGCGTCGACCAGCTCGTCGCGCTGGCGCGGCGACAGTGGCTGCAGCAGCGACTCGGCGAGGGCGTCGCTGCGCCGGTCGAGCAGCCGCCGCTCGGCACGCCCGGCCGTCGTGAGGCGCGCCGTGCGGACGCGGCGATCGAGGTCGCTGCCGGACACCGTCACCAGACCGTCGGCCTCGAGCGACCGCAGCAGTCGGCTCAGGTACCCGGCGTCGAGCTCGAGCCGGGCACGCAGCAGCCGCACGTCACAGCCGTCGTCGCCGATCTCCCAGAGCAGGCGCGACGCGCCGAGGGGCCGGTCGCGGGCGAGGTAGTGGTCGTGCAGGGCGCCGACGCGCTGCGTCACCGTGCGGTTGAACCGCCGGACGCGCGCCACGTGCCCCACATCTCTGACTTTAGTCAGAGATGTGGTCGACGCCGAACCGCAGGACCCGATCGGGGTCGAGGGCTGCCTGGACGCCCGCGATGGCGGCGCGGTCGGCGGCATCGATCGAGGTCGCCGCGGCGGCGGCGCGGGCCGGGCCGTCGAGGGCGTTGAGGTACGTGCGCGCCGACAGCGCCGGGCCGAGGTCCTCCATCGTGGCGCGCAGGTGGCGGGCGAGCACGGCGGCATCGTGGCGGGCGTCGACCACCCCGACGAGGTGCACGAGGAAGGCGCCGTCGCGGTTGCCCATCGAGGAGCCCGCCCGCCCGGCACCGGTGGCGACCGCGCCGCCGGCATGGCGGACCTCGGCGTAGCGCAGCACGGGCGACGTCCCATCGTCGGCGAACGCGGCCGCCGCGAGCGTCGCGCCGACGTGGGCCGGGATGGCGTCGCCGGGTGCCGTCGCCAACCACCCGCCCGTGACGAGGCGGGCCGCGGGCTCGGTCGGATCGGCGCTCGAGCGCGGCGAGGTCGATGAAGCGCTGCTCGCCCCAGCCGTCCACGAGTGGCGGCATCTGCCGGCGCCAGCCGTCGAGGAGCTCCCGCCCGGCGGCGAGCTCGCCGCTCCAGCAGCCGCGCACGATCGTCGACATCCTGCCGCCCGGCACGTTCATGAGCACGACGCTCGACGTGAGGTCGTCCGGGACGTCGGCGACCCACCGCGACCACCGCGTCAGCACCTCGGCCGCGGCCTCGGGCGGGTAGGTCAGGTCGCCGCCGTAGACCGTCGTCACCGGGAACAGCTGGACCTCCATCTCGGTGACCACGCCGAGGCAGCCCCCGCCCCCGCCACGCAGGGCGTGGAAGAGCGCCGGGTGCTCGTCGCGCGAGGCGCAGACCAGCTCGCCGTCCGGCGTCACGACCTCGAGCGAGCGCACGGCGTCGCACGACGGGCCGTAGCGTCGGGCCAGCCAGCCGAGGCCGCCGCCGAGCGTGTAGCCGACCGCGCCGACCGTCGGGGAGGAACCCACGAGGGGGGCGAGACCGTGCGCCTGGGCGGCGGCGAGCACCGGTCCCCACTGGCAGCCGGCCTCGATCCATGCCGTGCGGGCCTCGGCGTCGACCTCCACCGCGTCCATGCGCGTCGTCACGAGGAGCACGCCGTCGACGGGCAGCGTGACGCCGTGCCCGGTCGCCTGGACGCCGAGCCCGAGCCCGGCCTCGGCGGCGAACGTGACGGCGGCGATGACGTCGCCGACGTCCTCGGCCACGACGATCACCGCCGGGTCGTGGGTGGCCCCTCGGTTCCAGGCCAGCGCCGCCTGCCTGAAGCCGGCGTCACCCGGGGTCAGGACGTCGCCGTCCACGCGGTGGCGCAGCGCGGCGAGGCGTCGGTCGAGGTCGTCCGCCGCCGGTGCGGGGACGGGGGTCGTGCTCATGTCGGTCGATCGCTCCTTGATCGACATGAGCGTGGCGGGCGCCCCTTGTGACTCGCATGAAGCCCTGATCAGGGGCGATGGCCGGGCCGCCAGGCCTCAGCGGCGCTGCACGGTGGCCTTGGTGACGGCGCTGAAGGGGACGTCGCGGTCGACCTCCGGCTCGCGCGGCAGGCCGAGCACGCGCTCACCGATGATGTTGCGCTGGATCTGGTCGGTGCCGCCGCCGATCGACGTGAAGAAGGCGTTCAGCGAGAGGAAGTTGGCGTCGTCCCCGAGCGGGTTGTCACGGCCGTAGAGCAGCGCCTCGTTGCCGACGATGAGCCGCTGGACGTGGGCTCCCTCGTGGAGGATGCGGGACATCGCCAGCTTGCCGAGCGACAGGATCGGCGACGACGAGCCCTGCTCGAGATGCGACTTGGCGCGCAGCCCGTTCCACGCGTTCACCGCCCGCAGCTCGTAGACGCGCGCGATCGCCTGGCGGATCGTGGGGTCCTGGTCGCGCCCCATCTGCCGCGCCAGCGCCCAGAGGTCGACGTCGGCGGCCTGCGGCCCGGGTGCGGCCTTGGTCTCGCCGTCCGGCTGCTCGCCGACGATGGCCGCCGTGCCCTCGGCGGGCGCACCGCTGCGCGGCCCCCGAGCGAGGTCGCCCATCACCGAGCGCTCGTAGGCGAGGGCCGTCTGGAGCACCCGCCAGCCGCCGTCGAGCGGTCCCACGAGGTGTTCGGCGGGGACGCGGACGTCGTCGAGGAAGACCTCGTTGAAGTGGCTCTCGCCGGTGATCTGCTTGATCGGGCGCACGTCGACGCCGGGCTGGCGCATCGGGCACCAGAAGAACGAGATGCCCCGGTGCTTGGGGACGTCCCAGTTCGTCCGCGCCACGAGCATCCCGAACTCGGCCTCCTTGCCGCTCGACGTCCACACCTTCTGGCCGTTGACGACCCACTCGTCACCGTCGCGGTCGGCGCGGGTCTGCAACCCGGCGAGGTCGGAGCCGGCGCCCGGCTCGGAGTACAGCAGGCACATCTTCACGTCGTCCACGAGCAGGCGGCGGACGAAGCGATCCTTGAGCGTGGGGGTCCCGAACGCCAGCACGGTGTTGGCCCAGAGGTTGTGCTTGTCCTGGGCCGCGCCGGGCGCACCGACGCGCCGGAACTCCTCGACGACGACCTCGGCGGTCTCACCGTCGAGGCCGCGGCCGAACCACTCGGTGGGCCACGTCGGGGCCGCGTAGCGCGCCTCGACGACGAGCTCCAACCAGTCGTGGCGCGGCAGCGCCGGGTCCCAGTGCTCGGCGAGCCAGGCTCGCACCTCCTCGCGCAGCACCTCGGCATCGGTCGCGGTCGTCGTCCCCATGCGGCCCAGCGTGCCAGAGACGATGCCGGTGCCCCGTGTCCGGCGATCCATGATGGCGGCCCGGACCGCGCGTGGAGGAAGGGCTGCTGATGGGTGAGACCAACTGGGCGACGTTCGACTGCTTCGGCACGCTGATCGACTGGCGTCACGGGCTCGCCACGTCCGCCGACCTGCTGTTCCCCGGGCGCGGCGCCGAGCTGCTCGAGCGCTACAACGTCCACGAGCTCGACGTCGAGGCGGTGACACCGACGATGCGCTACCGCGACGTGATGGCCGAGTCGCTGCGCCGGGCGGCCGGCGACCTCGGGCTGGCGCTGTCCGCCGACGACGCCACCATCCTCGGCGCGACGATCCCGTACTGGCCGGCGTTCCCCGAGGTCGCCGCCGAGCTCACCGCCCTGCGCGCCGGCGGCTGGCGCCTGGCGCTGCTCACGAACTGTGACCGCGACATCATCGGCGCCACCCAGCGGCGCCTCGGCGCCGTCATCGACGCCGTCGTCACCGCCGAGCACGTCGGGTCCTACAAGCCCGCCCTCGGGCACTTCCGCCGCTTCGAGGAGTCGTTCGCGCCGCCCGCCGGGGGCTGGGTCCACGTCGCCCAGGGGTACCACCACGACATGGTCCCGGCACGCGAGCTGGGCTTGCCGAGCGTGTGGATCAACCGCCTCGGCGAGGACCGCGACGAGTCCATCTGCGGGAGCGTCCAGCCCGACCTGCACGGCCTGCTGGCCGCCGTCGAACGCGTCCGCGCCCTGGCCTCCTGACGTCCCGCCATCCGAGTGTTTCGTGCCATCCGAGTGTTTCCCGCAGGGAGGCCCCGCAGCAAACACTCGGATGCAGCAAACACTCGGATGGGGTCCTCCGGTGGCCGGGCCGGGGCTGCGACAGTGGGGGCGTGAGCGGCACGCTGCACCGCCTGCTCGGGCACCACGCCCTGCGGATGCGTCGCATCGTGACCCTGGCGGCGGTCGGCGTCGTCGTGTTCCTCGTGGCCCTGCCGCTGCTCGACTGGGAGCTCGCCGCGCTGGTCGGCTGGGACGCCGCCGCGCTGCTGTTCCTCGCCGTGACGTGGCGGCTGATCGCCCACGCCGATGCGACGGAGACGCGACGGATCGCCAACATCGAGGACGAGTCGCGGCGCACGTCCGCACTGGTCATCGTGATCGCGTGCGTCGCCAGCCTGATCGCCATCGCCTTCACGCTGGCCGCCGCCAAGGACCAGCACGGTGCCGACCGCAACGGCTCGGTGGTCGCGGCGTTCACCACGGTGGTGCTGTCGTGGCTCGTGCTGCACACCCTCTACACGTTGCGCTACGCCGACGTGCACTACCGCTCGCCGACCGGGGTCGACTTCGCCGGTCCGCCGGGCGAGGACCCCGACTACCGCGACTTCGCCTACCTGTCGTTCACGATCGGCATGTGCTACCAGGTCTCCGACCAGGCGATCCGGAACCGGCAGCTGCGCCGCACGGTGCTCGTGCACGCCCTCGTGTCCTACGTGTTCGGCGTGGCGATCATCGCCTCGGTGATCAACGTCGTCGCCGGCCTCGTCGGCACGTGACGGCGGTCTCGGGCTGGCGCCCCGACCCCGTCGGACTCGGTTGACCCTCGGGCCCGGCCTCGTTAGATTCGCCGCGCTGCTGTCGGGCTCAGAGGGAGGGCACCTGGCGTCATGGCGCACGTCGCCGTTGAGGACTGGCCGATGGTCCTGGCCGGGCCGATGGTCCGTCGGGTGGAGCCCGGTCTCGTCGCGGTGTGGGTGGCGCTGAGCGAGGCTCGCCACGTCCGGTTGACCGTGTTCGAGGGTCCGACCGACACGGGTTCGGGCACCGGGACGTTCACCGGTGGCACACCGGTCATCACCGGCGACACGAACACGGTGCGCGTCGGGGAGCGCCTCCACGTCGCCGTCGTGACGGCCGCGCCGAAGAGCGGTGGTGGGTCGCTGACGGCAGGGCAGACGTACGCCTACAACGTCGCCTTCGGCGAGCCGGGCTCGCCGCTCGAGCCGGGCCAGGACCTGAAGTCCCTGAACCTCCTCCGCGACCTCGCCGGTGATCCGACGGCCACCCCGCCTGTGCCGCGCCACGTCGCCCTCGGCTACGAGCCGAACCGGCTGCCGACGTTCGTCCTCCCACCGGCGGAGCTCGCAAAGCTGCGCATCGCCCACGGTTCCTGCCGCCGGGCCCATGCCGAGTGCAACGACATGATCCCGGCGCTCGACGCGCTGATCCGCGACGGCCGATCGGCGATCGAGCAGCGCCCACAGCAGCTGTTCCTGACCGGCGACCAGATCTACGCCGACGACGTCGCGCCGAGCATCCTGCACCTGGCGACCCCGCTCGGCAACGCGCTGCTCGGCGCCGTGGAGCAGCTCCCCACGACGTGGTCGCTGCAGCCGTCGCAGGGCGTGCGCCTGGAGCCGGCGCTGCCGTCGCGGTTCCCGGCCGGCCTGCGCAAGGCCATCGTCCGCGACGACGCCAGGCTGACGACGGTCGACGGCGAGAGCCACCTGCTGTCGTTCGGCGAGTACCTCGCGATGCACCTGCTGTCCTACAGCAACGTGCTGTGGCCGGCGGCGCTGCCGACGTACGGGGAGCTGTTCTGGAACGAGACGCTCGCCGACCTCGAGGGCGACGAGATCCTCGCCGGCCTGGCCCTGCCGCCGGACATCTGGCGCATCCACACCGGGCTCGGCTTCGCCACCCGCCACGGTGTGGCGTCCGCCCAGGTGGCGGAGCGGCCGAACCTCGACTTCGAGGCGATCGACGTCGGCGCCCAGCTGACGCGCATCGCCAACGACGAGAAGGGGTCCAAGGAGTACGGCGAGCAGCTGCAGGTCGTCGCCGCGTTCCGCGACTCGCTGCCCGAGGCCCGCCGGGTGTTCGCCAACATCGCCACCTACATGATCTGCGACGACCACGAGATCACCGACGACTGGAACCTCAGCCAGCTGTGGAAGGACCGCGTGTACACGGCGCCCCTCGGGCGCACCGTGCTGCGCAACGGGATCCTCGCCTACTTCGTGTGCCAGGGCTGGGGCAACGACCCGGCCGCGTTCGACGTCGCCGGCTCCAAGCAGGCCGAGCTGCTCGCTGCGCTGCCCGGCCTCTTCCCGGCGGGCGAGGACCTGCCACCGGTCGAGACGACGGCGACGGACATCGACCTGCTGCTCGGGCTCGACGGCAAGGACCCGCCCGTCACGTGGCACTACCGGGTCGACGGGCCGAAGCACCGGGTGCTCGTGATGGACACCCGCTCGCGGCGCTCCTACCGCGACCGGGTGGCGCCGCCGACGAACCTGTCGACCGCGGCGCTGGAGCAGGTCGTGCCGGCGGGCCCGCTGCCGACCGGGCTCGAGGTGCTGTTCGTCGTCGCCCCGCTCCCCGTGTTCGGGTTGCCGCTGAGCGACGAGGTCGCCGGACCGCTGATCTTCCGCGCCTACGACGCCTTCAAGGTGTCGGAGATCTCGTCGATGCCCGGCACGAACCCCGACGCCGCGGAGGCCTGGGCGAACGACCCCGTCGCGCTCGAGGCGCTGCTGAAGCGGCTGGCGCCGTACCAGCGGATCGTCGTGCTGTCCGGCGACGTCCACTACGCCAACAGCGGCGACGCCAGCTACTGGCGCAAGGACGACGCCCAGCCGTCGCGCTTCGCGCAGTTCACGTCGAGCGGCGTGAAGAACGTCTGGCCCCACCCGGTGCTGACGCTGAGCCGGTCCTTCGGCCTGTCGCAACCGCTCGAGCGCGTGGCCGGTCCGGTCGAGCTGCTCGGGTGGGACGACGACTCGCCGGATCCGCTGACGCTCCCGCCGGGCGCCGAGCTGCTGCCCCCGGCGCGCGCCAGGCTGCGGGCCGAGCCCGTGCTGCTGCCCACCCACGGCTGGCCCGCCGGCACGAAGGTGGCGCGGCCGCCGGACTGGACGTGGCGCTTCCGGCTCGGCGCCGACGTCCGTCCCGACGCCGAGCTCCCCGAGCCAGCCCGGCCGGCGGCGCTCGACGACGACGCCCCGGATGCCGACGTCGCGGTCACGATCGAGGGCGTCCGCAAGGCAGCCCGGCGTCACGCCCGGCAGCTCGACAAGGTGTCGTTCACCCGCCAGGTGCTGTTCGAGAGCAACGTCGGGATCGTCACGTTCGACACGACCGGTGGCCGCACGACGGTCAAGCAGGAGCTCCACGCCCGGCCCGAGGGCGCCGCCACGGCCGAGGTCTACACGTCCCACACCATCGTGCTGGCGCCGGCGACGGCCGACCCGCCCGAGGTGCGCCCGACGATCGGCCCGCCGGCATGAGCGCCGGCAACCTCGTCCAGCGGGCGGCCGGCTGGCTCGGCGGGTACTTCAGCTGGCTGCAGGAGACGCTCACGAGCGAGACGGCGCGCCGGGCGGTGCTCGCCGACCTCGGACTCGACCCGGCCGCGACGCCGCCGCTCGCCATCGACGGCGAACGGGTGTCGAGCATCGACGCCTACCGCGCCAACACCGACGTCGACGAGCAGGCGTTCCTCGCCGTGTGGGAGGACATCCTCGTCGTCGTCGAGTCGATCGAGGCGTTCATCGACGCCGCCGGCGCCGGCGAGGACGCCGTCGTCGAGGAGGTCCTGCGCCAGTTCCTGTCGCTGACCGGGACCGAGTACGTCCGGCTGCGCTGGCCGACGGTGTTCTTCGCCGCCAAGCTGCTCGGCGTCGTCGAGGACCGCGTGCCGACGGGCTTCTACGCGGTGGCCGACGAGGTCATCACGACCGACGTCTTCGACAACCTGCTGGCGCTGCTCGAAGCGCCGTTCGACCACTTCGGTCGCGTCTACTCGACCCCCGAGGACGACGCCGGCGCCCGGGCCCTCGCCAACGAGACGCTCCTCCCGCTCGCCATCCTGCTGGCGTACTGGGACCTCACGGCGCGGCAGGGCCTGCAGCTCCTCGGCGCCGACGTCGAGCTGCCCGCCCACCGCGTGCTGCACGGCTGGGACGGGCGCGTCGGGTCGACGACGCCGCTCGGCGACCACCTGTCCGAGACGATGCTGTCGTTCTCGTTCAGCGGTCTCGATGTCGGGACCGCCGTCAAGGGGGCCGTCGGGGCGACGTTGGCCTGGGTGCCGAGCGACGCCGGCGGACCCGGGCTGTTCGTCTCCGTCAACGGGTCGGTGGACCTGCAGGTCGACCTCGGCTCGATCTGGAAGCTGAACACGAAGCGCGCCGCGCCGGGGATCGTCGACGTCCTCGTGTGGGACTCCGTCGACGTCAACGCCGAGGACGCCCCGACGGCGCCGACCGGTCCGGGCGGCCCGGCCATCGCGCTCCGCGACGCCGCGACCACCGACGGCGCGCTGCCCGGCGACGAGCTGCTCGGCGGCGAGCAGGTCCGCTTCACGCTGGCCCCGGTCCACGCCACGCCGCAGGAGCCCGTGGTGGTCAGCATCTTCGGCACGCGCATCGAGCTCGGGTCGGTCACCGTCAGCCTGGTGATCGCCGACCACGGCGTCGAGGTCAAGGTGCTGGCGCGGGAGAGCGCGCTGGTCGTCCAGAAGTCGGACGGTGACGGCTTCGTGCAGCGGCTCGTCCCCGACAGCGGCATCCGCATGCCGTTCGAGCTCGGCATCGGCATCGCCTTCACACCGTCGCCGCGGCTGTTCCTCGAAGGCGGGAGCGGCCTGCAGGTCACCGTGCCGATCAACCGGGCAGCCGGTCCGATCCGGCTCCAGCAGCTGTACCTCGAGCTGGCCGGCGGATCCCGCGTGCCGGAGGGCGGCGCCCGCTTCGAGGCGTCGGTCGGTGCCGCCCTCGAGCTCGGCCCGTTCACGGCGAGCGTCGATCGGCTCGGGTTCCAGGTCGCCGTCGCCGACTCGGGCGCCACACCGTCGATCGGGTTCAAGGCGCCGAGCGGGGTCGGCCTGCTGATCGACGCTGAGATCGTCACGGGTGGCGGCTACCTCTTCCGCGACGCGGCCAGCGGCCAGTACGCCGGCGTCCTGCAGCTCGACTTCAAGGGCATCACGCTGCAGGCGATCGGGCTCATCGCCACCCAACTGCCCGACGGCAGCCCCGGCTTCTCGCTGCTGCTGCTGATCGAGGCCGCCGACTTCCCGCCCATCGACCTCGCCTTCGGGTTCCGCCTCACGGGCGTCGGCGGCATCGTCGGCTACCAGCGCACGGTGGCCGTCGAGCCGCTGCGCGCCGGGCTCAAGCAGGGCGTCCTCGACAACATCCTGTTCCCGACGAACGTCGTGCGCGACGCCCCGCGCATCGTCGAGCGCGCTGAACACGCTGCTCCCGATCCAGGCCGAGCAGTACCTCGTGGCACCGGTGGCCCGGCTCGTGTGGGGGTTCCCGGCCATCCTCACGTTGGAGCTGGCGATCATCATCGAGGGCGATTCGCCGTGGCGTGTCGTCGTCCTCGGCCAGCTGCGGGCCGCTCTGCCCCAGGAGCGCGGCGCGCTCGTCAAGCTGCGGATGGACGCCATCGGGGTGTTCGACAAGACACGCGGCGAGGTCGCCGTCGACGCCGTGCTCTACGACTCGGCGATCACGCGGTTCCCGATCGCCGGCGACATGGCGATGCGGCTGCGCTGGAAGGGCGATCCGACGTTCGCCCTCGCCGTCGGGGGCCTGCACCCCAAGTTCGCCCCACCGGCCGGGTTCCCGAAGCTGAGCCGGGTCACCGTCGGGCTCAGCCAGAGCGCCAACGCCAAGCTCACGCTGTCGGCCTACCTCGCCGTCACGTCGAACACCGCGCAGGTCGGCGCCCGCCTCGACTTCCTGTTCAAGCGCTCCGGCTTCAGCGTCGAGGGCACGCTGGGCTTCGACGCCCTGTTCACGTTCCACCCGTTCTCGTTCGTCGTCGACCTGCAGGCCGGCGTGACGCTCAAGTGGCACGGTCACACGCTGCTCGGCGTGAAGCTGGAGCTGACGCTCGAGGGCACCACGCCGTGGCGGGCACGGGGCAAGGCGACGTTCGAGATCTGGTGGTTCTCGAAGTCGATCTCGTTCGACCACACGTTCGGCGACGATCCGCCGCCACCGGCGCTGCCGCCGGCCGACCCGACGCCGATCCTGCTGACCGCGCTGCGCGACCGCCGCAACTGGAGCGCCACGGTCGTGGGTGCGGCGTCGTCGCTCGTCACGTTGCGGGCGGCACCACCGACCGACGACGTGCTGCTGCACCCGCTCGGCGAGCTCAGCGTCCGCCAGCGGGTCGTGCCGCTCGGCATCGACATCAGCCGCTTCGGCTCGTCGGCGGTCGCGGGCACGCGGCGCTTCGACGTCGCCGCCCTCGCCCCCGACGGCACCCCGGCGCCCGGCGCGAGCGTGGTGCTCGACCAGTTCGCGCCCGCCCAGTTCCTCGACCTCACCGACGCCCAGAAGCTCGCCCGCCCATCGTTCGAGAAGATGGGCGCGGGCGTGCGGGTCGGTGTCGGCGGCGTGGCGTGGGGCGGCCAGGACGACGCCACGCTGATCGGTGACGCCGACATGCGCTACGAGACCAAGGTCGTCGGGGTGCCGGACGCGCCGGAGCCCGTGCGGGGCCCGTTCGTGCCGACGTTCGACGACCTGCGCCTGGCCGCCGCGTTCGGCGCCGTCTCCCGCAGTGCCGTGCGGCGCACCGGCGCGGCCCGCTACGCGGCGCCGGGCGAGCACGTCGCGCCGGCGCTGGCGGAGCCGGCGTACGCGATCGTGAGCACGACCGACATGTCGGAGCTCACGGCGCCGGGATCCGCGGCGACGGTCTCCTACACCGCCGCCGCGCAGGCGCTCGAGCGCCGGCTCCTCGAGCACCCGGAGCAGACCGGCGACTGGCAGGTCGTCGAGATGAGGACGTCCTGATGGCGGCGCGCTACCGATTCCTGCCCTGGGTGCGCCTCGGCGCCGCGCCGTCGCTCCCCGACACGCTCGGCGGCGGGATGCCGACGCGGGCGACGATCCCCGTCCACCTCCGCCTCAACGGTCGCGACGACATCGGCGTGACGGCGCGGCTGCACGGGCCGGGCGACGTCGTCAGCATCGACACCCGGATGGTCGTGCGCACCGACCCACCGCACCTGGCGAGCGAGTTCGAGCCGAACTACTTCCCGCTCGTCGAGTTCGACCGGCCGGACGTGCCGTGGTTGTTCACGCCCGCCGCGGGCGCGGCGGCTGGCCGGCTGCGGCCGTGGATCGTGCTCGTCACGGTGCGTCGCCAGCCGGGGGTGACGGTGGCCGTCGATCCGGGCAGCCGGCGACCGGTGCTGCGCATCGAGGCGCCGGCGAGCCCGCGGGTCGAGCTGCCGGACCTCGCCGACTCGTGGGCCTGGGCGCACGCCCAGGTCGTCGATCCCGGACACCGGCGTCGGGCTCGCCGCGCTGCTCGCCGCCGACAGCACGCAGAACCTGTCGCGGCTGGTCTGCCCGCGACGGCTGCACCCCGACACGTCGTACGTGTCGTGCGTCGTGCCGGCGTTCGACGTCGGCCGGCTCAGCGGGCTCGGCCTGCCCATCACGACCGAGGACGACGCCGAGCTGCGGCCGGCGTGGCGGAGCGGGGGAGCGGCGCCGCCGTCGATCGACCTGCCCGTGCTCTACCACTTCGAGTTCAGCACCGGTGGCGCGGGTGACTTCGAGTCGCTGGCCCTGCGCCTGCACCCGAGCCCGGCGCCGGAGGGTCTCGGCGTGCGGCCGATGGACGTCACGGGCCTCGGCTTCGACATCCCCGATCTGGGCGACGCGCCGCTCGGCGGCGCCCTGCGGCCCATCGACGTGACGCCGCGGGGACCCCTGCCCCCGGCGTTCGCCGAGGCGCTGCAGGAGGTCCTCGACCTGCCGGCGGCGCGTGCCGACGGCGGCAGCGTCGACCCCGTCGTGGGGCCGCCGGTGTACGGGGGGCGTCAAGCGGCGCAACCGGCGGTGACCGGCGGCCCACCATGGCTGCGCACCGTGAACCTCGACCCTCGGTTGCGCGCTGCGGCGGGGCTCGGGGCGATGGTCGTGCAGGACCAGCAGGAGCACTTGATGGCGGCGGCGTGGGACCAGCTCGGTCGGGCGGCGACGGCGACGCGCGAGCTGCGCCAGCCCGTGTTCGCCGCGCGCCGTGCTCGGCCGGGTCCACGCCCGGATCGCCACGCTCGATGCCGACACGTTGTTCACCGTCGCCGGCCCGTCGCTGGCGCGGATCGCGATGCCGGCGACGAACGGCCTGCCGGGGCCGGGTGGTGCGTCCGTGACGACGCTGGCCCACCAGCTGTCGGCGACGAGGACGCCGTCGACGGTCGTGTCCGGTGCGTTCCGCAAGGCCGTGCGCCCGCAGGGCCCACTCGCCCGGCGGGCCCCCGACGTCGACCCGGGTGGTCCGCTCGGTCCGGTGGCCCGCCCGACGATGCGCTTCGTCGACGCCATCGCGACACGCGGCGAGGTCATCTTCTCGCGGGTCCCGCGCGCCGACATGGTGACCCCGGCCATCGTCACGGCGCAGTTCGACGGCCTGATCATCCCGTCGTTGCCCGAGCGCATCGAGCAGAGCATCGCCCTGCGCGAGGCGTTCGCCGAGCTGCGCACCTACTACGAGCGCGTGGCCGGCGTGCCGCCACGGACCGAGACCCGGCCCCCGTTGGTCGCCGCCGCGTTCCACAGCCAGTTGCTCCTGCAACTGGATCCGGCGCGCACCGTGGCTCCGGCCGTGCCGCCGCCGGTGGCCGCACCGGTGGGATCGGACGGCACGACGTCGGAGCCGTCCGGCTCGACCGATGCCGCGGCCGAGCTGCCCGGCCCGGTGTTCGGCCGTCCGATGTACGAGCCGCTGCGCGACGTCGACCCGCAGTTCCTGCTCCCGGGTTGCGATCGCGTGCTCCCCGACACCGTCGTGCCGCTCGCCAGCGACGCGTCGTTCATCGAGGCGTACATGACCGGGCTCAACCACGAGATGAGCCGCGAGCTGCTCTGGCGCGAGTACCCGAGCGACGAGCGCAGCACGTCGTTCCGCGTCTTCTGGCAGCCGGCCGGATCCGATCCGCGCGCCTACGACCAGCTCCCACCGCTGCACGAGTGGTTGCCGGACAGCGACCTCGGCACCCACTTCATGACGGGCACCGACGGCAACCTCGTCGTGCTCGTGCGAGGGGAGCTCTTCGCCCGCTACCCGGGCACGATCGTGTACCTCACGCGCTCGACCACGCCGCAGGAGCCGGGCAGCGAGCGCGTGCTGCCGCTGTTCCGCGGCGAGCTCGGGCCTGATCTGACGTTCGTCGGCTTCGGCCTGGCTGCGACGGAGCTCACCACCGAGCGGTGGTTCGTCGTCTTCGAGCAGCAGCCGACGGAGCCCCGCTTCGGCCTCGACGCGGCGACCGAGACCGGTCGCGACCTCGCCGCGATCGACAGCTGGGACGACCTGTCGTGGGGTGACGTCGCCGCCGACGACGCCGCGCTCGGGGCGCTCGTCCACCTGCCGCTCGACGGACGCCTCGCCGGCCACCGCGCCGGTGCCATCGAGTGGGCCACCAACAGCGGGCACATGGCGGCGATCACGTTGCAGCGCTCGTACCGCATCGCCCTGCCGCTCACCGACCTGGTGACCCTGCCGTGACCCTGGACCTGCCGTGACCCTGACCGAAGCCGACGAGCTGTTCCTGTTCGGGCGCTTCCCGGACGTCGACCTGCCGATCGTCCTCCTGCCGCTGCGCATCGAGGCCCGCTTCATGATCGACGCCGCCAACGCCGAGCTGTGGGTGCGCATCTATCCCGACGAGCTCCACGTCGACACCCACGAGCCCGAGCTGACACCCGACGAGGTCACGTGGGGCCGGCACTTCTGGGACCAGACGTGGCGGGCGGGTCGTGGCGACGACGCCGCCTCGGTGGAGCGCCGGCTGCGGATCTGGGAGCAGCTCGCCCAGCGCTACGACGAGGGCCGGGCGACGTGGATCGTCACGGCGCTGGCCCCGACGAACCCCGCCGACCGCCCGGACGAACCGCTCGCCGACGACGTCGTGCTGACGCGACCGCCGGTGCACCCCGAACACGCGACACACGCCGAGTCGTGGACACGAGCGCCGATCGCCCGGCTGCTCCCGGAGCGCTTCGTGGTCCTCGGCCATCGCGGCGGCTACGCGCGTCACGACCCGGATCGGCGCACCGGTGCCCGCCGACCTCCACGTCGGGCCCGACCCGGCGGCACCGGCGCCGCCTGCCACCCCCGACGATGCCGTGACGGTCGATCCGGGCATGCGCTGGCTGGTCGACTTCCACGCCGCCGAGGACATCGGCATGGCGATCCGCGTGCCGCTGACGGTGGACGACATGACGTTCGGGTTCGACACGCTCGTGGTGACGGGGCTGCGGGCGACGCCCGAGCCGGCTGCCGATGCCACGGCGCTCGCCGCCCTCCTCGCTGCGCACCGCTACACCGAGGGCATCGCGGTCACCCCCGTCGGCACGCCGACGAACAACAGCGACAGTGGACCGTCCGGGCACGCCGCCCGCCTCGACCCGGCCCGCACGTACCCACTGGGAGCGAGCGAGGCGCCCGACGACGGCGCGGCAGCGCTGGCGTCCGCGCTCGGCATCGACGCGGCGACCGTCGCCGCGATCCCCGGCACCGGTGCCGCGGGCGACGGCGGTGCCGAGGCGATGCTGACACTGCTGTGGCCGGCGACGGGTGGGTACTTCCTCGAGCACCTCTTCGCGGTGCTGCCAGAGGCGCCTGCGGCGCGCGCCCACGCGCTGGCCCACGTGCGCGCCGAGGGACCGCTGCCGATGCTGCGGGTCGGTCGCCAGCCCTACGGCGTGCTGCCGGTGTCGTCGCTCGACCACTGGCCGGTGCTGCCGGCCGACAGCGGCCCGCTCGACTTCCCCCGGCCGAAGGTCGAGCTGACGGTCCTGCAGGGCATGCGCCAGCGCTGGCGAGCGGCGGCGACGCAGGTGCCGCGGATCGACCGGCGCCCCGGCGGCCAGGCGCCGACCGAGGCGACGATCCTCGCCGTCATGCGCAGCGCGCCGACGTCGGACGCGTACGACATGCGCCTCGTGTTCGACGACGCCCTGTTCGGCGTGCCGGGCCTGCACAGCCAGATCCAGCTCCCGCCCCAGGCCCAGCAGCGGGTGGCGACGACGCAGGGCGTCCTGCGCAGCCTCGGCATCTTCGGCGACCCGCGCCTGGTGCAGACCGTGATGGCCACGACCTCGGCCGACCTCCGATCCGGCGCACTCGTCGCCCCGCCCGGAGCACCGCAGGGAGATGCCGAGCTCCTCGCCTGGCTGCGCGACAGCCCACCGGAGGTGATCGCCGGCGAGCAGGGGCTCACGGCCCGGCCCGACCACCTGCTCTACCTCGTCGCCCGCCACGCCGTGCTGCTGACGTACGCGTCGGTGGCGACGCAGATCCAGCTGACCGGCGGCGACACCGCGCCCGGCGGCCGAGCCGGCGATCGTGGACGTCACCGAGGCGGCGACGGTCACCGTCGGCCGGCGGATCGGCCGGCCGCTGCCGGGCGTCACGACACCGCTGCACCAGCTGACGGCCGCCGAGCACCCGGCGGCGGCGGCGGCACTGGACGCGATGCGCGACGCGCTCGACCGACTGGCGGCCCTCGCACCCGACCGCCTCGCGATGCTGCTCGCCGGCACGCTCGACGTGTTCGCCTACCGCCTCGACGCGTGGATCACGTCGTTGGCGACGCGGCGCCTGGCCGAGCTGCGGGCGACGTCGGCCACCGGTGTCGTCGTCGGTGGGTTCGGGTGGCTCGAGGACGTTCGGCCGCGGGCGCCCCGCCCCGAGGTCCCGCCACCACCGGACGAGCAGGGCCCGCTGCTCGTCGATCCCCTGAGCGCCGGGTTCGTGCACGCCCCGTCGCTCGCCCATGCCGCCACCGCCGCCCTGCTGCGCAGTGGGTACGTGGCTGCCGGTCCGACGGCCGACGGGCAGACGGTCCAGAGCCCGTTCGCCGTCGACCTGTCCTCGCAGCGCGTCCGGCTCGCCGACTGGCTGCTCGACGGCGTCCGCCAGGGTCAGGAGCTCGGCGCCCTGCTCGGCCAGCGCTTCGAGCGCGGGCTGCACGACCACGGTCTCGACCGCTACATCGCCGTCTTCCGGCGTGTCGCCCCGTTCGGTGAGCTCGCCGTCGCCCAGGCTGCCGCGGCGGACGCGGCCGCCGAGCTCGCCCGCCTCCGGGCCGGCAACCCCGACCTCGCGGCCGCCACCGCCGCCCTCGCCGCGGCCCAGACCGCGCACGCAGCGCTCGTGCAGGAGCAGGCCGGGCTGCCGGGGCGCGTGGCCCGGGCGCAGGCCGCGATCGCCGACCTCGACCGGCAGCGCACCGATGTCAGCAGGCGCATCCAGCAGCTGCAGAACCTGATGCGTCACGCCGGGGAGAACCCCGACCTCGAGGAGCAGCTGACCGCGGCGGCCGAGCGGCGCAACGAGCTCAACGGGCAGGTCGGTGGGCGCCAGGCCGCGCTCGCCGCGGCCCTGCAGCGGCAGGGTGAGATCGATGCGCAGGTCAACACGGCGGCACAGGCCGTCGTCGTCGCGCAGCAGCGCGTCGATGCGGCCACCGGTCCGGCCAGCGGGCTCGACGACGCGATCGCACGGGACGCGCAGGCGCGTGCCGAGCTCGAGCGGATCCTCGACGAGCACCGCCGCCGGCGCCTCTACCCGCCGACGGCGACGATCGAGGCGCTCGAGGTGGTCGAGGCCGTGCACGTCGTCGACGGCCTCGCGCTCGCCACGCTGCACGCCGAGGGCCACGTGCCGTTCGGGACCAAGGGCCTCCCGGCGTTCGGGTCGACAGACCACGGCCTCCTGCTGGCGGAGCTCGCCGGGCTCGGCGCCGCGCTCGACGCCGTCGCCGACGCCCTCACCGCCGAGAGCGTGCACCAGCTCGTCCAGGGCAACCCGCAACGCGCCGGCGCGTCCCTCGACGCCGTCGTCAAGCGGACGGTCGCGCCACCCGAGCTGGAGTTCGCCCGGACCCCTCGCACCGGCACGGCGATCACCCACCGCGTCCTCGCACTCGCGCCGGCGACCGCTGTCGCCTGGCCGACGGACGCGCGCCAGGTCCGCGCCACGGTCGAGCCGGCCCTCGACCGCTGGGCGGGCGCGCTGCTCGGTGACCCGCGCCAGATCCGTTGCGACGTCCGCTACCTCGACGGCGCAGGCGAGCTGCTGCACGTCCGCGACCTGCGGATGGCGAGCGCCGCGTTGGGCGCGCTCGACGTGCTGGCGCTGGTCGACGGTGCCGGTGCAGCCCGTCCGGAGCTCCTCGCCCACCTCGCCGACCACACGCTGGTGACCCGCCCCGCCGAGGTCCCCGCCGACGCACGGGTCGAGCTCGTGCTCGATCGCGACGTCGACTGGCCCGGCGGCTTGCGCAGCTTCGCGGAGGTGTTCGAGGTCGCCCGGGCGGCCAACGAGCTGCTGGCCACGGCGCGACCGCTCGGGCCGCGCGACCTGGCGCCCGCCGGATCGGGCGCCGGCGCCGTCGACCTCGCCGACCTGGCGGCCCACGCCGACGCGCTCGACCGACGCGTCGGCGTGGCCCACGCCGCGCTGACCCGCGCCGTCAGCGATGGCGACGCCGCGGCGCTGCGATCGTCGCTGGTCCAGATGCTCTACATCGGGGTGGCGGCGAGCGTGCCGGCGGTGTCGGTCGGCGATGACGAGGTCGCCCTCGCCGAGCTCCGCGAGCGCGTCGCCGGTGTCGCGTCCGACGTCGGCCGCCGCCTCGACGCGGTGCGAGCGCTCGACGCGACGGCGCCAGACCCCGGCGCGGCCGGACGACGACGTCCGTGACCACCACGTGGCCCGCGTGCACGCGCTGCTCGGCGGCGGCTTCATGGTGCTGCCGCTCGTCGTGCCACCGCCCGACGACGTCGCTGCCGGCTGCGCTCGCCGACGGTGCCACGCGCTTCGGCGGTGACCGCGCCGCGCCGTCGGCGTGGCTGCACCGCGTGGCGGACGTGCGTCGCGGGGTGGAGCGGTTGCAGACCGTGATGCTGTACGCGGCGGGCGGTCCCGGCTCGCTCGGCGTCGGCCAGCTGCCGTTCACCGCCGGCGAGCGCTGGGTCGCGCTGCCGGCGGCGCCGGGTGGTGACGTGGCCGGTGGGCGCACGTCGATCGTCGTGCACGCGCCCGGGGCCGTCGCGGTCGGCGGGCGGATCGCCGGGCTCTTCATCGACGAGTGGGTCGAGGTCGTGCCCAGCGCCACCGAGATCACGGCCGTGGCGTGCAACATCGACGAGCCTGCGGCGCAGCCGCCGCAGGCCGTCCTCCTGGCCGTCGCCCCGCCGCAGACCGTGCGCTGGGGCCTCGACCTGCTCGAGCGCATCCTCCTGGAGACGCTCGACCTCGCCCACCTGCGGGCGGTGTCGCCGGAGCTGCTGGCGGCGACGACCGACGTCGAGCAGTTCCTCCCGGCGCTGTACTTCGGGCTCAACCTCCGCGACGACACGGTCTCGACGGACTTCACGCGGGCGATGGAGGTCTGATGGCGTCGATCACGAGCTGGACCCGGCTGGAGCCGCGGACCGAGCGTCAGGACCTCGAGGACGGGCTCGCGGCGCGCCTCCACGACCCGCTGTGGCAGCTCGCACGGCAGTGGCAGATCGGCGAGTTCACCGGCGAGGACGCCGGCTCGCCGGTGGCGGTCCGCGTGCGCGTCGAGCAGAGCGTGCTGCACCGCTTGCGGGCGGGACCCGACGGCGAGCGGGTGGTCACCTACGACCCGCGGGCGGCGCCGCTCGAGGCGACCGTCGAGGCCGAGCCCGACGTTCCGAGCGCGCGCGGCGCCGCGGTGGCCGGGCTGCGCTTCGTCGAGCTGCTCGGTCTCGAGGGCGTGCCCGGGGCGGCGCGGGCGTTCACCGCGGCCTTCGCGCTCACGGCGCCCGACGACGGGCGCCTCGACGACGCCGGGAGGCGCTTCCTCGCCGTCGTCGCCGGTCGGGCTCCCGACGGCGTGCACCTGCGCGCCGCCTGCGGCGCCGTGCCGGGAGCGATCCCGGCGGGGGTCCTCGTCGCCACGGCTGACCGCCCGCGGGTGACGGCCGCGATCCGCGCGTACGTCGCGTGGTACGACGCCGAGCACCGCCCGGTGCCGCCGACGTCGGCATGGCAGCGCGAGCGCATGGAGTACGAGTTCGCGGTCGCCGCGCCGTCGCCGACATCCGGTCGCCAGATCGTGCTGGAAGCGCCCGAGTACGCCGGCGGCCACCTCGACTGGCCGGACTTCGACCGCCGCGCCGGTGCCACCCTCGGCGCCACCGACGACCGGACCGCCGCCGTCGTCACACGCACCGTGATCCCATCCCGGGTGAGCTACCGGGGCATGCCGGCGGCGCGTTGGTGGGAGTTCGAAGACGCCACGGTCGACTTCGGTCGGGTCGAGGCCGGTCCGGCCGACCTGCTGCGCCTGCTGCTCGTCTCGTTCGCCGTCGACTACGGCAACGACTGGTTCGTGGTGCCCGTCGAGCTTCCCGTCGGCGCCGTGTACCGGGTGCGCTCGCTGGTCGTCACCGACAGCTTCGGGGCGCGCACGCTCGTGCGCCCGGCGCCCGAGGTCGACGGGGCGCGGCGGGACTGGCGGCTGTACTCGCCGGCACCCGTGGCCGCGAGCGCGTTGTCGACCGCCGTCGACGACTCGGCCCAGCTGCTCGTGCTGGCGCCGGCCACGGCGGTCACGCTCGAGGGCGAGGTGCTGGAGGACGTCGTGCTGCTGCGCGACGAGATGGCGAACCTGGCCTGGGCCGTCGAGCGCACGATCGAGGGCACCGCCGGCGGTCGCATCGACCGGACGACGACGGCGCGCGACGGCGCCGCGGTCGTGCGCCGGGGCGACGGCGACGGGCTGCGGTACCGGCTCTCGACCACCGTGCCGGCGAACTGGCTGCCGTTGGTGCCCGTGCGCGTCGATCCCGCGCAGCCCGACGTCCGCCTGCGGCGCGGTCGGGTGCTGCTCGACCGGGACGGTGAGCCGGTGACGCCGGTCGCCCTGGGTCGCCTCCTCGACCCCGACCTGCCGCTCGACGTGCGCGAGGAGGAGGTGCCGCGGGCCGGCGCCCGCGTGACGCGCAGTCGCCAGCACGCCCGCTGGATCGGGGGCACCACGCACCGCTGGGTCGGGCGCCGCAAGCGGCCGGCCGGCGGCGAGGCGTGGAGTGGGCTGCGCTTCGACGCGATCGAGCCCGACGACTGACGTCGGGGCGGCCGCGCCGGCGAAGTCAGAACGCGGCCGCGTCGTCGCCGAGCGTGAGCAACGGGACCCGGAGGAGGTCGGCCAGGTCGGCCCGCTGGCGTGGTGAGAGGTCGCCGAGGATCTCCCGCTCGACCTCCATGTGCGCCGCCGCGACCTCGTCGACGAGCGCCAGCCCGGCGGCGGTCAGGCGCACCAGCACCTTGCGGCGGTCGTCGGCATCGGCGTCGCGCGCGACGAGTCCCCGTTCGGTGAGGCGGTCGATGCGGTTCGTGATCGCGCCGGTCGTCACCATGGTGCGGCGCACGAGCATGCCGGCGGTCAGCTCGTGGGGCGGCCCGCTGCGCCGCAACGTGGCGAGCACGTCGTACATCCAGTTCTCGAGGCCGAAGCGGGCGAAGTTCTCGGCCAGGCGACGGTCGATGAGGCGGGACAGGCGCGAGACCCGTCCGATCACGCCGATCGGCGACGAGTCGAGGTCGGGCCGCAACGCCGTCCACTGCTCGACGATGCGATCGACGGCGTCCTGCGCACGGGCGGCCACGAGCCGAGGGTAGCAGATCGATTGACGTCAAGAATCTTGATGTTAAGATGATGAAGGTGAAGAGACAGCGCGATCTGGTCGCCGCCGCCACCGTGCTCGCGCCGATCGCGTGGGGCACCACCTACGTGACGGTGACCGAGCTGCTCCCGCCCGGTCGCCCCCTCCTCGTCGCCGCGGCGCGGGTCGTGCCGGCCGGGCTGGCACTCGTCGCCGCCGGCCTGGTCACGTCGCGCTGGCGACCGCGGGGTGCCGCGTGGGGACGCACCGCGCTGCTCGCCCTGTGCAACTTCGGGCTCTTCTTCCCGCTGCTCGCGGTGGCCGTCTACCGGCTGCCCGGCGGCGTGGCCGCCGCGGCCGGCGGCCTGCAGCCCGTGCTCGTCGCCGGCCTGTCGTGGCTGCTCGCCGGCCGCCGCCCGCCGCGGCACGAGCTCGTCGTCGGCGCCGCGGCGATGGTCGGCGTCGGGCTCGTCGTCGTGCGACCGGGCGCAGACCTGGACGCCGTCGGCGTGCTGGCGGCGGTCGCCGCCAACGTCTCCTTCGCCGCCGGCGTGGTGCTGACGAAGCGCTTCCCGGCGCCCCCGAACCGGCTCGCCGCGACCGGCTGGCAGCTGCTGCTCAGCGCCGTGCTGCTGGTGCCGCTGTCCGTGCTCGTCGAGGGGCGACCGCCGGCGCCGACGGCCCGCCACCTCATCGGGTTCGGGTACCTCGGCCTCGTCGCGACCGGCGCCGCGTTCGTCATCTGGTTCGCCGGGATCCGGCGCCTGCCCACCGCCGCACCGCCGTTGCTCGGGCTGGCCGCGCCGGTGACCGGCGCCCTGCTCGGGTGGGTCGTCCTCGGCCAGTCGCTGTCGCTGGTCCAGCTCGCCGGCTTCGCGATCACGCTCGGCGCGATCGCCTACGGCGCCGTGCTCGCCGGACGGGCGGCCACCGTGTCAGGCGGGCTCCCGCCACATCGGCCACAACGGCGGGCCGCCCGGTGCCTCGAAGGCAGCGCTGGCGACGAAGCCGTGGCGCTCGTAGAGGGCGCGCGACCGCGGGCTCGTCGCTTCGAGGTACGCGGGCGCGCCGGTGTCGTCGGCGATCGCGAGGGTGTGGGCGAGCAGCGCGCTCCCGAGGCGGCCGCCCTGCCGGTCCGGTGAGACCCCGATCGCCAACAGGTACCAGTGCGGCTCGGCGGGGTGGTGGGCGTGCATCTGCTCCGACAAGGCGGACAGGCGGTCGAGGTCGTGCTCGAGGGCTGCTGCGAACGCACTGCCGCGCGCCGCCCAGAACGCGGCGTCGAGGTGCTGGCCGGGCGCCAGCCACAGGGCGGCCGCATCGGCGCCGGCCGCGTGCGGCACGAGCGTGGACGCACCGAGCGGCAGGTAGCCCTCGCGACCCATGAACGTCCACAGGGCATCGAGTCGTCGCGGCCGGGTGGCGGGGTCCGGAAACGCCCACGACATCAGCGGGTCGTCATGGAACGCCGCCGTCAACACGGTGACGACGCCGTCCAGATCGGCCGCCGTCGCGGTCCGCACGCCGTCCTGCATGCGGCGACCGTAACGCCGTCAGGTGAAGATCGAGGCGCCGCCCGGCCCGACGAGGAAGCCGACGATGATGAGCACGATCCCCCAGAGCACCTGACCGCGGAGCAGGGCCACGATGCCGGCGACCACGAGGATCACGGCCAGGACCCAGAGCAGGAAGATCATGCAGCACACCTCCGTTGGGGGGACGGCCGTCGGCGCGGCGACGGCTGACGACCGGGTACCCGATCGGCGGCGACCCCGAAACGGTCGGGCGATGAGTTCACCGTCGTCCGCTCGTCGTTGCTGGCATGACGACGACCGGGTTCGACACCGCCGCGCTGGCGCGGCTCGACGCCACGATGCAGCTGCACGTCGCCGGCGGCAGCGCCGCCGGGCTGGTGTGGGCGGCCGCTCGCGACGGTGACGTGCACGTCGGCTGGGCCGGCACGACGGAGGAGGGCGGCGGCGGGCGACCGATCGCGCGGGACACGATCTTCCGCCTGTCGTCGATGACGAAGCCGATCACCGCGGTGGCGGTCCTGCAGCTCGTGGAGGACTGCGTGCTGCGCCTCGACGACCCGGTCGACCCGTTCCTGCCGGAGCTCGCCGACCGCCGCGTCCTGCGCGATCCCGCCGGCCCGCTCGACGACACCGTGCCGGCGGCGCGCCCGATCAGCGTCCGCGACGTGTTGACGTTCCGCCTCGGGCTGGGGATGGACATGGAGCACTGGGACCGCCCACAACCGGTCCTGGAGCGGGCCGCCGAGCTCGGTCTCGGCGCCGGGCCGCCGGCGCCGCAGCAGGCCCCGCCGACCGAGGAGTGGATCCGGCTGCTCGGCGAGCTGCCGCTGTCGTACCAGCCCGGCGAGCGGTGGCTCTACCACATCGGCGCCGACGTGGCCGGCGTGCTGGTCGAACGGGCCGCCGGCCGGCCCTTCCCCGACGTCCTGCGCGAGCGCATCTTCGAACCGCTCGGGATGACCGACACCGCGTTCCACGTGCCGCCGGCGAAGCTCGACCGCTTCGGACCGCTCACCGCGGTCGATCCCGGGAGCGGGGCGCTCGGCACCTACGACCCGGTCGACGGGCAGTGGAGCACGCCGCCGGCGTTCCCGGGCGGCGGCGCCGGCCTCGTGTCGACGGTCGACGACTACCTCGCCTTCGCCGCGATGCTGCTGGCCGGCGGCACCGCCCGGGGACAGCGCATCCTGTCGCCGGCGACCGTCGCGGCGATGGTGGCCGTGCACGTCGAGCGGGGCCCGGATCCCGACGGGTCGCTCGGCTGGGGGCTCGGGCTGGCCGTGCGCCGCCGGCAGACCGGCCTCGCGCTGGCGCCCGGGTCCTACGGCTGGGACGGCGGTCTCGGCACGTCGTGGGCGAACGACCCGGCCAACCGGCTGGCGGGCGTGCTGCTCACCAACCGGGCGTGGTCGTCGCCGACCCCGCCGGCGGTGATGCAGGACTTCTGGACCTGCGCGGCCACCGCCGTGGCCTGACGGAGCACGGGCACCCGCCGTCCTGTCATTGGATCCCGGCCCGATCGGGCCGGATCACGCTGACAGGACGGCTCAGCAACCGGCGAACAACACCGCGAGGCTGGCCCGTTCGAAGGCGATGAGGTCGGGGCGCCGGCGCACCGCGTCGGCGAGGTCCTCGACGACGAGGCAACGGGCGTAGCACCAGGCGCGCGCCGTCAGGGCGGGTCGGTCGGCGGCCGCCACCGCCATGCCGTCGAGGACGGCGTCGAGGTGCTCGCCGCCGAGGTCGCGCGCCAGGCGCCCGAGCTCGGCGGCGAGGTCGGCGCGCGCCGCGTCGGACCAGTCGATGACCCCGGTGACGGCCAGCGTGCCCGGGTCGACCAGGACGTGCTCGGCGCCGAGGTCGTTGTGGGCGAGCGGCAGGTCGTCCGGCCACGGCTCGGGCGGTGGCGAGCTGGCGAGGAAGCGGCCCACCGCGGCCCGCTCGCCCGGCGTGAGCAGGTGCTCGACCTGCGCCACGAGCTCCGGCAGGCCGGCGAACCAGGCGGGCAGCCCGTCGTCGGTCACGACCCCGGCCGGCGGCACGAGCCGGGCGATCTCGCCGATGATCACGCCGATCTCGCGGGCCAGGCGGTCGAGCTCGGTCGCCGGCACGCGACCGGTCACGAGGAGGTCCTGCAGCGGGGTCCCCGGCAGCCGCGGGTGGGCCAGGCACCCCCGAGGTGCGTCGAGCACGACGGCATCGCCGACCAGGTCGCCGAGGACGAGGCGGGCGAGCTGCATCACCGCGACCTCGCGGTGCACCTCCGCCGCCAACTCGTCCGGCTGACCCTCCACCGCCGCCCGCACGATCCACGGCACACCGTCGGCGCCGACGACGCGCCACGCGACGTGGTCCCAGCCGGCGCCCTCGCGCGTGACGGTCGCCCCGGGACCGACCAGGTCAGCGGCCAGTCGCGCGACCTCCTCGACCCCGACCATGGCCGGGACCGTACTGCCGTGCCAGGATTGGGGGGCTATGACGGATCAAGAACTCAAGGCCGGTTCACGGTGGCAGAGCGTCGTCGACGACACCCAGGTGATCGTCGTCAAGGCGCCGAGCTCGGCGGTGGTGCTGCAGTGCGGTGGCCACCCCATGGTGCCCGTCGGGAGCGAGGTCCCCGCCGGGCTCTCCACGGACGCGGCGTTCGCCGAGCCGACGGCGATCGGCAAGCGGTTCCACGACGAGGCGTCGGGAATCGAGCTGCTGGCCACCAAGGGTGGCGCCGGCACGCTCGCCGTCGACGGCACGGCGATCCCGCTCAAGGACGCCAAGCCGCTCCCAGCCTCGGACTGACACCGACGCGGCGCGGCCGCGGCGGCGGGCGCTCGCGCGATCGCCCACGGTTCTTCGGCGGTGCGGTCCGGGGGGTCCTGGCCAACTTTCAGACGAGACGGCCAGGATCTGGCCGTCTCAGCAGAAAGTTGGCCAAAACGGCCGAGTGGGGCGGGTCGGCCGGTCAGGCCTCGGCGGCCTCCATGACCGCGCCGTCGTCACGCATGTAGATGCTGCGCCGGGGTGCGCTGAGCACCTCGCGCAGCGCCGGCTCGAAGAACTCGAGCGGCAGCGTGTCGTAGGACGGGTCGAAGGCGGCCTGGTCGTACTCCAGGCAGAACGTCGCGCAGTGGTCGTAGAACTCGTGGCCGGCGTACTGGTCGCGCTGGTTGCGATCGAGGCCGAGGTGGTGGAAGAAGTAGTAGCCCTGGAAGACGCCGTGCTTGGAGACCATCCAGTGGTTGGCGTCGGAGACGAAGGGCTTGAGCACCGCCGCCGCGATGTCGGCGTGGTTGTACGGGCCGAGGATGTCACCGATGTCGTGGAGCAGGGCACACACGACGTACTCGTCGTCCTCGCCGCCGCGGTAGGCACGCGTCGCGGTCTGCAGGGAGTGCTCGAGGCGGTCGACGGCGAAGCCGCCGGCGTCGCCCTCGAGCAGCCGCAGGTGGGTGAGCATGCGGTCGGGCAGCCCGGCGGCGAACGTCAGGTTGTGGTGGGCGATGATGCCCCAGTCCAGCGCGCTGCCCTCGGTCATCGCGTGGAACGACGCCCGCTGCGAGTCGATGTCGTCGATGGTCATCGCGTGACGGTAGTCGGCTCCCGTCGGCGGTGGCGCCGCGATGGCGCCGCCGTGGGTCCTGGCCGCTGTTGGCATGATGTCGACCATGCGCCGCACGCTCTTCGACGACACGCACGAGGAGTTCCGCTCCGCCTTCCGGTCCTTCCTCGACCGGGAGGCCGTGCCCAACTTCGAGCGGTGGGAGGCCGATGGGGTCGTCGACCGCTCGCTGTTCGCCGTGGCCGGTGCCAACGGCTTCCTCGGCATGGAGGTCCCGGAGGAGCTCGGCGGGGGTGGGGTGCGCGACTTCCGGTTCAACGTCGTCATCGCCGAGGAGCTGCAGCGCGCCGACGTCAACTCCGTCGGCCTCGGCATCACGCTGCACAACGACATCTGCCTCCCGTACTTCCTGCACCTCACGAACGACGAGCAGAAGGCGCGCTGGCTGCCCGGCATCTGCGCCGGCGAGCTGATCACGGCCGTCGCCATGACCGAGCCCGGCATCGGGTCCGACCTGGCGTCGATGACGACGACGGCGATCCGCGACGGCGACCACTACATCGTCAACGGGTCGAAGACGTTCATCACCAACGGGATCAACGCCGACGTCGTCATCACGGCCGTCAAGACCGACCCGTCGCAGCGCCACCGCGGCATGTCGCTGCTCGTGCTCGAGCGCGGCATGGAGGGCTTCGCGCGTGGTCGCAACCTCGACAAGATCGGCATGCACGCCCAGGACACGGCCGAGCTGTTCTTCGACGACGTCCGGGTGCCCGTCACCAACCGCCTCGGCGAGGAGGGCAGCGGGTTCCTGCAGCTGGTGTCCAACCTGCCACAGGAGCGGTTGTCGATCGCCGTCACCGGCGTCGCCGCGGCGCGCGCCGCGTTCGACCGCACCCTCGCCTACGCCAAGGAGCGCCAGGCGTTCGGCCAGCCGATCGCGTCGTTCCAGCACAACCGCTTCGTGCTCGCCGAGATGGCCACCGAGATCGAGATCGGGCAGACGTTCATCGATCGCTGCGTGCTGGCGCTCAATGCCGGCGAGCTGACAGCGGACGAGGCGGCGATGGCGAAGTGGTGGTGCACGGAGCTGCAGGGCAAGGTCATCGACCGCGGCGTGCAGCTGCACGGCGGCTACGGCTACATGTCCGAGTACCCGATCGCACGCGCCTACGCCGACGCGCGCATCACGCGGATCTACGGCGGCACCACCGAGATCATGAAGGAGATCGTCGGCCGCTCGCTCGGCGTCTGAGCGATCCACCGGCGGGGCGCCGGACCACGCGAATCGAGGCCTCGCGGCGGCTGGCCGGTCAACGGCCGGCGACGAGTTCGCGACAGTGCCTCTGACCAGGAACTTCGCCCCATGGGCCGGTGGCCCGACTTGCACCCGTCCGGTACTGTGGCAGCCAGTCCGTTGGGCGGACGGAGGAGGCGCGTGAGGTCCGCAGTGGGGCAGCGAAGAGGGAGACGGCGCACCGTGTGCTTCGTCGCGTCCGCGGTGGCGCTGCTGGCCACGTCGGCGACCCTGGCGCTACCCACCTCGGCCGCCGCCCAAGCGGTCGGCGAGCCGTTCACCCCCGTCGTCGACGACGTGCTGGCCGGCGACCTCGTGATGGCCGGCAACTCGAACCTCATCTCGGCTGGTGGGTGGCGGGCGGCCGGCGAGGCGGCCGCCGACGTCGACGGTGACGAGACAGCGCTCTGCGTCGGGCGCCTGTTCGTGCCGGCGGCCTGCGGCGAGAACTCCAGCTCGGCGCTGCTGGACATCCCCTTCGGTGCCCGCGTCGTGGCGGCCCGGCTGTACGTCAACACGAGCCTGTCGTCCGTCGTCAACCCGGTCCGCGCCCGGCTCGACGGTCCGGCCGCCGGCTTCGAGTTCATCGAGCTGTCCGCGACGACACCGGGCATCACCAAGGTCCGCGAGAGCGTCGGCGGCCCCGGCCCGGGCGCCTCCATGCGCCAGGCGGTGTGGGACCTCACGGCCTTCGTGCAGGGCGCCGGTCCCGGCGTGTACACCGTGGCCGACATCATGGCCGAGCGCGCCGGCGCCTACCTGCCGTACGCGTCGTGGACGATCGTCGCGGCCTACGAGCGCGATCCCGCCGTCGACACCGACGACGATGAGCCCGGAGCAGCAGGCCCGCTTCCGACCCCGGGCCATCACCTGGCTCGACGGCTTCAGCGTGCTCTCGCAGGGCTCGGTCGACGTCACGGTCGACGGGTACCAGGTCCCGGCGGCGAGCACGATGTTCGCCAAGACGTTCCACCTCGCCGCCCACCCGCAGCACCGCGGCGCCTCGACGCCTGCTCTTCGGCGGCCAGCCGCTCGGCAACAACGTCCCGCCGGGGAACTCCCCGCCCCCGCTCGGCGAGTTCGTCGGCACCGACCCGGCGTGCAACAACACGACGAGCATCCTCAACGACTCGATCTGCGAGCTCGGCGCGCCCGTCACGTCGAAGACGCCAGGTCCCGCCGACTACGTCGCCGCCCGTGACGGAGCGACCGTCAGCTCGGGCTCCGGTGTCGACTTCGACGTCACCCGGGTCCCCGAGCGCTACTTCGTCGCCGGCACGACCGCGACGACGCTGTCCCTGCAGATCGCCGGGCGGGGCCCGGTGGCGGTCGGCGTGCTCGGCGCCTCGGTCGACCTGGCGCCTGCCGACGCGGGGGTCACGCCGTGAGGCGCCGCCCGATCGCCATCGTCGCCGCCATGGCACTGGTGCCGATCGTCGCCTGGACGGCCGCCGCCGCCGGTCCCGAGCCGCCCGTCGACTGCACGCCGCCGACGACCACGGCCGACGCCGGCTGCGTGGAACCGGCACCGGCGGCGCCCGTCGAGCCGGCCCCCCCGGAGCCGACCGCCCCGCCCACGCCGACGACGGCGGTCGAGCCGACGACGACCGTGCCGGCGTCGGTGCCCCCGACGACCGCGCCGACGACGACGGTGCCGCCGCCGGGACCGACCACGACGACCGAGCCCGGCGCCACGACGACCTCGACCACGGTCACCCCGGCGGCGACGACGACCACCGTGGTCGATCCGAACGCGACGACGACCACCGTGGTCGATCCGAACGCGACGACGACCACCGATGGTCGATCCGAACGCGACGACGACCACCGTGGTCGATCCGAACGCGACGACGACCACCGTGCCGGAGCCGCCGCCCGAGGACCTCGACTCGGATCCGGTCGAGCCGCCCGTCGAGGCGCCCAACGGCGTCATCGTGGTGCCGTCGGGAGCGTTCGAGAGCGGCCAGGTGCGGGCGGTCACGTTCCCCGTCGCCGGGCCGATCAGCTACGTCAACGACTGGGGCGCCTGTCGCGACGGCTGCGCCCGGGCGCACAAGGGCAACGACCTCATCGGTGACCGCCGCCAGCCGATCCTCGCCATGCACGACGGCGTGATCGACCACCTCCTCGACCACCCGACCGCCGGCTTCGGCGTCGCCATCCGCGACGACGAGGGCTGGCAGTACCACGTGTACCACATGAACAACGACTCGCCCGGCAGCGACGACGGCGCCGACGACGGGACGTGGCGGTTCCTGCCCGGCATCGTTCCCGGGGCGCGCGTCACCGCCGGCCAGCAGATCGGCTGGATGGGCGACAGCGGCAACTCGGAGGGCTCGGTCCCGCACGCCCACGTCGAGATCCACACGCCGCAGGGCGTCGGCCATCAACCCGTACTGGAGCCTGCGGGCCGCCCAGCGCGCCGTGAACTGCGCCGTCGGGCGTCGTCGGCGCCGTGCAGCCCGAGCGGCCCCTCGTCGCCGGGGTGCCCGACCCGCTCGCCGCCGGCCCGGCCCAGACGGCCGCCGTGATCGCCAACACCACCGCCACGGCCGCCGCCCCGCCGAGCGCCGGCTGGTTCGAGGAGGGCTGGCTCGGCGTCGCCCTGCCGGCCGGATGGACGCCGTTCACCGTCACCGGCGGGCAGCCCGGCGCGGCCACCGTGGCGGCCCGCTTCTGGATCAGCCCGACCGGGTTCACGCCCGTCGACGCGCCCGCCGCCCGGGTCGGCGATCCCCGCTACGACGTCGGCGTCGACTGCGCCGCGACCGGTGGTGACCTGGCCCTCGCCCCGATCCCGGCCGAGCTCGTCGCCATCCTGGCGACCATCCGGCACATGGAGACGGGCGGCAACTACACGGTCTCGGTGACGACCTCGACGGCGTCGGGCGCCTACGGCTTCCTCGACAGCAGCTGGGGCGGCTACGGCGGGTACGCCCGGGCCAAGGACGCCCCGCCTGCCGTGCAGGACGCCAAGGCCGCGGAGCTGGCCGCGTCCATCCTCGCCCGCAATGGTGGCGACGTGGCGACCATCCCGGTCTCCTGGTACATCGGCCACGTCCCGGTGGGCGCCGAGTGGGACACCGTCCCGCGGCCCGACGCCGGCAACCGGATCACGCCGCGCGAGTACCAGCGGCGCTGGCTGAACACATATGCCGAGCTGATGGGCAACCCGGGCGCCTACGCCCCGAGCGACACCCAGACCTCGATGGCCACCGTCGCCACGTCCGAGACCTGCCGCACCGTGGTCGTGGACGTCGGCGAGCCGGGTTCCCCGCAGTACGCCCTCACGCAGGCCCAGACGTTCCTCGTCGACGGCGCCGGCCGCGCCGTGCCCGACGCCGTCGATCCGTGCGACCCGGCCCGGGCGCTGTCGGCGGCGCCGCTGCCGACGAGCCCGGCACCGACCGGCGATCCCACGGCCAACGACCGCGTCGGTACCCTGAACGAGCCCGTCGTCGTCAAGACGACCGGCCCGCGTTGACGCCCACCCTCGATCGCCGGCGCCTCGCCGAACTGCACGCGGGGGAGCGCGAGCGCTTCCGCCGTGACCACCCGCGCTCGCACGAGCTCGCCGCCGACGCGTCGCGCCACCTCCTCGCCGGCGTGCCGATGGCGTGGATGCGGCGCTGGCCCGGTGACGTCCCCGTGTTCGTCACCGACGCCGTGCAGGGTCGCATCCGCGACGTCGACGGCCACGAGTACGTCGACCTGTGCCTCGGCGACACCGGGGCGATGGGTGGCCACGCGCTGCCCGCCGTCACCGCGGCGATCGCCGACCGCGCCAACCGCGGGGCGACGACGATGCTGCCGACCGCCGACGCCGCCGCGGTGGCCGGCGAGCTCGCCCGCCGCTTCGGGTTGCCGGCCTGGCAGTTCGCGCTCAGCGCGACCGACGCCAACCGCTTCGCCCTGCGGATCGCCCGGCTCGCCACCGGCCGGCAGCGCATCCTCGTGTTCGACTGGTGCTACCACGGCACCGTCGACGAGACGCTCGTCGTGCTCGACGCCGACGGCCGCGTGGTACCCCGCCCCGGCTCGCTCGGCGTCCCGGTCGATCCCGCCGCCACCACGGCCGTCGTGGCGTTCAACGACGTGCCCGCGCTGGAGGCGGCGCTCGCCGGCGGCGACATCGCCTGCGTCCTCGCGGAGCCGGCGATGACGAACATCGGCATCGTGCTGCCCGAGCCCGGGTTCCACGACGCCCTGCGGCGGCTCACGCGCGCCGCAGGCACGCTGCTCGTGCTCGACGAGACGCACACGATCTGCGCCGGACCGGGCGGCTACACGGCCGCCCACGGGCTCGACCCCGACCTGCTCGTGGTCGGCAAGCCGATCGGCGGCGGGGTGCCGGCCGCGGCGTACGGCTTGACGGCGGCGGTGGCGGCGGTCGTGCGGGACCGCTTCGAGGACCCGTCGATCGACGTCAGCGGGATCGGCGGCACGCTCGCCGGCAACGCCCTGTCCGTCGCCGCGATGGACGCCGCCCTCGCCCACAGCCTCCGCGCCGAGGACTTCGCGGCCGCCGTCCCGCTCGCTGCGCGCTTCACCGACGGCGCGGCGGCGGTGATCGCCGGGCACGGGCTGCCGTGGCACGTGCAGCGGCTCGGCTGCCGGGCCGAGTACTGGTTCGCGCCGCCGCCGCGCGACGGGGCGGCTGCGGCCGCAGCGGGCGACGCCGAGCTCGAGGCGTACCTGCACCTGTGGGCGCTGAACCGCGGCGTCCTGCTCACGCCGTTCCACAACATGGCCCTGTTCACGCCCCACCACGCTCCCGCCGACGCCGACCTCCACACGGAGGTCTTCGACGCTGCGCTCACGGCGCTGTTCGGGTCGCGCCCCTACGATGCGGTGACGTGAGCGAACGAGTCTTCGAGCGAGCGAACCAGGAGCACGGCGCCGAAGGCTCACTGGTGCGCCATCAGCTCCCGCCGGGCGTCGTCGTCCGGCGTGGGATGGTGCACCAGTGAGCGTCGAACTGTCCTTCGGCATCGACATCGGCGGGTCCGGCATGAAGGCGGCGCCGGTCGACCTGGCGACGGGGATGCTGACGGCCGAACGGCACAAGATCCTGACGCCGCGCCCGGCCACGCCCGAGGCGATGGCGCCGGTCGTCGCCGAGCTCGTCCGCCACTTCGACTGGTCGGGTCCCATCGGCGTGACGTTCCCCGGCGTCGTGCGCCACGGCGTCGTCCACAGCGCCGCCAACGTCGACAAGTCGTGGCTCGAGACCGATGCCGACGAGCTGTTCACCAAGGAGGTCGGCACCGACGTCCACGTCGTCAACGACGCCGACGCCGCCGGGCTCGCCGAGGTGCGCTACGGCGCCGGCCGCGACCGCCGCGGCGTCGTGCTCGTGCTGACGTTCGGCACGGGCATCGGCTCCGGCCTCTTCGTCGACGGCGTGCTCGTCCCCAACACCGAGCTCGGCCACATCGAGGTCGACGGCCACGACGCCGAGACCCGGGCCGCGGCGTCGGCCCGCGAGCGCGAGGACCTGTCGTGGAAGGACTGGGCGAAGCGCGTGCAGCGCTACCTCGAGTCCGTCGTCAAGCTGTTCTCGCCCGAGCTGATCATCGTCGGCGGCGGCGCCAGCCGGCGCGCCGACAAGTGGGTGCCGCTGCTCGACGTCGGCACCGAGATCGTCCCCGCTGCCCTGGAGAACGAGGCCGGCATCGTCGGCGCCGCCCTCCTCACCGCCCGCGGCCCGGTCACCTGACCCGGAGCGTCCACGAGGTGGCCGGATCCGCCAACTTTCAGACGTGGCGGCCAGATCGTGGCCGTCTGGTCTGAAAGTTGGCGGGATGCGCGGTCGGTGCGGGCGGCGCGGGACCTCGCGTCAGCGGAAGGCGGCGAGGCGGGTCGCCAGCTCGGCGCGGTAGGCGGCCGCTCGCGTCAGCTTGAGGTGCTCGTAGCCGCGGACCTGGTCGGGGAGGCTGGCGATCGCCACCGCCTCGTCGAGGTTGGCAGCCGTGAGCCGCTTCGCCAGCTCGGCCACGGCACGCTCGTACTCGGGGATCATCGCCCGCTCGAGCCGCCGCACCTCGGCCCAGCGGAACGGGTCGGCGAGCGTCCCGCGCACGCGCCTGGAGCGGGCGAGCGTGGCCAGCACGGGCGTGGTGCGCGGGCCGAGCTTCATCTTCTGCTTCATCCCGGCGGCCCGCAGCATCGGGGGGTGCAGCCGCCACGTGACCTTCGTGCCGCGTCCGCCGACCGCCTCGTAGCCGTCCCGGGCCTCGGGCGCCAGCAGCAGCCGGGCGACCTCGTACTCGTCCTTGTACGCCATCAGCTTGTGGCCGAAGCGGGCAACGGCCGCCGTGAACGCGGTGCTCGTCGGGTCGACGCGCTGCTCCGCCTGGCGGGCCACGCCGACGAGGTCGAGGAACCGCTGGGCGTAGCGCTCCGACTGGTAGTCGACGAGATCGGCGGCGAGGCGGTCGATCAGCTCGTCGGTCGTCTCCGGCGCAATCGCCGGGGCGATGCCTGCGGCCTGTTCGACCTCGCTCGGGAACGCCACCCACCGCCGCCCCCACCGGAAGGCGGCGACGTTGCGGGCGACAGCCACCCCGTTGAGCTCGATCGCCCGCTCGATCGCGCTCGGTGACACGGCCACCGCGCCGGCTTGGACGGCGACGCCGAGCAGCAGGATGTTGGCGGTCGTCGAGTCGCCGAACAGGCCCGTCGCCAACGCCGCCGAGTCGACGTAGCGGTTGTGGTCGCGACGCGACACCTCGTCGAGCCGGCCGGTGAGGGCCGCGAGGTCGGGGTAGGGCGTCGTCGGGTGGGCGACCATCGCGCCGGTCGGCGTCGACGCCACCGACCCGATGACGACCGTGCGGGTCGGGTCGGCGCCGATGCGGTGGGTGTCGCTCGCCGCGACGAGGAGGTCGAACGCCAGCAGGCAGTCGACCCCGGAGCTGTTGGCGTGGTTGGAGGCCGGCACGTCGCCGCGGCTCAGGCGCAGGTCGCTGACGACCGGACCGGCCTTCTGTGACAGGCCCGTCTGGTCGAGCCCGCGCACGACGTACTCGTCGAGCATGGCGGCGGTGCCGAGCACCTGGCTCACCGTGATCACGCCCGTGCCGCCGATGCCGGAGAAGCGCACCGTGAAGCCGTCGGCGGCGACGACCGGGACCGGCTCCGGGAGCCCGGCGCCGGGATTCCCGCTGCTGCCGGCCGACGGCCGTGCCTGCTTGGCGGCGTCCGGGTCGACGGTCACGGTCGCGAACGCCGGGCAGTCGCCCTGCAGGCACGACATGTCGAAGTTGCAGCTCGTCTGGTGGATGCGGGTCTTGCGCCCGTACGCCGTCTCGACGGGCTGCACCGAGAGGCAGTTGCTCTTGTCGCCGCAGTCGCCGCAGCCCTCGCAGACGCGCTCGTTGATGACGACGCGGAAGCCCGGCTTGGCGATCACGCCGCGGCTGCGGTCGCGGCGCAGCTCGGCCGCGCAGCGCTGGTCGTGGACGAGCACCGTCACCCCCGGGACCTCGGCGAGCTCGACCTGGCTCTCCATCAGGCGCGTCCGGTCGCGGACCTCGACCCGGCCACGGGCCAGCGGCCCGAAGTCGGCGCCGTCCCACTTGCCCGGGTCGTCGGACGTGACGATCACGCGGCGGACGCCCTCCAGCAGCAGCGTCTGGACGACCTCGGGCACGGTCATCTGGCCCTGCGGGTCCTGGCCGCCCGTCATCGCCACCGTGCCGTTGTAGAGCAGCTTGTAGGTGATGTCGACGCCGCTCGCGACCGCGGCGCGGATCGCCAGCGAGCCGGAGTGGAAGAACGTCCCGTCGCCGAGGTTCTGGATCAGGTGGTCGCGCTCGAGGAACGGCGCCATGCCGATCCACTGGGCGCCCTCGTTGCCCATCGCGGTGAGCCCGGCGATGTCGCCGACGCGCTCCGGCTCCATCAGGGCGACCATCGCGTGGCACCCGATGCCGCCGCCGACGAGCGTCCCCTCGGGCACCCGCGTCGACAGGTTGTGCGGGCAGCCGCTGCAGTAGAACGGCGTGCGGTTCACCGTCAGCGGGATGCGCGAGGCACCTTGCTTCGCGGGCAGCGGGCGGAGGGCGTCCTCGCCGAGGCGGGCGACGAGGCGCCGGCGGAGCGGTTCGAGCAGCCGGTCGGCGTCGAGCATGCCGGTGCCCGCCACCAGCGGGGCCCCGGTCTCGTCGTGGCGGCCCACGACCTTCGGACGCTCGTCCGAGTCGTACATCGCGCTCTTCACGAGCAGCTCGAGCGTCGGGTTCTTCTCCTCGATCACGAGCACCTCGGCGAGGCCGTGGGCGAAGTCGCGGATCTGCTGCTCGTCGACCGGCACCGGCATCAGCAGGTGGAACAGGCGGATCCCGGCGCCGCGCAGGTCGTCGTCGCGGGTCAGGCCGAGCAGGCCGAGGGCCTCGCGCAGCTCGTGGTACGTGTGGCCGCTGGCGGCGATGCCGATCCAGTCGCGCTCCGTGGACACCGTCACGCGGTTCAGCCGGTTGGCGACGCCGTAGCGGCGGGCCAGCTCGGAGCGCACCTGTTGGAACTCGCGCTCCATCTCCAGCGTGTACGGCGTCAGCAGCCGGCCGCTCGGGTGGGGGACGAACACCTTGCCGTCGAACTCCATCGTCGGCGTCACCGGCTGCACCCGGTCGGGGTGCACGTCGACGGTGCCGGTGCCGTCAGCGACCGGGGTGACGAGCTTGAGGCCGACCCAGATGCCGCTGGCGCGCGACAGCGCGACCGCATGGCGGCTGAGGTCGAGGGCCTCCTGCACGTCGCCGGGGAACAGGATCGGCATGTGCAGGTCGACGAACGTGGCGTCGCTCGAGCTCGGCAGCGTCGAGGACTTGGCGGCCGGGTCGTCGCCGACGATGGCCATCACGCCGCCGTGGCGCGACGTGCCGGCGAAGACGCCGTGGCGGATGGCGTCGCCCGCACGATCGAGCCCCGGCGCCTTGCCGTACCAGACGCCGACGACCCCGTCGTAGCGCTTGTCGTCGAGCGAGTCGACGAGCTGGCTGCCCATCACCGCGGTGGCGGCGAGCTCCTCGTTGACGCCCGGCCGCACGATGATCGGCAGGTCCGGGACCGTGCCGGCGGCGGCCGACGCCTCCTCCTGGAACGTGGCGACCGGCGAGCCCTGGTACCCGGAGACGAACGCCGCCGTCGTGAGCCCGTTGCGGCGGTCGATGCGCAGCTGGTCGACGGGGAGGCGGGCCAGCGCCTGGACGCCGGACAGGAACACGCGACCGTCCTCGCGCCGGAACCGGTCGTCGAGCTCGTACCCGGCGAAGTCGGGGCGGGCGGCGAGGTCGGTCATGTGGCTCCTCTACTTGTCGAGCGTCCCGTCGGCGGCCTGGTGCCGCATGCGGGAGATGACGTCGACGTCCTCCGGCGGCGTCTCGGCGTTGAACGGCGCCGAGTAGAGGCCCTTCGACCCGGCCGGCGTCTGCAGGGCGAACAGGATCGTCATGTCGCCGGGGTCGGACTGCCCCTCGAAGCGCAGGATGTGGTCGATCTGCGCATCGGCCGGGTCGAGCACGTCGCCCGAGTCGTTGCACTCGAGGACGTGGTCGGCGTTGGCGAACCAGTTGCCGACGTAGCCGTCGGCCTGCAGCCGGCGGATGGCGTCGGAGAGCGTGTCCATCGGGTCTCCATCCATCTGAGTTGACCGTACCGCGGTCGGCGGCACATGCGTACCCGTCGAGGCTTCCCCTGAGCGGGCCGTTCCACACGGTCGGCGCCCGGTCGGCGACGTGCCAACATGCCCGCTCGTGATCGTCGTGGCGGGGGAGGCGCTCGTCGACCTCGTCGTCCCGCCCGATGGCGCGATCGAGGCCAAGGTGGGCGGGGCGCCGTACAACGTCGCTCGCGGCTGCGCCCGGCTCGGTGCCCCGACGGCGCTGCTGGCGGCGATCTCCGGCGACGGCTTCGGCCGCCAGTTGGCGTCCGGGCTCGCCGCGTCGGGCGTGTCGGACGCCCTGCTGCAGCGGACCGCGCGGCCCACGACGCTCGCCGTCGCCGAGGTCGACGAGCGAGGTGGCGCGACGTACCGCTTCTACACCGATGGCACGAGCGCGCCGGCGCTCACCCCCGGCCGGCTGCCGCCAGGCGTCGAGGTGCTCGTGACCGGTGGCCTGGGGCTCGTGCTGGAGCCGATGGCGACGGCGATCGAGTCGGTCGTGCTGGCGGCGGGCGCCGACGTGCTGGTGCTCGTCGACGTCAACTGCCGCCCGACGATCATCGGCGACCGGGCCGCCTACGTCGAACGCCTGCAGCGGGTGCTGGCGCGCGCCGACGTCGTCAAGGCGAGCGACGAGGACCTCGCCTGGTTGCGCCCCGGCATCGCGCTGTCGGCGGCGGCCGGCGAGCTGCTCGGGCTCGGTGCGCGCGTCGTGCTCGTGACGACCGGCGGTACGGCGACGACGGTCGTCACGGCCGCCGGGGCGGTGACCGTCCCCGTCGCCGCGGTGCCGGTCGTCGACACGATCGGCGCCGGCGATGCCTTCACGGCCGGCTTCGCGACGTGGTGGCAGGGGAGCGGTCGCGGCCGAGCCGCGCTCGACGACGTCGCCGCGCTGGTCGCCGCGGTCGAGGCCGCCCATGCCGTCGCCGCCGTCGTCGTCGGGCGCCGCGGGTCCGACCCCCCGCGCCGCGACGAGCTGCCGCCCGACTGGGGCTGACCCTCTCGTTTCTGACGACACTTCGGTGGTCTGAGGCCACCGAAGTAGCGTCAGATGCGTCGGGGCCGGGTCAGAACGCGTCGTGGCGGACGGCGAGGCGGCGGGCGGAGTCGTCGCCGGGCACCGGCAGCTGGACGACGACGCGCAGGCCGGGCCACTCGGCCGGCGTCAGCTGCTGGTACTCGAACGTGAGGATGCCGGCGCGCGGGTGGTCGAAGCGGCGCAGCCGCGTCTCGAAGCGGGCCACGTCGTGCTCCGGCCACCAGGCGCGGAACTCGGCGCTCACGTCGGACAGCCGGCCGACGAGCTCGGTCATCACGGGGTCGCGGCGCACCGCCGTCGTGGCGGCCCGGAACTCGGCCAGCGCCTGGCGGGCGTGGATGTCCCAGTCGACGATCAGCCGGCGCACGCCCTCGTGGGCGAACAGCACCCAGATGAGGTTGCGCTCGATGCCCTCCAACCGCTCGAGCGGCGGGTACAGCCGGGCCTCGGCCGCGTTCCATGCGGCGAACTCCCAGTGCGGACCGAGCACGTACGCCGGCGCCGGCTCGAACTCGTCGATGAGGCGGCGCAGCGCCGACGGCACCTCGTCCGGGGTCGCCGGCGCGGCGCCGTTCGTTGACACGGGTTGGGCGAGCGAGACGAGGTGCTCGAGCCCGGCACCGTCGAGGCGCAGGGCCCGGCCGATCGAGCGCAGCACGTCCGTCGACGCGTTGATCCGCCGGCCCTGCTCGAGCCAGGTGTACCAGGTGACCGACACGCCGGCGAGCAGCGCGACCTCCTCGCGGCGCAGGCCGGGGGTGCGCCGGCTGCGGCCACGGGGCAGCTTGACGGCTTCGGGGGTCAGCGCCTCGCGTCGCGCCCGCAGGAACGCGGCCAGCTCGGCGCGCTGCTGCTGGTCCGTCATCGCGACCAGTCGACCACACGGCGCGGCGCGGGTCCGCCACCGCGCTGCTCCGGGGTGGTCGGCGGCCCGTATCACCGGCACCTCCTGAGCACTCCGTTCACCGTGGGGTTCATCGTCGCGGCGTCCGTCGCCTTCGGCCTGGGGGGCGCCCTGATGAAGTTCTCCGAGGGGCTGCACCGCCTGTGGCCGGTCGCCGGCATCGCCGTGCTGTTCCTCGTCGGCTCGTTGCTGCTGGCGATCGCCGTGCGCCAGGAGGGCCTCTCGGTCGCCTACGTCGTCGGCCTCGGCTGCGAGGCGGCGATCGCCGTCGGGCTCGGCCGGTGGGTGTTCGACGAGCGCCTCACACCGTGGCAGTCGCTCGGCCTGCTGCTGATCGCGGCGGGCGTGGCGAGCGTCCGCTTCGGCTGATCAGGCGCGGGCCCCGCGGCGGCCCACCGCGCCCCGCAGGCCGACGCACCCCACGCAGCCGACGCAATCCACGCAGCCGACGCACCCGACACAGGCCACGCAGCGCCGGCACCCGATGCACGCCACCGTCGCGATGCACCGGCGCAGGCCGATGCCGGCGATGTTGAGCACGCTCCCGAACACGCCGACGCTGCCGGCCGTGGCCACCGAGCCGGCGACGAACGCACTGCCCGACGTGGCGACCGACCCGGCGACGGCTGCGCTGCCCGCCGTGGCCACCGACCCGGCGACGGCCAGGCTGCCTGCAGTGGCCACGGAGCCGGCCACGGCGAGGCTCCCCGATGTCGTGTTGCTGCCGGCGACGGCACGGCTGCCCGTCGTGGCGATGCTGGCCACGATGCCCTTCGATCGACCCATGCGCAGAGCGTCGCGCAGACCCGGCGCCTAGCGTGGCCGACATGACGGCCGACCTCGATGTCCTGCTCGACGACCTGCGGACGCTCGTCGAGGTCGAGTCCCCGTCGCTCGACCTGCCGGCCGTCGAGGCGTCGGCCGCGGCCGTGGCGGCGCTGATCGAGCGCCGGCTCGGCTCGGCGCCGGAGCTCGTCGCCAGCGCCGCCGGGCCGCACGTGCACTGGCGGGCCGACGGGGAGGCGCGCGTGTTGCTCGTCGGCCACCACGACACCGTGCACCCACGTGGCGCGCTGGCCGCTCGCCCGTTCAGCGTCATCGACGGGCGCGTCACCGGGCCGGGCGTCTTCGACATGAAGGGGGGCATCGTGCTCGCCGTCCACGCCGTCGCCGCGCTCGGGGATCGGTCGGGGATCGAACTGCTCGTGACGGCCGACGAGGAGGTCGGGTCGCGCGACTCGCGGGCGTTGATCGAGGAGCGGGCGCGGGCGTGTGGCGCCGTCCTGGTCCTGGAGCCGGCGGCGGACGGGGGAGCGATCAAGATCGGCCGCAAGGGCACGGGCGACTTCGAGGTGATCGTCCACGGGCGCGCCGCCCACGCCGGGCTCGAGCCGGAGAAGGGCGTCAACGCGCTGATCGAGGCGTCGCACCAGGTGCTGGCGATCGACGCGTTCGGGCGCCCCGAGGTCGGCACGACCGTCACGCCGACGGTCGCCCACGCCGGCACGGCCGACAACGTCGTGCCCGCCCAGGCCCGGGTCCACGTCGACATGCGGGTCACGGAGCTGGCCGAGGCCGAGCGCGTCTCGGCGGCGATGGCGGCGTTGCGGCCGGTGCACCCGGAGGCCCGCCTCGAGGTCGTCGGCGGGCTCAACCGACCGCCGATGGAGGAGTCGGCGGCGGCCGACCTCTACGCGCTGGCGCAGAAGGTCGCCGAGGGGATCGGCGTGCCGATCCCGATCGGTGTCGCCGTCGGCGGCGGCAGCGACGGCAACCTCACCGCGGCGATCGGCGTGCCGACGCTCGACGGCCTCGGCGTCACGGGCGGCGGCGCCCACGCCGACCACGAGTTCGCCGAGACCGCCACGATGGTCGACCGCACCCGCCTGCTCACCGCCCTCATCGCCGCCGTTCGCAGCCCGCGTCCAGAGCGGCCAGGACTCACTGCGGCCACGCGCTCAGCAGCACTGAACGTCCTCGATCCGCGCACCTCGGCCGCGGCCATCCGAGTGTTTGGTGGGGGTGGCCCCCGCCGGAAACACTCGGATGCACCAAACACTCGGATGGGGGTGTGCCGGTGTCGGTCGCGATGACACCCGGCTGCCGAGCGGTCAGTCCGTGGGTCCTGGCCGCTCCGGGCGTGACGGGTCGAGCTCGAGGATGCCGCCGGCGCCGAGGGTGCCGCTGGCGCGGTAGACGTCGAGCTTGGCGCGCGAGTCCTCGATGTCGAGGTTGCGCATCGTCAGCTGGCCGATGCGGTCGAGCGGGCCGAACGCGGCGTCGTCGACCTTCTCCATCGACAGGCGCTCGGGGGCGTACGTGAGGTGCGGGCCGGTCGTGTCGAGGATCGTGTAGTCCTCGCCGCGCCGCAGCCGCAGCGTGACCTCACCGGTGACGGCGGAGCCCACCCAGCGCAGCAGTGGCTCGCGCAGCATCAGGCTCTGGGGGTCGAACCAGCGACCCTCGTACAGCATCCGCCCGAGCCGCCGGCCCATCGTCCGGTAGTTCTCGATCGTGCCCTCGTTGTGGATCGCCGTCACCAGGCGGTCGTAGGCGATGTGCAGCAGCCCGAGCGCCGGGGCCTCGTAGATGCCGCGGCTCTTGGCCTCGATGATCCGGTTCTCGATCTGGTCGCTCATGCCGAGGCCGTGGCGGCCGCCGATGGCGTTGGCCGCCATCACGAGGGCGACCTGGTCGGGGAACTCCTCGCCGTTGAGGGCGACGGGCCAGCCGTCCTCGAAGCGCACGGCGACGTCCTCCGGGGCGATGGCGACGTCACTGCGCCAGTGGGCGACGCCCATGATCGGCTCGACGATCTCCATCCCGGTCGCCAGCTCCTCGAGCGCCTTGGCCTCGTGGGTGGCGCCCCAGATGTTGGCGTCCGTCGAGTACGCCTTCTCCTTCGGGTCGCGGTAGGGCAGGTTGCGCGACACGAGGAACTCGCTCATCTCGGCCCGCCCACCGAGCTCGTCGACGAAGCGCTGGTCGAGCCACGGCTTGTAGATCCGCAGCGCCGGGTTGACGAGCAGGCCGTACCGGTAGAAGCGCTCGATGTCGTTGCCCTTGTACGTGCTGCCGTCGCCCCAGATGTCGACGCCGTCGTCGTGCATCGCCCGCACCAGCAGGGTGCCGGTGACGGCGCGGCCGAGCGGCGTCGTGTTGAAGTACGTGCGCCCGGCGGTCGTGATGTGGAACGCACCGCACTGCAGCGCCATGAGGCCCTCGCGCACGAGCTCCGGCCGGCAGTCGACGATGCGGGCCGCCTCGGCGCCGTACTGCACGGCGCGGTCGGGCACCCCGCTGAGGTCCGGTTCGTCGTACTGGCCGAGGTCGGCCGTGTAGCAGTAGGGGATCGCGCCACGATCGCGCATCCACGCGACGGCGGCGGAGGTGTCGAGACCGCCGGAGAAGGCGATGCCGACGCGTTCGCCGACCGGGAGCGACGTGAGGACCTTGCTCATCGCCTCCGGAAGCTACCGAGCGGGGTCGGGAACTGGTCCGTCCGGAGCCGGCGCGGTCGTCGCCGCCGGTGCCGGTGCAGCGGCCGGCGGTGCCACGGCGCGGTAGGTGCCGCCGAGCCCGGCGAGCGAGACCAGCGCCCCGGCGATGCCGATCAGCACCTCGACGAACCCCAGCCGGCGCACGTACGAGAGGTCGACGACGCCGATCGCGACCGACACCGCGGCAGCAACGAGCCCGTACCAGGGGATGCGCCGGGCGTTGTTCAGGGTCAGGCCGACCATCACGCCCGGCGCGATGAACGGGATCAGCATGACCGGCACGGGCCGCGGCTCGCCGACCGGTCCGAGCCACCACGTCGCCACGCCGAGCTCGCGGCTGGCCTTCCACACGCCGCTCCAGGCGACGAACACGAGCACCCACGAGATGCCGGTGACGAGCCGCCATCCCGGCGTCAGCTGCCCGGGGCGCCGCACCGGCCGCGCCGCGACGGGCCGCGCCGGGGGCGGGGGTGCGGCGGGCGTGGGTGTCGACGTCTCCACGGCCCAGGACGGTACCGCCGCCCACCACCTGCGGGATCGCGCCGCTACCCTCCCGGGACGTGACGTCGGGTGCGCCGCAGGACGAGGTGCTGTCGATCTTCTTCCCGATGTGGAACGAGGAGCACTACGTCGAGCGGGCGGTCGACGCCGCCCGCCGGGTCTGTGACCGCCTGGTCGACGAGGGCGAGATCGCCGACTACGAGCTGCTGATCGTCGACGACGCCTCGACGGATCGCACGCCCGAGCTCGCCGACAAGCTGGCGGCGGCCGACCGCCACGTGCGCGTCATCCACCACGAGCGCAACCGCAAGCTCGGCGGTTCGATGAAGACCGGGTTCGCCAACGCGAGGGGCGACCTGATCCTCTACTCCGACGCCGACTTGCCGTTCGACATGGAGGCCGAGGTGCCCCGCGCCGTCCGGCTGCTGCGCCAGTACGAGGTCGACATGGTCAGCGCCTACCGCTTCGACCGCACGGGTGAGGGCTACCTGCGGGCGATCTACACGTTCTTCTACAACCTGATGATCCGCTGGATGTTCAGGGTCAAGGCGCGCGACATCAACTTCGCCTTCAAGCTCTGCCGGCGCAGCATCTTCGAGCGCGTGCACCTCGAGAGCGAGGGGTCGTTCATCGACGCCGAGCTGTTCATCCGCACGACCGGCCTCGGCTACGAGGTGTTGCAGATCGGCGTGGACTACTTCCCGCGGACCCGCGGTGAATCCACCCTCGCCTCACCGGCGATCATCGTCACGATCATGCGTGAGATGTGGAAGCTGCGCGCCGATCTGCGCCAGCTGCGGCCGCCGCACTGACGACCGGCCGGGGGCAATCCTCGATCGCTGCCGCGGCGCGACCTAGCCTCGGAGGCACCCCCGAGAGCGCGCCGTGACCCGATCGATCCCCCGTCCCGACCGTCCGGCGCCCCGGATGCTGCCTGCCGTCGCCGCCGCGGCGCTCCTCGGCACCGTCGTGGCCGCCGGTGTCGCGGGTGGCTGGTCCGGGGAGGCCGCCCCGCCGGCGGGCGCCACGACGTCCACGGTCGTCCCGGCACCGACCACCACCACCGCCGCGCCGGTCGTTGCCGCCGCGCCGACCACCGCGGCACCGGCGACGTCGACCCTCACCGCGACGCTGCACCTCGGCTCGTCCGGCGAGGACGTGCGGATGGTGCAGCAGCGCTTGCTCGACCTCGGCTTCGAGCGACGGCCACCGGCTGATCTCGAACCTCAGCCGGGGAGCAGCTCGACGCGCCGCCCCGTGACCCGCTCGAGCAGGTGCTTGCGCTCGTTGGCGGCGTAGAGCTCGAGGCCGATGTCGGCTCCCGAACGAGCGGTCGCGAACACGACGATCCGGCGGGCCTGGACCTCGGCGCGGACGGACTCGACGAGCCCGCGGTGGCTGCGATCGAGCCCGATGGCGACCCGCAGGATGCCGGCGAGCGTGCGCACGAGGGCCTGGTCGCCGGCGTCCAGGGCGGCGAACTCGGGGTGCGCCGCCTTCGGCTCGCTCTTGCGGTGGTAGCGCGCGATCTGGGCGATGATCTCGATCTCGAGGTCGGTGAGGCCGGCGAGCTCGCTGTTGCGGATCACGTAGTAGGCGTGCAGGTGGTGCTTGCTGTGGGCCACCACGAGGCCGACGTTGGCCAGCAGGGCGCCGGCCTCGAGGTACTCGCGAGCCGTGCCGTCGAGGTCGTGGAGCTGTTGCAGCGCGTCGTACAGCTCGACGGCGAGGCGGGCGACGTGGGCGGAGTGGGCGGGGTCGTCGTCGCACCGCTCGGCGAGCTGCTGGATGCTGCGCCGGGAGACGTCGCGCAGGTGGTGCAGCCCGTCCCGGCCGGTGCCGACCTCGGGACCCCGCGACGAGGTCCGCTCGAGGGTGTCGACCAGGACACCGTCGCGCAGCGCGGCCTCGCTGAACGTGACGCTGTCGATGCCGAACGTCGTCGCAACGGTCTCCAGGATGAGACCGCCGGCGACGGCGATGTCGGCGCGCCCGGGTTCGAGGCCCGGTACCCGGGCTCGGGCTGTCGCGGTGCGGTGGCGGGCGAGCTCGGCCACGACCCGGCGCACGTCGGGCGTCGTGAGCTCGTAGCAGTTGTACGTCTTCAGCGGCTCGGCGCCGGTCGCCGCGTGGGCGACGTGGGCGACGGCCTCGGCCGTGCCGGACGACGCGACGACGACGTCGAAGCCGTGCTCGTCGACCTCCCGCTGGAAGTGGCTGAGGATCCCCCGGATGTAGTCCCGGCACGCCGCCACCCGCTTCGCCGTCGCCACGCCCTCGGGGAAGAAGCGATCGGTGAGGCGCACGGCACCGAGCTTGAAGCTCCGCGAGGCGAGCGTCTCACCCTTCTCGCCGATGAGCAGCTCGGTCGAGCCACCGCCGATGTCGACCAGGAGCACCCGCCGGTCGAAGACCGGTACGGCCTGCAGCACGCCGAGGTAGATCAGGCGCGCCTCCTCGGCACCGGAGATGACCTCGATGTCGATCCCGGCCTCGCGCCGTGCCCGCTCGAGGAACACGCCGGCGTTGACCGCCTCGCGCACGGCGCTCGTGGCGACCGCCCGCAACGTGGCGCCGTAGCTGTCGACGATGTGCCGCATCCGGCGCAGGGCGGCGAGGCCCCGCTCGACGGCGTCGGGCGTCAGCTCCTTCATGTCGCCGCCACCGTGCCCGAGGCGGACGACCTCCTTCTCGCGCGTCAGCGTCTCGAAGCGATCGGCACCGGCGGTGCGGGCGACGACGAGGTGGAAGCTGTTCGTGCCGATGTCGAGGGCGGCCAGGACCGGCGCCTCGTCGACGGACGACACGCCGTCAGTCACCGATCCGGCTGAGGCAGGCATCGAGTCCATCGAGCACACCTTCGCGGAAGCTGGCGATCTTCTCGAAGCCGCTGCCGAGCACGTCGTCCGAACCCGATTCGTCACCGACGACGAGGGCGGTCTGGATCGCCTCGTCGAGGTCGCCCGCCTCGATGCACAGCCGTCCGCGGGTCGTCGGGTGGCTTGTTCTCGGGGATCATCGTGCCGGCCCACGCGCCGGTCAGGCAGTCGTCGGCGAGGAACCGGGGCTCGCCCTCGAGCGAGCTGGCGAGCGCCGCCTGGACCGCTTCGCTCCAGGCGCCGCCGACCATGTAGCCGACGACGAAGTCGCCGAAGCGGTCGTAGAGGTCACGGGCCAGCGTCTCGTCGAGGAACACCTGCTGCGTCGCCGGGCAGTACACGGCGCCGGTGACCAGCGAGCCCGCTGGTCCATCGCAGTCGACGCCTTGGCCGGCTGCGACCAGCACGACCGTGATCGTCGGCATCGTGCCCCCGGCCGCGGCGACAGCGCCGGCCCAGTACTGCTGCAGATCCGCCGGGACGAACTGCATGACGTCCTCGAACGGCGAGTTGCCGGAAGGGTCCTCGTTCCGCCGGAAGACGTTCGGCACGAGCGGCAGCGGATCGTCGGCGAGCTCGGCGCAGCGGGCCGCGCCGGCGGCGAAACCGGTCTGGAACGCGCCGACGCGGTCGAACGCCGAGCCGTGGCCGCCGGCCTCGAACTGGTCGACGCCGATCGGGTCACGGACGGTGATCATGGCGACGAGGCCGCTGCGGACGTCCTCGTCGGTGAACGTCAGCCCGGTCGCACCGCCCTCGCGCACGTGGGCGACCCACGCGCCGGCGAAGCAGTCGGCCTGCTGCTCGCTGACGATCGTCGGCAGGTCGCGGGCGAGCACGCCGGCGCGGCCCTGGATGGCGTGCCCGTACTCGTGGGCGAACACGACGCCGAGGATCGACGGCCCGAACTCGGCGGCGAGCTGCGCGAGCACGCCGCTCTCGCCGTCGTCGTAGACCATGAAGTCGCCGTCGAGGCAGTAGAACGCCGCGTACTGGGCGATCTCCTCGTACGGCGTCGGCGTGTCCGTCTCGCAGCCGGGGATCGGCGCGGTGCGCTCCGGGTAGGCGGCGAACACCCCACCGGCGAGGGGCTCGAACGGCTCGCCGTACACGGCGGGGAACGTGTCGGCCCACCACGCCTCGATGTCGTTGAGGGCGAGGCGCACGAAGTCGTCGTAGGCCCGCGCCGGCTTGGCGTCGCCGACGTCGAGCCGGTCGCCGAGCGTGCCCGCCGGCGTCGTCGGCACCGGCTGCGGGCTCGGGGCCCCGGTGCTGGGCGGCGACGTGGACGGGCTGCCCGTCGACGGGGGATCGGCAGGCGCCTCGGTGGTGTCTGGCGTGGTCGGGTCGGCGGGTGTCGTCGTCGCGGGAGGAGCAGCCGTCGGGGCGGGTGTCACCAGGCGCTCGGCGGACTGCGTCGCGACGCCAGGGTCGGTGCTGCACGCCGTGAGCAGGGTCACCACGCCCCCCGCCACCGCCAGCCACCGCGCCACCGTCACCCTGTTGGAGTGTACGGGCGGGGTGCGCGAGCGACCGCCGGCGGGGATCGGTCCACACCGGCTCCTTACTCGGCCTGGGCGCGCTCCAGCTCCTGGCGCAGCTCGGCGATCTCGCCCCGCTGGCCGGTCATCATCGAGCTCGCCATCGAGCGCACCTTCGCCAGGCTGGCGTCCTCGGCGGCCGCTTCGGCCATGTGGACGCCGCCCTCGTGGTGGGCGACCATCAGCTCGACGAAGAGCTCGTCGGCCGCCGCCCCGCTCGACCCGGCGAGCTGCTCGAGCTGGGCGTCGGTGGCCATGCCCGGCATCTGCTGCTGCGTCGTCGGCATGCCCATCCAGGCCATCGCCTCGTCCGTCTCGGCGGCCTCCGGCTGACCCATGTCGCGCAGCATCTGGATCATCCGCCCGATCTCGATGTTCTGCCCGACGAGGATGTCGCGGGCGATCGAGCGCAACCCGGGCGCCGTGTCGTCGAGGCCGAGGAAGATGTACGACATCTGCGCCGCCTGCTCGTGGTGCACGCGCATGTCGTGGAGGAAGCCGACGTCGGCGGCGTTGCCACGCTCGTCCGCGCTCGCGTCGCGGATCAGCCAGCCCAGCATGCCGCCGATGAGGGCGATCCCGAGGACGAGGCCGATGACGTTCACCGGGTGCTGCCACCAGGACAGCACGACGACGTCGTCGTCGTCCTCGTCGACGTCCACGGCGGCCTCCGGGCCATCGCCGACGCCGCTTCCTGCGTCAGTGATCTCTGCCTGGTCGGGCTCGTCGATGGGACGGAACGGCACCGCGTCATCGTCGAACGCAGCCGCCTCGGCGCGCCGTTCGACGTCGTTCGCCATGGCACCAGTCTGCCCGCTCGCGCGGCGATCCGGACCGGGATCGACCGGGTCGGTGCGAGGCGCGAACTACCATCCGGCCGAGGCGGGTTGTCGAAGCACACGAGATGGGAGCCGCCGGATGGTCGATCGGATGATCGCGGCCGTCGCTGCCGAGGGAGACCTCACCGGCGGGTGGTCGTGGACGGTGTGGCTGCTGATCCCGGTCGTGCTGGTCCTCGCCTACATCACGGCGCGAGTCGTCGGTCCCGACGGCGACCCCCCGCCCACCACCTCCACCGGCCGCGGGGTGTCCGAGCACCTCGCCCGGCGGGCAGCACAGGAGAGCACCGAATGAGCCGTCGTCCCGTCGCCCTGCTGCTCGCCGTCGGTGTCGTCGTGGCGACGGCCTGTGGGCAGAAGGCGGGGGTCGCCGGCAGTGACGCCGACAGCGCCGCGACGCTGCCCCCCGTGCCGCCGACCACTGCCGCGCCGACGCCCACGACGCCCGCGCCAAGCCCGGCGACGAGCTCGCCGGCGACACCTGGGTCCGACGCACCGGGCACGACGGCCGCCACGGCGCCGGCGACCACCGCCCCGGCGACCACCGCGGCGCCCGAGGCCGGCCCGTTCGAGCCTGGACCTGACGACACGGACGGGGTGTCGGACACCGAGATCGTCATCGGCATCCACGCCCCCGTGACCGGCGCCTCGCCGATCCCGCAGGAGAGCTTCGACGTCGGCAAGGACATCTACTGGCAGTACCTCGCGTCGACCGCACCCGACGCCCTCTTCGGCCGCAACGTCCGCGTCGTCTTCCGCGACGACGAGTTCAACCCCCAGAACGCCGTCCAGGTCTGCCGGGAGATGGTCGAGCAGGACGGCGCTTTCCTGCTCGTCGGCGGCGGCGGCGCCGACCAGATCACGGCGTGCGCGCAGTATGCCGACGAGGCCGGGATCCCCTACCTCTCGGCCGGCGTCAACGAGACCGGGCTCGCCGACCTCGGCACCTACTTCTCCACGTCGTTGACCTACGCCGAGCAGGCACCGATGCTCGTCGCCCAGCTGCAGTCGCAGGGGTTCACCGAGGCGGGGCTCGTCGTCGCCGACACGCCGTCGTTCGACGACGCGCTGGCGGCGATCAAGGAGTCCGCGGCGGCGGCCGGCCTCGCCATCCCGTTCGAGACGCGGATCAACAAGGACGCCTCGCCCGCCGAGTCGGCGACCGTCGCCCAGCAGCTCAAGGACTCCGGGGTCGAGGCCGTCATCCTCCTCAGCTCGCCGGTCGTGTACGTGCTCGGCCTGGCGGCAGGTGCCGCCAACCAGAGCTACAACCCCGTGTGGATCGGACCGGGCATCACGTCGGGCCTCAACGCCGTGACCGCGATCGGTTGCCCGAACGTGTCGACCGGGGAGTTCTTCTCGCCCGTGCCCGGCCTGGACGTCATCGACCAGCTCGACCCGGACTTCACCACGGCCTACGCCGAGTTCGCCAACGGCGCGCCCGCCGACGACATCGGCCTGCAGCTGTGGGCCCTGAACAAGGCGATCGCGCTGATGCTCGAGGCGACCGGACCGGAGCTCGGGCGGGCCGCGTTCATGAACACGCTCGTGACGGCATCGCCGTTCGACAACGGGATCTACTCGCCGCTCGAGTACTCGGTCGAGGACCACTTCGGCGGCACCGGCGCCGCCCTGCTGCAGGCCGACTGCGACATCAAGCAGTTCGTGACGGCCGTCGAGTCCGTGCAGGCCCCCTGACGATGGGCCTGCTCGGCGAGCGGCGCGGCCTGCTGGTCGGTGTCCTCGTCGCCGTCGCGCTCGTGGTCGTGCTGATCGCGACGGGCGAGGACGCCTCGCTCGTGATCGGGGTGACCACCGGGTCGGCCTACGGGATGGTCGCCCTCGGCCTCGTCCTCGTCTACAAGTCGAGCGGCGTCTTCAACTTCGTGCAGGGCGAGTTCGGCACCGTCGCCCTGTACGCCCTCTACCTCCTGGATCTGCACACCAACTACTGGCTGGCGTTCCTCGGCGCACTGGTCGCCGCCGCCCTGATGGGGTTCGCGACGGAGCGCGTGATCGTGCGCCCCCTGTTCAACGCCCCGCGCGTGACGCTGCTGGTGGCGACGGCCGGCGTCGCCCTGCTCTCCATCGCCATCGAGATCTGGTTCGCCGGCGCCCAGGGCAAGGCGATCGCCAAGGGGTTCGAGCGCGTCGACCGCGTCGAGCTGCTCGGCGTGCAGGTGTCCGACCAGCGGCTGTGGCTGATCGCCACCCTCGCCGTGCTGGCGGTCCTGCTCGGCCTCTTCTTCACCCGCACCAACCTCGGGCTGGCGATCATCGGCGCCAGCCAGGAGCCGACGGCGACGGAGCTGGCCGGGATCAGCGTGCGCCGGCTGTCCACGTTCACGTGGGTCCTCGCCGCCCTGCTCGGCGGCCTCGCCGCCCTCATCGCCGTCCCCGACGGCGGCAGCTTCGGGCCGGGCATCATGACCTCGACGTACCTCATCCCGGCGTTCACGGCGGCCGTCCTCGGTGGCATGACGAGCCTGCCGGGGGCCTTCGTGGGTGGCGTGCTCATCGGGATCGTGCAGTCGGTGGCCACGAGCGCGCCGCTCTTCGAGGACATCCCGGGCACCAAGAGCACGCTGCTCGTGTTCATCGTCCTGCTCGCGGCGCTCGTGATCCGCCCGCAGGGCCTGTTCGGGAAGCAGGCCTGAGTGGCGGTCGACGAGCGCACCAGGACGACCACGCCCGTTCGTCCCTTCCGGCCGTCCGCCGCCGGCTGGGCGGGGCGCGGCGTCGTGTGGCTCGCCGTCGCCTGGCTCGTGATCGTCTTCCCGCTGTCGCGCCCGGCGACGGACCTCACCCAGTTCACGACGGCCGTCTGCTACGGCATCGTCGCCCTGTCCCTCAACGTGCTGCTCGGGTACGTCGGCCAGATCTCACTCGGGCACCAGGCGTTCGTCGGCATCGGCGCCTTCACGTCGGCGTACATGGTCACCGTGCAGGGCCAGTCGTACTGGGTCGCCGTCCTCACGTCGGCGGCCATCGGCGGCGCCCAGGCCCTCGTGCTCGGCGGCGTGTCGCTGCGCGTCCGCGGCCTCTACTTCGCGCTGATCACGCTGTCGTACGGTCTCGTCGCCGAGCAGAACATCTTCCAGATCCAGGAGCTGACCGGCGGTGGCGCCGGCCAGCCGGCGCCGAAGCCCGACCTGTTCGACACCGAGTGGCGCTACTACTACCTCTGCCTGGCGTTCCTCGCCGTCGTCCTGTACCTCGACTGGATGCTGATGCGCAGCCGCAGCGGGCGGGCCCTCCTCGCCCTGCGCGAGAACCCGCGGGTCGCCGCCACGTTCGGCATCAACGTGCGCCTCGCCACCCTGTTCGCGTTCGTCCTGTCGGGGATCTTCGCCGGGCTCGCCGGCGCGCTGATCGCCCACAACGACACGTTCGTCTCCCCGGACACGTGGAACTTCAGCCTCGCCCTCGTGTTCGTGATCATGACCGTGGTCGGCGGGCTGCGCAGCCGTGCCGGGCTCGTCATCGGCGGCGCCTTCTTCGCCCTCCTGCCGTACCTCATCGAGCACATCCCGGGCGCCGACTCGTTCCTCGCCGCGATCCCGGCGCCCCGCGACCTCACGCCGGAGATCGCCCCCCTCGTCATCGGCCCGCTGCTCCTGCTGCTCAACCTGACGCGCTTCCCCGGCGGCATCGGCCAGCAGATCCGGCCCATCGTGCGCTGGCTCGGTGGGCGCCGCTTCGACCCCCGCGACCGCGGCCTGAAGGAGGTGCAGATCACCGATGTCCGTGCTTGAAGCCCTCCAGGTCTCGATCAAGTTCGGTGGCGTGCAGGCCAACCGCGACGTGTCCGTCGCCGTCGCGGAGTGGGAGATCGTCGGGATCATCGGACCCAACGGCGCCGGCAAGACGACGCTGTTCAACCTGATCACCGGCTTCTACGCGCCCGACAGCGGGCGCATCCTCCATCACGGCCGCGACATCACCCATCTGCCGGTGCACGAGCGCGCCGCCCTCGGCATCGGGCGCACGTTCCAGAACGTCGGGCTCGTGAAGGGGGCGACGGTGCGCGACAACCTGCTCACCGCGCAGCACCTGCAGGCCCGCTACGGGACGGTCGCGGCGATGCTCGGGAGCCCGGCCGCCCGCGCCTCCGAGCGCGAGATGCGCCGCCGGGCCGACGCCCTCGCCGACGCCCTCGGCCTCGGCGACCTGCTCGACACGCAGGTCGCCGGGCTGCCCTACGGGACGCTCAAGCGGATCGAGATCGCCACGGTCCTCGCCACCGATCCCGAGGTGCTGCTGCTCGACGAGCCGTCGTCGGGCATGGGGCCCGAGGAGGCCCACCGCCTCGGTGACACGCTCCTCGACCTGCGCCGCGACTTCGGCCTGTCGATCATCATGATCGAGCACCACGTGCCCCTCGTGGTGCGGGTGTGCGACTACGTGTACTGCCTCGACTTCGGTCAGCTGCTGACGCACGGCGCGCCCGACGACGTGCGCCGCCACCCCCAGGTCGTCGCGGCCTACCTCGGCGAGGACCCCGACCCGGCGGCGGTCGCCCTCGAGGCCCAGCTCGACGCCCTCGTGGAGACCGACTGATGGCCCTGCTCGAGGTCGAGGAGCTGCGCGTCGGGTACGGGTTCCCGGTCCTGCTCGGCATCGGGTTCGAGGTCGAGGAGGGTGAGACCGCGGTGCTGTTCGGGCTCAACGGCGCCGGCAAGACGACGACGCTGTCGACGATCGCCGGCCTGCTCAAGCCCGACAGCGGCAGCATCCGCTTCGACGGGGCGCGCATCGACGGGCGCTCGCCGACGCAGCTCGTGCGCCAGGGCATCTCCCTCGTCCCCGAGGGTCGACGGGTGTTCCCCGCGCTCAGCGTGGCCAACAACCTGCGCCTCGGGGGCTGGACCCGCCGGCGCCAGCGGGACGAGCTCGACCGGCAGCGCGAGCTCGTGTTCCACTACTTCCCACGGCTGGCCGAGCGCGCCGATCAGGACGCCGGGACGCTCTCGGGCGGCGAGCAGCAGATGCTGGCCATCGGCCGGGCGCTGATGTCCAAGCCGCGCCTGCTGCTGATCGACGAGGCGTCGCTCGGGCTCAGCCCGGCGCTCGCCAAGATCGTGTTCGAGGTCGTCGCCCAGATCAACGACGACGGGACCACGGTCGTCATCGTCGAGCAGAACGTCGGCGTGCTGCCGTACGCCGACCGCGCCCTGATCATGGAGAAGGGCACGCTCGTGTTCTCCGGCGTCGGCGACGAGATCCGCCAGGCGAACCTGCGCGAGAGCTACCTCGGCGGTGAACACGAATGAGCGAGCGAGTCTTCGAGCGAGCGAACCGGCAATGGAGCGCCGAAGGCTCGCTGGTGCACCATGAGCCGGTGCCGGATGTCGTCGCCCACAGTCGGAAGGTGCACCAGTGAGCCAACCACACCAGTCCCTGCGCTCGTCATCCGGGAGGAGACCATGAGAAACCAGTGGGCCAAGCTCGGCGGCGTCCTCGGCATCGTCTACTGCATCGCCGGGTTCTTCCTCATCTTCCTCGGGTGGAACGGCGCGGCGTCGAACGACCGCGTGGAGGCGCAGATGCCGTACGTCGTGTCCGGTGGCATCGCCGGCCTCGCGCTCGTCGTCGTCGGTGCCGGCCTGATCGTCGCCCACAGCCTGCGCGCCGACCGCGTCGAGCTGAAGGCCGCGATCGACGACCTCCGGCGCAGCATCGACACCGGCGCACCTCCCGCGTCGGCGGCCGGCGCCGTCCCGAGCGCCGCTGCCGTCGGCGGCGGTGAGGTCGTCGCCGGGACGCAGACGTACCACCGCACGACGTGTGCGGTCATCGCCGACCAGCCCATTGCGACGCGCATGACCGCGGCGGCCGCCGTCGCCGCCGGACTCGAGCCGTGCCGGGTCTGCCATCCGGAACAGCTCGTCGCCTAGGAGGCGCGCACGGACATCACCACCTCACCGGGCCGGCCTCGGGGCCGGCCCCGGGACCAGGACTCCACCGAGACACGGGCGCGGATCCTGCGCACGGCGATGCACCTCTTCGCCACCCAGGGCTACGACGGCACCACGAACCGGGCCATCGCCGAGGGCGCCGGGCTCAGCACCGCGGCGATCTACCACTACTTCGACTCCAAGGCCGAGCTCTACGCGGCCGTCTACGAGGCGGTGTTCGACCGTGTCTTCGCCGAGCTCGATCGCGCCGTGGCCTGCCGGCCCACGCTCGTCGAGCAGTACGCCGCGCTGCTCGAGGCCACGGACCGGATGAACCGCGACGACCCGACCGCCCCGGCGTTCGTGGTCGGTGTCGCCGGCGACGCCCAACGGCACCAGGAGCTGTCGAAGGTGATCCGCCCGCTGCAGCGCCGCAACAACAGGTTCTTCCGCCGCCTGGTCGGCGCCGCCGCGGCCCGTGGCGAGCTCGCTCCCGATGTCGACGTGCGGGCCGTGGCGGACCTCCTCAACGCGGTCGTGTCGGGGTTGGCGCGGCTGTCGGCGATCACCGGTGACGCCCGCCGGCACGCGGCCGCCGTCGAGGTCCTCCAGCGGTTCTTCGCCGGCACCCTGATCGTCACGCCGCCGGAGCGGTGAGTCAGCTGCCGGCCGTCGTCGTCGGCGGGGCGGCCGGGACCGTGGTGGGCGGCGCGCCGGGAGGTGTGCCGGCGATCGTCGTCGGGGTCGTCGTCTCGCTCGCCGGGACGGGCAGCGGGGGCTCGGAGACGAGGTCCATGCGGTTGCGCCCGACGATCGTCACCGTGAACGTGTAGGCGGTGCCGTCCGAGCCGGTGGCGCTGCAGGAGAAGATCGAGCCGGAGCTCGTCGACGGCGGGTCGTCGCACTGGGCGTTCGCGAACGTCACACCCGCCATCTCGGCCTGGCCGTCGAGGCCGGCCTCGATGAAGTCCTCGGCGCCGCTGCGGTAGTCGCCGCCCGACGGGGCCCCACCGCAGGCGGCCAGCACGGTGACGGCGAGGGCAGCCGGGACGAGGGCGCGGCGAGGCAGCGTGCGGGGCGACATGAGCCGTCGAGGCTACTGACCGGCCGTCGGCGCCAGGGCGCGCGACGCGTCCACCGGCGGCGACGGGGCGGTACCGCGGACGCGGTCCACGGCGATGACGATCAGCGCGATCCACACGAGCACGAACCCGGCGAGGCGGTCCGGCGGCATCGGTTCGTCGTAGACGAGCCAGCCGAGGAACAGGTTGATCGTCGGCACGAGGTACTGCAGGGCCCCGAGCAGGGTGAACGGGACGCGCTGGGCGGCGACGGCGAACAGCAGCAGGGGGACTGCCGTGACCACCCCGGTGAGGGCGACGAGCATCCAGTCACCAGCCGTCGCCGCGGCCGGGATGCTGCCGGTGCGCCCCGCCATCACGGCCACGAGCACGGCGGCCGGCACGAGGAGGAGGAACGTCTCACCGGCCAGGCTGTCGATCGGGGCGAGCGGCACCTGGCGCTTGAGGAGGCCGTAGAGGCTCCACGAGCCGGCGATGACGAACGCGATCCACGGCGGCCGGCCGTAGGAGATCGTCAGCACGACGACCGCGGCGGCGGCGAGGGCGAGGGCGACCCGCTGCAGGCGTGACGTCCGCTCCCCGAGCACGGTGATGCCGAGCACCATCGTCGCCAGCGGCGCCATGAAGTAGCCGAGCGCGGTCTCCAGGACCCGGTCGTTGGCGACGGCCCAGACGTAGCCCGTCCAGTTCACGGTCAGCAGCACGGACGCGACGGCGAGGCGCCCGAGCAGGCGCGGCTGGCGCCACACCCCGAGCAGCACGCCCCACCGGCGGCGGGTCGTCACGACGGCGGCCAGCACCACGGACGCCGAGATGATCCGCCAGCCGATCAGCTCGAACGGGTCGAAGCGGTGCAGCTCCTTCCAGTAGATCGTGAGGAAGCCCCACAGCAGGTAGGCGGCGATCGCCGCCTGCACGCCGCGCCGGGTGCGCTGCCTGGCCCGCTCGATCGAGGACGCGCCCGACCCACCGTCCTCGATCACGCCCGTGACGCTACGGACTTCCCCTAACGTTTCCCGGATGCCGTCGCAACCGCTGCCGTTCGACCCGGTGGCCGAGGCGCGGCGGCACTGGATCGACCGTTGGTCGGTCGGCGAGCACATGGCGGCGGCGACATCGCTGATGCGCGCTCACCAGCTCGTGCTGGCGGCCGTCGAGGACGAGCTGCGTCCGTTCGGCCTGACGTTCTCCAGCTACGAGGCGCTGATGCTGCTGTCGTTCACCCGGCGGGGGGAGATGCCGCTCGGGAAGATGAGCGATCGCCTGATGGTGCACCCGGCGAGCATCACCAACACGATCGACCGGCTCGAGGAGAAGGGCCTCGTGCAGCGACGGCGCGACCTCTCGGACAAGCGGCGGATCCTCGCCGTCATCACGGCGGCCGGGCGCCAGGTGGCAGCGGACGCCACCGAGCCGCTGAACAAGATCCGGTTCGGCCTCGGGGCCCTCGACGAGTCCGACGCGGCGGCGATCAACGGCGTGCTGCGGCTGATCCGGGCCGAGGACATGGCGCCGGACGTGGCCGACCCGTGGAAAAACGTCGCCCGCCCGACTGGTAAGTAGTTGGACGTCCAACTAATCTAGGGGGATGGCCCCCACCCCGCGCGAGCAATGGCAGGCAGCGTTCGACGAGTCGCGGCTGCGCGACGCCCCGTTCACGACGATGTCGGGCATCCCCCTGGAGCCGGTGTACGGACCGGACGACGGCGACTTCCCGGGCGTGTACCCGTACACGCGCGGCCCGTACGCGTCGATGTACCGCTCGAAGCTGTGGACGATGCGGATGTTCGCCGGCTTCGGCACCGCCGAGGACACGAACTGGCGGTTCAAGGAGATCATCAAGGCCGGCGGTGACGGCCTGTCGACGGCGTTCGACATGCCGACGCTGCTCGGCATCGACTCCGACGACCCGATGTCGCTCGGCGAGGTCGGGCGGTGCGGCGTGGCCATCGACAGCCTCGCCGACATGGAGGACCTCTACGCCGGCATCGACCTCGGCGCCATCACGACGTCGATGACGATCAACTCGCCGGCGGCGGTGCTGCTGGCGATGTTCGTCGCCCAGGCCGAGAAGTCGGGGACGGACCGCTCGCGCCTCGGCGGCACGCTGCAGAACGACATCCTCAAGGAGTACCAGGCACAGAAGGAGTTCGTGTTCCCGCCGCGCCCGTCGATGCGGCTCGTGCGCGACTCGATCACGTTCACGGCGGCCGAGATGCCGCGCTGGCACTCGGTGTCGATCTCCGGCTACCACATCCGGGAGGCCGGCTCGACGGCGGCCGAGGAGCTGGCGTTCACGCTCGCCAACGGGTTCGCCTACGTCGAGCTGGCGCTGCAGGCCGGGCTGCCCGTCGACGCCTTCGCGCCGCGGCTGTCGTTCTTCTTCAACGCCCACATCGACTTCTTCGAGGAGATCGCCAAGTACCGGGCGGCGCGGCGGATCTGGGCCCGCTGGATGAAGGAGCGCTACGGGGCGCAGTCCGAGCGCTCGTTGCAGCTGCGCTTCCACACCCAGACCGCCGGCGTGTCGCTCACCGCCCAGCAACCCGAGGTCAACATCGTGCGCACGGCGATCGAGGCGCTGGCCGGCGTGCTCGGCGGGACGCAGTCGCTGCACACCAACTCGATGGACGAGGCGCTCGCCCTGCCCACCGAGAAGGCGGCGCGCATCGCCCTGCGCACGCAGCAGGTGATCGCCCACGAGACGAACGTCGCCCACGTCGCCGACCCGCTCGGCGGCTCGTACTTCGTCGAAGCGCTGACCGACGAGATGGAACGGCGGGCCGAGGAGCTGTTCGCCCACCTCGACGAGATCGGCAAGGGCTCGATGCTCGAGGGCTGCATCCAGGGCATCGAGGACAACTGGTTCCAGGGCCGCATCGCCGATTCGTCCTACGAGCTCGAGCGCGCCTTCAACGAGGGTCGCCGCCCGATCATCGGGGTCACCGGCTTCAAGGAGGGCAACGACGACGTCGCCCTCGACATCCTGCAGATCACCAACGAGGACGAGGCCCGCCAGCTGAAGCGCCTCGAGCAGGTCCGTCACGAGCGCGACCAGGGCAAGGTCGACGCCGCGCTGGCCGAGCTCGAGTCGGCCGCCGCGGACCCCGAGCGCAACCTGATGCCCGTCCTCATCGACACCGTCCGCGAGTACGCCACGCTCGGCGAGATCATGACGTCCCTCGCCGACGTCTTCGGCCGCCACACCGAGGTCCCCACCATCTGACCGGCGCTCCCATCCGAGTGTTTCGTGCATGCGAGCGTTTCGTGCGGGTGGCCCCCTCACGAAGCACTCGCATGGGACCGCACCCGGTGGCGGTAGAGCTCGGCGAGCTCGTCGGCGAGTCGCTCCGGGTCGGTCATGTCGTGCTCGCTGACCGTCTCGATCTGCCACGCCAGGCGGTGCATGTCACGCCGCCGGCGGGCGTCGGCGGCGTGGCCCTCGAGCGAGCGGTGCTCCGGATGGATGTCGAGCTCGACGCCCCAACGGGCCGCGGGCACCGCGAGGTCGACGTGCAGGCGCTGACCATCGCGGCCGAGGATCACCCGTGATTGGTGCTCGACCGGCACGTCGCGTCGGCGCAGCGCGTCGGCCAGCACGACCTCGGGATGCGAGTCGTTCGGCACCATGCCGGCCACGGCGTCGAGCGTGCGGCGGAACCGCCCGGAGCCCGGACGGGCCGGATGGCCGAGACGAGCATCGATGGCCACGAGGTCGTCGATCGTGACCCGCCGGTCGTGGAGCAGCTGGCTCACGACCGACAGGTGATCGAGGCGACCCAGGTCGGCGGCGAGGTCGAACGCCAGCCGCGACCAACTGGCGACGGTGATCCCGTCGCGCTCGGTGCGGTCGGCCGTCGTGATGGCCGTGGTCTGCCGCCACGCGACACCGGGCGTGGGCGGGAGATGGCGGCCGTGGCGCACCGCGACGTGCAGCGGCGCGGTGCGCGGCATGCGTCGCAGACCGGCGAGCACACCAGCCGTCGGACCGGTGACGAAGGCCCGCGGATGGGCGGCGCACTGGATGGCGCAGCGTTGCTCGAACGTGGCCGGTGCCGTCGCGATGACGAACACGGACTTGGCGGCGTGCCGCAGCACGCCCGCCTCGAGCAGGCGCACCTGCGTGCAGCGGCCCACGTCGTGGTGGCGCAACGTGCGGGCGGCGATCACGCCGTGATGGGCGGCCAGCCATTCGAGGGATTCGTGCGGTAGCTCGGACATGACGGTCCTCCGGACTCTGGGGTCATGGAGGACGTCGGAGCTCCCACCGTACGCAAGGGGTGCGCGACCGACGCATCCGAGTGTTTCGTGGGGGTGGCCCCCTCACGAAGCACTCGGATGCACGAAACACTCGGATGGGGGAAACCCCGGGTCGCGTCAGGAGTGGCGGCGGTAGCGGGCTTCGGCGAGGCAGAAGACGCCGAACAGGAACAGGCCGATGGCGGTGATCCAGAGCAGGATGCGGCCCCAGCCGTGCTGGGCGAGCTCCTGTAGCGACCCGGAGATGCCCTTGCTCTCGCTCGGGTCGTGCTGCACGGCGGCGACGAGGAAGAAGATGCCGGACACGGCGAGCACGATCGAGCGGGCCGCGTAGCCGATCCGGCCGAAGCCCTCGAGCGCCGTGGCCATCCGCGACGGCGGGGCGATGCGCTCCATGAACTCGGCGTTCACCACGTGCTCGTAGCCCTGCCAGACGGCGATGACGAGCAGGACCACGCCGATCCCGGCGACGATCCACACCCCGCCGGGGAGGTCGAACAACGTCGACGTCGCCTGCTGCTGCTGGGCGTCACCGGCGCTCTGGGCCGCCGTCTCGCTGCCGGCCGGGCCGGACCAGTTGTCGATGGTGATCTTCGCCGCCGTGAACGTCAGGAACCCGTAGATGACCGCCTTCACGAAGTACTCGGCGCGGTCCGTGCCCTCGTCGCCCTCGACGGGGTCGCCGACGATCGTCTGGACGAGCCGCCACAGCGTCATCGCTGCGAGGCCGGCGGTCGAGCAGCGACGAGCAGGAACTTGCCGAACGGCTGCTCGGCGACCGTCTCGAAGGCGCCGGCCTGGTTCACCTGGTCGCTGCCGACCTCGCCACGGGCGAACTGGATCGCGAGGAATCCGAGCACCAGGTAGAGCACGCCGCGAGCGGCGATGCCGGCGCGGCCGAGCGGGTCGCGCCACGTGTGGGCGATCCGCCGTCCACCTGTCGTGAGGGTCGTGGTCATGGGGGACAGGTACCCGCCGTCGGCACCGGTCACACCCCCGCCCGCCGTCGCGAGTGCACGCCCGACGCGCGTAGGGCATGATCGGCGGGTGCCTGCCCCGACCGTGCGGATCGACGACGATCCTGCCGGGCGCGCCGCACGCGAGATCGTCACCCACCTGGTGGACGCGATCGAGCAGCGCGGGCGCGCCGCGCTCGCCGTGTCCGGCGGCTCGACGGGACCGCGCCTGCTGGCGACGCTGGCGAAGGCCTCCCTGCCGTGGCACGACGTCGGCATCTGGCAGGTCGACGAGCGCGTGGCCCCGGAGGGCGATCCCGACCGCAACGCCAACCAGCTCGAGGGCCTGCCCGGCGAGATCCACCTGATGCCGGTGACGGCGCCCAACCTGCGGCGGGCGGCGGCCGCCTACGCCGCCGAGCTGCCCGACCGCTTCGACGTCGTGCACCTCGGGATGGGCGCCGACGGGCACACCGCGTCGTGGCCGCCGGGCGATCCCGTCATCCGCAGCACGCGAACGGTCGACCTCAGCGGTGAGTACCAGGGTCGTGTCCGCATGACGCTGACCCCGCCCGTGATCGACGCGGCCCGGGCGCGCGTCGTCCTCGTCACCGGTGCCGACAAGGCCGGCCCGGTGGCCCGCTGGCTCGAGGGCCCGGCCGACGGCCTGCCCATCGAGCGGGTGCCCGCCGCCGGCACCGTCGTCGTGCTCGACCCGGCAGCTGCGGCGTGCCTCCGGACCCCGGCGACGGGTGGCCCGTGAAGCTCGACGTCGGCTGCTCGATGGCGCTGCGGGCCCTCTGGGCGACGCCTGCCGTGCTGATGCTGCGACCACGTAGCGGCGAGGGCCAGTGGGTCATCGCCGAGCGCTACCAGATCGAGCCGCCCACGCCGGTGGCCGAGTTCACCGACGCCCACGGCAACCTGTGCCAGCGCATCGTCGTGCCGGAGGGGTCGATGACGATCAGCGTCGAGGCGACCGTCGACACGGCCGACGAGATCGACGTCGATGTGACGGCGCCACGCGTCCCGATCGAGCTGGTGCCCGACTGGGCCCTGCAGTTCCTCCTGCCGAGCCGCTACTGCCAGTCGGACCTCGTGTTCTCGAACGCGGTCGAGATCACCCGCGGCGCGCTGCCCGGCTACCCGCAGGTCGAGGCGATCCGCTCGTGGATCGAGCGCGAGGTGCGCTACGAGTACGGCACCAGCTCGGCCGTGACGTCGGCGGTCGACACGCTCTACAGCCGCACCGGCGTGTGCCGTGACTTCGCCCACCTCGGCATCGCCATGTGCCGCAGCCTCGACATCCCGGCGCGCATGGTCGTCGGCTACCTGCACGGGCTCGACCCGATGGACCAGCACGCCTGGTTCGAGGCCTACGTCGGGGGCCGCTGGTTCACGTTCGATGCCACGCAGCCCGAGCCACGCGGCAACCGGGTGACGATCGCCTACGGCCGCGACGCCGCCGATGTCGCGTTCGTCACCCAGTTCGGACCGGTCGAGCTGGAGCAGATGTTCGTGTTCGTGCGCGAGGCGACGGACATCCCGACCGTCGACGCCGGCCCGTACGAGGCGCCGTAACGTCCGTCCCGATGGACGCACACCCCGACATCGCGAGCACGGCGGCCTGGGCCGACCTGCTCGACGTCCCCCGCCCGCCGCACCTCCGCGAGCTGTTCGCCACCGATCCGGGCCGGGCCACGCGCTACGTCGTGGGCGTCGGCGACCTGCGCATCGACTACTCCAAGCAGCGCATCGACGACGCCGTGCTCGCCGCCCTGCACGCCGTCGCTCAGGAAGCCGGGGTCGCGGCGCGCCGCGACGCGATGTTCGCCGGCGAGCGGATCAACGTCACCGAGGACCGCGCCGTGCTGCACGTCGCGCTGCGCATGCCGCCGGGCACGACGCTGGAGGTCGACGGCCGCGACGTCGTCGCCGACGTGCACGAGGTGCTCGGGCGGATGGCGGACTTCTCCGACCGCGTCCGCGACGGGTCCTGGACGGGCGCCACCGGGCGGCGCATCCGCACCGTCGTCAACATCGGCATCGGCGGCTCGGACCTCGGTCCGGCGATGGCGGCGCGGGCCCTGCGCGCCTACCACCACCCCGAGCTGGATGCCCGCTTCGTGTCCAACGTCGATGGCGCCGACGTCGCCGCGGCCATCGCCGACCTCGACCCCGCGGAGACGCTGTTCGTCGTGTCCTCGAAGACGTTCACGACCATCGAGACGCTGACGAACGCTCGCACGGCGCGGGCCTGGCTCGTCGACGCGCTGGGGGAGGACGCCGTCGCGGCGCACTTCGTCGCCGTGTCGACGAACGCCGCGGAGGTGGCGACGTTCGGGATCGACACCGCCAACATGTTCGGGTTCTGGGAGTGGGTCGGCGGGCGCTACTCGCTCGACTCGGCGATCGGGCTCTCGCTGATGGTCCTGATCGGCGCGTCCGCCTTCGGCGAGATGCTGGGCGGGTTCCACCTCGTCGACGAGCACTTCCGGACCGCGCCGCCCACCGCCAACGCGCCGCTCCTGCTCGGCCTGATCGGCATCTGGAACGGCGACGTGCTCGGCTTCGCGACGAAGGCGGTGCTGCCGTACGCCGAGGAGCTGGCCCGGTTCCCCGCCTACCTGCAGCAGCTCGACATGGAGTCCAACGGCAAGTCCGTGCGGCTCGACGGCTCGCCGGTCACGATCGACTCGGGGCCGATCGTGTGGGGCGAGCCGGGCACCAACGGCCAGCACGCGTTCTACCAACTGCTCCACCAGGGCACCCGGATCGTGCCGGCCGACTTCATCGGCTTCGCCAACCCGCACCACCCCCACCGGCACCACCACGACCTGCTCGTCGCCAACCTGATCGCCCAGTCCGAGGCCCTGGCGTTCGGCCGCGACCGCCCGGAGGAGCCGTGGCGGTCCTTCGCCGGCGACCGCCCCTCCACCACGATCCTCGCCCCGGCGCTCACCCCGTCCGTGCTCGGCCAGCTCGTCGCGCTCTACGAGCACATCGTGTTCGTCCAGGGCGCGGTGTGGGGCATCGACAGCTTCGACCAGTGGGGCGTCGAGCTCGGCAAGGAGCTCGCCAACCGGATCACCCCCGAGCTGACCGGGGAGGCCACCGGCGAGCACGACTCGTCGACGTCGGCGCTCATCGCGTGGTACCGCGAGCACGCCGACCGCTGACGACGATGGCTCCCATCCGAGTACGTGGCGCCGTCGGAGTACGCCGTGCGGGGAGGCCGCGCACCGGCTACTCGGACAGCCTGGGATGCTCGGATGGAGGGGGGCTCGGGGACGGGTGATGGCGGGGCGCGTCATCCTGCTGTGCGGGTTGCCGGGTTCCGGCAAGACCACCGAGGCGCGCCGCCTCGCCGGCGAGCTCGGCGCGCTGCGGATGTGCCCGGACGAGTGGATGGACGCGCTCGGGATCGACCTGTGGGACCAACCGGCGCGCGCCCGCGTCGAGGCACTGCAGTGGTCGCACACGCTCGAGGCCGTCCGCCTCGGCATGACCGTGGTCGTCGAGTGGGGGCTGTGGAGCCGTGCCGAGCGCGACATCGCCCGCGACGAGGCGCGAGCCGCCGGAGCCGCTGTCGAGCTGCGGTTCCTCGACGTCGCGCGCGACGAGCTCTGGCGCCGCCTGGCGATCCGGAACGCGACGCCGGGGCCGGCATGGACGCGCATCGAGCAGTCGTCGCTCGACGAGTGGTGGCTGCTGTTCGAGCCACCCGATGCCGACGAGCTGGCGCGCTTCGATCCGGCCTGACACGGAGCGCTCGTCGTGCGAACCTGGCGTCATGGCGGCGGGGGACGTCGAGCTCGCGGAGCGCACCGCACCGGCGCCGGCGCGGCGCTGGTGGCAGGCCTTCACGGTGGCCCTCGTGGGCGCTTGCCTCGTGGCCGTCGTCGCCGCCGGTCGTCCCGACGAGGCGACGTCGATGCGGTCGGCGCACCCGCCGGCATCGGTGCCGGTCGTGAGCACCGCCTCGTCCGACCCCGCCCCGACGGTGCCGGCCAGCAGCACGCCGGCCACGGCCGGCCCGACGTCGACGAGCGTGGGTTCCGCACCATCGGGCGCCGACCCGGTCCCTCCCGCCGCTGCCGCGGCCCCGCCCGCACCGGTCCCTCCGACACCGGTCGCCACCGCCACGACCGCGGCCGCGCCGCCGCCGCCGCCACCGCCGCCGCCCGCCGCCGGATGGCATCGCCGCCCGGCCGGTGCCACCCGCGCTCCCGACGAGCCCGCCGCCCGGACCGGCGAGCGCCTACGCCACCACCGTCACGCCCGCCGGCCAGGTCGCCACCGACGTCGGGTGCGCCGCCGGCACCTCGGCGGCAGCCCTCGACGCCTTCTTCCGCGAGCGCGTCGGTCCCGTCATCGGGCACGACTACCAGCACGTCTATCCGCTCGGCGGGGACCGTCACCTGTGGCTCTTCCAGGACACGTTCATCGACCACACGGGCAACGCCCGGCGGCTGGACGAGGCGGCGTTCGCCCACAACACGGCCCTGCTCCAGCACGGCGCCTGCTTCACCCTGCTGCACCGCGGGACCCCGGCGGCGCCGTCGTCGTTCGAGCCGGGCACCGGGGAGGCGATCCTGACCCGCTGGTTCTGGCCGCTCGGCGGGGAGACCAGCGGCGGCGTCGTCCGCATCCTCTGGGCCGAGATGGCCAAGACCGCCGACCCGCTGCCGCCCGACGGTCTCGGCTGGGTGCCGTCTCGCACGTGGCTGGCGACGTACGACGCGGCGACGTTGGCCCGCATGTCGTTCCGCCCGGCGCCGGCCTCCGGCGTCGACCCGATCTACGGGTTCGCCGTGGCGAGCGATGACGAGCACACGTACCTGTTCGGCAACACGTTCGACCAGAACCTCGCCCACCAGGGCGGCTACCACGCGTGCCCGTGCTCGGCGACCTCCGTGTACCTCGCCCGCGTCCCGCGCGGCCGGCTCGACGTGGGACCGGAGTACCGCACGGCCACCGGCTGGTCGGCCGACGCCGCGGCGGCGGTGCCGGTCGTCGAGCGCTACGTCGCCGAGAACCCGATGCAGCCGCGGTTCCTCGACGGTCGCTGGGTCGCGGTGACGAAGGTCGACGGCTACTGGGGCGACGACCTCGCGGTCGACGTCGCCCGCGACCCGTGGGGACCGTGGACGACCGTCGCCCGACGCCCGCTGGCCCCGCGCGGTGGCGATCCGGCCATGAACACCTACCACGCCCACCTCCTGCCGTGGACGAGCGGCGGCGGCCTCGTCGTCAGCGTCTCGCAGAACGCGCGCGACATGCTCCGTGACGCCTGGCCGCGGCCCGACCGGTACCGCCTGCAGCTCCTCGCCGCGTCGATGCCGGCTGCGCCGCCCGAGGTCACCCCGACGACCTTGCCCGACGCGCCATCCACGACGGTCACGACCACGGTCGAGACCACGACGTCGGCGAGCCCGACCACGACCGTCGACGCGACGACCACCGTCGAGCCGACGACCACGGCGGAGCCCGCCACCACGCTCGAGCCCGGCACCACGTCGACGTCGTCGCCGGCCCCGACAGGCTGCGCGACGACGACGTCGAGCACGCCGCCGCCGTCGAGCACGGCGGCGACGTCGACCAGCGCGCCCTGCTGAGCCAGATCTCCACGCCGTCTCCAAGCGCGGCGTGCGGCGTTGCGTCACGATCGACGGCGTGCGGATCCTCTTCACGGCCGGGCCGATGTACGGCCACGTCAACACGATCCTCCCGCTCGCCACGGCGGCGCAGCGGGCGGGGCACGACGTCGTCGTCGCGACCGGCCCCGACCTCGTCCCCCACGTCGCCGCCCACGGCCTCGCGACCTGGGCGATCGGGCCGACGCACGCCGCCGCCGGCGGTCGCGCCGCCATCTCGCCGGAGTACTTCACGACGACGGGGTCCCAGCGTGCCGACGACCTCGTGCCGCGCGCCAGCTCGTGGGGGCCCGACGTCGTCGTCCACGAGGAGATGGAGCTCGCCGGCGCCGTCGCCGCGACGGTGACGGGCGCCCACCACGTGGTCCACGGACTCGGCCTGCTCCCGCCGACGTGGGTGTGGGAGACGTTCACACCCGTCGTCCGGGGACTGGCCCGCGCCGCCGGGGCGCGTCGCGTCGCCGATCCGGCGGCCGCCACCTACCTCCGGATCAGCCCGCCCTCGCTGCAGCAGTCGGCCGACGTCCTCTGGTCGGACGTGCGCCTGGTGCGCCCGGCGTTCGGCGCGGCGAGCCCGCTGGACCGCCTGCCGCCGGGCCTCGACGACTTCGTGCGCCAGCGCGGTGACCCTGTCGTGCACCTCACGCTCGGGACCGTGTTCCACGAGACGCCGGGGGTGCTGGCGACGGCCATCGCCGGGCTCGCGAGGCTGCGCATCCGCCTCGTCGTCACGACCGGCCCCGGAGTCGGTCCGGGCGACTTCGCGGCGCCCCCGCCGAACGTGCGCATCGTCGAGTACGTCCCGCACGCGCTCTTCCTGCGGCACTGCGACGTGGTCGTCTCGCACGCCGGTGCCGGGATCATGTTCGGCGCCCTCGTGCACGGCGCGCCACAGCTGCTGCTGCCGCAGGGCGCCGACCAGTTCGCCAACGCCGACGCCTGTCGTGAGGCCGGGGTCGCGCTGACGCTGCAGCCCGACGAGGTGACGGCCGAGGAGGTCGGCCTGGCCGTCCGCCGCCTGCTGGTGTCGCCGTCGTTCTGGGCGAACGCGGCTCGCGTGCGCCGCGAGATCGCCGCCATGCCGGCACCGGGCGAGGTGCTGGCCGGCCTCCTGGCCGACGTCGCCGCGGCGGCCTGAGCGTGCCGCGTCCGATCAGCCGCGGCGCCGCACGGCCGCGGCCATCTGGGTGACCATCTGCGTCAGCAGCGGGCGCGTCGTGGCGAAGTTCAGGCGCACGAACCCGGCGCCGGGTGGTCCGCAGCGGGCGCCGTCGACGAGCAGGACCCCCGCTTCCGCCGCGAAGAAGTCGGCGAGCGCCGCCGGCAGGCCCAGGCGCCGGCAGTCGAGCCACGCCAGGTAGGTGCCCTCAGGCGGCGTGTACCCCACGTCGGGCAGGTGCTCGGCGAGGAGGTCGGCGAGCAGCTGGCGGTTGCCGTCGAGGTACCCGCGCACCTCGTCGAGCCACGGCCGGCAGGCGCCGAACGCGACCGTGTTGGCGATCACGCCGAGGGTGGACGCGCCTCGGGTGGCGTACGGACCGATCGCCTCCAGCGCAGCTCGGTCCGCGTCGCTCGTGGCGATCAGCTGGGCACAGGCCAAGCCGGTCAGGTTCCACGCCTTGGACGCCGATGTCGCCGTGACGGTGTGCGCCGCCGCCTCCGCCGAGATCGACGCGTACGGGATGTGCTCGTGACCGGGGTGGACCAGCGGGGCGTGGATCTCGTCGGCGAACACGCGCCCACCGTGGCGAGCGACGACCGCGGCGATCCCCTCCAGCTCGTCGCGCTGCATGACCCGCCCGAGGGGGTTGTGGGGGTTGCACAGCACGAGCAGGTGGCCACCGGCGGCGAACGCGGCGTCGAGGGCATCGAGGTCGTACCTGGACACGTCACCGTCGCGGGCCAGCGCGACCTGGATCGTCCGGCGCCCGAGCTGCGCCGGGATCGCGAAGAAGGGCGGGTAGGCCGGCGTCGGCACGATCACCGGCGCGTCGGGACGGGAGAGGTGGCGGATCGCGATCTCGAGGCCCCGCAGCACGTCGGGCAGCGGCTGGACGTCGGCAGGGCTCACCGTCCAGCCGTGGACATCGGCCTGCCACGCCGCGCACGCCGCCTGCATCGCGGCCACGATGGCCGGCGGGACGTAGCCCACGAGCATCCGGTCGACGGCGTCGCGCAGCGCAGCGGTGATCTGCGGCGCGGTGCCGAAGTCCATCTCGGCGACGGACGCGCCGAGCTTGCCCGGACCGTCCATCGTCCACTTGAGGTGCCCGGCGTCGAACAGCGACTCGGCCGAGAGGCCGCCGATGACGGCGTCGAGCTCGCCGGATCCGGTCACGACGGGACGTGGACCGTGACGATGACGATGTCGTCGGCGGTGACGCGGAAGTCCTGGAACGCGGGCGTCACGTAGCGCCACATCTGTTGATCGCAGCCGTAGCCATGGGAGAACACCATCGGCTGGGCGCCGGGCGTGCCGCTGACCACGACGTGGTTGCGTTCCAGCACGTCCACCGCGCAGGAGGCTAGCGATCGGGCGGCGGGGCGCCGGGACCGTCAGAGCGTGGCCGCGAACGCGTCCAGCTCCTCGTCGCACCACGGCGCACCGATCAGCTGCAGGCCCGATGGGACCGGCCCGGGGAGCGGCACGACGACGACCGGGACATCGAGCAGGTTGGCGAACGTCGTGAACGTGCCGAGCCGGGTGTTCGTGCCGATCGGGTCGGCGGCGACGTCGGCGAGCGTCGGTGCCTCCGGTGTCGTCGGCAGGGCGAGCACGTCGATGCCGGCGAGGGTGCGGCGGGCGGCGGCCCGCAGGTCGGCCAGCTCGTACTCGGCGCGGTAGGCGTCCTCGGCGCTGAAGTGCGCCCCGCCGCCGATCACCGCGGCCACGATCGGGTCGAGGCCGGCCACGTCGCGCCGGATGGCGTCGCCGGCGGTCACGGCGCGCTCGGCGACGAGGGCGCTGCCGTAGAGCAGCCGACCGAGCGCCAGCAGCGGCTCGATGTCCACGGCGCGCGTCGGGCCACGCTCGGCGAGCCGCTCGAGGGCGGATCGGAACGACGCCGCGATGGCGGGCTCGATCGCGACGCGACGCCGGCCACGGGTCGGGGACGCCGATCACCGGCTCGGCCCAGGGCCGGGCGACGGGGTGCGGGGGCGGCAGCGGCACCATCGCCGCGGCGACGACCGTCGCGTCGATGACCGAGCGGGCGAACACCGAGGGGCAGTCGAAGCGGCGCACGGCCGGCACGATGCCGGCGCTGTCGTAGCGGCCCACCGTCGGCTTGAGGCCGACGATCCCGTTGAGCGCGGCGGGCACCCGTCCCGATCCGGCGGTGTCGGTGCCGATGGCGAACGGCACGAGGCCGAGGGCGACGGCGGCGGCCGAGCCGGAGCTCGACCCGCCGGGCGCGAGCAGCGGGTCACGCGCGTTCGGCGGCGTGCCGTACGGCGAGCGGGTGCCGACGAGGCCGGTCGCGAACTGGTCGAGGTTGGCCTTGCCGACCGGGATCGCGCCGGCGGCCCGCAGCGCGGTGATCACGGCGGCGTCGCGGCCGGCCACATAGGAGAAGCCGGGGCAGGCGGCGGTCGTGGCGATGCCGCCCACGTCGATGTTGTCCTTGACGACGAAGGGCACGCCGGCGAGCGGCAGCGGCGTCGTCGACGCGTCGACGCGCGCCGCGTCGGCGCGCGGCGAGGGCGAACAGCGGCGGCCCGATGAGCACGCCCGCCGGCGCCGCGGCGAGGGCGTCGAGGACCTCATCGGTGACCGCGCTCGGCGCCGCGCCGGCGCACCGCGTCGCGCGTGGCGGCGATGTCGGCGTGGCCGACGGCCGCCGTCACGCGCCGAGCGCGGTCAGCAGGTCGGTCGACGATGCGACGGCACCGAAGACCCCGCCCTGCATCGTCACCATCTTCAACGCCGCCTCGTGGTTGCTCGGGTCCGTGGCGCCGGTGCAGTCGCTGAGGATCAGGCACTCGTAGCCCCGGTCGTTGGCCTCGCGCATCGTCGTGTGCACGCAGACGTCCGTCGTGATGCCGGTCAGCACGATGTGGGTGATCCCGTTGCGGCGCAGCAGGAGGTCGAGGTCGGTGGCGTAGAACGCGCCCTTGCCGGGCTTGTCGACGATCAGCTCGCCGGCGATCGGTGCCACCTCGGGCACGATCTCCCACCCCGGCTCGCCGCGCACGAGGATCCGCCCGCACGGCCCGGCGTCGCCGATGCCGGCACCGATGTTCTTCGACCGCCAGAGCTTGTTCGGCGGGCAGTCGGCGAGGTCCGGGCGGTGCCCCTCGCGGGTGTGGATCACGGTCCAGCCGAGGGCGCGCACGGCGGCGAGCACCTTGCCGGTCGGCTCGAGGCCGGCCCGGGTCAGGTTGAGGTCGTAGCCCATCGTGTCGACGTAGCCGCCCGGTCCGCAGAAGTCGGTCTGCCAGTCGATGCACAGCAGCGCCGTGCGGTCCGGGTCGATGACGCCGTCGAAGGGCCAGGCGTACGGGGTGGAGGCGACGGTGCCGGTGATCATGAGCTGCTCCTCGCGGTCGGTGCGAACTGCTGGTCGGAGAGGGTCGAGACGAGGGCCTCGGCGACGTGGTCGGTCGTGCCGAGGGCGCCGAAGATGCCGCCCGACATCGTCAGGCTGTGGTGGGCGCGGGCCCCGAGCGACGGCACGAGCGGGGCGCAGCCGTCGGTGAGCACGAGGCACTCGTGGCCGCGGTCGTTGAGCGTGCGCACCGTGGAGTCGACGGTGAGCTCGGAGGCGATGCCGCCGAGCACGACGGTGCGCACGCCCGCGGCGCGCAGGCTGTGGTCGAGGTCGGACCCGTAGCAGCCGTCCCAGCCGGCGGCGTCGACGAGCACGTCGCCAGCGGCCGGTTCGACCGACGGCTGCCAGCCGTCGTCGCCGCGGACCGGGAGGAACGTCGACGCCGCCGTGCGGCCCGGCCGGGCGCCGTGGCGCACCCACACCACGACGCCCCCGAGCTCGCGGAGCGTCACGGCGAGCCCGACGAGCTGCGCCGTGACGGCGTGCGAGTCGGGGGCCGCCGCCGTGAAGCGGCGCTGCACGCCGCACAGGACGAGGGCCGTGCGGGTGGGGTCCAACGCCCCGTCGTACGGCCAGCGGTACGGCACGCTGCCCGTCACATGGGTCGCCACGGTCCTCGCCCTAGCCCTGCGGCATGTCGCCGACGACGCCCTGCACGAAGGCGGTGTTGCGGCCCTCGATCTCGTCGTAGCCGGGGACCTCGCCGTCCTCGAAGAGCAACGTGCCGTCCTGCGCCGTCACCGGCCCCTCGAACGGTGAACCGTCCGTCGAGATCTTCTCGAGCTCCTCGGCGATGAGGGCCTTGGTCTCGTCGTCGACCATCGCGCCGTACGCCGACTGCACGAACGGGTTGGCGCCGTCCTTGTAGCCGACCCGGAAGTTGGCGTTGTACGGCGAGCCCGTGAACTCGCCGGCGAGGACCGTGTCGACGATGTCGTTGTAGAGGTCGCCCCACGCCCACTCCGAGCCGGTCACCCACCCGTTGGGCGCCAGCTCCGAGGCGTCGGCGTGGTAGCCGACGACGTTGATGCCGGCCTCCTCGGCGGCCTTCGTGATCGTCGCCGTGCAGTCCTGGTGCTGCGTGATGACGTCGACGCCCTGGGCGATGAGGCTGCTGGCGGCCTCGGCCTGCTTCGCCGGGTCGCACCAGTTCGACGTGTTCACGAGGTACGTCTCGGCGTCCGGGTTGACGAGCTGGGCGCCGAGCTGGAAGGCGTTGATGTTGGCGATCGTCTGGGGGATCGGGAAGGCGTAGACGTAGCCGAGCTTGTTCGACTCGGTGACCTTCCCGGCGGCGATGCCGGCGAGGTACACCGGCTCGTACACCGTCCCGAAGTACGTGCCGGCGTTCGCCGGCACGGTGCCCGAGATGACGTTGCCCTGCTGCACGACGGCGACCTCGGGATGGGCCGCGGCGACCTTCATGCGCCGGGTCGAGGTGGCCGTAGGAGGTGGCGAAGATGATCGTCGCCCCGTCCTCGATCATCTTCTCCATCACGCGCGTCGCGTTGTCGTCCTCGGGCACGTTCTCCGCCGTGACGACCTCGATGTCCGGGTGCGCCGCGGCGACGGCCTGGCTCCCGTCGTAGGCCGCCTGGTTGTAGCCGAAGTCGTCCTTCGGCCCGACGAAGATGAACCCGATCTTCGTCGCCCCGACGCCCGGCGCCGCGCCGTCGGCCGGGGCGGCGGCCGTGCCGGTGCTCCCGGCCGCCGTCGCGGCGGGCTCCTCGGCGGCGGCGGTGTCGCCTTCGCTGGTGTTGGAACTGCAGGCGGCGAGGCCCAGGACGGCGGCGACGAGCACGCCGCATCGACGGATGTTCACGGAACTCCCTCTCGGTGGGGTCAGGGTGGGGTGGTGGGCGGTCTGGGTCCGACGGTCAGGCGACCGTCGGCGTGTCGAAGACCTTGGACAGGCCCTCGGGCACCTCGTTCGCCCGCCGGCGGCCGAGGATGACGAGCGCCAGCAGGGTCACGACGTAGGGCACGGCGTCGAGCGCGAACTGGTTGATCGCGTAGCCCCGGGACTGCAGGGCGGGCGACAGCGCGAGCGCCGAACCGAAGAGGTAGGCGCCGGCGGCGACCTTGAACGGCTGGCGGGCGGCGAACATCACGACGGCGACGGCGACGAAGCCACGGCCCTGGGCCATGTTCTCGAACCAGGCCTTCGTGTAGGCGATCGACAGGTGGGCGCCGCCGACGCCGGCGAACATCCCGCCGATGATCACGGCCAGGTACTGGATGCGCAGGACACCGATGCCGTTGGCCGTCAGCACCTCGCTGCGCTCGCCCGCGGCCCGCAGCATCACTCCCCAGCGGCTGCGGTAGATGACCCACCACAGCACGGGCACCAGCACGTAGGACACGTAGACGAGCGGGTCCTGGTCGAACATGATCGGCCCGATGAACGGGATGTCCGACAGCACCGGGATCGCCACCTGCGAGAACGTCGGCGCCAGCGCCTGCACGTAGTCGACGCCGAACATCGACGTCAGCCCGAGGCCGAGGAACAGCACGACGAGCCCGCAGGCGAGTTGGTTGGCGCCCCGCGACAGGACGAAGTAGGCGTGCACGGACGACAGCAGCCCGCCGGCGATCGCCCCGGCGATGACGCCGACCCACACGTTGCCGGTCTCCGACGCCACCGCGTAGGCGGCGAGCGCGCCGCACAGCATCGATCCCTCGGTGCCGAGGTTGATCACTCCGCCGCGCTCGGACACGGACTCGCCGAGGGCTGCGTAGTTGATGGACGTGCCGCCGCGGATGCCACCCGTCAGCACCTCGCTCACGAGGCCCATGGGACGACCTCCGTGCTCGCGTCGTGCCCGCGCTCGTGCGCCTCGTTCATCGCGTCACCGCCTTCTTCCGACCGAACCCGAACACCATGAGCAGCAGCAGCGCCATCAGCACGTTGACGCTGGCGGCGGGGAGGCCGCTGTCGATCTGCAGGCTGTCGCCGCCGACGACGATGGTCGACAGCAGGATCGCGCTGAGGGCGACGTTCACCGGTCGGTGCCGGCCCAGCCACGAGGCGAGGAAGCCGATGTAGCCGTAGCCGACGACGAAGCCGGGACGCAGCTTGAACTCGGCCCCGGCGAGCTGGGTGAGCCCGCCGATGCCGGCGAGCGCCCCGCCCACCGCCATGGCCGACAGCAGCAGCAGGCCGACCTTCAGTCCCGAGCGCCGCGCCGCCTCGCCGTTGCCGCCGACGACCTTCAGGCGGAAGCCCCAGGTCGTCACGGCGAACACGAGCGCGATGAGCGCCGTCGCGCCGAGCGCCAGGAAGATCCCGCCGTGGAGCCGACCGAAGCCCACGAGCGGCAGGCGTTCGGCGACCGGCAACGCCTCGGTGGTCGGTTGCCCCGAGCCGGCCCGATCCTTCCAGCGGTCGTAGATCAGGAAGTACATGAGGTCGAGGGCGATGTAGTTGAGCAGCAACGTGGTCACCGACTCGCTGATGCCGGCGAGCTGGCGCAGCACCACCGCGAGCGCCGACCACGCAGCGCCGCCGAGGGCGGCCCCGACGACCATCAGCAGCAGCGTGAGCCCACCGGGCAGGCTGCCGTCGATCAGCATCGACGTGCCGAAGGCGCAGATGCCGCCGATGATCAGCTGGCCCTCGCCACCGACGTTGATCAGCCCGGCCCGGGCCGGGACCGACACGGCCAGCCCGGCCAGGATGATCGGCGTCGACCGCACGAGGATGTCGCCGATGGCGTCGGGCCCGCTGAACGTCGACGTGGCCATGTCCACGTACGCCGTGATCGGGTTGACGCCCTTCAGCAGCATCACGATCGCGAACAGCCCGAGGGCGGCGGCGAACGCGGCGAGCATGCGCGCCGCCCCACTGAGGCGGTCGAGGCGTTCGGCCAGCGACGGCGTGGTCGCCGTCCCGCCCGGCTCGACCAACTGGTCGAGCGGTCCGCCCTGTGCCACCGCGGTCATGCCGCACCCCGCTCGTCGGCGTCGCTGGCGTCGTCGGCCGGACCGTGCACGCCGAGCATGAGGCGACCGACCTCGTAGCGATCGGTGGTGCGGGGATCGACGATGCCCTCGATGCGACCGCCGTGCATCACGGCGATGCGATCGGAGAGCTCGAACAGCTCGTCGAGGTCCTCGCTGATCAGCAGCACCCCGGCCCCCGCCGCCCGTCGCTCGAGCAGCAGCTCCTGGGTCCGCCGCGTGGTCGCGATGTCGAGGCCGCGGCACGGGTAGGCGGCGACCACCAGCGACGCCTCGCCGGCGATCGTCCGCACGAGCATGACGCGCTGGATGTTGCCGCCCGACAGCGACGCCAGCTGCCGGTCGCCGTCCGCCCCGCGCAACCCGCTGGCGTCGTTGCGCGTGCGGTATCGCTCGCGCACCCGTGTCCAGTCGATGCCGAGTCCCTTGCGGACCTGGCCGAGCACGTCGAGCCCGACGTGGCCGTAGACGTTCATGCCCGGCACGACCGAGTCCCGCACCGGGTCCTCGGGAACGCCGACGGCACCGGACGCGAGGAACGCGCCGGGCGGCCGACCGGTCACGTCCTGGCCGCCGACCGTGACCGTGCCCGACGAGGGGCTGCGCAGGCCCATCGCCACCTCGTACAGCTCGAGCTGGCCGTTGCCGGCGACGCCGGCGATGCCGACGAGCTCGCCGCCGGCCACCTCGAGGTCGATGCCCTCGAGCAGACGGCCACGGCGGACGTCGTCGACGACGACGTCGCGGATGGCGAGGGCGATCGGCGCCCCGGGCGGCGGTCCGACGCGGTCGGCCGGCAGGGCGGCGACGCTGCGGCCGACCATCGCCTCGATCAGCGCGGCGTCGTCGAGCGTCGCCGGGTCGGCGGCGCCGAGGATCAGCTCGCCGCCGCGGAGCACGGTGAGGCGATCGGCGATGGCCCGGGTCTCCGCCAGCTTGTGGGTGATGATGGCGACGGACAGTCCGTCGGCGCGCAGGGCGGCGAGCCCGGCGAAGAGGTCGTCGACCTCCTGCGGCGCGAGCACGCTCGTCGGCTCGTCGAGGATCACGATGCGGGCGCCGGCGAGCAGCACCTTGAGGATCTCGACGCGCTGGCGCTCGCCGATCGACAGGTCACGCACCGTCGCGCCCGGGTCGACGGCGAGGCCGTACTGCGCGGCGGCCTCCCGGATGCGGCCGTCGAGCTGGGCCCGGTCGAGGCGGATCCCGCGCAGCGGCAGCGCCAGCGAGATGTTCTCCAGCACGGTCAGCGCCGGGACGAGGCGGAGGTCCTGGAACACCATGCCGATGCCCTTGGCGCGAGCGACGGCCGGCGACGTGATGTCGACGAGCTCGCCGTCGATGCGCACCGTGCCCTCGTCGGGCGGGTACAGCCCGTAGAGCACCTTCATGAGCGTCGACTTGCCGGCGCCGTTCTCGCCGAGCACGGCATGGACCTCGCCCCGCTCGATCGTCAGGTCGACGGCATGGTTGGCGACGAGCGCCCCGAAGCGCTTGGTGATGCCCCGGGCCTCGAGCAGTGCGGTCACGACGACGAACCTCCTGTGAGCATGCGGACGATGGCGCTGCGGACGCGCTCCTCGACGAACGCCATCGAGTCGCCGAGGTGCTGGCTGAACGCCGCCTCGGCGCCGATCACGTCACCGAGGAGGACGTGCTCGACGATCGTGAGGTGCTCGGTGATCGTGGCCTCGATCCGCGACGGCGACAGGAAGTCGTGCATGCGGACCTGGCGGATGCGGTCGTTCACCTGACGCAGGAAGCCGACCGCGACGTCGTTGCCCGCCGCGGTCATCAACCCGATGTGGAACGACTCGTCGAGCAGGACGAAGTTGGGGTCCGGCTCGGGCAGTGCGCCGCCGGCGAGCGCGCGCCACTGGTCGCGCAGCGGCTCGAGCACGGCGGGGTCGTGGCGGGTGCCGAGGCGGCCCGGGCGCTGCAGGGCCTGCAGCTCGAGCTGCGAGCGGACCTCGTAGAGGTGGCGCATCACGGTCACGTCGGGGACGATCGGCTGGTAGCCGCCGTCGGGGTGCGGGCCGACGAGTCCTTCCGCCTGCAACCGCTTGAGCGCCTCGCGCACCGGCGTCCGCGACGCCTCGACGAGGGTGGCCAGACGCTCCTCGGCCAAGCGGACGTTGGGCGGGAACTCGCCCATCATGAGGCAGGTCTTGAGCGTGCGGTAGGCGCGGTCGCCCTGGCGACCCATCGCGACCGGGCGGCCCGTCCTCCGCCCGGCCGCGGCGGCCGGTGCCCCCGCCTCTTCCTCCCGCTGGCTGCTCACGGCCGTCGACCGTAGGAACGGCCTGTTTCGGCAGTGTGTACAGCGCTGTATACAGCGCGTGAACGGATGATCACAGGGGAGTCAGCTGCACGATCTGGGGAAGGACGCTGACGGCATCCGTCGTCCATCTTCCCCAGAACGTTCGCCCGTCGGCTCAGCGGGCCGGGATCACCGAGACGTGGGCGCGGGCGATGCGCCAGCCGGCGGCGGACGCGGATCCAGGTCTGCGACTGGCGCCCGATCGTCGCCTCGTCGTCGGCGAACGTCAGGTCGACCGCCACGACCCCGGGCGCCAAGGCGACGACGTGGCGGGCCGTGATGACCCGGTCCGGCGAGATCGGCGTCGCGCCCGCCCGCCACGCGACGACCTCGGCGTACCCGCACTGTTGGTCCGCCACCCCGAACCGCAGCACCGCCGGGTCGTCCCAGAAGAGCTCGTCGAGCGTGGCCACGTCGTGGCGCCGCAGCGCGTCCTCGTAGACGTCCGACCAGTGCTCGACCTCGGCCCGGTCGTCGTCACGCTCGCTCACGCCGGGCAGTCCACCACACCGACCTGCTCGCTCGCCCGGCGTCGACGTTCGGGGCCATCCGAGTACATCGGGCGGGGAGGCCGTGCACGAAACACTCGGATGGCGTCGCGTACTCGGATGCAGCAGTGCGTCGTCGGCAGCCCGGCGGAGGACCGCGCACCCACGCATCGTGTGGGGTGTGGCGACCGACGGGGCGAGGTTGACTGACGCCATGGCCCGGCTGTTCGTCGCCATCTGGCCGCCGGAGGACGTCGTCGAGGTGCTGATGGGGCTGCGTCGCAAGGACCAGCGCGGCGTCCGCTACGTGAAGCCGGAGAACTGGCACATCACACTGCGCTTCCTCGGGCAGGCCGACCCGGACGCGGCGGCCGCGGCCCTCGACGCCGTCGCGCCGGGCGCGGCCCGCGCCCGGCTCGGACCAGCGGTCGACGTGATCGCGGAGCGAGCGCTCGTCGTGCCCGTGGCCGGCGTCGACGACCTGGCCCACGCCGTCGTCGGCGCCACGGCGGCCATCGGGGATCCACCACCCCGGCGTCGCTTCGTCGGCCACCTCACGCTGGCGCGGGTGAAGCGGCACGCCCGGCTGCCGGCGAGCATCGGGGAGCCCGTCAGACGCGGCGTTCGACGTCGTCGAGATCGCGCTCGTCGAGAGCCGCCTGCACCCCGACGGGGCACGCTACGAGACCCTCGACACGTGGCCCGTCCCGCCAGCCCCCGACCCGGCCGGCCCGACCGCTACCGGCCCTTGAACTCGGGCGCCCGCTTCTCCATGAACGAGCGCACGCCCTCCATGTGGTCGTCGGTCTCCCACAGCACGTCGCCGAGCGCCTGCTGGTACTCGCCGAGGGACTGCCACGGGATCTCGAAGCTCTTCTGGAACGATCGCTTGATCGCCTGCTGGGCGAGGGGCGGTCCGGCGGCGATCTTGCGCGCCAGCGCGTAGGTCTCGTCCATCAGCTCGTCGTCGGGCACGACCTTCGAGACCAGCCCGAGGCGCAGCATCTCGTCGGCGTCGACGAGGTCGCCCGTGAGCGTCAGCTCCATCGCCTTGGAGAGCCCCACGAGCTGGCGCAGGATGAACGTGCCGCCGATCGTGCCCATCACGCCGCGGCGCACGAAGAACCAGCCGAGCTTGGCGCGGGTCGACGCGATGCGGATGTCGCAGTAGAGGGCGATGTCCATGCCGTAGCCGACGCCCGGCCCGTTGAGGGCGGCGATCGTCGGCTTCACGAGGCCGAAGATGACGTCGAGCGACGGCTCGCCGTGCCTGATCCGGTTGATCTGGCGCTCGACCTTGCGGTTGCCGCGGTCCTCGGCGAGGAAGATCGCCTGGAAGTCGTCGCCGGCGCAGAAGCCCCGCCCCTCGCCGGTGATGACGAGGCAGCGCACGTCGTCGTTGCGCCGCACGTCGTCGATCACGGCGGCCATCTCGCGCGACGTCTGCGGCCGCAACGCGTTCATCACCTCGGGCCGGTTGAGCGTCAGGGTGGCGACACCGTCGGGTGCGATGTCGTACTTCACGTCCTCGTAGGTCATGGCACGAGGATCGCGGCCGCCGGTCGCGGGCGACGAGTCCGGCGCGGGCTCAGTCGGTCGCCGGGCGCAGCAGCACCACGCCGAGCGGTGGCACGGTCAACGGCAGGGACTGCTCGAAGCCGTGCCACGGGTGGGGGTCGGCGTCGAGCGCACCGAGGTTGCCCATGCCGCTGCCGCCGTACACGTCGGCGTCCGAGTTGAGGAGCTCCACCCACCGGCCGCCGACGGGCACGCCGATGCGGTAGCCGTGGTGGACGGTCGGCGTCGCGTTGACGACGGCCAGCACGGGCGGCGCGGCGCCCGTCGGATCGAGCCGCAGCCAGGCGAACACGCTGTGCGTGTCGTCGTCGCCGATGATCCACTGGAAGCCGGCCGGGTCAGCGTCGCCACGCGCGAGCGCCCGCTCGGTCCCGTAGAGCTCGTTGAGCGCGGCCACCCAGCGCCGCACGCCGTCGTGCAGCGGGGCGTCGTGCAGGCCCCAGTCGAGCATCCCGTCGTGGTTCCACTCCCGCCAGGTCGCCAGCTCAGCGCCCATGAACAGCAGCTTCTTGCCGGGCTGGGCCCACATCAGGCCGAACAGGAGGCGCAGGTTGGCGAAGCGCTGCCAGTCGTCGCCCGGCATCTTGCCGAGCAGCGAGCCCTTGCCGTGGACCACCTCGTCGTGCGAGAGCGGCATCACGTACTCCTCGGTGTACGCGTAGACCGAGCGGAACGTGACCTCGTCGTGGTGGAAGCGCCGGTGCACGGGATCACGGCGGAGGTACTCCAACGTGTCGTGCATCCAGCCCATGTCCCACTTGTACGTGAACCCGAGCCCGCCGTGGGCGGTGGCGCCCGTGACCATCGGCCAGGCCGTCGACTCCTCGGCGAACGTGGCGGCGTCGGGGAACTCCTCCCCGATCGCCTCGTTCAGCTGACGCAGGAAGTCGATCGCCTCGAGGTTCTCGCGCCCACCCACCCGGTTGGGGATCCACTCACCCTGGTCGCGTGAGTAGTCGAGGTACAGCATGGACGCCACGGCATCGACGCGCAGCCCGTCGACGTGGTACCGGTCGAGCCAGCACAGCGCGCTGGAGATGAGGAACGAGCGCACCTCGCGGCGGCCGTAGTTGAAGATCGCCGAGGTCCAGTCGGGGTGGTAGCCCTGGCGCGGGTCGGCGTGCTCGTACAGGTGCGTCCCGTCGAAGCGCGCCAGCCCGTGGGAGTCCATCGGGAAGTGCGAGGGCACCCAATCGAGGATCACGCCGACGCCGCGTTGGTGCAGGCGGTCGACCATCGCCATCAGCTGCTGCGGCGAGCCGTACCGGGACGTCGGCGCGAAGTAGCCGGTCGTCTGGTACCCCCACGAGCCGTAGAACGGGTGCTCCATGATGGGCAGCAGCTCGACGTGCGTGAACCCATGGGCGAGGACGTGGTCGGCGATCGGGTCGGCCATCTCGTCGTAGGTCGGGAAGCGCCGACCCGGCGTGGCGATGCGGCCCCAGGAGCCGAGGTGGATCTCGTAGATCGAGATCGGTGCATCAGCACCGACCCGCCTGCGACGCGCCGCCATCCACTCCTCGTCCCCCCAGCTGTGGTCGAGGGCGGCGATGATCGATGCGGTCGATGGCGGCACGTTGGCGGCGGCGCCGACGGGGTCGGACTTCTCCATCCGTTCGCCGTGGTGGCTCGTGATCGCGTAGCGGTACGACTGGCCGGCGAGCGCGGCCGGGACGTGCGCCGACCAGATGCCGGACAAGCCGATCGGGTGCAGCGGCTGTCCCCGCCACCCGTCGAAGTCGCCGAGGACGTCGACGGACGCGGCGTTCGGCGCCCACACGGCGAACCACGTGCCGGTCGCGTCGGGGTGGGCGCCCAGGCACTCGTGGAGGTGACGGTGGGTGCCCTCGTTGAAGAGGTGGAGGTCGATCTCACCGACGGGGTTGACGGAGGCTTCGGATGTCGTCACGGAGTTCCTCCCGCAGGGCGGTTGGCGAGCAGTTTGACGCGGCGGCGGACCTCGCGGTCACCGAGGACCTCGGTGACCGGTCGTGGCAGCCGGCGGCGCCATGTCGACGGGAGGACCTTGCCGGGCACGTTGTGCGGAGCGGTCTCGCCGAGGAGGTCGTCGAGGTCGGCGACGACCAGGTAGGCGTCGCTGGCCGCCAACCGCTCGAGCGCGGCGTCGAGCACGTCGGCGGCGTCGTCGCCGACCGGGTGCCCGACCGCCTCGGCGAGCAGGCGGCGGTACTCGTAGACCTCACCGGTGGCGTCACCGCTGAAGGCCGCCGCGAAGGCCGGCATGTCGTGCGTGCGCATGCCGGCGACGGCACGGGCGGGGATGTCGGGCAGCCGCGCCGGGTGGTACAGGCTGAACTGCTCCTCGTAGAGCCCGACGACGTCCCACTGCTCCAGCGCCGCGCTGAGCTCGTCGGGCACCGTGCCGAGGTTCTCGCCGACGATGGTCGTGGCGGCGCGCGTCGCCTCGGCGGCGATCACCGCCAGCAGCTCCTCGCGCGGGTACCTCACGTACGCCCCTTCGGTCGCGCCCATGCCCTCCGGTACCCACCAGAGCCGGTGCACTCCCATCACGTGGTCGATCCGCAGCACGGAGGCGTGACGCCCGGCGTGGCCGACGAGGCGACGCCACAGCGAGTGCCCGTCGCGTCGCCCAGCCCCGGGGAGCTGCGGCGGGAAGCCCCAGTCCTGGCCGTCGGCGAAGAACTCGTCGGGTGGTGCGCCGACGGTCATGCCCGACGCGAAGAGGTCAGCGTGGGCCCACGTCTCGTAGCCGTCGATGTGGCTGCCGATCGGCAGGTCGAGGGCGAGCGCGGCGCGGCCGACACCCTCGACCGCCGCCAACTGCCGGTCGGCGAGGTACTGGGCGAGCAGGTGGCTGCGCTCGACGAGGGCCGCGGGAGCGCCGGCGTCGCTCGGGGTCGGGTGCTCGACGCCGAAGCGGGCGAACTCGACGATGTCGGGACGGGCGACCACGAAGCGGTCGATGCCGGCCTGGATGTACGGGTCGAGGTCGCGGGCCGCCTCGAGCAGCTGGCGGCGGCGGCGCACGGCCAGCTCGCGCCAGTCGATGAGCCCGTGCTGGGTCGGGACGTCCGCCGCCGGCAGCGTGGCGTCGTCGAGGTAGAGCTCGTTCCAGTGCAGCCGGCTGACCGGCGCGTACGGACTGGGGTCGAACGGGTCGTCGAGGAACGCGGCGTAGAGCGGCAGGGTGGCGACGACGCCGATGCCGAGACGGTGGGCAGCAGTGGCGAAGGCGGCGAGGTGGGCGAACGAGGGGAGCGGCGCGGCGCGCTCCCACAGGGCGTAGGCGGGGACGAAGAGCGATGCCCCACCGGCGAGGCCGGGGGCGCGCGGCATCACGTCCGGGGGCACGACGACCGTGACGGAACCGCGGTCGAGCGCGACGCGGTGGCAGCCGATCGGCAGCTCGGGCGGCAGGGCGACGTGCCCGTCGTCGATGGCCGAGCGCGACGGTGGTCCCATCGTCGAGCACGAGCTCGGCGTCGCTCGCCGCGCCCACCGCGACGCGTGCCCGGCCGCCGACCACGACGGGTTCGACGTCGGGCCCGCCGGCGCGCGGCGCGTCGGGCGCGAGCACGCCGACGATGGCCTCGAGGGTCGCCTCCGATGCCTCGTGGTAGTGGCCCTCGACGTCCCAGTACGACGTCTCGACGCCGAGCTGCCAGGCCCGCTCACGCAACGCATCGATCGACACCGTGGCGCGCTCCGTCATCCGCCGTCGGGAACCGTCGCGCGCAGCAGCGCCATCGATCGCGGCGCGAGGTCGATCGAGCCGCCGGCCGGGATCTCCGTGCCGGGCTCGTGCACGAGCGCGGTGTCCAGCTCGACCACCCACTCCCGCGCCCACTTGCCGCTCGGCACCGTCCACGGGAGCTCGATGTCACTGGCGTTGAACATGACGAAGAAGCTGTCGTCGACGATCCGGCCACCATAGGCGTCGGTGGAGGCGATGGACTCGCCGTTGAGGAACACGCCGACGCTGCGCGCGTAGCCCGTCTCCCAGTCCTCCTCGCCCATCTCGCCGCCGTCGAAGCGAAACCACGCGAGGTCCTCGACGCCGCGGATCTGGCGGCCCTGGAACCAGCGCCGGCGGCGGAACACCGGGTGCTGCCGGCGCAGGTGCGTGACCCGCTCGCACCACCCGCGGAACTCGTCGTCGACGTCGTCCCAGTCGTTCCAGGACAGCTCGGTGTCCTGGCAGTAGGCGTTGTTGTTGCCGGACTGCGTGCGCCCGAGCTCGTCGCCACCGAGGATCATCGGCACGCCCTGCGACAGCAGCAGGGTGGTGAAGATGTTGCGGCGCTGCTGGTCGCGCAGGGCGCGGATCTCCTTGTCGTCGGTCTCGCCCTCGACGCCGCAGTTCCACGAGCGGTTGTGCGACTCGCCGTCGCGGTTGTCCTCGCCGTTGGCCTCGTTGTGCTTCTCGTTGTACGAGACGAGGTCGCGCAGCGTGAACCCGTCGTGGGCGGTCACGAAGTTGATCGACGCGGTCGGCCGACGGGTGTCCGCCTCGTAGAGGTCCGAGCTCCCGGTGAACCGGTAGCCGAACTCGGCGAGCGTCGCCGACTCGCCGCGCCAGAAGTCGCGGATCGTGTCGCGGTAACGGCCGTTCCACTCCGACCACAGCGGCGGGAAGTTGCCGACCTGGTAGCCGCCCTCGCCGATGTCCCAGGGCTCGGCGATGAGCTTGACCTGCGACACGACGGGGTCCTGCTGCACGAGGTCGAAGAACGCCGACAGGCGGTCGACGGCGAGCAGCTCGCGAGCCAGCGTCGACGCGAGGTCGAAGCGGAACCCGTCGACGTGCATCTCCGTCACCCAGTACCGGAGGCTGTCCATGATCAGCTGCAGGACGTGCGGGTGGCGCACGTTGAGGCTGTTGCCGGTGCCGGTGAAGTCGAGGTAGTGCCGTGGCTCGTCGTCGACGACGCGGTAGTACGCCAGGTTGTCGATGCCGCGCATCGACAGCATCGGGCCCATGTGGTTGCCCTCGGCGGTGTGGTTGTAGACGACGTCGAGGATGACCTCGATGCCGGCGCTGTGCAGCGACTTGACCATCGTCTTGAACTCCTGCACCTGGCTCTGCGGCTGGGCGCCCACGATGTTGGGCAGCTCGCCCGGTGCCACCCCGTGCCCGGCCACCGTGTAGCCGTTGTGCGGGGCGAGGAAGGCGATCGAGTTGTAGCCCCAGTAGTTGCGCAGGCCGCGCTCGGTGAGGTGGTGGTCGTGGACGAACTGGTGCACGGGCATCAGCTCGATCGCCGTGATGCCGAGCGACGCGAGGTGCTCGACGACCGCCGGGTGGGAGATGCCCGAGTACGTGCCACGCATCTCCTCGGGCACGTCCGGGTGGCGTTGCGTGAGGCCCTTCACGTGCGCCTCGTAGATGACCGTGTCGTGCATGCCGTGGTCGGGTGGGCGGTCGTTGCCCCAGTCGAAGAACGGGTCGGCGACGACGCCGCGCGGCACGTGTGGAGCGCTGTCGTCGGTGTTCATCGCGTCGGGATCGTCGAAGTCGTAGGCGAAGCAGGCGGGGTCCCAGTCGACCTCGCCGGCGATCGCCTTGGCGTACGGGTCGAGGAGCAGCTTCGACGGGTTGCACCAGAGGCCCTTGGCGGGCTCCCACGGGCCGTGGACCCGGTAGCCGTAGCGCTGGCCCGGCCGGACGTCGGGCAGGTAGGCGTGCCAGCAGTGGCCGTCGACCTCGCGCAGCTCGACCTTGACCTCGGTGTGATCGCCGTTCTCGCCGAGCAAGCAGAGCTCGACACCCTCGGCGACGCTGGAGAAGAGCGAGAAGTTCGTCCCGGAGCCGTCGTAGGTCGCGCCGAGCGGGTACGGACGTCCGACCCAGCGGCGGGGACCCACGGGCGGAGGGGCCGACGTGCGAGCTGCCATCGGCGCATTGTGGTCGGGTTCGGCGCCAGATGCTGACGGTGTCACCCGGAGCGGGTCATGGTGTCCCCGATCGCGATGGCGGCCACCTGGCTTCGTTTTCGGACTCCGGGTTCGTGAACGCGTGCACGATTTGACATTGACGTCATCATCATCCGATGCTCGTGCCCAGCGAGCCGTTTCAGAAGGGGACACGGCGCGCCCGACCGCCGGTGAGTCGCGTCCGCCCCGTCTCGGGGGTCGGTGCGCGGACGACGCCGTCCCACCGCGGCTCGGGTCGAGGTGGCCCCTCGTGGTACGGCTGCTCGGTCGCCCGCCCAAACCTGCGACCGCCACCGATCCACCTGGGGGCAACTGGAAGATGTACCGATTCAGCAGACGCACCGCCCTGGCGTTGGCCGCCGGGGTCGTCGCGACAGCGTGCGGGGGCGACGATGACGACGATGCCGGGTCCGGCACGACCGGACCGAGCGGCACGACGGGCGGTCCTGCGGCGACCGAGGGTGGTACGACACCGCCGGCGGGTTCGGCCGCGGGGAGCACGCCGGCGGCTGGCAGCGCGCCGGCCAGCGGCGAGGTCCCCGACATCTCGGAGTACGACCTCGATGGCACGGTCCGGTTCTCGTACTCGGTCGGCCCGAGCCGCTTCGACGCCCACAAGGCGACGTCGAGCTTCGACAACACGAGCCTCTTCCTGACCTACGACCGCCTCGTGCACAACGCCCCCGACGCCTCGCCGATCCCCGGCCTGGCGACGGAGTGGGAGTTCAACGAGGACGGCACGACGCTGACGTTCACGCTCCGCGAGGGCGTCACGTTCCACGACGGCACGCCGTTCGACGCGGCCGCCGTGAAGGCCAACATCGAGCGCGGCCAGACCGTCGAGGGCTCGGCGGTGGCCTCGGACCTGGCCGTGATCAGCTCCGTCGACGTCGTCGACCCGATGACGGTCGTGCTGAACCTCGGCGGGGCGGGGGCCCAGCTGCCACTCGTGCTGTCGGACCGCCCGGGGATGATGATCAGCCCGGCCGCGTTCGAGAACCCCGACCTCGACCAGCAGCCGGTCGGCGCGGGGATGTTCACGGTCACCGAGTACCGCCCGAACGACCGGATCGTCTACACCCGCTACGACGACTACTGGGATCCCGATGTCGTGCGCTGCCAGGTGTTCGACTACACGATCGCCGGCGACCCGATCACGCGGCTCAACGCCATCCGCTCCGGGCAGATCGACCTCACGTTCGTCGACCCGCCGCAGGAGGCCGACGCCGAGGCCGCCGGGCTCGCCATCACGCACAGCACCGGCCTCGCCTACTACCACATGCAGCCGAACCGGTCGTTCGAACCGTTCGCCAGCCTCGAGGTGCGCCAGGCGATGAACCACGCGATGGACCGCCAGAGCATCGTCGACGGCCTGCTGCTCGGGCTCGGCAACGCGTCGACGCAGATCTTCCCCGAGGGCTACTTCGCGTTCGACGAGGAGACCGGCACCGACAGCTACCCGTACGACGTCGAGAAGGCGAAGGAGCTGATGGAGACCGCCGGCTACGCCGACGGCTTCGAGTTCGAGCTGATCGTCCCGACCATCCCGAACATCGTCCAGCTCGGCGAGATCGTCCAGGCGCAGCTGGCCGAGATCGGCATCACCGCCAACATCACGTCGGTCGAGCCGGCGCAGACCGCCGACATCTACTACTCGCAGCAGAAGGGCCAGGGGCTCGTCTCGCCGTGGGGCGGTCGCCCCGACCCGTCCCTGACGCTGGCGCTGATGTTCGGCGGCGAGGGGTTCTCCAACCCCGGCCGGCACACCACGCCCGAGGTCCAGGCGGCGATCGACAAGACTCAGGTCGTGCAGTCGCCGGAGGAGCGCACCGCAGCGATCAAGGCGGCCTCGGCCGCCGTCACCGAGGCGGCCCTGGACGTCCCGCTGTACTACCCGATCACGCCGTACGTGTACACCGACCAGGTGCTCGGCTACCAGACCTGGCTCTCCGGCAAGCCGGAGTTCAAGTACGTCGGCCTCAAGAAGGCCTGACCCGATGACCCACCGGGCCGTCCGGCCCGGTGGGTCGACACCCGCCCCGCCCGACCGTCCTCGTCACCACCACACGCAGGAGGCACTGCACATGCTGCAACTGATCATCCGCCGGCTCTTGATCATGATCCCGGTGCTGTTCCTGGTGTCGCTGATGGTGTTCTCGATGATCCTGCTCGTGCCGGGCGACCCTGCGGTCACGCTCGCCGGCGAGAACGCCACGCAGGAGCAGATCGACGCGACGCGCGAGCGGTTGGGGCTCAACGACCCGGTCATCGTGCAGTACTGGCACTGGGTCAGCAACGCCGTGCAGGGCGACCTCGGCACGTCGCTGTACTCGTCGCAGGAGGTCACGGAGGCGATCACCCAGCGCCTGCCGGCGACGCTGTCGTTGGCGGCAGGGGCGATCTTCCTCTCGCTGCTGATCGGGCTGCCGGCCGGCGTGCTGTCGGCGATCTTCCGCGGTCGATGGCCGGATCGAGTGCTCGGCCTGGGTGCGGCGTCGGCGTTGGCGATGCCGAACTACTTCATCGCGATGCTGCTGATCCTGTTCTTCGCGATCTGGAACCCGTGGCTGCCGGCGACGAGCTTCGTGCCGTTCACCGAGGACCCATGGGAGTGGATGACGCACCTGATCCTCCCGTGGATCACGCTGGGGCTGGCCTCGGCGGCGGTCATCACCCGCCAGCTGCGCAGCTCGCTGATCGGTGTGCTCGGTCAGGACTACGTGCGCACCGCCCGGGCCAAGGGCCTGCGCGGCCGGCACGTGATCATGAAGCACGCCTCGAAGAACGCGGCGATCCCGGTCGTGACGGTGGTCGGCACGCAGATCGCGTTCGCCCTCGGCGGCTCGGTGATCGTGGAGCAGGTGTTCGGCATCCCCGGCGTCGGACAGCTGGCCATCACGGCGGTCCAGAAGCGGGACCTGCCGATCATCCAGGGGGTCGTGGTGATGGCCACGGTGCTGGTGCTGTTCTGCAACCTGCTCGTCGACCTCGCCTACGGCTACCTGAACCCGAAGGTCCGGGTGCGATGAGGAGGAGCGAGGACAGCGTGACGAGCCGCACGAGCGACGAAGGAGGTTCCCGGTGATCGAGCAACCGCTGCACACCGGCGTCGAGGACATCCCGGAACTGGCCACGCGGCCATCGGCGGCGGACGAAGCCGACATCATGGCGGCCGCGCCGCTGTCGGCCCGCCGCCGCTTCCTGCGCCGCTTCCGCCAGAACAAGGGCGCGATGATCGCCTTCAGCTTCATCGTGTTCCTGTTGATCATCGCGGTCATCGGGCCGTGGATCATGCCCTACCCGCCGAACGAGCAGGACCTGGCGAACACGCTCGCCGACCCGCTGACGGGCGGGCACATCCTGGGCACCGACGAGCTCGGCCGGGACACCCTGTCACGGTTGATCTCCGGCACGCGCGTGGCCGTGCTGGCGGCCTCCCTGGCGGTGTCGGTGGCGCTCGTGCTGGGCGTCATCCCCGGGCTCGTGGCCGGCTACTTCTCCGGGTTCGTCGACCTCACGATCATGCGCATCACCGACGCCGTGCAGTCGTTCCCGCCGCTGATCCTGGCGATCGCCATCGTCGGCATCCTCGGCCCGAACCTGCGCAACGCGATGACCGCGGTCGGCATCATCTTCGCCCCGAACTTCATCCGCATCGTGCGTGGCGCCGTGTTGGAGGTGCGCGAGGAGACGTTCATCGAAGCCTCGAGATCGATCGGCACGCCGACAGGACGGATCATCCGGACCCGCATCCTGCCGAACGTGCTGCCGCCGTTGCTGGTGCAGATCTCGCTGGCGTCGGGGTTCGCCTTGCTCGCCGAGGCGAGCCTGAGCTTCCTCGGTCTCGGCGTGCAGCTGCCGCAGGCGTCGTGGGGGCTGATGTTGGGCCGGGGTTACAACAACTTCTCCCGGCAGCCGTGGCTCATCGTGTGGCCCGGCATCCTCATCGCCCTGACGGTGCTGTCGTTCAACGTGATGGGTGACGGCCTGCGTGACTCCATCGGGCGCGAAGTGCGGAGGGAACGATGACCGACACGGTGACCACCAACGGCACGCCCGCCCCCGACGCCCACGAGGTCGTCGACGCCACGGTGCCCGAGCCGAAGGACCCGATCCTCGTCGTCGAGGACCTGACGGTCGACTTCCTCACCGACGTCGGCTGGTCGACCGTCGTGCAGGGCGTCAACTTCCAGGTCGGCGCCGGCGAGACCGTCGGCATCGTCGGCGAGTCCGGTTCCGGCAAGACCGTCACGTCGATGGCCGTGATGGGCCTGATCCCGCGACCGCCCGGGCGGATCGCCTCGGGCTCCATCAAGCTCGAAGGCGTCGACCTGCTGACGCTGTCGAAGAAGCACCTCGAGGACGTCCGCGGCGACCGCATCTCGATGATCTTCCAGGAGCCGATGACGAGCCTCAACCCGGCGTACACCGTCGGCGACCAGATCGCCGAGACGATGCGCCGGCACCTCGGGCTGTCCCGCAAGGATGCCCGCACGCGGGCTGTCGACATGCTCTCGCGGGTCCACATCCCGAACGCGGCGCGGCGGGCGAAGTCCTACCCGCACGAGTTCTCCGGCGGCATGCGCCAGCGCGTGATGATCGCCATGGCCCTGAGCTGCGAGCCATCGCTGCTCATCGCCGACGAGCCGACGACCGCCCTCGACGTCACCGTCCAGGCCCAGGTCCTCGAGCTGGTCAAGGAGATCCAGCAGGACATGGGCATGGCGATCCTGTTCATCACCCACGACCTCGGCGTCGTCGCCGACGTCTGCGATCGAGTCGTCGTCATGTACGCCGGCCAGGTCGTCGAACAGGCCCCTGCCGACGAGCTGTTCCACCACCCGTCCCACCCCTACACCGATGGGCTGCTGCGGTCGATGCCGGCGATGGCCGCCCGCACCGGCACGCTGCACTCGATCGCCGGCCACCCACCGATGGTCGGCGCGTTCCCCGACGGCTGCCGGTTCAACCCGCGGTGCACGTTCGCCGTCGACGCGTGCCGCACCGGGACGTCCGGTGACATCGCCCTCGAACCCGTCACGCCGACGCAGATCTCGCGGTGCATCCGCGTCGGCGAGATCAAGCTCGGCGTTCCCGAGATGGCCGACGTCGCCGAGGAGGTCCAGCCATGAGCGACATCGTCCACAAACCGGCTGCGCCGCCGGCGCGCGGTGAGGTCCCGATCGTGGAGGCAGAGGGGCTCGGCGTCACGTTCCCGATCCGTCAGGGCATGTTCAAGCCGAAGTTGCAGCTGCACGCAGTGCAGGACGTGTCGATCACGATCCAGCCCCGCCAGACCTACGGGCTGGTCGGCGAGTCCGGCTCGGGCAAGTCGACCACCGGGCGCGCCCTGCTGCGCCTCGTGAAGATCGACAGCGGCACGATCAAGGTGGAGGGCCGCGACATCACGACCCTCAAGAGCGGCGCAGCTGCGGCCGTTGCGACGCAACATGCAGATGGTCTTCCAGGACCCCTACTCGTCGCTCGACCCGTCGTCGGTGATCGCCGACATCATCGGCGAGCCGCTGCGGGTCCACGAGGGCATCAGGGGCAAGAAGCGCGACGACCGCGTCCGCGAGCTGCTGCGCCAGGTCGGGCTCTCGCCGACCTACACCGAGCGCTACCCCTACGAGTTCTCCGGTGGCCAACGCCAGCGCATCGCCATCGCCCGCGCCATCGCCCTCAACCCGAAGCTGATCGTGCTCGACGAGGCGGTCTCGGCGCTCGACGTCTCGACCCAGAACCAGATCCTCGAGCTCCTCGAGCGGCTCCGCGACGACCTCGGCGTCGCCTACCTCTTCATCTCCCACAACCTGTCGGTCATCCGGTGGCTCGCCGACCGCACCGCCGTCATGTACCTCGGGCGCATCGTCGAGGAAGGGCCCACCGAGCGCGTCTACAGCAACCCCGCGCACCCGTACACGGAGTCCCTGCTGTCGGCGGTCCCGGTGCCCGACCCGGTCGTCCAGCGGCAGCGCCGCCGGGTGATCCTGTCCGGCGACATCCCCGATCCGCTGCACCCACCGTCGGGCTGCACGTTCCGCACCCGCTGCCAGCACGCCATGGACATCTGCGCCCAGGTCGAGCCGGAGCACACCGAGCTCCCCGACGGCGGCGGCTGGGTCGCGTGCCACCTGCACACGACGCAGCCCGGCACGCGGACCGACCCGACGACGCAGGTGCGCGTGGAACCGCCCGTCACGACCGTCTGACGCCTCGGCGTCTCACGGGAGATGGCGTGCCGACGATGTCCCCTCGCTCGGCACGCCATCTCAATGATTGCATCTCGCCGACGGGTGCACGTCGTCACACCTCTCGTGGGTTCACGCGCAGAGCGGCCAGGACTCACTGCGGCACGGGGTCTGCACGCCGGGTGTCACCGGGTGACGCGGCCCGGGGCCCGGCTGTCGTCGGTGGCCGCGATCCTCGAGCGGCCAGGACTCACTGCGGCACGGGGTCTGCGGGCCGGGTGTCACCGGTGCACGCGGCCCGGCGACCGGGTGTCGTCGGTGCCCGCGCCCGGTCTCAGCCTCGGTGCGGGGCCAGCGCGAATCGCTCACTGTTCGTCGAAAACGACCAAGAAATGGTGGTTTTCGACGAATAGTTGGCGACGGGGACCGCCGGCTACGGGGTGACGGCGATGGTGGCGCCGGTCGGGAGGGCGGCGCCGATCGTGCCGACGGCGGCGAAGACGGCGGCGTCGTCGCCGTCGACGGTCACGTCGAGCGTCACGGCGCCGTTGCCGGCGGCTTCGGGTGCTGCTGATCCGAGCAGGTCGACGCCGTCGGCGTCGGCCAGCTGCGTCACGACGCCGAGCGCCAGCGTGGCGGGTCCCTCGAACCGGATCGCGTACGTCGCCATGGCGCCAGCGTCGCACGCGAGCGGGCGCCTACCGATATCCGCGGACGTCGGCGGGCAGGTCGCGGTCCTGCACCTCGACGAGGTAGCGCCAGGCGTCGGGGCGGCTGCCGTCGAGATCGGTGAACCCGTAGACCTGGGCGAGCTGGCCGCTCGAGAGCGTCTGGCCGTTCCACCGGGCGACGTCCGGGTCGGTCGCCAGGGCGGCGACGGCGCGCCCGACGTAGCGGGGGGTCTCCGAGATGGCGAAGTGCGGCTGCACGGCGGTGGCGTCGAGCCACGTCGCCTCGGTCACGCCGTAGGCGTCGAGCATCGCCTCCGAGCGCAGCCAGCCCGGCGACACCGACACCGCCGTCGCGCCATGCGCAGCGAGCTCGTGGCCGAGCGAGAACGCCATGCGCGTCACGTTGGCCTTGGCGAGGTCGTAGAAGAACGACACGCGGTAGTTCGTCGCGTTGTACGCCGCGGTCCCGTCGTTGACCTCGACGACGAGCCCGCCCGGCGTGCGCAGGAGCAGGGGGATGGCGTGGTGGCTGGTGATGACGTGGGTGTCGACGCCGAGGCGCAGCTGGTGGAGGCCGAGCTCGAGGTCGGCCTCCCACACGGCCTTGCCCCACTGGTGCGACTCGTGGGTGGCGCCCCACACGTCGTTCACGAGCACGTGCAGGGCGGCGTGATCGCGCTCGATGCGATCGACGACGTCGCGCACCTGCGCCGGGTCGAGGTGGTCGCACGGCACCGCGATGCCGTGGCCGCCGGCGGCGTCGACGAGCTCGGCCGTCTCCTCGATCGTCTCGGGGCGGTCCATCTCCGAGCGCCCGGCGCGGGTCGAGCGCCCCGTCACGTACACCGTCGCGCCGGCCGCCCCGAGCTCGACGGCGATGCCGCGGCCGGCGCCACGGGTCGCGCCGGCGACGAGCGCCACCTTTCCGTCCAGCGTCTGCGCCATCGCGTCCTCCGTTTCGTCACTGCTCAACACCGTCTTGCCAGTGACACCGTAGATGACGCCAGTGACGTCTCCGGCTCCGGTCGTGTGGCGGGCGTCACGGCTCGTAGGGTCGCGCAACGATGATCCTCGCCGGTGTCCGCGTGGTCGAGCTCACGGCCTGGGTCGCCGGGCCGGCGGCGGCCGGGGTGATGGCGGACTGGGGCGCCGACGTGGTGAAGGTCGAGCCGCCCGCCGGCGATCCGCAGCGCGCCATCTTCGGCGCCATCGGCGTGCGCGACCAGGGATCGGTCCCGCCGTTCGAGCTCGACAACCGGGGCAAGCGCAGCGTCGTGCTCGACCTGCGCGGCGACGCCGGCCGCGAGGCGATGGAGCGGCTCCTCGCCGGTGCCGACGTGTTCGTCACGAACCTGCGCGTCGCCGCCCTCGCCCGCCTCGGCCTCGACCCGACGGCGGTCCGCGAGCGGCACCCGACGCTGATCTACGGGATCATCACCGGCTACGGCCTCGACGGTCCCGACGCCCACCGGCCCGGCTACGACGTCGGTGCGTTCTGGGCCCGTTCGACGCTCGCCGCGTCGGTCGTGCCGCGCGGCCAGCTGCCGCCGCCGATCCGCGGCGGCCTCGGCGACCACGTCACCGGCATGACCCTCGCCGGTGGGATCTGCGGCGCCCTGTTCGACCGCGAGCGCACCGGGCGCGGCCACCTCGTCTCCACGAGCCTGCTGCGCGCCGGTCTCTACTGCGCCGGCTGGGACCTCGGCGTGCTGCTGCGGCTCGGCAAGCTGCAGGGCACGCGCCCGCGCGACGCGGCGCCGCAGCCGCTCGTCAACTGCTACGCGTCGGCCGACGACAAGGGCTTCTGGCTGCTCGGGCTCGAGGGCGACCGCCACTGGCCGGGACTCGTCGCCGCGGTCGAGCGGGCCGACCTCGCCAGCGACGAGCGCTTCGTCGACGCGCGGGCCCGGGCGGCCAACGCGGCCGCCGTGATCGCCGAGCTCGACGTGGCCTTCGCATCTCGCCCGATGGCCGAGTGGGTCGCCCGCTTCGACGAGCACGACGTGTGGTGGGCGCCGATCAACACGCCGACGTCGGCGCTCGAGGATCCGCAGGTCGCCGCGTCGGGCGCGTTCGTCGAGATGACGACGCCCGACGGCGCCGAGACGTACCGCGCCATCGCCAGCCCGGTCGACATCGACCGCCAGCCGCAGCGCCCCGGTCCGTCGCCTGCGCTCGGCGAGCACACCGCCGAGGTCCTCGCCGAGCTCGGCTACTGCGCCGAGGACGTCGCCACGCGGTTCTGACGACAGTTCCGCCCGCTGAGCGGGCAGAAGTGTCGTCAGACGCGATGGTCGGTGAGGATCGCCTCGGCGCGGCGGCCGAGCGCCACGAGCCCGGCGCCGAGGTGGTAGCGGTGGGTGCGCTCGTCCTGGTCGACGATGCCGTCGACACGCAGGGCCTGGAGCAGCCGGTGGGTCGTGCTGACGGTCAGGCCGGCGCGCGTGGCCAGCTCGCTGACCCCGAGGTCGTGACCGGCCGCGTCGAGGCAGCGCAGCACCGCCAGGGCGCGCTCGACGGACTGCGCACCGGATGCGCCGGATGCCACGTCAGGTCCCTTCGATCCGACCACGTTCCACGTTGCAGAATCTACAAGCACCATGTAGAAAGTCGATCATGCTGATCGGGTTTATCAGGAATGGCGGGCGACGAGTCGGGTTGACGGCGGTGGTGGCCCTCGCCCTCGTCGCGGCAGCCTGCGGGGGCGACGACGACGACGCCACGCCAGCAGCCACCGAAGCCGCCGCCGCGACCACCGCCACCGATGCCGCCGCCGCCACCTCTGCCCCCGGCTCCGACGCCCCCTCGGCGACCGACTCGGCCGGCAGCGTGGCAGCCACCGACGCGACGGACGCCGCCCCGTCCGACACGGAACCGGCCGGCGAGCCGGCCACGCTGCGCCTCGGCTACTTCCCGAACGTGACCCACGCCCCGGCGATCATCGGCGTCGACACCGGCCTGTTCGAAGCGGCGCTCGGCCCGGAGGTGACGCTCGAGACGTCGACGTTCAACTCCGGCACCGAGGTCACCGAGGCGATGTTCTCGGGCGCCCTCGACGCCAGCTTCATCGGGCCCAACCCCGCCATCAACGGCTACGCCCGCTCCGGTGGCGAGGCCCTGCGCATCGTCGCCGGCACGACGTCGGGCGGCGCATCGCTCGTCGTCCGCGAGGGCATCGACGCCCCGGAGGACCTCGCCGGCACCACGCTCGCCAGCCCGTCCCTGGGCAACACCCAGGACGTCGCCCTCCGCGCGTGGCTCGAGGAACAGGGCTACGCGACCGACACCGCGGGCGGTGGCGACGTCCACATCACGCCGCAGGACAACGCCGACACGCTGACGGCGTTCCAGAGCGGCGCCATCGACGGCGCCTGGGTGCCCGAGCCCTGGGCGACCCGTCTCGTCAACGAGGGCGGCGGCCACGTGCTCGTGAACGAGCAGGACATCTGGCCCGACGGCAAGTTCGTGACCACCCACCTGATCGTGACGACGGAGTTCCTCGCCGAGCACCCAACGGTCGTCAAGCACCTCATCGAAGGCCTCGCCGATGCGATCGACACCGCCAACGACGACGCGGCCGCCGCGCAGACCACCGTCAACGACGGCATCGAGGCGCTGACCACGAGCCGCCTCGGCGACGCCACGATCAGCGGCGCCTGGGAGAACCTGGAGTTCACGCTCGACCCGATCGCGTCGTCGCTGCAGACGTCGGCGGACCACGCCATCGCCGCCGGGCTCCTCGATCCCGTCGACCTCGCGGCGCCCGGCATCTACGACCTCACGCTGCTCAACGAGGTCCTCGCCGACCGCGGCGAGCCGGCCGAGGCGGGGCTGTGAGGACGCCATGAGCGTCGTCTCGCTGCGCGGTGTCGACAAGACGTTCGGCTCGGGGCATCATGCCGTCACCGCGCTCGCGGGCGTCGACCTCGACGTCGAGGCCGGGGAGTTCGTCTGCCTGATCGGCGCCTCGGGCTGCGGCAAGTCGACCATCCTCAACCTCGTCGCCGGCCTCGACGAGCCGTCGTCGGGCACCGTGCAATGCGCCGGCACCACGGCGCTGATGTTCCAGGAGTCGGCGCTGTTCCCGTGGCTCACCGTGCAGGCCAACATCGAGCTGCCGATGCGGCTCGCCGGGATGCCGCGCGACGAGCGCCGGCGCCGGGCGGCGGAGCTCATCGAGACCGTCCACCTCGGCGGCTTCGCGTCGAAGCGGCCCCACCAGCTCTCCGGCGGCATGCGCCAGCGCGGCGCCCTCGCCCGGGCGCTGGCCCAGGACGCCGACGTCCTGTTGATGGACGAACCGTTCGGTGCCCTCGACGCGATGACCCGCGACACGCTGCACGAGGAGCTCGAGGCACTCGTCCGCGTCCGCAGTACGACCGTGCTCTTCGTCACCCACAACGTGCGCGAGGCGGCCCGCCTCGGCGACCGCATCGTCGTCATGTCGCCGCGGCCCGGCCGGGTGCGGGCCAGCATCGACGTGCCGATCCCGCGGCCGCGGCGCATCGACTCGCCGGAGGTCAGCACGCTGGCCGCCGGGGTGACCGACACGCTGCGCGAGGAGGTGCTCGCCCATGCTCGCCGTTGATCCCGACGTCAGCACGGTGCTCGACGACAGCGCGACCGTCGTCGACGCCGGTGCCCGCCGCGGCCGCCGGCCCGACCGCGGCCGCCGGCTGTGGCTGGCGACGTGGCCGAAGCTGGCGGCCATCGCCCTCGCCCTGCTGATCTGGCAGGTCGTGGTCTGGTCGGGTTGGAAGCCCGAGTACATCCTGCCCTCGCCGCTCACCGTGTTCGATCGCCTCGGCGAGCTGATCGCCGACGGCACCGTCGCCGACGCCGTCGGCGTCACGATGCGCCGGGCCGCGATCGGGTACGCCCTGGCCCTCGTCATCGGGCTCGCGGTCGGTGCGGTCGTCGTGTCGTCGCAGATCGCCCGCTCCGCGGTCGGCTCGTTGATCACCGGCCTCCAGACCATGCCCTCGATCGCTTGGTTCCCCCTCGCCATCGTGCTGTTCCAGCTCTCGGAGGGAGCGATCACGTTCGTCGTCGTGCTCGGCGCCGCGCCGTCGATCGCCAACGGGCTCATCGGCGGCGTCGACCACGTCCCGCCGATCCTCACCCGCGCCGGGCGAGCGATGGGGGCCGGCCGCTGGGCGATGTTCCGCCACGTGGTGCTCCCCGCGTCGATGCCGTCGTTCGTCGCCGGCCTCAAGCAGGGCTGGTCGTTCGCGTGGCGCAGCCTCATGGCGGGCGAGCTGCTCGTCACGTTCGGCGTGTTCTCCGTCGGCTTCCTGCTCACGCAGTACCGGCAGGTCAACGACTACCCGGCGATGATCGCCATGATGATCGTCGTGCTCGTGATCGGCATCGTCATCGATGCCGTGCTGTTCGCCGGACTCGACCGCTGGGTCCGCCGGCGCCACGGGCTGGGCGCCGACTGACGTCTCGTTCGGGCGGGGCGGGGTGCCCGCTGCGCACCCGACGTCGGCCTCGCAAGCGCCGTCGGGTGCCGCACTAGACAGGGCCGATGACGACCACCGACCACTCGTACTACCGCCAGCCGCTCGACTACGAGGACATCCTCTACGAGGTCGACGCGCCGCTGGCTCGGATCACGCTGAACCGGCCGGAGCGGATGAACGCCCTCCGCAACACGCTGCGCGGCGAGCTCTTCCACGCCCTGCGGGTCGCCGAGAGCGACCCCGAGGTGTCCGTGATCATCATCAAGGGCAACGGACGCTGCTTCAGCGCCGGCTACGACCTCGGCGGCGGCATCGGCGCCGAGGACCTGCCCGATGTCGGTCCGATCGTGCCCGGTCCGGCGCAGTGGCCGCGCCACCTCAACGCCGGGTACTTCCTGATCTGGGACCTCACGAAGGTCGTGATCGCCCAGGCCCACGGCTACTGCCTGGCCGGCGGGAGCGAACTGGCGTCGTACTGCGACCTGTTCGTCGTCGCCGACGACGCGCTCATCGGCTACCCACCGGTGCGCGACATGTCGCCGCCGGACAACTGCTGGTTCCCGTGGCACCTGCCGATGCGCAAGGCGAAGGAGATGATCTTCACCGGTGACCCGCTGACCGGGAAGCAGGCGGCCGAGTACGGCCTGGCCAACTACTCCGTGCCGGCGGAGGAGCTCGCGGCGTTCACGGACGCACTGGCGCAGCGCGTCGCCCTCGTGCCGCCGCACCTCCTGGCCCTCTCCAAGCGACAGGTCAACCGCACGTACGAGGTGATGGGGATCCGCACCGCGCTGTCGGCGGGCAACGACATCATGGCCCTCAACTCCGGCGGGGGACCGTTCATCGACGCCATGCGCGAGAAGGGCCTGCGAGCGGCGATCGACGAGCGCAACGCCCGCTGGGGTGCGTACGGCCCGTCGCCCCTCCTGCGCGACGAGTGAGCACGAGCGCGTGGCGCGGTACGGTCGCCGCGGGGCCTGTTCGTCGGGGGTTGGAACATGTTGAAGGTGGCGTCGACACCACACGAGCGCACGATCGACGTGGACATCTCGTCGGTCGCGTTCTGGGAGGGGAGCTCGTTCGACGAGCGGGACGAGACGTTCGCCCGCCTCCGCCGGGAGGAACCGGTGAGCTGGCACCCGCCGACCGAGTTCCCGTTCCCCCACGAGGAGCAGGGCTTCTGGGCCGTGGTCCGCAACGACGACATCAACACGGTCAGCCGCCAGACCCAACGCTTCGGCTCCCGCTACGGCGTCGGGCTCGACCCGCTGCCGCTCGACCTGGCCAAGTCGCTGAGCTTCTTCCTCACGATGGACGCCCCCGAGCACCCGCGCTACCGGGAGCTCGTGAGCTCGGCGTTCACGCGGCGGCAGGTCGCGCTCATCGACGAGCAGATCCGCAGCGCGGCGCGCGAGATCGTCGACGGGCTCGTCGGCGCCGGTGACGTCGACTTCGTGGAGCACTGCGCGGCGCTGCTCCCGATGCGGACGATCAACGACATGATGGGTGTCCCGGAGTCGGAGCGGGTCGCGGCCGCCCGCGCCGGGGACGCCGTCATCGGTCGGTCCGACCCGTCGTTCGGTGAGCCGTCGGAGCCACTCGGCTCGGTGATCCGCGCTCGCGACCACCTGTACGCGCTCGGCGCCGAGCTCGCCCAGCACCGCCGGGCGCACCCGAGCGACGACCTCCTCACGAACCTCGTCAACGCCGAGGTCGACGGCCAGCGGCTCACCGACGACGACATCGGTGCGTTCATGGTGCTGTTCACCGTCGCCGGCAACGACACGACCCGCAACACGACGTCGCTGAGCGCGGTCGCCCTGGATCGCAACCCGGACCAGCGCGCCTACCTGATGGAGGACTTCGACGGGCGGATCCAGGCCGCGGTGGAGGAGCTCGTGCGCCACGCCTCCCCGGTGCAGCACTTCACGCGGACGGCACTCGGCGACACCGAGCTCGGCGGCCAGCAGATCGCCCAGGGCGACAAGGTGTGCATCTTCTACTGCTCGGGGAACCGGGACGAGGCCGTCTTCGACCGTCCGGCCGAGCTCGACCTGTCACGGCCGAAGAACCCGCACGTCGGGTTCGGCGGTGGCGGTCCCCACTTCTGCATCGGCGCCGGGCTGGCCCGGACGCAGCTGCGAGCCGTGATGGGCGAGCTCCTGACGCGCGTGCCGGACATGGAGGTCGGCGAGCCGGAGTTCGCCCCGGGGAACTTCATCCGCGTGGTCGAGCGCCTGCCGGTGCACCTGCCCTGAACGACGGGTGTCGGGACGGTCGGCGAGCGCCGGCCCGACCGTGCGTCACGAGCCGAGCTGGCGGTGGGCGCGAGCGATCACGTCCGTGCGGTGACTGGCGAGATCGGTCGCCGTCGAGTCGCGGAAGCCGTGGTCGGCCGCGAACGCCTGGTGCGACGCATGGGCGTCGGCCACCGGCAGACGGTCGGTGCGGTTCCAGTCCTCGCGGATCGCGATGACCATGTCGCGCGGCTGCTCCGCCATCGCCGCGGCGAGATCGAGGGCGTAGGGCACGAGGTCGGCGTGGGCGACGACGTGGTTGACGAGGCCGATGCGCAGTGCCGTGTCGGCGTCGACGAAGTTGCCGGTGAGGGACATCTCGCGCGCCCACGCCGGGCCGATGCGGCGGGGGAGGTCGACGAGCACGGGTCCCGGGTAGACGCCGACGCGCAGGTGCGTGTCGGCGAAGCGGGCCCGCTCCGACGCGACCATGAGGTCGCACGCCAGCGCCAGCTCGAAGCCGCCGGTCACGGCCGGACCGTTGACCGCGGCGATGACCGGCACCGCCGAGCGCGCCGCCGCGGCGGTGAAGCTCGGGAGGTCCATCAGCTTGGGCACGCCGAGGTCGCGCAGGTCGAGCCCGGCACAGAACGCCGGATCGGTGCCCGTGACGACGATCGCGCCGGCGTCCTGGCAGGCGCCGATGGCGTCGACCGTGGCCTGGGCGAGCGCCGCGTTCATCGCGTTGCGGGCGCTCGGGCGGTTCAGGCGGACGAGGGCGACGGCGTCGTGGCGCTCGACGACGACCAGGGGCTCGGAGGACGACATGGCGCCAATCTCGCCGCTCGGTGCCCCCGCCGTCGAAGCGGCGCGGGACGAGGCTCAGAACTCCTTCGGGGACGCCGGCCGGCGGCGCTCCGGGATCAGCCACTCGATGACCCAGTAGACGCCGTAGCCGGCCGCGGCGACGATGGCGGGCCCGGCGAGCCACGGGCCGCTGACGGCGGCCAGCAGCCCACCTCCGTACTGGCGACCCCACAGCGCGGCGGCGGGGAAGGGGAGGACCGCGGCGACGAGCAGCCACGGCAGTGCGGACGTCACGAGGCCGATCAGGAGGCTGAGGATCCCGGCGAGCGCGAGCACCGTCCACACCACGATCCCGACCCGTCGCAGCTCGCCCGCCGACCACCGCGTGCCGTAGGCGACGGCGGTCCACATCAGCCAGCGCCGCAGGAGCGGCACGCCGAGGGCATCGAGCATGTCGCGGAACAGCCGGTCGGCGTCGCGCCGGGCGAACCCGGCGGGAGCCTCCGTCCCGACGAGGCGGTCGTGCACGAGGGCCGCCGGCGTGTGCAGGCCGTAGGGGCTCACGAACCACCGCAGTGGGCCCGGCACCGACGTCAGGTCCGAGGTCGGGAGGCTGTGGGGACCGACCTCCCACGCGTCGAGCCCGGCAGGCAGCGCCACGGCGGTCGGCCCGACGTACGTGAGCGACGACTCGAGGTGGAAGAGCTTGGCGTCGATCTGGGTCAGCTCGATGACCGCCGGCTCGTCGCTGCCGGTGCGCCGGAAGCAGTGCCCCCACGGCGGCACCGCCGGCGCCGCCCGTCGCGCATCGTCCTCCTGCGCCTGCTGGTCCATCGATCGCCTCCGTCGCCGTCCGGTCCGTCGCGGACCGCTCAGGCCATCTTGGTCGCCGCGGCGTCCGCCAGGCCGAGCTCCTCGACGGCCTGTTCGCGCATCTTGAACTTCTGCACCTTGCCGGTGACGGTCATCGGGAACTCGTCGACGAGCTTCACGTAGCGCGGGACCTTGAAGTGGGCGATGCGCCCCTGGCAGAACTCGCGCAGGGCATCGCCGTCGACGGTCGCCCCGGGTCGCACCTTGACCCACGCCATCAGCTCCTCGCCGTAGCGGGCGTCGGGCACGCCGATCACCTGCACGTCCTCGACGTCGGGATGCGAGTAGAGGAACTCCTCGATCTCGCGCGGGTAGACGTTCTCGCCGCCGCGGATGACCATGTCCTTGATCCGCCCGACGATGTTGACGTACCCGTCGTCGGCCATCACGGCCAGGTCACCCGTGTGCATCCACCCGTCGGCATCGATGGCGTCGGCGGTCCGTGCCGGGTCGTTCCAGTAGCCCGTCATCACCGAGTAGCCACGTGTGCAGAACTCGCCGGTCTCGCCACGCGCCAGCGTGGCGCCCGTCGCCGGGTCGGCGACGCGTATCTCGACGTGCGGGTGGGCCCGCCCGACCGTGGCGGTGCGGTGGTGCAGCGAGTCGTCGGGCAGCGTCTGGGTGGACACCGGTGACGTCTCGGTCATGCCGTAACAGATCGTCACGTCGTCCATGTGCATGCGGTCGACACACGCCTTCATCACCTCGACGGGGCACGGTGAGCCCGCCATCACGCCCGTGCGCAGGCTCGACAGGTCGTAGGAGTCGAAGTTCGGGTGGGCGAGCTCGGCGATGAACATCGTCGGGACCCCGTAGAGCGCCGTGCAGGCCTCGTCCTGCACCGTCTCGAGGACGTGGGTGGGGTCGAACGCGTCGGACGGGATGACCATCGTCGCGCCGTGCGTCGAGCAGCCGAGGTTGCCCATGACCATCCCGAAGCAGTGGTAGAAGGGCACCGGGATGCACAGCCGGTCACCGGGTTGGAACCCCTGCAAGCGGGCGACGAAGTAGCCGTTGTTGAGGATGTTGCGGTGGGTGAGGGTGGCGCCCTTCGGGAACCCGGTCGTTCCCGACGTGTACTGGATGTTGATCGGATCGTCGGGTCGCAGCGTCGCCCGACGGGCGGCGAGGGCGTCGGCGCCGACGTGGCCGGCACCGGCGACGAGCTCGTCCCAGTCGTCGTCCCAGAAGAAGATCGCCCGCTCCAGCGCCGGCAGCTCCGGGCGCACGTGCTCCACCATCTCCACGTAGTCCGACGTCTTGAACGATGGGGCGGCGAACAGCATCCGGCAGCCGGACTGGGCGACGGCGTACTGCAGCTCGTGGGTGCGGTACGCCGGGTTGACGTTGACGAGGATCACGCCGATCTCGGCCGTGGCGAACTGGAGGAGCGTCCACTCCGCGTAGTTCGGGCTCCACAGCCCGACCCGGTCGCCCGCCTCGAGCCCGAGGGCGAGGAGGCCTCGCGCGCAGCGGTCGACGCGCGTCGCCAGCTCGTCGTACGTCCACCGGACGCCCTGGTGGCGGGCGACCAGCGCCTCGCGATCGCCGTGCGCGGCGACGGTCCGAGCGAGGTTGGCCCCGATCGTGTCATCGAGCAGCCGGATGTCGGTCCGACCGGAGTCGGTGGCCAGCGTCGTCATGCGTCCCCCCGGGTTCGTCGTCGCCGTTCATGCTCGCGCGGCGCCCACCCGGTCGGCGTCCGCGCCCGGGCCGGCCAGGCCCGACCCGACGGCCGGCCATCGATCGTCACGGGGACTCAGGCGGCGGTGACCACGTCGCTGCTGCCGGGGGAGACGGCGAACGTCCGCCACGTCGTGACGGTCGAGGCCGGATCCCGGACGTCGTCGACGATGCGGTACTCGGCGGTCCAGCCCGTGTGGGAGACCGTGTGGCGGATGTAGCCGCGGTGGGCCAGCTCGGCATCGACGATGTCGTCGAACGAGGCCAGGATCGGCTGCACCGCTGGCGGGATGTCGCCGGCGGAGGAGACCGAGGTCGTCACGAACTCGGCGCCGAGGCCGGGCAGCAGCCCGACCCCGGCGAGGTGGATGTCGCCGGTGAGCACGACCATCCGCCGGGCGGCCGGCGCGGCCGCCGCCAGCAGCCGGTCGCGCGCCGGTGCGTAGCCGTCCCACTGGTCGTAGTTGAGGACACCGCCGTTGGGCAGGCGCAGGTCGGTGAGCACGGTCTGCTGGCCGAGGACGGCCCACGTCGCCCGTGATGCCGCGATCCGGTCGGCGAACCATGCCTCCTGGGTCGTGCCGAGCATCGTGCGCGCCGGATCGGTGGCCTCCGGGCACGCCGGTTCCGTCGACAGGCCGGCGTCGCCGCACGCCTGGTCGCTGCGGAACTGGCGGCCGTCGAGCAGCACGAGGTCGACGAGGTCGCCGTACGACGCGTGGCGGTAGATGATCGTCTCGACGCCCTCGACCGGACGGTCGAGGCGCACGGGCATGTGCTCCCACCACGCCTGGTAGGCGGCGGCCCGGCGCGCCGTGAACCCGGCGCGCTCGGCGGGGTCCTGCGGTTCGAGGGCCGCGTAGTTGTTCTCCACCTCGTGGTCGTCCCAGATCACGAACCACGGGCAGGCGGCACGCGAGGCCCGGAGGTCGCCGTCGGAGAGGTACTGCGCGTAGCGCGCCCGGTAGCCAGGGAGGTCGACGGGTTCGGGACCGTCGTGGGAGCGCACCCGGTCCTCGCCGACGGGCCGCGAGGCCCCCTCGTAGATGAAGTCGCCGAGGAAGACGACGGCATCGGGCTCCCATGCGACGAGGTCGCGGTGGGCCGCGTAGAACCCCGTCTCCCAGTGCTGGCACGTGGCGGCGGCGAGCCGCAGCGTGTCGGCGGCACCGGCCGGTGCGGCGCGCCCGACGGGGCTCGTGAACCCACCGGCGGCGAAGCGGTAGGCGACGGGTCCGGCGAGCGCGGCGACGACGTGCACGCTGTGGCCGTCGGCCGCCGTCGCTGTCGCCGTGCCGGACGCCCGGACGTCGGCGAACGTCTCGTCGGTGGCGGTCTCCCACGCCACCTCGACCGCGTCGGGCAGGTCACCGAGGAGCCGGGTCCAGAGCACGACGGAGGTCGCGTCGGGATCCCCGGCGGCGACGCCGAGGGCGAACGGGTCGGCGGCGAGGGGCGCGGTGGTCGGCGGCGTCGTGGTCGTCGTGGTCGTCGTGGTCGGCGCCGTGGTGCTCGGCGTGGTCGGTGGCGTCGACGTCGTCGTCGGCCCCGTGGTGTCCGGCGCGGCCGTGGCCGGCGCCGTCGGCTCGGCGTCGTCGTCGCCCGCCGAGCAGGCGCCGACGACGATCGTGGCGCCGAGGGCGAGGAACGCCCGGCGCGAGAGGTCAGCCCTGGGCACGGGCCGGATCGTCGGCGGCCAGGACGTCGGTGAAGATCGGCATGCACTTCCACTCCGCGATCGGGGCCGCGCCGGACGCGTCGGGGACGTTCGGCGACAGCTCGTGGGATCCCGTGCGGTGGATGTAGCGGGGGCAGTTCGGGAACACGTCGGTGACCGCGACGTGCACGGCGAACTGGGCGCCGGGGAAGCGGCCGACGAGGGCGGGGTCGTCGCTGATCGTGGCGTCGCCGGAGACGCGGACCCGGTTCGGCTGCTCGAAGTCGATGAACAGCATCTGGATCGCCGGGTTGTCCTCGATGTTGCCCGTGGACAGGTACATGCCGTTGCCGTCGTAGCTGGGGAAGCACAGCTCCATCGGCGCCAGGATCTGCACGAAGCCGGGCGCCCCGCCCTTGTAGGAGCACTGCGGTCGACCGTCGCGGTCGGCGGTCGCGAGGAAGAACATCGGCGCCGCCTCGACGAGCGGCCGCACCTCCTCCAGCGTCCACCGGGACCGGAACATCTCGTGCAGGCGATCCGCCAGCCGCCGCGTGTCGAAGCGGTCCTGCAGGCCCCGGGAACCGGCGTGGTAGGCGTCGCTCATGGGGGACATCATCGTCCAGGCGGGCGCGCGTGCAAGAGCGGGCCGTGGTGGCCGGCCGGCGACCAGTACCATCGGCGCGCGATGGCGATCGAGCGTGTCGGTGTGGTCGGGAGCGGGCTGATGGGCTCGGGCATCGCCGAGGTGTGCGCCCGCGCCGGGCTCGACGTCGTCGTGCGGGAGGTCGATGCCGGCGCCGCCGAGGCCGGCCTGACCCGGTTGACGACGTCGCTGGACCGCGGCGTGCGCTCGGGCAAGTTGGACGAGGCGGCGCGCGACGCGGCGCTCGGCAACATCCGCGTGACGACCGACCTCGACGAGCTCGCCGACCGTCAGCTCGTCGTCGAGGCCGTCGTCGAGGACGAGGCGGCCAAGGTCGACGTGTTCCGGGCGCTCGACAAGGTCGTCACCGACGACGCCGCGATCCTCGCCAGCAACACCAGCTCGATCCCGATCATGAAGCTCGGCATCGCCACCCAGCGACCCGAGCAGGTGATCGGCATCCACTTCTTCAACCCGGTGCCGGTGCTGCGCCTGGTGGAGCTCGTCACGAGCCTGCTCACGGCGCCGGAGACGGTCGCCGCGGCGGAGAGCTTCGCGACCGACGTGCTCGGCAAGAAGGTGATCCGCAGCCAGGACCGCGCCGGGTTCGTCGTCAACGCCCTGCTGATCCCCTACATCCTCTCGGCGATCCGGATGATGGAGTCCGGGTTCGCCACCGCCGACGACATCGACACCGGCATGGTCGAGGGGTGCAACCACCCGATGGGCCCGCTGCACCTCGCCGACCTGATCGGCCTCGACACGACCCAGGCGGTCGCCGCCAGCCTCTACGAGGAGTTCAAGGAACCGCTGTACGCGCCGCCGCCGATGCTGTCGCGGATGGTCGAGGCGGGGCTCCTCGGACGCAAGGTCGGCCGTGGGTTCTACGACTACTCGAAGCGCTGAGGAGGCTGCGATGCAAGCGAGCGAGCACGGACGGGTCCTCGTCGCCAAGGTCGGCCTCGACGGTCACGACCGCGGCGTGAAGGTCGTCGCCCGCATCCTGCGCGACGCCGGCTACGAGGTCATCTACACCGGCCTGTTCCAGACCCCCGACACGGTGGCCGCAGCGGCCGTCGACGAGGACGTCGACGCCATCGGCCTGTCGATGCTGTCGGGCGCCCACATGACGCTCGCCCCGCTCGTCGTCGACAAGGTCCGCGCCCGCGGCGCCGACATCCCCGTCGTCGTCGGTGGCATCGTGCCCGACGCCGACGTCGAGAAGCTCCTCGCGGCCGGCGTCGCCGGCGTCCTCACCCCTGGTGCCACCGGCGCCGAGGTCGTCGACGTCGTCCGCTCGGCCATCGCGTCACGCACCTGACGTGGCGGGCGACGACCGCGTCGAGCGCCTGACGAACCTCTTGGCGCTGCTGCTCGAGACGGCGCGCCCGCTCACCCTCGTCGAGATCGCCGGCGAGCTCGAGGGACAGTACGCCGACAAGGAGAGCACCCGCCGCGCCGCCTTCGAGCGGGACAAGGCGGCGCTGCGCGAGATCGGCATCCCCATCGAGACGGCGGTGCTCACGGGCGGGCAGGCCGGCGTCAGCGCCTACTGGATCGACCGCGACCGCTACGAGCTCACGGATCTGCACCTCGAGCCCGACGAGATGCGCGCCCTGCAGGTCGCCGTGGCGGCGGTGCGTCCGACGCAGGGCCGCGAGGCGCTGTGGAAGCTCGGCCTCGACACGATCGACGGCGAGGTCGCCGGCGACGTCGCCGTGACGGCCACGGTGCCCGAGCTGCCCGGCCTCCCGTCGCTGCGCGACGCGTCGGCCCGGCGGCGGACCGTCGCCTTCACCTATCGGGGCAAGGATCGCCGGCTCGACCCGTACGGGCTGCTGCTGCGCACCGGGTTCTGGTACGTCGTCGGGCGCGATCACGAGCACGCCGAGCCCCGGACCTACCGCGTCGACCGGATCGAGGGCGCCGTCGACATCGTCGAGGACTCCTCCTTCGAGCGGCCGGACGGCATCGACCTGCGCCACGCCTTCCCGAGCGACCCGAAGGAGCTCGGCGCCACCGGTGAGACCGCCGCCGTCGCGACGGTGCGCGTCGACGGGCTGCGCGCCGCCGGCGTCGAGCGCGAGCTCGGCGCCGACCGCGTCGTGGCACGCGGTGCCGACGGATCGATCGACGTCGAGGTGCCGTGCGCCAACGTGCCCGCGTTCCGCTCGTGGGTGCTCGGGCTGCTCGAGCACGCCGAGGTGCTCGCCCCGCCGGAGGTGCGCGCGGCGGTGGTGTCGTGGCTGCAGGCGATGGCCGCCCGATGACGACCGGTCGACGCACGGCCGAGGAGCGCCTGAGCCGGCTGCTCGTGATGCTGCCGTGGCTCATGGAGCAGGGCGAGGTGCCGCTCGCCGACGTGGCGCGGCGCTACGGCATGTCCGAGGGCGAGGTCACCCGCGACCTCGAGCTCGCCGCGATGTGCGGGCTGCCGCCGTTCGTCGACGAGATGATCGACGTGTTCATCGACGACGACACGGTGCACGTCGGCATCCCGCGTCTGTTCACCCGGCCGTTGCGGCTGACCGCGCCGGAGGGCTTCGCGCTCGTGGCGGCCGGCCGGGCGGCGATGCAGCTGCCCGGCGCCGATCCGCAGGGCCCCCTCGGGCGCGGCCTGGCCAAGCTCGCCGCCGCGCTCGGTGACGACGCCGTCGTCGTCGACCTGCCCGTGTCGCCGTCGCTCGGCGCGACGATCGAGGACCTGCGCGACGCGATCACGACGGCCGAACGGGTGCGCGTCGAGTACTGGACGCCGTCGCGCGACGAGGTCAGTGCCCGCACGATCACGCCGCGCCGGGTGTTCAACGACCGCGGCGAGTGGTACGTCGTCGCCGACGACGGACGATCGGGGGAGCGGCGCACGTTCCGCGTCGACCGCATCGAGGCACTCGAGCGCACCGGTGAGCACGACGCCGTGGAGGTCGCGCCGGAGCCGGTCGGCGAGCGCGATTGGTTCGCCGACGCCGGGCTGCGGCGCGTCACCCTGCGCCTCTCGCCGGGCGCCCGCTGGGTCGTCGAGCGCTATCCCGTCGACGACGTCGTCGAGCGGCGCGGTGGCGTCGTCGACGCGACGTTCCCGGTGGCCAGCGAGCGCTGGCTCGAGCGCCTGCTGGTGCGGTTGGGCCCGGAGGCCGAGGTGCGCAAGCCGGCCGAGTGGCGCGTCCTCGGGCGCGACGCCGCCGCACGGGTGCTGGCGCGCTACGCCGAGAGCCGCACCGGCGAGTAGAGCGGCCCGAGGTCGTCCTCGTCGCCGACGCCGTAGGCGGCGAGCAGGTGGGGGAGCACGCCCGCCGTCGCGCGGGCATCGCTGAGGGCGTCGTGGTGGCGTTCGAGCGGGACGTCGTAGCGGGCGCAGACGTCGGCGAGACCGTGGGTCAGCTGGCGGTCGGGATCGAGGCGGCGCGAGAGCTGCAGCGTGCACAGGCGCCGGTCGAGGGAGAGGGGGACGCCGGCGCGCGCCGCGGCGCGCTCGATGAAGCAGGCGTCGAACTCGACGTTGTGGGCGGTGAAGATGGCGCCGTCGAGCCGCGCGCTGAGCTCGCGCAGCACGCCGTCGGCCTTCGGCGCGCCGCGCAGCGACCGCCGCGTGATGCCGTGGACCTTGCGCGGGCCGACCCTGCTCCAGGGCCAGCGCAGCCCGACGAGGGTCGACCACTCGTCGAGGACCCGGCCGTCGGGCTCGACCGTCACCAGGCCGATCTGCAGGATGCGGTGCCGCGTCGTCGACAGCCCCGACGTCTCCACGTCGACGACAGCGAACCGCGGCGCACTCACACCTCCGACCCTACGCCGGGGGTGTGACACTCCCCGAGCGACCCCGCCAGGGTCCCGATCCGCGCCCGCGGATCTCGCCCATCCGAGTGTTTCGGCTGCATCCGAGTGTCTTCCTGCGGGTGGCCCCCTCGCGAAACACTCGCGGATGGGCTGCCGGTCCCGTCTCGTCAACCGGATGCGGCTGGGGGCGTACTCAGATGGGACGCCGCCGGGACCGGCGGGCGCTACAGGAGCTCGGCGGCGAGGCTGGCGACGTCGCTGCGCTCGCACGACGTGAGCGTGATGTGCCCGAAGCAGGACTGGCCGCTGAACGCCCGGGTGAGCACGGCCAGGGCGTTGTTCGACTCGCCGAGGTACGGCGCGTCGATCTGGCTGGTGTCGCCGGTGAAGACGACCTTCGTGCCCTCGCCCACGCGGGTCAGGATCGTGCGCAGCGTCGTCGGCTCGAGGTTCTGGGCCTCGTCGATGACGACCATCTGGCGCTGCAGCGACCGGCCGCGCAGGAACGTGACGGACTCCAGCGAGAGCTGGCCGCGCGCCGTCAGCTCGTCGATCAGGTTGCGGGCGTCGACGTTCGACTGCTGGTCCGTGAGGGCGACGATGGCGTCGTGGATGGCGGCCATCCACGGGTCGAGCTTCTCGTCGAGCCCGCCGGGCAGGAACCCGACGTCGGCCCGCCCGACGGGCACGAGCGGCCGGTAGACGGCGAGGCGCTCGTAGCGGCCGTCCTCGACGACCTGCTCGAGCCCGGCGGCGACGGCGAGGAGCGTCTTGCCCGTCCCGGCGCGCCCGTCGAGGGCGACGACCTCGATCGCCGGGTCGAGCAGCAGCTCCAGCGCGAAGCGCTGCTCCTTCGACCGCGCCCGCAGCCCCCACGCCTCCGGGGCCTGGTGGCCGAGCAGGCGCAGCTCGTCACCGACACGGCGGGTCAACGCCGACTGCGACCCGGCCCGCATGACGGCGAACTCGTTCTCCCCGAGGGCGGCGGCGGCATCGACGGCGTCGGCCGCGAGGGCGCCGGCGGCGTAGAGGCAGTCGACGATCTCGTGGGCCGTCTCGATCGTCGACCAGCCGGCGGCCTGCGACGTGACGGTGCGGCGCGTCGGCTGGTGCTCGGCGGCGGCGACGCCGAGGTGGGCGGCCTTGATGCGCAGCGCGGCGTCGTTGGAGACCATCGTCGTCGGACCCCGCTCGGTCTGCCCGAGGGCGGCGCCGATGATGCGGTTGTCCGAGCTCGCCGGATCGAGGCCGTGCTCGACGAGGAGGTGCTTCTGGATCCCGTTGAGCTCGATCTGCAGGCTCCCGCCGTTGCCGACCGGCACCGGCTCGGCCAGCGAGCCACCGTGGCGGACGCGCAGCTCCTCGATGCTGCGCAGGGCGGTGCGGGCCGCTCTGCCGACGTCGTCGGGTCGCGTCTTCAGGCCGTCGAGCTCCTCGACGACGATCAGCGGGATGACGACGTCGACGTCGTCGAACGACGTGACGCACGACGGGTCGGCGATCAGCACGGAGGTGTCGAGCACGACCCTGGACCGCACGGCAACGAGAGGCTCGGGCTCACCTCCTGTCGCGATCGAGGCCGCCGGCAGGAGATCGGTCAACGCCACTCCTTGGAGGGTCATACCGGCCGCAGCCGATAGCGGAGGTGGGGTGCGAGACGCAAGGTGCCCAACGGCGCCCAGTTGTAGCGCAGATCGAGCGGCCGCGCGGTGGATGAGGCGAGATTCGGCGAGGAAGTTCGCGGCGCGGCCGCCGTCGGACCGAAGAGCTCACGCATCGAGCGCGGCGTTACCGTGGCGCGTGCCGTCAGCCGCCCCCTGCCCCTTCTGTGCCATCGTCGCCGGCGACGTGCCCGCGGAGGTCGTGCTCCACGACGACGTGGCCATCGCGTTCCTCGATCGGGCGCCGCTGTTCCCGGGCCATGTGCTGGTCGCCCCGGTCGAGCACGTCGTCACGCTGCCGGAGCTGCGCCACGTCGGCCCGTTCTTCGAGCGCGTGCAGCGGCTCGCGGCCGTGTTGCCGGGCGCGCTCGGCGCGCAGGGCACGTTCGTCGCCAACAACAACGTCGTCAGCCAGAGCGTCGCCCACCTCCACGTGCACGTCGTGCCGCGCACGAAGGGCGACGGCCTGCGCGGCTTCTTCTGGCCGCGGACGAAGTACCGCGAGGGCGAGGCCGCGGGCATCGCGTCGCGGCTGCGCGATGCCCTCTCCGAGACCGCCTGACCGGCTCCGACCGGCGTCGCTCAAGGGCTTCGGAGCCTGCAGTTGCAGATGCAACGGCATCGGTGCTTGCGTGTGCGGGCACTGCCTTGTTCGATTTGCCCCAGCCTTCGGGCGAGGGACCGATCGCGGCCCCGTCACAGAGCCGAGCGACGTGGCTCGGCACGACATCTCGAAAGAGGATCCATGGCAACCAAGGCAGAGCTCATCGATGCAGTCGCGGCTTCGGCTGGCGTGTCCAAGGCGGACGCTGAGCGGACGATCGGTGCGTTCTTCGACCACGTGACGAAGGCGACCAAGAAGGACGGCGAGAAGGTCGCCTGGCCCGGCTTCGGGTCGTTCAGCCAGACGAAGCGGGCGGCGCGCACCGGGCGCAACCCGCAGACCGGGGCGCCGGTGAAGATCGCCGCCTCGAAGGCGATGAAGTTCACCCCGAGCTCCACCCTGAAGGCCGCGCTCAACCCGAAGAAGAAGGGGAAGTAACCCATGGTCGCGAAGAAGGCCCCGGCCAAGGCGGTCGCCAAGAAGGCGCCGGCGAAGAAGACGGTCGCCAAGAAGGCGCCGGCCAAGAAGGCCGTCGCCAAGAAGGCTCCCGCCAAGAAGGCGGTCGCCAAGAAGGCGGCGGCCAAGAAGGCGCCGGCGAAGCGGGCGGTCGCCACGAAGGCTCCCGCCAAGAAGGCGGTGGCCAAGAAGGCGCCGGCGAAGCGGGCGGTCGCCACGAAGGCTCCCGCCAAGAAGGCGGTCGCCAAGAAGGCGCCGGCGAAGCGGGCGGTCGCCACGAAGGCCCCCGCCAAGAAGGCCGTTGCCAAGAAGGCACCGGCGAAGCGGGTCGCCAAGAAGGCGCCCGCCGCCGCGACGACCTCGGCCTGACCTCGCGACCTGCAGGTCGGCGTCGGGTGCCAGGGGGCCCCGACGCCGATCGCAGCTCGCGACGGTGGCAGATTGTCGGGCGTGGACGCGCTGTGTGACGAGCTGACCGCCGAGCACGACGACCTCGACCGCATCGTCGAGGGTGCCGACCTGGAGACCCCGACGCCAGCCCCGGGCTGGACGGTCCGGGACCAGGTCACCCACCTCTGGTTCTTCGACCAGCGCGCGCTCATGGCGTTGACCGATCCGGATGCGTTCCGTGTCGACGCCGAGGAGCTGCTGCGCGGCGGCACCGATCGCGCCAACGACCAGGGTCGCGACCTCGAGCCCACCGAGCTGCTCACCCGCTGGCGGGACGACCGGCACCGGCTCGTCGCCCACGCCCGCACGGTCGACCCCAAGCTGCGCGTGCCGTGGTACGGCCCGGCGATGGGTGCCCGCTCGTTCATCACGGCGCGGCTGATGGAGACGTGGGCCCACGGCCAGGACGTTGCCGATGCCCTCGGGGTGCAACGGGAGCCGACGGACCGGCTGCGCCATGTCGCCCACATCGGCGTCGGCGCCCGTCCGTTCAGCTACGTCGCCAACGACCGCGAGCCGAACCCGGCGCCGATCCGCGTCGAGCTCGTCGGCCCGTCCGGCGACTCGTGGACGTGGGGCCCGGAGGATGCCGCCGACCGCGTGAGTGGCCCGGCGCTCGACTTCTGCCTCCTCGTCACGCAGCGCCGCCACCGCGACGACCTCGCCGTCGTCGCCGAGGGCGCGGCAGCCGACGAGTGGCTCGACATCGCCCAGTCGTTCGCCGGTCCGCCCGGCGAGGGCCGCCGCCCCGGGCAGTTCGCGTAGCGCTCCTCGCCGGCGCGCCAAGCTGTCGGGATGGGCGACGAGCACGTGTGGATCGACGACACCCGGAACGTGGACTGGGACGAGCTCTCCGAGCTCTACCGGGTCGCTCCGCTCGGCGTGAAGCCGCCGGACGCCCTGCGCACCGTCTTCGGCAACAGCATGTTCACGTCGTTCGCCACGGCTGGCGGCGCCCTCGTCGCGGCCGGGCGGGCGATGGCGGACGGCCTCGACTGCGCCTACATCGCCGACGTGGCGGTGCACCCCGCGCACCAGGGTCATGGGCTCGGGCGGGCGATGGTCCGGCGCCTCGTCGACCACGCCGCCGGCCACCGCAAGATCATCCTCTACGCCAACCCGGGCACCGAGCCGTTCTACACCGCCATCGGGTTCCTGCCGATGAACACCGCGATGGCGGTGTGGCAGGACCCGGCGGCGGCGATCGCGTCGGGGATCCTGCGGGTCCCGGCATGAGCGAGCGAGTCTTCGAGCGAGCGAGCCAGCATTGCGGCGAGCGAGCCTTCGAGCGAGCGAGCCACCAGTGAGCCGCTGGACCGCCGCCGACCTCCCGGACCTGACCGGCACGACGATCGTCGTGACCGGCGCCAACAGCGGCATCGGGCTCGTCACGGCACGGGCGCTCGCCGGCGCGGGTGCCCACGTCGTGCTGGCGGTGCGCGACCCGGCTCGCGGCGCGGCCGCGGCGGCGACCATCGACGGATCGACGGAGGTCCGCCGCGCTCGACCTCGCCGACCTCTCGTCGGTGCGGTCCTTCGCAGCCGCGTGGACGGGCGACCTCGACGTCCTCGTGAACAACGCCGGGGTGATGGCGCTCCCGGCCCAGCGCACGGTCGACGGCTTCGAGGTGCAGTTCGGCACCAACCACCTGGGGCACTTCGCGCTGACCAACCTGCTGCTGCCGCACGTGACCGATCGCATCGTGACGGTGTCCTCCGGCGCCCACCGCCTCGGCCGCATCGACCTTGCAGACCTCAACTGGGAGCGTCGCCGCTACTCGGCGTGGGGCGCCTACGGACAGTCCAAGCTCGCCAACCTGCTGTTCACGTTCGAGCTCGAACGCCGGCTCGTGGCCCAGGGATCGGCCATCCGGGCGCTCGCCGCCCACCCCGGCTACGCGGCCACGAACCTGCAGTCGCACACCGGCGACCCGTTCAGCCGGTTCGTGATGGCGGTCGCCAACCGGACGATCGCCCAGTCCGACGAGATGGGCGCGCTGCCGACGCTGTACGCCGCGACGCAGGACGTCCCGGGCGGCAGCTACGTCGGGCCCGACGGCTTCCAGGAGGCACGGGGCCACCCGACGCTCGTCAGCTGCAGCCCGGCGGCGTCCGATCCCAAGGTGGCCGCCGCGCTGTGGGCGGCCTCGGAGGCGCTCACGGGCACGGCGTTCCCGACCGCCACGTCGGGCTGACCGGTGCGGTCCGCGGGGTCGCGGTGCCCGTAGGGTCGGCGCATGATCGAGATCCACGGTCGCATCGACGAGCACGTCCCCGCCCGGCCTCTGCGCTTCGGGATCTTCCTGCCGCCGATGCACCCGACGGGCCAGAACCCGACGCTCACGCTGCAGCGCGACCTCCAGCTGATCGAGCACCTCGACGCGCTCGGCTACGACGAGGCGTGGATCGGCGAGCACCACTCGAGCGGGTTCGAGACGATCGCGTCGCCGGAGGTCTTCATCGCCGCCGCGGCCGAGCGCACGTCGCACATCAAGCTCGGCACGGGCGTCAACTCGCTGCCGTACCACCACCCGCTGATCCTCGCCGACCGCATCATGATGCTCGACCACCTCACGAAGGGCCGGATGATGTTCGGCGTGGGCCCCGGGCAGCTCACGTCCGACGCCTCGATGCTCGGCATCGACCCCAACGACCAGCGGCGGATGATGGAGGAGAGCTTCGAGGTCATCATGGCCCTCTTCCGCGGTGAGATCGTGTCGGCGAAGACCGATTGGTTCACGGTCAGCGAGGGTCGACTGCAGTTCCGCTCGTACACGCAGCCCCTGTTCGACGTCGCGGTGGCGGCGTCGATCTCGCCATCGGGGCCGAAGCTCGCCGGCCGCCACGGCACCGGCCTGCTGTCGATCGCCGCGACGAGCCCCGAGGGCTTCGCCATGCTCGCTGCCCACTGGGCCGTGATGGAGGAGCAGGCCGCCGAGCACGGCACGACCGTGGACCGCGCGAAGTGGCGGATGATGGGGCCGATGCACATCGCCGAGACCGAGCAGGAGGCGGTCGCCAACTGCCGCTACGGGCTCGAGCGGGTGATGGACTACCTCGCCCACGTCGTGCCGACGGCGCCGGTCACGGCGACCACGTACGAGGGGCGGGTCGCCGAGATGAACGCGTCGGGTGGCGCCGTCATCGGCACGCCGGACATGGCAATCGCCCAGATCCAGCGGCTGATCGACCAGTCCGGCGGGTTCGGGTGCTTCCTGATGTTCGGCGGCGACGTCGCCGACTTCGAGGCGACGAAGCGCTCCTACGAGCTGTTCGCGCAGTACGTGATGCCGCACTTCCAGGGCCAGCTGACGCCCACGCAGGCGTCCCACGACTGGATCGTCGGCGCCGACCACGCCTTCGTGAAGGCCACGATCCACGCCATCGACAAGGCGTCGGGCGAGTACGCCGCGGAGCGCGGTCGTCCCGCTCCGCCCAAGCTCGGCGACGTCCTCGGCTAGCAGGCTGCGGCGCAAGGCCCGGCCGACGCATCGGCCCGCGCACCACGAGGGCGAGCGGTGCCGACGGGCGCAACCGGGCGCGGCTGGGTGGTCAGGATTGATCACGGGCCGCTGATCCGCTCGGCCCGGCGAATGGTCGATCTTGTCGATGCGCCGCCCCGGGGGCAGTCCTACCGTCGCAGTCGTCCACGGAGTGCCGTACGACTCGGAGGTCATTCGTGTCCCAGCTCCATCCGAACGTCCTGACGTACCTGGCGGCGATCGACGCCTTCAACCGCAACGATGTCGCTGCCGTCGCCGAGCACGTCCGCGCCGACTTCGTCTACCGGATCCCCGGCCGCTCGATCGTCGCCGGCGAGTTCCACGGGGTCGCCGGCTTCGTCGAGGCCCTCGCACGGCTCCGTGACGAGTCGGGTGGGACCATCGACATCGCGCCGACGGCGGTCCTCGCCGACGACGACAACCTGATCGCGCGCGCTCGCGTCACCGCCGAGCGGGGCGGCCGGCGCCTCGCCACGGAGAACTGCTACGCGCTGCGGTTCGTCGCCGGCAAGGTCGCCGACGGACAGGTCTTCCTGTCGGACCCGGAGCAGGTCGAGGACTTCTGGGCCTCCGCGATCGCATGATCGTCGACCACGCCGTGTCCATCGTGACGGGTGCGAGCGGTGGGATCGGGCGGGCGATCGCCGTCGCCCTCGCGGCACGGCACGGTCGGATCGTCCTCGCCGGTCGGCGGGCCGGTGCGTTGGACGAGACGGCCGCTGCCGTCGCGGCCTGCGGCGGCGAGGCGGTGACGGTGGCCGGTGATGTCGGCGATGGCGAAACGGCCCGCGCCGCGACGGAGGTCGCCCGCCGCCGCTTCGGGCGCCTCGACGTGCTCGTCAACGCGGCCGGGTTCGGACCGCCGATGCCGCTCGGCGACCTCACGGAGGACGTCTGGGACGCCACCATCGCCAGCTGCTTGACCGGCGCCTACCTGATGTCGCGCGCCGCGCTGCCGCTGCTGCTCGACGCCGGTTCGGCGGCCATCGTGAACGTGTCGTCGGTCGCGGGCAAGGGTGCCGAGGCGAACCGGACGGCGTACTGCGCGGCCAAGTGGGGCCTCCGCGGGTTCTCGCTGGCACTGCGCGCCGAGCTCAGCGCCACGGGGGTGCGCGTCCACGTGCTCAACCCGGCCAGCGTGGCGACGAACTGGTGGGACGTCACGGCCGACCCGCAACCCCCGGACGTGCTCGCCCGGATGCTGCACCCCGATGACGTCGCCCGGACCACGTTGTGGGTCCTCGACCAACCGGACCACGTGCGGATCGACGAGCTCGACATCCTCAACGCGGCCAGCCCGTGGTGACCGCGGTGAGCGGCCTCCCGTCTCAGCGGGTGCTCGGCGTGGGTGCCGCCCGGCCCGGCAGGGTGCCGTCGATGAAGCTCGGGTCGAGGTCGTGGATCGACGCCACGCCGAGCAGCCGCAGCGTCCGCACGAGCTCCTGGTGCAGGAGCCGCAGCATGCGGGTGACGCCGGCCTCGCCGCCGAGCGCCAGCCCGTAGACGGACATCCGGCCGATCAGCACCGCGTCGGCGCCGAGGGCGACGGCGCGTGCGACATCGTTGGCGCGGCGCACGCCGGAGTCGAGCAGGATCGTCGTGCTCCCGCCGACCTCGGCGGCGATCTCGGGCAGCACGTCGATCGTGGCCGGCGCGCCCTCGAGCTGACGGCCGCCGTGGTTCGAGATGACGATGCCGTCGGCGCCCGCGTCGACGGCGCGCCGTGCGTCGTCGGCGCCCATGACGCCCTTGACGACCATCGGTCCCTCCCAGTTGGCGCGGATCCACTCGATGTCGTCCCAGGTGGGTGAGTGGGAGAGGTCGGTGCGGCCCATCGCGGAGATCGGCAGCGCCTCGCCACCGTCGGTGGGCAGCGTGTTGGAGATCTCGAAGGGCATGCCGTCGCGCCAGTAGTGGTAGAGCCAGCGCGGCCGAGTGACCACCTGCGGGGCCAACTTGGCCATGTTCTTCAGGTCGACGCGCATGTTGTACGAGAAGCCGTTCCGGTAGTCCTTCTCGCGGTAGCCGGCCATGACGCTGTCGACGGTCACGACCATGGCACCGAACCCGGCTGCCTGCGCACGGTGGACGAGCGACTCCATCAGCGGGCGCGACCCGAGGCGGTAGAGCTGGAACCACTTCGGGCCCGGGTGCGAGGCGGCGATCTGCTCGAGCGGGAACCCGGAGACGGCGCTCGTGATGTGGCAGATCCCGAAGTTCGCCGATGCCTTGACGAGACCGATGTCGCCCTCGGGGTGCACGAGGCGCATGCCGCCGCACGGCGCGGTCATCACCGGCATGGCGAGCTTGGTGCCGAGCACCTCGGTGGCCGTGTCGATCTGCTCGTGGTAGATCGCCTGCTTCGGACGCCAGACGAGCTCCTCGAAGGCCTCGACGTTGCGGCGCATCGTGTACTCGCCCTCGGAGCCGCCGTCGATGTAGTCGAAGAGACCTCGGGGGAGCGCGTACCGAGCCTTCGCCCGAGCGTCCTCGTAGCTCGAGATCCGGTCGAGGTTCGTCCGGATCAGGCTGGTTGACCTGTTCATGCCCGAGCAACGATGTCACGGCCGGCCGACCTCCGGCGCCCCGGACGCCCGCGTCGCCTGGTCAGACCAGCGCGTGGCTCGGGACGCCGGCCGTGAGGATGCGATCGTCGAGGCGTCGGCGCAGGTGGGCCATGACGGGCACGAAGCCGATGCCGGTCCAGAACGACGTGCTCGTCCGGTTGGCGGTCGCGTAGTGCAGGCAGGCCGCTCGATGACCATGGTCACGAGCCCAGTCGAACGCCGCGTCGACGAGGGCGGCACCGACACCCGCGCCGCGCGCCGCGGCGAGGACGGCGGTCGCGCCGATGTAGCAGCCCCCGTCGGGGACGTAGAGCGGCGAGCCGAGGCCCGGACCGACGGACAGGACCCCGACGTCGGAGCCGTCGCGGCGGGCGACGAGGAAGGCATGGTCGTGCGACGCCAGCTGCGTGGCCAGCTCCGCCCGCACCGCGGGCGCCGTCTGCGCACCCACGTAGGGTCGAAAGATCGGGCTGCCGGCGTGGAAGACCGCCTCCTCGTCGACGAGGCGCGCCACGACGTCGAGCTCGGCGGGGGTTGCGATGCGCACGGTGACACCGCTCGGTGCCCGGGCCCCGGTCGGCGCGAGGTCGCGGACGGCGACCACGTTGGCGCGGCCGAAGCCCAGCGCAGCCCACGCGGCCTCGGTGCCGACGTCGCCGATCGGCACGTGCACGACGTGGTCGGTGATCCCGTCGTCGAGCCAACGCGTCGCGAGCGCGGCGAACAGGTCTGCGTAGAGCGGGCCGGGGTCGACGTCGCCGGCGACGGCGTGGCCGTGGACGAGCATGAGCGACGCCCGCGCCGGGGCGTAGCGGGCCGTCGGCGACGCCGGATCGGGCGCCGACTCGAACGCGGTCAGGAAGCCGACGAGCCGGCCGTCGCCGTCGCACGCGCCCGCGCCGACGGCGAAACGGAGGAGGCCCTCGACGATCCGCGTCGTCACCGCGGGATCGGCGGGGGCGGCGGGCAACAGCGGCCATCGCGCTCGCTCGGCGGCGTGGCGTGCAGCGACCAGCCCGCCGGCCGACGCGGCCAGCTCAGCCGTCAGGCCCACGATCTCGGCTGGCGGCACGCGCGAGACCGTAGACGCGATGATGGCAAGGTTCGTTGCCACGCCCTGGTGGCGGACGACCCAGCCAGGAGGAGCGATGACGAGGCAGCTGCAGCTCGAGCCCGAGGAGGTCGAGGCGGTACGTGATGTCCTGCACGCGGCGATCAGCGATCTCAGTCCCGAGATCGCCAACACGGACAACCCGGAGTACCGCCGCGGGTTGAAGGGCGCGACGCGACGTCCTGCGGGGGGTCGTCGCGCGGCTCGACGCGTGAGCCCGGCGCGGGTGCTCGCCGCGTCCGTGGTCCGGTGACGACGCACACCGACCGATGACCGACGACCGTGGGGACCGGTCGCCGGCTCAGCCGATGCGGACGAGCGGCGTCGTAGGCGTCGAGGTCGTCGGTCCGGGTCATCGCGTCGTAGGTCACCTGGTCGTAGGGGCACTGGGTGACGATGCGGCCGCTGGGCGCGCGGTAGTAGTGGCTGCCGTCGACCTGCCACACGGCGACCTGCGCCAGTCGCTCCTGCAGCGCCTCGTTGTAGGCAGCGACCGCGTCCGCGCGCACCTCGAGGGCGTCGATGCCGTGCTCGCGCATGTGGACCACCTTGGCGGCGATGTAGCGGGCCTGGGACTCCAGCTTGTCGATGATCGAGCCGTTGTTGGTGTTCGGGCCGTAGAGCATGTACAGGTTCGGGAAGTGCTCCACGGTGATGCCGAGGTAGGCGTAGGCGCCGTCGCGCCAGAGGTCGGCGAGGGCGATGCCGTCGCGGCCGCGCACGTCGATCACGGAGAGGAACTTGTGCGCCGCGTAGCCGGTTGCGAGCACGATCGTGTCGGCCGGGTGATCGCTGCCGTCGGCGGTGCGCACGCCGTCCTCGGTCACCTCGACGATCGGGTCCGTGATGAGCGTGACCTCGTCGCGGTTGAAGGCGTCGTAGTAGTCGGACGAGATCAGCGGGCGCTGGGCGCCGATCGGGACCCGCGGTGTCAGGCGCTCGCGCAGGTCGGGATCGCGCACCCGGGCGAGGTTCTCCAGGCCGGCCTGGTGCATGGCGGCGATCAGGACGGCGTCGTCGAACGTGCCGAGGAGATCCACCCGCTTGGCGCTCTCGGCCCGCACCCCTCTGCCGATCGACGCCTCGGCGCGCCGCGCGGCGCGGGTGGCGGCGTCCCACACACCGTCGTCCTTGGGGAACACCCAGTTCGCCGTGCGCTGGTAGACGTCGAGGTGGGCGACCTGGGGTGCGATCGTCGGGATCATCTGCACGGCGCTCGCCGCCGAGCCGACGACGGCGACCAGCTTCCCCTCGACGAGGTCGGCGCCACCGTCGAGCGGCCACTCGCCGGTGTGCACGACCGGCCCCCGGAACCGGTCGAGCCCGGCGATGTCGGGGTGCACCCGCTCGTTGAACATCCCCACCGCGCCGACGAGCACCCGGGCGCGGTGCACGCCGCCGTGTGCGTCGCGCACCTCCCAGGCGGCGTCGTCGGCGAGCCAATCCGCCCGCTCGACGGCGACGCCGGTCGTGATGCGGCCGGCGAGCCCGAAGCGTTCGACGACCTCGCTGAGGTACTGCCGGAACTCCGCCGGTCGGGGGTAGGCGCGGGACCAGTCGTAGCTGTCGTGGAACGAGAACGAGTAGTGGTCCCCGCAGATGTCGCAGGCCAGCCCCGGGTAGCGGTTGTTGTACCAGGTGCCGCCGACCTCGGGGGCTCGCTCGAGCAGGCGCACGTCGTCGATCCCGTGCTGGCCGAGGATGATCGCGGTGGCGATCCCGCCTGGACCGGCGCCGATCACGAGGACGTCGGACACGGTGGTCGGAGTGGTCGGAGTGGTCGACATGCAGGGGGGCCTCCTCGCTCACGGACCGTACCCGGGACCCGCTGCCGACCCCGAGGCGGGCCGCCGTGACGTCGTCGTGGCGCAGGTCGGCGACGACGACGTGGTCGGACGAGGGCGACGTCGTCAGGCCCGAGGTGCGGCTCAACGCAGCACGGGCAGCACCGGGGTGTCGACGCGGCCCGTCGCCGCGTCGATGAACGCCACCGGTTCGGCCATGCTCGCGAGCAGCTCGACCGTGTGGCGCATGGCCCCTGGCGGGATCGAGCTGGTCGTCGTACCGATCGCCGCGCACAGGTCCAGGCCGTGCACGACCGCCTCGAGGATGGCGACCGACATCGCCTCGACGATCGGGACGGTGCCGTTGCCGAAGTAGTCGACGACCGTCGGTCCGCTCGCCTCGATGCGGGCGATCACGAGTGGTCCGTTGACCGTGAAGATCGCGATGAGGTCGTCGGGGGGAGTGGTGGCGGCCTGCTGACGGGCCATCACGGCGAGCGTGGGGGCCAGGGTGGTGGCGAGGCCGCCGGGTGCGTTGAAGCCCCGGAGCATGTCGCGCGCGGAGTGGATCGTCGGGCCGAACGGTGACGGCTGCGCCGCCAGGGCCGAGAGACCCTGCACGAGCAGCGACGCGTGGGCGGCCAGCGCGGCCACGTCCCAGCCGGGCAGCCGGGTCTGGCGGTGCCATGTCGCGGTGTCGAGCTCCGACAGCGTGGCGGACCACCATTGCCAGGCGTCCCCGAGGACGACGCACCGCTCCTCGAGCACGTCCACCGCGAGCAGGGTAGATCGACGAGACGGGGGCGTGGCACTGGTACCACCAGTGCAGGGCGCCGTCAGAGGTCGGTCAGCAGGGCGAAGACCTCGGCTGCGGCTAGGCCGTGGGGCGCGCCGAGCTCGGCGAGGCGGGCGCGCACGCGACGGCGGAACGGCTCGAGGTCGTCGTCCCCGGCGGCGTGCATCGTCGTCTCGAACTGGCTCTCGTGCGCCTCCAGCGCGGCGAGCTTGCGGTCGACGGTCGCCGTGACGTCCTCGACGTGGTTGGGCTCGTCGGCCTCCCACAGCAGCAGGGCGGCGGGCCGGTGGTGGGCGATGCCGTGCTCCGGGAAGAAGTGCGGATCGCGGGCCGCGACGATGGCGTCGCAGACGAGGATGCCGGCGTTGCGGTGGTCGGGGTGCAGGCGGTAGCGCTTCCACGGGTCGTGGCCGAGCACGACGTCCGGGCGCACCTCGCGGATCACGCGGGCGACGTCGCTCACCGTCGCCCGGTCGGCAACGAGCTCGCCGTCGACGCGCCCGAGGAAGTGGACCGCATCGGCGCGCCCGCCGGTCAGCCGGCGGGCCGCCTCGCGCTGCTCGTCCCGACGCCGGGCCACGAGTGCAGGCAGATCGGCGTCGACGTCCCACGTGCCCTTCGAGCCGTCGGTGCAGATCAGGTGGTGCACGACGCACCCGCCCGCCGCCCACTTGGCGAGCGTGCCGCCGGCGCCGAACTCGACGTCGTCGGGGTGGGCCGCGACGGCCAGCGCGCGCGACGGCACGGGCCGGTCCGACGTCCACCCGCCACCGGCCGTCGTCAGCGGAGGTTGTCCAGGTTCGTTCGCAGCCACGGCGGGAGGTGGTCGAGGAGCGCCGGGTGGGTCAGGTCGGCGGGCGTGTCGACGTCGAGCGAGAGGCGCTGATCCGGTCGCACCTCGATCCGGCAGCCGGTCGCCATCGCCGCCGCGACGTGGCGGCGGAAGGACCCGCCGCCGTACGCCGCCGCGAGCTCGATGCCGACGGGCATGGCGATCACGTTCGTGCCGTCGCGTCGGCGGTCCGGCACGATCACGACGGTGTCCGGCACGGCCAGCGGCGCGAGGTCGGTGGCCAGCGGCAGGTCGCTGTGGGCGATGACGACGTGGGCGAAGCCCTTGCCGGCGATCGTGGCCCGTCCGGCGTCGACGGCGCCGTTGAGGCCGAGGCCGGGGCTCCAGAGGACATCGGCGCCGTGCTCGTCGGCCCAGGCCGCGACCTCGTCGTCGTCGCAGGCGATGAACGTCGGGAGCTCACCGGCGGCCGCGACGACACGGCCGGCCAGCCACCGCGCCAGGTCGGCGCGGGCGAACCGGTCGAGGATCACCGAGAGCCGCCCCTTGGCCGCAGTGAACGCCTTGACCGGCATCAGGACGGCCGTCTCCACCGGGCCATCGTAGGGGCGGCCCCCGCGCGTGCGGCGACCGGCGGATCGCCCCGTCGGCGCCCGTAGCGTGCGGCGTCGTGACGGGCACGACGACGGAGGCGATCGCAGGTCCGACCGGGGTCCTCGGCGGGTCGTTCCGCGCCGACGTCACGACCGCCGGGACGATCGTGCCGTGGGACGGGTCGCCATCGCTGGCCTGGCACGTCGCGGCCGACGACCGCTGGCACAGCCCCGCCGACGAGGTCGCCGTGCGCCAGGTCCGCACGGCCGGCGCACCCGTCTTCGAGACCCGCGTCCGGATCCCTGGCGGCGACGCCGTGCAGCGGGTCTGGTCCGTGGCCGACGGCGGTGGGCGCACGCTCGTGGAGGTCAGCAACGAGTCGCCGCTCCCGATCGCCTGCGCCCTGACCCGCGGCGACCTGCTGACCGCCCGCCCGTCGGCGGACGTGCCGATCGAGGGCATCGCGCTGCCGGCCGGGACGATCGTGCTGCCCATCGGGCACCGGACGTCGGTGACGGTCGCGCTGGCTCACGAGCACCCGGTGGCCGGGCCGTTGCCGAGCGGCTCGGCGACGCCGGAGGCCACGGCGCGCGGTTGGGTGGCGCGGGCGGAGCGGGCGAGCAGGGTCGTGCTGCCCGACGAGCGGGCGGCCGATCGCCTCGTCACGGGGCGTGCCGACCTGCTGCTGACCGGCCCGCCGGCAGCGGACGACGACCCGGTCGGGTTCCTGCTGGCGCTGCACGAGCTCGTGCGGCTCGGCGAGCTCGCCGGGCGCGCCCTCGACGACGTCGTGCCCGACATCGCGGCGGCGGTGCACTCCACGTCCCGCCGCGACGGCTGGGACGTCGACGCGGCGCTCGCCGCCGCGGCCGCCCTCCTCCACGTGGCGCGGGAGGACCGCGCCGGGCGTGATCTGGCGCGGCTGCGCGCGTCGCGTGCTCGTGTGTCGCGCCCGGTCCCGACACGGCGGCCGACGGCGTGCGGTGCGTCGCCGCGGTCGAGCGGCACCTGGCCGCCGACGGCGTGCTCTTCCCCGGCGGCATCCCGGACGCCTGGCGGGGCGTCAACATCGAGGCCCACGGACTGCCGAGCGGACCCGCCTCGACGGTGTCGTTCGCCCTGCGCTGGCACGGCGAGCACGCCGCCGTGCTCTGGGAGACCGACGGCGAACCCGTCGCGCTCGTGGCCCCCGCTGTCGACGCGACGTGGCGCGGCGGACGCCGCGAGCGGTGAGGCGCTCTGGCGCCTGGCGACCTGAGCCGCCCGCCGCGCTCAGCGGAGGGCGAACTCGACGAGGCGGTGGGTGAACGCCCGGTCGACCGCGGCGCCCGTCAGCAGGTGGCGGTAGAAGAACGGCGCCAGGATCACATCGGTGATCAGGTCGACGTCGACGTCGGGTGACAGCTCGCCCCGCTCGATGCCGCGGTGCAGGATGAGGCGCGTCGTCGCCTGGCGGTCGCGCAGGTAGTCGTCGAGCGACGCCCGCAGCTGCTCGTCGTAGCAGCTGGCCTCGATGAGGTGGGGCAGGACGTCGGAGCCGCGGCCGGGAGCGAAGTGCTCGATGACGGCGTCCATGTAGGCGAACAGGTCGTCGCGCACGGAGCCCTCGTCGGGTGCGGGGATCGGCGTCGACATCACGCGCAGCGTGTCCAGGATGAGCGCTTCCTTCGAGTCCCAACGGCGGTAGATCGTCGCCTTGCCGACTCCGGCGCGCTGGGCGAGGAGGTCCATCGACAACCCGGCGACGCCGACCTCCGACAGCAGCTCGAGGGTGGCCGCCAGGATGGCCTCGTCGGCATCGGCGCGGCGGGGGCGGCCGCGCTTGCCGCTCGGCGGGGCGACGACGCCGGGTCCGTGCTGGGTAGCGGTCATGATCAATCCCCCGCGACCGGGACGGCCGCGACGCTGCTGTCGTCCGTCGGCTCGTCGGCCGTCTCCGGCACGACCAGGGGATCATGGGCGCGGGCCGGCAGGTAGCGCCAGGCGACGAAGGCCGCGCCGAGCACGACGACAGCGCCGAGGCGCAGCCCGCTCGTGAAGGCGGCGACGAACGCGTCCTTGGCGTCGATCACGAAGTCTCCGGCTTGCGTCCCGAGGCCACCGGCGACCGCCAGCGCCCCGCCCAGCGAGCCACGAGCCGTGGACAGGGTCGAGCCGGTGAGGTCGTAGACGCCGGCGACGTCGGAGATGCGGGCCGCGTAGATGCTCGACACGACGCTGCCGATGATGGCGACGCCGAGCGCGCCGCCCATCTGCCGGGTGGTGTCGTTGACGGCCGAGCCGACGCCCGCCTTGTCGCGGGGGAGCGCGCCCATCACGGACTCCGTGGCCGGTGCCATCGTCAGGCCCATCCCGACCGCCATCGTGCAGAACATCGCGATCACGACCGCGTACGGGGAGGTGCGGGTCAGGAAGGACATCGACGTCAGGGCCAGGGTGACGAGCGTCAGCCCGATCGTGACGATGCGCTTCGTGCCGACGCGCTCGACGAGGCGGGCCGACAGCGGCGCGGTGGCCATCATCGTCAGGGCGAAGGGGATCATCCGCACCCCGGCGGCGAGCGGGTCGTAGCCGTGGACGAACTGCCAGTACTGCGTCATCAGGAACATCGACCCGAACATGGCGAAGAACGTCAGCGTGATCGCGCTGTTGGCGGCGGTGAACCGCGGGTTCTTGAAGAACCGCATGTCGAGCATCGGGTTCGGCGTGTGCAGCTCCCACAGCACGAACGAGACCGACGCCACCGCGCCGACGACGAAGCCGGTGACCACCAGCGGGTCCGTCCAGCCGCGTGCCGGCCCCTCGATGATCCCGAGCAGCAGGAACCCGAGGCCGACGATCGACAGCACGGCGCCGAGCGGGTCGAGCGCGCCCTGGTTGGGGTCACGGGACGTCGGGATCAGGAAGATGCCGAGGGTGAGGGCGATGACGGCGATCGGCACGTTGACCCAGAACACCGAGCTCCACGAGAAGTGCTCGAGCAGGAGGCCGCCGGTGAGCGGGCCGATCGCCACGCCGAGCCCGGAGAACCCGGCCCACACGGCGATCGCCCGGCCCCGCTCCTTGGGATCGCGGAACACGTTGGCGAGGATCGACAGGGTGGCCGGCATGATCAGCGCCCCGCCCATGCCCATGAACGCCCGGCTCAGCGTGAGCTGCATCGTGGACGTCGAGAGGGCGGCCGACACCGATCCGGCGGCGAACACGACGAGGCCGACCTGCAGCGCGCCCTTGCGGCCGTAGCGGTCGCTGAGGCTGCCCGCCGTGAGGAGGAGGCCGGCGAAGACCAGCGTGTAGGCGTCGATGATCCACTGGATCTCGCTGTTCGAGGCGTTGAGGTCCTCGATCATCGACGGGATCGCCACGTTCAGGATCGTGTTGTCGAGCGTGATGATCAACAGCGACACGCACAGCACGGCGAGCGTCCACCACCGGCGGGCGTGGACGTGATCGGGGATCTCCGGTTCCAGGGCCATCGTCGTCGGCGTCGCCATCCGCTCCCTCGTCTCCCTCGTGCAGGTCGGCCCGCACCTTTGCGATACGGAAAGGACCAGTATCGTAAACGACTCGCCGGCGCGTCGCCTCGGGGGCGTGTGAACTCCGTCGCAGCGGCCGGGCCACGCCGCTCCTAACCTGGCCCCGATGACCGCCGAACCGCTCGCCGCCGACCTGAAGTTGACGGAGTGGACGACGTGCGGGGGGTGTGCCGCCAAGTGGGGCGCGTCGGTGCTGGCGGAGATGGTGGCCGACCTGCCGACCGGCGTCGATCCGGCGCTGCTCGTCGGGCTGGCCCCGTTCGACGACGCGGCGATCTACCGCATCGACGAGACGACGGCACTCGTCTCGACGACGGACTTCTTCCCGCCCCTTGTCGACGACCCGGCGGACTACGGGGCGATCGCGGCGGCCAACGTGTGCAGCGACGTGTTCGCGATGGGCGGGCGCGTCGTGCTGGCGATCAACGTCGCCGCCTTCCCCGAGCACTTCCCGCGGTTCGCGATGACGGCCATCTTCGACGCCGCGGCGAAGGTCGTGGCCGAGGCCGGCGGCACCGTCGCCGGCGGGCACACGATCCGCAACCCGGAGCCCGTCTTCGGCCTGGCGGTGCAGGGCCTCGTGCACCCCGATCGCGTGTTCCGCAAGGGCGGCGCGCGGCCAGGTGACGTCGTGGTGCTGTCGAAGCCGCTCGGCACCGGGCTGACGCTCGCCGGCGGCCGTGACGAGGACAAGGCGGTCGCCATCGCCGGGATGCGCACGCTCAACAAGGCGGCGTCCGAGACGCTCCAGGGCCTCGGCCCCGCCGTCCACGCCGTCACCGACGTCACCGGCTACGGGCTGGCCGGTCACGGGTGGGAGGTCGCCGAGCGCAGTGGCGTGCGCCTCGTGATCGACAGTGCCGGGCTCGTCGCCTACCCCGGTGCCCGCGAGGCGGCCGAGCGTGGTGTGCGCACCGGCGGCGACGCCCGCAACCGCGACTACGTCGCCGGTCACCTGACGTCGAGCGCCGCCTCGTCGGCGTCGGCGACGGCGGAGGCGCTGATCCTCGATCCGCAGACGTCCGGCGGCCTGCTCGCCGCGGTCGACCCTGGCGTCGCCGCCGATCTCGCCGCGGCCGGGTTCTGGACCGTCGGCACGATCGAGGCGGGCGAGCCGGCGGTGGTCCTGCGGTGACGGCCGCCGCGCCGAAGCCGCGCCGCCGGGCGCCGGTGGTCTCCAAGAAGCGGGCGCCGACGCGCGGCGTGGAGCGGGAGATGTGGGACCTCGGCCACGAGGTGGTGGTCGGCATCGACGAGGTCGGCCGCGGGGCGTGGGCCGGGCCGCTGACGGTCGGCGCGGCGATCCTGCCGCGCGACTCGAGGGTCAACGGGATCCGCGACTCCAAGCTGCTCAACGAGCGCGAGCGGGAGAAGCTGTTCGACCGCGTCGGGTCGTGGTGCGTGGCATGGGGCGTCGGCAGCGCGTCGCAGGTGGAGTGCGACGAGCTGGGCATGTCGGCGGCGCAGAAGCTCGCCGCCTTCCGGGCCATCGAGCAGCTCGGCGTCGTGCCCGACGCCGCCGTCGTCGACGGCAACTGGGACTTCGTGTCGCCGCACGTCGGCCACGTCGCCCGGCGGATCAAGGCCGACGCCCGCTGCCTCAGCGTCGCCGCCGCGTCGATCCTCGCCAAGGTCGTGCGGGACCGGGAGATGCGCGAGCACGCCGAGCACTACCCGCACTGGTCGTTCGACACCAACAAGGGCTACCCGTGCCCGGTCCACAAGGCCGCCCTGCAGGGCTACGGCCCGAGCGGCATCCACCGCCGGACGTGGGTGTTCATGGACCACTACGTGCCGTGGGGCGGCATCTCCCGCGTGTACCGCCCCGACCCCGACCAACCCAGCCTCTTCGACATCCTCGACGACGTCGGCGACCTCGGGGACCCCGGCCGCTGACCTCATCCGAGTGTTTCCTGCACCCGAGTGTTTGGTGCGGGTGGCCCCCTCACGAAACACTCGGATGCTCCCGCTCACTGGGGTCGAGGAGCTCTGGAGGCGGGGGTGCTCGCCGCCGCCGACGGGTTCGGTTCGGTTGCGTCCGCGCCTTCGGTCGGTTCGGCCTGTCCCTGCGGACGCAAGCCACTGCTCCCGCCCCATCCGAGTGTTTGGTGCGGGTGGCCCCCTCACGAAGCACTCGGATGCGGCGAAACACTCGGATGCCGGACCCGCGTCAGGTCTTGCGGACGGTCACCGGGATGCCGGTCATGTGGGCCTGGCTGCTGAGCGGCTCGTAGCTGCCGGGGCCGCTCGGGAGCAGGACGTTGGGGTTGGCGCCCGGGTGCTCGGCGGCGACGCGCAGGCGCGGGCTGGCACCGTGGCCCCAGCCGTGGACCATCGACACGACGCCGGGCATCAGCTCGTCGTCGACGGCGACGTCGGCGGCGAGCTCGCCGTGGTCGCTCGTGACGAGCACCCGGTCGCCGGTGACGAGGCCGAGCGCAGCGGCGTCGGACGGGCTGACGCACAGCGGGTTCGACGTCCGGCCGCGCCGCTTCATGCGCGGCAGGTTGGCGAACCACGTGTTGTGCATCCACGGGTCGCGGCCGTGGATCAGGCGCAGCCGGTCGGTGTCCGCGGCGGCCTCGGCGAACAGGTCGTGGCAGCGCTCGATGGCCGGCGCGAACGACGGCGGGCAGCAGTCGACGCGGCCGTCCTCGGTCCACACCTGCTTGGCGAAGAACTCGCCGGGTGCCGGGGGCGGCAGCACGACGGGGTCGCCGGACGCCTGCAGCTCGGCGAGCTCGACACCGGCGCCGCGCTGCAGCATGTGCCGCCACTTCGACCACGGGTCCGGTGACTCGGAGTCCAGCAGGGACACCTCGCCGAGCTCCTGCAGCAGGCGGTGGGCGATCCACCACTCCGGCTGGCGTTCGTGCGCCGGCGGCCACGACGGCCGGCGTGTACTGCGCGAACGGTCGCGCGCTCGTGCCGATGTTGACGATGTTGAGGTCGTCGCGCTCGTACATGTCGGTGCACGGCAGCACGACGTGGGCGAGCTCGGCGGTGGCGCTGGGGTAGATGTCGATGACGACGAGCAGCTCCAGCTGCTCGAACGCCTTGCGCAGCCGCTCCTGGCCGGCGATCGACAGCAGCGGGTTGCCGGCGATGACGATCATCGCCCGCACCGGCTCGTCGCTGTCGAGGATGGCGTCGGCCATCAGCGTGCCCGGGAGCGCGCCACGCCGCAGGCGCCCGAACTCGGTGTCGACGTAGCCCTGCGCGGGCACGCCGGCGCCGGACTTGGCGTTGGCGTAGAACCCGTCGCTCTTCAGGTTGCCGCCCTCGACGTCGAGGCGCCCGGTGACGAACGACAGCATGTGCACGAGCCAGTAGGCGAGCGAGCCCTGACGACCCATGTTGATCCCCGTCGACGCGTGGACCGACGCCCGCGGTGTCGCCACCCAGGCCGCGGCGAGCTCGCGGACCACGTCGGCGTCGATGCCGGTGACCGCGGCCACCCGGTCAGCCGGGTACTCGGCGAGGAACGCCCGCAGCTCCTCGACGCGCGTCCCGTGGCGGGCGACGACGCCGGCATCGAAGCCGCCGAGGACGTCGATCTCGTGGAGGAGGGCGGCGAGGAACCACACGTCGGTGTCGGGCCGGATGAGGACGGTGTCGCCGATGCCGCGCTCGGGCGTCTCGATGCGCCGGGGGTTGACGAACACGATGCGCGCCCCGCGGGCGGTCGCCCGGCGCAGCTCCCCGAGCACGTTGGGGATGGAGTAGAAGCTGCCCTGCGAGGCCCGCGGGTTCTCGCCGATGACGAGGCACAGGTCGGTGTGCTCGAGGTCCGGGATCGGGTGGACGGTCGACGTGCCGAAGACGGCCTCGCTGGCGACGAACTTGTTGGCGCAGTCCTGGGTGCCCGACGAGAACGTGCGGCGCACGCCGAGCGCTCGCAGCAGCGGCGCCATGTGCAACGTCGCCAGGGCGTTGAACGCCGTCGGGTTGCCGATGTACGCGCTGACCGCGCCCGGACCGTGCTCGGCGGCGATGGCGCGGAAGCGGTCGGCCGTGTGGGCCATCGCCTCGTCCCAGCCGACGGTCGACCACGTGCCGTCGGCGGCGCGCAGCCGCGGGTGGTCGAGGCGGTCCGGGTCGCGGTGCACGTCGACCGCGGCGAGGCCCTTGTGGCAGGCGAAGCCCTGCGTCACCGGGTGCTCCCGGTCGGGCGTCAGCTTGACGAGCTGGCCGTCGTCGACGTGGGCGACGAGGCCACACGATGGTTCGCAGATCCGGCAGAACGTGCGCACCGTGTCCATGGGCCGGATCGTACGTGAGCGCCGGGCCGGGCGGCTCAGCGCAGGCGCCGCTCGCCGGCCACGTCGTAGATCGTGATGGACGCCGACCGCGGCTCGATCGACGAGCTCCCCGTGATCGCGGCGAGGTGGGCGTCGAGCGCGGCCTGGCTCTCCCAGCGCTCGAACAGGATCACCCGGTCGTCCGCCAGCGGGTCGGCGGCGAACGTGTACTCCAGGCACCCGTCCTCGGCGCGCGACGTGCGCATCATCGCCTCGCGCTCGGCGATGAACGCGTCGCGCTGCACCGGATCGACCTCGAACTCGCCACCGACGATCACCATCGGCCCATCCTGGCGCGCCAGCTCAGCCGAGGTCGGACTGGTGCTCGCCCAGCAGGGGTGCGCGGGTCGCGCGCCACGGCGTCGCCGTGAAGCGGTACGGGGCGCCCGGGTAGGTGAACGAGCGGCCGAGCTCGGGATGCTCGACCTCGGCCGGGAAGCCGCGGGCCACGAAGTGCGGGTCGGCCATCGCCTCGCCGGGTGTGTAGATGATCCCGGTGGCGAGGCCGATCGACTGCGTCTCGACGAAGAAGTCGTACGCCGGCAGGTGCTCGCCGAGGAACCACACGACGTCGCGCGCGGCGGTCAGGATCTCGGCCACGAGGGCATCGGTGAGCGCGTCGGCGAAGTTCAGCGGCGCGTCGAGCTCGGCACCCAGCTGCAGGACGACGCTCGACGGGAACTCGTCGCGGAGGCCGAGGCGGTCGAGCAGGGCGAGGATCGCGGCGAACGTCTGCGGATCGCGGGGCGGTACGCCGGTCGTCGCGTAGCGGCCGTCGGCGCAGCGCACCTGGACGACGGGCGTCAGGACGGGCGCGGCGTGGCGACCGGTCTGGCGCTGCACCTCGGCCCCTGCCATCAGCCAACCGTACGTCGCCATCTCGGTGGTGATGTTGGCCGCCGCGTACATGCTCACATCGATGTGCTGACCGACGCCCGTCTCCTCGCGCGCCAGCAGGGCGGTCAGCAACGAGAGCAGGGCCCAGTTGCCGGCCGCGTGGAACGCCTGGTTCCCGCCGCCGCGGACCGGCGGCAGCGAGTGGTCGTCGTAGCCGCAGCTCCACGCCGGGCCGCCCTCGGCGAGCAGCGTGAGGTCGGTCACCGGCTCGTCGCCACGCGCCGACGACGTGCCGAACGGCGTGACGGTCACCATGACGAGCCGGGCGTCGGCCGCGCCGAGCGTCGCCCAATCGAGGCCCGCAGCCGCCAGCACGGCGGGTCGCTCGGCCGTGAGCACGACGTCGGCATCGGCGATCAGGGTCCGCACGGCGGCGGCCCCGGCCGCGGTCGTGAGATCGGCGACCACGCCGCGCTTGGACGTGTTGTAGTGCCACCACCACAGGCTGCGCTCGGGGCCGGCCTCGTCATCGAGGAACGGCCCGTACGTGCGCTGCACCGAGCCACCCGGCGGTTCCACGACGGTGACGGCCGCCCCGAGGTCGGCGAGCAGCTTGCCGGCGAACGCGACGTGCTCGTGGGAGAGCTCGACCACGCGGAGGCCGTCCAGCGGACCCATCAGATGACCCCCTCGGCCGCCAGCCGCCCGACCTCGGACGTCGTCAGCCCGAGCACCTCGGTGAGCACCCGCTCGTTGTGCTCGCCGAGCACCGGGCCGCCGCGACGGATCTTCCAGTCCGTCGCCGAGAGGTGGACGGGCTGCCCGTCGACGCGCAGCGCGCCGTGCTTGTGGTGCTGCACCGTCGGCCACAGGCCCCACGCCTCGTTCTCGGCGTCGGTGTCGCAGCGCTCGGGCGGTCGCTTGACGGGCGCTGCGGGCACGCCGACGGCGCGTGCGGCGGCCACGACGGCGTCACGCTCCTGCCCGGCGGTCCACGCCGCGAGGTCGGCGTCGAGAGCCTCCTGGGCACCGGTGCGCCCGGCGACCGTCGCCAGCACAGGGTCCTTGGCCCACGGCTCGCCGATGACCTCGGTGAGGGCGGCCCAGTCGTCGTCGTGGCGGACGGCGATGGCGACCCACGAGTCCTCGGCTCGCGACGGGTAGATGCCGTGCGGGACCATCGACTGGTAGGGGTCGCGGTTGGAGTGGATCGCCCCGTCCTCGCGCTGCATCCGCCCGTTGACGCTGGCATCGAGGGCGGCCGGTCCCGTCATCGCGATGCCGGCTTCGATGCACGCCAGGTCGACCCATTGGCCCTCACCGGTGCGCCGTCGGTGGTACAGGGCGGCGAGGAGGGCGATGCCCATGACGTAGCCACCCGTGTGGTCCATGTACGAGTAGCCCCAGCCGGCGGGCTCCATGCCGGCGAGCCCTGACGTGTGGGTCAGCCCCGACACCGCCTGGACGATCGGTCCCCACGACTTGAAGGGCCGGTACGGGCCGGTCTGGCCGAACCCGCAGTTCGACACGTAGACGATGTCCTCGCGCAGCTCGCGCAGCTGGTCGTAGCCGAAGCCGAGGCGCTCCATGACGCCCGCGGCGAAGTTCTCCGTCACCGCGTCGGACACCCGCACGAGCTCGGCCAGCAGCTCCTTGCCGCGAGCGGTGCGCAGGTTGAGGGTGATGCCGAGCTTCTCGACGTTGTGGTTGATGAACCCGGTCCCGCCGTCGGGCCCGCGGTCGTCACCGACGTAGGGACCGATCTGGCGGACGATGTCCCAGAGCCCGCGCGTGACGGGGTCCTCGACGCGGATCACCTGGGCACCGAACGTCGCCAGCACGCGTGTCGCCCCGGCCCCGGCGAGCTGGCCCGACAGGTCGCAGATGCGCACGTGCGCCAGCGGGCCCGGTTCGCGCGACGCGTTCCCCATGCCCGCGCTGACCTCGATCACCTGTCGCTCCTTCCGGCTGCGCCCCGCGCCCATCCTGCACGACCGCGCGCGGTGCGGTGAACCCGGCCCGCCGCGCAATCCCGATCGGCCGCCCGTCCGTACCTCTGACACCACCTGCGCGGGGTGGTCGCGCGGTCGCGGACCGGGCGTGGGGTGAACGGAGGCTCGAGATGGGGAAGCGACGTGTGCTGCTGGCCGGTGTGGCCGTGGTGCTGGGCGGGACGGCGATCGGTGGGGTGGCCATCGCCAACGGGAGCCAGGACCGGTTGCGGGCCGACCTGGCCGGCACGAACGAGCTGCCGGCGACCGACCTCGATGCCCGGGGACGGGCCAAGGTGGAGCTCGACGTCGTCGGTGGCGAGGTCTGCTACTCGGTCCGCTTCGATGCCACCGGCACGCCCAACCGCGGGCACATCCACGTCGGCAACGCGACGCAGAACGGTGGGATCGTCGTGCCGCTGTTCGAGCTCATCGGGATGCCCGCCGACGCCCGCAACGACGCCCTCGAGGAGGGCCGGCTGGAGGGTTGCGTGGACGCCGATCCCGCCCTGCTCCAGGCGATCGCGGCGAACCCGGGCGGGTACTACGTGAACCTCCACAACACCCGCTTCCCGGGCGGCGCGGCCCGCGGCCAGCTGGAGTGACGCCGGCGCCGTCCTGTCCGTGCGGTCGGGCCCGATCGGGCCGCATCGCACGGACAGGACGGGCTGGGCAATGGGGCTGACCATCCCCCGTCGGGGCGACGGCCGACGGTACGTTCCGACTCCCGATGGAGGATGCGCCGCGCCCGTCGCGAGGCGGGCTGCCGGCGGACCAGCGCGAGCGGCGACAGCACCGTCCCGGACCGCGCGTCCTGCCTCCGACCCACCCGGCCGTCCGCTGGGCCACGCTCCATGCCGGCACCGGCGCGACCGGCCGCGTCGCCGTCGTCGCTCGGCGGGTGGAGCGCGGCAACCCGATCCGCGCCTCGCTCGGCCGTCACCTCGACCACGGGTTCCGCCCCGACATCGAGGGCCTCCGGGCGATCGCGGTCGTGGTCGTCGTGCTGTACCACGCCGAGCTGCTCGGCCTGCGCGGCGGGTTCGTCGGCGTCGACGTGTTCTTCGTGCTGTCCGGCTTCCTCATCACGCGCCTCGTCGTCGGCGAGCTGGCGCGGACCGGGCGCCTCTCCCTGCGCGCGTTCTGGGCCCGCCGCGCCCGGCGACTGCTGCCGGCCGCCGCCCTCGTCGTGGTCGCGACGGCCGTCGGCGCCCACGCCTTCCTGCCCCCGCTGTCCCAGCGCAGCGTGGTCGCCGACGTCGTCGCGGCGGCGACGTTCTCGTCGAACTTCCTCTACGCCGAGCGCCTGAGCAGCTACTTCGGCGCCCAGCTCGGCGCATCGGCGCCGTCGCCGCTGCTGCACTTCTGGTCGCTCGCGGTCGAGGAGCAGTTCTACCTGTGCTGGCCGCCGCTGCTCGTGCTGCTCGCGCGGCGGCCGCGGCAGTACCGCCGGCTGCTGCTGACGGCGATCGTCGCGCTCGGCGTCACCGGCTTCCTGCTCGCCGCCTGGCTCACCCCGCGCGCCCCGGCGTGGGCGTTCTTCATGCTCCCGACGCGCATGGGCGAGCTGCTGGCCGGCGCCCTGCTCGCCGTCCTCGGCACGCAACTGCGGGCGATCCCGGCCGCGGCCCGCCGGGCGATGGTCTGGAGTGGGCTCGCCGCCATCGCCCTCGCCTGCATCCGCTTCGACGAGGCGATGACGTGGCCGGGCACCGCCGTGCTCGTCCCCGTCGTCGCGACGATGGCGGTGATCGTCGGGGGGTCGGGACGCGGCGGTCCGCCGGTGCGGGCGCTCGCCCTTCCCACGCTGCAGTGGTTGGGTCGCCACTCCTACGCCCTCTACCTCTGGCACTGGCCCGTCCTCGTGCTCGCCGCCGGCCGCGCCGGGCCCCTCGTCTGGCACCAGCGCGTCGTCGCCGTCGGGTTGGCCCTCGGCCTCGCCACGCTCTCGCTGCGCCTCGTCGAGGACCCCGTGCGCCACGCCCGCTGGCTGTCCCTGGTCCCTCGCCGCGGCCTCGCGCTCGGCGCCGCGATGGTCGTCCTGATGCTGGTCGCCGGCTGGGGGCTCGCCCGCTCCATCCCGCCACTCGCGGGGGAGGTCGCGGCGGCGACACCGCAGCTCGTCGCGGCCCCGCCGCCGGCGGTGTCGACCGCCACCGCCGCCGGGCCCACGACGCTCGCCGGGGCGCCGACGGCGACTGCGGCGCCACTCGCCATGACCGCCACCGCGCCGCCGCCGACGACCGTCGTGGCCACCGTGGCCGCCGTGGCACCGCCGCCGACGCTCGTCCCGCTCGCCGTCGCCGATCCGCCGACCGCCGAGGTGGCCGCGCTCGTCGCCTCGATGCAGCAGGCGCTCACCGCGTCGGCGACGCCGACCCCGCTGCCCTCGAACCTGCGCCCGTCCCTCGGTGCCGCACGCGACCGCGCCCTGCCGTACACGCAGGGCTGCGTCAACGTCGGCGTCAACCCCAAGGTGCTGCCGTGCGAGTTCGGAGTGCCCGGCGCGGCGACGACGATCCTGCTCTACGGCGACTCGCACGCCGTGCAGTGGTTCGAGCCGCTGCAGCAGATCGCACTGCAGCGCGGCCTGCGGCTCGTCGTGCTCGCCAAGGGTGGCTGCCCGGTCGCCGATGTCGTCGTGCGCACCCCCGTGCTGCGCGGCACGTGCCCGCCGTACCGCGACGGCGTCATCGACTGGGTCGCCGAGCACCAGCCGGCCGTCGTCGTGGTCTCGAACTCCTACACGCAGTACGAGGACGACGCGGCGACGTGGGCCGCCGGCGCCGAGGCGACGATGGCCCGGCTGGCGGCAGTCGCGCCGCGCCTCGTCGTCATCGGTGACAACCCGTCGAGCCGCGTCGACCCGCCGGCGTGCCTGTCCGGGCACCGCGACGACGTCACCGCCTGTGCGACACCGCGCGCCGGCGCCGTGCTCGTCGATCGCATCAGCGGTGAGGTCGCCGCGGCGCGCGCCCACGGCGCGCGGTTCGTCGACGTCAGCGACTGGTTCTGCACGCCGGCCTCGTGTCCGGCCGTCGTCGGCGACCTCCTCGTGCTGCGCGACGAGACCCACCTGACCCCACCGATGGCCGAGTTCCTGACGCCACTGCTCGACGCCGCCCTGGCGCCGGTGCTGGCGTCCGTCGGCTGAGCGGGTCAGTGGCTGCGCCGTTCAGCGGCCGCCGCGCAGGAGCCGCCCGGGCAGCGCCCCGGTGTGCTCGCCGTCCTCGTAGGTGACCTCGCCGGCGCACATCGTGAGGGCGTAGCCGCTCGCTCGCTGGATGATCCGCTTGCCGCCGGCCGGCAGGTCGTACACCATCTCCGGGTCGTGCAGCTGCAGCGCGTCGAGATCGATGAGGTTGAGGTCGGCGCGCCACCCGGGGGCGAGCACGCCGCGGTCGTGGATGCCGTACACACCGGCGGAGTCCTGCGTCATCTTGTGCACGACGAGCTCGAGCGGCAGCGTGCCGCGGGGCCGATCCCTCGCCATGTAGGCGAGCATGTACGTCGGCACGCTGGCGTCGCACAGCACGCCGCAGTGGGCACCGCCGTCGGACAGGCCGAACACCGACAGCGGGTGGCTGATCGCATCGACCTGCCCGTCGAGGTGGCCGGGGTAGTTGCCGAACAGGAACAGCAGGGGGCGGCCGTCGGCCATCACGTCCATCAGCACCTCGCGCACGTCGCAGGCCGGTGGCCTCGGCGATGCCGGCGAGCGAGTCGGGGTACGACGGCTCGTAGCTGAGGTCGGCGGGGAGCACGTACATGCGGTCCCACGTCGACAGGATCCGGTTGGTGTCGGGGAACCGGTGCACCTTGCGCTCGTCGGCCAGGAGACGGGCGCGGAACGACGGGTCGCGCAGCGCCGCACGTTGCTCGGCGAGGGGGCGGTCCTTGATCGTCGAGAACGTGGCGAACTGGCGCAGCGGGTTGAGCGTGCCCTCGAGCGTCATCAGCACCGATGCCGGCCGGGCGCCGACCTGCGGGCGGATCTCGACGCCGTCGGCGGCGAGCCGTGACGCCGTGGCCCACAGCTCGCTGTCGAGTGTGGCCGTCGCCAGCAGCGTCACCGGGCGGCCAGTCAGCCGGGCGATGTGCTCGACCCACGACAGCTCGTCGGGCTGGTCGACGAAGTCGGAGATGATCTCCATCGTGCCGTGGCCGCTGTCGCGCAGCGCCTCGCCGATGGCGATCATCTCATCGGCCTCGGCGTGCGTGCCCGGCACGACCTGGCCCGCCTTGTTGCGGTGGCCGTAGAAGCGCGACGTCGAGAAGCCGAGCGCTCCCGCCGCCAGCGCCTCTCGGCTGAGTTCGGCCATGCGGGCGATGTCCGCCGCCGTGGCGTCCTCGTAGCAACGGTCGCCCATCACGTAGTAGCGCAGCGCGACGTGCGGGAGCTGCGCCCCGACATCGACGCTGTACGGGGTGTCGATCGCGTCGAGGTACTCGCCGAAGCTCTCCCAGCCCCACGGGATGCCCTCGTGCAGCGCCGTGCCGGGGATGTCCTCGACGGCCTCCATGAGGGCCACGAGCTCGGGCTCGGTCCCCGGGCGCACCGGCGCGAAGCCGACGCCGCAGTTGCCCATGACGACCGTCGTGACCCCGTGCCACGACGACGGCGTGACCTGCTTGTCCCAGCACACCTGGCCGTCGAAGTGGGTGTGGATGTCGACGAAGCCCGGGTGTGACGAGGCGACCGTCGGCGGCGACGACGCGGCGGGCCGCTCCGGTCACCTCGCCGACTTCGGTGATGACGCCGTCGCGCACGGCGACGTCGGCCACGCGGCCCGGCGCTCCGGTCCCGTCGACCACGAACGCGTCACGCAGGTGCAGATCGTCCACGGAGGACCCCCTTCGGTCTCGCCGCGACTCTACGGTCCGGCGCCAGCCCGGGTCGGGTCGGCGCGCCCGCTCAGCACATGCCGCCGGACGGGTCGCCGACGGCGCGCAGCACGTGGACGACCACCAGCGCGGCCAGCACGGCGAGCCCGCCGGCGGCGAATCGCGATGGCAGTCGCGTGGCCGGGTGGCCGCGACGCGTCTGGCGCCAGCCGACGATCGCCAGGACGGCGACGACGGCCGCGACGATGAGCGGTCCGAGGTCCGTGCCGTCGCAGTCGGTGGCCCCGTTCACGTTCGTCGTTGTGCTCCAACCGAGCGTCAGGAACCAGCCGAGGACGCCGATGCCGACGGCGATCTTCCACGCGAGGGGCGTGCGCCGGAGGGCGTCGCGCCACGACGTGACGGGCGGCGGCTGCTCGCTCACGGCCGGGCCCGATCGGGATCGCCGGTGGCGGGGCGCGGGGCGGCGAGGCGTTCGTCGAGGCAGGCGACGAAGCGCTCGACGAGGGTGCGGGCGCCGAGCTTGGCGACCTCGAAGTCGATCGGTGCGCCGGCCCGCATGCGGACCGAGACGCGCTCGACGCCGTGGCGGCTGGCGGTCAACTCGGCGACGGCGACGTCGGCGAGATCGACCGCGGCGACGAGCGTGCGCGGACGCCCGGTGAGTGCGCTGCGATCGAAGAACAGCAGCCGTCGATCCGTGACGGCGACCTCGAACGCCTTGGGCAGCCGGACAGCGCCGGCGTCGGCCGTCCCGAGCTGCGCGGCGATCCCGACGACGACCCCGCCCGCTCGCTCGGCGGCGAAGCCGCCCGGCGTCCGGGCCCACGTGCCGCCGACGATGTGCTCGCCCGCTGCGAGGTGCGGCGCCGCCGCCTTCGCGAAGCGGTCCAGTCCGTATCCCATCGTGTGCTCCTCCTCCGCCAGGACCCACGACGTGGGTCACGATCGCCGCCACGATCCGGACGGGCAGGTGCGAGCGCCATGTGGGCGGCGTGAGGCGGCGCGCCAACCGCCGCGCGTCAGAGGAGGCGGGCGAGGCTGCGGAGGAAGCGCAGGACCTCGGGCGGACCGGCGAGCCGATGCGTCGCCGCGGTCGGGCCGGGCCCGACGCGGATCGAGCAGCCGCTGCCGCCGAGCATCGAGAACACCTCCTCGTCGGTGCGATCGTCACCCACGAAGACGACACCGCGGGCGTCGAGCTCACTGCGCAGCTCCTCGATCGCCAGGGCCTTGGACGTCGCCCGGGTCAGCAGCTCCACGACGCCCTTGCCCGGCAGGACGTGCGCGCCCGTGATGTCGGCCGCGCGCTCCCGCAGGTCGTCGGCCGAGCGGGCCCCGTGCTCAGGGCTCGCCTCGCGCACGTGCAGCACGACGCTGGCCGGCTTGTGCTCGACCCACGCGCCGCGCCCGGCCCGATCGGCGGCTTCGGTCGCCAGCGCGCGGAGTCGTTCGAGGCGCGACCGCTCGTCCTCGGCCAGCTCGATCGTGCGCTCGCCGCCGCGCTCCATGCCGTGCAGCCCGAACACCTCGATGTGGTCGGGGAAGCCGAAGCGCTCGAGGTCGTCGACCGTGCGCCCCGACACGACCGTCACGGTCGCCCGCGCCGCCAGGTCGCTGACGGCCGCGAGCATGCCGGGGAGCAGCTCGGCGTCGTCGGCGTGGGCGACGATCGGGGCGAGCACGCCGTCGACGTCCAGGCCGACGAGCAGCGGCTGGGGCAGGGCCGCGGCACGCGTCGCGACGACGTCAGGATCCTCGAAGGCGTCTGCGGCGCGGGTCACGGTTCGGCGGTCGCCGTGAGGTCGGCGAGGAACCGCTCGGCCCACGTCTGCACGTCGCTGTCGCGCACCACGTCGCGCAACCGCGCCATCCGGGCGCGGCGCTCGTGGCGGTTCATCTCGACCGCCGTCACGATCGCGTCGCGCAGCGCGCCGCTGTCGTGGGGGTTGACGAGCACGGCGTCGGTCAGCTCGTCGGCGGCACCGGCGAACTCGGAGAGCACGAGCACGCCGTCACCGTCGAGGCGGGTCGTCACGTACTCCTTGGCGACGAGGTTCATGCCGTCGCGCAGGGGCGTCACGAGCATCACGTCGCCGGTGCGGTAGAGGGCGACGAGCTCGTCGAGTGGCAGCGACTGGTACAGGTAGTGGATCGCCGGGTACCCGAGGCGGCCGTGGACGCCGTTGATCTCGCTGACGAGCTGCTCGATGTCGCGGCGCTCGACCTGGTAGTGCTCGACGCCCTCGCGCGTCGGCGTGGCGACCTGCACCATCACGCAGCGCTCGGTGTCGAGCGTGCCGTCATCGAGCAGCGACTGGTAGGCGCGCAGGCGTTGGCTGATGCCCTTCGTGTAGTCGAGGCGGTCGACGCCGAGCAGCACGACCTCCGGCTCACCGAGCCGGGTGCGGTAGCGGTTCGACCGCTGGCGCGTGGCGCGCCCGGCGGCGGCGGCCTCGAGCTCGGACACATCGATCGAGATCGGGTACGAACCGACCCGTGTGCGTCGGCCGAGGAGCTCGTCGCACACGACGCCGAAGTTCGCCGCGTTGATCGCCCGCTGGAACCCGACGAGGTCGCACCCGACGAGGCCGGCGGCGATCTCCGTGCGCCACGGCAGTCGCATGAACAGCTCGACGGGCGGGAACGGGATGTGGAAGAAGAAGCCGATGACGAGGTCCGGCCGCTTCTCGCGCAGCATCTGCGGCACGAGCTGCAGGTGGTAGTCGTGGATCCACACGATCGACTCGTCCGGGGCGACCTCGGCGAGGGCGTCGGCGAAGCGCTGGTTGACCGCCTGGTAGGCGATCCAGTGCGCGCCGCTGTAGGTGGAGTCGCGGAGCGCGTCGTGGTAGAGCGGCCACAGGGTGTCGTTGGCGAAGCCCTCGTAGTAGTCCTGCACCTCATCGGCCGTCACGAGGACCGGGTGCAGGTTGACGCCGTCGTGGGTGAACGGCTCCGGGGCGTCGTCGGCCTCGCCGGTCCAGCCGACCCACGTGCCGCCGGAGGCCCGCAGCAGCGGGAGCAGGGCGCGGACGAGGCCGCCCGGGCTGGGCGCCCAACCGTGCTGGGCGCGCGTCACCGGGAGGCGGTTGGCGGCGATCACGACGGGGCGGGTGGGGACCGAGCGACGGTCGGGGACCCGGGACGCGACGACCGGGACCTCGGTGGTGTCGTTCGTGCGATCGTCGGTCATGGGAGCTGGTCGAGCGCCTGGGCGAGGTCGGCCACCAGGTCGGCGGACGACTCGATGCCCACCGAGAGGCGCAACAGGTTCGCCGGCACCTCGAGTGGCGAGCCGGCGACGGAAGCGTGGGTCATCTCCCCAGGATGCTCGATGAGGCTCTCCACCGCACCCAGCGACTCGGCGAGCACGAACAGCTCGGTGGACGCGGCGACCCGCTTGGCGGCTTCGGCGCCGCCGCGCAACGTGCAGCTGACCATCCCACCGAAGTCGCGCATCTGACGGGCTGCGGCGGCGTGGCCCGGATGGTCGGGCAGCTGCGGGTACAGCACGCGCTCGACGGCGGGGTGGCCGACGAGCAGGTCGACGACGGCGCGGGCGTTGAGGCAGTGGCGCTCCATCCGCACGGCCAGCGTCTTGACGCCGCGCAGCACGAGGTAGCAGTCGAACGGCGCGGGCACCGCGCCGGCGGCGTTCTGGGTGAACCGCAGGCGGTCGGCGAGCCCGTCGTCGTCGACCGCCACGAAGCCGCCGACGACGTCGCTGTGGCCGCCGAGGTACTTCGTGGCCGAGTGCACGACGATGTCGGCGCCGAGGGTCAGTGGCTGTTGCAGGTACGGCGTGGCGAACGTGTTGTCCACCACGACGAGCGCCCCGTGGTCGTGGGCGACCGACGCCACCGCCTCGATGTCGATGCAGGTCAGCAGCGGGTTGGTCGGCGTCTCCAGCCACACCATCGCGGTGTCCGGCGCCCAGTCCCGGGCGAGGGCATCGACATCGGTGAGGTCGGCCGCCGTCCACTGCATGCCGAGCGGACCCCACACTCGGGCGATCAGGCGGAACGTGCCCCCGTAGGCGTCGTTGCCGAGCACGACGCGGCCGCGCGGCGGGACGAGGCGCAGCACGTTGTCCTCGGCGGCGAGGCCGCTGGCGAAGGCCAGGCCGTGGCGGGCGGACTCCAGCGAGGCCACGCAGGCCTCGAGGGCGGCGCGCGTCGGGTTGCCCGATCGCGAGTACTCGAAGCCCTTGTGCCCGCCGACGCCCTCCTGGGCGAACGTGGTCGACAGCGAGATCGGCGTGACGACGGCGCCGGTCGCCGGGTCCGGTTGCTGCCCGGCGTGCACGGCGCGGGTGTCGAAGCCCCAGCCGCCCGGCTGCTGCTCGTCGCTCGCCTCACCCATCGCCGGTGCGCCCTTCCAGGTCGACGGCGACGGCCTCGAAGTAGCTGAGGATGTCGGTGCGCGTGCACGACGGCGAGCGGTCGCCCGCCGGAGAGGACGAGCAGGGCGGGGGCGGCCTCCAGCATCTTCACGGCGCGCTCGACCTTCTGGCCGACGCCGATCGTCGGCAGCTTGGCGCTCATGACCTTCTCGACGGGCGTGCTCATCACCGACGGGTCGCGGGCGATCGCCTCCATCAGCTCCAGCTCGTCGACCGAACCGGACACCTCGGCGGCCGCGAACGGCGGCGTGTTCTTGCACACCGGGAGCTGGCTGACGCCGTTGGCGCGCATCAGCTCGATGGCCTGGCGGACCGTCTGGTCGGGGTTGACGTACAGCAGCTCGTTGCGCGCGTGGCGCGCTGTCGAGCACCGCGCCGACGCACTCGTCGCACTCGCGCAGGAAGCCGTAGTTGGCCATCCACTCGTCGTCGAACACCCGCGACAGGTAGCCGCGGCCGGAGTCGGGGTTGAACACGACGACGATGTCGTCGGGCGCCGCCCGCTTGGCGACGCGGATCGCCGCCGCGACGGCCATCCCGCCCGAGCCGCCGATGAGGATGCCCTCGACCTCCGAGACGCGACGGGCGGTCAGGAAGCTCTCCTCGTCGCTGATCGGGATGACGTCGTCGTAGAGGTCGCGGTCCCAGGCGGCCGGGAAGAAGTCCTCACCGACGCCCTCGACGAGGTACGGCCGCCCCGACCCACCGGAGAACACGGAGCCCTCGGGGTCGGCGGCGATGATCTGGATCGCCGGGTTGCGGGCCTTGAGGTAGCGGGCGACGCCCGTGATCGATCCGCACGTGCCGGCGCCGGCGACGAAGTGCGTGATGCGCCCGGCGGTCTGCGTCCACAGCTCGGGCCCGGTCGTCTTCTCGTGCGCGAGCGGGTTGGCCGGGTTGGCGTACTGGTTGGGTCGGAACGCCTGCAGCTCCTTCGTCAGGCGCTCGGCCACGGAGTAGTAGCTCTGCGGGTCCTCCGGGGCGACGGCGACCGGGCAGACGACCACCTCGGCGCCGTACGCCTGGAGCAGCGAGATCTTCTCGGGCGCCACCTTGTCGGTCATCACGAAGACGCAGCGGTAGCCGCGCTGGGCGGCGACGATGGCCAGCCCGACGCCGGTGTTGCCGCTCGTCGGCTCGACGATCGTGCCGCCCGGGCCGATCAGGCCGTCGCGCTCGGCCGCCAGGACCATCTCCAGCGCCGGCCGGTCCTTCGACGAGCCGCCGGGGTTGGTGGTCTCCATCTTCATGGCCAGCACGCTGGGGATCTGCTCGACCTCGCTGATCCGGCGCAGCCGCACGAGCGGGGTGTTGCCGATCAGGTCGACCACGGACGGGGCGATGGTCGTGCCTGCGAGGCGGGGGTCGGCGGCGGCGTCACCCATCACCTCGGATGGTACCCCCGACCCCACGGCCGCATCCGCGGCCAGGGGCCCCGTGGGCCAGTCCGGAGCCCGGAGTCCCGCATTCACAGTCCGGTTTGTTGCGCCAGGCGCAACAAACCGAGCTGTGAACCGGACGGGGGTCCACCCACCGGGAGCCCGGGGCGTGGGTCCCGCGGTGACCGTGACACCCCGTCGCTAGGGTCGGCAGGGATGGCATGGTCGATCGAGCAGGTGGTGGCGATCGCCCCGTCACCCGCGCGCTTCGCGGCCGCCGACGCCATCGCCGTGCCGTCGCGCTGGGTCGCCCTCGGCGCCGACGAGCGCGCCGCCTGGGGCCGCTGCCGGGGGTCCGGGCGCGAGCCGTACGAGACGATGGTCGACCACGCCCACCTGGCGTGGCGCTGCACCTGCCCGAGCCGGTCGCACCCGTGCAAGCACGCCCTCGCCCTGCTCGTGATGTGGGTGCGCGGGCAGGTGCCGGCAGCCGTCGCGTCGCCCGGCACGCGGGCCTGGGTCGACGGTCACGCCCGCCGCGAGGCGGCGGCGGCCGAGCGCCCACCGGCGGCATCTCCGGCCGAGGTGCCGCCGGCCGACGACGACGCCGACGATCCTTCCCCCGAGGGGACGCCCGACCTCGAGCGCCAGCGCGACGAGCGCATCGCCCGCCTCCTGGCCGGCCTCGTCGAGCTCGATCGCTGGCTCGACGACCGCCTGCGCACCGGGCTCGCCGATCCCGCCCTGGCCCGCTACGCGACGTGGGACGACCTGGCGGCCCGCCTCGTCGATGCCCGCGCCGGAGCGCTCGCCAACCGGGTGCGGCGCCTCGCCGGCGTCGTCGGCGCCCGCCCGGACTGGCACGAGGTCGTGCTCGCCGAGCTCGGCGTGCTGCACCTGCTGGCCGTGGCGGGCCAGCGCGTGCCCGAGCTGCCCGGCGGCCTCGCCGACGCCGTCGCCACGGCGTGCGGCTGGCAGGTTCGCCAGGCCGACGTGCTCGCCGGCGTGCCCGACACCGACTGCTGGGTCGTCGCGGGTCGCAGCGACACGCGCGAAGACCGCATCGAGGTGCGCCGGACCTGGCTGCGCGGCACGACCTCCGGCGCGTGGGCGATGATCCTGTCCTTCGCCGCCTTCCGCCAAGCGCTCGACAGCACGCTGGTGCCCGGCGACGCGTTCGCCGCCGACCTCCACCGCTACCCGGGCGGGTCGTGGCGGGCCATCGTCGGCACGCGCCACCAGGAGGGCGTCGACCACCCGGTCGCCCCGCCGGCGTGCGACGTGGCGGGTGCCTGCGCCGAGGTCGGTGCCGCCCTCGCGGCCCAGCCGTGGCTCGACCGCGTGCCGGTCACGCTGCAGGCCACGCCGACCGCCAGCGGCGGTCGCTGGCTGCTGACCGACGACGGCGGCTCGATCGCCCTCGCCCCCGACGTACCGGGGCTGGCCACCGTGCTCGCGGCGTCGGCCGGCGCGCCGGTCGTGCTGACCGTCGAGTGGACGCTGGACGGCGCCGTCCCGCTCACGATCCACCTCCCGGACCGTGCGCTCGACATCGGGCCGCGCGCCGACCTCTCGTTCGTGAGCGCGGCATGACGACGGCGACCGCCTCGCTCACCGAGCACTGGCACGAGCTCGTCACGGTCGCCCTGCTCGGCACCGACCGTCGGGAGCCGCCGGCCCCGCCACCCGGCGCCCTCGCCGACGTGGTCGACGATGCGGTGGCGCCGACCGCGTCGGTGCGGATGCTGACCGCCGTCGCCGGGTGCGTCGCGGCGCGCCGGGCCGGCCTGCGGCCGCTGCCCCCGGCCCCGCCGCTGGCCCCGCCCGAGCGCGACGAGCGACCGCTGCTGCCCGCTGCCGCGGCGCGGCGGTGGCGCGAGAGCATCCCGGCGTGGCCGGTCCTGGAGGACGAGTGGCTGGCCGTCGCCGAACGGCGCGGCTGGCGGCTGCCACCCGATGTCCTCGTCGGCCTGCTGCGTCGCCACCGCACCGACGCTCTGCGGCGCGCCCGGGTGCTGCGCATGGGCGGCGCGGCGGCGGCGTGGCTCCTCGAGCTGCAGCCGCAGCTGCGCTCGACCTCCAAGCGCCGACCGCCGCCGGGCATCGACGACCCGTTGCCCGCGCTGGCGGTCCCGCCCGATCTCGTCGACCTGCTCGACGCGGCGCCCGACGTCGTCGTGCCGGCCGTGCTCGGCGGTCTGCGCGCCGGTCGCTACGACCTCACCCACCGCGCCGTGCTCGTGAACCTCGTCGCCCGCGTGCGCACCGACGCGCTGCTGCCCGCTGGCCGCCGCCCTCGGGTCGCCCGACGACCTGCCGTTCTCGCTCGCCGGACTCTGCCACTCGCTCGCCGAGCTCGCCGCGACGCGCGCCCACATGCTCGAGGAGCTGACCAGCTGATGGCCGACGACACCGTGGCGATCCTGCGCCCGCACGCCGAGCAGGCGTACGCCGACGAGCTCGCCGCCCTCGCTGCCAGTGACGACCGGCCGCGCCCGCCCCGCTGGCGCCTCTCACCGTGGGCCGTCGTGACGTACCTGCTCGGCGGGGTGCTGCCCGACGGCACGGCGATCTCGCCGAAGTACGTCGGCCAGCGGCGCCTGATGGAGATCGCCGTGGCCACCCTGGCGACCGACCGCGCCCTGCTGCTGCTGGGCATCCCCGGCACGGCCAAGACGTGGGTCAGCGAGCACCTCGCGGCGGCCATCAGCGGCGACTCCACCCTGCTCGTGCAAGGCACCGCTGGCACGCCCGAGGAGTCCCTGCGCTACGGCTGGAACTACGCCCGCCTGCTCGCCGAGGGCCCGACGGAGGCCGCCCTCGTCCCGAGCCCGGTGTACCGCGCCATGCGTGCCGGCAGCCTGGTGCGCGTCGAGGAGCTGACGCGGATGCCGTCGGAGGTGCAGGACGCGCTGGTCACGATCCTGTCCGAGAAGGTGCTCCCCGTGCCGGAGCTCGACACGGAGGTCGCGGCGGTGCAGGGCTTCAACCTGATCGCCACCGCCAACGATCGCGACCGCGGGATCAACGAGCTGTCGAGCGCCCTGCGGCGGCGGTTCAACACCGTCGTGCTGCCGCTGCCGGCGACCCCGGAAGAGGAGATGGCCATCGTCGCCCGGCGTGTCGGCGAGCTCGGCGCGGCGCTCGCGCTCCCCGCCGTGCCGACGGCGGCCGACGAGATCCGGCGCGTCGTGACGATCTTCCGGGAGCTGCGCGACGGCGTCACCGAGGACGGCCGCACGAGCCTCAAGCAGCCGAGCGGCACGCTGTCGACCGCCGAGGCGATCTCCGTCGTGACCAACGGCCTCGCGTTGGCGGCCCACTTCGGCGACGGCACCCTGCGCGCCACCGACATCGCCGGCGGCATCGTCGGGGCCGTCGTCCGCGACCCGCTGCACGACGACGTCGCCTGGCGCGAGTACCTCGAGGGGGTGGTCCGTGATCGCGATGGCTGGGGCGACTTCTACGACGCCTGCCGCGAACTGGCCTGACGCGCCCACGCCGTCGCGGCCGGTCCCGCGCCTGCACCTCCTCGGGATCCGCCACCACGGTCCGGGGTCGGCCCGCTCGGTGCTCCGCGCCCTCGACGAGGTGCGCCCCGACGTCGTGCTCGTGGAGGCCCCGGCCGACGCTGATGCCGCCCTGCGCTGGATCGGCGACGCCGGTCTGGTGCCGCCGGTCGCGCTGCTCGGTTACGTGGTCGCCGAGCCCGAGCGGGCGGTGTTCGCGCCGCTCGCCGAGTTCAGCCCGGAGTGGCAGGCCGTGCGGTGGGCGCTCGTCAACGGGGCGACGGTCGAGGCCATCGACCTGCCGCTCGCGATGACGCTGGCCCACGGGGCCGATGACGCCCCGCGGTTGCCGGCCGGCGCGGCCGCGCCGCCGGATCCACTCGGTGCGCTCGCCGCGGCGGCGGGTGAACCTGACGCCGAGCGGTGGTGGGAGGACCTCGTGGAGCATCGCGGTGACGGCGAGACCGTGTTCGACGCCGTCGGCGAGGCGATGGCGGCCGTGCGCGCCGGCACCTTCACCGACGCCACCGAGGCCCGCCGCGAGGCGCACATGCGCCGGCGCATCCGCGCCGCGCTCGCCGACGATCGGGTCGTCGCCGTCGTCTGCGGCGCGTGGCACGTGCCGGCGCTCGACCCGACGGCGACGACGAACGCCGCCGACGCGGCGACGCTGCGCGGGCGCCCGAAGGCCAAGGTGGCCGTGACGTGGGTGCCGTGGACCCACCGCCGACTGCGCCGGGCCACCGGGTACGGCGCCGGCGTCATCAGCCCGGGCTGGTACGACCACGTCTTCCGGCACCCCGGTCCGGAGGGCGTCTCCCGCTTCTTCGTCGACGCGGCCCACGCCCTGCGCCGGCAGGGCATCCCGGCGTCGCCGGATCACCTGATCGCCGCGTCACGGCTCGCCGACTCGCTCGCCGCGCTCCGGCGACGCCCTCGCGCCGGCCTCGCCGAGGTGCTCGACGCGGCCGAGTCGGTGCTCGGCGGGTTGCCGTTGGTCGTCGACGAGCTCGTCGTCGGCGACGCCATCGGCGACGTGCCGCCGGAGGCCCCACAGGTGCCGCTGGCCCGCGACCTCGCGGCCAGCCAACGGGCGGCCCGGCTGGCCCCGACGGCGGACGTCAAGGTCGTCGAGCTCGACCTGCGCACGCCGAACGGCATGCGCCGATCGCGCCTCCTGCACCGCTTGACCGCGCTCGGCGTGCGCTGGGGTGTCCTCGAGGAGGGCCGCGGCTCGAGCGGCACGTTCCGCGAGACGTGGCGGCTGTCGTGGGAGCCCGAGCTGTCGGTGCGGGTGGTCGAGCTCGCCGGCCACGGCACGACGGTCGAGGCGGCAGCGACGTCACGGCTGACCGAGCAGGTGGTCGCGGCCACGCGCCTCGCCGACGCGGCGGCCGCGGTCGATCTCGCCCTGCTCGCCGACCTCCCCGACGCCCTGCGTCCCGCCGTGCGAGAGCTCGGCGTGCTGGCGGCGCGGACACCGGACGTCGGTGAGCTGATGGACGCCCTCGGGCCGCTCGCCGGCGCGCTCCGGTACGGCGACGTGCGCGGCACGACCGCCGAGGGGTTGCGGATCGTGTTCGACGAGCTCGTGCTGCGGGTCGTCGCCGGCCTCGGACGCGCCGCCGAGGGCCTCGACGACGACGCCGCCCGCTCGATGATCGAGCGGATGAGCAGCGTGCAGGCGGCCCTCGCGGTCGTCGACCACCCGGCGCGACGCGACACGTTCCCGCCCGTGCTCGAGCAGCTCGCCGAGCAGCGCCGCGTCCACGGCCTCGTGCAGGGCCGGGCGACCCGTCTGCTCCACGACGCCGGGCGGTGGTCGCCGCCGGCGGTCGAGGCCCGGCTCGGCCGGGCGCTGACGCCCGGCACGCCCGCGGCGGCCGGGGCGGCGTTCGTCGAGGGCTTCCTCGCCGGCAGCGGCACCGTGCTGCTGCACGACGCGCAGCTGCGGGGCGCCGTCGACGCGTGGATCGCGTCGCTGACAGCGGACGCGTTCGAGGCCGTCGTGGCGTTGCTGCGGCGCACGTTCGGTGCGTTCGAGCCCGCCGAGCGGCGGCAGCTCGGCGGGTTGCTGGCCAGTGGGCGGGTCGAGCGATCGGCGCCGATGGGCGACGACGTCGACGAGGCCCGCGGCCTGGCCGGGCTGGCGACCGTCCGGGCGATGCTCGGGCTACCCGCGGCGGCGCGGCCGTGATCGCCCAGGTCTCGGAGGCCGAGCGGCTGCGCCGCTGGCGGCTCGTCCTCGGCGGCGGCCCCGCCGACGGCACGGGCGCCGACCTGCGCGGCGACGACCAGCGGATCGACGCCGCCCTCGGGGCGCTCTACGACCAGGTCGCCCCGCGGGGGCGTGGCACGGGCCGCTCCGGCGGTCTCGCCAGGTCGGCGCCGGGGGTCGCCCGCTGGCTCGGCGACATCCGCCGCTACTTCCCGACACCGGTGGTGCAGGTCCTCCAGCGCGACGCCGTCGAGCGCCTCGACCTGCACCAGCTCCTGCTCGAGCCCGAGCTGCTCGACGAGCTGGAGCCGGACCTGCACCTCGTGACGTTGCTCGTCGAGCTCAACCGGGCGTTGCCCGACGAGACGCGGGCGACGGCCCGCCAGGTCATCGGCCGGGTCCTGGCGCAGCTCGAGTCGCGGCTCGCCGACCGCACCCGGCAGGCCGTGCGCGGCGCCCTGTCCCGCGCCAGCCGCACCGGCCGGCCGCGCCCGTCCGACATCGACTGGACGCGCACGATCCGCGCCAACCTGCGTCATTGGCTGCCCGAGCAGCGCACGGTGGTCCCCGAGCACCTCGTCGGCTTCGGCCGCCACCAGCGCAGCCTCGCCCGCGACGTCGTGATCGCCGTCGACCAGAGCGGCTCGATGGCCGGCAGCGTCGTGCACGCCTCGCTGTTCGCCTGTGTGCTCGCCCGCATCCCCACCCTGCGCACGTCGATGATCGTGTTCGACACCGCGGTCGCCGACATGACGCCGCTGCTGGCGGATCCCGTCGACGTGCTGTTCGGGGTGCAGCTCGGCGGCGGCACCGACATCGGCGCCGCGCTCGGGTACTGCCGGCGCCAGATCACCCGGCCCCGCGACACCGTGCTGGTCCTCGTCAGCGACCTCTTCGAGGGCGGCGACCCGACGGCCCTGCGCACCCGCGTCGCCGAGATGGTGCGCGACGGCGTGCACGTGCTGGTCCTGCTGGCGCTGAGCGACGATGGCGTGCCGGCCCACGACCACCACGAGGCCGAGGCGCTGGCCGCCCTCGGCGCCACCGTGACGTCGTGCACTCCCGACGAGTTCCCCGAGGTGCTCGCCGGCGTGCTGTGAGTGCCGGCTCCGGACCGTCCCCGATCTGGGCGGGATCCGTTCCTGGGCGGGATCCGTCCCGGATCCGGGACGATCCCCGCCCGGAGACGGTCCCCGCCCAGATGGCGGAGCGGCCGCACGCAACCGTTCGAGGCCGGCCGACGTACTGACGGGGTCCACCCTCGTCGAGAGCCACGGCCATGACACCACCGCCACCGCCACCGCCACCGCCAGCACCGCCAACTGCTCGCCCGTCCTCGCCGCGCTCGTCGCCGACCTCGACCGAGCCATGGAGCGCGCCGATGGGGTGCGACCGGCTGCTGTCGCGGCGGCGTTGCGCCCCGTCCTCGGCCACGCCGCGCTGCTCGACGGGCGCCACCGCCGTTCGTCCCGTGACCACTACCGCACGAACGTCGTGCACGTGCACCCGGCGGGGCTGTACTCGGTCGTCGCCCTCGTGTGGCGCCCCGGCCAGCGCACGCCGATCCACTCCCACGCCAGCTGGTGCGTCGTGGGCGTGCACGAGGGACGAGAGCTGGAGCGCTCGTTCCGGCGTCGCGGCGACGAGATCGTCGAGGTCGGCCACCACGTGCTGGAGCAGGGTGGCGTGGCCTGGCTCGCCGCCGGCGAGGAGGACATCCACGACGTCGCCAACGCGGCGCCCACGACGACGATCTCGATCTACGTCTACGGCCTCGACTACCGCGCCAGCGGCTCGAGCATCCTCACCACCTACGCCGATCCGCCGACCTGGCGTCCTGCTCGCCGTCCGTGTGAGCGGATGTGACCGCCGTGTGAGCGCGGCAGGGGCACGTGGCGGCCATGACCATCACGGCATCCACCACCACCTCCACGACCCGCCAGCAGGAGCTGCCGGCGGACATGCTGGCGCGCTTCCGCGAGCGGGCCGGCGAGCTCGATCGCACGAACGCCTACTTCCACGAGGACCTCGCCGAGCTGCGCAGCGTCGGCTACCTCGCCGCCGCCGTGCCCGTCCACCACGGCGGGTGGGGCCTCGACCTCGACGAGCTGGCCCAGAGCCAGCGGCGCCTCGCCCGCCACGCGCCGGCCACGGCGCTGGCCATGACGATGCACCACTACTGGATCGGCATCGCGACCCAGCTGGAGCGCTGGGGCGACACGTCGCTGACGTGGATGCTCGAGGCCGCCGCGGCCGGGCAGGTCTTCGCCGCCGGTCACGCCGAGGCCGGCAACGACATCCCGGTGCTGCTGTCGACGTGCGTCGCCGAGCGGGTGGACGGGCGGGTACCGCCTCACCGGCCGCAAGCAGTTCGGCTCGAACGGGCCGGTGTGGTCGTTCCTCGGCGCCCACGCCATCGACACGGCCGCGCCGGACGGTCCGCAGATCGTCCACGCCATGGTCGCCCGCGACAGCGACGGCGTCACCGTCGTCGAGACGTGGGACACGCTCGGCATGCGCCCGACCCAGAGCCACGACACGGTGCTCGACGGCGTGTTCGTGCCGGACGCCATGGTCGGCTGCGTCACCCCCGCCGGCGACAACACCGCCCCCTACGTCATCGCCATGAACATGTGGGCACTGCCGCTGATCGCCAACGTCTACCTCGGCATCGCCGAGCGGGCGGTCGAGCTGGCCGTCGACTCGGCCACGCGCAAGCAGTCGATCGGCATCGCCCGCGGCGCCTACGCCTACCACCCGATGGTGCAGCACCAGATCGCCGAGATGTACCTCGAGCTCGATGCCGCCCAGGCGACCGTCGATCGCTTCGTGGACGACTGGCTGGCCGGCGCCGATCACGGTGAGCGCTGGGGCGCCAAGCTGTTCTCGATGAAGTGGCGGGCGGTCGAGGCCGCCAAGCGGGTCGTCGACACGGCCCTCGACGTCACCGGCGGCGGCGGGATGTTCAAGGGCAGCGAGCTGGAGCGGCTCTACCGCGACGTGCGCTGCGGCGGGTTCCACCCGGGCAACGACGCCCTGACCCACGAGATGGTCGGCAAGATCGTCCTCGGGATCGCGGCCGAGCAGCCGCGCTGGTGAACTCTACTCAGAGCGAGCGCAGGGCGTGCTCGACGGCGGCGTCGCCGTCGAGCACCGCGCCCTCCGCGAGGGCGGCGTCGTACGCGGCGTCGCCCATCGTCGCGCGCAGCCTCGTCGCCGAGCTCGGCGATGGCGACCTCGTCGTAGCCGAACAGGCGGTGCCCCGACGTCGTGTTGGTCACCGCGCCGACGAGGACGGCAGCATCGCGGTCGCGGCCGAGCCGGCCGAGGAGCGACGCGATCGCCCGCAGCATCGTCCACTGCGTCGACCACATGCCGGCCCGCCGCCAGTGGCCGATGAGGCGGCGGTACTCGGCGGCGGCCACCAGCGGGTCGCCGTCACGGGCTTCGATCGACACGTCGGTGGTGCCGGCCAGCCCGGTGATGAACGTGGCGCCCGTGGCGTCGGCGATCTCGAGGGCGCGGGCGAGCCGGGCCCGGGCGAGGGCCACGTCGTCGGCCATCACCGCCTCCCCCGCCGCGTACCAGGCGAAGGCGCTGTGCGGCGTGGTCGCGCCACCGGCTCGCGCGAGCACCCGCTCGGCGGCGCTCGAGGCGGACGGGTCGCCGGCATACGACAGCGTCAGCGCCTGCAGCCCACCCACGACCAGCGACCACGCCGGCGTCGTCCTCGGCGACCGCGCCGGCGCGGCGCAGCCACGTCAGCGCGGTCGCCAGCTGGCCCTCGAACATGGCCAGCGCCCCGAGCATGTCGAGCACGAGGCGGGCGTGGCGAGCGCCGTGGCGCGCCGTGACGGCGAGGGCGCGGTCGAGCCGGGCTGCCGTCTCGCCGAGATCGCCCACGATCCAGGCCCGCATCGCGCTCGTCGCCCACAGCTCGGCGGCGAGTGACGAGGTGTCGGCCGGGTCGTGCGCCAGGACCTCGTCCGCCCAGGCCAGCACGTCGGGGCGGAGCCGGAACTGGCCGTAGTCACCGAGCGCGACGGCGAGCCGGCCGGCGAGCTCGGCGTCGTCGTGGGTCAGGCACCAGGTGAGCGCGGCGCGCAGCTCGGGGAGCGCGGCGTCGATCTCGGCGATGACGTCGCCGCCGGACGGGGCGCGCATCCGCCGGTCGGCGGCCTCGATCCACGCGACCTCGTGGCGGGCGTGGCGCTCGGAGACCGTCGCGGCGCGTCCGGCGAGCTCCAGCCGGTCGGCGCCGAACGCGCGCAGCGTCTCCAGCAGGACGAACCGGCCGTTCGGGGCGCGCGTGACCAGCGAGCGCTCGGTCAAGGTGTCGAGGGCGTCGCGGGCGGCCATCGCGTCGATGCCGGCGACCGCGGCCGCGTCCTCGGCCGTGAAGGCGCCGGCGAACACGGAGACGTCGAGCAGCACGTCGCGCAGCGCGGTGTCGAGGAGGTCGAACGACCAGGTCACCGCGGCGGCCAGCGAACGGTGGCGGGCGACGTGGCGGGGGCCCGTGGCGAGCAGCCGGAAGCGGCGGTCGAGACCCGCGGCGACCTCGTCCACGCCCATCGTGTGGAGGCGCGCCGCGGCGAGCTCGATCGCGAGCGGCAGCCCGTCGAGGCGGGCGACGATGTCGTCGATGATCGTCTCCTCCTCGGGGGACGGCACGAAGCCCGGGCGCACGGCGGCGGCGCGATCGACGAAGAGGTGCTGCGGCCGGGCCGTCGGCGGCCAGCGGCAGCGGGGGCACGGGACACAGCTGCTCGCCGCCGACGCGCAGGCGCTCGCGGCTCGACGTCAGGATCGTCACGTCGGGGCAGCGCACGACCACGTCGTCGACCAGGGCGGCCATCGCGTCGAGGACGTGCTCGCAGTTGTCGAGGAGCAGCACGAGCGAGGAGTCCTCGAGCAGGGCCACGATGCGCTCCCCGAGCGGCACGTTCGGGCGCTGGTCGATGCCGAGGGCGACGGCGACGACGTCGAGCACCGCGTCCGGCGAGGCCGCCGCCAGCTCGCAGAGCACGACGGGCCGCTCCGGGTCGGCGGCCGGCAGGCGGTGGCCGACCTCGATCAGCAGGCGGGTCTTGCCGACCCCGCCCGGGCCGAGCAGCGTCACGACGCGGCTCGTCGCCGCCATCCCGACGGCGTCGACGACGAGCTGGTCGCGGCCGAGGAACGACGTCGCGGGTGACGGCAGCCGGTGCCGCGGTCGCACGAGGCCGGCGCCGCCGCGCAGCAGCTCGACGTGGCGAGCGGCGAGCGCCGGGGACGGCTCGACGCCGAGCTCATCGGCGAGCAGCCGGCGGAAGTCGTCGTACACCCGCAGCGCCTCGACGTGACGGCCGGCGGCCGCCAGCGCCGTCATCAGCAGCTCGCGCGGGCGCTCGCGCAGCGGGTGCTCGTCGGCGAGGGCGGTCAGCTCGGCGAGCACGTCGTCACCCGTGCCGGCGCGCAGCTGGGCGTCGGCACGCACCTCGACCGCCCGGACGCGCAGCTCGTCGAGACGGCCGGCCTCGGCCCGGCCCGCATCGGTGTCGGCGAGCTCGGGGTAGGGGGACCCGCGCCAGGTCGCCAGGTCGCCGTCGAGCAGCCGCGGCGGCAGCAGCCGGGTCGGCGGCGAGCAGCGCCCCGGCGTCGGTGACGGCCCGGGCGAGCGCGCTCGGCGTCGACGTCGACGCGCTCCGGCTTCGACGCGGTAGCCGGCGCCGCTCGACGCGACGAGGCCGTCGGGCAGGGCCCGACGGAGGCGGAAGACGTGGGTCTGGAGCGCGGCGGCCGGGTCGGCCGGCACCCGGCGCGGCCACAGCGCCTCCACCGGCGTCGTCGACGGACACGACGTGACCGCGCCGCAGGACCAGCAGGGCGAGGAGGCGGCGTTGGAGGTCGCCGTCGGGGGTGACGTCGCGCCCATCGGCGTCGGTGACCCGCAGCGGGCCGAGCACGCCGATCCGCAGCACGCCTGCTCCGCACACGAGCGCCGACGCTACGTGCCTCGGCGCTCGCGTGCGGGAAGGGTTGGAGCTCAGCCGCAGGCGACGTTCGTGCAATCGGCCGCCCCGTTGCCGCTGGCCCGGTTGCGTCCGCCGTCGACCGTGCCGGCGGCGGCGGCGATCCCGGTCAGCGCGTTGGCGTGGGCGGTGTGCCGGCGGATCGTGGAGCCGGGCTCGTCGATCCCGACGCCGTCGGCGGCGTTGCCGCTCGTCGCGTTGCCGTCGAGCGTCGCTCCGAACGTCCAGAAGCCGAGGTCGATGCCGTCACCGCCGTTGCCCGACGCCTCGGTGCGGGCGATCGTCAGCCCCTCGGATTGGCTGACCGTGATGCCATGGAGCTCGTTGTCGACGACGACGTCGCGGTCGTACGTGCTGCCGAGCGACGCCAGCTCGTTGATGCCACTGACGCCGTTGCGGGTGATCGGGCGGCGGACGGAGGTCTGCTCGCTGAAGGCCACCGACAGGCCGTCGAAGCGGTTGCCGTCGATCACGACGCGGTCGACTTCCATGCCGATCGAACGGCTGATGTTGATGCCGCGGCCGTTGCCCGTGACGACGACCTGGACGATGCGACCGTGGTCGGTCTCGACGAGGTCGATCCCGTGCAGGAAGCCGCTGATCGTGCCGTTGCGGACGGTGAACCGATCGAAGCCGCCGTTGCCGTCGATGCCGACGCCGTCGCCCGGACCGGACAGGGTGTGGCCGCCGAGGTCGATGCGCACGCCGTCGGCGCCGATCAGGAGCCCGGGGCCGGGACACTCGAGGTCGGCCGTCAGGCGGACGTCGGTCGTGACGACGCTGCCGCACGTCACGGTCGGCGAGCGCCCGGGCGGCCGCCGTGGCGGGCACGGCGCCGACGAGGATGGTCGCGCCGATGGCGGCGCGGCGGACGGTGCTGGGGATGCGGTGCTGCTTCATGCCGCCTCGCGGTGGCGTGGCCCGCTCGCGACCCGCTCACAGCGGCTCGCGTCAGGACGTCAGCGTGGCGGCGTGGTCGGGCACGTAGTGCTCGAGGTCGCGTGGCGGGCGCTCGTAGCCCGCCGGCTTCGGCCGCTTCGGCAGCTTCAGCTTCGGCCGTCCGACGTCCACGTAGTCGATCGACCCGAGGAGGTGGCTGATCATGTTCAGCCGCGCCGCCCGCTTGTCGTCGCTCTCGACGATGTACCACGGCGCTTCGGGGATGCTCGTGTGGATCGTCATCTCGTCCTTGGCGCGCGAGTAGTCCTCCCAGTGGGTGATCGACTTGAGGTCCATCGGGGAGAGCTTCCAGAACCGCATCGGGTCGTCGAGGCGGGCGTGGAAGCGAGCCTCCTGCTCCTCGTTGCTCACCGAGAACCAGTACTTGCGCAGGAGGATGCCGTCCTCGACCAGCATCCGCTCGAACGTCGGGCACTGGTGGAGGAACCGGTGGTACTCGGCATCGGTGCAGAAGCCCATGACCCGCTCGACCCCGGCGCGGTTGTACCACGAGCGGTCGAGCAGCACGATCTCCCCCGCCGCCGGGAGGTGGGCGATGTAGCGCTGGAAGTACCACTGCGTGCGCTCCCGCTCGGTCGGCGCGGGGAGCGCCACGACACGGGCCACGCGGGCGTTCAGGTACTCCGTGACCCGCTTGATGGAGCCGCCCTTGCCGGCCGCGTCGTGCCCCTCGAAGATGACGACCACACGTTGCCCCTCGTCGCGCACCCATTCCTGCAGGCGAACCAGTTCCGCTTGCAACCGCAGCAGCTCGGCCTCGTAGAGGTGGCGAGGGACGCGCCGGTGATCGGGTGGGCGCGCCGTGCTGTCGCGCCCGGCGGCCCTCTTCGTCGTCGCCATCGGGTCACCCTAGGCACGGGACCCCGGCTCACTTCGTCTGGGTGCCGACCTTCAGGTCGCGGAACGGGCTCGTCGAATCGATGCCCGGGTCCTTCGGCAGCCCGAGGACGCGCTCACCGACGATGTTGCGCATGACCTCGTCGCTGCCACCCGCGATCCGGCCGCCGGGCGAGCCCAGCAGCATCTGCGACCAGGCGTAGGTGCCCCACTCGCCGGTGTCGGCGGTGATCTTCGGCCCGAGCAGCTCGGCGACGACCCGCGACAGGCGACCGGTCTGCTGGGTGCTCGCCAGCTTGGCGATGCTCATCTCCGGGCCGGGCAGCTGGCCGGCGCGGATCTTGTCCATCGCCCGCTGGTTCGTGTACTGCATGACACGGGCGTGCACGACGAGGTCGGCGAGCTTCTGGCGCACGAGCGGGTCGCTCGTCAGGCCGAAGGCGCGGGCCATCTCGATCGCCCGGTGCAGGAGCCCGCCGCCGAGGCCCCCGCCGCCCGCGCCGATGGCGGCGCGCTCGTTCATCAGCGTCGTGAGGGCCACGTTCCAGCCGTTGTTGACGTCACCGAGGCGGTGCGAGTCGGGCACCCGCACGTCGGTGAAGAAGACCTCGTTGAAGCTCGCCCCTCCGGTCATCTGGCGCAGCGGCCGGATCTCGACGCCGGGTGCCCGCATGTCGACGATGAAACCGGTGAGGCCCTTGTGCTTCGGCAGGTCGGGGTCCGAGCGGGCGATGATCTCGCCGATGTCGGAGTACTGCGCCCCGGAGGTCCACACCTTCTGCCCGTTGAGGATCCACTCCTCGCCATCGCGCTCGGCCCGGGTCTGCAGGCTCGCCAGGTCGCTCCCGGCGCCCGGCTCGGAGAACAGCTGGCAGCCGACGGTGTCGCCGCGGTACAGCGCCGTGAGGTACGCGTCCTTCGTGACGTCGGTGCCGTGGGCGAGGATCGTCGGGGCCACCATGCCGAGCCCGATCGTGAAGAACGACTGGTTCGGCGCGTCGTACCTCGACTCCAGCGAGTCGTACGCCCGCTGGTGGGCAGCGGACAGCTGGCGGCCGCCGTACTCCTCCGGTCCCGTGATCCAGCCGAGCCCGTTGTCGTAGCGCTTGGCCCGCCACTCCTGCGCCTTGGCGAGCCCGGCGAGCTCGTGCTCCCGGCTGCGCTCCTCGAACATCGCCACCTTGTCGGAGCCCTCGCCCCACACGAACTTCTGCTCGTCCTCCTTCTTGGCGGCGTTCGCCTCGAGGAAGCCGGTGACCTCGTCCTGGAACTCTTCGATGCTGATCACGCGCGTCGACGGTAGATGAGCCCGCCTTGGGACGTCCTACCGAGCACCCCGCCGCGTCCCACGCCGGGTGTGGGACGGCCAGGACGTGGACGAGTGAGGTGCAAGGCGGGCAGTGACCGCTTCGGCCCCCGTCCGCAGCGAGCATGGATGGTCAGGTCGAGCGTTCGGCCGGAGGCCGGGCGCCGCCAGGCGCAGCGAGACAGCCGAGTGAGGCGAGTCTTCGAGCCGAGGGAGGCAATGCAACACGGCCAATCAAAAGCGTCGTGGCCGTGGCTGACGCCACGGCCACGACGCCGCTGACACGCTGCGGGTGGCGGCGGAGGGTTGCGGAACGCACCGTCCGTCACACGTGCGAAGGGCGGGCGGACAACTTCACACGTTCGTCGGTCGGTGCAGAGGACCACTCACCACCGCCGCCACACCACCTATTCGACCGGGTCGGCGTCCCACCGCCGTACCGGGTCGTGTGACGCGGGGAGCAGCTGCACCGACACGCGGTGGATGCCGGCCGTGCGCAGCACCGCGCTGCCCAGGTCGACGACCCCGATCGCGAGGTCGGTGCGGCGCAGCTGCGCCTCGATCATGGCGAGCTCGCAGTCGGCGTCGACGGCGTCGTCGCGCCCGAAGAGCGCCCGGCGGTACGCCGACTCGAAGGTCGCGCCGGCCCCGCCGAGCACGCTGTCGTCGCGCACGACCACGACGGTCGGCACGTCGTGGCCGACACGGCCGTCGAGCACGACGGCGTAGGGCGACGGCGCCGGCAGCTCGAGGGTGGGGAGGTCGCGGCCGAGGTCCCGGGCGAGCAGCGCTTCCCGCGCCAGCCGACCACTGAGACCGCTCAACACGGCCCGTGACCTGGTGGTCTCCGGCTGGGACAGCCCAGCTGGCCACGGATGTTCCGGGCGTTCGGACCCATCGGCGTCCGCCCAGACGGCCGCCGCAGGGATCCAGCACGGACGATCCTCGAGGTCGCGGGCGCTGACGAGGTCGACGCCGTCGACGTAGCGCCGTTCCAGCAGGCCGCCGGTGGCGAGCACGCGGCGCTGGCGCAGGGCCACGACCTGCCGGTCGCCCGCCACGATGGGGGGCAGCTCGGACGGTCGCGGCCGACGGGGTCGCGACCAACCCCGGTGGGACCGGGGGTTGCTGGTGGATCGCCCGACCGCCGGAGCCTCTGAGATCACCGTCATGGTGGGACGGTGCGCAGGGACGTGTGACAGCGCCGTGAGACGGCGTCCCGTCGTCTGCGGTGGGACGCGCGTAGGACGGCCCCACACCCATGCTCATCATGTGAAGACACGCGCACATCGTCTCGTTGCAGTCACCCTCGGGGTCCTGCCCGTCACCGTCACGGCGTTCCTGCTGACGACCGGCCAGGAGATCCTGGCGGTCGGCCCTCGCGTCAAGTGACCTGACCCAATCGAGCGCATCGGCGGGCGGCCGACACCCACGATCCCGAGCCCGATCAGACCCCTGACGCCGCGCGCCGCAGCAGTTCGTCGCGGCGGTGCTTCGTCGCGCCCGCGGCGCCGTCGCCCAGCTCACGGGCAACGGCGGCGGCGTCGTCGAGCACCGCGATCGCGGCGGCGGCCCGGTTCTGCAACGTGAGCAGCTCGGCCAGGCGGACGTAACGCGAGTCGGTGTAGCGGTCGAGGCGCAGCGCCCGTTCGGCGTACGCCTGGGCCGCCGCCAGGTCACCGTTGTCCTCCGCCCGCACGGAGAGCAGGTCGAGCAGGCTGATCAGGCGTTGTTCGACCTCGCGGCGGGTCTCGACGGCCCACTCCTCGTACTCGAAGTCGACGAACACGGGGACGTCGCCGTCGGCGACGGCGGCGACCGCCAGCTCGCCGGCGAGGTCGGGATCGGCGCGGGCGGCGGCGAGCGCGTCACCGGTCTCGCGCCGGAAGTCGTGGAGGTCGCAGGTCAGCCCGGCGGCCAGGCGCAGCCCGTTGCCGGAGCGCACGATCACGTCGCCGACGGCGCGGCGCAACCGGAGCAGGACGTTGCGCAACCGCGTCCGGCTGGTCTCGACGTCGTCGCCCGGCCAGATCGCATCGCTGACGTGGTCCAACGTGACGGACCCACCTCCCGCGACGACGACCCCGACGAGGCGCTGCGGGTTGCCGGGCGGCACGAGCGTCACGGCGTCGCCCTCGACCAACGAGATCGACGCGCCCCATGACGAGCAGGCGTCGACCGGGGGCCGGGACCGGTGCCGGAGCCGCCGTGGCGACTGCCACCCGCGGGCGTTCGCTCCCCGGGGCGGCGAGGGCGGCCTGCAGCGCGAGGTGGGTACGTCCCTCGCCGAGCGCCGTGAAGTCGCTGAAGCCGAGCCCGACGAGCTCGCGGGTGGCGTCGTCGGCCATGCGCCGCGCCGCGTCGAGGTCGCCCTGGTGGGCGAGCGCGTAGGCGGCGACGAGCTTGACCTGCCACCACGCGACGGGGAGCGTGCACGCCAGCGCCTCCTCGACGTCGCCGACGACACCGTTGCGGGCGTCGAGGATGAACGTCGCCGAGATCACCTGGCCCGGGAACACGGCCCGGCGCTCGGTGGCGCGGGCGAGGTAGTTCGCCGCCGACTCGAGCTCGCCGAGCGCGCCCAGCATCATCGCCGCGTCGCACAGGAACGGCACCCCGAGCATGTCGTCGGCCTCGCCGAGGGCGGTGTTCTCCGCCGTGGCGATCCAGCGCAGCGTCCCCGGGAGGTCGGTCCGGCGCTGGGCGACGACGGCCATGCCCCAGGCCGCGGCGGCGATCAGGCGCGGGTTGTCGTGCAGGTAGCCGAGGTCGGCGAGGCGCATGAACCGCGATTCGGCGCTGTCCAGGCGGTTGGCGTTGAGCAGCACGAAGCCTTCGCTGTACACGGTCCACGAGCGCTCGGCGTCGGACAGGTCGGGCGACGCGAGGAGCTGACCGATCTGCGCCAGCGCCTCGTCGAAGCGGCCGAGCGGCGTGAGGGCGACGAGCGCGAGCGAGCTGCGGCACATCCGGGCCCGGGCGAACTCGCCACAGGACTCCCATGCGTGGGCGGCGACGCGGTAGCTCTCGGCGGCCGTCTGCAGGTCCTCGCGGGCGTCCGACGTCGCCGCACACTCGGCGAGCACCTCGTGGGCGCGCGCATACGTCCGCCCCTCGCCGTCGCCGAGCTCGGCGAGCGTGGCGATCGCGATGCGCTCGGCGTCGTCGCGGTCACCCTCGGCCATGCGCGCCCGGGCGGCCTCGATGGCCACGCGGCGGCGCAGCGGGGCCGGGGCGGTGGCCGCCAGGACGACGGCCTGGTCGAGGTCGTTGATGGCCTCGTCGACGCGCCCGATGGCGCGCCGGGCCTCCGCCCGCAGCAGCAGGAGGGCCGGCTCGCGCTCCGCCGACGAGCCGAGGCGGGCGAGCAGGCTGAGCAGCGGACGCGGCTCGACGGTGTCGGTCACCGATTCGCTCAGCCCCTTCATCATCGCGGTGGCCCGCTCGTGGTCACCGGCGTCGAGGACGAGGCCGATCGCCTCCAGGGCCCGCTCGCGTCCCAGCATGTCGTCGGCGAGCGCGGCGGCGATGTCGGGATCGATCGCCACCGTGCGCAACACCGACGCGTTGGCGACCTCGAGGGCGCCCGTGATCTGGCGGCGCAACGGCACGCCGGCGATCGCGGCGCGGCGGACGAAGCCGGTGCCGCCGAGGCGCTCGAGGAGGTGGGTGTCGATGCCGGGCGCCCGCGCCAGCAGCCCGACGACGGAGCGCTCGCGCCGCGACAGGTGCTGCAGCGCGGCCTCGCTGGCGATGCGCACCATGTGCGACGCGACCGCAATCGGGTCGGCGGTGGTGTCGCGCTGCGCCTGGTCGAGGGACGTCGCGATCACGCGGACGCTGCCGTCGGCCGACTCGCACAGTCGCGTCGCCATCGTCGACGAGCTGTCGGGGAGCTCGGCGAGGATCTCCTCGGGGACGATCATCAGCGCCTCGGTGTCGATGATGAGGCCGTCGACGAGCTGGGCCACCTCGTGCAGCGCCTCCCCGAGGATGCGCCCGGCGATGACCAGGCGGCCGTCGCCACCCGCGTCCTCGATGCGCTCGACGAGCAGCGCGACCTCCTCGTCGGCGAGGAGGTGGGCGTCGTCGATCAGCACCGGTCCGCGATGCGGCGCGGTGGGACGCGAAAGCGGGCCGAGCTCGCCCCGCAGCCGCAGCACGTCAGACCCGACGGCGCGCCGCGCCAGCCACGACTTCCCGAAGCCGGGCGGCGCCTCGAGGAGGACGACCGCCGGGACCTCGGGCGCCGTCAGCCGGGCGAGCAGCGATGTGCGGGGCAGTCGCATGGAGGTACCGATCGAGCCTACTGACCCCGGCGCGCGCCGGCTTCGACCCCCGCGCCGGCCGCTCGGACGGTCCCGACCGATGACCCCTGTCACACGCGTTGACCTGGGCCGATGGCCTGAACGCACGGAAATAGGTAGGTCGGCGGATGCGCCGCACCCCCTTAGGTCCGCACGATCGAGATGTCCCACCCACGACCTCTCCAAGGAGCCGACCGTGCACCCCGAGATGAACTACCGCATCGCCCAGCTCCGCCACCAGGAGATGCTCAGCGCCCGCCGCCCGATCGTTGCGTCGCGTCGGACCCGTCGCCGCTTCTTCCGGCGGCGGCGCGACACGCCCCTCGCGGTGGGCGCCCAACCCGCGTCGATCGTGCTCCTCCCACCTCCCCGGGAGGAGCTCGACACCACCGGTCACGACCAGCGTGTCGCCTGACCGGTCGGCCTCCGGGCCCCTGGCCGCACTGCGGCCGGGGGCCGACGGAGAGCTGCCCCCGGCCACTCGCGAACCACGGGTCGCAGGTCCGGCCGGGGGCTCTAGCGTCGACGGGGTGCTGAGCGGTCGCATCGGGATGAGCCCGGTCATGGTCGGTCGCGCCCGCCCGTTCGCCCGACTGGCCGGGATCGTCGATGCCGCCGAGGTCATGACGGGCGACCAGGCCGCCGTCGCCCTCGTGTCGGGCGAGCCCGGCATCGGCAAGACGCGCCTCGTGCGCGAGCTCGTGGAGTCGCTGCCGAGCCGCGTGTCGACGGTGGCGATCACCGCCCAGCCCGGCTCGATGGGCCGCCCGCTCGACGCCGTCGCCGCGCTCGTCGGTCCGGGCGTCACCGGTGACGACGCGGCCGCGGCCGTCTTCGACCTCGTCGCCGCCGCCGTCCGGCGCGGCCCGACCGTGCTCGTCGTGGAGGACCTCCACTGGGTCGACTCGGCGAGCGCCAACCTGATCGACCGCATCGCCCAGCAGCCCTGGCCGAACCTCGTCGTGATCGCCACGTACCGGCCCAACGACCTGTCGCGCGGCCAGCCCGGCGGCGAGCTCGTGCTGCGCCTCGAGCGCCGCCACTCCGTCGAGCAGGTCCGCCTCGACCGCCTCGACCGCACCGAGGTCGGGGCGATGGTCGCGGCGATCTCGCTGGCGTCCGGTGGCCAACCGTCGTCGGCGTTCATCGAAGCCCTCCACCGGCGCAGCGCCGGCATCCCGTTCGTCGTGGAGGAGCTGATGCGCGTCGTCGGCCCGCGGGCGATCGTGTCCGACCTGCTCGAGGCCGAGCTGCCGTGGTCGTTGGAGGAGGCCGTGCGCCAGCAGGTCGCCGGGCTCGAGCACGGCCGCCGGCGCGTCGTCGAGGCGCTCGCCGTCTATGGGCGGGCCGCGTCCTTCGAGGCCCTCCTCGTCGTGACCGAGGCCGCCGACGACGCCGATCTCATCGACGCCCTGCGCTCGCTCGTCGACGGCGGGGTCGTGGTCGAGGTCAGTGACGACCAGTTCTGGTTCTCCCACGCCCTGGTCGCCGATGCCATCGTCCACCAGCTGCTCGGCCGCGAGCGCCGCCGGCTCCACGAGCGCTGCTTCGAGGCGGTGCGCCGGGCTCCCGTGCTCGACCACGCGTCGCTCGCCTACCACGCCCAGGGCGCCGATCGGCACGACGAGGTGCCCGCCATCGCCCGCCGGGGCGCGGCGCGGTACCTGGAGAAGGGGCTGACGTTCTCCGCCCTCCGGCTGGCCGCCGAGGGGCTCTCCGAGGCGCCCAACGACTCCGAGCTGCTGGCGGTCGCCACCGAGGCGGCGTGGCGGCTCGACTTCGGTGCCGAGGCCCTCGAGACCGGGATCCGCTGGGCGAAGGTCGCCGTCGAGCCGCTCGACCGCATCGCTGCCCTGCGCTTCACGGCGCGGTTGCTCCAGGAGCTCGACGACGAGGTCGCGTCGCAGGCCCGCCTGGCCGAGCTGGCCGACCTCTGGGCCACGCTCGACGATCGGCAGCTGCGCGGGGTGGCGGCGTGGTCGCTGGCCCAGGTGCACATGATCAGCCACCGCCCGGCCATCGCCATCGATTGGGCCGACCGGGCCCTCGAGGACGCCCGGGCCGTCGGCGACACCGTGACCGCAGCGCGGGCGCTCGTCGAGCGCGCCGGTGCCAAGGTCGACGAGCAGTCGCGGCTGGAGGCGCTCGACTCGCTGCAGGAGGCGCTGACGGCGGCCCGGGGCTCGGGCGACGCCGTGCTGCTGACGCGGGCGATCAACAACGGCCTCGATCTCCTGCCCTCGCACTCCGCCGAGGCGGCCGAGCTGCGCGCCGAGATGCAGGACGTCAGCTCGCGGGTCGGCTTCGACAAGCTCGGTCAGGCGACGGCCCTGCTGTGGGAGTTCGAGGCCGCGTTCTGCGCCGGGGACCTGCCGACGCTGCGCCGGGTCGCCGCCGAGGGGTCGCAGTACTGGGGTGCCGAGCGCAAGTGGATGTCGTCGGCGCAGATCGGTGTCGCCCTCGAGGAGGGGCGCATGTCGGACGCCGCCGAGGCGTACGCGTTCTTCATCACGGCGTGCCCGACGAGCAAGCGGCCGCACTACCTGCGCCTCGATGTGTCGCTGGCGGCGGCCCGCGGTGACCGCGAGCTCGGCGCCCGCACGTTCGAGGAGCTGCTGGCGTCGCCGCCACTGCAGGACACCGCGACGCTCCTCAACATCGTCGTCGTGCTGGTCGAGAACCTGCTGACGCTCGGTGTGGCGCCGGCCGACGTCCGCGGGCGCGTGTTCGACGGCTGGCTCGGCGCCCACCCGTCGAACGCCGCCATCCGGGCCCACGGCGAGGGGCTCCTGGCGCTCGCCGAGGGCGACCACGAGGCCGCCGCGGCGGTCCTCGGCGCGGTGCTCGCGACACCCGACCCGTGCCTCGCCAAGCCGGTGATCGGCACGCTGCGCACGGCGCTCGCCGAGGCCCTGCTCGGCGCCGGCGACCGGGCCGGGGCGCTGGTCGCGATCCGCCGGGCGATCGACGACGACTTCGGCCGCTGGCCGGGCGTCCGCAAGGACCGCGCCGAGGCCCTGGCCCGTCGTCTGCAGGGGGCGTCGACCCGGATCGACGGGGAGCTGACGGCGCGGGAGCGGGAGGTCGCCGCGCTGCTCGCCGACGGCCTGACGAACGGCCAGCTCGCCGAGCGGCTGTTCATCTCCCCGAAGACGGCCGCCGTCCACGTGTCCAACATCCTCGCCAAGCTCGGCCTGGCGACGCGCGCCGAGATCGCCGCCTGGGCCGTCCGCCACAACGTGGCGCTGTCCGCCTGAGGGCTCCGCGACCGACACAACACCGCACGTGAGCTCCGCACGTGCTGCGCGTCCCGCGACCGCACGGAGGCGCTGAGGGTGGAAGCGGGACCGACATGTACGCTCCGGGCGATGGGTCAGATGGTCGCCGTGACGGAGCAGCCGAGCTCGTCGCCGGGTGTCGTGCGGTTCGAGCTCAACCGGGCGCTGACCGGCATGGGCCACGAGCGCTTCCGGTCGTCCGCCGACGCCTTCGGGCCGCGCCCGGCTGCCGAGCTGGCCCGCCGCCTCTTCGCCACCGGTCAGGCGGCGGCGGTCCACGTGTACGCCAACATCGTCACCGTCGACCTCGCCAAGGGCGCCACCTCGACCGGCCTGGCCGACGTCATGCGCCACCTCTACCAGTACTGGCAGCCGGGGATGTCGCCGCCGACGTTCGAGGACCTGCAGCCGGAGGAGGAGCCGGCGGCGAACGGCGCGGCGCCGGCCGGTGGTGACGGTGGCGACGGCGGTGGCGATGCGGCCCTCGCCGAGGCGGCCAAGCGGGTGCCGATGCACCTCCTCGAGCGCAGCCGAGCCGCCCGCGAGCGGTGGAAGTCGAACGCCGGTTGAACCGCCAACCGTCCGCCTGATGCGGCCCGATCGGGCCGCGAGCGACGGACAGGTCGGGCGAACATCTGTTTGAGTTGCCGAACGTTCGTTCGTAGACTGCCGGGATGGACCTGGCAGCCGCCGTCGCCCCGACGACCCTCGCCCGCCAGCGCACCCTGCCCGTCGCCGACCCGCTGCGCCCGCTGCTGCCCGAGGGCGGGCTCGTCCGCGGCCGGGCCGTCGCTTGCCGTGGCGTCGCCGCCACATCGCTGACCCTCGCCCTGGCCGCCGGGGCGACCACCGCTGGTGCCTGGCTGGCCGTGGTCGACGTGCCGTGGCTCGGCGTCGAGGCCGCCGCCGAGCTGGGCGTCCCGCTCGAGCGGCTGGTGCGCGTCGAGCCGCCCACACCTGGTGACGCGACGTCGTGGGCCGACCTCGTCGCCGCCGTGCTCGACGGGTTCGAGCTCGTCGTCACGCGCGTGCCGCGGCGGGTGAACGCGGCGGTGCTGCGGCGCGTGCAGTCGCGGATCCAGGCCCGGGAGGCCGTGCTCCTGGCGGTGGGCGATCCGGGGCCGCTCACCGCCGACGTGACGATGGAGGCGTCGATCCCGGTGTGGGAAGGCGTCGAGGAGGGGGCCGGGCACCTGCGCGGCCGCCGTGTCACCATCGTCGCGTCCGGCCGGCGGATCCCCCGCCCGCGGCGCGCCGACCTGTGGCTGCCCGGTCCCGGCGGGGTCGTCGCGGCCGTCGATCCCGCTGTCGACCCCGTCGCCGAGCCGGTGCTGCGCTCCGTGGGCTGACGCGATGGCAGGGGACCGGCGCACCGACAGGCGGAGCGACCGCCGGATGGTCACGGTGTGGTGCCCCGACTGGCCCGTCGTCGCGGCCGGGGTCGCCGACGGGGCGCTCGCCGTCGTCCTCCACGCCAACCGCGTCGTGGCCCGCTCGCCGGCCGCCGCGGCGGAGGGCGTCACCGTCGGCCAGCGCCGGCGCCAGGCCCAGCAGTGCTGCCCGGACGTCACCCTGCTCGACCACGACCCCGACCGCGATGCCCGGGCGTTCGAACCCGTCGTGCGGGCGATCGGCCGCTTCGCCCCGCGCCTCGACGTCGTCGAGCCGGGCTGGCTGTGCGTCGGCGCCCGTGGTCCGTCGCGCTACTTCGGCGGCGACGAGGCGCTGGCCGGCCGGCTCGTCGCCGCCGTGCGGGGCGAAGCCGGGCCGATGGCGACCGGGGTCGGCGTGGGCATCGCCGACGGCCGCTTCGCCTCGGCCGTCGCCGCCCGCCGGTCCGGCCGGTCGGCGATCGTCGTCCCGCCCGGCGCCACGCCCGACTTCCTCGCCCCGCTGCCCGTGGCCTGGCTGCACGTCGTCGGCGAGGTCGACCCCGAGCTCGTCGGCCTGCTCGCCCGCCTCGGCCTGGCCCGCCTCGGTGACCTCGCCGCGCTGCCCGAGGGCGACGTCCTCGCCCGCTTCGGGCCGCTCGGGCGCCATGCCCACCGCCTCGCCACCGGTGTCGACGACCGCCCCGCCGGGGGGGTCGAGCCACCACCGGAGCGGCGCGTCGAGCAGGCCTTCGACGACCCGGTCGTGCAACTCGACCCGCTCGTGTTCACCGGCAAGCACCTCGCCGACCAGCTCGTCGCCGAGCTGGCGGCCGAGGGCCGGGTCTGCACGCGCCTCGTCGTGACGGCCGAGACCGACCACGGTGAGCGCACCGAGCGGGCCTGGTACCGGGCCGCGGGGCTGTCGGCCCCGGCGATGGTCGAGCGCGTCCGCTGGCAGCTCGACGCCTGGATGACGTCGGGGGAGCTGTCGGCCGGGGTCGTGCTGCTGCGCCTGGCGCCCGACGAGGTGCGCGGCGACGACGGTGACCAGGTCCGCCTGTGGGGCGGTCCGTCGGCGGCCGACGACCGGGCGGCGCGCGTCGTGGCCCGGCTGGCCGGGATGGTGGGGGACCAGGGCGTGCTGGTGCCGGCGTGGCGCGGGGGTCGCCTCCCCGGTGACCGCTACGGGTGGGTGCCGGCGTCGACGACCGACCTCACGGATGCCGACGACACCGCCGAGCGGCTGCGCCCCCGCCCACTCGACGGTCCGGTCGCCGCGGGAGGGGGTGGCAATGGGGGCGTCGGCGCGGCGCCGGGCCGGGCGGGGCCCTGGCCGGGATCGCTGCCGGCGCCCTCACCCGCCGTCGTGCCGCCCGCGGCCCAGCCGGCCACGCTGCTCGATGCCGCCGGCCGTCCCGTCGCCGTCACGGGTCGCGGCGAGATCAGCGCGCCGCCGGCGGCACTGGCCGTCGGCGGCCGCCCGCCGCAGGCCGTCACCGGGTGGGCCGGCCCTTGGCCGCTCGACGAGCGCTGGTGGGACGCCCGCCGCCACCGCCGCCTCGCCCGCCTCCAGGTCGTCACCGCCGACGGTGCCGCCCACCTCGTCCTCGCCGAGCACCGCACGTGGTGGGTCGCCGCCACCTACGGCTGACCGGCCCAATCCCGCATTCACAGCTCGGTGTGTTGCGGCTACCGCAACAGATCGGACTGTGAATCCTTGACAACGGTTGTTTCGAAACGTATGCTTCGAAAGAGATATTTCGAAAGGAACGTTGCCATGCACCCTGAGATCACCATCCAGCTCGCCCGCCAGCGCGTCCTCGAGATGACCGCCGAGGCCGCTCGCCGCCACGCGCGGCCGTCCCGACCGGCCCGTCCCGGGGTGCGCGCCCGGCTCGGGCGGCGGCTCGTGCGCTGGGGCCACCGGTTGGCCCCCGCCACGCCCTTCACCGGTGCGTCGACGATCGGTCGCCGACCGGCCACGATGGGACCATGACGGAGCCGTCGGAGCAGCCCACCCACGCCGCTGCCGACCCGCCAACGCGCCAACGTCGCCAGCTCACCGACGCCAAGGAGATGCGGGCCCTCGCCCACCCGACCCGCGTGGCGGCGATCGAGCTGCTCAGCAGGGAAGGGCCGATGACGGCGACCCAGCTCGGCGAGATCCTCGACGAGTCGCCGGCCAACATCTCCTACCACCTGCGGACGTTGGCCAAGTACGGCTTCGTCGAGGAGGCGCCGGGAGGGACCGGGAGGGAGCGGCCGTGGTCGCGCGTCGGCATCGGCAACTCGTGGGAGATCGACAACGAGGACGCCGCGACGGCGACTGCCGCGGTCGGCCTCGCCCGCCACATGTCCCAGCGGGCCGCCGAGCGCCGTGACGAGTGGGAGCTGACCCGCGCGTCGTACTCCAAGGCATGGCGCGAGGCGTCGTTCGCGTGCTACACGACGACGTACCTCACCTCCGACGAGCTGCGCGAGGTCGGCGAGGAGCTGAGCCGCGTGCTCGAGCGCTACGGCGGCCGCACCGCCGACCGCACCCTGCGACCGGCTGGCGCGATGCCCGTCACGGTCGTCGTCCAGGGCCACCCGTTGCCGCCGACCCCGTCCGGCAACTGAGGTGGACGACGAGGCGATCGTCGACCAGGTGCTCGCCGAGGTCGCTGCCCGCGATCCCATCGACGAGCGCGAGCGGGACAGCATCGCGCAGGTCCTGGCGATCGTGCCCGGCCTCGCCCGCCCCTTCGACGTGCACGCCGGCCCGGTCCACGTCACCGGCTCGGCGTTCATCGTCGGGCCCCGTGGCATCGTGCTGCTGCGCCACCGCCGGCTCGGCATCTGGGTGCAGCCCGGTGGGCACATCGACCCGGGGGAGGCGCCCTGGGAGGGCGCCCGGCGCGAGGCCACCGAAGAGACCGGGATGCCCGTGCGCCTCCTCGACGGGCAGCCGGAGCTGGCCCACGTCGACGTGCACCCTGGCGGCCGTGGCCACACCCACCTCGACCTGCGGTACCTGTTCCGCGCCGACGACGCCGATCCGGCGCCGCCGGCGGGGGAGAGCCAGGAGGTCGGCTGGTACCCGTGGGTGGATGCCCCACGCATCGCCGAGGCGGGGATGGCCGAGATCCTGCACGTCCTGGCGGCTCGCTTCGGCTGAGCGGGCGCCGTTATCGGCTCGTTATCGGCCTCGTGTTGAGTGAGGGCGGTAGGGAGAGTCGGCGGACGGCCGATCGATCTGATGGGCGGGGCGCCGGGCGGGCGTCGACATCGGTTCGACGGCACACGACGACCCGGCCCGGGGTGGCGTGCCCCGGGCCGGGTGGTCGGCTCTCGAGGGACCGCCCATCGGCTGCGCGGGCCGGCGCCGGATGACGCCGGCCCGCCGGGCGCGTGCCAGAATCTCGGCACCCACTGCGGGAAGCGGGTGCAGCGTTGGACGTCGAGGTGCGGGTGCTCGGGCCGGTCGAGGTGGACCGGGGTCACGGCGACGTCGAGCGCGTCCACGGTCTGGGCGCCCGGTTGCTGCTGGCCCTGATCGCCGACCGTGGTCGCGCCGTGGACGACGAGACGCTCGTCGAACGGCTCTGGGCCGACACACCACCGCGTCATGCGATGGCGTCGGTGCGCAACGTCGTGGCCCGCCTGCGCCGCGCGTTCGGCCCGGCGATCGTCGGGCGCGACCTCGCCGGCTACCGCGTCGATCCCCGTGCGCCGGTGCTCGATCTCGATCGCTTCCGCAGCGCCGTCGCCGCGGCACGGCTCGACGGCGCCGACGCCGGGCGAGCCGCCGAGCAGGTCGACGCGGCGCTCCGCCTCGTGCGCGGGCGCCCGCTCCACGAGGTCGCCGACGACGTCTGGGCGATGCCCGCGGCGGCGGCCATCGCCGAACAGGTCGCGGTCGCCGAGGAGCTCTGGGCATCCATGGCCCTCGCGTCGGGCGCGGTGGACGTCGACGTGTCCCGCCTGCGCGCCGCCGCGACCGCGCAGCCGCACCGCGAGGTCCGCTGGCGCCACCTCGTCGCCGCGCTGACCGCGGCCGGGCACCGCACAGAGGCGCTGCGGGCGGCCGGTGAGGCCCGTCGCGCCCTCGCCGAGTTCGGGATGGTGCCCGACCGCGGGTTGCTCGACCTCGAGCGGCAGCTGCTCGGCGTCGACCCGGCGGCCGTCGTGCCCACGACCCGCGTGATGGCCCGGCGCGATCCGATGGTCGGACGCGAGGCGGCGCTCGCGGACGTCCTGCGGCCCGGCCGCGTCGTGTGGATCGAGGGCGAGGCCGGCACCGGCAAGACCAGGTTGCTGGCGGAGGTGGCCGACCGGACGGCCATGCGACCGCACCGCCCTGCTCTACGTCGCGTGCCCCCGCGCGCCCGGTGCGCTCGGTGTCGTGCCGGCGCTGCTGGCTGCGACGGACGACCTCGTGCCGGCGAGCCACAGGTCGGGGTTCGATCCCGGCGATGCCCATCAGGAGCCCGAGGTCCGGCGCGCCGCGCTCGGCGGGGACATCGTCGCCCGGCTGCGCACCGCGTCGAGCGAGCGCGAGGTGGTCGTCGCCGTCGATGACGTGCAGTGGGCGGACCCATCCGACACCGCCGTGCTGCACGAGGTCGTCGCCCGGACGCTCGACGTCGTCCACTGGATCATCGCCAGCCGGCCGGTCACCCGGCACCCGGCCGCGGCTGCCCTGCGCGGGGACCTGGAACGGGCGGCAGCCGTCCGCGCCGTCGCCCTCGGCAACCTCTCACCGGCCGACGTCGCCGAGCTGATCGCGGACGTCGCGACCGAGCTCGACCCGCCGGCCCGTGCCGCGCTGGTCGCCGAGGTGTGCGCGTCGACCGAGGGCCACCCGCTCTCGGTCGCCGAGTCGATCGCCCACCGCAACCGCCTCACGGACGCCGAGCGCATGCCCCGGCTCGACGCCATCGTCGCCGGCACGCTGGCGCGCCTCGACGTCCGTGATCGCCGCCTCGTCGACGTGCTCGCCGTCGCCGGTGGCCCATGCCAGGTGACCGTGCTGGCCGGGGCGTGCGACTCCCCGGCGGCGGAGGTCCTCGAGCGCGTCGACCACCTGGCCGACGAGGGGCTCCTCGGCGCGCCCATCGACGGGGCCGTCGACCTGCACCACGACCTCGTCCGGCGGGCCGTCGAGCGGCACCTGCCGGCCGCCTCGGCGTTGGGCGCCCGCCGCGCGCTCGTCCAGGAGCTGTCGCGGGACCCGCGCTCCGTCGTCGCCTACGCCGAGCAGCTGCTGCGGGGCGGCGCGCTCCTCGACGACCACGGCCACGACCGGGACCGGGCGGTCGGGGCCGCCATCGAGCGCCTCCTCGACGGCGCCGACTACGTGGCCGCGGCGCGCCTCGCCGAGCGCTACCTCGCCCTCGGTGACGCCCCGGATGCCGGGTGCGACCGCCTCGCCGCCCAGCTCAAGGCGGCGACGGCGTTGATCGCGGTCGGCGACGTCGGGCCGGGCCGGGCGGTCCTGCTGCGCCTGCGCGAACCGAGCCGCGACAGCGGCGACCTCGGCGTCTTCGCCGACACGATCCTGGCGATGGGGCCGTTGATGACGGGCGGCCGCGACGAGGACGCCGTGCTCGCCGACGCCGAGCACCTCGTCGACGCGCTGCCGCCGGCGGACGGCTACCGGCGTGTCCAGCTGGCGTGCTGGGCGGCCCACCAGCGCCTCCTGCGCGGCGACCGCCTGCTGGCCGACCACCTGCTCGACATCGCCGATGCCGACCCGTGGGGTGCGGGCACGCTGCAGGGCCTCGTGCTGGCGATCCGGGCCCAGGCCGACACGCTCGTGGAGTCGTCGCCGGCGGCGGCGCGGCGCTCGCTCGACGAGCTGCGACGCCACGCGGCCCGCTCCCACGACACCACCGCCGACGCCGCCGCGCTGCTGCTCGGCGCCCGCCAGGCCTGGGCGGACGGGACCCTCGACGACGTGGCCGCGGCCCGCGACGGCATCATCGCGATCGGCGCCCGCCTGCCGCGCCCCGACATCCAGTGGTGGCCGGCTGCGCTCGACGCCTCGATCGAGCTCGCCGCCGGGCGCCTCGAGGCGGCGGAGACGGCGATCGAGACGGCGGCCCGCATCGGTCGGGAGCTGCGCGTGGTGGCGGCCGCGCCGACGGCCCGCGCCCAGCAGCTCACGATGCTGTACCTCGGGGGGACGCTCGGCACGGCGGCCGAGGCGCTGGCCCACCTGGCCGGCACCGACGCCACGCCCGGGATGCTGGCCGGCTACGGCCTCGCCTGCGTCGAGGCCGGTGACGTCGACGGCGCGGCGGCGGTCGCCGGCCGGCTCGCGGCCGAGCCGCAGCTCCTCGTCCTGGCCGGCGCGAGCTGGCCGCTCACGGCGATGTGCGCGGCCGAGGTCGCCGCGGCCGCTGGTCACCGACCGCTCGCCCGCGCCGTGCGGGCGTCGCTCGAACGGTTCAGCGGCACGGGCCTGGCGCTGCACTCGGTGGGCTACTTCGGCGCCGCCGATCGCGTGCTGGGCAAGCTCGCCGTGCTGCTCGGCGACAGCGCCGCCGGCATCGCCCTCCTGGAGGCGGCGGTCGCCCAGGAGCGCCGTCGTGGCACCACGGGTTGGGAGCGGCGGGCGGTCGCCGACCTCTGGTCGGCGTGCCGCACGGTGACGGATGCGAACTTGCGTTCGTAGAACCTCTGTTCGATACTCGCGCGGTGGGCTTCAACAACCCGTCGTGGACGTGGAGCGAGCTGGAGGCGGCGCTCTCCGGCAAGGGCAGGGATGGTCGCGCGCCGGGCAGCCCGTCGTGGAACGCCGGTGGTGACGGGCCGGCGTGGAGCCGCCGCCGCCAGCCGTTCCAACCACCGGATGGCGTCGACAGCGAAGCGCGGCGCGCCGGGTCCACGCCCTACGCCGAGCTGCACTGCCACTCCAACTTCTCGTTCCTCGACGGGGCGTCGCACCCCGAGGAGCTGGCCACGGAAGCCGCCCGCCTCGGGCTCGAGGCGCTCGCCCTCACCGACCACGACGGCTTCTACGGCGTCGTGCGCTTCGCCGAGGCCGCCCGCGCCGTCGGCATGCCGACCGTGTTCGGCACCGAGATCACACTGACGCCGGGCCTCTCGCCGGACCGCCAGGTGACGCTGCTGGAGGAGGACACGACGACGCAGGTCGCCACCGGGCGGGTGCCCGACGGCCACGCCCCCGACCCCCACGGCGACCACCTCCTGCTGCTCGCCGACGGGCCCGACGGATACGCCCGCCTGGCCCGCACCCTGAGCCTCGGACACCTGGCGGGGGAGAAGGGGGCGCCGCAGTTCACGCTCGCCGACGTCGCCCGCAACACCGCCGGCGACGTCTGGGTGCTGACCGGCTGCCGCAAGGGGGCGGTGCCGCAGGCGTTGCTCGCCGACGGGCCGGCAGCTGCCCGCCGCGAGCTGCAGCGGTTGATCGAGGCGTTCGGCCGCGACCGTGTGCTCGTGGAGCTGTGGGACCACGGCGACCCGCTCGACTCGGTGCGCAACGACGCCCTCGCCGAGCTGGCGGCCCGCCACGACGTCGGTTGCATCGCCACGACGAACGCCCACTACGCCACCCCCGCGCAGCGCCGCCTGGCCACCGCCCTCGCCGCCGTGCGGTCGCGCCGCAGCCTCGCCGAGCTCGACCCGTGGCTGCCCGCCGCGGCCGGTGCCCACCTCCGCTCGGGTGCCGAGCAGCGCCGGCGCTTCGCCCGCTACCCCGGGGTCGTCGAGCTCGCCGCCGAGGTCGGGCGGGCCGCCGCCTTCGACCTCTCCCTCGTCGCCCCGTCGCTGCCGCCGTTCAGGTGCCCCGACGGGCTGAGCGAGATGGCGTACCTGCGCCGGCTGGTCGACGACGGTGCCCGCCACCGCTACGGCGAGCGCCCCCAGGCTCGCCTCCGTGGCGAACGGGGGGCACGCTGAGGCCGCGTCGCTGCGGGCCCGGGCGTGGCGCACGATCGACCACGAGCTGGCGATCATCGAGCAGCTCGGCTTCGCCGGCTACTTCCTCGTCGTGTGGGACCTCGTGCGGTTCTGCCGGGAAAAGGACATCTTCTGCCAGGGCCGGGGCAGCGCCGCCAACTCGGCCGTCTGCTACGCCCTCGGCGTCACCGCCGCCGACGCCGTGTCGCTCGGCCTGCTGTTCGAGCGCTTCCTGTCGCCCGAGCGCGACGGGCCGCCCGACATCGACATCGACATCGAGAGCGACCGGCGCGAGGAGGTCATCCAGTACGTCTACGCCAAGCACGGGCGGCACCACACGGCGCAGGTCGCCAACGTCATCACCTACCGCGCCAAGTCGGCGGTGCGCGACATGGCCAAGGCGCTCGGCCACGCGCCGGGTCAGCAGGACGCCTGGTCCAAGCGCGTCGACGGGTGGGGGACGGTCACGTCGACCGCGAAGACGCCGGAGCACGGGATCCCGCAGCCGGTGATCGACCTCGCCCTGCAGGTCGAGGACGCGCCGCGCCACCTCGGCATCCACTCCGGCGGGATGGTCATCTGCGACCGGCCGGTCATCGAGGTGTGCCCCGTCGAGTGGGGACGGATGGAGGACCGCTCCGTGCTGCAGTGGGACAAGGACGACTGCGCCGCGGCCGGCCTCGTGAAGTTCGACCTGCTCGGCCTCGGGATGCTGTCGGCGCTGCACTACGCCGTCGACCTGATCCGCGAGCACCGCGGCTACGAGGTCGACCTGGCGACGATCCCGCAGGAGGACGAGGTCTACGCCATGCTCTGCCGCGCCGACACGGTGGGCGTGTTCCAGATCGAGTCGCGGGCGCAGATGGCGACGCTGCCCCGGTTGCGACCGCGCCGCTTCTACGACCTCGTCGTGGAGGTCGCCCTGATCCGCCCGGGCCCGATCCAGGGCGGCTCGGTGCACCCCTACATCCGCCGGCGCAACGGCCAGGAGGAGGTCACGTACCTCCACCCGCTGCTCGAGAACAGCCTGTCCAAGACGCTCGGGGTGCCGCTGTTCCAGGAGCAGCTGATGCAGATGGCGATCGACGTCGCCGGGTTCACGCCCGCCGAGTCCGACGAGCTGCGCCAGGCGATGGGCTCGAAGCGCTCGGCGGCGCGCATGGAGCGGCTGCGCGAGCGGCTGTACGCCGGGATGGCCGAGCGGGGGATCACGGGCGACATCGCCGACGAGCTGTACGTGAAGATGAAGGCGTTCGCCAACTACGGCTTCCCCGAGTCGCACTCGGTGTCGTTCGCCTACCTCGTGTACGCCTCGTCGTGGATCAAGCACCACGAGCCGGCGGCGTTCTGCGCGGCGCTGCTGAACGCCCAGCCGATGGGGTTCTGGAGCCCGCACACCCTCGTGCGCGACGCCCGCCGCCACGGCGTCGTCGTGCGCACCCCCGACCTCAACGCCTCCCTCGCCACCGCCACCCTCGAACCGGCCAACTTTCAGACGACACGGCCAGGATCTGGCCGTCTGGGCACACCGGATCCGGCCGGGCCGGGGGTGGGGGAGCAGCCGGCGGTGCGGTTGGGGATCGGGTCCGTGCGCGGGATCGGCGACGACCTGGCGAAGGCCATCGATGCCGCCCGCGCCGCCGACGGGCCGTTCCGCGACGTCGAGGACCTCGTGCGGCGGGTGCCGGCGCTCGACCTGCGCCAGCTCGAGGCGATGGCGACGGGCGGGCTGTTCGGGGAGTGCTTCGGCCTGGCGCGGCGCGAGGCGCTGTGGGCCGTCGGCGCGGTCGCCCAGTCGCGGCCCGACCGCCTGGCCGGCATCGTCACCGGCGCCACCGCCCCCCGGCTGCCGGGCATGTCGCCGGTCGAGGAGGCCGTCGCCGACCTCTGGGCAACCGGTGTCTCCCCGGACGGCCATCCGACCAGCTTCCTGCGTCAGCGACTGGCCGAGCTCGGCGTGGTGACGTCGCAGGGCCTGTGGGACGTGCCGCCGGGGTCGCGCGTCACGGTGGCCGGGGTCGTCACCCATCGCCAGCGCCCGATGACCGCCCAGGGCACGACGTTCCTCAACCTCGAGGACGAGACCGGACTGATCAACGTCGTCGTGTCGAAGGGCTGCTGGGCCCGCTTCCGGCGGGTGGCCCGGGAGGCGCCGGCGATGACGATCCGCGGCCGCATGGAGCGCAGCGAGGGCGTGATCAACGTCGTCGCCGAGCACCTCGAGGCGCTGACGCTCCCCGGCTCGACGATCCACGCCAGCCGCGACTTCCGCTGACGTCGGGCGGGGACGAAATCGCGAGGATGAGCGCGATGCAACGACTGACGTCGGCCTTGACCGTGGTCCTCGTGGTGTCCGTGGTCGCGGTCGCCTGCGGTGACGACGACGACACGACGGCGACCACCACCGGCGCCGCGGCGACCGCGGCGACCGACGGCACCGTCGGCAACGTGCTCCCCCCGGTCGTCGTGGACCTCGCGTCGGCCGACGGCACGACGGTCACGGTCGCCGTCGGCGGCGTCGTCGACCTGACCGGCGGCGGTGACGACGTCACCGCGTGGAGCGCCGAGATCGCCGATCCCGCCGTCGTCGCGTTCACCGCCGGCCGCGACGACGGCAGTGCGACGTTCAACCCCGGCCTCACCGGTCTCGCCGCGGGATCGAGCGAGGTGACGCTGACGAACAGCGCGAGCGGCGACACCGTGACGCTGACCGTCGACGTCACCGCCGGGCTGACCGCGTCGGCACGCGTGGGGTCACCCCAGTACCCGACGGTGGGCGCGGACGAGCAGGATCATCGCCATGAGCTCGATCGTCTGCGTGCACGGTGCCTTCCACGAGCTGTGGGGTCCCCACCAGATCGCCGCCCGCTGGATCCCGGCGTTGCGCGACGGCCTCCACCTCGCCGGCGCCGACGTCGACCCCGCCGACGTCACGATCGCCTTCTACGGTGACCTGTTCCGGCTCGACGCCGGCCACGAGCCGACCGCCGACGAGCTCCATGCGCTGGCCGCCCGCACCGGCATCCTCGACGCCGCCACGCGGATCGGCGGCCCCGATGCCCTCGCCGGCATGGCCGCCCTCGTCGGGCAGGAGCAGGTGGACCGCACGGTCGAGCAGCTCGGCCGCTACATCGACGAGGCGTCGCTGCGGGACGCCGTCCGCCAGCGGATCCGCCAGGCGATCGGTCCCGACACCAGGGTCGTGGTCGCCCACTCGCTCGGCACGCTCGCCACCTACGAGGCGCTCGTGGACGACGCGACGCTGCCCGCCGTCGACCTCGTCACGTTCGGCGCCGTGCTCGGCCGGCCGATCGTGGCGTCCGGCGCCATCCGCCCGGCGCTGACCGACGGCCGCGGCACGTGGCCGCCGACCGTGCGGGCGTGGACGAACATCACCGCCGTCGGAGACATGGTCGCCGACGGCTTCCCGCTGGCGCCAGTGTTCGGCGCCGTCGTCGAGCAGCGCGTCGACAACGGCCACCGGGCCCACGACCCCGAGCCGTACCTCTGCGCCCGCGTCACGGGCGAGGCGATCGCCGCCGGGCTGGCCTCGACCGCCTGACCCGGATCGGGCCACCCGAGTGCGGCGTGCGGGTCCTGCCCGCGCCGCGTACTCCGACGGCGCCGCGTACTCGGATGCTCCTGTCGTCAGGCGCGGCGCAGGCGGACGACCGCGATCTGGCGGCTGACGCGCGCCTGGTAGTCCTCGAAGCCGGCGTAGGCGGCGACGAAGCGAGCCCACAGCTCGGGCCGCTCCTCGTCGCTCGCCCGCTCGGCCGTCACGGCGAAGCGCTCCCGGCGGACCTCGACCTCGGCGTGCGGGTCGGCGAGCAGGTTGAGCCACCACTGCGGCTCGCGGTCGACGCCGCCCTGGGACGCGGCGACGAGGAGGTCGTCACCGTCGCGCAGGCCCATCAGGGGCACCGTGAACAGCCGTCCCGACGTGCGGCCACGAACCGTCAGCAGGACGACGTCGCTCCCGCCGAACCAACCGGCGCCGACACGACCCCTGGTCAGGCGCAGCACGGCCCGATGGAGGCGGCCCATCCAGCGCATCACGCCGACGAGCCGGCGGTCCTTGCGGGTCAGGCCGGGCGCGCCCACTCCCTCGGCGGGCGCGGGACGGTCGGAGGTCGCTGCAGCAGAGGTCATGGTCGGCATCATCCGCGGGGCGCGTGTGACGAACGTGGAGCAGCCGTGGAGCGGGGCCGCCCATCCCGTCCTGTCAGCGTCGATCGGCCCGAACAGGCCGGTTCGCACTGACGGTTCGGAGCCGGCTCAGTCCGCCAGGGCGCCCGACGCGACGAGGTCGATCGCCCGGCGGCACGTGCGGTGGAAGGCGTCGGCGGCCATCCGTAGGTGCTCCTCGGGGGTGTCCTCCTCCTTGGTGTGGCTGAGCCCGGCGATCGACGACGAGAAGATCATCACCGTCGGGACCTCGCGGGCGACCTCGCTGGCGTCGTGCAGGGCACCGGAGGGCAGCTCGACGTCGTGGCCCTCGATCTCGCGCACCGACGCGCGGGCGGCGTCGAGCAGGCGCGGGTGGAAGGGCATCGGCGGGATGCGGAAGATGTGCTCGAGCTCGACCGTGCAGCCCTCGGCCTCGGCCGCCGCGTGGGCGGCCTCGATCGCCTCGCGGTACATCGCCGCCAGCTCCCCCGCGTCGATGTGGCGCATGTCGAGCGTGATGCGCGTCTCGCCCGCCGTCGCGGTCACGACGCCCGGCCACAGCGTCACGCTGCCGACGGTGGTGACGCCGTCGTGGGCGACGCCGATGTCGGCGACGGCGAGGGCGAAGCGGGCCGCGGCGCGGAAGCTGTCGCGCCGCATCGCCATCGGCATCGTGCCGGCGTGCGACGCCTGGCCCCGGAACACGAGCCGCTCGCGCTCGATGCCCTTCGTGCCCGTCACCGTGCAGATCCCGAGGCCGCGCTCCTCGAGGATCGGTCCCTGTTCGATGTGCACCTCGACGTACGCCTTGGCATCGGCCATGCGCGTCCGGGCCGCGTCGAGGTTCTCGATGTCGACGCCGTGCTCGGCGAGCACGGCCGGCAGCGCGTTGCCGTCGCGGTCGGTGAGGCCGCGGAGGATCTCGACGTCGAGCGTCCCCATCGCCGCGGCGCTGCCGAACAGGCTGCGGCTGAAGCGGGCGCCCTCCTCGTCGGCCCAGTCGACGAGGGCCACGGTCACGGGCGGCTCGCCGCCGGCGGCCAGGGAGCGCAGGAGCTCGAGCCCGGCCATCACGCCGAGGGCGCCGTCGAGCCACCCGCCCTTGGGCACGCTGTCGAGGTGGCTGCCGACGACGAGCATGTCGTCCGACGCGCCGGGGAGGACCGCCCAGAGGTTGCCGGCGGCGTCCGTGTCGACCTCGACCGGCAGCGTCCGCAGCTCCTCGCGCAGCAGGGCCCGGGCCTCCAGCCACTCCGGCGTCCAGGCGAGGCGGCGGGAACCGTCCGGACCGCCGGTGCGGGCGGCCAGCTCGCGCAGGTCGGACACGACCCGGGCTGCGTCGTAGGCGGCGGTCGTCGTCATCGCGCCACCGTACGCCTGCCGCCGGATCGCGTGCCCGGCTGTCGAAACGCGCCGCGGCCGTTCGTCTGAGAGGTGTCCGCCACGTGGGGTGGCGGCATTGCGAGAGGATGAGGACATGCCCAAGTACCTGTTGCTGATCGTCGAGTCCGAGCAGGCGTACGAGGAGGCCGGGGAGGCCGAGTTCAACGCGACCATGGAGGCGCACATGGCGTTCTCCAAGGAGGTCGCCGAGCTCGGCGGCTCGATCCTCGGCGGCGAGGCCCTGCAGCCGGTCGCGACCGCCACGTTCCTGCGCGGCACGCGCACGGACGGGGTCGACGTCGTCGACAACCCGGCGCCCGACCTGAAGGAGATCCTCGGCGGCTACTACCTCATCGAGGCGGCAGACGACGAGCAGGCCCGCGGCATCGCCGAGCGCTGCCCGGCCGGTCACGGCTACATCGAGATGCGACCGATCTGGGAGATCCCCGCCGAATATGCCGGCTGACCCGGCTGCGATCGCCGCCGACGCCCAGCGGCGCTACTGGGGCCGCGTGCTCGCGGCCACGCTGCGGCTGGCGCGCGACGTCGACGTCGCCGAGGAGGCGACGGCCGACGCCTTCCTGCTGGCCCTGCAGACGTGGCCCGAGCGCGGCGTCCCCGACTCCGTGGAGGCGTGGCTGCTGACCGCCGCGCGGCGCCGGGCCGTCGACCGGATCCGGCGCCTCGCCGGCCTCCGCGAGCGGCTGGCCAGCCTGGCCGTCACGACGCCGGGGCTCGTCGCACCGGCGGACGCGACGCTCGACGAACCTCCGGTGCTCGACGACGAGCTGCGCCTCGTCGTGCTGTGCTGCCACCCCGCGCTGGCGGCCGAGGCGCAGGTCGCGCTGACCATGCGCCTCGGCTGCGGGGTGCCGACCGCCGCCATCGCGGCCGCCTTCCTGGTCCCGACGGCGACGATGGCGGCCCGCCTGACGCGCGCCAAGCAACGCATCGCCGCGTCCGGCGAGGGCATCGACCTGCCCGACGACCTGGCCGTCGAGGAGCGCATGCCGGCCGTTCGCCGCACCGTCCACCTGGCGTACACGATGGGGCACACCGCCGGCAGCGGTGCCGAGCTCCGCGATGACGACCTCGCCGCCCATGCCGTGCGGCTGGCTCGCGCCCTGCACCGCATGCGGCCCGACGACAGCGCCTGCACCGCCCTGCTCGCGCTCGTCGTGCTGTCCGACGCGCGCGCCGCCGGTCGCTTCGGTCCCGACGGCGGCCAGGTGCTGCTGGCCGACGCCGAACGCTCGCGCTGGGACCGCAGCGCGGTCGCCGAGGGCCTCGCGCTGCTCGACGGCGTGGCGCTCGAGCGTGCCGGCGTCCTCGGCCGGCACGCCGCGATCGCCGCCGAGCACGCCCGCGCCGCGTCGTTCGCGGCCACCGACTGGGCGCGGATCATCGCCCACTACGACGCCCTCCTGGCCGCCGCGCCGAGCCCGACGGTGGCCGTCGGTCGCTGCGTGGCCCTGTCGTACCGGCACGGCCCCGCAGCTGGCCTCGCCGACCTCGACGAGGTGCTCGCGCTCGGCGGGCTCGACGCCTACCCGTACGCCCACGCCGCCCGAGCTCAGCTGCTCGAGCGCCTCGCCCGTGACGAGGAGGCTGCGGCGGCGTGGCACCGGGCGGAGGCGTGCGGGCGCACGGACGCCGAGCGGACCTGGTTCGTGACGCAGGCCCGGCGATGCGCCGGTGCAGCGGCCCGCATCCCTCAGTAACGTGACGCCGTGGGCGAACTGAATGGGCGGTACCAGGCTGGTCGGGCGCGCGTCGTGGCGTCCACGAGGCGAGGGCGGCGGCGATGACGCAGTCGTTCAGCGTGTCGACGGAGGACCTCGTCGTCCTGGCGCGCATCGCCAGCAAGGCACAGGTGGCGCGCGACTCCATCGCCGACCGTGACGCGCGCATCGCCGAGGCGGTCACGGACGAGGGCATCGAGGTCGCCGCCGTGGCCCGGGCCGCGGCGCTGACCCCGGCGGAGGTGGCCGCGATCGTCTTCGCCCAGGAGTCCAACCCGAGCCCGTACACCAAGCTCCGGCGGTCCGTTCGGGCCCGCCCGACCCCGCCGAACGACGACGCCGCCGGCGACTGAGTCCGGCCGCGGGCGCGACCGTCAGCCGAGCGGTCCGACGAGCACCGCACCCGTCGTCGACTGCGGGACGCCGCCCGCCTGCTCGCGGGTGATGACGAGCGCCTGCAGGTCGTCGTGGGCCGTGAACGCCTGCAGGCCCGGCCGGTTGCCGAGCACGCCGAGCGAGATCACGTCGTCGTCGCCGTAGACGCCCCACAGCTGCCACGTCTCGGTGTCCGGTAGCTCGGGGAGGTCGTCGGCGGCCAGGAACCCGGTGCCGTTCGGCAGCACGACGGCGTCCGCGGTGAACGGGCGGCCGTCGCCGACGAGCTCGGCGCGCCGGCTCTCCGGCGCGGCGAGGGCGTCCTCGTAGGCGGCGGCCATCGCGGCATCGCCGGACGGGGCATCGTCGTCGCGGACGACGACCACGGTCACCACGACGGCGGCCGCCGCCGCGACGAGCGCTGCCGCGGCGGCACCGACGAAGCCCCGCCGCCGCGGTCGCGCCTGCTCGCTCGGCATGACCTGCGCGAGGCGCGGCCCCGGCGCCGGCGCCGGCTCCTCGAGCGCGCCGGCGATGCGGTCCCAGAGGCCCTCCGGGGGACGTTCGGTGCCGACGGCGAGGAGCGCGGCGACCTCGCGGTGACGTTCGACCTCGGCGCGCGCCGACGGGTTCGTGGCGAGGTGGGCCTCGACGCGCCGCCGCTCCTCGCCGTCGACAGCGTCGAGGGCGTAGGCGCCGAGGAGCTCGTCCATCGGGTCAGGGACGGGTCGATCGGTCATGGCTGTCCGCCCAGCGTGATGCCGGCGGCGAGGAGGTCCTGGCGCAGGCGCGAGAGGCCGGCCCGGATGCGGCTCTTGACGGTGCCCTCGGGCTGCTCGAGGCGAGCGGCCACCTCCCGGTACGTGTACCCGCCCCAGTAGGCCAGCTCGATCGCCGTGCGCTCGTCCGGCGGCAGCGTCGCCAGTGACTCGCGCACGTGCTGGGCGGTCGTCAGGTCCCACACCTCCCGCTCGATGTCGGCGCCCGCCTCGGCCGTGCGCCGGGCGTCACGCTCCTCGCGGTGGCGACGCGACACGTCGGCGCGCAGCAGGTCGACGGAGCGACCGTGGGTCTGGGTGAGGAGGTAGCTGCGCATGGTGCCGCGTTCGGGGTCGTAGCGGGCGGGGTCGTGCCAGAGCCGGAGGAACACCTCCTGGACGATCTCCTCGGCCAGGGCGGGCTCCACCAGCAGCCGGCGGGCGAGCCCGAAGACCGCGCCGGCGTGGCGCCGATAGGCCTCGGCGAGCGCCGCCTGGTCGTACCGGGCGATGGCCACCGCGAGCACCGCGTCGGAGACGTCGTCGAAGCGGTCCGGCACTGCGCTCATTCGGAGCGGCGCCCGGTGGGAGATGACCCGGCGGCTGTGACATCGGTCATGGCATGCGATCGCCGTAGCGGGCGACCAGCTGGCGGCCGATCGTCGCGAGGCGCTCACGGACCGCCGGCGGTTCGATGACCTCGAGGCGGTCGCCCCAGCCGGCGAGGTGCTCGGCCAGGTACTCGTCGGTCGGCGCCCCGACCTCGATGTCGACCCGGCCGTCGGGGTGCTCGGCGACCACGGTGGTGGACGGGCCGAACTGCCCGCGCAGCGCGTACGGCCCCCAGGCCGGCATCCGCACGACGGCGCGCGCCGCCGTGCGCTTCTCCTCGATCGTCGCCACGACCGAGTCCCACGTCGCGGCCAGGTCGAACCCGGCGGGTCGCACGACCGGCTCGCCGGTCGGTTCCACCGATCGCACCCGGTTGACGCGGAACGTGCGCAGCCCGGCGTCGGTGTCGGCGACGAGGTACCAGACGCCGTCCTTCTCGACGAGGCCCAACGGGTGCACGATGCGCTGCGTCTCGCTGCGCGTGCGGTCGGCATAGCCGAGGCGCACCTGGACGCCGTCGACGACGACGCGCTGCAGCGCATCGAGGTGCGCCGGCCGGGGGACCGTCGTGCCACCCCACCCGGCGGGGTCGAGCACGACGGCCGACGCGGCCGCTTCGGCATCGGCGCGGAACGTCTCCGGCAGCGCCTGGACGAGCTTGCGCAGCGCCGCTTTGGCCTCCGGTGTCGCCGTCGACGACGGCCCGGCGACCATGAACAGCGTGCGCGCCTCGGCCGCCGTCAGCCCGCTGAGGTCCGTGCGGGCGCCGCCGAGGAGCCGCCAGCCCCCGCCCTTGCCGGCCTGCGAGTACACCGGGATGCCCGCGATGGCGAGCGCCTCGAGGTCGCGCCGGGCGGTCTTCACGGACACCTCGAGCTCGTCGGCCAGCTCGGCGGCCGTGACGCGGCCCTTCGCCTGGAGCACGAGGAGGGTGGCCACGAGGCGATCGGCGCGCATGCTGCCACCATCTCAGCAGAACTGGCCAGGGGGTGACCACTTCTGGCGCGGACGATGGTCGCATGAACGCTCACCGCACCTCGCCCCCGGCGATCGAGGCCATCGGGCTGCGCACCCGGTTCGGCGCCGTCACCGCGCTCGACGGCCTCGACCTCGTCGCCCCAGCGGGCGCCGTCACCGCCGTGCTCGGTCCGAACGGGGCCGGCAAGACCACGTTCGTGCGCGCCGTCGCCACCCTCAGCGTCCCCGACAGCGGCGCCCTCCACGTCGCCGGCATCGACGCCATGGCCCGCCCCGAGGACGTTCGGCGGGTCATCGGCCTCGCCGGCCAGGCGGCGGCCGTCGAGCCGGCGCTGACGGGGCGCGAGAACCTCGTGATGGTGGCCCGCCTCTTCGGCCACCGGCGTCAGGCGGCCGCGCAGGCCGCGACGACGGTGCTCGGCCAGCTCGGCCTCGCCGATGCGGGCGATCGCCTCGTGCGCACCTACTCCGGGGGCATGCGCCGGCGCCTCGACCTCGGCGCGAGCCTCGTCGGCCGGCCCCGGCTGCTGCTGCTCGACGAGCCCACGACCGGACTCGATCCGCGCAGCCGCATCGAGCTGTGGGACGCCATCCGGGCGCTCGTCGCCGCCGGCACGGACGTGCTGCTGACGACGCAGTACCTCGAGGAGGCCGACCAGCTCGCCGACCACGTCGTCATCGTCGACCACGGGCGCTCGATCGCCACCGGCACGCCCGACGAGCTCAAGCGCCAGGCCGGGCGCGACGTGGTCGAGATCCGCGTCCGCCACGCCGACGACCTCGCCCGGGCCGGATCGGTGCTGGCGCCGTTCGGGGTCGACGCGCCGCGGCTCGACGAGCCGAGCCGGCGCGTCAACGTGGCCGTGGAGGCCGGCACCGACCACCTCACGCGGGCGGTCCAGGCCCTCGCCCGGGAGTCGATCGCGATCGACGACGTCGGACTGCGCCGCCCGACCCTCGACGAGGTGTTCCTCGCCCTGACCGGTCGCCGCGGCGACCGCCGAGACCGACCCGACCGCCGAGCCCCTCGCCGCCTGAAGGAGACCACCGCCATGACCGCCACCCTCGTCCCCACCGCCACGCCCGTCAGCGCCGGCTCGCCCGCCGTCGCCATGGCGCCGGTCGCCGCGCCGGCCGGGCATGCCGGCTACGCCACCACCGCGGCGACGTTCGCCGGGCGCACCGTGCGCCAGTTCGTGCGCACGCCCCAGCTGATCGTCGTCGGGGCCCTCACGTCGACGATGTTCCTGCTCATCTTCCGGTTCGTCTTCGGCGGCGCCATCGGCACCGGCAGCGTGTCCTACGTGGACTTCCTCATCCCCGGGCTGGCCGCGGCCGGCGCCATGTTCTCGGGCATGGGCGGCGCCGTCGGTACCGCCGAGGACGTCGCCGGCGGCCTGTTCGACCGCCTGCGGTCGCTGCCGATCCCGCGCGGCGCCGTGCTGCTCGGCCGGTCGCTGGCCGACACCGCGCTCGTCGGCTGGGGACTGTTCGTCACCGTCGCCGTCGGTTTCGCCACCGGCTTCCGGTTCCACGGCTCGGCGCTCGACGCCGCCGCGGCCGTCGGGTTGTGCCTCCTGTTCGGCTTCGCCTGGACCTGGCCGTTCATCCTGATGGGCCTCGTCGCCGGGTCCGGGCAGGCCGCCAACGGGATGGCGATGCTGGCGTTCCCGTTCGTGTTCGTCTCCAGCGCCTACGTCCCGGTCGAGTCGATGCCCGGCTGGTTGCAGCCGGTCGCCGAGCACCAGCCGGTGACGCCGATGATCGGCGCCGTCCGGGCGCTGGCGCTCGGCGACGAGGCGTCACGTGTCCTCGGGCACTCGGCCGGGTGGTACGCGGTCCGCGCCCTCGCCTGGTCGGCGGTCATCGTGGCCGTCTTCCTGCCCCTCGCGACCCGGCGCTTCGCCCGGCGCTGACGCGAGCCCTGCGCCGAGCGGCCGCATCGCCCCGTGCGCACGCGGCCGCTCGCTCGCGTCCAGACTCCATCCCCATGGACAGCGAGCTGTTGGCGATGGGGGAGCGGGTCGGGCAGGCGCTGCTGGCGCGGGGCGAGACGGTCGGTGTCGCGGAAGGGTCCTGCGGCGGGCTCGTCTCGGCGGCGCTGCTCGCCGTCCCCGGCGCCTCCGGCTACTACGCGGGCGGGGCGGTCATCTACACGCTGGCCGCCAACCGGGCGTTCCTGGAGGGGGCGATCCCGACCCCGCCGGGCCTGCGCGGCGCGACGGAGGGCTTCGCGGCGTACCTCGCTCGCTCGGCGGTCGCCCGCCTCGGGAGCACGTGGGGGATCGGCGAGGGCGGTGCGGCCGGTCCGGCGGGCAACCGCTACGGCGATCCCGCCGGCCACGCCTGGGTCGCCGTCGCCGGCCCCGACGGACGCGACGAAGCACGTGCTCACCGGATCCGCCGATCGCCTCGGCAACATGACGGCGTTCGCCATCGCCGCGCTCGGCCTGCTGGCCGACCAGCTCGCGGCGTGACGCCGCTCAGTCCCCGAGGTCGACGACGCAGTTCATGCCGCCGAACTCGTTGGGCTCGTAGTCGTCCGCTTCCTCGTCGTTGAACCACCGGCCGTCAGCGGTGCGGTACCGGAACTGGTAGCGCCCGCCGGCCACGACCACCACGGTGGCCTCCAGCTTGCCGCCGACGTCGACGAGCGGGGTGACGATCCAGTCGTTGAAGTCCCCGGCGACGCCGACGGGGTCGGCGGGGTGGTCGGCCGGGAGCCGGAAGGTCAGCTCGACCAGGTCATGGCTCCGGGCTCGTCGCTCGATCATCGGTCAGTCCCTCTCTGCCCGCCGGCGTAGCGGTGCACGATCGGCAGCTCCATCGACCACCTAGTCTGCGCCGATGCGCCGCCGTGTGCACGTCTGCATCGGTACCCGGCTGGGAAGTCCCTGATCCGTTGAGTGACGACGAGCGTGACGAGGTCGCCCCGTCCGACGAGGACACGCGGTACCTGGACGACAACACCGACCGGCAGGAGCTGCGCGAGCGCTACTACGGCCTGCTGCAGGAGCTGCGGGTCGTGCTGCCCGGCGTCCAGGTCCTCCTCGCCTTCCTGCTGACGGCCCCGTTCGCCCAGCGCTTCAACGAGCTCGACGAGTGGGGTCGCCGCGCCTACGAGGTCGCCCTGACGGGCTCGATGCTGTCCGTCGTCTTCCTGCTGGGGCCGACGTTCCTGCACCGCTTCGGCGAGCGCACGGCGCGCCGCGACCGCCTCCTGTGGAGCATCCGGCTGATGGTGGTCGGGCTCGCCCTGCTGGGCGTGGCGCTGCTGGCCGCCCTCTGGGGGGTCGCCCGCTTCGTGTTCGGGGACGGCTCGGCGCTGCAGCTCGTCATCCCGGTCGTCGGTCGCCATGGTCGCCGTGTGGATCGTCGTGCCGCTGACGCTCAAGCGCCGCGGGTCCACCCGGCCCACCCAGCGCGGTTCGATCGACGCGACCGCGCTGAGCGCGATGCGCCGACGGGTGACCGTCAGCCGTCGGGCGCCGGCGCCGGCTCGTGGCCGGGGTGCCCCGGCGTGATCTCACGAGCTTTCATCTCCGCCTCGTAGATGTGCCGGGTCCCGCCGGCGAGGTCGTCGCGGATGCGTCGCTCGAGGTCCTTGAACGTGGCGTAGTAGCCGTCGTCGTACTCCTCGACGACCTGGAACGTCCAGCGGCCCGGGAGCACGTTGCGGCCCTGCAGCTCCCGGACCAGGTCGCTGGCGACGCCGTCGTGACCGGCCTCGCCGAGCAGCCCGATCGCCTCGCCGAGCGTGCGGTCGGCGGTGCCCGACAGCCGGTGGAAGGCGTACAGGTGGCCGCGGGCGTGCTCGACGACCTCGAGCGCCTCCGACAGCTTGCCGAGGGCATCGACGGTCGCGTCGGACATGCTGGTGGGACGCTCGTGGCCGGGTATGGGGGAGAGGGGCTGCGCGCTCACGTCCGGATGCTGCCCGCCCGCCCGCTCGCCCACCCCCGGGTCACGAACGGCCGCGCCCGGGGTAGGGGCGGACATGCCCAGCGCATCGGCCGAGCCGTTCGTCCCCGGTACGTCGTCGCTGCGCGTCCTCGCCGAGGCGGCGGCACGGTGCGAGGGATGCGCGCTGCTACCGGGATGCCACCCAGACCGTGTTCGGTGCGGGGCCGTCCTCGGCGCGGCTGCTCCTCGTCGGTGAGCAGCCGGGCGACGTGGAGGACCGGCGCGGGCGGCCGTTCGTCGGCCCGGCCGGCGCCGTGCTGTGGGCGTGCGTCGACGAGGCCGGCGTCGCGCGCGACGCGTTGTACGCGACCAACGCGGTGAAGCACTTCAAGCACGTCGCGCGCGGCACGCGCCGCATCCACAAGAAGCCGGGCACCGGCGAGGTCACGGCGTGCCACCCGTGGCTCGAGGCGGAGGTGCGGGCGGTGCGTCCGGCCGTCATCGTCGCCCTCGGCGCGACGGCCGCACGCGCCGTGCTCGGTCGCCCGGTCGGCATCGCCGCCAGCCGGCGGGTGGTGCACGAGGCGATGGGAGCGTCCGTGGTCGTCACGTACCACCCGTCGGCGGTGCTGCGTGCCGATGAGCGGGCCGCCGAGATCCGCGCCGCCCTCGTCGAGGACCTCGCCCGGGCCGCCGACCTCGCCGGCTGAGCACCAGCGGCATTTCGCGCGGCCGGCGGGGCATCGGCCACGATCGGGACGATGCCCGACGTGTCCGCCCTCGCCCACCTGGCCGCGGCCGCCGCGGCCGTGGGTGCCGGGGCGGTCAACGCGCTGGCGGGCGGCGGCACCCTGATCAGCTTCCCGGTGCTCACGGCGATCGGTGTGCCGGCCGTCAGCGCCAACGCCACGAACACGGTGGCGCTGTGCCCGGGCTACGTCGGCGGGACCTACGCCCTGCGCCGGGAGATCGACGCGACGGGTGAGCCGCTGCGGCGCCGGCTCGTCGTCAGCGCGTGCGGAGGGATCACCGGTGCCCTCCTGCTGCTGTCCACGAGCGACGCCGTGTTCCGCTCGATCGTGCCGTACCTGATCCTGCTGTCGTGCCTGCTGCTCGCCGTGCAGGATCCGCTCCGGCGCTGGGTGACCCGCCACCGCGGCGCCGGCGACCTCACCGTCGCCGAGCTGATCGGCGTCTTCCTCGCCGGCACCTACGGCGGCTACTTCGGCGCCGGGCTCGGCATCATGCTGATCGCCGTCCTCGGGTTGTTCTCCAACGTGCCGTTCGTCCAGCTCAACGCCGTCAAGCAGCCGCTGGCGGCGGCGATCAACCTGGCGGCGGCGGCGTTCCTCGTGTTCTCGGGCAAGGTCGAGTGGACGCTCGTCGCGGTGATGGCCCCGGCGGCGCTGCTCGGCGGCGGGGTCGGAGGGCGGGCGTCGCGGTACATCCCGGCGCGCACGTTCCGCTGGGTCGTCGTCACGATCGGGGTCGTCATCTCGGTCGTCTACCTCGTGCGCTGACCCGCAGCACGGCGACCCTCGGCGAGGGTCGAACGCTCGCCCGGGCCCCGGATGTGTGAAGGGTTCCCTTGACATCTGTCGGGCGAGCGGCGATCGTGAAGGAATGCCTTCACATCGCGGCGCACCGCGTCCCGAGGCGCGGCGGACCATCACCGACGTCCGCGTGCTCGCAGCGCTGGCCCATCCGGCACGCGTGCGCCTGCTCAACCACCTCGTCGAGGTCGGGCCGAGCACGGCCACCGAGTGCGCGACGATCGCCGGCATCACGCCGTCGGCGTGCAGCTACCACCTCCGCCACCTCGCCCGGTTCGGCCTCGTCGAGCGCACGGATCCCATCGACGGCGCCGGCCGTGACGGGCGCGAGCGCTGGTGGCGGGCCGCCCAGACCGGGATCTCGATCCTGCCGACCCCGAGCCGCCACGACACGGCGACGCGCACCGCGATGGTCGGCCTCCTCGCCGAGCAGGTCGCCCTCCACGCCGACCTGGCAACGGACTTCCTGGCCGGCGCACGCGAGCTCGACGACGACTGGCAGGACGCCGCCGAGTTCGCCTCCTACGGCCTCCTCGTCGACGCCGCCGAGCTCCGGCAGCTGGTGCAGCAGGTCGACGCCGTCGTGCGCCCGTACCTGGCGGCGACCCGCGGCGACGCCCCGGCGGGTGCCCGCGTCGCCCACGTGACGTTGCAGGCGTTCCCCCGCCTGCCCCCGCCGGCGCCGTGACCGGCCCGTGGCGGCGTCGCGACTTCCGCCTGATCTGGGGCGGCGGGCTCGTCAACGACACCGGCGACTGGCTGTTGATGGTGGCGCTGCCGATCTACGTGCTCACCGAGACCGGCTCCGGCCTGGCGACGGCACTGCTGTTCGTCGCCCAGCTCGTGCCGGCGCTGCTGCTCGGCACGCTCGCCGGCAACCTCGTCGACCGCTGGGACCTCCGCCGCACCGTCGTCGTGACCAACGTCGCCCAGGCCGTCGCCCTGCTCCCGTTGCTCGCGGTGACCGCCGACCGCACCTGGCCGGCGTTCCTCGTGACCGTCGTGCAGGCCGCCCTGACCCGCTTCAACAACCCGGCGAGCACGGCGCTGCTCGTGCGCGTCGTCGACGATCCCGAGCTGCCGGCGGCGAACGCGGCACGGGCGATGGGGGAGAACCTCGCCCGGCTGATCGGCTCGCCGCTGGGCGGGATCATCGTCGTGCTCGGTGGCCTGCCGGCCGTCGTCGCGGTCGACGGGGTGTCGTTCCTGCTCGTCGCCGCGGCGACCGCCGCCGTGCGGACCGATGCCCGCCCGGTGGCCCGGCAGGCCAGCGACGGCGGCCGTGCGGTGGCAGGCGGCACCCGCAGCGGGTTGCGCGTCCTGCGCCGCAGTCGGCCGCTCCCGGCGCTCTTCGTGACGACGCTGGTCAGCCAGGTCGCCCAGGGCATGTTCCTCGTGCTGTTCCTCGCCTTCGTCGTGCAACGCCTGGGCGGCGACGGTGCCGACGTCGGGGTGATCCGTGGCATGCAGGCGGTCGGCGGCGTGCTCGGGGGCCTGTTGCTTGCTCGCGTCGCCGCCGACGTGCGCCCGGCGAGCCTCATCGGCGCCGGCTTCGGCGGCATGGCGGTGTGGGGCTTCGTCACGTGGAACCTGCCGGCGGTGACGACGGCGGTCCCGGTCTACGCGGGGGTGATGGCGCTCGCCGGGCCTGCGGCCGTCGCCTGTTCAGTCGGGTTGCTCACCACCGTCCAGCGCGCCACGCCGGCCGCCTACCTGGGCCTCGGCGTGGGGACGATGGAGACCGGGGGTGCCGTCGGTCAGGCCGTGGGGGCGATCGGCGCCGGCCTGCTGCTCGGCCGTGTCCCGCTCGGCGCCCTGCTGAACGGTCAGGCGACGATCTACGCGCTCGTCGCCATCCTCGGATGGACCACGACGCGGACCGTGCGGCCGGCCGATCAGGGCGTCGCGCACCTCGCCAGCAGCACGCCGCCGGGGACCGCGAGCACCTCGTAGCCGGCCGTTCGCACGGCACGGCGGAGCCGCCCGAGGGTGGACGCGACGTCGGCGGGCTCTGGGTCGGCCGCGACGATCGTGGCCATCGCCGCGGCCCGCGGCCAATGCCGGTCCAGCACGTCGAACACGGCGACCTCGGCGTCGGAGAGCTCGTCGAGCACGTCGGCCGGGAGCCGGGGGGCGGACCGTGGACGGGACTCGAGCGTCGCGAGGCGGCGCGCGACGTCGCCGGCTGCGGCGGCGGCGGGTGTCCAGTCCTCGTCGTGCTCGCAGTCGGTGGGTGGTGGGGCGCCCGGTGCGACGACGAGCAGCCGGGGCGTGCCGCCGGCGCGAGCACGGGCGCGGGCGGTGGCGCCGGCGGGCCAGGGCAGGACCGCGACCGGCGTGGTGCGGGCAGGGGTGGGCATCGCTCCTCCAGGGGTGTCGCCTCGGGTCGAGGCGCGGACCGGACCGCGGGCCGCGTCCGCGGCCCGCTCGCTGCAGCGTTCAGGTCCGGGAGGAGGGTGGCGCCCGTGCGCCGTTCGACGCCACCGACGCAGCGTGGTGGTCGGTGGTCCTGGCGCGGCCGACCGTGGCGGTCGCGTCGGTGCCGACGACGTGCGGGGACGGGGCGGTGACGCCGACTGGCAGCTTGCGCCCGATCGTCGGCACCGTGGCCGACGACGAGGCCCGCACGACGGCGGGGCAGCTCTCGACGTGCACCGGCGTCGACCGGCTGGCCGCGCCGCAGTGGGCGAGGACCCCGGCGCTGGGCGGCGACGGTGACTCGTTCGCCGCCGCCACATCCGGCGACGCCGTGCTGACGCACAGGGCCAGCACGCTGGCGAGAGCCAGCAGGAGCGTGCCGAGGCGCGATCGCGTCACGACGGCTCCATGTAGATCACGAAGCCCTTGGCCCGGGCGGAGCGGATGCACAGGTGCATCCCGGTCAGCCGTCGCCGCAGGCGCTCGATGAGCGCGTCGAGCGCCCGTCCACTGCGTGGCGCGCCGTCGGGCCACAGCGCCTCCTCGAGGACCGCGCGTGGCACGACCGTGCCGACGGCGTCGAGGAGCATGCGGATGGCCACGGCTTCGCTGCGGCTCAGCACGACCGTCCCGGCCCCGTGGGTCAGCACGCGGCCGTCGTGGAGGACGGGGAGCTCGCGGTCGAGCGCAGCCGAGAGGCGGCTGAGCCGCTCGGCGCGGGTCCAGAGCTCGCGCTCGTCGGCCGGGAGCCGGACCCAGTCCTCGTCGACGCCGACCTCGGACGGCGGGACGGCATCGCGCTCGACGAGGAGGAGCCGGGCCACGCCGGCCCGGGCGAGGTGGCGGCGGAGGGCGTCGTCGCGGGGCCAGTGGACGAGCTCCACGCCGAGGCGGTCGAGTGCCGACCCCGTCGAGTGCCCGTCCGCCATTGCCACCGCAACCTACCTGACGCCCCCCGCCGCGGCCCTCAGAGGGCGTGCGACCCGCCGCGACCGCGCCACATCTGGGCGGGATCCGTCTCTGGGCGGAGGTCGTCCCGCAATCCGGAACGATCCCCGCCCAGATCGGCTGGTGGGACTACGACTGCGGCGAGGTCGCGGCAGCGAGCGCCCAGCTCGCCGCGGATGCCGCCAGGTGCCCGACGGCGCCCTCGCCCCACTGTGCGGCCGCGGCGTCGCACTCGGCCGGGTCGGTGCCGGTGACCGTGAGCGTCAGCCGGGCACCGTGCCCGGTGCCGGCCGCCAGCTCCACGCGCACGTGGTCGCCCGGCCCGCCGGTCGGGGCCACGTCGAAGGCCATGCGGCGCGGCGCATCGACCTCGGTCATCGTGCCGATCACGACGTCCGGAGCCATGTACGGGGTCAGCGGCTCGCCGACTGCCGGGGCACGGCGCTGCTCGCCCGTGACCCGGTCGGTGCCGAACCAGAGGTCCCAGGCGACCTCGGCGGGACACGTCAGCTGGCGCTCGTAGCGGACCGTCCACCCCGCGGCCTCACGGGTGACCTCGGGCTGGTCGAGCCCGAGCTCGTGGACGAGCTCCTCGTGCCGCGCGACACCGCGATCGGGCGCCGGTGGCCGCTCGCCGGCGAGCACGTGGCGCAGGCCGGCGAGGCACTGCTCCCAGCCCGTCGCGAAGCTGGCCGCGCCGGCGCGGTCGTCGAACAGGTGGGTCAACCTGAACTGGGTGCCGGCGCCGTCGGCGCGGAGGTCGAAGATCAGCCGGTCGGTGCCCCACGTGAACGCGAGGTGGTGCGGCGGGTCGACCTCCTCGACCGTCCCGGCCGCCGCGTCGTCGCCCTCGAAGGCGGCGAAGCGCATCGCGCCGCCTGGCCGCAGGTCGACCTCGACGGGGCTCGGGAACCACGCCGCCAGGTGCTCGGGCGACGTGACGGCCAGCCAGACCTGCTCGATCGGGTGGGCGTAGTGGCGCTCGACGCGGACCGTCGGGCGGCCGTCGGTGGTGCGCACGTGGTCGGCGGACGTCTTCTCAATGGGCACGGCGGTCTCCTTCCGATGCCTGCGTGGGCATCGCGTCGAGGTGGGAGCCGAGGCGGTCGAGGCGCGCCTCCCACATCCAGCGGTACGGCGCGAGCCACTCGTCGAGCTCGGCGAGCGGCTCACCGCACACCCCGTACCAGCGCCGGGGGCCATCGACGCGGACCGTCACCAGCCCGGCATCGCGCAGCACGCGCAGGTGCTTGGACGTCAGCGGCTGGCTCAGCCCGAGGGCGTCGGCGAGCTCGCCCACGAGGTGCTCGTGGTGCCGCAGGCGATCGAGGATGGAACGTCGCGTCGGTTGGGCGAGCGCCTCGAACGTCGTCAGCACGCGTCCAATATGCCACAGGGAGCATATGCCTGGCAAGGCACATTGTGGCGGCCCGGTCCGCCGCGGGTCAGATGCCGAGCGCCGCCTGCAGGTCGCGCACGTGCTCCTGGGTCTGGGTGAGCAACGGGCGCAGGGCCTCGGCGACGTCGGGCAGGCCGGCGTCCGTGGCTTGCTCGACCCGCTGGCGGTAGCGCTCGAGCTGCTGCTCCTCGAGCTGCAGGTCGGCCTTCAGGGCAGCGCGGGAGTCGGCCACGACCGGCACGTCCCCGACGGACGTCTCCGGCGCCCCGCCGAGGAAGGCGACCTGCTCGGCGAGCGCCGTCGCGTGCGCCAGCTCCTGGCCGAGGTGGACCTTGAGCTCGTCGACCGTGCTCGTGAACTCGGCCCCGGTGATGGTCGCGACGTGCTGCACGTACTGCACGATCGACTGGAACTCGAGGCGCAGGTCCTCGTTGAGGTCGGCGATCAACTGGGTCTGTTCGACGGATGACATGGTCGTGGCCTGCCCGGCGCGACGGCCGTCCAGTGCCGAGGGTCGCGAAGCGGTACGTTCCGCCCCGATGCGCTACGGGTTGAAGACCGCTCCGATGAACACCACCTGGCCGGCCATGCTCGACGTCTGGCGGGAGGCGGACGGGATCGACGTCTTCGAGAGCGCCTGGAACTTCGACCACTTCGAGCCGATCTTCTCCGACCGCTCGGGGCCGTGCCTCGAGGGCTGGTCGATGCTCGCGGCGATGGCGCAGGCGACCTCGCGGCTGCGGCTCGGCTGCCAGGTCACCGGGATGCCGTACCGCCACCCGGCGGTGCTCGCCAACATCGCCGCGACGGTCGACGTGATCAGCGGTGGGCGCCTCATCGTCGGACTGGGAGCGGGGTGGAACGAGGACGAGTCGGCGGCCCTCGGGATCCGCCTGCCCCCGCTCCGCGAGCGCTTCGACCAGTTCGAGGAGGGCGTGCAGGTCATCGTCGAGCTGCTGAGCGAGGACCGGGCGAACTTCACCGGCACCCACTTCACGCTCACCGATGCGTGGTGCGAGCCGAAGCCGGTGCAGCGGCCACACCCGCCGATCGCCATCGGCGGCAACGGCGAGCGCCGCACGTTGCGCATCGTGGCGCGCTTCGCCCAGCACTGGAACTCGACGCTGGCCGACGTCGCCGCGTGGCAGCACAAGGTCGCCGTGCTCGAGCAGCACTGCGCGGACGTCGGCCGCGACCCGACCGAGATCGAGCGCTCCGTCAACGTCCGCCTCCCCGCGGGCGAGGATCCGCGCCGCCTGCAGGAGTCGGTCGCGGCCTGGCGCGAGGCCGGCGCCGACGTCGTCATCGTCGGCCTCGGCCCGCCGCACGATGCCGCGGTCGTCGCGCCGCTCGCGGCCGCCCTCGCCGAGGTCTGACCCTCCTCAGCTCGCGTCGGACCCTCGTCAGCGCGCGAGGAAGGCGAGCAGGGCGGCGTTGAACGCGGCGGCGTGGCTGACGTTGCAGCCGTGCGGCGCGCCCGGGAGCAGCGCGAGCTCGCTGTGGGGGATCGCCCGGTGGGTGCGCGCGCCGGAGCCCTCGAAGGGGACGGTCGCGTCGCTGTCGCCGTGCAGCACGAGCGTCGGCACGGTGACGCTCGCCAGGTCACCACGGAAGTCCTCGGACGCGAACGACTGCATGCACTGCAGGGCGGCCTTCTCGTCGGCCTGGTGGCACAGCTCGACGGCGTCTTTTCGTTGCGCCGCGGTGACGGCGAGGCGGCCGTCGACGGAGAAGAACTGCGTCGTGAACACGTCGAAGAACGCGTCGCGATCGGCGGTCAGCCCCGCTTCCATCTGCGCGGCGTGCTCCGGTGTCAGCGGGCCGGCCGGGTTGTCATCCGTCTGCAGCAGGTACGGCGGGACGGCCGCCGCGAAGACGACGCTGTGGAGTCGCTCGACCCCGTAGCGCGCCACGTAGCGGGCGACCTCACCGCCACCCATCGAGAAGCCGACGAGCGTCACGTCGTGCAGGTCGAGCCCGACGAGCACCCACTGCAGGTCCTCGGCGAGGGTGTCGTAGTCGTACCCGCTGGATGGCTTGTCGCTCCGGCCGAACCCACGCCGGTCGTAGGCGATGACGCGGTACCCGGCGTCCTCGAGCGCGGGCACCTGGGCGCTCCACGACGCAGCCGACAACGGCCAGCCATGGATGAGCACCACGGGCCGGCCAACGCCACCCGTGTCGTCGACGTGGAGCCGGGTTGCGCCGAGCAACCGTCCGTTGGCCAGGACATCGGGCATGGCACCGCCTTCCTCTCGTGCCTCGCGGCCGGTGGGGCGTACCCCGCCCGGCCGGCGTGGACACGTGCCGGGGCGGCGGGAGCTCAGGTCGTCGGCGGCTCGGGCTCGTGCTCGGCGAGGCCGTCCTTGAACTCGCGCTGGGCCTGACCGAGGTTGCGGGCCAGCTTCGGCAACTGCGAACCGCCGAAGACGACGAGGACGACGGCGAGGACGATGAACCACTCGGGACCTGAAGGCATGCGGGGGGTTCGGAGACGCCCCGCCGCCGGATGCCGTGGCGGGTGCGCACGCCCGTGGGTGTCAGGCGGTGGCGGCGTCCTCGGCGACTGCCGGCGCGGGTCCGGCGAGCACCATCAGCACGACCATCGTCACCATCACGACGGCCGCCACGACGACGGTGACCGGCACCGACGCCACGAGCGCGACGAGGACGACGACGAGTGCGCCGGCCACCTTCGGGACGATCGAACCGACGCGCACGGCGTGGTGGGTGGCGAGCATCAGCGTCACGAGGCCGACGAGGAACCCGGCGATGGGCAGGCCCACCGCGAGGGCGCCGGTGCGCTCAGTGGCGTGGCCGGCGACCGCCTCGGCGGCGACGTAGAGCCCGGCGCCGAGGGCAGCGAGCGAGGTGAAGACGATCACATGGAGGAAGCCCCAACGCATGGCCATGGCCGGCGACGGCCGGAGGTGGCCGGGGTGGTCGAAGTACAGCCACCATGCGCTGAAGGCGAGCAGCAGCCCGCCGACGGCGACGACGATGAGCCCGGCGCTGACGCCTTCTTGGGCGACGAGGTGGATCCCGACCGTCGCCGAGAGCAGCGACTCGCCGAGCACGATGATCGTGAACAGGCCGTAGCGCTCCTCGATGTGCTCGGCGTGGAACAGGCGCCAGTACGGGCTGCCGCGGCTGGCCCGCTCGGCCCAGGCGGGCACGGCGAGCTCGGCGCTGCCGAGCACGAGGAACACGACGGGCGTGAGCTCGGGCGGCGTCGCGAGGAGGATGATCCACAGCAGTTGGACGACCGTGATGCCGACCGCGTACCGCAGGGCACGGGTGCGCAGCTCGGGGAAGTGGCGGGCGACGCGGAGCCACTGCGTCACGAGAGCGAGGCGCATGATGACGTAGCCGACGACACCGAGCGTGAACGTGTGGTCCGCGACGGCGGTCGGCACCGCGGCGGCGTACACGAGAGCGCCGGCGATCTGCACGAGCGTCAACAGCCGGTACGGGACGTCGTCGGCGTCGTGGGCCGACGCGAACCACGTGAAGTTCATCCACGCCCACCAGATGCCGAAGAACGCCATGAAGAAGCCGACGACGCCGTCGCCGATGTGGCCGGCGACGAGCTCGTGGTGCAGGGCGCCGGCGCCCTGGGCGACGGCGACGACGAACGACAGGTCGACGAAGAGCTCGAGCGGCGTCGCGGCGCGATGCTCCTCGCCGGGGTCGCGGACCACGGGTCCGACGCTGATGGTCGGCAGGGACGGCATCGCCGGAGCCTAGGGAGACGGGCCGCACGCGTGCCGGGTGGCGGCGTGCCGGCGCGGCGCCGTTCCCGTCAGGCCGCGGCGTCGGCGGCCGCGACGGCGGCCTCGATGAGGCGCTGGGCGCGCGTGTCGCCGGCCAGGTTGGTGGCCATGCGGTTCATCGCGTAGGCGAACGCGAGGTCGCGCGTGGGGTCGGCGAACGCCACCGAGCCACCGGCGCCCGGGTGCCCGTAGCAGCCGGGGCCGGAGTAGGGCGTGAACAGGCCGTGCACCATGAAGCCGAGGCCGAACGTGGTCGGCATCATGAGGCACAGGTCGGTCTCGCCCGGAGGTGTGATCTGGGTGCGGGCCCGGTCGCGCGTCGCGGCCTCGAGCAGCTGCACGCCGCCGACTGGCCCGAGGGTGGCGGCGTAGATCTTGGCGAGCGCCGACGCGTTCGAGATGGCGTTGGCGGCCGGCACCTCGGCGGCGTGCACGGCGCGTGAGTTGAACGAGTCGATCGGCAGGGCCCCGCTCATCGACAGGGCGCGCCCGCCTCGCGATGCCGGGCCGAGGACGGCCTCGATCGCCGCCTTGATCGCCGGATCGAGATCTGTCGGCTGCTCGCTCGGGATGATCGGCGAGACGCGGTGCTCCTCGGCCTCGGGGAGGCCGATCCACAGCTCGACGCCGAGCGGCTTGACGATCTCCTCGGCGACGAACGTGCCGAGCGAGCGTCCGGTCACACGGCGCACGAGCTCACCGGCGAGCCAGCCGTAGGTCACCGCGTGGTAGCCGTGGCCGCTGCCGATCGGCCACTCGGGCTCCTTCGCCGCCAGCGCGGCGGTGATGGTGTCCCAGTCGAGGACCTGTTCGAACGTGAGCCCATCGACGCTGATCAGACCGAGCTGGTGGCTCAACAACTGGGCGACCGTGGCGTCGCCCTTGCCGCCGGCGGCGAACTCCGGCCAGTAGGTGGCGACCGGCGCGTCGTAGTCGAGGAGGCCCCGGTCGACGCACATCGCGACGGCGATCGCCGTGATGCCCTTCGTCGTGCTGAACACCAGCTGCAGCGTCGAGCGGTCGTAGGCGCCGCCGTCGGGCGTGAACGAGCCGGCGGCGAGATCGGCGACGCAGGCGCCGCGGTGGTACACGGCGACGGACGCACCCGTGTCCTCGCCGCGCTCGACGTTGTTGCGCAGGACGTCGGCGACGGCCTCCCAACCGGCTGCGGTCTGTCCGTGGACCTCGATGTTCCCCATCCGCTCACCATCGCGCGTCGACGGTCGCCGACCCCAAACCGGGGCCGGACGCGGCAGGGGACCGACCGGGTGGTCGGTCCCCTGCCTGGGCAGCGCCTGGTTGTGGTGACGCGAGGCGTCAGGTCAGCATCGAGCGCGTCGTCGACACGCGGCGCGTGCGGCGGACCCGCGGGATCGCCGCGCCGACGACGGCGACGGCCCCGATGGCGATCGCGACCCACCCGAAGTCGCGCTCGGCGCCGAGCTCGGTCATGGCCCAGTCGAAGCGGCCGAGGATGAGGGCGCCGCCGACGATCGCGGCGATGCCGACGAGGCCGCCGATCCAGCGAGCTCCGGCGCGCAGGCCGCTGAGGATCATCAACGCGCCGGCACCGATCTCGATCAGACCGAGCAGGGCCGTGTGGTCCCACCCGAGGACCGGTTCGACGGGCTCCGAGAGCGGCGCCTCGAGCCCGGTGCGGGCGACGGCGACGACCCCGAGGGCGAGCGCGGCCGCGCCGGCCAGGACGATCAGGATCTGCCCCGGCGAGAACCCCCGCTCGGTGACCGTGTCGTCCTCGATGATCGCGCGGATCACCAGCCGGCACCGTGGCCGTGCGATCGTCCCGCGCCACGGCGGCGCCGCGCCGGTCCGCTTCCCAGCGATCGTCGGGGACGTCCCAGCGACGGGGATCGCTCGGCGCCCGGCGTCGCCCGCCCGACCGTCGTGACATCGGCCGGGTCGTCGACCCTGGCCTCGCCGAAGGGCGGCGGGGCGGTCCGCCAGTCGACGTCGTGGTCGTCATGAGCGTCGTGGCCGTCGTGATCGTCGCGCGCCAGCTCGGCGAGCACGCGGCGACGCTCGTCCTCCCGGATCCGCGCCTCCTCGGAGACGGCCAGCTCGGTGTCGAACGCTTCTTGCCGGTGTCGTTGCTTGAGCATCTGGTCCTCCTCGAGCGGCACCCGCTCGCCCCAAGGCCCTGCCCGGCTCCGGGCGGGGCTGAAACCAACGGGGAGGTGCCGGCCGGCGCGGTTCACCCGCCCGGGGGACGGCAGTGGCTCAGGCGTAGGACGGGCGCGTCGCTTCCCGCCGGCGGGCCCGGCGGGTGGCCACGAGGGCCTTCAGGAGGAACCACGGCGTGGGTGGGATCCAGCCGAGCTGCATGGCGGTGCCCTGGTCGTCGCGGTTCGCCCAGTGCTCGACCACCTGGCCGTCGCGGATGCGGAGCCAGTGCGTCTGGGTGGTCGCGAACGGCTTGCCGGTCGCCGGCATGGCCTGCTCGACGCGACCGTCGGGCCCGTAGATGGTCGCGGTCCCGGTCTGTCGTCCCGACATCGTGTTGTGCACCACCACGAGGTCACCCTCGATCACGACCTCGTGGATCTCGAAGGCGAGGTCCGTGAACCACTCCCGCAGCCACAGGGCGGTCGCGTAGAAGGCGGCCGGGCCGCGACCGCGGGATTCCGGCGGCTCGTCCTTGCCCTCGTGGTTGATCGCGTCGGGGTGCACGACGGCGTCGAAGTCCTCGCGTCGACCGTCCACCATGATCTGCATCGAGTGGACGGCCAGCGCCTTCGCCTCGTCTGCCGTCAGGCCGCCGTGCGCGGCCGTTTCAGTCATCGTCATGATGTCGACTCTGACGACGGGGGTGGGCGCGGGCTTGGAGAGCGGCGGGAGATCAGGTGGAGATGCGGCGCCGGGCGGCCGTGGCGCACGCGGCGACCAGAGGCCACGTCGTGCTGCGGTCGGAGATCCGGCGCGTTCAGCCGCGGACCGCTCGGGCGACGTGGTGCACTGGCGCGGTCGTGCACGCTCATCGCCCGAGCGGTCCGGGGCGTGGTGCGTCGACACCCTGCAGCCGGCGCAACAACGGGACCTGTCGGTCGTGTCGCATACTGTCTCCCCCGCCGGCCCGCCAGGGCAAACCCGCCAGCCTGTCGCGAGGTCGCGGCCGCCGCGGCGGTGATCCGGCCGGTCAGGTGGAGACCGGCGGGCGCAACCCGTCGGGCACCGCATCCCACTCGTCGACGTCGTGGGAGAACACGAGCTGCGTCCCCGCCGCCTCGTACCGGGTGAGCACGTCGTAGGACGCCAGCTGGCCGGCGACGTCGATGGCGAAGCTCGGCGTCAACCGGGCCGCGAGCATCCGCCGCACGTAGCACGCGTCGCCGACGAGCAGGACGCTGTCGGCGTCCGGCGCGGTCGATGCCCGCACGAGCAACGATTGGTGCCCGACCGTGTGTCCCGGCGTCGGTACGAGCGCAACGGTGCCGTCGCCGAAGAGGTCGACTGCACCGTCGACGAGGCGCAGGTCACCGCCGCCGATCTCGTCGAGCGGCACACCGACGTAGGCGTACTTCGTGCGCCGCTGCGCGGCCTCCCACTCCGCGGTCTGGACGAGCGTCACGGCATGCGGGAACGGGCCGTTGCGACCGCAGTGGTCGAAGTGCAGGTGGCTGTTGACGACGTGCGTCACCGAGTCGGGGTCGATCCCGGCCCGCTGCAGCCGCACCTCGGCCAGGTCCTCCGGGGTCAACTCCACCGTGTAGAGCTCGGCGAGCGCGCCGAGCTCGTCGGTCGACGACATCAAGGGCGCGTGGAGCCCGGTGTCGAACAGCACCGTGCCGCGCTCGTGGACGACGACGTAGCCGGGCACCGGGAAGCGCATCCGTCCCGTCTCACCGGGCACCATCAGCGAGGCGTCGCTGGACATCCAGCCCAGGCAGAGCGGCACGAGGGTGGTCACGGGCGCACCGTACGCGGTCCAAAGCCGCCCGCCGGGCAGCGATCGTCGCGGTACGGTGCCGCCCCGTGGTGACGGCCGACGACCTGGCCGGCTTCCGGCACGGGGAGCCCGACGCCGTGCGCGCGGTGTACCGCGACTACGGCGGGCTCGTGTTCGCCGTGACGCTGAAGGCCCTCGGCCGCCGTGATCTGGCCGAGGAGGCGACCCAGCAGACGTTCGTCAAGGCGTGGCGGGCGGCGGCGGCGTTCGACTCGTCCCGCGAGCTCGGCCCGTGGCTGGCCACGATCGCCCGGCGCACGGCGATCGACATCCATCGGCGTGAGGCGCGCCGGCCGACGACATCGCTCGACGACGTGGCCCCCGCCGATCCCAGCGTCGTCGAGCTGCCCGTCGGCGTCGAGCGCAGCTACGAGGTGGCCGAGGTGCGCGCCGCGATCGACACCCTGCCACCCGACGAGCGCGAGATCGTCCGCCTGCAGCACCTCGAGGAGTTGACCCACACGGAGGTCGCGGAACGCCTCGGTGTGCCGGTCGGTACTGTGAAGTCGCGCTCGTTCCGGGCCCACAAGCGCCTCGCCGGCATGCTCGGCCACCTGCGGGAGGCCGCCGGATGAGAACCATCACGGGCGTTGCTCCGTATCTCGGGGCGAGGATGATGTCGAGATGACCGAGGACGACGATCGCGTTGCCTACCTCGCCGGCGAGGAAGGGTCCGACATCGACGACATGACGCGCGCCGACCTCGACGAGCTGCGCGAGCTGCTCGGCGACGAGACGCTGTGGGCGACCCCGCCCGCTGCCCTCGAGGACGACATCGTCGCCGCGATCGCCGCCGCGGCGGCGGCCCAGCCGGCGGCGCAGTCGGAGCGCCCCGCGGCGCCGTCGCCGGGCGTGGCCCGCGACCGCGTCCCGGCGACCGTGACCCCGATGGCCGGCCGTCGCAGTCGGCGCCTCCGGGTCGCCCTCGGCGCCGCCGCGGCCATCGTCGCCCTCGCCGTGGCCGGCGTCGTCGTGACCCGCAGCGGCGGTGACACCGGCACCGACGTCGCCCTCGAAGCCGACACGATCCCCGGTGCGTCGGGCACCGCGAACCTGCTCCGGACCGACTCCGGTTGGCGCATCGAGCTCGACGCCACCGGCCTGCCCCGCCGCGACGACGGCGAGTTCTACGAAGCCTGGCTGCGCAACCCCGACGGCGTGCTCGTCTCGATCGGGACGTTCAACGAGGGCACCGACGTCACGCTGTGGGCCGGCGTCACGCCGGCGGTGTTCTCGACGCTGACCGTCACCGCCGAGGTGGCCGACGGCGACCCCAGCTCGTCGGGCGTCCGCGTCCTCGTCGGCACCATCGACCTCCCCTGACGTCCGAGCACCGCCGGCCGTCCGCACGGCGTCGGCGGCGCGCCAGGGCGCGCGGTTCAGGGGACGTCGAACGCGGTCGGGTGCAGCGGTTGGTACAGCTGCATCTCGCCGCCTCCCGGCACGACGAACACGGCGGTCAGGCCGAAGCCGTCGTCGCGGATCGCTCGTGTGAACTCGACGCCGCGCTCGCGCCACTCGGCCACCGTCGCCTCGATGTCGTCGCACATCAGGGTGATCGCGTGGTGCGTGCCGGGACCGCCGGGGTGCACGCCGAGCTCGGCGCTCCCGGTCCGGAAGATCAGCCACCCGTCGCCGGCATCGACGTGTGCCCAGCCCACGATGTCGCGGAAGAACGCCCGCGCCGCATCGGCGTCCTCGGCGTAGACGAGGGTGTGCATCGCGGTGATCACGCCGCGACCCCCGCCGTGACGCCGTCGAGCCACGTGACGAGGTCGGCCGTGACCTCGTCGCGATTGGTCTCGTTCAGGGTCTCGTGGCGGGCGCCGGGATAGAGCCGGACCATGACGTCCGCGACGCCGGCATCGCGGTAGCGCTGGGCGACGAGCTCGATCAGCTGACCGCCGCCGGCGAGCGGGTCGGCGTCGCCGGAGAACACGTAGATCGGCAGGTCGCGGCGGATGCCCGCCAGGCGGTCGGGGTCCGACATCGCCGCCACGTGGCCGAACATCCCGGCCATCCCGGCGGCGTCGACGCCGAAGCCGCACGCCGGGTCGGCGATGTAGGCGTCGACCTCGGCGTCGTCCCGGCTCAGCCAGTCGTAGTCGGTGCGGGCCGGGGCGAACGGGGCGTTGAAGGCGGTGAGGTCGGACGGCTGCGACGTGTCGATGCCCGCCGCGATGACGTCCACCGCGGTCGTGCCGGAGAGCACCGCGGCGTCGATGTCCCCGCTGTGATCGAGGAGGAACTGCTGGAGGGCGAGCGAACCCATGCTGTGACCGAGCAGCACGAGCGGGATGCCGCGGTGCTCGGCGCGGGCCCGCGCGGCGACGAGGGCGAGGTCATCGACGAGCCCGTCCCAGCCGGCCGCGCCGAGGTCACCGTGCCGGTTCGGCGATCCCGCCGTGCGGCCGTGGCCGCGGTGGTCGTTGGCGTAGACGACGTAGCCGTGCTCGACGAGTGCGGCGGCGAGGCGGGCGTAGCGCGCCGCGTGCTCGCCCATCCCATGGGCGATCTGCACGATGGCCTTCGGTTCGCCGGGTCCCGACCACCGGTAGACGAGCACCCGCTCGCCGTCCTCGCTCGTCAGCGTGAAGTCCGTCGCGTCCATCTCCAACCCCCCGGTGTGGCCGATCCGGACACTACTGCGGCGGGATCCGGGGCCGTCCTGTCCGTCAGATCCGGCCCGATCGGGATGGATCGCGCGGACAGCACGGCGCCGCGACGAGTCTCGGATCGGGACTGGCGGGGTCCTCGATCGGGACTAGCGGGATCGTCGACGCCACGGCATCGTCGTCGTCTGACCACTCGTCGGACCGATCTCGGAGCTCGACGTGGCAGGGCCCGGTCGCCAGCCCGCCCGAAACCTCGGGCGCCCCACGACAACAAGGAGACAACGATGCCATCGACGATCAACGATGCGGCCGACACGTTCCTGTCGCATCCGGGCTCGCCCCCGACGCCGGCGCTGCTCGACTCGATCCGCGACAGCGCCGCTGCCGGCGACGCGACGGGCGACCTCGTGCCGTCCCACGACCTCATGCTCGACGAGGGGCTGTTCCACATCCTCGTCCCGCGCGAGCTCGGCGGCGCCGGCGGTACGGCGACGGACTGGTTCGACGCCGGACTCGCGATCGCCGGCGCCGACCCGTCTGCCGGCTGGATCATGTTGCAGGGCGCCGTGCAGTCGGCGTGGATCGCCGTCTCCGCCGACCCGTCGTTCGCTGCGGGGTTCTTCGCTCGACGGCAGACGATCGCGACGAGCAGTGCCGGCCAGGCGACCGCCGAGCGCAACGGGGACGAGTACCTCGTGCGCAACGCCCGCTGGGCCTACGTGTCCGGCAGCCAGGGCGCTTCCTACCTCGGCGGCATGGTGCGAACCAGCAGCCCCGACGGAGACCCCGAGACGCGCATGGTGCTCGTGCCCGCGGCCGAGGCGACGATCGAGCGGAGCTGGGACACCCACGGGCTGCGCGGCACCGGCAGCCACCACGTCGACCTCGGCGACGCCGTGATCGTGCCCGCCGCCCAGACGTTCACGTGGCCGGTCCTCACCGTGGCCCGGTATGGCACGCTCGCCACGGCGTCCCGCCACGCGCTCTGGATGGTCGCCGTGTCGGCCGCGGCGGTCAACCTCGGCGCGGCCCGCCGGGCACTCGACGCGGCGACCACATCGGCACGATCGAAGCTGCACCGCTTCGACACGGTCCCCGTCATCCGCCAATCACCGTTCATCCGGGCGAGGGCCGACCTCGAGGGGCACGTCGAGCTGGCCGTCGCCGGTCTCCGCCACATGCTCGACGAGCTGTGGCAGCAGGCAGTGACGGGCGACGAGCCCACGCTCCTGCAGCGCGCTCGCCTGCGGCTCGCGGCCGCGGACGCGGTCGACACCGGTGCACGCGTCGTGCGCGAGGCCATCGCGCTCGTCGGAGCCGACGCCCTCCACCGATCCCATCCGCTCGAGCGGTTGGCCCGGGACACGGAGATGCTGCGCAACCACGTCGTGGTCAGCCCGTCCACCCGGGAGCAACTCGGTACGGTCGTCCTCGGGGCCTACGAGGGACCGGAGGCGTTCGTGTGACACGGGAGGCGCGGTCCGGCCCACGCTGACGGAGCCGTGCACGCCGCGGCTGCGAACAGCGTCTCGTCGATGCCGCCGAGGCGGCATCGACGCGCGAACGCCACGTCGAGCACTTCCACGCGCTGGCCGTCCAGCGAGGGGTCAGCGGGTTCTCGGAGCTGCGTCTCGGCATCGGTCTGCGCGCCGATCGCAGCAACCTCACCGCTGCCTTCGAGTGGGCGATCGCGCGGGACCGCTGGATCGAAGCCGGCGAGCTCATCGCCGGCAGCTATGCGGCCTTCCTGCTGGACGGCGGTGTGCTCGACGCCGCCGCGCTCATCGAGCGAGCGACCGAGGCGTGCGAGCCGGACGCTCCGGGGCTGGCTGACGCGTTGCGTGTCGCGCTCGGCCATTGCCTCGTGTGGTTGAACGAATGGTCGACCGTGGGCCTCATCGGCACGGCACTGCTGCGCTCGTCCGTCCCGGCACTGCGAGCGTTCGGGTACGTCGTCGAGGCGTTGGTGACCGGGTTCTCCGACGAGCAGATCGCTGAGGAGCAGCTCGCTCGGGCCAGGGTCGAGATCGACGCGGCGGTGGCTTCACACCCCAGCCCGACGGCTGACATCGTGGCGGGGTACGTGCCATGGATCGGAGCACGGATCGCAGCGACGGCAGGACGGTACGAGACGGCGCTGGACGGCGCCCAGACCTGGCTGCAGCATCAGCGTGACAGCGACTTCTACTCGACCGGAGCGACCCGAGCGGCGAAGCAGGTGGCCGCCTGTCAGATCCTCACTGGCCGGCCGGCCGACGCGATGCGCACCATGGAATGGGTCGACCAGTTCGACTTCGTCAGCGCCAACAGCGATGACATCCGAGCCCTCAGCCACCTCGCGCTCGGCGACCACGCGCGGGCCGAGCACCACGTCCGCGTCCACGCCACGCGGGCGCTCACCGGACGGCTCATCGGTGAAGCGTGCGACAGCGCGCTGCTCCTCGCGGCACTCGCGCACGCCGAAGGCCATGACGACGTCGCCCGCCAGCTGCTCCTCGACATGGGCATGGGGCAGGAACCGGCCACCATCGTCTACAGCGCCCACCTCGCAGCACAACTCGACATCGCGGATCAGTTCGCGGCGTGTCAGCGCCGTGCGATCGGCTACCAGACGACCAGCCCCGAAGGCCCCAGCGGCAGCCGCCTGGCCATGACCGCGGTACGCCAGGAACTGCACGAACGGGGCTGGCTCCGACCAGACGGCACGTGACGCCGGGGCTCGCGCACCCGAACGTCGTTGCCTGACTCAGCACGCACGTCCGTCCGGCGATCTCGCCGCCGCCGTGCGGGCCTGCTGGAAGGAGACGTCGATGCGCCTGGGTCGCCGCGGACCGGCCTCGCGAGGCTCAGACGGGATCGGAGATCGGTGCGGTGAGCTCGAGCGCGATGCCGTCTGGGTCGAAGAACGCAAGGAACGACAGGCCGAGCGGCACGAGGTCGCGTATGGGACCGTGCTCGATGCCGCGTTCGTCGAGAAGGCGCGCGGCCGCGTCGAGGTCGGCTCGCATCGGTACCGCGAAGCTGAGGTGATCGAGCCCGACGCGCAGCGGGTCGAAGCGATCGGCAGCCGCGGCTCGTGCATCGTCGACCGGACGCAGTCCGAAGAACATGCCCTCGTGCATCAGGATCACGCCACCCTGCAGCGAATCGACGAGGACCTCATGGTGCTCGTCCCCAGCGGGCGGCGGGGCGTCCACGGCGACCTCGAAACCGAGCACCTCGGTGTAGAAGGATCGTGACCGTTCGACGTTCGTCACGGCCATTCGCATGTGGTGGACAGGTCCTACCGACAGGTGCGACACGGATCCTCCTTCGACGCTGCGAGGTCGAGATCGTATCCGGACGCCAAACCCCCCAGTGAGTGCCTCGGCGAGGCATTCCGAGCTGGTGCTCGCTCGGAGGACACCGACGCCGTCCCCGGCGCCGATCGGCTCGTTCGGGGCGCCGCTGGTCCTACCGTGGGGCGGTGCGCCACGCGACGCCGGCGGCCCTTGATGCGCTCGAGCCCCTGCTGGTGCAGCTGCGCGAACTGGACGGGCTCGTCGAGCGCAAGCGGGGGGTCTTCCATCGGAGCGCGAAGGCGTTCCTGCACTTCCACGAGGACCGGTCGGGACTCCACGCCGACGTCCGGCTCTCGACGGAGTTCGAACGGTTCCGTGTCGAGACCCGGGCTGAACAGCGCGCGTTGCTCCTGTTGATCGAGCGCTCGCTGGCCAGCGGGGGCCCGACGCCGCTCAAGGGACGCCGCAGTGCTCGATCGCTGTCGGGCTGAACCGTTTCAGTCCGCTGGGCTCGATCGTGACCTCGGCACTGGCGTTTCTCTTGACGGTCGTGCTCACCACCCGTAGCGTTGTCTGAAACGATTCAATCCCTGCTCCGGCGGGGATGAGGGGGAAGGGTGTCGACGGGGGAAGACGCGCCAGCCACGTCGTCGACGGCGCGCCCGGTGCTGTCCGTGGTCGCCGTGGCCAAGAGCTTCGGGCCGACGCTCGCGCTCCGCGAGGTGTCGCTCGACCTCGTACCGGGAGAGATCCATGCCCTCGTGGGGGAGAACGGCGCGGGCAAGTCGACGTTGATCAAGCTGATGGCCGGGCTCTACCGGCCGGACTCCGGCCACCTCGCCGTCGATGGCGAACACGTCGACCTGCGCAGCCCCGCCGATGCCCAGGCGCTCGGCATCGCTTGCATCTACCAAGAGCCGCTCGTGTTCCCGGATCTCACCGTCTCCGAGAACATCTTCATGGGCTCGATCGACGGCGGACGACTCGTCGGATGGCGGGGCATGCACGCCCGCGCGCAGGAGATCCTCGGCCAACTCGAGGTCGATGTCGATCCGCGGACCGTGGCCTCGCACCTGACCGTCGCCGGTCAGCAAGCGGTCGAGATCGCCAAGGCGATGTCCCGCCGGGTGCGCGTCCTCATCATGGACGAACCCACGGCCGCCCTGTCGGCACACGAGGTGGACCGGCTGTTCCGCCAGGTGCGCCGCCTCGCGGCGTCGGGTGTGGCGATCCTCTTCGTCAGCCACCGCCTCGACGAGGTCTTCGAGATCAGCGACCGGATCACCGTGCTCCGCGACGGCCGGCACATCTCGACCAGGTCGGTTGCCGAGGTGACCGAGGTGTCGCTGATCCGGGACATGGTCGGGCGGGAGCTGGCCGACTTCTTCCGCCGGGTGGCCCACGAACCGGGTGATGTCGCCCTGAGTGCCGCGTCGCTCGGCCGGGAGGGCGCGTTCGAGGACATCAGCTTCGACGTCCGCGCCGGTGAGGTCCTCGGTTTCGCCGGGCTCGTCGGCTCCGGACGGACCGAGGTCGCCGAGGCGTTGTTCGGCGTCCGGCCGGCCGACACAGGGGTCATCCGTCGCGACGGCGTGGTGGTCGACATCCGCTCGCCCAAGGGCGCGATGGCCCGCGGCATCGCCTACGTCTCCGAGGATCGTCGCCGGCTCGGGCTCTCGCTGCCCCAGTCGGTGGCCGCGAACATCACGCTCCCGGGTCTGCGCAGGTTCGTCTCGCGATGGCGCCTCGTGAACCGCTACCGCCGAGCGGCGGGCCGCCGAGGTGCACCGGCAGCGGCTGCGGATCGCCAGCCCGTCGCTGCTGACGCCGGTCGGCAACCTGTCCGGAGGCAACCAGCAGAAGGTGATGCTCGCCAAGTGGCTGGAGACGAAGCCATCCGTGATGATCCTCGACGAGCCCACCCGCGGCATCGACGTCGGCACGAAGGCGGACGTCCACGAGCTCATCGGTGAGCTCGCCCGTTCCGGCGTGGCGGTGATCCTGATCTCGTCCGACCTCCCGGAGGTGCTGGCGATGAGCGACCGGGTGCTCGTGATGCGCGAGGGACGCCAGATGGGGATCTTCGCCGGGACGGACCTCGAGCAGGAGCGCATCATGACTGCCGCGGTGGGGATCACGTGATCTCCGAGCAGGAGGTGGTCGTCCTCGCCGGCGAGCGGCCGGTCCGCCGCTCGCGACTGCAGCCCGAACGGTTGAAGAGCCTCTCGCTCCTCGGCGTCGTCGCTGTTGCCGTGCTGCTGTTCAGCCTCGTCGTCGACGACTACCTCAGCGCGCGCTTCGTGAGCCGTCTGCTGATCGCGGTGTCGATCACCGCCATCGTCGCCGCCGGTGAGACGCTCGTCATCGTCACCCGCAACATCGACCTGTCGGTCGGCTCGACGGTCGGGGTCGCCGCGTTCCTCACCGCCGAGCTGCTGGCCGACCACAACGGGCTGCCGGCGCTCGTGGCGGTCGCGTTCGCGGTCGGCGGTCGGCGCAGCCCTCGGCGCCGATCAACGGGATCCTCGTCGCCGTCGCCAGGGTGCCGTCGATCATCGTCGACCCTCGGGACCCTGTCGATCTACCGCAGCCTGCTCACCGGGCACGCCGGCGGCAAGACGATCCCGACCGGCGACCTTCCCTCGTGGATCGTCGATCTGCCCCGCAGCACGCTCGTTCACGATCGGCCAGTACCAGGTGCGGACGATGTTCGGGCTGGCGCTGGTCATCGCCGTCGCACTCCACCTCGTGCTCCAGTACGTGCGCGCCGGCCGCCATCTGTACGCGCTCGGCTCCAACCCGGAGGCGGCCCGCCAGGCGGGCCTGCGGGAGCGGCGCATCCAGATCGCCGCGTTCATCGCCTGCGGGGCGCTCGCCGGGTTCGCCGGGTTCCTCTACGTCGGCCGCTTCGGCACGATCAACGTCACGGCCGGCTCCGGTCTCGAGTTGGCGGCGATCGCGGCGGCCGTCGTCGGCGGCGTGAGCACGCTCGGCGGCTCGGGCACCGTGCTGGGCGCGTTCCTCGGCGCCGTGCTCATCGGGCTGCTCGATCAGAGCCTCGCCCGGGTCCCCCAGATCAGCGAGTTCTGGCGCGACGCGATCCTCGGCATGCTGCTGCTGCTCGCCGTGCTGCTCGACGTGAGCGTCGGGCCGTCGTCTCGGCGGGCGGGCGCGGACGTCGTGGAGCCGGCGCGACCCGGGGGACCGGCATGCGTAGCTGGGCCCGTCGCTCCACGTGGGAGCTGGTGCTGGGCGTGGTCCTGCTGGCAACCGTCGTCTTCAACCTGACCCAGTCGACCGGCTACCTCGGCGTCGACAACTTCGTCAACCTCTTCCAGCTGCACATCGAGAAGGTCATCGTCGTGATCACGATGACGTTCGTGATCGTCGGCGGGGAGATCGATCTCTCCGTCGCATCGGTGATGGCGTGGTCGGCGAGCGTGCTGGCGACGGTGCACGAGCACGGCGCGCCGATGGTCATCGCCATCGCCGCGGCACTCGTCGCGGCCGTCGGTGGCGGGACTGCGTCAACGGATGGTGCGTCGCCAAGCTGGGCCTGCCGTCGCTGGTCGTCACCCTCGCCGGGCTGATCGGCTGGCGAGGGGCGGCCCGGGTGCTCGTCGAGGACCGCTCGATCGGCGGCTTCCCCTCGCTGGTTCGACCGGCTCGGCCAGGACGACCTCATCGGTCCGCTGCCGGTCGCGGTGGTGTTGTTCTTCGTGCTCTTCGCCATCGGATGGGTGATCCTGCAACGCTCCGTTGCCGGGACGAGAGCTGTACGTCATCGGCGACAACGCCGAGGTGGCCCGCTACTCGGGCGTCAACGTCGTCCGCAGCCCGGCTCGCCCTGTTCGTCGTCTCGTCGCTCGTCGCGGGCGTGGCCGGCATCCTGTTCGCCGCCCGGCTCGGCACCGTCCGTGGCGACATGGCCAGCGGGTACGAGCTGGAGATCATCACCATCGTGCTGCTCGGCGGCGTGAGCATCTTCGGCGGGTCGGGCCGGATGAGCGGCGTGCTGCTCGCCGTGCTGATCGTGCTCAACCTGCGCAACGGGTTCGGTCTGGCGAACGTGGGCGGCAACACCCAGACCGGCGTGATCGGGGCGATCCTCATCTGCTCGGTCATCGCCCAGAACGTCATCGACCGGATCAGCGACCGCAACCGGGCGCCCGGACGTCCGACCGTCGTCGGCGTTCCGACGAAGCCACAGCCGGCGGGAGCGTCCGGCGGGTGAACCGATCGACCACCAACCCGACCACCACGGGGAGGAGACCCATGAAGCTCAGCAAGACCATCGCGCTTGGTCGCCGTGTTCGGCGTGCTCGCCGCTGCCTGCGGCGACGACGACGACGATGACGCCGCCGACACGGGTACCGGGGCTCCGCGCCGGCACGACCGCCGCCGTCGAGACCTCCGCAGCAGCTGGGACGGACGCACCAGCCGGGACCGGCGGCGAAGCTGCGCCGAGCGGTGGCGACTTCGCCAGCGTCCTGCTGCCGAAGTGCACCGGGAACCCGGTCTTCGACCAGGCCAACGAGGGGGCGCAGGAGGCTGCCGCCGAGCTCGGCGTCGGCGATCCGGAGTTCGTCGGGCCGGCGACGTGCACGGACTCGACGGGCCAGATCGAGTTCGTGACGAACGCGACGACCCAGGGCGTCGACGCGATCATGATCTCGAACAACGCCGGCGACCAGCTCGATCCTGCGGTGCAGGCCGCAGCCGACGCCGGCATCACCGTGGTGACGTGGGACTCACCGATCCCGTCGGGCGCCGGTGAGAGCCTGTTCGTCGCCCAGGTGGACTTCGACGAGACCGGTCAGGTGATGGCCGACATGGCGGTCGAACATCCTCGGTGACGAGGGCGGGGAGATCGCGATCTTGTCGGCGACGCCCGAGGCGGCCAACCAGAACGCGTGGATCGCGGCCTTCGAGGAGGTGCTCGGCCAGCCCGGAGTACGAGTCGATCGAGCTCGTGGACACCGTCTACGGCAACGACGACTCCGACGAGTCCTACAACCAGGCCCTCGCGCTGATCGACGAGCACCCCGACCTCGAAGCTGATCATGGCGCCGACCACGGTCGGCATCGCCGCGGCGGCCAAGGCGATGCAGGACGAGGGCCTGTGCGAGACCGTCAAGGTGTCCGGCCTCGGGCTGCCGAGCCGAGATGCAGTCGTACACCGAGAACGGCTGCGCACCGGAGTTCGCCCTGTGGAGCTTCGTCGACCTCGGGTACCTCGCCTTCCAGGCGACGCACGGGATCGCCACCGGCACGATCGAGCCCGAAGAGGGCGCGACGTTCACGGCCGGGAGGATGGGCGACTACACGATCGAGAAGGACCCCACCCGCGAGGACGGCTTGCGCATCGTCATGGGCCCGTTCAGCGTGTACGACGAGTCCAACGTCGCCCAGGGATGAACCGCGTCGCCTTCCGGCTCCACGTCCGGCCCGAGCTCATCGACGAGTACCGCGCGCACCACGTCGCGGTCTGGCCCGAGATGCGCGAGGCCTTGCGGCGCTGCGGATGGCACAACTACTCACTGTTCCTCGACGGTGACGGCGTGCTGTTCGGCTACTTCGAGACGCCGGACACGCTCGCCGCCGCCGTCGCGGCGATGCAGGACTGAGCCCGTCAACACCCGGTGGCAGGCGCTGATGGCGCCCTACTTCGTGGCCGGCGACGCACCGGCCGATCAGCAGATGGACGCGCTCGAGGAGGTGTTCCACCTCCCGTGAGCCACAACGGAGGTCTGAGATGATGACGAGCGAGCAACGAGTCGCGGACGGCCTCGGAGATCTGCACATCGAACTGCCGTCGTGGGCGTTCGGGAACTCGGGGACGCGCTTCAAGGTGTTCCCGCAGGCCGGCGTGCCCCGTGACCCGTTCGAGAAGGTCGCCGACGCCGCGCAGGTCCACGCCTTCACAGGGTCGGCGCCGAGCGTGGCACTGCACATCCCGTGGGACCGCGTCGACGACTACCGCGAGCTGTCCGAGCACGCCGCCGATCACGGTGTGCGCATCGGCACGATCAACGCCAACGTCTTCCAGGACAACGACTACATGCTCGGGTCGGTCGCCAACCCCGACCCGGGCATCCGGCGCAAGGCGATCGATCACCTGCTCGAGTGCATCGACATCATGGATGTCGACCGGGTCGCGTGACCTCAAGCTGTGGTTCGCCGACGGCACGAACTACCCCGGTCAGGACGACATCGTCGGCCGTCAGGAACGGCTCGCCGCGGCGTTGGCCGAGGTGTACGAGCGCCTCGGCGCGGACCAGCGGATGTTGCTCGAGTACAAGTTCTTCGAGCCGTCGTTCTACACGACCGACGTGCCCGACTGGGGCACCGCGTACGTCCACTGCGCGGCGCTGGGTGCGCAGGCACTGGTCGTGCTCGACACCGGCCATCACGCTCCGGGGACGAACATCGAGTTCATCGTGGCGATGCTGCTGCGGCTCGGCAAGCTCGGCGGGTTCGACTTCAACGACCGCTTCTACGCCGACGACGACCTGATGGTCGGCGCCGCCGATCCGTTCCAGTTGTTCCGGATCATGTGGGAGGTCCGCCGGGGCGGCGGTCTCGATCCGGCCACCGGGGTGTCCTTCATGCTCGACCAGTGCCACAACATCGAGCCCAAGATCCCGGCCCAGATCCGATCGGTGATGAACGCGCAGGAGGCGACGGCCAAGGCGTTGCTGGTCGACGCCGACGCGCTCGCCCGCGCCCAAGCGCGACGGCGACGTGCTCGGCGCCAACGCGATCTTCATGGATGCCTACAACACCGATGTCCGCCCGCTGCTCGCCGAGCTCCGGGCCGCCCATGGCCTCGAACCGGACCCGGTGGCCGCCTACCACCGCTCCGGCTACCACGAGCGGATCGCCGCCGAACGGGTGGGCGGCGCCCAGGCCGGCTGGGGCGCCTGAGATGACGTTGCCGGCACGGCGACGTCGTCGCCGAGCTGATCGGGCGTTCGAACCGGCTCGGCGCCGACCGCCGCAACACGAACTACGCGGGTGGGAACACGTCGGCGAAGGGCGAGGACCTCGACCCGGTCACCGGGCGACCCGTGGAGCTCCTGTGGGTCAAGGGCTCCGGCGGGGATCTCGGCACGCTGACGCCGGCCGGGCTCGCCGTGCTCCGGTTGGACCGGCTGCGGTCGCTCGTCGACGTGTACCCCGGGGTGGACCGCGAGGACGAGATGGTCGCCGCCTTCGAGTTCTGCGCCCACGGTCGCGGTGGCGCAGCGCCGTCGATCGACACCGCGATGCACGGGCTCGTGGAGGCGCCGCACGTCGACCACCTCCACCCGGACGCCGGCATCGCGCTCGCCACGGCGGCGGACGGCGAAGCGCTGACGAAGGACTGCTTCGGAGATCGGGTCGTCTGGATCCCGTGGCGCCGGCCCGGCTTCCAGCTCGGGCTCGACATCGCCGAGGTCGCGCGCACGCACCCGCGCGCGATCGGCGTGATCCTCGGCGGGCACGGCATCACCGCATGGGGAGCGACGAGCGACGAGTGCGAGGCCAACTCGCTCGAGATCATCCGCACGGCGCAGGCGTACCTGGACAGCCACGGCGCCGCCGAGCCCGTTCGGCCGGGTGGTGTCCGGGAACGAGCCGTTGTCGCCCGTCGCTCGGCGGGCGTGCCGCCGCCGCGCTCGCGCCGCTCCTCCGCGGGCTCGTCGTCGACGGACCGTGTGAGGTCGGCCACTTCACCGACAGCGACGACGTGCTCGACTTCCTGAGCCGGGAGGAGCTGCCGCGCCTCGCCGCAGCTCGGCACGTCGTGCCCCGACCACTTCCTGCGCACGAAGGTGCGCCCGCTGGTCGTCGACCTGCCGTCCGCGGCGTCGATCGACGAGCGGCGCGCCCGGCTGCAGGAGCTCCACGGCGCCTATCGCGACGACTACCGCGCCTACTACGAACGACACGCGCACGCCGATTCCCCGCCGATGCGCGGCAGCGATCCGGCGATCGTGCTCGTGCCTGGCGTCGGCATGTTCTCGTTCGGTGCGGACAAGCAGACCGCGCGGGTCGCCGGTGAGTTCTACGTCAACGCGATCAACGTGATGCGCGGCGCCGAGGCGGTCTCGTCGTACGCGCCGATCCCGGAGTCCGAGAAGTTCCGCATCGAGTACTGGGCGCTCGAAGAGGCCAAGCTGCGGCGCCTCCCACCGCCGCGACCGCTCGCCGGGCGGATCGCGTTCGTGACGGGAGCGGGATCGGGCATCGGCCGAGCCGTCGCCCGCCGACTCGCGACCGAGGGGGCATGTGTCGTGGTCGCGGACGTCGACGCCGCATCAGCGGCCGACGTCGCGGCCGAGATCGGCAGCGCCGACGTCGCGGTGCCGATCACCGTCGACGTGACGGATGCCGCGCAGGTGCGGGCCGGCTTCGACGGCGGCCGTCCTTGCGTTCGGCGGCGTCGACCTCGTCGTCAACAACGCCGGGCTCTCGATCTCGAGACCGCTGCTCGAGACGACCGAGGACGACTGGGACGTGCAGCACGACGTGATGGCCAAGGGGTCGTTCCTCGTCGCACGCGAGGCGGCGCGGATCATGATCGAGCAGGGGATCGGCGGCGACATCGTCTACATCTGCAGCAAGAACGCCCTCGTCGCCGGGCCGAACAACGTCGCCTACGGGGCGGCCAAGGCGGACCAGGCGCACCAGGTGCGCCTCCTCGCGGCCGAGCTCGGCGAGCACGGCATCCGGGTGAACGGGATCAACCCCGACGCCGTCGTGCGGGGGTCGGGGATCTTCGCCTCGGGGTGGGGCGCCGAGCGGGCAGCCGTCTACGGCGTCGCCGAGGAGGAGCTCGGCACGTTCTACGCCCAGCGCACGCTGCTCAAGCGCGAGGTCCTTCCCGAGCACGTCGCGGCGGCCGTGTTCGCGCTCACCGGTGGTGACCTCGCCCTGACGACCGGGCTCCACATCCCGGTCGACGCCGGCGTCGCGGCGGCGTTCCTCCGCTGATCCGTGCCCACGTTCGTCGCCGTCGACCTCGGAGCCACGAGTGGCCGCGTCGTCAACGTCGCCATCGACGGGGATGCCATCGGCATCGACGTCGTGCGGCGGTTCCCGACGACCACGATCGCCGGGCCGGGCGGCGCGTTGACCTGGGACTTCGACGCCCTCCTGGTCGAGGTCCGGGCCGGGCTCGTCGAGGCCGCCAGCCGAGGGCCCGTCGAGTCACTCGCCGTCGACGCCTGGGGTGTCGACTACGGGCTGCTCGACGCGTCCGGCGAGCGGGTCGGAGCCGTCCACGCCTACCGCTCGGCGCGCACCGACGGCATCATGGAGGCGGTGACGGCGCGGACCGGCCGGGACCGCATCTACGGCATCACCGGCGTGCAGTTCCTGTCCCTCAACACGGCGTACCAGCTCGTCGCCGCCCGCGACACCCCCGAGTACGCGGCCGCCACAGGGCTCTTGATGATCCCCGACCTCGTCAACCATGACCTGTGCGGCAGCACGACGAACGACGTGACCGACGCCAGCACGACCCAACTGCTCGACGTCTCGACGCGGGACTGGAGCGGCGAGCTCGTCGAGGCGCTGCACCTGCGTCGAGACGTGTTGCCCGGGCTGCACGAGCCCGGGACCTCGCTCGGCGCCGTCCGCGGTCTCGGCCGGGCCGTCGACGGTGTGCCCGTCGTCGCCGCCGCCAGCCACGACACGGCGAGTGCGGTGGCGGGAACCCCGCTGCGCGCCGGCAGCTCCGACGTCTACATCTCGTGCGGCACCTGGGCGCTCGTCGGGTGCGAGCGTGCCGCTCCGGTCACGACCGCAGAGGCGCTCGCCGCCAACGTGACGAACGAACTGGGTGTCGAGGGTTCGATCCGACTGCTCAAGAACGTGACGGGACTGTGGTTGCTCGAGGAGTGCCGCCGCTGGTGGAACGCCCACGGTGGCGGATGGAGCGCGCAGCAGCTGATCGCCGCGGCCGAGCAGGCCCCGGGCGGCCGCAGCGTCATCGACCCGGACGATCCCGAGTTCGGGCGGCCCGGAGACATGCCGGCGCGCATCGCCGCGGCGTGCGCTCGGTCCGGCCAGCCGGTTCCCGCATCACCCGCCGAGACGGCGCGAGTCATCCTCGACTCACTCGCGCTGAGCTGGCGCACGACGGTGGCGACGATCGAACGGGTGAGCGGACGGACGGCCGAGCGGATCCACCTCGTCGGCGGTGGATCGGCGATCCCGCTCCTGCGCCGGTTGTGCGCGAGCGCCTGCGAACGACCGGTGCTCGCCGGGCCGGCCGAGGCGACCGTCGTCGGCAACGCCATCGTCCAGGCGACGGCGACCGGCACGCTGGCCGACGTCGCCCACGGCCGGCGCTTGGTCGAGCAGGGGCTCGCCGTCGAGCACGTCAGGCCCGAGCCGATGCTCGACTGGGACGCGCTGGCCGGGCGTCTGCTCGAGCGGTGACCGCCGACTCGATCGACGACGCCCGCACGACGAGCTCGGGGTGGAACAGCACCTGCTGGTGGACGTGGGCGTCGTCCGAGTCGCTCTCGGCGAACAGCAACTCGGTGGCCGTGCGCCCGAGCAGCTGGCGGGGCTGGCGCACGGAGCTGAGCGGCACCGCGGCAGCCTCGGCGAACTCGATGTCGTCGTAGCCGACGATGGCCAGCGCGCCCGGGACGTCGACGCCCATCCGGGTCATCTGCTGCAGCAGCCCGAGGGCGAGCAGGTCGTTGGCGCAGAACGCGGCAGTCGGCCGCCGCGCCCGGGGCAGTCCGACCAGTCGCTCGCCTGCGCGGCGACCCTCGGCGACGTTGAGGGCGGCGGTCTCCAACACGACGAGGGCGTCGTCGGGCCGCCCGTTGGCGCGCAGCGCCTGGCGGGCTCCCTGCAGCCGTTCGACGACCTGCACCGTCGTCATCGGCCCGCCGACGAACGCGACGCGCTCGATGGCCCTGTTCGCAGAGGTGGGTGACCGCGAGCACGCCGCCTTCGACGTCGTCGACCCCCACGCTGCACCAGTCCGTGCCCGCGCCGCGGTCGACGAGGACGACCGGGATGTGCTGACGCAGCAGCACGTCGAGCGCCGAGGTGTCCTGGTCGACCGGCGTGACGAGCACGCCGCGGACGCGCTGCTGCAGCAGCAGCTCGAAGTAGTTGGCCTCCCGGCTCGAGTCCCCGTCGCTGTCACAGATGAAGACCGCCACGCCGTTCGCGCGGGCCACCTCCTCGATCCCCTTGGCCACGTCGGTGAAGAACGGGTTGGCGGCGTCCAGCATCACGTAGCCGATCGCGCGGCTCCGTCCGGCCCGGAGCTGGCGACCCGACTCGTTGCGGACGAACCCGAGGTCGTCGATCGCCTGCAGCACGCGCTGCCTGGTCGCGGCCGCGACCAGCTGGGGCCGGTTGAGCACGTTGGACACCGTCCCCACCGAGACGCCGGCGCGGGCGGCCACGTCCTTGATCCCGGTCGAGCTCCGCATCATTGAAAGGATTCAACCACGCGACGTGCCGACGCGACGGTGGCGACGATGTGGTGGCCTGGCGGTCGCGAGGCCCGCATGCGGAGACGCTCGCGATCAGGCCTCCTTCCTGCCGCTGTCTACGCTTCGTCCGTGATCTTCATCACCGCCAAGTTCCGAGTGCTCGCCGAACATGCAGACCGCTGGCCGGAGATCACCCGGGAGTTCACCGAGGCCACGCGGGCCGAACCAGGGAACCTGTGGTTCGAGTGGTCGCGCGGCCTGGACGACCCGACGGAGTACGTGCTCGTCGAAGCGTTCCGCGACGGCGATGCGGGAGCGGCCCACGTGCAATCGGATCACTTCGCCACGGCGACGGCGACGCTGCCCGGCTACCTGGTCGCGACGCCCCAGATCGTGAGCCAGACGGTCGAGCAGGACGGCTGGTCGGAGCTGGGCGAGATGCGCGTCGGCTGATCGCGGTCGCGGGCACGACGCGAGGGAGATCCTGGTCGCGGCGACTACAGCGCGCCCGCTCGCAGTTGTTCCTCGATGTGGTCGGCCTGTCGCAGGGCCAGCGCCACGATCGTCAGCGTCGGGTTGGCGGCGGCCCCAGTGGTCATCACGCTCCCGTCGGACACGAAGAGGTTCGGCACGTCGTGGGCGCGACCGAACTCGTTCACGACGCCGTCCTGCGGTCGTGCGCTCATGCGAGCGGTGCCGAGGTTGTGGGTCGTCGGGTACGGGGGGACCCGGAACGTGCGCGTCGCCTCGACGGCGCCGTAGACCGATTCGCCCGCGGCGTAGGCGTGCTCGCGCATCGCCGCGTCGTTCGGGTGGTCGTCGAAGTGCACGTTCGGCACCGGCAGGCCGAACTGGTCGTGCACGTCATGGTTGAGCGTCACGCGATTGGTCTCCTGCGGGAGGTCTTCTCCCACCAGCCACATGCCGGCCATGTGGGCGTACTGCTCCATCACACCGGCGAAGTCGCGACCCCAGGCACCCGGGGACAGGAACGCGGCCAGGAACGGGACGCCGAGCGAGAGCAGCTGCATGTAGTAACCACCGACGAAGCCGCGGGCGGGATCGTTGCACGACTCGTCGGTCACGATCCCCGACATCGTCTCGCCGCGGTACATGTGCACGGGCTTCTCGAACGTGGCGTACACCGATCCCGTCATGTGGCGCATGTAGTTGCGCCCGACCTGGCCGCTGGAGTTGGCCAGCCCGTCCGGGAAGAGCGACGACTCGGAGCTCAGGAGCAGCCGCGCCGTCTCGATCGCGTTGCAGGCGACAGCCACGGCCCGCGCCTGCTGGCGGTGTTCGTTGCCCTCGGCGTCGAGGTACACGACGCCGGTGACCTTGCCCGAGTCGTCGTGCTCGATCCGGACCGCCATCGACTGGGGGCGCAGGTCGAGCCGGCCGGTCTGCTCGGCCTTGGGGATCTCAGCAGTGAGCGTCGACCAGTGCGCGCGCTGCTTGTCGCCCTGGAAGTTGAACCCGTCCTGGATCGTCGCCGGCCGCCCATCGCGCGGCACGGTGTTGAACGCCATCCGGCCCGTGTTGACGTCCCGGTATCCGGCGCGCTTGGCGCCGTTTCCCATCACCTTGAAGTTGTTGTTGGCTGGCGACGCCGGGACACCGTTCGTGCGCGTCACACCCATGCGGTGCTCGGCCCGGTCGTAGTAGGGCTCGAGGTCGGACAAGCCGATCGGCCAGTCGAGCAGGTTGGCCCCGGCGATCGGCCCGTGCTCGGAGCGGATCCGGAACTCCCACTCCTTGAAGCGCGGGCAGCAGCCCGCCCAGTGCACCGTCGTGCCGCCGACCGCCTTGCAGGTCCACGCCGGCAGGTTCGGGAAGTCCTTGGCGACCCGCCACGAGCCGGACGTGGTGCGTTCGTCGACCCATGCCAGTTGGTTGAACGAGGGCCACTCGTCGTCGATGAAGTCGTCCGGCTCGATGCGCTTGCCGGCCTCGAGCAGCACGACCTTCACGCCCTTCTGGCAGAGCGTCGTTCGCGAGCGTGCCGCCTCCGGCGCCGGACCCGATGACGACGATGACATCGGCGTCGTCGGCCGCGAAGCGGCCCGGAGCGCCGGCGCGATCGGGCGTCGTGCTCATGGGACGTCCTCCGGGTCAGGAAGCCACTCGAGGTCGTCGAAGCCCCGGTGGATGTAGCCGCCCTTGTCGAACGACGGGCCCTCGTACCCGACCAGCTGCCACGTCCGCTCGTCGACGTAGACCTCGACGACCGCCGTCGACCGCACGAGCTCGAAGAAGTCCGTGCCCTCGATCCCCTCCAGCACCTCGAGTCGCACGTCCGCCGACAGCTCGGCGAACACCCGGCCGTCGTTGAGCACGGCGACGCCCTCCTCGATCGTCCGCGCCGCCTCAGCGCTCGCCTCGGCCGCCTCCATCAACGTGTCCGCGACGCGCTCGTACACCTCGTCGGGCAACGCGTCGTGCGGATACATCGTGCGCGCGGCGGCCGTGATCGTCGCGATCATCTGACTGCGAAGCGCCGCCACCATGGGTCTGCTCATGTGCAGCTCCCTCCGGTCCAAGTCTCCTGTGCCCCTCGACGGCACACTATTTCCTGTCGGGGATCGTGGTGTCGCGCTCGTCACCACGATCGGCTGGCGGCGTCGCCTCGACCGGGCTCAGGTGAGACGCATGCCGAACACGAGGTGTCGGTCGTCGTTGATCAGCTCCTCGAACCCGAGGGCTCGGTAGAACCTGATCGCGCGTGTGTTGCGAGGTGAGACGCCCAGGTGGACGCCTCGCGATCCGTCGGCGCGAAGCGAGTCTCGGAGCCGGTCGACCAGCCGCCGGCCGTCGCCGCGTCCTTGCGCGACAGGTAGCAGATCGATGTGCAGATGGGACGGAAAGGCGCCGACGACCGCATCATCGGCGCGCGACGGGTGATGGATGAGGGAGCGGGCGATGCGATCGCCGGGCGTCGTCGTCGCGTCGTCGAGCGGGTACCGGGCCCGCAACGTCGGCCACCAGACCCGTTCCAACTCCGCCTCGAACTGGCGGGAGTCGAGCGCGCCGAGGACGTACCCGACGACCCGATCGTCGTCGACGACGACGAAGCCGTGTTCGGGCTCGAGCGCGACGTAGGCGCCCGCCCAGACGTGCCCGGGGAGCAGCGGATCGGCGTAGAGGTGGGTGCCGTCGTCGCCCGCGTCGGCGGTGCGCAGGCAGATGTCGTAGACCGCGTCGACATCGCCGGCGTCGACGTTGCGGATCGTCGCAGTCACAGGTCGACGACGCTCACCAGCTCGATCCCGCGGCGGTCCACGACATCGCGCGCCGCGCGAGCGGTGAGCGCGGCGAGGTCCGCGACGCGCCACGGCTCGGCCCACACGGCGTTGTCGTCGCCGGCGTCGCAGATCGCCCGCAGCTCGTCGGACGCGACCGCCGGATGGCTCATGACGAAGTGCACGCCGTCGCCGAGCCGTTCGAGCCAGTCGACGAAGTGCGCGGTCCGTGCGGCGAGGTCGTCGGCGCTGGCCATCGACAACACGTAGAGCGAATCGAACACGTGGTGCGGCTCGACGCCGCGATAGATGAACCGCACCCCGAGGTCGGCGCACGCAGCGGCGTACGCGCTGGGGACCGAGATGCCCATGTGACAGTCGACGTACGCGAGGTCGAGGCCGCAGGCCCGGGCGCGATGCGCCTGGACGCGCAGCTCCTCGACCGCCTCGGCGGGATCGATCGACGCGGCGGCGTCCGCGACCGTGGGACGCATCGTGCCGTCGTCGCGTCGAAGGGTGGCGCCGACCGACAACGGAGCCCACCGCAGGTTGCGCCACTCGCACGTCAGGGTCCCGTGCAGGCCCGTGGTCACGCCGAGGCGACCGATGCGCGTGGCGCCCTCGACGAACCACGGCGTCGGCGCCATCACCGAGGTCTGCGTGACGATGCCGTCGACGATCGCGTGCTCGATGCCCTCGTTCACCGACCTGCACATCCCGAGGTCGTCGGCCTGCACGACGAGACGGATCGTCCCCACCCGTCGAGCCTATGCGCCGCCGGATCGGCGACCGACGGCTCGACGCTCCCGTGCACCGCTCAGTTGTGGAAGACCGTCGTCAGCTGGTTCTCGAAGTCGGCCTGGGTCATGCTCGCGCAGCACGCGTCGTGGCGCGCGCGACGTGTCCAGCGAGGCGGGCGGCCCCGCACCCTGCGCCGGGGGTCGCCCCGCCTGTGTCAGCGTTTCGCGTCGGAACAGGGGTCCTGCGCTGACGCAAGCGGATCGCGACCCCCGGCTACCCGCCCATGGAGCGCCCGTGGGCTCGTCGCCGAGGACTTGGCCCGAGCAGGTGTCGGTCGGCGGTCCCTGGTAGAGATGCCCGGTGGCCTGCGATGCCGCACGGGTTGCGCGCTCAGGGCGCTCGAGTTGACGACGGTCGGTCGCGAGCGTCGGGGGATCGCGCCGTTCCGCTACCGCGGCTACACGATCCTGTGGACCGGGGCCCTCGTGTCGAACATCGGCACGTGGATGGAGACGGTGGCGCTCAGCTACTACGTCGCCGACACCACCGGCAAGGCATCATGGGCCGCGATCGTCGGCGCCGCCGGGTTCCTGCCGTCGGCCGTGCTCGGTCCGGTCGGGTCGGCGATGTCGGATCGTCTGCATCGCGGCCGGATCCTGGTCGTGACGAACGCGCTGTCGGCCGTGCTCGCGGCGACACTGGCGATCGTCGTGAGCACCGGTCGGGCGACGCCGGCGATCATCGCTGTGCTCGCACTGTGCACCGGCTCCGTCGGCGCGTTCGGGTTCCCGGCGTTCCAGAACGCGCTGCCGCGCTTGGTGCCGCGCGAGCACCTCGTCGCCGCCGTGGGGCTCTCGAACGCGCAGTGGAACCTCGGCCGCATCATCGGCCCGTCGCTGGCCGGGGTCGCCATCGCGCTCGGCGGGATCGGTGCTGCGCTGTGGTGCAACGCGATCAGCTTCCTCGCCGTGATCGCCTGCGTGCTGGCGGTGCGCCTGGAGCCCTCGACCGGTCGACGCCAGGCCGTGTGGGGTGCGCTGATGGACGGCGTGCGCTTCGCGAGGACGAACGCCGACATGCGCCGGATGGTCCCGCTGATGGTCATCACGATCCTCATCGGATCGCCGTTCGTCGCGTTCGTGTCTCAGATGGCAACCGTGGTCTTCGACGGCGACGAACGGGCGACGTCGCTGCTCGTCGCGGCGCAGGGCGTCGGCGCCGTCATCGGGGCGTTCACGCTCGGGTGGGCGACACACCGCTTCGGGCTGTGGCGGGTCATGGCCGGATCGATCGCCGTGTTCGCAGGCGCGCTCGTCCTGTACGGCTCGGCACCGTCGCTGTGGGTGGCGGCGATCGGTGTCACCGGGTGCGGGTTCGGCTACGGCTTGTCGTTCACGACGTTCGCCGGGCTCAGCCAGCAGACAGCCAGCGAGGACATGCGCGGACGGGTGTTGGCGGTGAACACGTTCATCCTCGGCGCGCTGTACCCGCTGGGTGCTCTCGTGCAGGGATGGCTGTCGGATCGTGTCGGCCTCCCGTGGGTGACCGTCGTGTCGGGTCTCGTCCTCGCGATCGGCCTGGCGTGGCGGATCGTCGTCATCGAGAACCGGCGCGCCGGGAGGCCTGCGAGCAAGGACCCGGCCAACCCGGCCCGGACGATGATCACCTGATCGACCGGCGACCGATCGTCAACCGTCACCGTGTCGTCGCGATCATCATCACCGCGAGGACGACGCACGCGGCCGGATCTGCCCGACGCCGTGGCGCCGTGTCAGCCACAACGCACTCGGGGCGGACTGGCCAGCGGCATGATCTCCACACCCAACTCGTCCCCGAAACGGGCGGAGCTCCAGGACGCGTGGGCAGCAAGGCTGGCACGGTGGCGCTGCCTACTTCCGACGGTCTCGTCACGCTGCGGCGGTTCGTCACCGATGATCGGCGGCTCATCCTCGAGGGTCGTGACGGCGAGTGGGCCCGTTGGCTCGGGCCCGGATCGCCCGATCCATCGCCGACCGCGAGCATCGAGGTCAGCGGCAACGTCGTCGGCTGGATCGACGCCGACGTGACGGCACCGTGGCTCCGATCCGGGGAGGCCAACGTCGGCTACTCGATCTTCCCGTCGCATCGCGGCAACGGCTACGCCGCGCGGGCGCTGCGCCTGCTCGCGACCGAGCTCGCAGACGAGGGTGTGCGAAGGGTTCTGCTCGTCATCGACGTGCGGAACGACGCGTCCCTCGCGGTGGCTCGAGCGGCCGGCGCGCAGGTGCTCGACAACCGGTTCCTGCCGGAGCTCCCCTCCTCCGCGGTGTACGCCGTCGAGCTCGGCGACCACGCAGATCGATGGTGCCGCGTGCGAGACGATGGAGGACGCAGCGGTCGGACGTGATCGTCGTCGTTCCCGGCTACCCGCCGGTCGGCGGGAAGCCTGCTCAGGCTGGGAGGCGGTCGGCGGCTTCGGTGGCGAGGCGGAGGCTGCGGTCGATGCGGCCCGTGAAGCTGCTGACGTCGACACCCTCGCTGCTCTTCTGGCCGTGGAGGTAGCGGGCGTACACGCCCTGCATGATGCAGACCGACTTCCAGTGGTTGAAGCAACGGTAGTAGTCGATGTGCGTGAGGTCGGCGCCGGTCCGCTCGCGGTAGCGGTCGATGAGGAACTGGCGGTCGCAGAAGCCGGGCAGCGTCGTCGGTGGCAGCACGCCGCCGTCGACCTCGTCGGGTGATTCGACCCAGGCGTTGACGCAGTACGCGAGATCGGCGAGCGGATCTCCGAGCGTGGAGATCTCCCAGTCGACGACCGCCGCGATGTGCCCGTCGGTCGCGACCCGACAGTTGTGCAACCCGTAGTCGCCGTGGACGATGCTCACCTGGGTCTGCTCGGGGAGGCGCTCGACGAGGAATGAGTGCAACCGGTCGACGTCAGCGAGGTCGCGGTCCTTCGACGCGTTCCACGACTCGTACCACCGGCGCAGCTGGCGACCGACGTAGTTCGACGGCTTGCCGAGGTCACCCAGGCCGATCGCCGCGGGGTCGAGGCCGTGGAGCGCGGCGAGGGTGTCGATGAACGAGGGACCGGTGCGTTGCCGAGCCGCCTCGGTCGGGACGTGCGCCGCGGTCTCCTCGGCGGTGTAGAGGGAGCGGCCCTCCACCCAGCCCATCACGTAGAACGGGGCGCCGGTCACCGCGACGTCGTCGGTGAACGCCACCGGTTCGGGCACCGGCACCGGGGTCGGCCACAGCGCCGAGATCACACGGAACTCGCGGCCCATGTCATGCGCCGTCGGCAGCAGCTCGCCGAGCGGGGGACGGCGGGCGACCATCGGGCGTCCGGACGCATCGTCGATGCGGTAGGTGAAGTTGGAGTGGCCGCCGGCGAGCTTCGTCCACCGCAGCGGCGGCACGAGATCAGGCACCTCCGCGGCGAGCCACGTGGTCACCGCCTCGACGTCGAACCCCGTCGGCGGTGCCCCCTTCTCATCCACGGGTGCGACCGTAGTCACCACATCGGTCGCCGATGGATGCAGGCGCTGCCGACGAGCGTGGGTCTCGCCGCGGGGTGTTCGCGCCGGTCGAGCGACCAGCGCCGGGTCAGGTGGGGGAGCGTCGCACGCGCGATCACTCGGCGAGCGTGACGACCACCCCACGGTCCGCGTACGGCTGCTGCTTGCGCTTCACGAACCCACCGACCTTGGCAAGCACGCGCGTCACCTTCGTCATGAACCCGTACTTGGCGACCACCTTGTCGTAGACGGCGTCGCGCTCGGGTCCGGTCACGACGACAGCCGTGCCCTTGAGCGGGGACGTCTCTGGCTTCGGTCGCCCGCGGCCGTTGCTGGGCTGCACGATCACGTTCGGGTTGTTCTTCAGCCGTTTGGCCTTGCCGGAGGTCGACGAGGTGTAGAAGCCGACCTTGCCGCCCTCGAGAGCGACCACCCACGTCGGCGTCGACACCTCCGTGCCGTCCTTCTTGAACGTCGTGACCCGGATGTACTTCTCGTCCGACAGCGCCATCGCGTGACTGTACCGACAGCGATGAGAGGGGTGTCCCGGCCCAGGGTGGCCGACCCAGCCATCGCGAGCTGCCAGGTCGAGGCGGACAGCGCCGGCGTACTGGGGGGAGGTCGGTGATGGCCTCGCGAGACGTCGCTCTGGGAGCGCGCGAGGATGGTGTCGTGGCGGGGGACGAGTCCTGGCCGGTCGGCGTCGCGGATGACTGAACCACCCGAGCGCGACACCCCTGGCCAGGTGAGCATCGACGTCGACCCAGCCAACGTCGACTGGCACAGCCTCCACGACCTGCTCACCACGGCGTACCGGTACATGGAAACGCGCATCGATCCGCCGAGCTCACTGCTGTCGATGACGGCCGACGACCTCGCACGGAAGGGGACCGAGGAACGCCTCATCACCGCGTCGGTCGACGACCGGTTGGTCGGCTGTGCGTTCTGTCGCCCGGAGGGCGGTTGGCTCTACATCGGGAAGATGGCCGTCGCAGTCGGCGCCCAGCGCGCTGGCATCGGCCGGTTGCTCATCGAACGCGGCGCGCCAGATCGCAGCACACGACGGCCTCGACGGCTTGGAGCTCGACACGCGCATCGAACTGACCGAGAACCACCGGACCTTCCGCCAACTCGGCTTCGTCACGATCGCCGAGCAATCCCACCCCGGCTACACGACCGTCACGAGCATCCGGATGCGCTCGTCGTCGACGTCCCAACGGGAGCACGCAGCCACGCCGTAACGCCGCCGTGGGGTCACCTCCGCACCCGCGAGCGAGGCGGGCGACGAGGGCCTCGCTGTCGGCACCGTCGCGTGGCATGGCGGCTGCGCCACCGCCGCGTGCGAGCTCGGCGCCGATCGCGAACCCGACCGCGCCCCACGATGCCCCGCTCAGCTCGACGCGTGAACGCGCGCACCTGCCGGCGCACCAGGGAGCGTTCGGGCTCCACCGCGACGACCTCGTCGAGGTCGAACCACAGCGCGAGCGCTGCCGCCTCGCCACGCAGCTCGCCCGACGTCAGGGCGACCGCCACCGCCTGGTCGGTCACGAGCAGCACCCCCTCGCCGCGTCCGAGATCGATGACGCCGACATCCTCACCGTGCGCGGGACGACCTGCGTCGTCAGTCGCCACGCCGGCCTTCGCCGTCACCGCCCACCATTGCGGACCCGTCTCCCCGGGGAGCGGCTCCGGGCAGCCGTCCGTGACGACGCGGCCCAACGCGGCACCGAGCGCGCCGTCCGTCGTCTCACCGAGGAGCGCGAAGGCCGGGCAGTACGAAGCACCCTCGGCCGCGAACCCAGGATCCATGTCAGTCACGGGCGAGCGAGGGTCGCTTGGCGCCGATCGCGGACCGGGCGGACATCGCTTCATCGTACGTCGGCGGCCCGGCGCAGTCGGGCGAGCACCGCGGTGCGGGCATGCGGATCGGGTGGTGCTGGACGCGGAGCTCCGGATGTCCACGGCAGGGCCGCGACGCGATCGCGCCACCGGCGAAGCGACTCGCCAGCAGTCAGCTCAGCCAGCGTGACAGCACGATGACGTCGTCATCTTCGTACCCGAGCTCGTTGTAGAACTGCGCGGCTCGGGCGTTCGAGTGTCGAACCATCAGTTGCACCTTGGGAACCCCGCGGTCGCGGAGCCAGGACTCTGCGGCCGCGATGATCTGGCGGCCAAGGCCCTGGCGCCGTGAGGCGGAACGGACCGCGACGTAGTACAGCCAGCCTCGGTGCCCGTCGTGACCGACCATGGCCGTTGCCTCCAACTCGCCATCCAGGAAGGCGCCCAGCACCGTGGAGCTCGGCCCGGCGAGCGCCCGATCGAAGTCCGCGATGGGCTCGTTCCACGGGCGAGTCAGATCAGCGGTGGACCAGATCTCGATCGCCGCGCTCCGGTCGGCGACGGTGAGCTCGCGCACTTCCAAGGACCATCAGTATTCGTGAGCCGTGTGCGTTGGGCCAACAGCGGTCCGAGATGCTCACCCACGTCGGGTGCCGGCGTTCGAGGGCAGGGTCCCTCGTCGTCATCGGCTGTGCTGTCGGACAGGGCGCGATCCTGCTACCCGCGCTCGGGGTGGTCGTTCAACCGCTCCTGACACATGCCGGCGTCGGATGCGGCGAGGGCGACGAACTGACCAGATCGGCCACCCGCGTTGCACGCGACGGCCACGACGAAGCAGCCCGCGCCGGGAAGCTCGAGCCGGTACGTCCCGCCGCTGGTGACGGCGACCGCGTCTCGGTGTCGAGCATCGCGACGCGGTGCGGGCCGAGCGAGTGGACTGCGATGTGCACATCACCCGGCTGATCGACCTCGATCTCGAGCCTGCCGTCACCCTGAGCAACGCTCGGTCGGGACGGAAGGTGTCGTCGAAGACCGCCTGGCCATCGACGTCACGCCCGCACGGCGGCGAGCACTCGCCGAAGGCACAAGGTCGCGGGCGACGACGTCTGTGTCGGTCGACGACGTCGGCGCCGGCGTTGCCACCGCACGACGTTCTCGGGTGCCGGCGGGGCTCGCCTGCAGTGGCACCAATTCGCTGGATGGAGCAGCACGTGCGGATGAAGCTCTGGCCATGAGCACGGTCGCGATCGATGGCTGGCCGGTCGAGTACGAGCTCGCCGGCGACGGTGAACCGGTCGTGTTCAACCACGCCAGCCCGTTCGTCAGCTGGTACCGGCCGCTGCTCGACGCCCTCGACGGCTGGACCACGCTCGTGTATCGGCGGCCGGCCACGTTTCGACCTGGGCTGCGCATCGAGGACGACGCCGACCTGCTCGCCAGGCTCGCCGATCACCTGCGGATCGAGCGTCCGCGCCTTGTCGGGCACAGCTACGGCGGCCTCGTCGCCCTGTCGGTCGCGAGCCGAGGACGCATCGACATCACGTCAATCGCGGTGCTGGAGCCGGCGACCCTCGGACTGCTCGAGCCCGACGAGGCTCGATCGCGAAGCATGCCCCTGCTCGACCTCGCCCGCCACGATGCGGCAGCGGCAATGGAAGGCTTCCTGCAGGCCGTGTGCAGCGCGACGGGTCGGGCGCTGCTCGATCGAGCCGTCCCGGTCGCGGCCGACGAGGCGTTCGCGAACGCCGAGGCCTTCTTCGGCGCAGAGCTGCCAGCCGTGATCGAATGGCGGTTCGGCCGAGCCGAGGCATCGTCGATCGATGTCCCGATCCTCAGCCTGTCGGGCACCGAGAGCGAACCGCGCTTCGCCGAGTCAGCGGCGATCATCCGCCGACACTTCCCCGACGCCGCGCACGCCTCGATCCCGGCCACCCACCTGATGATGGCCGAGGCCCCGCAACAGACCGCCCGCCACCTGGAGTCGTTCTGGCGGAGCTCGGCGGCCCAGCCGCCGCCGTGAGCCGAAGGACCCAGGGATCGCCGCAGAAGGAACAGCACCGGCGTCGTCGGCCACCGGAGCCGGTCGAGGTTGCGGTCGTGTGCTGCCCATGAGGGGACCTCGAACGTGTGCGGCCAGCCACCGGAGCGGTCGGACGCCCACGATGCCCGAGGCGGCGTGCGTGCCACCGTTCGCGACCGCTGATGCTCGTGACGACGGCCTGCCGACCGCGCGCGCGACGGGCGATGATTTCGTGCGAGCTCGTTCGTCGACATGGCCGGAGCGGCTTGTTCCAACCCCGTTCGTGTCTGACCAGGAGTCACCCCATGCGCCCACTGATCATCACCGCCTTCATCTCCGCCGACGGCGTGATGGAAGCGCCGGGTGGTGAACCCGGCTACCGCAACAGCGGCTGGACGATGAGCGCCACCGAGTTCGACCCGGCCGCGTACGAGATCAAGGGCCGCGAACAACAGGAGGCCACCGCACTGCTGCTCGGCCGCACGAGCTACGAGGCGTTCGCCCCGGTGTGGCCCACGATCGACGAGTTCGCCGAGTACAACGCGATGCCCCGCTACGTCGTGTCGACCACGCTCGCCGAGCAGGACGAGCGGTGGCCGGCGACGATCCTGCGTTCCCTCGACGACGTCGCCGCGCTCAAGGAGACCGAGGGCGGACCGATCTCGGTCCACGGCAGCGCCACCCTCGGTGCCAACCTCGCCGACGCCGGGCTCGTCGACCGCTACCACCTGCTCGTGTTCCCGGTCCTGCTCGGCGCCGGCAAGCGACTGTTCAGCAGCACGGACAAGGACATGACCAAGCTCCGCCTCGTCGAGCACGAGGCCTACCCGAACGGCGTCCAGAAGCAGATGTACGACGTCCTCACCTGACACTCCGACCAGCCACCGCCATGGGGCGCCGCAGGGCCATTCACCCGGCGCCAGACGTCCGGATCCGCCAGGAACGAGCCCGCTGGGATCGTCGAGCTGCAGTGTCACAGATGGTGGGGATGGGGTGACGCGGTGCTGACCTTTGGTCTGGTGGAAGGTGTCTGATTTGGCAGTGGTCGCCCGCACCATCTCGTTCGTACGGTCGGGGTGTCGGACCCGCAGTCTGGGTCGACAAGGACGTACAGGTCCTCGTGATGGGAGACCCTCGATGAGCACCTGCGCGCCTCTGCGCCGACGACGCACGTACCTCCGACGCTGACCGCGCCGGGCACCTCCGTGATCCACCAGGTACAGCCGGCGCTCGGCGAGCCGTTGTTCGTCGACGCCGGGACGTGGCGTTAGGTCCGAGCCTCTCGCGCCGCGCGCCGGTACAGGGCGATCAGACCCGCGACCAGCCCGGCTGCCACGATGCCACCGACGGCGACGACGGTCCACGGCACCTCGAACATGTCGCCTCCATCGGGTGCCGACGTCGCCGCCTCGCGTGGACGTTCGGAGCGTGCACGTTCGTCGTTGGGTCCGTCGTCACCCGCTGCCGCGAGCGGCGTGGGTGCCCGCCCGACGCCGAAGCCCGCCGGGAGGGCGGCGTCAGCAACGGCTCGTGTGCCGCTGCAGAGGTTCGAGTAGCGCTCTCGGTCGACGGCCCCGGTGACGATGCTGTCGGTGGACGTGGCGTACACCAGGAACGGGCCTCGTCCTTGGATCTCCAGTCCGCAGCTCGCGCCGTCGCGAGCTGTCACGACCGTCTGCGGGTCCACAGCCTCGCCCTTGTAGACCTGCTCGACGTCGAAGACGAACCGCTCCGCGTCGGTCGACGCGTGCATCTCGCCAGACGGGGTGACGACCTCGACGAGGGCGCCTGTGAACACCACGTCGGCGCGGTCGAAGGCCTCCTGGTCGGTGAAGGTGGCGCAGCTGCACGCCGACACCGACTGGCCGCCCGCGACGGCGGCCCCGACGAACGACGCCGATGTCGCAACGAGGAGGAGGATCGTTCGCTTCACGACCCCCTTCGACGCTCCCGACCGGCTCGGAGTTCCCGGATCTCCGGACGTCCGGAACGCCGGGAGAGCCCCGGCCCGGCGCGTCGTCGATCGCCAGTGACGATGGTGGTGGCGTTCCGCTCGCCTGGCTCCTGCCGGGATGTCTTCGTGTCCGATCCGTCGGCTCGGACGGTTGATCGGTCGCCGCCGAAAATCCTTGTGCCCAGGACGTGCGTATAGCACCCGTTGGTCGACGCCGGTTCTCCGAAGGGAGCAGCAGTGGTGAGGGTCGGACGCATTCTTCGCATCGGTGGCGCGTGTGCCCTGCTGGCCGCCGGGTTGATCCACCTCGACCTGTACTTCGGCGGCTACCGCAGCGCCGGTTCGGTCCCTGCCTTCGGTCGCAGCATCCTGGTCAACGCGGTCATCTCGGGGATCGTCGCCGTCGCGGTCGCCACGCGGCGGGAGTGGTTCGTCCGCGTGGCCGGCATCGCCGTGCCCGTGGCGACGCTGGCGGCGTTCACGTACACCCACAACGGGCACACGTTCCTCGGGTTCCAGGGCACGGGACTGGACCCGTCGCCGCAGGCCGAGCTGGTGTTGGTCGCGGAGATCGCCGCGATCGTGTTGCTCGCGGCGACGTTCGTCCCGCACGTCGCCGAGCGGGACGACTCGTCGGGGTTCCGCGCGCTCGCCGCCGCCGGTGTCGGCACGATCGTCCTGTTCGTCGGCTTCGGGTGGTACTGGGCCGACAAGTACGAGACGACCGTGGACGCCGGCGCGCCGAACTCAGTGACGATCGCCGACTTCGCGTTCGCGCCTCAGGCGCTCACGGTCCCGGTGGGAGCGACGGTGACCTGGACGAACGTCGACGGCGTCGACCACAGCGTGTTCGCGAGCGACGACTCGTTCTCCAGCGGCGCGCTCGGCCGCGGAGCGATCTTCGAGCTCACGTTCGACACGCCGGGCGAGCACGCGTATCTCTGCGCATTCCATCCCGAGATGACCGGCACGATCACCGTCACTCCCTGATCGCTCAGCCGGCCGGAGCCGCCAAGCGGCCGAGGTGGTGCGTCACTCCGTCGGCCATGGCACAACCCCGCTCGCCAGACGTGCCGCGCCAGCGTCGCGCGGGCCGCGCCGATGCGCTATGCCGAGGGCGTGGCGAACCCGTTCGTGCTGGGCCTGGCGAGCAACTTCGAGCAGGCGCTGCGGTTGATGGAGGCAGCGTTGGCCGACTGCCCCGAGGAGCTGTGGGCGACGGACCTGTGGCCGGACGAGGCCCCGACGGCACCAACGCCGCACGGCGGTCTGCACGGGTCGGCGCCGTGGTTCCTCGGCTACCACGCGCTGAACACGCTCGACTACGACCTGGCCGCTGAGCTCGAGCCCTGGCAGCCGCCCCCGCCGTTCGACGACCACACGTGGTCGTCTCCGAACCGGGTGTTCACGAAGCCCGAGCTGCTCGGCTACGTCGCCTACTGCCGCCAGCGGGTGGACGAGGCGCTCGACGTGCTCACCGAGGACAGGGCCGCCGTGACCGTCCCGGTCGCCCACCGCCACCACCCGATGGCATACGGCGTGCTCGTCGGCAGCCTGCCGCTGCACGTCGTGGAGCACGCCGCCCAGATCCGCCAGTTCCTGACCGCAGCCGGCGTGCGCGTTCGCCCGCTGCCAGGCGATCGCGGGTACAGCGGCTGAGCCCGGCGCCGGGCGGTTCCCGTCGGCGCAGTCGCTGGAGCAGCTCGACTTCGACGTCTTCGCGACCGAGCCCCTCGTCGAGGTCCCGCGTCGCATCGCGGGGGTAGCGGCGAGCGCGGGCCGGCGTGACCGCCGCGTGCGGCGCGGTCGATGACGAGCTCCTCGCTCGGCGCGTACGGGGTGTCGAAGCTCACGGCGAGGTTGCAGGAGAACGTGACGACGCCGTGGACGATGTCGTCCGCGAACGCCACCACCTCCGCGCTCCTCGCTGTCGAGCATCCGCCGGATGGACGTGACGCGACCACTCGTCGTGGGCCACGTCCCGCTCGAACAGTCGCCCCAGACCGCTGCTGGTGCCGGTGACGATGCCCACGCATCCCGCCAACGGACCATCCGTCGCGGCTAGTCCACGGTCGACCAGAACCCCGCGGCGTCTGACATCACCGCTGCCGTCTGCTGGATCGGGAGGAGCGGCCTGACGCTGAACCTGAGCCACGGCGTCCATGGCGCGGTGACCGCCGCCAGACGCTCGACGTCGTCGGTCTCGGCGATGCACATCCCGCCATCACCATCGGCAAAACCGAACCACTCGTCGAGCTCGATTGGTGGCTGCCACTTGGCGAACAGAGCCAGGATTCGCGCCTGATCGACCTCCGCATTGCTTGCCATCGACCAAGTGATCAAGAACCGCATGTCGCTCTCCCTCGTGCGTCGCGTCGCGGACACCGTAGCGGGTAGCTCGAGCCACTCGGAACGGCATCTCTGCCGTTCGCGTCACCCCCTGCCCGATGACACCGGGGATATGTGGTCGGCCGACGCGTCCTCGATCGTCGAGTCGTGGCATGTCGTCGTCACGGGGATTCGACGACAGGTCATTCGTCCGCACTGCGCATTCGAGACTCGACGGCGTGGTGTGTGCCGTCGCACTGCCGCCGTGACCTCACACCCTCGGATGGGGGATGCCGGGTTGGCCGCCGACGGGGCGGGTGACGACGTCGGTGAGCGGTGAGCCCTTCACCGCGGTGGTCTCGAGGCGGGCCCGGTAGCGCACCACGATGCGCTTGAACGTGAAGCGCCAGCGGTCGGGTTCGCGGCGCAGGCGGTGCTGGTACGTGCCGATCAGGACGAGGTTGTCGTCGACGATCTCGAAGAAGTAGCCGAGCGTGCTCGCCTCGTCGCCATCGACCTCGATGCGCATGTTCGTGCAGAGGTGCCCCGTCATCGCCTTGCCGCTGCCCGGCGGACCGTCCGCCGGGCCGGCGGTGCGCCGGTAGAAGTCGTCGATGATCGAGCGCCGGCCGCGGTACGTGCCGTCGACGGCCCCAGCGAGGCCCTCGACCTCGAGCTCGGCGTCCTCGGCGAAGACGTCGCCGAGGCGCTCGTGGTCGGCGAGGTCGATCTGGGTGCAGTAGTCGAGCCACGTCTCGCGCACCGCCTCGGTGTCCTCGAGCCGGGCCAGGCGCGCCGCCAGCGCGGCGAGCGTCGTGTCGCCACCCATCATGCGCGCTCCGGCCGCTTCGACGACAGCGTCAGCACCCCGACATCGTCGCGCGCGGACGTGACCAGAGCTCCTGCCGACATGCCCCACCCACCCCTTCCATCGAGCACGACTTCAACCCGCGCCCCCGAGACACTGCTGCGGACCGACCCACGGCTGGCGTCCGAGTATCCCAGAACCGGCACGTGCCGCGTCGTCGGCGGCGGACCGACGTGCGGGCCGCCATCCTCGGGCGCGCCGCGATCATCCGCACGCCGAGGCAGGTGACCGGCGGGTCCCGCGGCGCTGATGCGAGCGGCCATGCTGGCGGCCGTGGATCGAGGCGCCCACGTCGACTCGACGCTCGGTTGGGCCGTCGTGGTTGCCAGTGCGATCGGGGCCGGTTTCGCGTTCGGGACGGTGTACACGTTCGGTGCGTTCTTCGAGGCGATGGCCGACGACCTCGGATCCGGTCGCGGGTCGACCGCGCTCGTGTTCGGGATCACGCTGCTGTTGTTCTTCGGCACGGGCATCGTGATCGCCCCGCTGGCGGACCGGCTCGGTCCGCGCCGGCTCGTCGCGGGCGGCGCCGTGCTGTTGCCGCTCGGTCTCGTGCTGACCTCGCGCGTCGACACCGTCATCGCGGGATACGTCACCTACGGCATCGGTGTCGGACTCGGCGGCAGCCTCGTCATCGCACCGCTGTACACCGCGGCCAGCGGGTGGATCGTGCGCCGACGGGCACTCGCGCTGGGCGTGCTGGCGACCGGCAACGGCCTGGGCACGTTGCTGCTCGTCCCCTTGGCCGAACGGCTGATCTCCGACAACGGCTGGCGCGATGCCTACGTCTGGCTGGCCGTCATCGACGTCGTCGTGATCGCCGTCGTGTGCGTCGTCGTTCGGCGGCCACCCGTGCCCCCGGCTCCCCCCGCCGTCAGCTGGATGAAGCGAGTCGCCGCGACGGTCACGTTCCGCCGGCTGTTCGCGACGACGCTGACGTTCTCGGTCGCGCTCTATGTGGCGTTCGGCTTCGTGGTCGACTTCGCCACCGAGGCGGGAGTCGACTCCGGCGACGCCGCGCTGCTGGTCGGGATCATCGGCGCATCCAGCATCGTGGGACGCCTCGGGCTGACCACCGTGTCGGGTCGAGTCGGCGCGGTCCGCATGCTGCAGGGCTGCTTGGCCGTGCCGCCGGTGGCGTTCCTGCTGTGGCTCGTCGCCGGCGGCTCGTACCCGCTGCTCGTGGTGTTCGCCGTGTTGCTCGGCGTCGGCTACGGCGGGTTCGTCGCCCTCGGCCCCGAGGTCGCGCTCGGCTACTTCGGAGTCGTCGGCCTCGGCGGGGTGATGGGGCTCGTGTTCCTGGCGTTCGGACTGGGCGGCCTCCTCGGGCCACCGCTGGGCGGCCTGCTCGCCGACGTGACCGACGGGTCGGCGATCCCGATCGCGTTCGCGCTCACCACCTCGGTGGCCGCGTTCGGGTGCTCGCTCACGATGCGGACGGGCGTCGTCGACATGTCGGCGTGAACCGAGCGACGGGCACTCGACACACCGCAACGCACGTGCTCGTCACCCATGACGACCTTCTCCTGCTTCTGCTCGGGGCTCGGATCCGGCCTCTTGGGGATGCTCTGCACGATCATGCGCCCGATGCTCACGGCGATGGACGGCCGGGAGTTCCGGGACTTCATGGGTGCGTTCCTCCGGTACGCGGATCACGGATCGGGGAAGGTCTTCAACTACCTGTGGTCGCTCGGGATGTTCCTCGGGCCGATCGTCGCCCTCGTGCTCCTCGGGGACGATCCCGGCTCCGTCTCGTTCGTGTTCACCGCGATCGGACTGGCCATCGTGGTCGTGGGAGTGATCATCGTGTCGAACGTGTGGAAGACACCGCACGACAAGGTGATGTTGGCGTGGGACCCCGACGCCATGCCGCCAGATTGGGAGGCGCGACGGCAGCGCTACTTCAACATCAACTGGCGCCAGATGGTGACGACCTGGTCGGCATTCATCCTCTTCCTGGGAGCGTCGAGCTCCTTGTAGCCGAGCGTTGCGCTCGGTTCCGATCGGCGGTTCGCCCTGCTGGAACCGGGGCCGGAAGGTCGACCCGGCCGACGACCTGGTTCGTTGCCGGATCGACGAAGGCAGCATTCCGAGACCGGGTCATGTGTCGCGGGATCACGTGGCCTCGATGTCGAGAGCGACGGATCGTTGTGCCCCGACACCGTCCATGGGCCGCCGGTGGCGCCGAAAATCCGTTCGGGCGTGGCGGTCGTAGAAGTGAATGGCACGTCTGCGTCCACAAGGAGGCCGCCTCATGTCCCGACGTCTCTGGGTCTGCCTCGCTGCCGGAGTCTCGCTCGGACTGCTTCCCGCCGTGCCGGCGGCCGCCGGTCGAGACCGTACGCCCCCGACGACACCAACTGACCTGCGCATCACGGCGACCACGGCGACCACGATCTCGCTGGCGTGGGGCGCCTCGACCGACAACTCGTCGAACTTCTGGTACTGCGTCCAGACCAACGGAGACGGGTGCATCCGTGTCGACCCGCCGCACACGACGATGACCTTCTCGCGGCTGTTGCCCGAGCGCACCCACACCTTCGCCGTCTACGCCGTCGACATCGCCGGGAACCGGTCGGCGCCCAGCAACACGGTGAGCTACACGACGCCGCCGGACACGCGGCCGCCGAGCCCGCCTCCCGTGCTCTCGACGACCGCGGTCGCGCCGACGACGATCTCACTCGCGTGGACACCGTCGCTCGACGACATCAGCCAGGTGTGGACGTCGCTGTTCGTCAACGACAGCGCCGTCTTCGTCGACCGCCTCGGACCGCCGAACTTCACGCTGCCGGGCCTGACGCCGACGACGCCGTACGAGTTCCAGGTCACCGTCCGCGACGCCTCCGGCAACGTGGCCGAGTCCAATGTCCTCGCTGTCACAACCCCGGCGGTCACCGACACGCAAGCGCCGACGGCGCCCACCGACCTCCGACGCGTGTCCACGGGCGACCCGCTGGACGTCCTCTTGCAATGGACCCAATCGATCGACGGATCTGATCCGCAGTCGGCGATCCGCTACCAGATCTTCTTCGACGGTGTGCTCAACGGAAGCGTGCTCGGCACTGGCCGGGCGTGGACGACGTGCGTCGAACTGGGTCCGACCGACGTCGTCCTCCGGGCAGTCGACACGTCCGGCAACGTGTCGGCGCCGAGCAACACGATCACCATCGACTGCACCGCCGTGTAGACCTCTGAGCCGGAAGCCCTGAACGGCGCGCGCGCACTGGCCCGATCCGGTCGCGGTGTCGCTTCAGCCACCACCGCGGGTGTCGCCGTCACGTTCGACCAACGCGGTGGATCGCGGCCCGGTTGTCACCGGGCGGCTGGTTCGGTTCGCGTCACGAGGTCTCGACCGTTCGGTGGGCGAGAGGACCGCGCAGGAGGCGTCCCGGCAGTTCGCCGGTGGGGACACCGTCGGTGAGCACGGTTCGTCCGCCGACGATCGTCGCCTTGATCCCCTGTGCCTTCTGCACGAGCCGCCTGGCGCCGGCCGGGAGGTCGGCGACGAGCTCAGGGAGCTGCGGCGCGATGGTGTCGGGGTCGATCACGTTGAGGTCCGCGGCCATCCCCTCGCGGACCAGCCCACGGTCGGCCATGCCCCACAAGGTGGCCGGAACGTAGGTGATCATCCGCACCGCTTCTTCGAGTGTGAACACCTCTCGAGCACGAACCCATTCGGCCAGCAGATCCGTCTGGATCGACGAGTCCATGATCTGGCTGACGTGGGCGCCCGAGTCGGAGAAGGTCATCGCCGTCCGCGGGTGCTTGAGCATCGCCTCGATCGCCGAGTTGTCGGGCTTCACCGGGAACTGCTGGAAGAACACCTCGAACTTCGACTCGAGGGCGAGGTCGATCATGATCTCCACCGGATCCCGGCCAGATGCCTCCGACAGCTCGGCGAGCGTCGGGTTGCGGCCGTGGGCACGCTCCAGTACGTGGATCCGGTCGTAGCGCGGCTTGCGGGCCTCGGCGCCCACGGCGCGGCCGAAGTCGCCCTCGTTGGCGGCGCGGACCAGGCGCTCACGCACCTCGGGACGACCGAGCAGCTCGGTCTGCGCGTCGAGCGGCAGCGCGCGCAGCTCAGCCCACTCCGGCAGGCGGTCGAACGGCAGCCTGGTCTTGAACGACAGCAGCACCGACACGCCTCGGCAATGCGTCTGGGCGAACATGCGGCCGCCGCCGGCCGCGGTCTCGTCGAGCAGGTCGAGCTGATCGCGCCAGATCTGCTCGTCGGCCGCGCCGAGCACCCCGAACGTCACCGGCACGCCAGTCGCAACCGCCAAACGGCGCAACCGGGCATTGGCCTCGGCGCGGACCTCAGGATCGCGCGCCGCGACCTGCGGCTCGTTGGCCAGCTCGAACAGACCGACACCGAGCTCGCCCATCGTGGCGACGAGCTGCTCGACCTCCGACCAATCGGCCAGTCGCGAGGCCACCGGGAAGCCATCGGGGGTGAGGTGGTTGGTGCTGCGCGACGTCGACATGCCGATGGCCCCGGCGTGCAGTGCGTCACGCAGCTCGCGCTGCATCGCCGACAGGTCATCGGGTGAGGACGCCTCCTCGAAGGCGCGGGCACCCATCACGAACGTGCGCAACGCCGAGTGGCCGACGTACGCCGCGTAGTTGATCGCCTTCGGCAGCCGATCGACCGCATCGAGGTAGCTGCGGTAGCTGTCCCACGACCACGAGATGCCCGCGGCCATCGCCTCACCGGAGATGTCCTCGGCGCGCTCCAGGTTGCGCACCACCAACTCGCGTTGCGACTCGGGAGCCGGCGCCAGCGAGAAGCCGCAGTTGCCCATCACCACGCTCGTGACGCCGTGGTAGCACGAGCAGCTGCCGATCGGATCCCAGAACACCTGCGCATCCATGTGCGTGTGACCGTCGACGAACCCGGGCGTCACGACGAAGCCATCGGCGTCGACCTCGCGCCGACCGGCGCCATCGATCCGCCCGACAGCAACGATCGTCGAACCGTTCACGCCGACATCGGCGCGATAGCGCGCGAGGCCCGAACCATCGACGATCGTTCCACCACGCACGACGAGGTCGTAGGACATCGGAACCCCCCGATCGATCCGCCGGGCGTGACGCACGCCCGGGCCGCGCCCACCGTACCCATCGCGCCTCACCACCGCCGCCCCGGGCGGACCGAGCGTGTCGGCGCGGATGACGACGCCGAGCTGGTGGCCCGGGGTGGGGGTATCCCCCCACGCGACGGTGGAAGTACCCCAGGTGGTTGGGGGGCTTCCCCGATTCACGTGCGCCGAGCCGATCCGTACCGTCGACAGCATGCCCGCGACGGCCGCCGCCACCACGTCGTCCCCGTGGTCCCGGGCGCTCAAGCTGGCGCTGTTCGGCGCCGTCGTGGCGATCGTGTGGTTCCGCGTCGTGCCGGAGGTTCGCGCGGCGGCGCGGAACTTCGACGGCGTGCGGCCGTCGCTCGTCGTGGCCGGCGTCGCCCTCCAGGTCGCGGCGTGGGCGACGTACTCGGTGCTGACCCGGGCCGGCCTCCGCAACCCGCGGATGGTGTCGCTCGGGCGCCTCGCCCGCATCCAGGTCACGACGCAGGCGGTCGGCAACACGGTGCCCGGCGCCTCGGCCGTCGGCCCGGCGCTGACCCACCGGATGCTCGCCCGTTCGGGCGTCGCCTCGGGTGACGCCGCGGTCGCACTCGGCACGGCGACGTTCACGTCGGCCATCGCGCTCAACGCCGTCCTGGCCCTCGCCCTGCTCGTGTCGATCCCGTTCCGGGGCGTCAACGGTCCGTACCTCGTGGCGGCCCTGACCGGCGCGGTGACCATCCTGGCGATGGGCGGCGTGCTCGTCGCGGTGGCCCGGCAGGCCGGCTGGACGCTGCGCACGGCGGCGTGGGTCGCCCGTCGGGTGCGGCGCGACCCGGTCGCGGCCGAGCTCGCCGTGATCGTGGCCGGTGACCGGTTGGGGGCGATCGCCGCCGACCGGGCGCTCCTGCGGCGCCTCGCCTCCTGGGCCGTCATCAACTGGCTGCTCGACGCGGCGTCGCTGTGGTGCTTCCTCGCCGCCTTCGGTCACGCGCCCCGCGTCGACGGTCTGCTCGTCGCCTTCGGCGTCGCCAACGTGCTCGCTGCCGTGCCGGTCAGCCCCGGCGGTGCCGGCGTGGTCGAGTGGGCCTACCTCACGACGCTCTCGAGCTTCGGCCTGCCGGCGGCGGCCGTGTCACTCGGCGTCGTCGCCTACCGTGGCGCCCAATCGCTGCTGCCGACGATCGTCGGCGGCGTCTGCTACGTCAGCCTCGTCCGCGGCCCGTGGGCCGTGACCGCTCGGACCGCGGGTGCGGGTGGCGGCAGCGCCGACGAGGCGGTGACCACCTCGGTGATGCGTGGCTTCCCCGCTGAGCTCGGTGTGCGGAGGAAGACAGCACTTGCGGTGAGCCCAGCGGCGGGGGTTGTCGCAGCCAGCTCGTAGGGTTGCTGTTGTCGTGAGTGTGGTGCGTGAGGACTTTCGTGGGGCTCGGACGATGCCTGCCATCGACGTGTTCGCGATCGCGCGAGCATGCCGTTGACGGTCGACGATCCGGATCTGGAGTCGGCGGTCTGGAGGGTCGCCGACGGTCGTGGCTCCGAGGACGACCTCACCCGTTTGCGCGCCGATGCGCCGACGTCCCTCGTCCTGGTGGACGCGTTGATCCGGGCGACGGACGGTGACCTCCGCTCGGCGCGATCGTTGACCGGTTCCGAGCGCGATCAGGTGGTCGCCGATCTCACGGAGACGGTGCAGAGCCTCCGCGACGTCGCGGCTCGTCTGCGCCCACCGACGTCTCCGCCGCAAGGGTCGACCGGTGCCGATGCGCGTCGCGGTGCGGAACCGGGCGAGGTCGAGCTGCACGCGTCGTGGTCGGCCGGCACGGTCGTCATCTGGGCCGGCGGACCTGGCCATTCGGCCGAGTCGCACGACGAGGTCTCGGCGCGGCTGGAGGCCGCCGGCGCGGCGCCGGTGGGTTGGCGGACCCATCCGGGTGTTCGTCTCCCCGACGGTTCGACGGCCGACAGCCACGCCATCGCCTTGGCCGACGCGCTCGGATGGCTCGTGTCGATCGGGGCCGGTCACGGCGCCGACGAGGTCGGCGGCAGTGTGCGCTGGCTCGGACGGGTCGCCTACGAGGGAGTTCGTCTCACGGCGTCGGGGTCGATCGTGCCGACGATGCGGGTGCGCGCCGGTCCACGCGGGCCGCAGGTCACGGCCGAGGTGCGTTGGCGGCCGGCGCTCGTGGACACACCGACCATCGCGGCCCTGGCCGCTGCCATGCCGGGTCCCGTGGCGATGATCGGCCGTGAGAACGGTCGCTCGACGACCATCGCCGTGCTCACGGCGGTCGTCGAAGCGATCGTCGCCGAGGGCGTCGAACGGATGGAGTTGCCGGCGGCCCCGCCGTCGGTGATCTCGCCGCGCGACGTGCAGGATGCGGTGATCGCCGGCATGGACGGCTCCGCGTTCCGCGGCCCGCGACGCGTCATCGACGACGTGGCGCAGGCCCTGGACCGGTGGACGCGGGTCGTCACGTCGGTGTCGCGCCCGACGTTGATCGTGCAGCTCGATGCCCCCGGCGAGGCAGGGGTGTGGCTGGTCTCGATCCTGACTGCCACCGGGACCGGCCCGCCGGTCCCGATCGACGGGGCTCTGCGCCAGGAGCGCGGCGGTCGCCTGCTCACCGCCGAGTGGGAGCGCCTCGGCCGAGCGTTTCCTGCCGTCGGGAGGACGACCGGCCCTCGGCGCGGCCAGCTGGCGTTGACCCAGGACCAGGCCTGGGAGTTGATGACGACGACCGGCCCCACGCTCGCGGCGATCGGGTTCGACGTCCGCGTGCCGATCATGTCGCGACGCAAGGCAACGCCGATGCTGCGACTCGTCGCCGAGTCGTCGGAGACCGTCGTCGGCGCCCACCAGCTCAGCAACGTGTCGTGGTCCGTGCTGTTCGACGACGTCGAGCTCACGGCGGCGGACGTGGCCCGGCTCGCCAAGCAGGCGCGACCCCTCGTCCGCTCACGCAACGGGTGGGTCGAGGTCGATCGGATCGACCTGGAGCAGGCCGCGGCCGCGCTCGCCGCACGGGCCGACGACCGTCAGCTCACCGGCGCCGAGATCCTGCGCCACAGCCTCGGACTCGACGGGGCCGGCCTTCGCGTCGACGTCCGGGGCCACAGCTGGGCGACCGAGATCCTGGCTCGCGCTGCGGAGGCGTCGACATCGTCGGTCACCCGGCCACCAGGGTTCTCGGGTGAGTTGCGGAGCTACCAGGCCGAGGCCCTGGCGTGGATCGGGTTCCTCGAGCGCGCCGACCTCGGTGGCTGCCTCGCCCTGGACATGGGACTCGGCAAGACCCCGACGGTGCTCGCCCACCTCGCCCGGGTCGCGGCGTCCGGACCGGCGCTGGTGATCGCACCCGCGGCGGTCGTCGGCAACTGGGCGGCCGAAGCGGCGCGCTTCGTCCCCGGGCTACGCGTCGTCATCCACCACGGCACGGCGCGAGCGACCGCAGCCGAGCTGGCCGCGGAGATCGATCCCGCCGACGTCCTGATCACCACGTACGCCACCGCCGTCCGTGACATCGACGCCCTCGCCGCCGCCCCCTGGGCGACCTGCGTGCTCGATGAAGCGCAAGCCATCAAGAACCCGGCGAGCGAGACGGCCCAGCAACTGCGGCGCATCCCGTCGCGGATGCGACTCGCCCTCACCGGCACCCCGATCGAGAACGGCCTCGGTGACCTGTGGGCGATCCTCGACTTCACCAACCCGGGCCTCGTCGGCACACGTCCCGAGTTCGTCGCGCAGCTGGCCGGTGACGCCGAGAGCGCCCTGCGGGCACTCAACGGGCTCCTCGTGTTCCGGCGCACCAAGCGGGAGCCCGAGGTCGCGGCCGAGCTCCCCGACAAGATCGACGAGCTCGACCACTGCACGATGACCGCCGAACAGATCGGGCTCTACCAGGCCGTGCTCGACGAGCTCGTCGCCGGCGTGACCGACGCCGGCGCGGGCGGCGAGCACCGGCAAGGAGCCATCCTCGCGGCGATCACCGCGCTCAAGCAGATCTGCAACCACCCGGCCGCCTACCGCGACGATGACCGGCCGCTCGCCGGACGCTCCGGCAAGCTCGCCCGGCTGGAGGAGATCGTCGACGCGGTGTTCGCGGCCGGCGAGCGCGTGCTGGTGTTCACGCACTTCGCCACGTGGGGACGGCGACTGGCTGACCACCTCAGCGAGATCACCGGGACAACGATCGCCTGCTACGACGGCAGCCTGGCGCGTGGCGCTCGCGACCGCATCGTCACGCAGTTCCAACAAGGCACCGGCCCCGGTGCGCTGGTGCTGTCGCTGAAGGCCGGCGGCACCGGCTTGAACCTCACCGCCGCCAACCACGTCGTGCTGTATGACCGCTGGTGGAACCCGGCGGTCGAGGATCAAGCCCGCGACCACGCGTGGCGGATCGGGCAGCAGCGCACCGTCATCTCCCACCGCCTCGTGTGCCCAGGCACCATCGACGAACGCGTCGAGGAGGTCGTCGCCGGCAAACGCCACATCGCCCAACTCGTCCTGCCGCGATCCAGCTCGATCGCCGACCTCGACGTGGACCAGCTCCGCCACGCCCTCGGACTGCAGCCCGACGAGCTGCTCACGGACGACGCGTCATGAACCAACCGGCCAAGAAGCGTCGCCCCACTCGCCGCACCGCGGGGCACCGACCGACCAGGACCCTCGACCCGTGGCGGGCGGCCGCGCCGCTGCCCGACATCGAACCAACGCCGCCCCACGAGGACGTTGCGGCCCTCCTGCACTCGCTCGGCGACCCCACGCTCGCCGGGGGCGCATCACTCGCCGGCTACTTCTCCGCAGTCGTCGAACGCGCCGCCTCGGTCGCCACCGCACTGATCCTCAGCACCGAGCTGCCCACCGTGCCTCCCGACGACACGATGGCCGATCCGACGGTCCCGGATGCGGTGCGGCCTGGTCGTTGCTGAGCGCGCGCTGAAAGGGGCGGGCTCCTCGTCGAACGCGGCGCTCCTACCGTCACCCAGGTGACGTGCCCGCGTGTGCTGACCCGACTGCTGTTGCTCGTCGCCGTCATCGCTGCCGCCGTGGCCTGCGACGACGGCCCGGGCGGATCGGCCGGGGACTCGACCAACCCGCCGACACACGGCGGGACGACCACGGCGTCCGACCAGCCCGCCGGGGCGGCGTTCATCGACACGGTGACGTTCCTGGCCGACGAGGGCGACGGCCGCGACAACCTGTCGGCCGGGTCCCGCACGGTCCAAGACTGGCTGGTGAACGCACTGGAACCGATCGCCACACCGGTCCCCGGCGGTGACGGCTTCCTCCACCCATTCGACGAGGGCACCAACGTGTTGGGCGTCATCGCGGGGACGGCGACACCGTCGGAGGTGGTGATCCTCGGCGCCCACTACGACCACCTCGGCCACGACTGCGCAACCGACCAACCCGGCGACGACGTGTGCGACGGAGCCGGCGACAACGCCGCCGGTGTCGCGGCGGTGCTCGAGATCGGGCGTCGCCTCGCCGCTGACCCGCCTGAGCGGACGGTGGTCCTGGCGTTGTGGGACGCCGAGGAGGACGACCGGCTCGGATCCGTCGCCGCAGTCGGGTCCGGTGTCCTCGACATCGGCTCCGTCGTCGCGTACCTCAACTGGGACATGCAGGGGATCAACCTCCTGCCGTCGCTGGCGGACACGACCTTCGTCATCGGGGCCGAGACCGGGGGATCCGCGCTCGAGGCTGCCGTCGTCTCCGGGACCCGGTCGACCGATCTGGTGCCGGTCGACCTCAGCGTGCAGTTCGGTCAGGGACGAAGCGACCACGCCTCCTTCGTCGACGTGGGCGTGCCGAGCGTGTTCTTCACCGACGCGACCTCGGCCTGCTACCACACGTCCCAAGACGACATGGAGCACCTCGACGTCGACAAGCTCGCTCGCCAGATCGACCTCGGGGAGGCAGTGGCTCGGGAGGTGGCCGGCACCGACACCATCCCGCGCTTCGTCGTCGACGCCCCGGTCGCCTCGTTCAGCGACGTCCAGGCGATGCAGGCGATGGTCGAGCGGGCCGCGACCGATCTCGACCGCTACCCAGCGGCGGACCGCGCCGAGGTCGAGCGGTTCCTCGTCGCGCTCGATGCCATCGTCGAGGACGGCAGCGGCGCCTTCGACGCCGACGACGCGCGCACCCTCCTCGCCGGAACCGCCGCCTTCATCGAGCTCCTCAGCGAGGGCGACTGCGATGGCTTCCTCGACGGGTGACTCGCCCGACAACGCCGTGGCGTCACCACGACGATGCCGGTCACTGCGGACCCAGTAGCCGATCTCGAGGCAGTCGGCGCTGCGCCGATGCGAGCCGCAGCCTCCGACCAGCTCGCCGGAGGAGGACTCGAAGAGTGAGGAGGACCAGTCGACGTCCCGGTCGGCAGCCGGTCGGGCAGCAACGACATGCTGGCCAGTCTGCAACGAGACGCTCGCCGTTTGACGGGTGAGCGGCGCCGCGACGTGCCCTCCGGTCACCAGGTGGGACACGTGTCCCGGTAGGGGGCCTGCGAGCCGAGGTAGGTGGCCCACTCGGCACCGGTGAGGTTCCGGCCGGCGAGGCGACAGGCCGCCTCGGCGAGGTGATCGGGATCCAGGTCCCAGATTCGAAATCCGTCACCACGGTTGATGGCGACGGCCTTGCCGTCCGGGCGCAGCTCGCCCTTGGGCCCGTCGAAGGGCGCTTCGGTGGCGATCGGATCACCCAGGCGGGTGCGCGTGGCGACGTCGTAGATCGCCAGGATCTGGTTCCGAGAACCGACCAGGAGCAGTGCGCCGTCGGCGCTGAATCGGAGCTGATCCACCGCTCCTCTGACCCCCGGGAAGGTGCCGACGGGCTGCAACGTCTCCAGGTCGTACTGGACGATCTCGCCGGTCCCGCGGCCGCCGACGAGCGTTCCGTCGGGTGCGATGTCGGTGGTCGACAGACCGAGCAGAGGACCGCTGACCTGCTCCCCGGTCCGCCCGTCGCGGACCATGGTCGTCCAGCTGGAGCTCGTCGGAGTGGCGTAGGTGATCGCGATCCGACCGCGTCCGGCGTCGCGGCGACGGACGCCACCCACGTGCAGCCGGCGATGTCCAGCGTCGGCTCGGTGAAGCGAGCTGTCGCGACGTCGAACGTGAGGATCTGGCACTGCGGCGTCGTGCCGTCCTGATCGTCCACGTAGGTGACGTAGATCCGTGTGCCGCCGGCGGACAGCGTGGCGCCCGAGAGCCGCCCGGGGGGCGCGGCGGCGGCGACGTGGTGAGCTGTCCTGACCGCCGCGTTGACGTCGTAGGTCCCGAGCGTGCCGTCGGTGAAGGCGGCGCCGAGGATCCCGGCTCCTTGCCAGATCGGGACCCCACCGATGTCCTCGAGGTCGTCGACGACCTCGCCCTCGACGGGGTCCCACACAGCAGCATCGAGCGGGTTGGCCGGATCGCTGTCCACGACGACGAGGAACCGACCCGTCGGGTCGTACCGCTCGGCCAACAGGTCGTCGGCGCCACCGATGACGATCGGGCCACCGCCGTCGAGCGCCCACCGCGACGCCACGGGCGCGTCACCGCCGAAGGCGACGAGCTGATGCCCGTCGGCCGAGACGGCGAGGTGCGCGACGCTGCCCGTCTGCGGATCGAGCCGAACACCGGTCCGCTGTCCGTTCACGATGTCCCGTTCCTCGAGCATGCCGAAGCGGTTGCCGCAATAGATGCGGCCGACCGAGCTGGCGACGGCGAGTGCGGTGCACGGAGCCGGATCACCGGGTGACCCGATGTCGACCGCCCACCGGACGGTCCGGCGAGCGACGTCGAGGGCGACCAACGCATCGTCGCCGCTGCCGACGAGCAGCCCGCCCGCCGTGGCGACCAGGTTGACGTTCGTCGACCGCGGCGGAGCGTCGATCGTCGCGACGATCGCCATCGTCGCCGGATCGATGGCGCGCACGGAACCGGTCACCGATCCGGAGATCAGCAGGCCGTCGGCACCGAACGCCACCGTGGCGGCGTCAGTCCCCGCGGTCGGGGTGATCGCGCCGACCTCGGCGGCGTCGGCCGTGTGGACGAGCGCGATGGCGCCGTCGTCACCGGCCACCGCCACGTACCCGCCGTCGGCGCTGATGGCAAGCCCTCGGGCCGTGGTCGGCAGGTCCAGCGGGCCGAGGACCGGTCGGCCCGTGCGCACGTCGTGCACCGCCAGCGTCGGCGCCGGTGGTGAGCTCACCGCGGCGACGTACCGACCATCGGCGCTCACCCGCACGAGCGACGGGGTGGCGCCCTCGGCGCCCGCAAACCGTGGATCGAGCGAGCCGGTCTCGAGGTCGAGCACCTGCAGAGCGCCACAGCGACGGCGACCACGGCCCCTGACGCGTCGGGGAGCAAGGCCGCGGTGGCGAGCGGCTGGTCGTCCCGGAGGTGGATGTAGCCCATGAACCCGGGCGCTGCGGTGAACGTGCCGAGCAGCGCCGACATCGGGCGCGCGTCGCTCGGTGCCCGCCGGTGGGCTTCGACCGCGAGCAGCGCACCGACCGCACGATCGGTCGCACGCAACGCCAGCGACTGGTCGACGAGCGCCTCGAGGCGCGCCTGGTCCTCGGCGGCGACGGCGCGGTCGCGTTCTTCGGCACTGCGACGCGCCTGCACGACGGCGATCGATCCCAGCACGAGCGCCAGCACCGCGGCGCCGCCGACGAGGACCGTGAACACCTGTCGACGTCGGCGCGCCGCGTCGCGCTCGGCGTCGGCCTGGTGGTGGCTGGCGTCGAGGAAGGCGCGCTCGGAGGGGTTCAGCTCGACGTCGGCGCCTGCCCGCCACTCCATGGCCTGTTGCAGGCGGGCGCCGCGGTAGAGCTCGCTGTCGGCGTAGCCCATCGCCTCCCACGAGGCCGCTGCCGTGGAGAGGTGGCGCCACATCCGTTGGCCCTCGGCATCGTCGTCGAGCCACTCCCGCAGTCGCGGCCACGCCCGGGCCACCGCGGCGTGGGCCAGCTCCACCATGTCGCGATCGCTCGTGATCAGGCGGGCCCGCACCAGTTCCTCGATCATCCGCTCGTGCTCGGCATCCGTCGCCAGCACCCAGCGCGGCACCCGACTGCACCGCGGCTCGCCCTCCGGGGAAGGGGCGACCAATCGCAGCAGCAGGTCGCGCAGCACCGTGCGCTGTTCGACCGGCGCCTGCTCGTAGACCTGCTCGGCCGACTGGGCGACCGCGCCGCGGATGCCACCGGACGCTTGATAGCTCGAGACGGTGAGCGTGCGACCCTCGCGCCGCTGCCAGGACTGCCGGAGGGCGTGGGACAGCAGCGGCAAGGCCCCCGGCTCTCCGTCCGCGTCGCGCACCAACAGGTCGACGAGTCCCGGTTCGAGGAGCAGACCGGCCTGGCGGGCCGGTCCCACGATGGCCGTCCGCAACTCGGACTCGTCCATGCTCGTGAGGAGGAACAGACCGCGCTCGACGATGGCGGCGAACGTCGGATGACCGGACAGGTCACCGAGTCGATCGGCCCGCCACACGACGACGAGTGGGGCCACCTCGGCATGCCGCGCCAGGGCCGCGAAGAACTGCGTCTGCGCGGACGCGTCGTCGCACAGCGTCACCGCCTCCTCGCACTGATCGACGACCAGCACCGGAGGGCGACCCGTGGGCAGCGCGCCGAGTGCCTCGCTTGGGCTGGCTCCCGGTGTGACGACCACGACCCGCTGACCACCTCGTTCCAACGCGGCGGCGACGCCGGCGCGAACGAGCGACGACTTGCCGCTGCCGGATGGGCCGACGATGGCGAGGACACCGGTGGCGGCGAGCCGGCGGAGGCACTCCTCGATGTCACGCTCCCGCCCGAAGAACCTCTCGGCGTCGCTGACGTCGTAGGGCACCAGCCCGAGGTATGGGCAGGTCGGGCTCAGCGTGGGCAACCGGGCCGCGACGAGCGATGGGTCATGGCGCAGGATCGCGTGCTCCAGCGTCACGATGTCGGCGCCAGGATCGAGCCCGAGCTCGATGATCAACGTCTCGCGGGCCGCCCGCAGCGTCCTCAGCGCGTCGCCCTGCCGCCCGGCCTGGTACTGCGCCAGCGCCAGCAGGACCCACCGGTGCTCGCGCAACGGGGCTTCGGCGACGCGCGTCGTGGCTTCGGCCAGGACGTCGCGGAAGCGGCCGGCGCGCAGTGCGGCGTCGATGCGGAGCTCCTCGGCGTCGAGCCGCAGCTCCTCCAGGCGCCGGGCCTCCGTCTGCCCGGCTGCCCACGACTCGACGTCGATCAGCGCCCGCCCCCGCCAGAGGGCCAGCGCGTCGTCGACCACGTAGCTGGCACGGTCGGGATCACCGAGGATCAACAGCTCCCGCGCCCGGGCCAGTTGGTTGACGAACCGGTCGGCGTCGATCGCCTCCGACGGCAGGACGAGGCGGTAGCCCGGCGAGCGCGTCTCGATCGCGGCGGCACCGAGCACCTTGCGCAACTGCACGATGCAGCCTTGGATCGCCTTGGGCCACGTCGGAGGCGGTCGCTCGCCCCACCATGCGTCGGCGAGCGTCTCGGCGCTGACGACGTCGCCACGACGAACGGCGAGCACCGCCAGCACGGCCCGCTCGCGCGGCGGCAGCCGGCCGGCGTCACCGTCGACCGACAACGGACCGAGCAGGCCGATCGACGCCATCGCAGTGATCGTGCGGGAGGTGAGCCCGGCGGTCAACCACGCGGTTACCGCGCCGTTACCGCATCGGCACCGAGCCATGACCGTCGACACCGACGATTCGCGTCCACGACACGCGCTCCGGGGAGAACCACCATGTCCACACGACGACGCCCGCCGAACGGCTTGCGACCAGCGGTGTTGCTGGTCACGACCGCGCTCGTCACCGCAGGGTGCGGTGACGACGACGCAGCGCCGGCCACGGCACCGGTCACCATGGTCGCCGCGGCGGTCGCACCGACCAGCACGACGGTGCCCACGACATCCACCGCGTCCACGCCCATCACCTCGCCCGCGACCTCGACGTCGCCATCAGCCGGCGTCGGTGACGCCGTCGATCCCACCGCACTCCAGGCCACCCTCGACGCGTGGCGCCGAGACGCCGACACGTTCGGGGTGACCGCCTCGATCCGGCGACCGGGGCACGCCGACATCCACCTCGTGTCGGGGGTCGACGACCGGGCGATCACCGCGCGACGGGTCGATGGCTCGGAGGTGCAACACACCGAAGCACCGATGCGGATCGACGGCACGTTCCCGATCGGCTACATCACGCGGACGTTCGTCGCCGCGGCGGCTCTTCAGCTCGTCGACGAGGGCCGCATCACGCTCGACGAGCCCGTGACCCCGTGGCTCCCCGAGCTGCCCGACGCCGACCGGACCACCCTGCGCATGCTGCTCGGCTACACCGCCGGGCTGGGCCAGTGGGACGAGGCCGACCAGACGGCGACGCTGCTCGGCGACCTCACCCGGACGTTCTCGCCCGAGGAGGTCCTCGCCGAACACCTCCGGGCACCCGCCGTCAGTGAGCCCGGCGGCGACCCCTCGTTCGGCCGGGCCAGCTACGTCGCCGTCGGCCTGCTCGTCGAGCGGCTGCTCGGCACCGACATCGGCACCGTGGTCCACGACCGGTTCGTCGCGCCCCTCGACCTCGATGAGACCACGTTCACCGATGGCACGGTCCGCCCGACCCGTCACGGCTGGATCGGCCTGAACCCAGCCCCGGGGAGCGATCGCGGCAACGACATCCTCGACGAGCCGCACCAGGCGGTCATGACCGTCCTGTGGGCCTCGGAGGCGATGATCTCGTCATCGACCGACCTGTTGGACTGGGGTGAGGCCCTGTTCACCGGTCGAGTCCTCGGACCCACCGGCACCGCCGCCCTCCTGGACATGAACCCGACCTCGCCTCCTCCCGTGCCGAACCGCTACTTCGGGCTCGGCGCCACCGGCTACTGCCTCGAGGCCGGCTGCGAACCCGACCGCGCCGAACTGGTGGGCGCGCCCGGCGGCGGGTTCTGCTGCTGGAGCACCCAACTCGTCCACGACCGGCGCAACGGCACGACGATCGTCGTCGCCACGAACACGAACACGCCGACGCCGGCGCAACTCATCGACCTGACCGAGGCGTTGCTCGCCGATCTTGCGACGAGTTGACCCCGGCGACGGAGCCTTGGAGACGGCACCCGATCATCGCTGTGCCAGGCGTCCCCGCGGCGCATCGGCTCGAGACGCGTCACGGGTTCGCCGCGTGGGGCGATCGGTACCGTGGCGCCATGCTTCGTCTCGACGCCCGGGTCGTGGTCATCACCGGTGCCGGGAGCGGCATCGGGCGGGCGACCGCCTTGCTGGCTGCGACAGAGGGGGCAGTGATCGCAGCCATCGATGTGGACGGTGCCGGCCTCGACTCGACGGTTGACGCGGTGCGACGCGCCGGCGGCCAGATCGTCGCGCGGGTCGTCGATGTCGCCGACCGACCGGGCCTCGCCGCGGCGATCGACGCCCTGGCCGGCGACGTCGGTCCCTTCCACGGTGTCTTCGCCAACGCCGCCATCCTCCCGCCGCCGGTCCCGGTGGAGACCCTTGATTGGCAGCAGTGGGATCAGGTGCTGAGCGTGAACCTCACCGGTGCGGTGCTGACGTTGGTCTCGTCGTTGCCGCACGTCGTCGATGGCGCGTCGCTCCTCGTGAGCGGATCGTCGATGGCGATCCGGCCCCGCGAGCAGCGAGTCGCCTATGTTGCCGCCAAGGCCGGCCTCCACGCCGCGGCCCGGGCCCTTGCGATCGAGCTCGCCGTGCGGCGCATCAGGGTGAACGTGCTGGCGCCCGGCCTCACGGACACGCCGATGGTCCGGCGGATCCCCGGACACATCGAAGGCGGACTCGCCAGCGTCCCACTGGGAGCACTGGTACCTCCTGAGGAAGTCGCTGCGCTGGCGGTGCACCTCCTCTCCGACGATGCGCGCCACGTGACCGGCGCGGTCTTCAGCGTCGACGGCGGACGCACCGCCGGTTGACGGCTGGCAGCACGCTCCTCCGGCTCGTCCAATCGCGATCTCTCAGCGCGGAGCGGACCGATGATCTCCCCATCTACGAACGGGTACGGGGCTTCGAGAGCACGCACCCGACCAGCGACGGTGGTTCAGTCGGTCGGCCGGAGGGTGCTGGCGACGGTGTCGGCGACGGCGTGGCCGAGGGCGTTGCCGTCGGTCATCGCGGTGCGGAAGTGGAAGCCGTTCCAGATGCGGGCGTTCATCGTCTCGGCGTCGAGGGCGTCGGTCGTGGCGTACGAGCGATCGGGCACACCATCGACGTAGGACTTCATCGTGTAGGCGGGGTCGAGCGGTCCGGTGCCGAACAGGTTGTCGAGGGATCCGGAGACCGACCCGACGAAGCACGCGTGGCCGCTGGTGTAGTCGGGATACGGCGGTGTGGCACGCAACGGTGTCCATCCGGGGACGACGTCGGTGGCCGGGTTGCCGTCGATGGCGGCGAGGGCGATCGCCGTCACCGGGCGCCAGAACTTGTGGTCGTACTTGGCCCGCCAGCACGAGACGGCGGCGTCGGCGAGGCTGGCGTCGAACACGGCCAGGGCGTGGGCAGCGTCGACGATGTCCAGGTCGCGGCCGGTGATCTGGCCGCGGATCGCCTCCAGGTGCTGGAAGCGGGGGGCGACGGTGTGGAACAGCGCCGTGTCGGTCTGGGCTTGGGAACGATGCATCGAATTCGCTGCCCCGTAGTCGCGGACCTCGGCGAAGTCGGCGGCGTACTGGGCGCTGTCCAGCGCCGGGGGGCCGGCGAGTGGGATCGCTGTCGGTGAGGACAGCACGAGTGGGTCCATGAACCCGAGCCACGCCGCCGCCATCGGCAGGTTCGCCGGCGGGGTCGGGCGCCACTCGCCGGGGAGCAACGGGTCGTCCTGAGGCTGAGGCACGGGGGCGTTGATGCCGTCGTCGGGGTGGCGGGCGATCAGCGCGGCGGCGGCGTCCTCACCGACGCGGATCCCGTGGACCTTGCCGACCCCTTGCGGGATGTCGGCCAGCGTCGCCTCATAGTCAGCGTTCAGCGCCGCGGCCGAGTTGGGGAAGTAGTGGCTCAACACGCGGTAGGCCGCAGTTGCGGCCGCCACCTCCGGCGAGGCGTGGGCGTGCGCTCTGGGTAACTGCGACCACGGCTCGAAGCCTCCTTCGATTGTGACCACGGCGTCGTACATCGCCAGCGCTGTGAACCCGTAGAAGAGGATCGACTGGAAGATCGGCTGGGCGTTCTCGCCCAACGTGCGTTCAGTGATCTCGTTCCACTCCACGATCACCCCGGCATCGCGGGCCACCGGTGGATCGGCGGCGCTCGTCGCCGGGGCCGCTGCCACACCGACAGCCACAGCTGTCAACACTCCGACCGCGGCCGAGCCGATGCTTCGACGCTTCATGACAGGACTCCCTTCGGTGCGCTCGCTCCAACCCTGCGACCCGGAGCGTTCCGTCAGCGTTCCGCTGTCGCTGAGGCCGACTCAGGTCAGTGACGCCGAGGCAGTCGAAGGGCCGCTACGAGGCGCCGGCGTCGAGCGCCGCTCTGGCCTGCTGCTCGTACCAGCCGGCTCCCTGCTGGCGGGCGATCGCGAGAGCGTTCCGGCGTGCGGCGCTTGCACCGACGAGGTCATCGGCGCGCTGCAGGAGCTCGCCTTCGGCCTGCCACAACGGTGCGTCCAGGTAGTGCTGGTCGTGAGCATCAGCCCACGCCAATGCCTCACGCACAGCCGCGTGTCCGGCGTCCAGGTCCCCGTCGCGTGCGTGGCCGCGGGCGAGCGTGAGCAGCCCGAAGGTGAACTGCAGGGTCTGCGTCGCCGATCGCCACTCGTCGACGATCTCGGCCAGGCTGTCGAGCGCGGTGATGTCCCCGCGGGCGACAGGGATGCACGCGCCGAGCAGCCGGTGGAGGTCGTCGAACCATCCGAGGCGCGGCCCGCCGAACCGTGCGACGAGCTGTTGCAGCTCTGTCGAGCAGCGTTCGGCGACATCGAAGTCGCCGAGCTCGATCGCGGTCATCTGGGTGTAGTTGTGGACGTAGATCAGCGTCCCGGGGTGTCCAACGTCTTCGCCGTGGGCTCGTCCGCGTGCGAGCAAGGCACGGGCCTCGTCGGGGTGCCCCTGCCAGAGCCGCGTCTGGCCGAGGCGCACGAGGCAGACGGCCCTCGGGTCCTGGGCGAAGCGGGCGAGGTGCTCGGCGGTGTGCTCGGGGGAGTACAGCCGCAGCGCGTCACCGAGGTGCCGTTGCGACGACGCCAGGTCGCCGCGCCAGAACTCGCTGACGCCCATGTGGTAGTGGCCCTCCACCAGCGTCACCACATCGCTTCCGGCGGTCGCGAGCAGTTCGCTGGCGAACGCTGCTGAACGCCGGAAGTCACAGCGGGTGAGGTAGACCCCACCGAGGCCGCGCAGGGCCGCGGGATCGACCGGCAGCGCCAGGCGGCGGCACAGCGCGACCACGCGCTCCCAGGCGTTCACGACCTCATCCGCGCCGTATCCAGCCGACCAGATCACGGGAACGACGAGGGCCTGGCAGAGCCGCAACTCGATGCGGTCGCGCTCCGCTCCGGGTGCCAGCTCGCCGAGGCACTGCAGCGCCCGCTGCAGGCAGTCGATCGCCTCGTCGAGCGAGAACAACCCGAGCGCGTAGTCGGCGGCACGTCGGTAGGCCTCGATCGCTTCCGCCGACTGGCCTGCGCCCGAGCGCTGCGCCGCAATCAGCCTGCTGACCGGACCGAGATCATCGGCGTGGATCGCAGAGAGCGCGGCGGCGACCTGCCGGTGCAACCGCCGGGCTCGTGCCGGCGCGATCGAACCGTGCAACTCCTCGCGCAGCTTGTCGTGGGTGAAGTCGTAGCCCGGGCCGTGCTCGCGGATGATCTGGCGTCGCCACAACTCGTCGAGGCCATCCACCAAGTTGTCCTCGTCGGTGCCCGCTGCCTGGGCGACGATCGCCATGCTGAACGACCGTCCGACCGTCGCAGCCACCTCGGCGATGTCCCGCGCTCGCGGCGTCAACTTGGCCAGTCGGGTGGCGATCGCGGCCCGCATCGTCGGCGGCATCGCCACCGCTGTCACTTCACCTGACCAGCCGGCGCGAGCCAACTCGACGGTGAACAAGGGATTGCCTTCGGTCTCCTCCCACAGCCGCCGGGCGTCGGCGGAGTCGATCGACCGTGCGCACAGCTCCGCGGCGATCAGCGCCGTGCCGTTGGCATCGAGCCGACCGAGCTCGATCTCCGTCAGCCGCGACTCACGGGCGACGTCAACCAGAACCGATCGCGCCCGATCGTTGACGGCCAAGTCCTCGCTCCGCGCTGTCACGGCGATCAGGATCGGCGCCGCTGAGGCGCGATGCACCAGGTGGCCGATGAACTCGATCGTGTCCTCGTCGCACCACTGCAGGTCGTCGATCATCAGCAACTGAGCTGCTTCATTTCCCGCGAGCACCCGGACCAGTGCGTCGAGGAGCACCCGGCGACCGCTCGGGTCGCTGTCAGCGACGAACTCCGCCGCTTGATGTCGGGGCCGCAGCTCTGGCAGGAGCCGCGCCAGCTCCGCCCGCCACGGCGCCTCCAACCGTTGGACCCGCGTCGCGTTGGCATCGTCGCGCAACCAGTCGGTGACCGGCCCCCACGGCAGGCCACCGGCAGCTTCGTAGGCGCGCGTCGCCACCACCAGGTGCCCGCTCGCAGCAACGCGGCGCGCCAGTTCGGCGATCAGCCGGCTCTTGCCGATCCCGGCCTCGCCGGTCACCAACACCACCTGCGCAGCACCTTCCATCGCCCGCCGCCATGCGGCGTCGAGGCACCCCAACTCGGTGTCACGGCCCACCAACGTCGTCATCACCGGGCCCGACCGGGCCGGCCGCGTGGTCGTGACGCCGGGCGCACCGGCGCGGATCTCGTCGTAGAGGGCGAGCGTCTCATCGTCCGGCTCGACGTCGAGCTCGCTCTCGAGTACCTCGATACAGCGGTGATAGATGCGCAGCGCTTCGGCGCGATGGCCGAGAGCCGCCAGCGCACTCATCGCCAACTGATAGCTCACCTCCCGCAGCGGATCGATCGACAGCAACGTCCGCGCCAACGCGAGCCGAGCCGACGGATTGGTCGTCGCGTCCGCGGTGGCCACGATCGCGTCGCATGCCGCGTCGCGCACGTGGTCCCGCTCGGCAATCAGCCAGTCGTCGTAGCACGACGGAAGGAGATCACCTCGGTACAGACGGGCGACTCTCGCTCCGTCGGCAGCGTTGATCGCGTCGCGGAGTTGGACGACGTCGACACGATCGGCGGCATCGGCGCACCACATGACGGCACGCTGATCGACGGACAACAACTCGTCGGCGCCGGCCGTCTGGCGAAGGTCGTGAAGCACCTTGCGCAGGTTCGTCAACGACTGACCCTCGGTCGATCCTGGCCACAGGTCGTAGGCCAGCCGGCGACGGTCGAGGCGTCCACTCGGCGTGATCGCGAGACGGGCGAGCAGCCTCAACACCCGCAGCGTCGACAGCGCTTGGATCGGGCGTCCGTCCTGCTCGACGACACCGCCACCGAGCAAGCGGACGGACACGCGCCCACGACGCGAAGTCTGCCCGGCGGAACCGGGCCAACCACTGCCTGGTGGCTCCGTCACGCCCCCTCCCGACGACCCCCAGCTGCGCCGTACCGGTCCGCATCACCCGGTGCGCCCGTGGCGTATCGCGCACCCTAGCTCCTCACGCAGGCCTGGATCCGCGCCATCACCAACAAGGCGTCGGGCAGGACGTCGTCGATGGCGGTGGCGTAGCCCCGGAACGCGTCGATCGTCGCCACCTCGATCTGGTCGATCCACCCGGATGGCTGCTGACCGATCCAGTCGCGTGCGACCTGCCCAGAGCGACCACGCACCACGTCGAGGAGGCGGGCCCGGTCGATGTCGACGAACGTGGTCGCCATCTGGGTCCGCCGCTTCGCGTTGGCGTGCTGGAACGTGTGCTCATCCACGCCGACCTTCGAGGTCGTGTCGAGCCGGCCGTCGGCCGCGATCAGCGTGTCGCCGTCGTCGATGACGCACTGACGCGCACACGCCCAGCCGACCCCGAACTCGCGGGCGACTGCTTGGGCAGAGTCACCGTCGGCGACGGCGCGGACGCCTCTTGCCAGTGGCACGACGACGTCGCGATGAACCCATTGAGCGGTCGGTCTGATGTGCTCCGGCATGGGAAGCAGTGCGTGGGCGTCCAAGAAGGCGAAGCCCGGGCTGGGAATCGTGTCGGCGGCCAGGTCCGAAGCCTCCTGCCGATCATCCGGGGCAGACCCGAGGCCGTAGAGGTCCGTGCGCCACAACAGGGATGCCGTATCGGGACGCGGAACCGATTGCGGCCGGCCCCGCGATGCCGGTCCGGAGGGTTTGCCCCTGCAGCGTCGCCGAGACCAACTTGATGCAACGCGACGTGCCACCACAGGTGACCAGCGACGAGGCGTTGGGGGTGGTGCGTCGGGAGCCAGGTTGAGGAATCGGCTTCCCGCCTGGTGTGCGCCGCCCTCGAATGAGGTGTGAGCCAGAACGTGAACGGCTCGCGCGTTCTCCGGGTAGATGTCGAGCGAGCGTTCGGCGAGGGACCGAGCCACGTCCAGGTCCCGCTGGCCTTGCGGCAGCGTGGGACACCGGAGCGGGGGCGCTTGATGTCGGGCGCCGAGTTGGGGCGGGCATCCGTCCGGCGATTCGTGGACAGAGCAGTCGCCCTGCTCGATCGCGATGCACCAGGCGGTCAGGCAGCCCTGGCACCTCCAGTCCCAATATGACTGATCGGCCAATCGGCTGATTGACTGAGCACCGCCGCCCTGGCCCCCGGTCTCCGCCCGCCCGCGGACTGGTCGAGCCGGGGCGGTGGCGCGCGTGTGTCGAGCGGCGAGCGACTGCCCCGTGGCGCCCGGTCGGCCATGGGGAGCGGTCGGGCGCCAGCCTGTGGGGTCCAGCGCCGAATGCGACGTTGGTCGCGGCCGGGCAATGTCGCAGTCCGGGCACCGCCTACTCGGTGGCGCCCGACCAGTGGGAGCGGAGCCGGGCGCCACCGGATGGCTTGTTCCCGGAGCAAGGCCGTCAGACACCCGAGTCGCGCCGGGCGAAGTCGCCGTCGTGGGATCGCAAGGCCGGGCGGGCGACCCGACGCTCTCCGGAGCCTCCGCGCCATAGGCGATCCGCTGCGTCGAAGCCTTGGCGTAGGCCGTGAAGTCCTTCAGCGCGACCCCCTGGGACCACAAGAAACAGGGCTGCCCTGACGTATCCGTGGGCTGAGTAGCCCATCCGCGGTTGCCCCCGCCTGCTTCCTACATTTCCGAGTTGTCTGACGACTTGGGAACGGGAGGCGGAACGGTTGCGGAACGCGAGCGTATGGCAGCGCGTGCTCGGGCTGGCGCGCACGGTCATCACGGAGGTGGTGTTCGACGAGGATGCCGAGGCGGGGTGGCGTATACGGCCTCGCAAGTGCGCGCAGCGGACGGTGCGAGCGGCGGGCTCCGTGGTTCGACCGGGGTGAGGGTCGGCGCAGAGAGCGGGGTCTGGATCTGGGAGCCGTTGCCGGGCTGCTCGAGGCGGAGGCGCCGCGGGTGAACTGCCCGACCCATGGTCCGACGGTGATCCAGGTGCCGTGGGGCCGGTCCCGGAGTCGGGCACACCCGTGGAGATGGGAGCTTCGAGCTGCAGGCGGCGACCCCCGACCGGCGCCGGCATGGTGGATGGGGCGGCCCATGAGCTGGCGACATGCGTTGTCGTCCGCTGGGAGGATCGACGTCCGTTCACCTCTCACCGTGGGCCGGTGGCACGGCGGCACGTTCTCAGGACGTGGATCGTCGAACATCGAGGCGATGCGGTATCAGCGCTCGGCCGGGCGCAGCGAGGCTGGGGAGAGCCCGGTGAGGCTGTGCTCGATGGCAGAGGCGGCGCCGGCGGCGCGGTCGGCCTGGGCTTGTTGCGCCGACGCGTCGAGCGGGCCTGCGTGAGCGGGCGACAGTGGCTGTAGAGACGCCGGGGAGAGTCCGCTGAGGTGGTGTTCGACGGCGTAGGCGGTGATCGCTGCACCCGTCGCCGCGATCGAGCGGCGTCCGTTGCCGGAATCAACGGGTGTTGCCGCCGTCGCCGTTGTCACGGCGGTGATCGCCAGGGCGAGGGTGAGCAGGGATCGATGGTTCATGTCGCCTCCTTTCAGCTGAGGGTCATGTGGGGCGCCGAGCGGCACACCAGCTTCGACGTCGTGCTGCGATCCATTTCGATGTTCACGAGGCCAGCGCGGCGCAGAGATCGTCGTACTCGGCTGCGATGTCGGGTCCGTGGTGTTCGATGAGTCGAGCCTGTGCGTCGAACACGAGTTGGCCGGCGCCGGGGTTGGAGACGCCGCCGTCCGGTAGCCGGGTCACGAGGTTGGAGCCGGTGCTGAAGGCTTCACCGGTGAGGAGATCGAAGTGGAACACGCGCACGCCGGAGGTCGGCACCGACTCACCGGTCATCGGGTTGGTGATCGTCCCAGTGGCATCGACGTGGATGATTCGCTGTACGGCGACACCGGTCTGGTCGTAGAAGGTGGTGATCTCGCGGATCAGGTCGATCTCGCCGGTCAGGACGACGCCGGGGCACGTGGTGAATGTGCTGCGGTGGACGATCTCGGTGGTGCGGGTCGGTTCGTCGGCGTTGGCGGTCCCGGCCATCGTGAGTGCGGCGAGCGCTCCGACAAGGCTGGCGTTGCGCCGCTTCCTGTTGTGGCGCCGGGCGGCGTGGTTGGTCCGGTTACCTCGGTGTGTCGGTGTGTAGCGGCTGGACATGAGGTTCTCCTGATTTGTTCTCAGCCGGAGGTGCCCGGGCGCGCCACGGTCTCCCCGGCGGGTCGCAGATTCGTCGCAGCGGCGACCCACGTCAGCGGCCGCAATCTCCGCGTGTGCTCCGTACGACGGTGTGGAGTGGGCGGATGGGGGCCAAGACGTTGTGTCGACGAGCAGGGAGGACGGCGTCGGGCAGCCGATGGTGGAAGAGGTTGGACGAACGCCGAGCGGTGGTGCCGGAGGGCGTCAACGTCAAGACCGTGTCGGGTCGCGACGACCTGTGGATGGCGATCTCCAACCGGCGCCCTGAAGGGTTGGGAACGCCGCTCCAGAGGCGCCGGACGCCGTCCGTCGTACGGGCTTGCGGTCGCTTGGACCCGCAGGAGCGACCTCGATCGTTGCGACGACGAGGTTGGCGGGCACGGTTGCCGGGTGATGGTGCCGCCTCGGTGATCGGCGACGCAGACGGCGTTGTCGGTGGCGTCGATGCCCTCGGGTTGGCGCCGGTGACGGTATCGGCGACGACACGCGGTGTCGAGGTCGATGCTGCGCTCGACGCTGTGTCGAGGTTGGGGTTCCACGCGGTGTTGCCGATGTCGATGCGTTCGGTCGGTCCGGGGACGGAGGGTGGCGACGATCCTGCTCGTCGATGCGTCGCGGTTCGCCGTCGTCGGTGGCGGCCCGTGCGGCATCGTCGGTGCACCAGTCCGCCAGCGAGGGGCGCCGATCGGGATCGTCGCCGGTGGTTGGAGGGCGGGTGCGGTGCCCGGGTCGCTGCTGGTGGGCCGAAGTCGTCGGATCGAACGGGGGACGACGTCGCGGCCGTGCGGGGGTCGCATCGAGCACGGCCGGGGCGGCGCCAGCGCAATCGGCGTCGGCAAGGCCAAGTGCGGTGCCGCGAGCAGGAGACCCAGCAACCACGACGGCTGCAACGTGGCTGTTGGTGTTGCCTCTCTCAGGCTGTGTCCGATGAGCCGGGTGGGCTGGTGTGCCTCATGGTGGCGCCGATTGGTCTCCGAGCCGGCGGTGCGGCGGCTTCACAGTCCCACCAAGCCTCCGATGTTGTTGGCAGCGCTTGCAGGGATCTTGCGAGCGGCCTTCGGCACGGTCGCGAGGTGGTCGAGGTTGAGATCTCCGGCATCCCCATCGGGGGACCTTCTCTGTGGGGTGCCCCGTATCGTGAGCGTGTGCGGTACGGGCTGCTCGGCCCTGTCGAGGCGACGCGGGAAGGATGTCGAGTTCGCTTGGGGGGGCCCAAGCAGCGTCTGGTGCTCGCGCTCCTCCTGATCGAGCCCGGTCATTGGCGATCGGCCGATCGCCTGATCGAGGACACGTGGAACGACGATGTGCCCGAGCGGGCTCGCCACACGTTGCAGGCGTACATGTCTCGCCTGCGGGGCCTGATTGACGATGACATCGTCAGCGAGCATTCCGGTTACCGGCTCGCTGTTGAGGCTGATGCGGTCGATGCGTCGCGCTTCGAGCGACTGGCTCGGGCCGGTCGAGAGCGAACTGGCGGCGGGTTGGCGGCGGAGGCGGCGGAGACGCTTCGGGAGGCGCTGGCCTGCTGGCGTGGTCCGCCCTTCGGTGATCTGGCTTTCGAGCCGGCGTTGCGGGCTGAGACGACCCGGCTTGGTGAGCTGCGCGTGTCGTGTGTGGCCGATCGGGTGGAGGCCGACCTGCTGCTCGGCCGGCATGTCGCCGTCGTGGGCGAGTTGGATTCGTTGTGCCGGGAGTACCCGTACGACGAGCGGCTGCGCGGCCTGCACATGCGGGCGCTTTCTGGTGCGGGGCGGTCCCGCGATGCGCTGCTCGTGTTCGCCAAGACTCGGGCGACGTTCGTCGAGGATCTCGGTCTGGAGCCCTCGGCCGAGCTTCGCCGGCTGGAGCACGAGATCCTCGCCGGGGAGGGGGTGGCGGCGACTTCCCCGGTGGGCGTGGTCGTCAGTGAGCCGGCGGCCGTTCGCGGGTACGAGTTGCGGGGCGAGGTGCGCACGATGGGAGCGGTCCGTTGGGTCCGGGCCTTTCAGCGGGTGCCGGGGCGGGACGTGGTGTTGCGCATCGCCGCGCCGGAGGTGGCGAACGCCGCCGCCTTCGTCGCCGCCTTCGAGCCGGCGGCCGAGGCCGTGACGGCCGTCGAGCATCCTCATCTGCTGCCGTTGGACGACTATTGGCGGGACCGGACCGGTGCGTTTGCTGCGTGGCGCTGGCTGCCTGGCGGATCACTCACGCCGGCGTCCGTGCCCGATCCCGTCGCCTTCGTGGAGCAGGTTGGTGGTGCCCTCGACGCCCTGCATCGTCGCGGCATCGTGCACGGCGACGTCGGGGTCGAATCAATCCTCACCGATCTGGACGGCCAGGCGTTCCTGTCACCGCCGTGGCTGGGTCCGAGCCCGGCACACCTCACGAAGGCCGCCGATCTCGCAGGGCTGGCAACGGTCGCACTCGCCGTCCTGTCTCAACGTGAACCTCCATCGGATCCGTCGCCGTGGGCGCGGCAGCAGGCGTTCACCGACCCGGAATCGGTGGACGAGCTGTTGCGGGCCGTGCGCCGGCGGCAGACGGCGGTCGGCTGGCCTGAGCGGTCGACCGCCCAGCCGGCCTCGGTGCGCAATCCGTACAAGGGCTTGCGGGCGTTTCAAGAGTCCGATGCGCGTGACTTCCACGGCCGCGAGCGGCTCACGGACCAACTCGTCGAAGCGGTGCGCCGGCACCGGTTGGTGGCTGTGGTGGGTCCGAGCGGTATCGGCAAGTCCAGTGTCGTGCGGGCCGGGCTCCTTCCCCTGGTGCGCCGGGGGGCGCTCCCCGGCGGGCCGTGGCTGATCACCGACATGCACCCGGGCCGGGCGCCGTTCGAGGAGTTGGCGGCCGCCTTTTCGCGAGTCGCCGTCGATGGGCCCGATGCGCTCGGCGTCGAATCACAGTCGAGCGCGTCGGGCCTCGCCGCGGCGGCCCAAGTGGTGTTGCCCGCCGGCTGTTCGCTGCTTCTCGTGGTGGACCAGTTCGAGGAGCTGTTCTCGATGGTCACTGATCATCGTGACCGCGTCGCGTTCGTCCGGGCGCTGGTGGCCGCGACAGGTTCGGACACGTCGCGGGTGCGGATCGTCGTCACGATGCGGGCCGACTTCTTCGACCAGCCGCTGCTGTTCCACGAGCTCGGCGAGCTCGTGACGGCCGGGTTGGTGACGGTGAGCTTCCCGGCCGAGGACGAACTGGTCGCCGCGATCAGCGAACCGGCCATCGCCGCCGGGCTCGTGCTGGAGCCGGGCCTGGCGACGGAGATCGTCCGCGACGTGCACGACCAGCCCGGCGGACTGCCGTTGCTCCAGCATGCGCTGAGTGAGCTCGTGGCGCACCGCGACGGCGACGTACTCACGGCCGCCGCCTATCGGGCCTCGGGCGGCGTCATCGGCGCACTGGGGCGCAGTGCCGAGCACCAGTTCGTGTCGCTCGACGTTCGGCACCAGGAGGCCGCCGAGCAGCTCTTCCTCCGCCTCGTCACCCTGGACGACCGCCGCACCGGCCTACGACGTCGTGTGCGCTACTCCGAACTCACGTCACTCGGCGTCGATCCGGCGACGACCGAGGAGGTCCTGCGCCGCTTCGGCGAGGCACGCCTGCTGACGTTCGACCGCGACCCGGTGACGCGCGGCCCCACCGTCGAGGTCGCCCATGAGGCGCTCTTCGCCGCGTGGGACCGGCTCGCAGCCTGGATCGACACGCGCCGTGAGGATCTGCGCCAGCGGGGCCGCCTCGCCGCGGCGGCGGACGAATGGGTGGAGTCAGCCGATGATGCGTTCCTGCTCGGCGGCCCACGGCTCGCCCAGCTCGGCCTGTGGGTCGACTCGACGACGCTGCGGCTCAGCGACGCCGAGCGGTCGTTCGTCGCCGCCAGTCGCGACCGTGACGTCGCCGGGGTCCGCGCACGGCGCCGCCGGCGTCGCGCCATCGTCGGCGGACTGGTTGTCGTCGCCCTGGTGTCTGGGGTCCTCGCCACGGTCGCGAGGCTCCAGCAACAGCGCGCTGACCGCGCTGCCACCATCGCCGAAGCCGAGCTCCAACGGGCCGAAGCGAGCCGCCTGGCCACCCGATCGGGTCAGCAGCTCAGCAGCCGTCTCGACGTCGCCTTGCTCCTGGCCGTCGCGGCGCACCGGTCGGACCCGTCCCCCGAAACGGCCTCGGCGCTGTGGAACGCGCTGGCGGCCACGGTCCCCTCAGGCCCGACCGCCCACGGTGTGCTCCAGGGGTTCCTCTTTCCCGACGTCGCCTCGCTGCACAAGGTCGCGGTCAACGCCAACGGATCCCGCGCCGTGTTCGCCGGAACCTCCGGCGGCAGCGGCCGGATCGTGGTGACCGACGTCGGCTCTCGCCAACCGCGGGCCGCCCTCGAGACCGGAGCCGACGTGACCGCGCTGACCATGCTGGCGGATGACGCGGTGCTGTTCGCCACCGACGACGGGGCGCTGGCCCGCTGGCAACCTGGCAGCTCCCCCGTGCTCCTGCGCGCTGCGAGCGCGGACCCCATCATCGACCTCGATGCCGACCCCGCCGGGCGGCGACTGGCGACAGGATCTCGACGCGGTGACGTGTTGATGTGGGAGCTCGCCGGCGGCTCCTCGGCGCCGACCCAGCTCGGCGAGACACAGGGCACACCCGTCGCCGTCCAGTTCGCAACCACCGGGGTACTCGCCGCGACGGCACCACAGGGCGCTGTCCAGCTCTGGGACCCAACGACAGGCTCACGACTCGGTCCGCCCCTCACACCGCAGACACCCGGCCTGCCGCTGACCATGCTGTCGTTCTCCGCCGATGGCAGCCGACTCGCCGTCGCACCTGTAGACGGCGACATCACCGTGTGGGCCCTCGACGATCCCGCCCGCCCCACGCTGGCCAGGTCGATCCCCGGCGCCGCCCCACGAGGACTGGCGTTCGACCCAGCGGTCGCATCGGACACCCTCGCCGTCGTCACCCAGTCCGGGCAGCTCCTCATCGCCAACGTCGACGGCGCCGCCGTCACATCAACCCGGCCCGGCTGGGGAACGGCCGAGACCGACCTGGCCTTCGCCGGCGACGGGACGTTGCTTGTCACCACGGGTTCGAACGGGCGGGCCGCCATCTGGGCCGGCACCGCCGGCTCGACGCCACTCTCGGATCCGGTCGCAGCCGACTGGGTCGGCGGACGCAGCGGGGCAGACGGCGACCTCGCCGTCGGGTGGAGCCGTGATCCGAGCGGCGCCATCGCTCGCGTCGAGATCATCGATGTCGACACCGGGCGACTCGTCACTTCCTTCGAGAGCAGCGGCGCGCCGAATGGCTGCTGCACCGTCGACGCCCAGCTCGATCCGTCCGGCACGACGGCCGTGGTGGTGTCCGCAGCCCATCCCGACTTCACCGGTTCCATGCTGACGTGGCTCGACGTCGCGACCGGTGAATCCAGCGCCCCCACGACCATCGACGACGAGGCCCTGTTCTACTTCCACGTCGATCTGGCCACCGGGGGCGACACCGTGGCCGTCATCACGCCCCGCGGTGTCGAGATCTGGCACCGAACCGCAGGACTCGTCGCCACGCTCGAGCAGGCCGACACGGATGTCCCGACCGCCGTCCGGTTCGTCGGTGAGGAGCAGATCGCCGTTGCCTTTGCCGGGCCGGACGAGCGCCTCCAGCTGTACGACACCGAATCGTGGCGGTCCACTCGGCAACTCCCTGTCCCGGTCGTCGCTGCGGTCACTGGCCGTCGATCCGTCGGGACGGACACTCGTCGGCGGAGGCGAAGATGGTGGCCTGGCCCGGTGGGACGTCGACTCGTGGCAGGCCCTTCCGACCTGGCGCGCCGACGTGGGCACCATCGTGGACGTGGCCGTCGCCAACGACGGCTCCGTGGTCGCGGTCGGCTTGGCCAGCGCCGTCGCGGTCGTGGATCCGAGTGGCGCGACGATCGGTGCCCCGATGCCGGTCGGCCGGCGCACCGCCCCGGTGTCGTTCACCCAAGGCGACCTGGGGGCCCTCGTCCCCACAGCTCACGGGCTGCGGCGGATCGGACTCGACCATCAGGAATGGGAGCAAACGGCCTGCGCGGTGGCCGGTCGGGAGCTCGACCGCGCCGAATGGGCCGACCACTTCGGCACCGAACCGTACCGACCGATCTGCAGCTGAACCCGATCGAGGCCACCATGTCCCACCACCTCCACACCAACCGCCTCCTCGCTTCGCTCGGCGCGATCATGCTCGTCGGTGGGTGTGGCGACGCCGAGACGCCGGACGCCGCCCAAGTGGCCGGCACGGCGTCGTCCGCGGAGTCCAGCCAGGTGCCCGGCGGTTCCGCCACGACCGATCCGCCCGGAATCCATCCTGCATCGACTGAACCGACCTCGGCCGAGCCCGGTTCCGACCCGGATCCGGCTGGCCTGCAGACCGCGCTCGACGACTTCGTCACCCGCTCCGGCTCACCCGGCGGAGTCGTCGCCGTCAGCATCGGCGGGGCTGAACCAGTGGTGGTCACCAGTGGCCTCGCCGACAGCCGCGACGGCACACCGATGCCGCCCGGTCCGCGCTTCTTCACCGGCAAGATCGGTGGCGGGTTCGTCACCGCCGTCGCCCTTCAGCTGGTCGCCGAAGGCGCCTTGGTGCTCGACGAGCCCCTCGCGACCTACCTGCCGGACGCTCCGTTCGCCGCCGACGTCACCGTCCGTCACCTGCTCACCCACACGTCCGGCTACGGCGACTGGTTCGAGGCTCCAGCACTGCGGACCGAGCTGGAAGACCTCGTCGCCGCCGACCCCGCACACCGCTTCACCGACAGCAACATGCTCGACATCATGCGCAACCATCCCTTGGAGTTCGAACCCGGCACCCGTGCGCTCCACGCCGAGTTCAACACACTGCTGTTGCGCCTCGTCGCCGCTCACGTCACCGGCCAAGACTTCGGCGCTCTGCTCAAACAGCGAATCCTCGACCCGGTCGGCCTCACTGAAACCACCTACGGCTTCGACGCCGCACCCCACGCCGACCTGATGCCCGGGCTGTACCGGGATCTGCCCGCCCTCGACGACCGGTGGACGAACCACGCCAACGATGCCGCCTACGTGACATCGTTCTACTCGGCGGCCCCGATCACCAGCTCCGTGGACGACCTCATGCGGTGGGGCGACGCGCTCTATCGAGGCGACGTCATACCTCCCGCGATCGCGGCCGATGCCGAGGCCGTGAACGAGTTCGGATCCGCGTTGCTCGGCATCGCCCTGACCGAACGAGGGGTGTGCGTCATGCTCGTCGACTGCCAAGCCGGAACCGACGACTACGTCGGATTCGGCCAACCGAGCGTCGCCCGCGGAGCGTTCTCCGGGCTCTTCTACCACCGGCCGCTCGACGCCGTCATCTTCGTGCTCGTCAACAACACCGGGGCCTCGATCCGCCCCCTCTACGCCGCCGTGCGCGAGACCCTCTGACGAGGCGCCCGACGCGTGTCTCGAGGTCGATCAGCCCGGTCGCGTCGATCGTTGCCTTCGTTGCTTGGCGGCCAGGAACGAGGTCTCGTCGACCCCGAGCTGACGCAGCGACCCATCCGGTCGGGGTCATCAACCAGCGGCGTGCCGAACTCGATGACGGCGTTCCTGATCGTCCATCAACACACAACCCGAGCTCCTCGGCGAGCTGGCCGAACGGGCGGGCGCAGTCACCGACCTGGCGGCATGCTTCGATCCCGGCGCCGCAGGTCAGCACCGCCTGGGTGTCGACACGATCGAGTGCCCGGTCCACGTGTTCGCCGGGCACCGCACCTCGCGGCGGCGCCGCCACTGCCGCTTGATCCGCACCAACCGCGCCGGACGTCGCAAGCCTCTGCGGACAGCACCACTCATGGATGCGGCTGCCGATGGCGATGCCGGGACAGTTGGAGCCGCGAGGCACGCTTGCAGCGGCAAGCACCGACATCGTGGAGGCCGGCACCGGCGCGGAAGGACTGCGATCCCGCGTCGACGCGATCGGGCCGGACGCTCCACCCCCAGCAACGAGGCGCACCGGACGGCGCCGGCGAGGCGCCCGATGAGGACGTCCGGTCATCGCGGCGCGAGACCGCCCTCGATCGCCGACTGCCGGGCGCGACCGAACGGCGTCCCTGACGTGTCGTAGCCGGCCGCGTGACCTGCGCGGGTCGGGGTCGGTGCCGCCCGGACCCTGCGACCGGGCATCCTGGCGCGGCGACGGGCGTGGCGACGGGCGAGTAGGCGGATCCGCGTGCCGTCCGGAGGGGCGCCGCAAATTGTCGGTCGGCAGGCCTGCGCGGTCAGCGGCGTCGCTGTCGAGATCGGCCGAGTGGGGCGCGTCGGCTCCCCGAACGTTGCATCGGGCGCGCTCGCGGCCGCAAGCGCTCGCCGGCCGGGCTGGAGCTAGCAACGTCGTCGAGCCGCCGTTCGACGCGCGCGGCAGCTGCGATGAATGGCCGCGATGAGATCAGCGGACGCCTGTGGGCTGGGCGTTTGGTGCATCCGCGAGGTGATGAGTGGTGTTCCGTGGAGCTGTCCGCGCATGCTCGAGTTGTCCCGTTTCCGCATCGAGGCGTGCGGCTGACTCGTCGATCGGAGCCGCGTCGAGAGCGATCATCCTGGAGACGGCTGTGACGTCAAGAACGGTGCCGTGTTCGCCTTCGGGCGCATCGGACGTCATGACGACTCGGCTTCCTCGTGAGGTGATCGATTGAACGGTCCAGATCCGTCCGCTGGGAGCGAGGTACCTGCCACCAACCGGTGGCCACCACTCGTTGCGGGTCTCGTCGTTCATCATGATGACTCCTTTGACAGGTGTATCCCTGACAATGCGGCCCAGTTGTCGCAGCCCAGTCGCAGGACGGTCGCAGGCGACGGCGGCACGGTTCGGCCGTGAAGCGGCAGGTGATCGCCGGGCTGCAGCTCTGCGGAGCGGGTCGCATGATCGAGTGACGACCGGTAGAGCGTCGGCTGGTGGCGGTGTTGGCCGTTCGCTGGCCGGATCCGGTGCGTTACGACGCTTTGGCGGAAGCGGTGTGGGGGGACGCCGTGCCACGGTCGGTTCTCCGGTCATTGCAGACTCATTGGTGCTGCGGGTCGGTCGGTGGCCGGCGGCGACGCTGTGGAGACTGTGAGCGGCGGCTCCGTGTCGGTGCCACGAGTCGAGTGGGGTTGACCCAGTCTGACGGACATCCACGATGAGGGGCGTTGCCCTGGAGAGGATGTCCACAATGGAGACGATGGGACGGCAGAAGCGCCCGCGTCGGTCGTTCACCCAAGCGTTCAAGGCGGAGGTGGTCGAGCTGGTTCGCCAGCCCGGCCAGACCGCGGCGAGTGTCGCTCGTGATCTCGATCTCACCGAGACCGCGGTGCGCGAGTGGGTGCGTCAGGCCGACGTCGACGCGAACAACGGGCCGGGCGGGTTGACGACCGCGGAACGGGCTGAGTTGACTCGGCTGCGCCAGGAGAACCGGGTGTTGTGCGAGGAGCGTGACATCCTCAAGCGGGCGACGGCTTTCTTCGCGAGGGAGACCCGGTGAACGTGTACCCGTTCATCGAGGCGGAGAAGGTGCAGCAGCGCAACGTCGCCAAGGCGTGTGAGCTGCTCGAGGTCTCCCGCTCCGCCTTCTGTGAGTGGTGCAAGCACAAGCCGTCGCTGCGGGAGATCGTCGACAACGAGCTGGGCGAACGGATCGCCGAGGTCCACACGGCACCGCGTGGCACCTACGGCTGGCCGCGGGTGCTCGCCGAGCTGCGTCGCGCTGGAGTGCGCGTCGCCGGCAAGCGGTTGCGCGGATCATGCGCCAACGCGGGCTGATCGGACGCTGTCGGCGCCGCTGGACGACCACGACGATCCCCGACCCGGACCTCACCGACGCCGCGGTCGATCGGCTGAAGCGGGCGTTCGGGCCCGGCACCGTCGAGGCCGACCGGGTCTATGTCGGTGACATCACCTACATCTGGACCTGGCAGGGATGGCCTACCTGGCCACGGTGATCGACCTCCCCGCTCCCAGCCGTCCAAGTCGACGAACGAATCGAGTCGTTGCCACAGGAGTGTCGCGGTACGCCGAGCGAGGTCGAGCGCATGATTCATTCGATCCGGACGTTGTCCAGCCGGAACGAGCCCTTCCCGTCGATCCATACCCACACCGCATTCAGCGTGGTCGGGGCTGAAGAGGACAGGACGTCGCGGCAGCGAGTGCTGTCGTCGTTCGTCGTCATGGTCTGGAATTCGAGGGTCACTTGGAGGGATTCCCCCGGTGCGGCTTGACCCCAGTCCGGTGTGGGCGTCGCGCACCAGGTCCAGTCGTCGTCTACCTGAACGGCGATGGCCGTCTGAGTCCCCGTCTCCATGGTCTTGATGTCGACAGTCAGGGCATGCTTGCCACGGACGTCGATGGGAGGATCGAACTGCCTGCCGTACCAACCTCTCTCCTGGAGGCCGGCATTGTCGATTTGGAGGCTGAAGGACCCGTCGGTGTGAAAGTCCGAAGCTCGGCGCACCGAGCCGTTGTCCTGCTGCACTGGGATGGGCAACCATCCCTCAGTGCCCTCCTCGAACGACGCGAGCGAAATGGCTGCGTCGGAGACGGGCTCGGCCGGCAGGGACGGTCCGACCGTCTGAGGAGGTGTCGTCTGCCCGTTGGCAACGAGGATGACGATGAGCAGTGCGATCACGACCGAGAGCGCGCCGACCCCGGCGACGATGCGCGCCCGCGTGGTGAGTCGACGCTGCTTGTTCGGCGGCTTGCCCAGGTCCGAGGGAGAAAGACGGCCGATCGTGGCGGGAACTGACGGCGACGTGTTGATTGGTGGACTCTCGTCCGCGTGTTCGCGCTGTTCAGCTGCCGTCGGCTGATGCGTTGCGCGCGGATCTGGCGCTGTCCCCGCCGAAGACGTGGTCGGCGCCGCATCCTCGTGTGTTGTGCGCACGTCGATAAGGGTTCTTTCCAGCACCTTGAACAGCCGATCAGTGTCGAATTCGAATTGGGTCGGGCTGATCTCGAGGGCCTGACGGCGAACCAGCTTGGCCAGGCTGGCTGGCAGCTCATCGGCATCAGGCATCGTGGCTTCGTCAATCAAGATCGGGATGACGCGCACGTTGCGTGTCAAGGCAGCCTCGATCTCCAGGCGCACAAAATCATGGGGGTTGTCGAGGCGGAGCTTTCCCTGCTCATCTGTGATCGTGAGCCACTGATCACCGATCAACGCCAGCAGCACATCGCAGGATCCCACCGCTCTGGTGATCACCTCGACGAAGTCGTCGCCGAGTTCAATGGAGTTGACGTCCTTGAAAACCTGGTCGTCGCCGAAGCGGTCAGCCAGCCGGTCATACAGCCAGCCGGCAGGGTAGGCAGTGTCCTCCCGCCGGTAGCTGATGAAGATCCGGCCCGGAGCAGGCGCAGCCGACTCAGCCATCAATCGGACCCGGCATCTGTTGGACCCGGCCTCCCGGGCCAGGCTCCAAGCGAGCAAGCGGGTCGGGCAGCAAACGGCAACGTCAGGGCGCCACGCATTGGGCATCACCTCCAGACACCAGCTGCTCGGCCAGCCGACCATGATCGTACGCCGTGATTCCACACCCGATCGTGATGAACGGTCTGCTCAAGGACGGGACCTACGTGTGCTCGGCCGTTGGCACGAATCCACCGGGCAAGCGCGCCGACCGTCTGGGCGACGGTTGAACCGTCGCGCGACCCCGTCGGCGATCAGCTGGGAGAAGAGGCCCGGCCAAGGCAAGTCCGACGAGGCCGACGCCATCGGCGGTGCCCGGGCCGTGCTGGCCGGAGACGCCATCGGCACGCCGAAGTCGCCGACCGGTCAGGTCGAAGCAATCAGGCTGCTGCGGGTCGCTCGCCGCTCGGCGATGAAGGGCCCGCACGCAGGTCAGCAACCCAGATCCACGCCGTCGTTGAAACGGGCCCCGAGCAGCTCCGCCGACACTTCGTCGGGCGTGCCACCACCGCATCGTTGCCGAGGCAGCCCGGCTCCGTCGCCGTCACCGTCCCGACACACCGATGGGGGCGGCCTGGCTCGCCATGCGAACGCTGGCGCGCCGCTGGGAGTACATGAACGACGAGCTCGCCGAGCTCGAGCGGCACCATCTCGTTCGGATCGATCGACGTGCCCGTCCAGCTGCTCGTCGGCGGCCGCACCGCGCTCCACCATCGCCAAGCCGTCGATGCGCTGGCACACGTGCTCCCCAACGCTCGAGTCACCGTCCTCGAGGCACAGGGCCACGGCGCCCTGGTGCAGGCACCTCAACTCGTGGCCGACGCCATCATCAACTTCACTGACGAGCTGCCACAACGCTGATCTGCGACCGGCTACAAACACCCCCCGACGATGGTCACGAACGATGACGCGGTGGGCGGGCCACGGGTCACGAGCCGGGTTGGTAGTCGATGGCGCAGGTCGGTCCCTCGAACGAGGCGGGTCGGCTGCTGACCCACCTGCCATCTCGTTCCGTGAGCACGCGCCACTGGTGGAGGGCCTGCCCGGAGATCTCGGTCCAACGCGTCGACGACGCGTCGCCCGGGAGAGCCGGTCCGATCACCGTCGACTCATCGAACCCTCGTGGGTCGATGCTGACCTCGATGCGCTGGGCGCGGCCGGGGTTGGAGGCTGGCGCCCAGGTCAGCGCGGCGATCGGTTGCGCGGGATCGTCGTCGTCACAGCGCGTGACGCTCGACAGGTTGTCGGCGGCGTCGGCGGGCTGCGCGGGATCGACGACGATGGTGCCGTCGGGGCTGGTGGAGCCGGCGCCGTGGCGCGCGGTGTTGGGCGCCGTGCCCGGGACGGTCGTCGCGCTGGTGGCCGGTTGCGTGGTGGGCTGGTCGTCGTCCGAGGGTGAGCAGCCGGCCAACACCAGGACGAGCAGCCACGGCGAGCGGATGTCCTCAGCCCCCGTCGCGAAGGTTGATCCTCTCGAGGATGTCCTTCTGGCCGAGGACCGCGGCTCTCGTCGCGGTCGGGTCGAGTCGGACCGCTTCGGCATCGGCGACCGCGGTGGCGAACGGGATGTCGTCGATGCCGTCGCCGTCGGTGTCGACGAGCTCGTCGAGACCGATGCCGCCGTTGGCGTGGTTGAGCCAGGCGACGAGCAGTTGGCGGTCGAAGGTGCGCAGGGCGTTCCCGTTGCTGCGGGCCGGATCGAGGACGGCGTCGGCGAGGGCGAGGGTGGTCGGGTTGCTGACCTCGCCGAAGACGTTGCTCATGTAGCCGGCGATCTCCAGGTAGGACAGCAGGGCCGTCGCATCGATGTCGCTCTGGCCATTCTGGCGGTACTGGTGTCGCCAGTAGCCAGCGGACCAGTTGCGGTCGTCGGCGGCGACGATGACCACGTTGAACGTGTCGGAGCCCGAACCACCGTCGTCGTCCTGGACGGTGCTTCGCACCACGTTCAGGCCGGCGCTGACATAGGTGTGGGTGGCGACGAGGTCGATGTCGCGGGGTTGGACGGACGGGCTGGGGAACAGGTCCGGGTCGGGTGGGTTGACGAGCGACACCGCGACGTCCGCCGGCTGGCCGTCGTCCCAGTCCCACGTCGCGGTCAGGTCGTCGCTCCCCGGATCGATGGCGCGGGCTGAAATGTCGACCGGCTGACCGATCTCGGCGAGGATCGTCGGCTCGCCGTTGATCGACCCGGTGCCGGACTCGTCGATGGTCACCGTCGGGTCGAGGTTGGCCACGACGACCTCGGTCGTCGCGCACGTCTGCGTGTCGTCGTCGGCGACGCACACCGCGACGCTGAACTGGCCGTCGTCGCCATAGACGTGGCTGCCGGAGAGCGCCAGGGTCGTGCCGGGCTGCGCCTGTTCACCGATGGTGACCACCGTCTCGGCTGGTGTCGCGTCGCCCCAGTCGATCGTCGCCGTGAGGACGTCGAGCCAGCCCGGATCGCCGGCGGTCCCGGTGACGGTGACCGGCGAGCTCTCGGCGACCGGGCCGTCGTTGCCGAGGCCCTCGATCGTCGGGGCGGCGTCGAGGACCGTGACGGTGGTGTCGTCGACGTCGTAGGCGCCGTCGGGATCGGTGACCTTCACGTGCACGGCGACCTCGCCGTCCTGCCCGACCGCCGTGAACGGCACGGTTGGACCGGTCGCGTCGTCGAACTCGCCGTCGTCGTCGAGGTCCCAGGCGTAGGTGAGGGCGTGGTCGTCGGAGCTCGCGGCCGCCGTGAGCATCACATCGAGTCCTTCGTCGGTGACGTACGGGCCTCCGGCGTCGGCGGACGGCGGTGTGAACACGAGGCGCCACACGCCACGGCCCTGGGTGCCGATGTAGACCGCGAACCCGCCGGCCGGTTCGGTGTCGAAATAGGCGTACCTGGGCCGGGGCAGCTGGGCGACGCCGGTCGTCGCCGGGGTCAGCGGGTCGGTGACGCGGCTCCAGTTGGCTCCCGCGTCGAGGCTGAGGAACACGCCGGAGTCGACGCCGCCGGCGACCAGCACACCGGGGTCCTCGGCCGACCAAGCGAGGAGCAACGGCTGGGCGTAGCCCTGGAAGGCGACCCCCGCACCGCCCCGGTTGGTCGACGGTCCTTGCGTCGTCAGGTACTTGAAGACGCCGCCGGCCGTCATCATGTCGTCGAGCTCTGGATCGGCGTGCCAGGTCACGCCCCGGTCTGTCGACCACTGCATCGTGGGAGCGCCGCCGGCGCCCTGGCCTCGCGGGTTCTGGGAGATGTACAGGCGGTCGGGGTCGGTCGGATCAGCGGCGAAGATGCCGACGCCGCCGATGCCGGCGTCGTCGTCGATCCGGATCCACGTGCCGTTCGTGCCGTCCATCCAGTAGAGGCGATCCGGCCCGCGGCCGGTGCACTGACCGGTCTGCACGAAGAACGTGGTGGTCGTGCCGTCGGTCGCGCTGCGGATGGAGCACGGCGTCCCGGGGTTGCCCGTCGGCATCGCCGTCATCGGGCTCCACACGATCGGGCGGGCGGTGATGTCGTCGGTGAAGAACACACCGGCCGAGGTGATCAACGCGACCCGGTTGCCGCCGAAGCCAGCCATGCGGTGGCCCCACGTGAACCCGGGGATGTCGCCATTCGGGTAGGACGTGACCTGGGCCTCTCCGGCGTAGCCCAGACCACCCAACTGGAGGTGGTTCGAGCGCCCGCCCGTGAAGCAGCACGTCGTGGCCAGCGACCACGTCGGTCCGGCGAGCACGTCGAACGTGTCGCAGCACCGTGGGTTGGTCCACGTCGGCGGGGTCGCTCCGGCATTCGACGTCACCATCGTGCCGTTGTCCTGCATCCCGTAGTACAGGTACTCGGCGGCCTCGCTGGCGGCGTCGTCCGAGCCGTCCATCGTCCACAGCCACGTGCCGTGGTAGCCGACGTTGGACCTGGTCCACACGGGCGCCTCGCACGTGCCTCCGGCGCGGGTGTGGACGCCGCCGTCAGACGAGAACAGCACCGGGCAGGCGTCGATCCCATCGGCGTCCTCGGTGTCGAACAGCAGGTCGCCGCCATCCCAGTGCGCGCCGCTCTGGTTGTTCGTCCACGTCGACGCGTTCGGGCAGCGTCGGGCGCCGCCCATCGCCATCGGGGTGGGGGTCGTGCAGGCGCCACGGAACAGCTGGGTGTCGGCGTACCAGACGTCGAACGTGTCCGTCAGGCCGACGTCGGCGCGCTGGTTCGTGACGATGAACGGGATGCGGCCCTGCGCGCCGTTGCTCCCGAGGCTGGTCCAGGTCGCGCCGGCGTTGTCGGATTCGTAGACGTTGTTGTTGCTGGCGACCACGAACAGTACGTAGCTCTCGTCGGGCGACACGCTGAGCGAGCACCGTCCGCTCGGCAGGCCGCCGGTCCCTCCGGCCCATGTGATGCCGCCGTCGGTGGAGCGGAAGTGGCCGCCGACACCGCAGACGTCGATCGTCGTGCCACCCGGATGCACGAACGCGTCCCAGATCACGTTGGCCCCGCCGGTCGCCGGGTTCGGATCACGGAACGTCCACGTGGCCCCGCCGTCGTTGCTGATCGCGACCCCGCAGCGAGTGCCGATGACCACCGGGCCGGCGGCTGCCGGGGCGATCGAGATCCCGAACGCGGACGGCTCGGTGCGGCTGTTGCTGCAGCTGTAGCCGGCATCGGGTGTGTTGTCCTCGGCCGTGCCCTCCAACGACGGCAGTGGGAACGCGGTCGCCGGATGGGTCCACGTCACGCCGGCATCGGTGCTCACGTTGATCCCGGCGATCGACTCGACCCTCCCGTCGTACCACGAGGTCGCATAGACCCGGGCCGGGTCGGTCGGGTCGACCTCGACGTCCCAGCCGATCGACGGCACGTGGCCATCGAGGTGGTCCCACGTCGACCCGCCGTCGCCAGATCGGAACAGGCCGCCATACTCGCTCGCCAGATAGAAGACATCGTTGGTGGTCGGATCGGCGGCCATGTGATTGACCCGTCCGCCGGTCGACCCATTCGGGTTCGAATTGCTCGACACATCGGGGTTGATGTCGAGCGGTACCGCCGCCCCCGGCGACGACGCCAACGATGCGGCTGCCGCCGCGAGGACCACGACCATGACGACATGGCGACGATGGTTGAGATGAACGTTCATCTCGTCTCCGATCACCGAACCACGCCCGACGAGCAGCACCCCAGCCCGCACCGACATGACCCTTGTAACCCTTCCGGCCTCACACGTCAACTCACTTGTGCGAGCGTGGATCGAGGCGCATCATCGCCTCGTGGGTGCCTGCGCGACACCTCACACAACCGCGCCGGCGCCGCCGATGGCGCTGCCGATCAACCGGTGGTTCGTCCGCCGTCGACGCTGAACACGGCGCCGGTCACGTGGCGCGACTCGTCAGAGGAGGTGGACGGCGAGCCCGGCAACCTCCTCGGCGGGGACCAGATCGCCGAGCCGGACGGCCAGACCGGTTTCGATGTGGCCGGGGATGCGCCGCACCATCGGGGTGTCGGTGAGGCCGGGAGCGAGCACGTCACCCGGATGCGGCGAGGAGCGAGCTCGAGAGCAAGGCGCGGGCGGCGGCGGGGAGCCCGGCCTGGGCGGCGACGTTGGCGAGTCGTTGCTCGCCGGGCGCAGCGCCATCGACGACCCGCTCGCGAGCGGCGACCCGCCATCGACCACGTGCGCCCGCGCGGCGATGAGCGTCCGCACGGTGCTGGACAGGTTGATCTCGAGCACCTCATCCACAGGTCCCAGTCGATCGCCTCCACGGGCGACGGAAGTGCTGGGTGTCGACGTCGGTGACTCGGAGAACGAGACGTTCTGGCGTGAGTTCCTCACCGACCTCGTCGATCGCGGCCTGGGCGGTGTGCGCCTGGTGATCTCCGACGCTCACGCCAGACTGACGAAGGCGATCGCCCGCTGCTTCCAGGGCGCGGCGTGGCAGCGCTGCCGTGTCCACGCCATGCGCAACCTCGTCTCCGCAGCCCATCACCGACAGCGGGCGATGATCGCCGCTTTGGTCCGCACCGTTTTTGCTCAAGCTGACGCCGACACCGCCCGAGCCAGCTGCGCGCCGTCGTCGAACAGCTGACGCCCTCTGCGCCGACGGTCGCCGAGCGGCTCGAGGCCATGGAGCACGACGTCCTCGCCCACACCGGCTTCGCCGCCGCGCGCTGGTCGAACAAACCGATCGAGCGGTTGAACCGGGAACTGAAGCGCCGCACGGTCGTGGGGATCTGTCCGGACACGGTCTCGGTGATTCGGCTCGTCGGCGCGCTGTTGGTTGAGATCAACGATGAGATGATCGCCGCCGGGCGCCGCTACATCGCCGCCGCGTCCGTCGCAGAGCTCACCGACGGGACCGCTGAACTAGCCTTGCCGGCAGCACCCCGAACCTGACCAACAGCTCCCGGGGAACGCACGTGGTCACCTACACCACAAGACGGGACGCCATCCAACCTCAGCCTCGATCCACCGATGGACGCCGTGGTGAGGTTGCGGGGTGAGCTTGGGCCGTTGACGATGGAGGGGATTTGCCAGCGGCAGCCGACCACGACGTGGCCAAGGTTCACGACCCGCCAGCACCGCCACGGTTGCGCGCCCAGTACGACGAGCAGAGACGTCGACTGACGCCGATCGTGCGGTAGCCGCTCGGCAGTCCGAGGCGGCCCTGAGATCACTCTGGTTCGTGGAGCGCCTGCGGCAGCAGCGCAGAGCGCGTTGCGTAGGCCGAGGCGTCCGCCGTTTGCGTTTGCGTGGGGGACAGGAGCTCCTTGTCTGCGGGGCAGACGGGCGTCATTCGGGTAGGTGTCGCTTGCGCGTTCTGTGTCGGCCTGCTCATGGGGGGTTACGAGGGAGCCCGCCGGGACGCACCGGCCTCGCGGCGTCTGTGCGTTCGGTCGGGATGCGACCGCCGTTGCGAATATCGCCGACATCTCAACCTGGGAGGACTCAATGACCACTCGCCTTCGCCGCCTCGCCGTGGTGACCCTCGGAACGATCGCGTTCACGCTCTCCACCACCACAGCCGGGGCCGACGGCCCCCCGGAGCCACAGCACCGCTTGAGCTTCGAGGTGGCGCTACAGATCGTCGGGGGCGGGCAGAACTGCGACCCCACGACGCCGAGCCGATGCATCGGCTCGTTCCAGAACGTGCGGACCTACACCGGCGGGATGACCGGGACGTCCTATTCATCGGGGACTGCCGCGCTCGGGTCGGACGGCCTGTACCACGGTGTCGCGATCGAACTCTTCACGGGGACGGTGGACGGTTGCGGTGACGGCACTCTCGTCATCCGCCAAACCGGTGACCTGGACCCGATGACTGGCGGGGGCACCGGTTCGTGGACCATCGTCGACGACGCCGGAACGGGTGATCTTGCGCACGCGAGCGGTGGCAGCGTCAAAGGTTCAGCCAGCGATGAATCGGTCGCCATGATCAAATGCTGACCGCCTGACGGCGGGCTATACGCCCACGTGGTCGACCACGACCTGCGTGCTGCCCGCGACACTCTCGCGGGCAGTCCGTGCGCAGCATCCCGGGCCCCGCCATGCAACGGCGCCCTCCGCGACTCGAACGGGAACCGACGGGAGCCGGTGACTGAACCTCGCTCGTCGGCATTCGGGAGCGCCATCGAGCCGGCGTTCTGGGGCAGCTACGGATCGGATGATTCGTGCGCGACCGCGGCTTGCGAGCCGCGCCCTACCGGGCATTGGGTCGCGTCATGCGGAAGCGGGGTCCGTCGCGCGCCTGCGCCCGAACGGCGATTCGGCGCGCCACCTTTGGCGGAGCGGCTCGGATGCGCTTGCTCGCGCGAAGCGCGGTCTACCGGCGATTCGAGGATGGCCGAGACAGCTCTCGACCGCGTGATATCGGACGCGCAACTCCGGACATCGCGGCTCGGGCGGCCAAGGACGGGAGGAACGGCGCGTTCGACTCATTTTGTGGCCGTCGACGGCGCGGTGAGGGACGTCGTTCAAGGGCGCGTCCGGGTCGGGCGCGTCTCGACTCGCTCGTCGGTCAACAATGCTCGATGGCCCGTGGATCGTTTGGGTGAGGTCCAACCCGACCATGGCTCCGTCGCGACGGGCGGCGTGCTGCGGCTTGCGTCGCATCGCGCGATCCCTCGCATCGTCCGCTGCACGGCCAGGTCCGCGGCCAACTCGCCGGGGCCGACGGACGTTGGGTACACGTTGAAGGCATTCTTGTCACGAGACGTGCGGGACCTTCTCGTTGTTGGCCGACCGGGACAGCCTGGCTCGGTTTGCCCACGGGCCGCGCCGGCAATCTCCACGACGGTGGTCTGGCGCTTGGCGTTTCGCGACGCTTGTCGCCGAGCTGCCGGCGCAATCGCACGAGGGTCTCGCGCCCTGGGTCCACCTCATCGGTGAAGTGCTCGACCGGGACGCGGATCTGGCGATCGGCCGGTGTGTGTGTGTGTGTCCGGGTGACGTCACCGCCCCGTCTCTGCCGTTGGTGAAGGTGGCGGTTCGCCCGGCAGTGCTTGGTCGAGCATGTTCAGTGGCGTCTCTGCTCGTGCTCTTTGGGTGAGCTGGATGAGTGGGATCGTCCGATTTGCCTTGGCCGCGTCTTGCCGATACCTGGCATAGGCGGGGAAGACTCGATCGGCCAACGCCCACAGCCGGATACGTTCAGGCTCGTCGTCGACCACCGTGGCCCGCATCGGCAGCCCACCGAGGGTCACGTCGGGATGCGCCTGGAGGTTGTGATACCAGGCCGGGTGACGTGGAGCCCCGGCATTCGATGCGCCGATCGTGATCCGGTCTTCGTCGTGGAAGTAGATGATTGCGTTGCGTCGCCGTGCGCCGCTTCTTGCACCCTGCGTCTCGAGGAGCGCGGTCGGGAAAACGAGCGTTGTGGCGAGTCGGCCCCGTGTGATCCGCAACAGCAGTGGGTCGATCTTCCAGTTGACATGCCGCGACGTGAACTTCGCGACCGAGGTGGTGGCCAGAGACGCATAGGCGCGTCCAAAGACGGTTGGCGGGCGAGTGGGATCGAGATGCTGGAGGTGGGGCGCCAAAGTGAAGTCCTTGTCGGGGTCAATGCCGAGGTGTGGCGACGATGGCGAGGCCAGGCGTGATCGGTCGGGGCCGAATCGCCAACATGACGACGGCCCAGTCGTTGACGGCGGCGGCAGTGGCCCGCACACGCCTGGGCCGCGCTCGGTGCTCCTCGCAGGCTCTTGGATGTCGCGGTCACGCTCGATCCATGCGATCCGTCGCCGCCGGTCGCCGTGCGTGGACGAACCGTGGGGCTAGTCATATTTGACCAGCTGGATCTCGAGGCAGCCCGGCTGCGTGAGGAACGCGGTGTACATGCCGGCGAAGTCGCGCCGATGGGGGGCCTCGCTTGACTCCATGCCGGCCTCGACCAGGCTCTCGTGCGCGCCATCGACGTCCTCGGCACGGAAACCCAGGTGGCGAAAGTGAACCTGCGAATCGGCCGATCGGCTGAGCTCGATCTTCAGTCCCGATGCCGGGTCGGCGATGAGGGCGAAGTCCTCGAAACGGTGTTCGACCACCATCCCGAAGACGTTCGTCAAGCGGTCCACCTGTTCATCGAGGTTCGGCACGGTCAGGGCGATGTGGTCGATTCCGGGCGTGATCACGTGTGTCCTCCATCCAAGGTACGGCGGCTTACCGGGTCGGTCCGTGGACCGGCGAATCGACAGACATGGCGCGACGCGACGTACACCGCGATCCTGTCCTCGATGCCTTTGAAGGTGCGCTTGAAGGGGCCATCGAAGGTGACGCAGCGGAGGTCGCCGACCGCGGCTCGCACGTGATCGGTGACGACCAGCTCGCCCGGCGCGGCGGAGCCGGTGACGCGGGCGGCCAGGTTCACCACATGCCCGGTGATGTCGTCGGCGGTCACCAGCACCATGCCGCAATGGACTCCTGCCCGCAGTGGCAGTGGCGCAGACTCGGCCACCTCGAGGCAGGCGAGCACGGCGGCCTCGGGTCTCGGGAAGGTCAGCATCAGGCCGTCGCCGAGCCGCTTGAGCACCCGACCGCCGCGGCCGGCCACGATCGCCGCCGACTCGCGCTGGTGACCCATCAGCAGCCGGCTGGCCGCTTCGTCGCCCGCGGCCTCGGTGTAGGTGGTGAAGTCCTCCAAGTCGGTGAACACCACCGTGAGCTCGATCGGCACGCCAGGCCCGGCGTCCGCCTCAGCGTCCTCGTCGGGGGTGGCGAGCGTGTGGACGGCGGTCATGCTCGTCACCGTGTGGCGGCCGGTTGGAACAGCTCGATGACGTTGCCGGACGGTTCGACAGCGAGGTCTTGCGCTCCGCCGGGCCCGGTCACGACCTCGTGGCGGAACCGCACCCCGGCCGCGGCGAGTGCGGCGACGTCGCGGTCGAGGTCGTCGACGATGAGGTGGACGCGGTTCCATCCTCCCGGAAGTGGTCGCTGCCCATCTGCCATCGCCCTCCCGGCCGAGCCCTGCGGGCCCGACAGCAGAAGTCGCAGGTTGTCCGGAGTGACATCTGCGCACGCCGGACTCGAGATGCCGAGGGTGAACCCGAAGTGCCGCGGCGTAGAAGTCGACGCAGGGGGCGACGTCGTCGACGAGGGAGCGAACGTTCATGAGGTCGGTGTCAGGCACGGTGGGTCCTTTCCAGTTGTCCGGTCGCGAGGTCTGCGAGCAAGAGGGCAACGCGGCCCTCGATCTCGTCTGCGACGTCGCGGAACGCCGGGTATGTCGCCTCGTCGGTGTCGGCTGCAGCGGCAGGGTCTGCGACGCTCCAGTGCGCGACGATCGGCGCCCCCGGGAACGGCGGGCAGATCTCGCGCACCTTGTCGCAGAGCGTGATGACCCGGTCGAAGCGGGTGCGGGTGAAGCGGCTGAGCGACTTCGTGGGGCGCCCGGAGATGTCGATGCCGCGCTCAGCCATGACTCGCACCGCGTTGAGGTGCAGCGCCTTGGGATGGCTGCCCGCGCTGTGGGCGTCGACGACTCCCGCCGACCGATGCTCGACGAGCGCTTCTGCGATCTGGGAGCGGGCGCTGTTGCCGGTGCAGAGAAACAGCAGGCGCGGTCGGGCCCGTCGCGCCGCGACGTCGCCGGATGATGGCGGCGAGGAGAGCCCGGGATGGAGCGACCGCCCGGCCTCGCCGAGCAGGTCTCGACAGCGGCACAGATCAGCCCGGTAGTAGACGTCGCGGCCGTCGGCGGAGCTTCGGCGGGCGGTGACGACGCCGGCGTGCCGGAGCTCCGCCAAATGGTAGGAGACCAAGTTCTGCGGTTTCGCGACCAGCTGCACGAGTTCACCGACACGACGATCGCTCCGACCGAGCTCGCCGACCAGCTGCCATCGCAGCGGGTCGCTCAGCAGCCCGAAGATCTCCGGCGGCGGTGAGGTCGATCCCACACATGAAGTACATCAGTATGGACTGATGCAATGCAAGTCGATCGAGGTGGCGTTCGTCACCGCTGTCCAAGCGGCGGCCGCCGACAAGCGGACCCCGGTCGTCGCGCTCGGTGCCGTCGCGGCGGACATCGACGCTCGCCCAGGACGCGCGTCTTCCGGACGCCCGCGCGCCCGACGTGGAGCGACGCCGACTGGCAGGTCGGTGCGCGTCGATACGTTCGTGGATCCCCGAGGCCAGCGGCTTCTAGCGCGACGCGATGCGGCGGCGCTGCGGAACCACAGGCGGCTGCGCCCACAACGACCGCCTGGCACTGCCCGGAAATGACGGGACTCACGACGGGCCAGCACGTCCTGTACCGCCGGTTCGTCCATCACGGTGCGAGCTTGGTATGCCGCTGACCGTGAGCGATCGGTGGCCACCGCTCCCCTCGATGATCCCGACGGAGCGACTACACCTGGTGGTAGTCACCGTCGAGGCGTCGAGGCCGCCGAGGCGATCATGCACGGTGCACGCCAGCCCGAGTGGCACGACGAGTACCCGAGCGGCGACGACGTAGACGCTGCGTCGATGGTCAGTCGCGATCCGGTCGGCGCCGGATCAGGCTGGAGTTGCCGCCAGATCGAACGTGTCGTCGACGGCCAGGTGATCGGCACGATCGGCTTCATGGGGCCACCCAGCCTGTAGAGAACCGGTTGGAGGCCGAGGTCGGCTACGGCCTCGTGTCGTGGGCACGTGGCGTTGGCCTGGCGACCGAGGCGCTCGCAGGGATCGTTGGTGCAACCGATCGTGTTGCAGTACAAGTGCGGGCGGCCGTCGCGGTCGACAACGTTGCCAGCGTTCGTGTGCTGGACAAGTGTGGCTTCGTCCACATCGGAACAGCCCCCAACGGGCAACTGCTCCTCCGGCGAGCGACACAACGTCTCGAAGCGTCCGAATAACCCGACTGCGGCGGGTCTTCGCGCATGCCCGATATCGTCGGCTACGGGCCGCCGCCCGGGTGAGAGTGGGACCCTCGTACAGTGGTGCGTGGCATTTCCGGTCGTCGGCGGGTTACGGGCCGTCGAGTTCGGGACACCTGGTGTGATGCGGCAGAAGCTGGTCGACCTCGTCATCAACGGCAACAAGCGCGCCACGGCCGGACTGTTGGCGGAGTACGAAGACGAGCACGAGCCGCTCGAGCACGTCGGCGAGCGCCTCGCCATCGTGGACGACGACGGTCGGTACGTCGCCACGGTCAGCGTTACGCGGGTCGTCGTCTCGCGCTTCGCCGACGTGCCGGACGAGTTCGCGCTGGCGGAGGCTGAAGGGGACCGCAACGCGGCGGACTTCCGCGAGAGCCACATGAGGTACTGGTTGTCGGCAGGCACTCCGGTCACGGACGACACCGTGGTGGTACAGGTGTACTTCGACCTCGTCGCGGACGAACGTCGAACCTGACCGGGCCGCCGAGGTTGGCCGATCGAGCGGCGGGCGGCATGACCGTGTCCGCTTATCGCGGGCATAACGACGCCGATCCGCGTCCGTTACCGCCGGCTTGATCGCCGCGGTCGCGCCCGAGCTGCCTTGATGCGCTACGTGACCGTGCGGAGGCACCCGCACAGATGAGCGCGTGACTCGCGCGTCCGACGCGGCAACTGCCGCTCGGAGCCCGCGGTGGAGGACACGGCCGCTCGTCGTTGCCCGATCTTCGGCGAGGATGCCAGTTGCTGATTGCGGCACGGCTGACTCGCAACCGGGGGCGGGTCCATCGCCCCCGTCATTCGGCGCCGCCGCACCAAAAGCACAGAGTGGCGCGTCCTCGACGGAGTTCGGTGATGCCGCGGTTCGGCCTCTCCGACGACGAACGCAACACCGAGCCCAGGACCGGGTCGTTCGTGGCGCCGAGAAGGTTGGTGACGGCGCTGTGGGGGTCAGGATGCCCAGGGGTCAGGGATCGAAGAGGGATCTCCCCGATGTGTCGTGCGCCTCGTGGGTCGTACGTTCGTCGTGTGACGGCGACGCGAGCTGCTCAGGCCATCGTGCTGCTACTTGCGGCCAGCTTGGTCGGCTGCGCCGGCAGCGATGCCGAGACCGCTGCCACCATCGTTGCCGAGTCCATCGCGTCGACGGCGGCGGGAGCGACCACCGCGCCAGCCGACGCCTCCACGCAGGACGCTGCTCTCGAGGCGGCGTTCAAGTTCGCCCAGTGCATGCGTGACAACGGCATCGAGGCCTTCGCCGACCCGCAGGTCCGCGCCGACGGCGACTTCTTCCTCAGCCCTCCCGTCGACGTCGGAGACGAGGAGTTGCAGGTGGCCGACGAGGCATGCGAGCACATCGCCGCAACGTTTCGCGACGACTCCGACACAGCCTCGACGGCGAGTGAACTCGCCGCGTGGAAACGAATCACGCCGGCCGGCGATTGCCAGTGCTCGGACGGCTCGGAGTTCAGCTTCTGGGTGCGTGAGGCGAGCCCGGACAAGGTGCTCGTCTACCTCCAAGACGGTGGCGTGTGCTTCTCCGCTGGAACCTGCGATCCGGACCGCGGGCTCTACACCACCACGATCGACGAGGGCCCGATCTCCGCCAGTGGCATCTTCGATCTCGCCGACGAGCGCAACCCGTTCGCCGACTACTCCATCGTCTATGTCCCGTACTGCACCGGCGACGCCCACCTCGGCAACGTCACCACCGTATACGCGCCCGGTCTCACCGTTCACCACAACGGATACGTCAACGGCACCGCCGCCCTCGACCACATGGCCGCCACCCTTCCCGACGTCACCGACGTCGTGGTCGTCGGCGAAAGCGCTGGCTCGCTCGCCGCACCGCTGTACGCCGGACTGGTTTCGGATCGGCTCCCCGCCGCCAGAACCACCGTGCTGGCGGACGGTTCGGGCTCATACCCGGACACGCCCCGCGTCAACGAGATCATCGCATCGTGGGGCGTCGGCACCACCATCCCAACCTGGCCCGAGAACCGAGGGCCGACCGCCGACCAATGGAGTCTTCCAGGCCTCTTCATTCAGAGCGCCCGGCACGACCCCGACATCGTCTTCGCCCGCCACGACTATGCCTACGACGAGCAGCAGCAGCGCTGGTACCCAATCGCGGGCCTTCCCGCCCCGGATCTCCTATCGCTCATCGATGCCAACGAGACCCGGATCGAAGCCACCGGCGTGAACCTGCTCAGCTACATCGCGCCGGGCGGCGAGCACACCACCCTCACCGATGGAACCTTCTACACCGAAGCAGTCAACGGCACACCACTCGTGGACTGGGTCACCCGGCTGGTCGAGGGTGAGCCGGTCCAGGATGTGCACTGCACCGACTGCACAGACCGCTGAGCAAACCTCTCCTCCGTTCGTGCAACGCCGGCACCCGCCCGCGACCGGCAGAAGCCCAGTCATGGCGCACGTTGGGGTGTCAGCAACCGTCCGCCCGCCCGTCCCCGCACACGCGAGCCATCAGCCGCGGAGGAATCCACCAGTTGCCGATACTCCCACGCTCGGCCACTCACTCGGTGCCTGCCGTGATCGGTTCGGTCTGGGAGGACGGCGCAACCGCGCAGCACGCCATTCAGATCGCAGACGGTATCCCTGAAGTGCCGTTACACGGGTGATCCGGGGGCCGGGCTGTGCTCATCGAAGCAGGTTGAGCGTCCGGTGTCGAGTGTCTGTCGGGGGCGGTTCCTCGGGGCTCGATCCGCCCGCACTGTGGTGCCTCGGGGCGACGGTTCGTGGCTCTCAGGCGATCGTGGAGCCTGGTTCCTGGTGTCGTTGCTCGTCGATGACGTCGATCAGCTGGTCATAGAGCTGGGCGCGGGTGGGGTCGGTGTGTGCGGCGGCGAGATCGCCCAGTCCGAGATGCGTATACACATGCGTCTCAAGGGCGATGCGGCCTACGAGGCGATCCAGCGCCTCGCTGGCGTCGGGCGGGTGCCGGCGGCGGTGTTCGTCGCTGCGATCGGTGATGTCGACTCAAGGGTGATTGACGGCTCATCGCTCCACAGGCACGCCGACGCGGAGCACCACGGCGGCCGATAAGGCACGGCCGGTCGGACTAGAAGCTGCTCGACCTCATCCCTTACCGGGTGCCCCATATCGGTCACCAAGCGCAGCGCGGAGGCGTGCCAACCAAACGCCGGCAAGGGGACGCTACGGAGTGCAGTGGTCGGCGGTTCGGTCCGTGATCGAGTTGGTAGCCCGGGTCGGTCGAGGCTGCGTGGCGGGCTCGCTACGGTGGCGGCGGGTTCGAGTCCGAACAGGTCGATGTGGACGATGCGCTCGGTCCAGGTGGCGAGTTGCCGTTCGCTCCAGCCGCGTCCGAGCACCATCGTGCGGTACAGGTCGGGACCGAGGAGGAGGTCGAGCACGTCGGCGGCGTGGGCTTTGGTGACGCCCTTTCGTAGTGGCGCCTTCGTGGTGAGCACGGCGACGAGTTGGACCATGCCGTCGTGGCGCAACCGTTCGCTGCGTTCCCACACGTCGCCGGCTGGGTCGCCGGCGACGGCGTGGAAGGCGGGGATCATCGGTGCGACGCGACGCGAGATCGTCAGCACCCCCTGGCAGATGTGACGCACCGCTGCGCTGACGTCGTGCGAGGCGACAGCTGCGAGGTACCACGGCTGCATCGGGGGTGGGACGTCGTCGTCGCCGAGGACGGTGCGTTCGTGCACGGCCTGGAACAGCTCGTCTTTGGTGTGGAACGTGAAGTACAGCGTTTGCACGGCGACGCCGGCACGGTCGGCGATCGCTTCCATCGTCGTGGCGCGGTAGCCGTCACGGCAGAACAGCGTCGTAGGCGGCGTCCAGCATGCGTCGGCGTGTCGCCGCCGCCTTGTCCTGTCGCGATCGACCCTTGACTGGTGCCACACGTCGAGAGTACTAGTGATCATCACTAGTGGTGGTCACTAGTGAGAACATCAGCGAAGGATGGAAGCGGGATGAGCATTGGAGCCGCCTGGGGCAACGGAGAACAGATCGATGGGACGCCCTTCCGCGTGGTCGTGCCCGGCGCGGAGACGAACGGTCATGCCGTGGTGATCACCGTTGACATGCCGGCGGGGCTGCACGTCGGCGCCCACACCCACGACACCGAGGATCAGATCATCATCGTGATCTCGGGACGGGTCCGGTTCCGTGTCGGCGACGACCACACCGTGCTGGGCGCCGGCGGCGTGCTGTGCATGCCGCGCTCCGTCGAGCATGAGCTGTGGAACGACACCGACGAGTCCGCGCAGCTCGTCGAGATCTACACACCGCCCGGGATGGAGCAGAAGTTCGCCACCGCCGGAGCAGCGGCCACAGCATCGGGCAAACGCCGGGCCGACGCCGCTGACTACGCCACCAGCCGCACGACCTGAGACCAGCCGCCGACTGGCTCCCGCTGGCCCATCGTGCGGATGCGTGCCGCAGCCGCCAGCGGCACCGCCCGTTGCACCGACGCCAAGCCCACCGGTCGGCGTCGGCACGCACAACGGAGCAATCTCGCCACGCGCGGCCGGCGCCGGTGGCGACCACCGCATCGAACGCGCGACGCGCCATCCGACAAGCCTCGATCCACCGATGGCTGCATGTGGTTCAGCGGTTGTCGTGTTCGTCGAGGAAGAGGCGAAGGAGCACGTCGGTGAGCCAGTCCTGGTAGCGCTCGGTCGGCCAGCCGGCGTCGCGGACGAGCCGGATGTAGGCGTCGGCGGCGAGCATGCACAGGGTGTCGGTGATCGTGGCCTCGTCGTAGCGCACGGCGGTCGTCTTGCTGGTCAAGGCGGCGGCGAACTCGGTGAGGCCGTCGTGGCGCTGCTGCTGGAAGCGTTCCCAGACCTCGCGGGCTTCGGTGTCGACCGACGCCGCGATCTCGAGGGCGCGCAGCACTGGCGCGGCGCGCTGGTTGATGCGACACATGTTGCGGGCGTGCAGTTCGATCGAACGCACCGGGTCGGGCTCCTCGACGGCCTCGCGCCACCACGGTCGCTGGGCGATCGGAACCGGTGCATCGTCGCCGGCGAGGGCTTGATCGACGACCAGGCGCAGGATCGTCGCCTTCGGTCCGACGGCCGTGAAGATCGTCGGTCGGGCGACGCCGGCCTCGGCGGCGATGTCCTCGATCGACGTCGCCAGGTAGCCCTTCTCGGAGAACAGCCGGTAGGCGGCAGCGCAGATCAGCGCCGGAGCGTCCCCGCGTCGAATCGAGCTCCGGTACGGACGCTTGACATCAGCCATCGAGCCAATCATACTCCGGATCTATTCCATTAGACGTCGCATCTAATAAGGCTGGAGGGATCATGGATCAGACCGACGCCTTTCTCGCCACGACGCTGCCGCGGCTGCGCCACGCGGAGACCGCGCTCCACAACGGCGATGCCGGGCCACGCATGGCGATGTGGTCCCACGACAACTCCGTCACCTTGTTCGGCGGAGTCATGGGCGGGTCCGGCTGGGCCGAGATCGAACCGATCTTCCGGCGGCTCGGCGCGTCGTTCTCCGACTGCCGGTCCTACGACCTCGAAGTCGTCGCCGCGGGCGCCAGCGACGACATCGCCTACACCGTCGCCTTCGAGCACACCACCGCCGCCATCCATGCCGGCCCACCCTCGGCATACGTGCTGCGTGTCACCACCGTGTTCCGCCGCGACGACGGCGACTGGAAGGTGGTGCACCGTCACGCCGACCCGTTGGGCTCAACGCCTGCCGGCGAGGTCCTCCAGCAACTCGCGTCCAGTTCACCGACCCGCGCTCACTGACTCGACCGGTGTCATCCCGACCAGAAGGAGCAACGATGACAACAAAGCTGATCACATCGACGGGGGTGGCGTGTCTGGTGATCGGCCCCGCCGCCCTGTTGGGACAAGCGGTGCTGACGCCGGTCAGCACCGGCGGGGATGCAGCAGGTCAGGTGGCTGGGCCGTGACCGCTCCCGCCGCCTCCAACACCGCCACCAGCGCTGCCAGTTCGGTTCGTGGCTTGGCCCCTGCCGTCCTCGTCGGGGGTGCGTTTGCACTCACAACGATTGCCAACACCTTGTTCCACGTCGCGTTCTCGATCTGGGACATCCGCGACGACTTCGGAGCGGGCGACCGCTCACCTGAGGAGCAACTCCCGGTGATCATCGTGATCGGCATGATCGGTCTGCTCGCAGCCCTCGGCATCGGCACGTGGTTGAGCGGAGACAGGGCCCCACAGGGTGCGGTCGTGCTCGGCGTGTTGTCGATCCTGTCGCTCCCGGTGTTCTTCTCGGGAGCGCCGGCCAGTCTCGGGGCGATGGCGGCTGTGCGGGCCGGGTTCGCACGAGGCGGTTCGCCGACCACCGGAGCGCCGCGCTGGTTCGGGCTCGCGGGCATCGTGATCGCGGTGCTGATCATCGTTGCCGTGTTCGGCGGGAATATCTCCGGGATCGTCGAGTCAGCGGCGAAGTAGCCCTCAGCGTGTGGATTGCGCGGTTGTCGTGTTCGCCGAGGAAGAGGTGAAGGGGGACGACGGTGAGCCAGTCTTGGTCAGCGCTCGACGGGCCAGCCGGCGTCGCGGACGAGTCGGAGGTCGGCGTCTGCGGTGAGCATGGACAGAGAGTCGGTGATGGTTCTCTGGTCGTAGCGCACGCGGGTCGTCTTGCGGGTCAAGACGGCGGCGAACTCGATGAGACCGTCGCGGCGCTGCTGCTGGAAGCGCTCCCAGTCCGCACCACTGACGCCGACGCGCACCTGAGCCAGCAGCGCCGACCAATGGACGAACCGCACGCGACACGCGACAGCCAGCATGGGATTGCCGTCGCGACCTGCCAAGTCGCGACACGAGCCAGCCGTTGCCCGCCCATGGACCTGCTCGCCCGGGCAAGCGACGCGTTCACCCGGCGCCTCACCCTCATCCAGCCCCACCACTGGGCCGCTCCCACCCCCTGCACGAACTGGGACGTCCGGGCTCTCGTGAACCACGTGGTGGGCGCCAACCGGCGCTACACGATGCTGCTGCACGGCGCCACGGCGGACGAGGTCGACGCCACCCGAACGGTCGATCACCTCGGCGACGAACCGGCTGCGGCGTTCGTCGCGAGCAGCGCCGAGTTGACCGCAGCCTTCCGCAACCCCGATGTGATGGCCCGCATGGCCCACCACCCGGCCGGCGAGCGCACCGGTGCCCAGCTGCTCGAGATGCGGGTGCTCGACGTCACCGTGCACACGTGGGACCTGGCAAGGTCGATCGGCGCCGACGACACGCTCGACATCGACACGGTCGCCTTCGCGCTCACCCTACGAGACATCTTCGAGGCGGGACGCGAGCGGGGCTCGTTCGCCCCGCCGGCCACGGGGATGCCTGCCGACCTCTCGGCCCAAGCACGCCTGCTCCAACTGTCGGGACGACGGCCCTACGCGTTGAAGCCATCCGACACGGCGACCACTGCGTGCTCGTAGCGGAGCCGCGGCGCACCTCCACTCACCTACTCAGGACGGGACACAACATGCACGTTCGAAGTCGGTGTGCCGTCCTCGTGCTGTCGGGTCTGCTGGTGATGGCCGCGTGCAGCGACGACGACGCTGGCCGGCCGCCGGCCACATCATCGTCGGACACCACCGTCACAGCAGTTGTGGCGCCGGCGGTGGGGACCACCGCGCCATCGGTCGACACCGCCATGCGGCCGGTCGACACCTTCGAGCCGCCGATCGCTGCACCCGCTCCCTCGGGCGGGCCCGTCCTCTTCGAAGGCGACGACTTCTACGCCGTTCCGGCGCCGCTGCCCGCCGGCCAGCCTGGAAGGCTGCTGCGCTACGAGCCGATCGACGTCTTCGGCGGGTGGTCCAACCTCGTTGACTCGCCTGGTGAGTTCGGCCTCCAGACCGGGGCACGATCAGCGGTGACGTCCTCCTCTGGCGGGACCCCGTCGCGGTCCGCAAGACCTTGAGTGCTCAGTCGGCTGGCGTTTGTGGGCAGGTGTCGATGCTGGGGTACCGGCGGCATTCGTCGTCGGTCGGGCCGCGGGCGAGCTTGTGCTTGGCGATGGCGACGAGGTCGTCGAGCTCGAGTGCCCAGACTCGGACGACGCCGTCGGCGCCGGCGGTCATCAGTCGCGAGCCGTCGGGGCTGAACGCCACGGATGTCACGAGGCCCGGGAGGTGGAGCACGAGTTGCTGCTCGCCGGTCCGCGGGTCCCAGAGCCGGATGGTGCCGTCGGCGCTGACGGTCGCGAGGCGTGTGCCGTCGGTATCGAACGTGATGTCGTGCACGGCGCCCGTGTGCCCGGCCAGGCGGGCGATGCGCGTTCCGGTGGCGGCGCTCCAGACCGCGACGTCCTGGGAGATCGCCTCGGCATGGGGTGCGGTTGCGATGAGGTCTCCGGCCGGGTTCGGGATGGCGATCGCGGCCTCGGTCTTGATGGTCCGCACGAGCTGGTTGTCCTCCCAGTCCCAGATCTCCACCCGGCCGGCGCTCGGGTCGTAGCGGCCGAGTGTCCCCATCGAGGCGATCAGCTGCGTTCCGTCCGGTGTGAACGCGATCGAGTTGACCAACACGTCGGGTCGAGCCGCCGTGGTGAGCTCGCGCCCGCTGCGGTCGATCACGGTCACTGACCCGGCGCCGGCGAGGGCGAGCTGCTCGCCGTCCGGGCTCCACGCCATGTCAGCGATGAACCAGCCGGTCCGGGTGGCGAACGTCTCTTGTCCGGACTCGACGTCCCAAACGTGCGCGACGCCTGCCTGACGCTCGAGCTCGCGCGTGGCGGCGACGAGCTGGCCGTCCGGGCTCACCTCGATGTGCCCGGTGTCGTCGGCACCGATCGGTTGCGTCCCGAAACCGATCGCGAGCGGTTGAGCCGGAGCGGCCAGGGCGCGCACACGGGTGAACCGTTCGGCGTCCCACACGTTGATCGACCCAGCACCGCCGGTGGCGAGGAGGTGACGGCCGTCGGGCGTGAACTCGGCGACGCTGTAGAAGAACGCGACGGCAGGGACGGAGGCGATCTCGGCTCCGGCGCCGATGCTGACGTCCCAGATCGTGGTCATCGCGTTGCTCGCGTCGCCGGTCATCACGCGGGCGCCGTCGGGCGAGAACGTCACGCCGGCCAGCCCGCTCCTGTTGTCCTGCGCCGACAACGTCGCCAGCTCCCGTCCGCCGCCTTCGAGGAGCAGCCAGACCTTGGCCGTGCCGTCGGCGCTCGCCGTCACCAGCCGGCCGCCGTCGGGGCTCCAATCGACATCCACGACGTGGGAGCCGTGGCCGAGGAGCGCGAAGCGTTGGCGGCCGGTGGCAGCGTCGAAGACCCGGGCACTGGAGTCGGCACTCGCCGTCGCGATCGAGGTGCCGTCGGGGCTCCATGCAACATCGTCCAGCACATGGATGTGCCCCTCGAGGGTGAACAGTGCGTTCCCGGACAGCAGGTCGATGACGACGGCGATCGGGTCGGCCTTCGAGGACACGGCGAGGCGTGCGCCGGCTGGGTCGAAGGTGACGCTCTCCGGCGCACGGACCACGCGAACCTCCTGCACGATGTTGCCGGTTGCCACGTCGGCGACGATGACGAGGTCCTCGGCCGGCCAGGCAGCCGCGAACCGGGTGCCGTCGGCGCTGAACGCCGGGCTCCACGCGCCCGTACGGCCGGGGCTTTGGAAGTCGTGCAGCGCGCGGCCTGTCGCCGGGTCCCAGATGCGGGCGGCACCGTCCTCGCCCGTGGTGCCCAGCATCGTGCCGTCATGATTGAACGCGACGTCGGTGACGTCGACGTCGTGCCCGTCGAACATGCGCACCGAATCGCCGGTCCGGGCGTCGCGGATGTCGACGATGCCGGAGCTGTCGGGGCCCTCGGTCACGAACGTGTCGCCGTCGGGACTCCAGTCGACGGCGCCGCCGACACCGGCCACCCGCAGCTCGACCCGCGAGGCGGTGACGGCGCGGTGCAATGCCTCGGTGGCCTCGGGCAGCGCGGGGCCGTCGGCAGAACGGGTCACGTCAACCGCCGCCAGCGCGAGAAGCACACTGCGCTCGGCGTCGACCGCCAGGTTGGCAGTGGCCGCCGCCGCCAGCTCGCGGGCGGTCGCGATACGACGCTCCCCGTCGGCGGTGTCGCGTTGCTCACGGGCGGCGTGGCGGCCTTGGACGGCGAGAAGCCCGGCGACCAGTGCACCGAGCAGAAGGACAGCGGTTGCGGCGAGCAACCCGCGCAATCGGCGGTTCTGGCGCGCGTCGCGCCGGGCGCGTTCGGCCAGCGCTCGTGACTCGGTCGTCGCACGGTCGGTGGACGCCTCGAGGAACGCCTGCTCGAACCCGGTGAGGTCGGGGTGTGCGGTCTCGCTCCACTCCAAGACGGCCTCGAGCCTCGCGCCGCGGTACAGCTCGCTGTCCGGGCGGCCGAGCGACTCCCAGCCATCGGCCGCGATGCTGAGATGACGAAGGATGCGCTGACCGGCTGCGTCCTCGTCGAGCCACGACTGCAGCCGCGGCCACGCCCGTGCGAGTGCCTCGTGGGCCAGTTCGAATGCGTCCGCTTCGGACGTCACCAACCGGGAACGCACCAGCAAGGCGACGACCCGCTCTCTGTCGGGGTTGCCGAGCAGGCTGCGGCTGCGTACCCGGCAACGCACGGGTTCGCCGTCGAGCGACGGGGTGACGAGGCGCAACAGCAGCGACCGCAGTGTCGGTCGCTGTTCGACGGGAAGGCTGTCGTACAGCCGATCAGCCGAGCGGGCGACGGCCCCACGGATCCCGCCGCTCGAGCGGTAGCCCTCGACGGTCAAGACATTGCCGTCGCGTCGCTGCCACGTCTCCACGAGCGAGTGCGACAGCAACGGCAGCGCGCCCGGTTCGCCTTCGCATTCCCGCACCAGCAGGTCGACCAACCCGGGCTCCAGACGCAGACCGGCGAAGGCGGCCGGCTGCTCAATCGCCTCCCGCAGCGCAGCGCCCTCCAACGGGCTGACGAGGTGCAGACCCTGCTCGACGAGCCGACTCATCGCCGGGACGAGGCTGAGTCCGCCGACGTGGTCGCTCCGCACGGCGACCACGACCGGCACACCGTCACGTGCGTAGTCGGCGACACGCTCCAAGAACGCCCGCACCTCGGTGATCGGCTGGCCGAGCGTGAACAGCTCCTCGAACTGGTCGATCACCAGCACGGCGGGTTCATTCGCCGAAACGGCGACGTCGCTCAGTGTCGCCAACGGATCGCGCCCCGGAACGATCACGACCGCCGTCCGACCCCGCCGCTCGAGCGCCGGGACGATCCCGGCGCGGACCATGGACGACTTGCCGCATCCCGACGGTCCGGCGACCACCAGCAACGTCGTCGACCGCAATCGCTCCACGCAGGTGGCAACCTCGGCGTCACGGCCGAAGAAGGCCGCACCGTCGCCGACGTCGTAGTGGGCCAACCCCTTGTACGGGCACGCGTCGCTGACCGGTGGCGGCTCGGCAACCATGGAGAGGTCGGCGTCCTGGCGCAGCATCGCCGCCTCGAGCGCGACCAGCTCCGGCCCGAGGTCGATCCCCAGTTGGCCCCGCAACGTCCGTCGCGCCGTGGACAACGACCGGAGCGCGTCGGCCTGGCGCCCGCAGCGATAGCGCGCCAGCGCCAGGATCGCCCAGCGGCGCTCCCGCAACGGCTCCGCGGTGACCAGCGCCTCGGCGTCGGCCGCCACCGGCCGATGCTCACCTGCCGCCAACCGGGCCTCCAGCCAGTCCTCCTCGGCGATACGCCGCAGCTCCTCCAGCCGGGCCGCTTCGCTACGCCCGGGCAGCCAGCCGTCCAGCTCGTCGAGCGGACTGCCGCGCCACAACGACAACGCCCGGGCGTACGCCACCGCGGCTCGGTCCGGCTCCCCGGTGACCATCAGCACCCGGCCCCGCTCGATCAGTTCCTCGAACCGGTCGACATCGACGTCGCCCGCATCCACGGCCAAGCGGTAGCCCCCACCAACCGTCTCGATCGCGTCCGCCCCCAACACCCTGCGCAGCCGCCCCACCCGGATCTGTACCTGCTTCGCCCACGACGGCGGCAGTCCGTCTCCCCACAACGCCTCGGCGAGTTGATCCGGCGAGACGATCATGCCTCGGCGCACCGTCAACACGCTCAACGCCAACCGGTCTCGCGGCTCGAGCGACTCACCGCCGTCGACCCGCAGCGGTCCCAGCAGGCCGATCGTCACATCAGGATTGTCAACATCCGCAGCACCGCCGTCAATCGCACCGATACCGGGCCGATACCGCCCTGGGCTCGGGAGATACCTGCTCGGTTCACGCTGCCCCCATGCGAACAACGCTCACCCGACCCACAGTCACGTCGCTCATTGCCACCGTCGCCTTCACCCTGACCGCCTGCGGCGGTGACAACACAAGAGGATCAGCCGCCGCCGCCGACGAGGCCACGACGACCACAGGACCGACAGCGACGGCCGCGACCACCGTGCAGGGCACCGACACGACCACCACCGCCACAGCCCCCTCCAGCACTGCCACCACAGTCGGAGTCACAGCGAGACCCGAAGCGGCCGAGGTCGACTGCCGGCCCGTCTCGTTCCCAAGCGCCGGAGACGACCTCCCAGGCGAACGCTGCGACCCCACCAGCCCGAGCGAGCACGGCCCACGTCCGGCAGCCGTCATCATCGGCGGCTGCGCGGGCTACGAAGGCGATCTCACCCTCAAGCGGGGCCTCGCCACATCGCTCGCCGCCAACGGTGTGATCGCGCTGATCGTCGACTACCACGCGGCGGCGCCTGCGCCGCCCGACACGTACTGTCAGCCATCGCCGGAAACACTCGCGGCCGTGCCGGCGATGTTGTCCGCGGTCACCGACGCCACTGCGTGGCTGCGCGCCGACCCCTCCGTCGATGGCGCCGCCGTCGGTGCGGTCGGCTACTCGCTCGGGGGTCTCTTTGCCGCCTACGCCCACCTCGGCGACGTCGACCTGGCGTCAGTCCCACCAGCCTCGTTCAACGCCATCGCCATGTTCGCGGCCCCGATGTTCCCAGACGCCCTCGAAGCCGCCCGCGCCGGAGGCCTGCCGCCCCTCTACCTCCTCCACGGCGAGCTCGACGACGTCGTCGCCGTCGACGACTCGAAGCAGCTCTCGCAGGCGGCACAAGCGAGCGGCGGCGAGGCAACCCTCGTCGTGCTGCCCGCGATGGACCACGGTTGGAGCGAGCCATACGCAAGCGCCGAACGCACCGCCGCCATCGCCGACGTCACGGAGTTCATCTCGACACACCTCAGTCCAGCCGACTGAGCTGAGAGCAACAACTCGCGCGCCCTCCGCCTGCGACGCCGATCGCGACTCCGCTCCGGCACGGAACGCCCAGGTGAGGCGAGTGTCCGATAGGCGCGGCCTGTGATGGCCTCGCCGACCATCCTCGATCGCCGGGACGAAGCTCGCGCTGGTGCGGCCGTACCGGCGCACGCGACGCGCCGATGAGAAATGGGGTTGGCGGGAGTCTGGTCTGGCGTGGCTGAGGTGTTTGCGACTGGGTTGCAGATGGGCGAGTCCCCGCGGTGGCACGACGGCCGGTTCTGGATGTGTGACTGGGTCGCCGGCGAGGTGCTGGTCTTCGACGCCGACGGGACCCGCGACGTCGTCGCCCGCGTCGAGGGACTGCCGTTCTCGATCGACTGGCTCCTCGACGGCCGACTCCTCGTGACCACGCCGGGCGGAGTGATGGTTGGTACCGATCTGGCGCCCTACGGCGCGACCGGGCAGCCGTTCAACGAGATCGTCGTCGATGCCGCCGGGCGGGCATGGGTGGACATGCCGGGCGCGATGCCATGGGAGGCGCCGAAGCCGGGGATCGTGGCCGTCGTGTCCCCCGACGGCAGCAGTCGCATCGTTGCCGACGACGTGTGGTTCCCGAACGGGATGCTCATCGTGGGCGACGACACGCTGGTCCTCGCCGAGTCGCACGCCGACCGGCTGACCGCCTGGACGATCACCGAGGCCGGCGAGCTGGTCGACCGACGCGTCTGGGCCGACCTTGGACCGGGGTCCGCCCCCGACGGCATCTGCGCCGACGCCGAGGGAGCCATCTGGTACGCAAGCGTTCCCGGTCAACGTTGCACCCGCGTCGCCGAGGGCGGCACGGTGCTGGCCACCATCGACGTCGACCGGGGCTGCTTCGCATGCATGCTCGGCGGTGACGACGGTCGAACGCTGTACATCGTCGCCAACCACTACGACGGCAGCGGCGCCTCAGACGGGGTCGTGCTGACCCAACCAGTCGACGTCGCGCACTCCGGGCGGCCCTGACGCATCGGTCGTCGAGCCAGACCAAGCTCCCCCGGCCCCCGGGCAACGCCCGAATGTGACGCCGAGCGCTGGAGATGGTGGCTGCGCTCCTCTACCGACGCAACGCGGCCGTGACCGCCTCCCGCCTACTCGGCGCGAGTGCCGCCGCGCGACGCCATCGGCTACCGGCGACGTGACGCACCACACCCCGAGCAACTCGATGCGCTCGCCGACCAGCTCGCCGCTCAACAGCCCGAAGCCTTCGCCGAGGGGGGCAGACCCTCAGCATCGACGACGCCATCGAGTACGCACGACGGGCGCGCGGTCACCGGCCGGCCGACTCACGGCTGGGCCAGCCTCACCCCGACCGAGGAACGGGTCATCGCCCTCACCGCCCGAGGGCACACGAACGACCAGATCGCCGAGCGGCTGCTGATGAGCGCGACCACGGTGAAGACCCACCTGACGCACGTCTTCACCAAGCTGGGCGTCGCCAACCGGACCGAGCTCGCCGCCGCCTACGCCGACCGCGACGATCCACCGAGCGACCGCACGTCGTAGGCGACGCTCGTGCTGTCAGTCTCGCTGTCGTACCTGCAGCCGATGCTCAGCAGCCCTCGTCGCGCCGCGTCATCTTGAGGCGTGGTGAGCAGGAGAGCATTGTCGACGGGCTCGCCTCACATGTCGATAGCAAGTGCCGTGGGCGCGATCTGCGTCACTCCCTTCGTCTGGGCCCCCGCCGAACATGCCGCCTCTGACCTGAGCAACCGGTTCCAGGGCACCTAGCGTCCCGCGCGTCCGAGTCCCGGCGGTACCGGGCGGTCGGCGCCGCGATACCGGACACCGGTATCGGACGGCGCGTTCTGAGGGCTTGGTGTGTCGAGCGCGTTGCGCCCGCCGCTGGGGAGCGGGCAGCCTGCCTGGGTGAGCGCCTCTGATCGGTGGGCTGACTGGCTGCTTGGTGGCCGCGCACGCGGGCTCGATCAACGCCAAGTTCAGGCGATGAATCGGACGCTGGATCGGGTGCGTGACCGAGTGTTGGCGGGCGCCCGCATTCGCAAGGGTATGACGGTGGTCGACGTCGGTGCAGGGACCGGGCTGCTGGCCCTTGACGCCGCTCGACGCGTCGGCGAGTCGGGAGGTGTGATCGCACTGGACGTGTCGTACCCGGCTCTGGTGGAGTGTCGAAGACGGCAACGAAGCGGTGACCGGCCGAGTGTGTTGGTCGGTGATGGGGTGGCGCTACCCCTGGCGGACCAATGCGCGGACGCGGTGGTCACTCGCTCGGCGCTCATCTACGTTGCTGACAAGGCGCGTGCGGCCGCCGAGTTCTATCGGATACTTCGACCCGGCGGGCGGGTGTCGGTCTTCGAGCCGATCAACAGCCGCTACCAGTCCTTCGCCGATGTCGACCTGTCGGATCTGGAGCCAGCGCGGTCACAGGTGCTGGAGCGGTGGGTGACGAGTGGCGCCGCCGGGGCAGCCATGACGGCGTTCGATGAGCGAGATCTCACTGGCTACTTCGCCGACGCCGGGTTCGAGTCCGTCGAACTGACACTCGAGGTCTCGCGTCGCAGGGTACGCGCCGATCGACGGGATGTCGCGGCCTCGCTCACCATGAGGCCGAACCCGAACATGGCGAGCTACGAGGAGACCGCCCGAGACGTGCTCGGCGACGTCGCCGAGGATCACCTCCACGCGTTGGCCGCTGCTCTCACGACACGCCCATCCACCTCGGTGTCGACACACGCGTTCCTACGGGCTCGGCGTGCACGGCGGTCGTCACCGGACGGCTGATCGGCGCGGTCTCCTCGAGAGTCAACCCGAAACCCAACCACTGGCGCTGGCGTCACCGCCCGACTCCCGCGATCGATGACGCGCGTAGCGTGTCCGGTCGGCGGGTTAATCGGGCGCGCACGCCCTGACCAACGTCATCGCGATCATGGTCATAGGCCGTCGCCGAGAGGTCGGTCCGGAATTGAGCATGTCGCGGCCTCGCACGCCGGGGTCATCGACGTGGAAGCGCCATCGCGTCCTGAGTGTCCTGGATCGTGGAGGGGTCGCCGTCCGCGCACTCGCCCGCGGTGGCCCAGGGCGGCCGGCTCGGTGGTCGGCTCGGCGATGGTCGTCGATTCCTGACGATGTGGGCGCCTGCGGGTGGCAGTGGTCAGGTGGCGAGCGCGGCTCGTGAGCGCTCCGCCATCCACCGGGCGCCGTGGCGTTGATGGATCTGGAGGCCCGTGTGCAGGAGGTCGGTCGCTTCGGGGCGTTGGAGGACCGCGGCCGCGAGCCCGGCGAAGTGTGCAGCGGCGCCGCGATAGATGAGGCCGGGGTCGGTGATCGTCCACCCGTCGCACGGCGTCAGGAGCTCGCTGACGAGGTCGGCGGCCGCGCGGTGCTTGCAACGGTGCGCGGCTTCGGCGGCCATCGACAGGGTCGCCAGCCAGTACGCGTCGCGTTCGACGTGTGGCAGCGTGGTGACGAGGCGATCGAGTGTCGCTGCCGCGTGTTCGGACTGGCCGGAGCGGGCGTGGGCGAGCGATCTGTCTGCCTCGGAAAAGGCGTTCAACTCGATGGTCGGCCATTCGATGTGGGGCATCGCTGGCAATGGCTCGCACGACGTCAGCATGTCGATGGCTCTGAGCATCCCGCCTTCCATCAGGGTGGCGGTGGCGTCGTCGAGGAGGGCGGCGACCGCCGATGTGCGCGCTCGAGACGCCGCCGCTCGTGCCGCGTCCCAGTCACCGACGGTGGTGGCGGCAAGCAGGCCCCTGAAGTTGGCTGCGTGCAGGGCGACGACGTCGTCGGCGGCGGTCGCGTCGGCCGCGAGCTCACCGAACCGCTCCAGCGCCGTCGCGATGTCACCGCCGAGTACGTCCTCGCGGGCCTCGTGCGGCAGGACCCAACGGCGCCAGGGTTCATCGGGGTGCGCATCGGCGAGGGCGCGCAGCTGTTGGATCCACTCTTGCCGTTCCTCGTGGCGTCGTGGGTCGGCGACGGCGCCGACGATCGCGCTGAGGGTGACCGCGAGGATGTCGGGTTCGTCCAGGGCGTTGGCGAGGTCGAGCGCCGAGGCGGCCAACGCTTCGTTGATCGACGGTGGTGACGTGTGGTTCTGCAGGACGCTGAGCCGCGCCAGCAACCGTGCTCTCGTGCGGGTGGGGCCGCCCGGCAGCCGCTCGAGTGCCTCGCGGACCAATGTCGTGACCTCCGCGATGGCGTCGAGCGCCAGTCTCGTCCCGTCGCCGGCGGCACCGAGCGCGGCCTCAGCGAAGCGTCGGACATCTCTACATCGCCGCGCCATGTCGGCGGCGTCCACGAAGATGCGCGTGGCTCCGCGAACGTCGCCCGCGCTGGCCTGGATCGCGGCGACTCGCAACAGCTCGTCGGTGGCCACGACGGGGTCATCACCGCCCGTCGCCGAGATGTCCCCTCGGAGCGCCGCGTCGTGGGCGGCGGCGAGCTCGACACCGGGCGCGATGCCGAGCTCGACAGCGAGCGTGCGGCGTGCCCGGTCGAAGGCCCGCAACGCGTCGGGCCGGCGGTCGGCGGCGACGAGGGCACGCACCAGCAACGTCCAGCGCACCTCCCGCACGCCGTCCTCGACGACGAGGCGTTCGAGCACCGCGACCGCCTCGGCCGCCAGGCCGTCGGCCAGCATGACCTCGACCCCGGTCTCCTCCGCCCGCGCCCGCAACTCGAGGAGTTCGGCGCGGCGACCCTCCAGCGGAACCCAACCCGCGAGCTCACCGAACGGCTCACCCCGCCACCACGACAGGTCGCGATCGCGCTCGAACAAGCAGACGTCGACGTCCACACCAGGCCCGAGCCGGTAACCGGGCTGTTCCGTGACGATCGCGTCCGCGCCCAGCACCTGCCGAAGTCGCAGCACCGTCATCTGCAAGCCCTTGCGAGCGCTCGGCGGCGCCGCCTCGCCCCACAGCGCATCGATCAGCACGTCGACCCCTACCGTCCCACCTTGGTGGGCTGCGAGCGCGGTCAGGAGACGACGCTCCATCCGACGACACACCTCGACATGGCGCCCCGTTGCCGTGTCGACACGCAACGCGCCCAACACCGCCACCAGCACGACCGAAACGTACGTCCCGGACACGGAGCTCCTCGTACCCGGCTCTACACCGCGCTCCCAGCCGTGCCGACACGCCCTGGCGCGCCGATGACCGCCGGGTGACCGTGCGGTGACCGCCCCGTTCGATGAATGCGAGGATCGCGACGCTCGACTTCCTCGACGCCTCGGGAGCGACGCTCGCCCAGCACCGCCTCGAGTCCGAGCACTGAGGACCGGATCTCCCTCCCGAGTCTGTGGAACTGACGACGTAGGACACCGTCATCGTCCCAGCTCAGGAGGCCTTTCACGCGGATACGTCCATCACCTTCACCCAACCAGATCGGTGGATCGAGGCTGAGGAGGTCTCGGGTGTGCTCGTTCTGCAGGACGCGGCCTTGCTGTCCCTCCAGGAGGTAGTCGCCCGTGTCCGTCGATCAGATCCCACTTTCGTGCACGTCGAAGCGGGTGCGTATCGAGTCGCCGATCAGGTTCATGGCGAGGATTGTGATGAACATGAACAGTGCTGGGAACAGCACCATGTGCGGTGCCCAGAGGAGCTGCGAGCGACCGCTCTCGATCATGACGCCCCAGCTCACACCGCTGACGCCGAAGAACGCCAGCGCAGCCTCGAGGATGATCAGCGTCGCGAGCACCAAGAACGCGAAGGAGAACATCGTCGGGATCATGTTCGGGAGCACATCTCGGAACATCATCCGCTTGTTACGTGCCCCGAGCGTGCGGGAGGCCATCACGAAGTCGCGTTCGGACCACACCGTTGTCTGGCCACGGGTGATGCGCGCCAGTGCGGGGATCACCAGAATCGAAAGGGCGACGATGGCCCAGAACGTCTGCTTCGTCGTCGACGACTTGTCTGGCGGGGCGAAGGCCGCCATGAGGGCGAGAACCAGAACGAGGCCGGGGATGCTGAGCAGGATGGTGACGATCGCCGAGATGGTGGCGTCGATGCCCCGACGGTAGAACCCGGAGACCAGGCCGAGCGTGCCGCCGACGAGCAAGGCGATGGCCACGGACACGGTGGAGATCAGCAACGATCTGCGGGCGCCGTAGATCGTGCGGGAGAACACGTCGCGTCCGATGTTGTCGGCGCCGAACCAGTGCGCCGCGGACGGACCCTGGCGGGACGCATCGGCGAAGAGCTCGTTCGGGTCCTTCAGGGGCAGCAGGTCAGCGAACACCGCTGAGAGCACGAGGAGGGTGAGCCACGCGGCCGAAGCCCAAAAGTAGAAGCCCAGTTTGCGCTTCCGGTAGATGACGTGGTCTTCCGTGACCCTGGGCTCGGGGGAGCTGACGGCCGCTGACCGCTTACCGAGGTCAAGCGCGGACATCGCGCACCCGCGGATCCAGCGAGGCGTCAAGGGTGTCGACGAGGAAGTCAATCAGGATGAAGCCGCCGCCGATGAACACCACGACGCCCGCGATTGCCCCAAGGTCGGCCTCTTCGTCGTCGATCGGGCGAAGGTAGTTCCGCTGCGTCCAGATCGCCAGCAGAAGGTTCTCCCACTTGACGTAGGGGATGCGTCGCTGCGCAACCAGCTTTCGGACGTGACGAAGGCTGACGCCCAAATGAACGGCCACGCCCGCGATATCCATGAGGTCCGGGAGCCGCACCGTCGTCGCAGCCGAGCTCCCGGCTTGGCCTCTGGAGCTTCGCCGGGACGGCTCGGCGACCCTGTTTCGGTCGCCGGCGGGCGTCTGCGCGGGGCGATGGTGCTGGCATTTCGTGGTCCCGTTGGTTGGGGGTCGTCCATTTCGAACCGCAACCGAGGACCCACGTTCGTCCAAGAAAACCGGGCACGAGTCGGGTGACGCTCGTCACAGGTTCGTCGCCGCCCGGGTCCACACGCTCAGCCGCGGTGACGTCGATCATTCTGATCGTTGGTGGCCGCAGGTTGCGCACACCGTCTGAGGTGCAGCAGACAAAGCCGCATCATCGGCTCGCCGTCGGGTACGAAGCGTTCTGGTCCCGCCTGAGGCTCTTTGAGTCCCCCCACGCTCCCCCCACGCTCCCCACAAACAGGGGGGAATCGGGGTCAACCGAGATCAACCAGGGCAAAGTCCTGAAACCCAAAGACCAGGTATTGCTCCTGCTCAGTAGCAATTTCCAGCGGTGC
>CAVVSE010000012.1:0-90941 GCA_963750905.1 uncultured Acidimicrobiia bacterium
AGTCGAGGAACGTCTCGTCGGAGCGGTCGTTGGTGCGCATGGCCAGCACCACCGTCGCGGCGGCGTGGCCGAGCGCCATCCCCTCCTCCTTGGCGTCACCTTCGGGCACGTCGTCGATCGCCGCCTCGTAGGCGGCCTCGACGACGGCCGTGACGCCGTCGATGTCCGGGTCGAGATCCGGCGGGAACTCGGCGATCACGGGGAGCATCACCTCGCCCGCCGCCCGGCGACGGCGGCCGGGACAGAGGCATCGGCGAACGTCACCGGCATGTCCATCGCGTAGGGCTCGAACCGGCGGTCGATGGCGTTCAGGGCATCATGGATCGCCAGGTGCACCATCGCGTACATCCACGACTCGTGGAGCGGGTCGAAGTCGGGCGCGACGCCGCCGACGACCGCCGCCTCGGCAGCGACCTCGTTCCACAGCACCACCGCGTCCGGCGCTGCTGGTGCCTGCTGGCGGCGCTGCGCCATGGCCGGCGCCGTCGCCGCCGTCGAGCCCACCAGCAGCCCGGCCGCCATGGCGAGCGCGATGGTTCCATGTCGTCTCATGGAACCCCTCCCGTTCATCGGACCTGGCGCGCACCATGCGCCTCGCGCCTTACGGGAGGCTTACGCGGGCCTGCTCGTCAGGGCACCCAGCGCGCGTGACGTCGCCGCCGTCGTCGAACCCCGACCGCGCCGGCGGGCCGCCACGCACGCAGCCGAGCCGAGGGCCACCTCGATCGCCGCGACGGACGCCCGCACCTCCGCCGCGGCGACGCGGACGCCGCCGTCCATCTGGCCGGCCACGAGGCGGAGGTCCTCGGACGCGCCGAGGCAGACGGCCGGGACCTCGTGCTCGCCACGCCGCGAGAGCACGACGGCGACGAGCTCGAGGGTGTCGGCGAGCCAGCGCCGCGTCCCGAGCTCTTCCAGCAGCCGCAGCAGCTCGACGAGGTCGTCGGCCGCGCCGTCGTCGCCGGCGATCACCCGCACCTCGGCCGACCGCACAGCGCCATCGCCAGCACGGCGCGCACGGCGAACGGGCGGGCCGCCGCGACCGCATCAGCGGCGAACTCGATCGCCCGCCTGCGGTCCCCCAACGTCGCGGCGACCGGTGCGAGGGCGGCCGGCGCGTGCGGCAGCAGCCACTCCCCGCCGGGATCGGCGCGGCAAGCGCGATCGACTCCTCGAAGTGGCCGCGCGCAGCTCGAGATCACCGTCCGCCAGCTCGATCCAGCCGAGGTAGTGGCGGCACCACCCCTCACCGGCTGGGGCACCGATCTGCTGGTAGAACCGCATCGCCGCGAGCGTGAGGCTGCGCGTCGCGGCGAGGTCGTGACGGGCGATCGCCTGCTCGACGCGGGTCAACGTGCACGCCGCTCGCTCGACGGGGTCGTCGAGGCAATCGGCAAGCGCCGCCGCCTGATCGAGGAGGTCGTCGACGCGCTCCCCTCGGCGCCCGAGTCGTGCAGCGTCTGCGCCAGGGCCAGCAGGGCCCGCACCCGGGCGGGGTGGACAGCCGGCTCGGGCTCGGCGAGGACGCGCTCCAGCCATTGCCGGCCCTGGACGTCGCCCGCGCACATCCACGTCGTGGACTGGATCATCACCAGCTGCAGGGCCGCACGGGCGTCGCCCTCGTGCCACGACCACTCCAGTGCGGCGAGCAGGTTCTCCCGATCGGCGTAGGTGCGGCGGCGCTGCTGGGCCGTCATCAGCGGCCACATCGGGTCGTCGCGCTGGACGTACACGTCGCAGTGCGCGCACCGAGCCGGCGCCAGCTCACCCGCGGCGGTGAGCTGCTCGAGTGCGTACTGGCGGATCGGCGCGAGCAGGCGCAGCCGACCGCCCTCGCCCACCACCTCGACCAGCGACTTGTCGACGAGCTGGGCGACGAGCGCGAACGCATCATCGCCCGCGGCGCGAGACCGCGGCCCCCGCCGACGACCGCGGAGGCCGCGTCGACGTCGAAGTCGCTGGGGAACACCGCCAGTCGCCGCAGGGCGATGCGCTCGCATGGTGCCAAGAGGTCATGGCTCCAGTCGATCGTCGCCCGCATCGTGCGGTGCCGGTCGGACCCAGTGCCCGTCGCACCGAGCGCGAGCAGCGGCAGGCAGTCGTCGAGCCGCGCCACGATCTCGCCGACGCCGAGCATCCGGACGCGTGCGGCCGCCAGCTCGATGGCGAGCGGGATGCCGTCGAGCAACCGGCAGACCTCCGCGGCCGCGAGCTCGTCAGCGGCGTCGAGCGGCACCGTCGGACGTGCCGCTGCGGCGCGATCGCAGAACAACGTCACCGCATCCGTCGCCGTCGGCACGTCGACGGCGAACGCCGGCACCGGCATCGGCGAGACGGCGTACACGACCTCGCCGGGCACGTGCAGCACCTCGCGGCTCGTCACGAGGAGGCCGAGGCGGGGGCAGCGCTCGACGAGGCGGCGGGCGACGGCGGCGACCCCCGCGACGACGTGCTCGGCGTTGTCGAGCACGAGCAGCACGCGGTGCTCGCCGATGTGCTGGGCGAGGCGCTCGACGGGTTCCTCGTCGGCCGTGGCGGCGACGCCGAGGGCCACGAGCACGGCCTGCGCCACGGCCCCATCACGCCGCAGTGGCGCCAGCTCGACGAGCCACACGCCGTCGGGATGGCGGTCGAGGGCGGCCGCCGCGACCTCGATGGCGAGGCGCGTCTTGCCGACGCCGCCCACGCCGGACAGCGTGATCAGGCGGTGCGTGCGCTGCAGGGCGGTCACGTCGGCGAGGTCGGCGAGCCGGCCGACGAACCGCGTGAGCGCGAGGGGAAGGTTCTGCGGCGTCGACCGATGGGGGCCGACCCCCGGTCGCCACGCGGCGATGTCCCGCTCGAGCGCGGCGAGCTCCGGGCTCGGCTCGATGCCGAGCTCCTGCTGCAACCGCTCGCGGTGCTGCCGACACGTCGTCAGGGCGTCCGGACGCCGGCCGGCGCGGTCGAGGCACTCGACGAGCTGGCACACCAGCCGCTCTCGATACGGGTGCTCGGCGGCGCGCCGGCGCAGCTCCGGCAAGACCGCCGCGTGCCGCCCGCAGGCCAGCTCGGCGTCGACCCACGCCTCGAGCGCGTCGAGGTGCTCGTCGCTGAGCCGGCGCGCCTCGGCCTCCAGCGCGAGGCAGCCCTGGGCATCGACCAGTGGCGGACCGCGGTGGAGCGCGAGGGCCGCCCGCAACGCGTCCGCCGCGGCGTGGTCGTCGCAGCGGGCGCGCAGGGCGCGGGCCTGCCGACCAGCGCGGCGAAGCGGTCGGTGTCGATCGACTCCCGGTCGACGCGCAGGCAGTACCCGGGGCGCACCGAGTCGAGGAGCGACCCGGCGCCCGCCCGGCGGAGCGCGGCCTTCAGCTCGGCCACGCGCACCCAGAGCACCCGACGGGCCCGGTCGACGCTCAGGCCCGGCCAGAGCTCGTCGATCAGCACGTCGCTGCTGACGACGTTGCCCGCGTGGAGGGCGAGCAGGGCGACCAGGCTCCGCCCCTTCGGCGCCGGCGGCGTGACGTCGACGCCGTCGACCTCCAGCTGCAGCGGCCCGAGGACGTTGAGGGTGCACTGCACCGGCGCCAACCCTAGACGTGGCCATCCACACACTCGGGCGGCACCGCCTCAGATCGGCCGTTCGAAGGCGAGCAGCCGAACCCCGACGCCCGGCACGTCCCAGTCGCGATCGTCGGCACGACGGAAGCCGAGCCGGTGGTAGAGGTGGTGGGCGGTGGTCATCCAGTCGCCCGAGTGGATGAACACGGCGCGGCGCCCGCCGGCCCGCGCCGCGCTGAGACAGGCCTCGACGAGTGCGGCCCCGACGCCCCGGCCCTCCGCGCTCGGCGCGACACCGAGCATCCGGAAGCCGGCCTCGTCGTCACGGAGGTGCTCCGCATAGGGGTTGGCCGGATCGGGGACGTACGTGACGCAGCCCAACGGCGTCGTGGCGTCCCATGCTCCGATGACCGGCGCCCGGGCCAGCCGGGCGCCGACATCGAGCAGCTCGGCGTCGTAGGCCGCATCGGCCGGGTGGCCGGGGAGCTGCTCGTAGGACGTCAGGACGATGCGCCCGAACGCCGCCAGGTCGTCGTCAGCCGTCAGGAGGCGGATCGACAGCGCCACAGCTCGACCGTACCGAGCCGGCGGGCGGGAGCCGACCGTTCTCAGCAGCTGCGGCCGGGCAGCTGCGGCACCGGCGTCACGGCGTACGTCATCTCGGCGCCGTCCGTCGGGTTCGGCTCGGTGAAGAACGTCAGCGTCGTCGCGTCGACGAAGAGCGGGGCCACCCCTGCGGCAGGTACGACCGCACACGTCTCGGCGTCGACGAGGCGCACCGGCGCGTCCGCCGGCCACGGCACGAACGCCGGCTCGAGACCGTCACCGCCGAGCTCGGCCGGATCGACCGGGAGGGCCTGGATGAGGTAGTCGTCGGCGACGAAGGCCTCCTCGGCACCGAGCTCGGCGTCACCGACGGTCGCCGGCAGGTCGGACACGGCGGCGACGAACTCGGCGAGCGCCGCACGCGCCGGATCGGTCTCGGCGTCGAACCCGAGCGCGTACGCCTCGTGGCGATACGTCGTGCCGCCGACCGTGATCGTGACGATCGTCGTGCCGGCATCGGCGATCATGTCGTTGCGCTCGTAGGTCACGTCGGTCAGCAGGCCGAGCTCGTCGGCGTCGGCCAGCAGCTGCTGCACGGCCGCCGGGGTGATCGAGCGCTCCTGGATGTTCGGGAGCAGGGGGCCCGGGTAGATCGCCGTGACCGGCCCGGTCGTGAAGGCACGGCCGTCGCCCGTGATCAGGGCGGTCGGGGTGTTGGCGAAGGCGACCCCCGCGGGCACGAAGCCCCCTTCGTTGGTGACCGAGATGACGACGTCGTCGGGACCGGTGGCCACGTCGTACGCGGTCGCCGCACCTCCTGACGGCGCATCGGTCGGGGCCGGCGGCAACGTCGAGGGCACCGTCGGCAGCGTCGCCGCGGCGTCGCCGGGAGGCGAGTCGTCACCGCAGGCAGCGAGGATCAGGAGCGGCAGGACGAGGGCCAGCGCGGCGCGGCGGGGGTGACGCATGGCCGATCTGACGACCGCCGGCACCCGGCGGTTCCCGACGACCCGCCGCCTACGCTCGCGCCGGTGCAGTCCATCACCGGCGTCGTGCAGCACTACGCCTGGGGCGACCCCGCCTTCATCCCCGACCTCCTCGGCGTCAGCACCGACGGTCGCCCGTGGGCCGAGCTGTGGCTCGGCACCCACCCCGCCGGCGCCGCGACGCTCGCCGACGGACGCCCGCTCCGCGAGGTCACCGGCGAGCTCCCCTACCTGCTCAAGGTGCTGGCGGCCGGCCAGCCGCTGTCGCTGCAGACGCACCCGACGCGGGAGCAGGCGGCCGCCGGGTTCGCCGCTGGGCGCTATCCCGACCCGGAGCCGAAGCCGGAGCTGCTCTCCGCGCTGACCCCGTTCACGGCCTACTGCGGCGTGCGCCCCGTCGCCGCCACGATCGCCCTGCTCGACGAGCTCGGCGCCGATGAGCTGGGCACGGTCGTCGCCGAGCACGGCCCCGGGGCGGCGCTCGCCGGGCTCTATCGCGGCCACGTGCGCTGCGATCCCGTCCTCCGCGCCGCGGCGACCAGCGAGCGACCCGAGGCGCGCTGGGTGACGGAGCTGGCGCGGCGCTACCCCGGCGATCCGAGCGTCGCGGCCACGCTGCTGCTCAACCTCGTCGAGCTGCAGCCCGGCGAGGCGATCCAGCTCGGCCCCGGGAACCTCCACGCCTACCTCTGCGGCGCCGGCATCGAGCTGATGGGCGCCAGCGACAACGTCGTGCGCGGCGGGCTGACGGTGAAGCCCGTCGACGTCGACGACCTGCTGCGCGTCGCCGACCCGACGCCGCTGGACGAGCCGGTGATGGCGCCGGCCGCCGAGCTGCACCTCGTCGGCACGCCGATCACGTTGCTGCGCCGCGACGGGCCGGCGCGCCACTGCGCCACCGGCCACGAGCTCGTCGTCACGACGTCGGGGCTCACGGGCTACCTGGCACCCGGCGAGGTGCTCGAGGTCCCCGCCGGCGCCACGGCCTTCATCGCCACCGCCGCCTGAGCGGCGTCACCCGCCGATGGTCTTGCGGATCTCGACGATCCGCTCGGTGGCGTGGTTGGCGTCGGCGCCCTGCTGGTCGAGGAGGGCGTTGCGGTCCTTGGTGGCCTCGCGCTCGGCGCGCGCCGTGTCGGCCCGGGCGATCGCCGCCTCGACGCCGTGCTCGTTGATGAACTCGGCCCACTCGACGAGGGCGGAGACCATCTCGTCCTCGGGCACGACGGCGATGTTGCGGCCGCGCACGAACAGGTGGCCCCGCTTGTTGCCGGCGGCGATGCCCAGGTCGGCCTCGCGCGCCTCGCCCGGGCCGTTCACGACGCACCCCATCACGGCGACCTGCAGCGGCAGCTGGCGCTCGCCGAACGCGTCCATCGCCCGCTTGGCGACGTCGATGACGTCGATCTCGGCGCGGCCGCACGACGGGCAGGCGATGAGGTCGACGTTCTTCGCTCGCGCAGGCCCGAGCGCCTCGAGCAGCTGGCGCCCGGCCCGCGCCTCCTCGACCGGATCGGCCGTGAGCGAGTAGCGGATCGTGTCGCCGATGCCCTCGAGCAGCAGGGTCGCGATGCCGGCCGTCGCCTTCAGCAGCCCGGCGGGGGGCGGGCCGGCCTCGGTGACCCCGAGGTGCAGCGGGTGGTCGGTGACCTCCGAGAGCTGCCGGTACGCCTCGACCATCAGCGGCACGCTCGACGCCTTGACCGAGATCTTGATGAGGTCGAAGCCGACCTCGTCGAAGTAGGCGATCTCCTGCTGCGCCGAGGCCACCATCGCCTCGGGCGTGACGCCGCCGTGGCGCTCGTACAGAGCGGGGTCGAGGGAGCCGCCGTTGACGCCGATGCGGATCGGCACCTGGCGATCACGAGCCTCGGACGCCACGGCCTTGATGTGCTCGGGCTTGCGGATGTTGCCCGGGTTGAGGCGCAGGCCCTGCACCCCCGCCTCCATGGCGGCCAGCGCCATCCGGTACTGGTGGTGGATGTCGGCGATGATCGGCACCGGGGACCGCGGCACGATCTGGGCCAGCCCCACGGCAGCCTCGGCCTCGTTGCACGTGCACCGGACGATGTCGCAACCGGCGGCCGCCAGCGCATAGATCTGCTGCAGCGTGCCCTCGACGTCGGCCGTCTTGGTGATCGTCATCGACTGCACCGTCACCGGTGCCCCGCCGCCGACGGGTACGGCGCCGACGTGGATCTGCTTCGTCGGGCGGCGCTCCGAGACGGTGCCGGTCTGCATGGCGCGCTCCTACCTGAGGGGCTTGGCGATGTCGAGGTACAAGCCGGACATGAAGAGGAACAGCAGCACCACGATGACGCCCATCGCGAACGGCATCAGCTTCGACACGTCGGTGAAGTAGCGCCGATACCGGCCGCCTCGCTCGCGGAAGCGCTCGTAGACGGCGATCGCCGCGTGGCCGCCGTCGAGCGGCAGCAGGGGGAACATGTTGAACACGCCGACGAAGACGTTGAGCGCGGCGAGGATCAGCAGCACGCCGATGAAGCCCTCGTTCTCGCCGACCGTGCCGCTGACCTGGGTGATCCCGACGACGGTCGTCGGGCGCGTGGTCAGGTCGTCGGACTCACCGGTGAGGTGGTTGACGATGTTGACCGGGTTGAGCACCTTGACGACGCCCTGCGTGCTCTCCCACGCCACCGGGAACAGGTCGGTGACGCTGTTCACGGCGGCGGAACCCACCGAGCGGTCCTCCCACTCGGCGAAGCCGGTGCTGCTGACCCCGAGCAGGGCGTTGCCGAAGTTGGGGTCGGTGCGGTCGGTGTTGCGACCGAGCGTCACCTCGATCGTCTGCTCGCTGCCGTCGCGTGCACGACGAGGGCACCGCAGTGCCCGGCTCGTTCGACCGCACCGCGCGGCCGAGCTGCTCCGGACCGTCGACGACCGTGCCGTCGACGCTGACGACGATGTCGCCCTCCTGCAGCCCGGCGGCGGCGGCCGGACGCCCGCCGGCAGCGGCGAGACCTCGGCACCCGGCTGCTCGACGAGCTCGCCGCGCACCGCGTAGACGGTGAACAGCAGGAGCATCGCGACGAGCATGTGCATGATCGAGCCGGCCGAGATCACGAGCAGCCGCCGCGGGAACGTCTGCTGGCGGTACGTGCGGGCCTCGTCGGCGGGCGGCACGTCGTCCATGTTGTTCATGCCGATGATGCGCACGTAGGCGCCGAGCGGCAGGGCGCGCACGCCGTACTCGGTCTCGCCACGCCGGAAGCTCCACAGCCGGGGTCCGAACCCGAGGAAGAACTGGGTGGCCTTCATCCCCGTCATCCGCGCCGTCACGAAGTGGCCGGTCTCGTGGAGGAACACCGAGATGATGATCCCGACCACGAAGATGAACATCCACGTGTTCACGAACGCCAGCCAGACGATCAGGCCGAGGATGGCGAGCCCGGTGAGCTTGCCGGCGAGCGTCGCCGGCGGGTCCTCGTCGACGGGCGACTCGGTGACCGACCCGCCCGCCATCACCTCGTTGCGGAAGCGGTCGTAGCGTCCGCGGGTGGTCGGGTCGGGCGGTGGCAGCTCGTGTTCGGTCTTCATCGTCGGAGGCCCTCCACGATCCGCGTCGGCGACCTCGCGGGCGGCCCGATCGGCCGCCACGACCTCGTCCACCGTCGTTGGCACCCCTAGATCATGCCGGTCCAGGGCGGCCTTGCACACGTCACCGATCTGCTGCCAGGAGATCTCACCTTGCGAGAACGCCTCGACGGCGACCTCGTTGGCCGCGCTGAGCCACGCCGGCGCGGTGCCACCGGCGCGTCCGGCCTGGTAGGCGAGGTCGAGGCAGCGGAACGTCGTCCGGTCCGGGGGTTCGAACGTCAGCGTGTCCAGGGTCCGCCAGTCGATCCGCCCGAACGGCGTGCCGATGCGCTCCGGCCAGGCGAGGGCGTAGCCGATCGGCAGCCGCATGTCCGGCATGCTGAGCTGGGCGATCGTCGAGCCGTCCGTGAACTCGACCATCGAGTGGACGACGGACTGCGGGTGGACCACGACGTCGATGTCGTCGTAGGGCACCCCGAACAGCTCGTGGGCCTCGATCACCTCGAGGCCCTTGTTCATCAGCGTGCTGGAGTCGATCGTGATCTTCGGACCCATCGACCAGGTCGGATGGGCCAGCGCCTGCTCCACTCGCACGTCGGCGAGGTCGGCTGCCGTGCGGCCCCGGAACGGGCCGCCGCTGGCCGTCAAGCAGCAGGCGGGCGACCTCGCGACCCGGCGCGGCGGACGAGCGCAGGCACTGGTGCAGGGCGCAGTGCTCGCTGTCGACCGGCACCAGCTCGGCGCCCGGCGTCGCCCGCAGCGGCTGCACGACCGGGCCGGCCGCGATCAGGCTCTCCTTGTTCGCCAGCGCCAGCCGCTTGCCCTGGCGCAGCGCGGCGATCGTCACCGGCAGACCGGCGAAGCCGACGACCGCGTTGACGACGACGTCGGCGTGCTCGACGAGGTCGGCGAGGTCGTCGACGACCGTCGTATCGGGCAGGGCGGCGGCGACCTCGGCCCGCCGGGACGCATCGCCGACCGCGACGACACGCGGATGCAGCTCCTTGGCCTGGGCGATGAGGGTCTCGACCGACGAGCCGACGCCCAGCCCGACGACCTCGTAGCGCGCTTCGGCGCGGACGACGTCGATCGTCTGCGTGCCGATCGAACCGGACGAGCCGGCGATGGCGACCCGGACTACTTCGTCCAGGGCTCGAGCCACAGCGTCACGTAGTACGCCACCGGCAGCACGAACAGGAAGGCGTCGAAGCGGTCGAGCACGCCGCCGTGGCCGCGCACGAGGGCACCGAAGTCCTTCACGTCGAGGTTGCGCTTGAACATGCTCTCGGTCAGATCGCCGAGCGGGGCGAAGACCGAGATGACGAGGGCGAGGATCATCAGGTGCCCGGTCGACCACGTGTCGCTGCGGTCGGTCAGACCGACGATGAACAGCACGAGGAACGTGAGCAGCGTGCCGCCGATCAGGCCCTCCAGCGTCTTGCCGGGGCTGATCCACGAGCGCAGCGGCGTCTTGCCGATCGACGATCCGAGGGCGAGCGCCCCGATGTCGTTGACCACGACACCGAGGACGATGAGGAAGAGCGTGTCGGTGCCGATGTTGTTGTCGGCGCCACCGGCGGTCGACCAGCGCAGGATCAGCGTGGCGAACGATCCCAGCAGCCCGATCCACACGACGCCCATCGTCGTCACGGCCATGTTCGGCAGCGGGCCGGACTCGACGCCGGCGGCGCCGATGAACCCGGCGGCACCGGCCATGAACGCGAACGCCACCACGAGCGGGAGCCCTTCGACGCCGACCCAGTAGGCGGCGAGCGGGGCGGCGACGCAGGCGGCCAGACCAGGGGCGACGGCCGGGCGGTAGCCCTTCTCCGTCACCTTGCCGAAGTACTCGAAGCCGGCGATCGCCAGCACGATCGTCACGAGCGCCACGACGGCCACCGGGCGCCAGATGGTCGCGAGGATGAAGATGGCGGCGAGGATGAGGCCGACGCCGATCGCGGCGGGCAGGTTGCGCGGCGGCGGCGCCTGCACGGACGACGTCCGCGCCGGCCCGGCGGGACGCCCCGAACGGGTCTGCGAGGCGGCCCCGCGGCGGCTGCGACCGGCCGGCGGGCGGCGCTCGACCCCGGACGGGTCGGTGCCGATCGTGATGCGCCCGGGCTGCCGGGGCGGCGGCGCGAGCGGGATCTCGCCGGTCGGCGGGCGCGACAGCGGTTCGGAGAGGGCGTCGGCACGCACCTCGCCCGTCATGTCGCGGTCGGCGCTGCCGCTCGGGTCGCGCGGCACGGGCCCGCTCGGGTCGCGGCGGAAGCCGCCGCTCGGATCCTTGGAGGGGTCCTCGTCGATGTCGTCGCGCCAGATCGGCGACTCCGTCGTGAACGACGACCAGACGTCGACGTCGTCATCGCTGTCGTCACTGGAGAGCAGCCGGCGCCATGCGGGGGATCTCGCCGGTCGGCGGATCGGTCCAGTGCGGGAGCGGACCGGTGTCGTTGGGACCGAAGCTCAGCCGGCGCTCACCGGTGTCGTCGGACGCGGTGGCGGGGTCGGGCTCGTCCGGGAACAGCGGACCGCCGAACTCCTCGGACGGGTCGCGCTGGTCGCGCTCCCGTCGTCGCCACTGGTCGTCGCTCATCTGGGCTCCCTTGTCATCCGCTCGCGTGCCGCACCAACCGAGTCGTCGAGGTCAGACCTCGAGCAGCTCGGACTCCTTGCGGCCGAGCGCAGCGTCGATCGATTCGACGTGCTCGTGGGTGATCTTCTCGAGCTCCTTCTCGGCCCGCTCCAACTCGTCGGCCGAGATCTCACCGCCCTTCTCCGACGTCTCGAGGTGCTTGCGGGCGTCCCGGCGCAGGTTGCGCACGGCGACCCGCCCGTCCTCGGCCATGTGCTTGACGACCTTGACGAACTCCCGCCGCCGCTCCTCCGTGAGCGGTGGGAACGACAGCCGGATCACCGTGCCGTCGTTGCTCGGGTTGACGCCGAGGTCGGAATCGCGGATCGCCTTCTCGATGGCGCCGAGCGACCCGCGATCGTGCGGGCGCACGAGCAGCTGGCGGGCCTCGGGCACCTGGATGGCGGCGAGCTGCTGCAACGGCACCGGCGAGCCGTAGTACTCGATGTTGAGGCGCTCGACCAGCGCCGGTGCGGCGCGCCCGGTGCGCACGGTCTGGAACTGCGTCTGGACGTGCGTCACCGCCTTGTCCATCTTGTCGATGGCCTCCAGCAGCGTCTCCTCGATCACACGGCCAGCGTAACCCGCAGCAGCCTCACGCTGGGATATGCCCCCGAACCGGCGTGTGCGCCAGCCGCGGACGATGACCTCGCAGTGACCGCTTCGGCCCCCGACCGCAGCGTGGATGGTCAGGTCGAGCGTTCGGCCGGAGGCCGGGCGGCGCCAGCCGCAGCGAGACAGCCGAGCGACGAGTCCTCGGAGCGAGGCCATCGTCACGGTCGGCAGCGACCGCTTCGGCCCCCGACCGCAGCGTGGATGGTCAGGTCGAGCGTTCGGCCGGAGGCCGGGCGGCGCCAGCCGCAGCGAGACAGCCGAGCGACGAGTCCTCGAGGAGCGAGGCCATCGTCACGGTCGGCAGTGACCGCTTCGGCCCCCGACCGCAGCGCGCGTGGATGGTCAGGTCGAGCGTTCGGCCGGAGGCCGGGCGGCGCCAGCCGCAGCGAGACAGCCGAGCGACGAGTCCTCGAGGAGCGAGGCCATCGTCATCGAACGATCGTGCCGACCTTGTCGCCCTCGAGGATCGCGCGGAGGCTCCCCGGCGCGCTCATGTCGAACACGACGATCGGGATGGCGTTGTCCCGGCAGAACGCGATCGCCGTCGCGTCCATCACCCGGAGGTCCTTGTTCATGACCTCCATGTAGCCGATCTCGTCGTACTTCACCGCCGCGCTGTGGACGCGCGGGTCGGCGTCGTACACCCCGTCGACGCCCGAGTGCGTGCCCTTGAGCAGGGCCCCGGCGTCGATCTCGGCGGCCCGCAGGGCCGCTGCGGTGTCGGTCGTGAAGAACGGGTTGCCGGTGCCGGCGGCGAAGATCACGACCCGGCCCTTCTCCAGGTGGCGCACGGCGCGCCGGCGGATGTAGGGCTCGGCGATCCGCGGCATCTCGATCGCCGACTGCACGCGGGTCGGCTGGCCGAGGCGCTCCAGGGCGTCCTGCAGGGCGAGGGCGTTCATGACCGTGCCGAGCATCCCGATGTGGTCGGACTGCGTGGCGTCCATGCCCTCCATGGCGCCGGTGCGACCGCGCCAGAAGTTGCCGCCGCCGACGACGACCGCGACGTCGACGTCGAGCTCCTGGCGCAGGGCGATGATGTCGAGCGCCGTGGCGTCGAGCGTCGGGCCGTCGATGCCCGCGGCCGCCCGGTCCGGCGAGCGCCTCGCCGGACGGCTTGAAGACGATGCGCCGCCAACGAGGGGTCACCCGCTCGCCGTCGGACGCAGCCGTCACCGGGTCAGCCGATCTCGATCTGGGCGAACTCGGTGATCGTCGCCGACCCGATCAGCTGCGCGATCGACTGCTTGTCGTCCTTCGCGTACGGCTGGTCGAGCAGGGCGACGGTCTTGAAGAAGCCCTGCAGGCGACCCTCGACGATCTTCGGCAGCGCCTGCTCCGGCTTGCCCTCGTTGCGGGTGATCGCCTCGAGCGTCTGGCGCTCGGACTCGACCACGTCGGCCGGGACGTCGTCGCGGCTGAGGTACTTCGGGCGGGCGAAGGCGACGTGCACGGCGACGTCGTGGGCCAGCTGCGGCGTGCCGCCGGAGAGCACGACGAGCACGCCGTTCACGCCGCGGCCACCCTGGATGTGGATGTAGCTGTCGACGATGTCGTCGGGCTTGCCCTCGACGCGCACGACACGACCGACCTCGATCTTCTCCTTGAGCGTGATCTTCAGGTCCTCCAGGCGCTCCTGGCGCTCGGCGACGGCGTCCTGGCCCTTGGCGGCCACGAGCCGGGCGAGCTCCTGGGCCTCCATCTTGAAGTGCTCGCTGCTGGCGACGAAGTCGGTCTCGCACTTCAGCTCGACCATCGCGCCGACCAGCCCGTCGACGACGAGGGCGACGACGCCCTGGGCGTTCTCGCGGTCGTCGCGCTTGGCGCTCGCCGCGAGGCCCTGCTCCCGCAGCCACTGCTTGGCGGCCTCGGAGTCGCCGTCGTTGGCCTCGAGCGCCTTCTTCGCATCCATCATCCCGGCGCCGGTGGCCTGGCGCAGCGCCTGGACGTCCTTGGCGGTGAACGCCATCTCGATCAACTCTCCTCGGTGGTCTCGGTGGCCGCCGCGGCAGTGGTGCCGGGGGCGATGTCGGGGGTGGCGGCATCGGTCGAGTTCGACTCGTCGAGCGGGGCCTCCTCGAGCGGGGCCTCGTCGACGGCGACGGCTGCCGGCGCCGCGTCGGGCTCGGCGGACAGCTCCTGGGCCGGAGCCTCGGCCGGCTCGCCGGCCGGCGTCGCGGTGCGGGCGGCGGCGAGTCGGGCGTCACGCTCGGCCTGCGCCCGGGCGGCCTCGTTGCGGGCCTCCGTCTGGCGGGCCATGAACGCGGCCTCCTCCTCGGCGGAGCGCACGACCGGGACGCTGCCCGGGTCGCGCTTGGCGGCGATGTAGCGGCCCTCCTCGACGGCGTCGGCGATGACGCGGGCGAGCAGCGAGTTGGCCCGGATGGCGTCGTCGTTGCCGGGGATCGGGTACTGCACGAGCTCCGGGTCGACGTTCGTGTCGACCACGGCGACCACCGGGATGCCGAGCTTGTTGGCCTCGGTGACGGCGATGTGCTCCTTCTTCGTGTCGAGCACGAAGACGGCGTCGGGGCGCTTGGTGAGGCCACGCAGACCGCCCAGGTTGCGCTGCAGCTTCTCCATCTCGCGGGTCAGCAGCAGCGCTTCCTTCTTCGGCATCGCGTCGAACTCACCGGAGTCGCGCATGCGCTCGTACTCGAGCATCTTGCCGACGCGCTTGGAGATCGTGTCGAAGTTGGTCAGCATGCCGCCGAGCCAGCGCTCGTTGACGAAGGGCATGCCGCACTTCTCGGCGTAGCTGCGGATCGGGTCCTGGGCCTGCTTCTTGGTGCCGACGAACAGGATCGTGCCGCCCTTGGCGACGAGATCGCGGGTGTAGGCGTACGCCTTCTCGACCCGGCCGAGCGTCTGCTCGAGGTCGATGATGTAGATGCCGTTGCGCTCACCGAAGATGAAGCGCTTCATCTTCGGGTTCCAGCGCCGGGTCTGGTGACCGAAGTGGACACCGGCCTCGAGCATCTGCCGCATCGTGATGACAGCCATGGGGAACTCCTCTGCGGTTGAACAGGCCCGCCACCGGCGCCGGAGCGACCGCGAGTGGTGGCGGGTGATGTGTCTCGGACGGCCCGCCGGGTGGCGGACCGATCGGCCAGTGTACCGGGCCGATCCCCGCGCCGATCGGTCCGCCACCTGGTGCGATGGCGCCCGTGCTCTCGGTCCTGTCCGTCCGAACCGGCCCGATCGGGCCGCTTCCGGCTGACAGGTCGATCTCACCCCGGCACACGAGCCGCGGCGGCGGGGGTGGCCGCCGCCCGGTGCCATCCGTCGGCACCAACCGGGCCCGCGGCACGAGCCGGCCGAGCAACGGGTCGGGGTCCACGTAGACGTCGCCGCGCCGCAGCCCGAAGTGCAGGTCACCGGCGGCCACACCGACGGGACTCCCCGCCGAGACGACGTCACCAGCCGCCAACGACGTCGACGCCAACCCGCCGTACGTCGCCCGCAGGCCATCCCCGGCGTGCTCGACCACCAGGTACCGGGTGCCGGCCACGACCCCGCTGAACGCCACCGTGCCGGCCGCCGCGGCGCGCACGACCGTCCCCGCCGCGGTCCCGTACGTCACCCCGCGGTTGCCCGCGCACCACTGGCAGCCCGGCTCCCGGAACGGGTCGACGACCGGCGCCGCCACCGGCGGCAACAGGCACGACCCCGGCACCTGCAGCGCGCCACCCAGCGATCCGGCCAGCCACGACACCACCACGAGCACCACCGACCACGGCACGACCATCGTCGACCACCTCTTCCTCGATCTCCTCGTCGATCCGGACGCGGCGAGCGCGCGGCTCGCGAGCGGCCCGCGGCGTCAGGCGACGCCGGCGGCCGTCATCCGTGCTCGCAGGTGGAGCACCGACTTGGTGTGGATCTGCGGGACGCGACTCTCGCTGACCCCCAGCACGCGACTGATCTGGGCGAGGGTGAGGCCCTCGTCGTAGTACAGCGACAGGACGAGCTTCTCCCGTTCGGGCAGCTTGTCGATCTCGGCCCGCATCAGGTCGCGGACCGCCCGGTCCTCGACGATCGCGGCGGGCACGATCGGCACCTCGCCGCTGAGGGCGCGCGGCTCGGCGCCGAGGTCGAGGGCCCGCTCCAGTGGGCCGACCGTGGTCGACGCGATCGACGACAGCCACTGCCGCAACGTGTCGCGGGAGATCCCGAGGTGGGCAGCCACCTCGGCGTCGCTCGGCGACCGCCCGAGGCTCGACTCGAGGTCGGCGATCGCCCGCTCGACCTCCCGCGCCCGCGCCCGCACCGAGCGCGGCACCCAGTCCAGCTCGCGCAGGCCGTCGTAGATGGCGCCCCGGATCCGCGGCGTGGCGAACGTCTCGAACTTCACGCCGCGCTGCGGGTCGAAGCGCTCGATGGCGTCGATCAGCCCGAGCACCCCCGAGCTGACGAGGTCACCGGGATCGACCGTGTTGGGCAGCCCGGCGCCGACGCGGCCGGCCACGAACTTCACCAGCGGTGCGTACGAGACGATCAGGTGGTCGCGTGCCGACGAGCTGCGCCGCCGGAGCCAGCGATCCCACTGCAACGCCAGGTACGGATCGACGTCGACGATGCTCACGTCCGCACCCAGGGCGACCACGCGCCGTGATCCACCGGTCGCCACGAGCCCGTCGGGCCCACCGAGCCGGGCGGGTCGACCGGTTCGCTCCGCGATCCGCCCGGGAGCGAGGCGGGCTGCGGCGAGGGCAGGGCGTCGCGACGAGCGATGATCATGCCGCGGGTGGGCATCGGCGTACGCCGCCCGGAGCCGCTCACGACTGACATGCGTGTAGCGCTGGGTGGTCGCCACGTCAGCGTGCCCGAGCAGCTCCTGGACGGCACGGAGGTCCGCGCCCCCGTCGAGCAGGTGGGTCGCGAAGCTGTGACGCAGGGCGTGCGGGTGCGTCGGCGACGGTGATCGACGATCGAGGATGCGGCGCACGTCGCGCGGCGTCAGCGGGCGACCCCGCTCGTTGGCGAAGAGGACGGGCCGGCCCCGGGCCGACACGACCTCGTCGGGCACCACCTCGCGGCGCACCCGCAGCCACGACCGCAGGGCCCGGACCGCCGGGTCCGACAGGGGGACGCGGCGCTCCTTCGCGCCCTTGCCGAGCACCGTCACGGCCGATCGGTCGAGATCGAGCGCGGCGAGGTCGAGCCCACACAGCTCCCCGACCCGCAGGCCCGACCCGTAGAGCACCTCCAACACGGCGTCGTCGCGCCGGCGGCGCCAGTCCGGTTCGTCCTCCGGCGTGGCGCCGTCGAGGAGCTCGTCGAGGTCGCGTCGCTCGAGGACGCGCGGCAACCGGCCATCGCCGCCGCGGGCCTGCAGCCCGAGCGTCGGGTCGCTCGCCAGGTGACCGGCGCGGACGAGCCACTTGAAGTAGCGACGCAGCGCCGCCGCCTTGCGGGCGATGCTGCGCCGGGCGTACTCCCGCGTCGTGAGGTGCGCCAGGTAGCGCCGCAGGATCGTTCGTCGCACGCCCTCCGGGCCGGCGACGCCAGCACGCGCCGCCCACGACGCGAAGCCACGCACATCGGCGGCGTAGGCCGCCACGGTGTGGTCCGAGAGCGACGTCAACGACCGCGCGAACTGCTCGACGCGCCACGTCGCGGGAACGTCGTCGGAGCTCACGGCAGCGGCTGCCGACGATGCACCCGGCGCGACGTCGGCGATCGGCTGGGCGCGCGGCACGGGGCCGAGGGTATTCGGTCATCGTTCGCCGGACCATGACACCACCGGCTCGAACCAACCCCCGGTGTCCTGCACCCATCCCGCCCGTTCGAGGCGGGCGAGCGCCATCGCGGCGTCGGCGACCGGGAGGCCGAGGCCGACGACGACGTCGTCCAGCGTGCGGGGATCGGCGCGGCACGCCGCCAGCACGTCGGCCTCGACGCCCCGCGGCAGCGGGCGCGGGTCGTAGCGCGCCGCCCCGGCCCGGCGGTTGTCGAGACCCAGGGCAACGAGGACGTCGGCGGCATCGGTGACCGGCGCGGCGCCGTCGCGCAGCAACTGGTTGGTGCCGGCCGCCGCGCGGTTGCGCACGGAACCCGGCACCGCCATCACCTCGACCGACCGCTCGGCGGCCGCCTGGGCCGTGATCAGGGACCCGCCGCGCTCGCGGCTCTCGACCACCACGAGGACCTCGCTCAGGGCGGCCAGGATGCGGTTGCGCAGCGGGAACCGGAACGGTTCGGGCGGTGTGCCGGGCGGCCACTCGGACAGCAGGAGGCCGCGCCCGCACACCTCCTGCCACAGCGACTCGTGGACCTTCGGGTACGGGCGGTCGGGACCGTTGCCGACCACGGCGACGGGTCGGCCGGCGGGAACGGCCAACGTGCCGCGGTGCGCCGCGCCGTCGATGCCCTTCGCCAACCCGGACACGACGACCACGCCCGCTTCGGCGAGCGCCCGACCGAGCTGGAAGGCGGTGTCGCGGCCGGGGCCGGTGGCGTTGCGTGTGCCGACGATGCCCACCCGGCGGGCGTCGAGGACCGCCAGGTCGCCGCGCGTGAAGACGATCGGCGGCGGTTCGGGGTCGTCGCGCAGCTGCACCGGGTACGTCGGGTCGGCCATCGCGTGGGCGACGACACCGAGCGTCGTGCACGCCCGCGCCCAGTCGTCGGGAGACCGGCGGGCCGCCGACGCACGCCACGCCGCGGCGACGCGCGGCGGGCGCAGGGCCGCCAGCGCAGGCGCCGCCGGGACACGGCCGGCCGCCACCGCGAAGGCCTCGTCGGGGTCGTGGTGGGCGAGGAGGGCGCGCAGGCGCGCCGTCGTCATCAGATCCAGGCCGGCGAGCGCGACGAGCGTGCCCGTGGTCGCCGCCGCCATCACGCCACCGTCCCGACGATCGGTCGCAGCCGCGTCCGCATCGAGAGGGCGATCTCGACCGCCTCGACGTCGAGCGTCGCGGCGACGTGTCCCGTGCGCGCGCCGTGCAGGTCGGCGATGGTGCGCGCCACGCGGCGCACGCGGTGGTAGCCGCGGCCGGTGAGCCGGCCGCGCTCCATCTCCCCGCGCAGCACCCCGAGCGCCGCCGGGGTCAGCGCGGCGTGTTCGTCGAGGAGCTCGCCGTGGAGCCCGGCGTTGAGCCGGCCAGCACGATCGAGGGCGATGGCCCTGGCGACCGCCACGCGCGCCGCGACGGTCGCGCTCGGCTTCGCCGCCGGACGTCTCGAGGAGGTCGTCGATCGACGGGCGTTGCACCGCCACGCGCAGGTCGAAGCGGTCGAGCAGCGGCCCCGACAAGCGGCGCACGTAGCGCAGCCGGGCGACCTCGTCGCACTCGCACCAGCCCGGCGGACCACCGCCGCAGGGGCACGGGTTGGTGGCCGCGACGAGCTGGAAGCGGGCCGGCAACACGGCACGGGCGTGGGCCCTGGAGACCCGGATGACGCCCTCCTCCAGCGGCTCACGGAGCCCGTCGAGCGCCGCCGGCGAGAACTCGCCGAGCTCATCGAGGAACAGCACGCCGCCGTGCGACAACGAGATCTCGCCCGGCCGCAGCGTGGCCGAGCCGCCGCCGACGAGGGCGATCGTCGACGTGGTGTGGTGCGGCGCCCGGAACGGCGGCCGGGCGACGAGGCCACCGCGCGGCATCGGCATGCCGGCCGCCGAGTGGACCATCGTGGCCGCCAGGGCGTCGTCGCGATCGAGCGGCGGCAGCAGGCCGGGCAGGCGCTGGGCGAGCATCGTCTTGCCCGACCCCGGCGGGCCGACCATGAGCAGGTGGTGGCCGCCGGCGGCGGCGATCTCGAGCGCCCGCCGAGCGACGGGCTGCCCACGCACGTCGCGGAGGTCGGCCGACGCCGGGTCGTCGGGTTCCTCGAGCGGCCCCGGGTCGGCAGGGAACGGGGCGTCGCCGCGGAGCGCGTCGACGACCTCGGCCAGCGTCGCGGCGACGTGCACCGCCCGCTGGGCCGCGACGTGGGCCTCGGCAGCCGACACGACGGGGACGACCGCGTCGACGTCGCCGAGCACCGCGACCATCGGCGCCACCCCGGGAACCCGACGCAACGTGCCGTCGAGGCCGAGCTCGCCGACGAAGCCGAGCCCGTCGGCAGCGTCTGGCGGCACCTGCTCGGTCGCGATCAACACCCCGACGGCGACCGCGAGGTCGAGCCCGGCGCCGACCTTGCGCAGCCCGGATGGGGCGAGGTTGACCGTGACGGCCTTCGACGGCCAGTCGTACCCAGCGCTCATCACGGCGGCCCGGACGCGATCGCGGGACTCCCGGCACGCCGGATCGGGCTGGCCGACGATGCGGAAGCCCGGCAGACCCTTGCCGACGTGGACCTCCACGCGGACCGGGATGCCGGTGGCGCCGAGCAGGCTGGCGGACGGGATGGAAGCGAGCACGACGCCCTCCCACGGATCGACTGGTGGATCTGGGAAGGGCGGAACGGCCCGACGACGTCGGAGGTGACCCTACCGAGGGGGTGTCACGGTGAGGACGCGGCGGCGCGGGTCGATCGGCGGATCGTCGTGCCAGACTCGCCCGTCGTGCGCGCCCGAACGATCGTCCTCGTCGGCGCGGGCGCACTGGCGCCGATCGGGCTGCTGGCGTCGTCGTGCGGTGACGACGGGCCGGGCGACACGGCGACGTTCTGCAGCGAGGTGCAGGCCAACAGCGCGGCCCTGACGAGCCGGCCAGCGACGTTGGACGAGGTCGCCGTCTTCGTCGCCCTCTACCGGCGCCTCGGCGAAGTGGCCCCGCTGGCCATCGAGGCCCACTGGGAAGCCCTGACGCGCAGCTACGAGACGGTCAGCACGGTGGAGCCGGGCAACCCGGAGTCGACGCAACAGGCGCTGGCCATGGCCTACGCGTCGGAGGAGTCGGCGGTCGCCGTGCACGACTTCCTGATGGCGCGCTGCGGTGTCGACCTCGGGCCGGTCTCGACGGTCGTGATGCACATGCCGTCGCCGCCGCCCGGCACGGCCGTACCGACGACCGTCCCGGGCTGACAGCAGCACCGCAGGTCGACCGCGATCGGCGAGCGCCGCCGCCACTCAGCTCGGCGGGATCTCGCCGCGCCGGCTCTTGACCTCGTCGCACAGGCCGTAGGCGACGGCGGCTTCGGCCGTGAACCAGCGGTCGCGCTCGGAGTCCTCCTGGATCTGCTCGAGCGTCTTGCCGCTGTGGTGGGCGATCAACTCCGCCATGCGGCGCTTGGTGTAGGCGTGCTGCTCGGCCTGGATGGCGATGTCGGCGGCCTGGCCGCGGAGCCCCGCGAGCGGCTGGTGCATCATGATCCGGGCGTTCGGCAAGCTGTAGCGCTTGCCCGGCGCCCCGGCGGTGAGCAGGAACTGGCCCATCGAGGCGGCGAGGCCGAGGCAGACCGTGGCGACGTCGCAGCCGACGAACTGCATCGTGTCGTAGATCGCCATGCCCGCGGTGACCGACCCACCCGGGCTGTTGATGTACAGCCAGATGTCCTTCTTGTCGTCGTCGCCCTCGAGGTAGAGGAGCTGGGCACACACCTGGTTGGCGATGTCGTCGTCGACCGCCGCCCCGAGCATGATCACCCGGTTCCGCAGCAGGCGGTTGAAGATGTCGGCACGGGGATCGATCCCGGCATCGAGCATGTGGGGGAGGACGATCTCGGACATGGATCGGAGGCTATCGGTCACCTGAGGAGCGGGTCGGCCTGCAGTCCGAGTGTTTGGTGCGGGGGCCACCCACACCAAACACTCGGGTGCACGAAACACTCGGACGGGATCAACGGGACACGCCGGAGAAGACGACGGCCACCGACTCGCCGGGGGCCGGGGCGCCATCGGGGGTGAGCAGGCCGGCGAGGCCTGCCGTGCCGGTCGGCGACACCGGGATGCCGGCGGCCGTGCCGAGGCGGTGCGCCTCGAGGATCGCCGCCTCCGGCGCGACGATCGCCCGCCCGCCGCTGCGCCCGACGACGTCGAGCACCCCGAGCCAGTCGTACGTCTCGTCGTCGAGGATGCCGTCGGCGGCCGAGTGCGGATCGGTCCACGGCGTCATCAGCTCGGCCCAGTGGGCGGCCGGCTCCGGGACCGACGCCGCGGCGGCCGCCGCGCGCGCGAACGGCGCGCACCCCGCGGACTGCACGGCGTCGAGGCGCACGCCGTCGCCGAGACCCCACCCCGCGCACGCCGCGAACGCCCCGCCACCGACCTGGACCACGGCCCGGTCGAGGGCCACGCCGGCGTCGGCGAGCTCCCAGCCGATCGTGCGGCCGCCGTCGAGGCACAGCGCGTTCTCCGGACCCTGCACGCTGAACGGCACCGATCCCGACGCGACGGCCTCGCGGAAGCGCAGCACGGCCGGGTCACCGGGCGGGTCGGTCGGGCGACGCTCACAGGGGTGGATCGTCGCCCCCAAGGACTCCAGCAGGCCGAGCACGGACGCCGACGCCCAGGTCGGCACGAACACGTCGAGCGGCCAGAACGCCCGCCGGGCCAGCGTCGCGGCGGCGATCGCCGCGTTCCCGCAGGATGCGATGGCCAGCGGCCGGCGCTGCCCGGTGGCCAGCCGCAGCGACTCGGCGGCGACGAGGTGCAGGAGGATCGTGACGAGGTGCCGGCCCTTGTGGCTGCCGCCGACGTTGCCGGTCTCGTCCTTCACCCAGACGTCGGCGCCCACGGCGTCCGAGATCGACGCCGAGCGGGCGAACGGCGTCACGCTGAAGCCTGCGGCCAGCTCACGGGTGACGGCCACGCAGGCGCCCTCGGTCATCCCGTGGGCGCGGGCGAACGCCCACCACGCGAGGCGCGGCCCGTAGCGCACGAACGGGTTCGGGTCGTCGAGCGGGGCGGCGAGGGCGCCGAGCTCGCGGGGGTGCAGGACGTGCCAGGGGTCCGCCGCCGTCGCTCGCGGGCACGTGAACGGGTAGGGCGTGGCGACGTCGACGGTGGTGCCGCAGACCGCGCAGCGCCAGCCGACGATCACGACGAGCCGACGCGGGCGTTGAACTCCGTGATCATCTCGTCCCACACCCCGAGGTAACGGCGCAGGCCGCGCCAGAACGCCTGGCCGCGCCGCTGCTCGAACAGCTCGAACGGCGTGCCCTGCTGCTCGACCCACGTGTAGTAGCCGAGGTTGAAGATGCGCGTGCGGTCGCGGGCGGTGCAGTCGATGACGCCGTCGACATCGACGTCGGCGAGGTGGCGCCCGAACGCCTCGGCGGCGTCGACGTCGGTGAACTCACCGCCGTAGCGCGACGCGAGCAGGGCGGCCCGCTCGCTCGGGTACATCGCTCCGCCGTCGGTGGCGACGGTGACGATCGCGTCGTCGGGGCCGAGGTCGAGCAGCTTGGCCGTCTTGATCGCGGCGAGGACGTTGCACGTCGAGGAGAACCCGAAGTGGGCGAGGGCGGCGATGACGTCGTCGGCGACGCCCTTGCGGGCGAGCAGGGCGCGGCCCGCGTCGGAGTTGTAGAGGAGGTCGAGCTCATCGGTCGCCCGGTCGGAGATGCCGACCACGACATCGGTGTTCATCACGTTGTGGATCAGCGGGATGTGCTTGTCGCCGATGCCCTGGATGTTGTGCTCGCCGAAGCCGTTCTCCAGCATCGTCGGGCACTCCAGCGCCTCGACCGCCACGATGCGGCTGCCGAACGTGTCCTTCAACCGGTCGCCGGCGGCGATCGTCCCGGCCGAGCCGGTCGCCGAGACGAACGCAGCAAGGCGCATGCCGGACTCCCCCGCGACCGTGTCGAAGACGTGCTCCAGGGCCCGGCCGGTGATCTCGTAGTGGCCGAGGTGGTTGCCGAACTCGCAGAACTGGTTGAGCACGACGTTCGTCGGATCGAGCGCCAGCTCGTTGCAGGCGTCGTAGATCTCCTTGACGTTGGACTCCGTGCCGGGGGTCTTGATCACGTCGGCGGTCGGGTCGGCGCACCACTGGTCGAGCCAGTCGAAGCGCTCCTGGCTCATCCCCTCGGGCAGGATCGCCACACCGCGCGACGCCATGATGCGGCTGATCGCGATGCCGCCCCTCGCGTAGTTGCCGGTCGAGGGCCAGATGGCGCGGTGGCGCGTCGGATCGAACTGACCGGTGACGATCCGGGGCGCGAGGCATGCGTACGCGGCGAGCACCTTGTGCGCGGTGATCATCGGGAAGCGGTCACCGAAGACGACGATGATCGGGCTCTCGACGCCGGTGAGGGCGGGCGGCAACACGACGTGCTCGGGGATCGCGACCCGTGCCCCGGCGAGGTCGTTGTACCAGTGCACCCGCCACAGGTTGCGGGCGTCGGGGCCCTGCGGGTCGGCGTCACCGACACGGGACGGGTCGATCGTCGCCGGATCGGCCAGCTCGGCGAACGTCGGCAGCACGATGCCCCGCTCGCGGAAGCGGCCGATGCTGTTGGCCAGCGCGCCGTCGTCGACGACGCGGTCGGCGAGCCCGTAGAGGCGTTCCAGGACGTCGGCGTGCGGCTCGTCGGTCACGGTCACGCTTGACATTCTGTCAACCGCCGGCTGCGGCCGCCCACGAGCGGTCAGCCGGCCGCGCTTCTGAATCGTTCAAGGTTGCGCTCAGCGCGTCCTTGAACGATTCAGAAGCGGGACTCCTCCGGCGGGAGGGTGCTCGGGCCGACGTGGGCGTCGAGCCAGGCGCACAGCGGCTCGACGCCGGCCCACGTCTCGCGGATCTTGCCGACCGCCTTGCCGGTGTGCATCCACGACGACACCGGGAACTGCCTGGACGCCATCAGGCCCTTGCGGCGCAGCAGCTCGATGCGTGGATGGTCCTTGGGATAGCCCCGCGGGGCGCTCTTCAACTCGTCCATCGCGCCGATCGCGTAGCCCCGCTTCGTGAGCGCGGCGGTCAGGCCGGCGACCTCGGTGCCCGACGTGTCCTCGTCGACGGCCGCCCGGAAGCGTTCCAGCTGGTCCTTGCCCATCGAGTAGTAGCCGACGCCCACCAACATCCCGTCGGCGCCGATGTGGAAGTAGTGCCCGGCGCCGCCCTCCGACTCGGCGTAGGCGCCCTGGTGGATCTTGTAGGGCGGTCGGTCCTTGGCGAAGCGCAGGTCGTTGTACGGCCGGAACACGTGGAACGGCCCGTACTCGGCGAGCTCGTCGCACAGGGCGACCATCGGCGCCTTCACGGCCTCTTCGAACGTCGCCTTGTTGGCCTGCCAGAACAGCTTGCTGTTGTCGGCCGCCAGCTGGTCGTAGAACTCGAACGCGGCCGGCGGGAACCCGCGGAACGTCATGCGGGGGACGGTAGCCAGGTCGGTCACTACGTTGTGCCCGATGGCAGACCTGTTCCTCGGCGGGCTCGTCGATGCCACCACGCACGAGCGCCGCGACGGCGCCGTCGAGCTCGCCACGTCTGACCTCACGACGCACGGTGTCATCGTCGGCATGACCGGCTCCGGCAAGACCGGCCTCGGCGTCGTGCTCATCGAGGAGGTGCTGCGGGCGGGGTTGCCGGCCCTGCTCATCGACCCCAAGGGCGACCTCACCAACCTCTGCCTGACGTTCCCCGCCCTCGCCCCCGCCGACTTCCGGCCGTGGATCGACGAGGCGCAGGCCAAGGCGGCCGGCGTCACGCCCGACGAGCTCGCGGCCCAGCAGGCCACCACCTGGAAGGACGGCCTCGCCGGCTGGGGCTACGGGCCCGAGCAGATCGCGGCGCTCCGCGCGGCGACCGACTTCACGATCTACACCCCCGGATCGCGCGCCGGCGTCCCCGTCAACATCGTCGGGTCCCTGCAGGTCCCGGCGACGGACGACCCGGAGGTCGTCGGCGACGAGATCGACGGCTACGTGTCCGGCCTCCTCGCCCTCGTCGGCATCGAGGCCGACCCACTGTCGAGCCGTGAGCACATCCTGCTCGCCAACCTGATCCAGTTCTCGTGGTCGCAGGGCACGTCGCTCGACCTGCCGACGCTCGTCGGGCAGATCCAGCAGCCGCCGATCCGCAAGCTCGGCGTCTTCGAGCTCGAGCAGTTCTTCCCGGCCGCCGACCGCACGAAGCTGGCGATGAAGCTCAACGGGCTGCTCGCCTCGCCGGCGTTCGCGGCGTGGGGCGACGGCCAGCCGCTCGACATCCAGTCGTTGCTGTACACGGCCGAGGGCCGCGGCCGCTGCGCGATCGTCACCACCGCGCACCTCTCGGACGAGGAGCGCCAGTTCGTGACGTCGCTCGTGCTGTCGAAGCTGATCACGTGGATGCGGCGCCAGAGCGGCACGACCGACCTGCGGGCGCTGCTCTACATGGACGAGGTCGCCGGCTACCTGCCGCCGACGGCCAACCCGCCGACGAAGCAGCCGATCATGCTGCTGATGAAGCAGGCCCGCGCCTTCGGCGTCGGCGTCGTGCTGTCGACCCAGAACCCCGTCGACGTCGACTACAAGGCGATCTCCAACGCCGGCACGTGGATGGTGGGCCGGCTGCAGACCGACCGTGACAAGCAGCGCCTGCTCGACGGGATGTCGGCCGCGGCCGGCACGGTCGACGTCGGCGCCATCGGCGACACGATCAGCGGGCTCGCCAAGCGCGAGTTCGTGCTGCGCCGCGCGGGCAAGGACCAGCCGGAGGTGTTCACGACGCGCTGGGCGATGAGCTACCTGCGTGGGCCGATGACCCGGGACCAGATCCAGCAGCTGACGGGCGACGCCCCGGCGGTGGCAGCACCGCCGGTTGCCGCGCCGATGCCCGCCCCGAGCGGCGCCGCCATGCCGGCCCCGACCGGAGCGCCGATGGCCGCGGCCGCTCCCCTGCCGGCCGATCCCGACCTCACGCCCGTCATGCCCGAGGTCGGCGGCGGCGTCGCCGTGCGCTGGGTCGATCCCGCTGCCCCGTGGTTGGTCGCAGCCCGCGGGGCACCGACGTCCACGACGTACGCCGCCGCGGTCGTCGCTCGCGTCGCCCTGCGCTACGACGACACGAAGGCCGACCTCGTCCACGACGACGAGTACGAGGCGGTGCTCCACCCGCTGTCGTCGCACGTCGACGTCACGACCGCGACGTCCGTCGACTACGACGACCGCGACCTGCGCGAGGCGGCCCCGGCGCCGATCGCCTACCGGCTGACGGACGCGCCGATCGCCCAGAAGTCGTTCTGGACGCAGCTGCCGCGGGACCTCGTCGACCACCTGACGCGCAGCATGGCCATCGAGATCCCCACCAACGGGAAGCTGAAGCTGTTCGGCCGGCCCGGCGAATCCGCCGCCGACTTCGCCGCCCGCTGCCTGCAGGCCGCCAGCGACCGGGCCGACGCCGAGGCGGCGACGCTGCGCGACAAGTACGCGGCGAAGGTCGCCAAGCTGCAGTCGCAGCGCGCCGCGGCGACCGACGCCGCCGACGTCGCCGCCGCGCAGCAGCAGGCTCGCCAGCGCGACGACCTGCTGTCGTCGGCGGGATCGATCCTCGGCGGCCTGCTCGGCGGGCGCCGCTCCACCGGTGGGCTGCTCGGTCAGCTCGGCCGGGCGGCCGGCCGCACGGGCAAGACGTCCGCAGCCGGTTCCCGGGTCGAGGCCGCCAGGGGCAAGGTCGAACGCCTCGACGCCCAGCTGGAGGACGTCGAGGCCGAGCTGGCTGCGGAGCTCACGGAGATCGACGCCCGCTGGCGCGCCGCGGCCGGCGAGGTCGACACGATGTCGATCGGCCTCGAGAAGAGCGACGTCAAGGTCACGCAGCTGGCGCTGGCGTGGCTGCCGGCGCCGTAGACGCCACGATCCACGCCGGTGTAGCCCAATTGGCAGAGGCACGCCTTTTAGGGGGGCGTCAGTGAGGGTTCGAGTCCCTCCACCGGCACCAGCGTCCGAGTGTTCCGTGCGGGGCCTCCCCTCACGAAGCACTCCGATGCACGAAACACTCGGATGGGAAGGACCGGGCCCGGCGGACGGATCGGACCACGACGTGCAACACTCGCTCGTCCATGGAGGTGCGTGACCTACCGACGCCCGCGCTGGTGATCGAGCGCTCCGTGCTCGACGCCAACCTGGCGACGATGGCGGCGGCCCATCCCGGCGCGCGGCTGCGCCCGCACGTCAAAGCGCACAAGTGCACCTCGCTGGCCGCTCGCCAGGCTGCGCTCGGCCACACCACGTTCACCTGCGCCACGCCGCGCGAGGCCGTCGGCATGGCAGCGGCCGGGTTCGGCACCGATCTGCTGGTCGCCAACGAGGTCGTCGACCCGCGCCGCCTCGAAGCGCTGGCTGCGCTCGCCGACGAGGCCCGCATCACCGTCGCCATCGACAGCGAGGCGACGATCCACGCGGCGGCGCTCGCCGGCCTGCGCTCGTGCGTGGTCGACGTGGACGTCGGCCTGCCGCGCTGCGGCTGCGACCCCGCTGACGCCGGCCGGCTCGCCGATCTCGCCCGCGCGAACGGCCTCGAGGTACGCGGTGTGATGGGCTACGAGGGCCACCTGATGGCGCTCGAGGACCGGGCCAAGCAGCGCGAGCAGGTGGAGGCGGCGATGGCGACGCTGGTCGCCGCCCATGACGACGTCGGGGGCGAGCTCATCTCGGCCGGCGGCACCGGCACCTACGACATCCACGCCACGACCGGCGTGACCGAGGTGCAGGCCGGCAGCTACGCCCTGATGGACACCGCCTACGCCAAGCTCGGCCTGCCGTTCGAGCAGGCGCTCTTCGTCGTCGGCACGGTGATCGCCGTGCGGCCCGGCCACGCCGTCGCCGACGTCGGCTTGAAGGCCCTCGGCATGGACCACGGCAACCCGTCGATCGCCGGCGCCAGCGTGTGGTTCTGCAGCGACGAGCACGTCACGTTCGCACCGCGGGAGGAGCGTCCGACGGTCGGCGATCGAGTGCGCGTCGTGCCGGCACACGTCGACCCGACGATGGCGATGCACGAGGTGGCGTGGCTCGTGGACGGTGACCACGTCCTCGAGCGGTGGCCCGTCGACCTCCGCGGCTGGGGATGACCCGGGCCCGCCAGGGAGCCGCCTGGGCCGCCCTCGCCGGCATGGCCGTGACCGCGGTGCTCCCGTGGACGAAGCCCGGCGGTGGCCGCTGGCCCTCGATCGTGCGCTCGCTGATGCCGTGGTCGGCGTTGACCGCCGTGCCGCTGGCCGTCGCGGCGGCGGCGACCGGGCGGCGACCGCTGGCCGTCGCGTCCGGCGTCGTCGGCACCGCCGGCGTGCTGATGGCGGCGCCGCTCGTCGTCCCGCGGCGCCAGCCGCCCGCCGCGCCCGACGCCCGGCCACTGCGGATCACCCACAGCAACCTGCTCTACGTCAACCGCCGCGTCGGTGCCGTCCCGGAGGCGCTCGCCCCGCTGGACGCCGACGTGCTCACGTTCAGCGAGCTCACGCCGACCCACTGCCGGCGGCTCCACGGCACGTCGCTGAGCGCCGCCTACCCGCACCAGATCGAGCTCGCCGCCCGCCACGGCAGCGGCACCGGGCTCTGGAGCCGCTGGCCGCTGACGACCCACGAGTGGACGTCGACGAACCACCGCACGGTCGTCGCCGACGTCCACGCGCCCGGCGGTGCGATCCGCGTCATCGTGATCCACACGGTCAGTCCGATCCACGGCTACGACCTGCTGGGCCGGCGACCTCGAGGACCTCGCCGCGATCACGACCCGCGGCCCGGCGGTGATGACGGGTGACTTCAACGCCAGCTGGTGGCATCCCGAGCTCCGCGCGCTGATGCGGGCCGGTGGCTGGCGCGACGCCCACCAGGTGGTCGGTCACGGGCTGTCGTGCTCGTGGCCCACCGAGAAGTGGAACCCGGCGTTCAAGTGGCACCCGCCGTTCGTGCGCCTCGATCACGCCCTCGTGAACGCCAGCGTGCGCGTGCTCGCCACCACCGACTTCCACGTGCCCGGCAGCGACCACCGCGGCATCGCGGTCACCGTGCAGCGAGCTCGGCCAGCAGCGCCCTGAACGCCCGGCCGCGGTGGGACATGGCGTGCTTCTCGTCCTCGGTCATCTCGGCGAACGTGCGGCCGTCGCCGTCGCGCGGCACGAACACGCTGTCGTAGCCGAACCCGCGCCCGCCCCGCTCGACCGTCGCGATCTCGCCGTCGCACACGCCCTCGGCGGCGACCTCGCGCCCGTCGGGCCAGACGACCATGGCGACGGTGCGGAACCGCGCGGCACGGTCGGATGCCCCGTCAAGCGCGGCGAGCAGCTTGGCCCGGTTCTCGGCGTACGTCGCGTCCTCGCCGGCGTAGCGGCCGGTGCGCACGCCGGGGAGCCCACCGAGCGCAGCCACCTCGAGCCCGGTGTCGTCGGCGACGGCGGCCTCCCCGGTCGCCGCGGCGATGGCCGCCGCCTTCAACCGGGCGTTGCCGAGCAGCGAGTCGGCGTCCTCGACGACATCGGGCACCCCGGCGGGACGGGGGAGGAGCTCGGCGACATCCCTGAGGATCTCGGCGATCTCGGCCACCTTGTCCGGGTTCGCCGAGGCGCACACGAGCCGCGGGCGTGCCGTCATCGGCGGGCCGGCGGGACCGACACCATCTCCGCCTGCAGGTCGGTCAGCTCCGTCAGGCCGAGCTCGGCGAGGGCGAGGAGCTCGTCGAGCTCGCGGCGGGTGAAGGCCATGCCCTCGGCCGTCCCCTGGACCTCGACGAACCGGGGCTCGCCGCCGGCGACCGGGCGCAGCATGACGACGTTCATGTCGACCTCGGCCTTGCTGTCCTCGACGTACGGGAGGTCGAGGACCGGCGTGCCTCCGACGATGCCCACGCTGATCGCCGCGCAGTACGAGTGCAGCGGTTGGGCCGTCAGCTTCCCGCTCGTGACGAGGCGCGACAGGGCGTCGTGGAGGGCGACGAAGCCACCGCAGATGCTGGCGGTGCGCGTGCCCCCGTCGGCCTGGAGGACGTCGCAGTCGACGACGACCTGGCGCTCGCCGAGCGCCGTCATGTCGCACGCCGCGCGCAGGCTGCGGGCGATGAGGCGCTGGATCTCGACGGTGCGCCCGCTCTGCTTGCCCTTGGCGGCTTCGCGGTCGACCCGCTCCGGTGACGATCCGGGCAGCATCGAGTACTCCGCGGTGACCCAGCCCTTGCCGCGCCCGCGCATCCACCGCGGCACGTCCTCGTCGATCGACGCCGTGCACAGGACGCGCGTGCGACCGAACGACACGAGGCACGAGCCGGCGGCCATCTCCGTGAAGTCGCGCTCGAAGGACACGGGGCGGAGCTCGTCGGGGGCGCGGCCGTCGGGACGGGGCATGGTGGGTTCCTCTCTGCGGATGGACGGGTCAGCCGGTCGGCGGGACCCAGGGTGCGGTGTGGTCGAGCTCGGGGCCGAGCAGGCGGGCGCCGAGCTCGCGGAACGTGTCGATGTCACCGCTCGACAGGAAGCGGTGCTGGGCCGGCTCGTCGGCCGCCTTCAGCAGCCCGAGCGCGCCGAGCGTGCGACGGGCGGCGAACGCCGTCTCGTCGGCCGAGCTGACGAGCGTGACGCCGGGACCCATCACGTCGCCGATGACGCGGGCGAGGAACGGGTAGTGCGTGCAGCCGAGCAGCAGGGTGTCGACGTCGGCGGCGCGCACCGGCGCCAGCAGCCGCTCGGCGAGCACCGTGATCTCCTCGCCGCTCGTGAGGCCGCGCTCGACGAACTCGACGAAGCCCGGGCAGGCGGCCGAGGTCAGCTCGACCTCGACGTCGGCGGCGGCCGCGGCCTCGTCGACGGCGCGCAGGTAGGCACCGGAGGCGATCGTCCCGACCGTGCCGATGACGCCGGCGCGACCGGTCGCGGTGGCCTCGACGAGCGAGGCGGCGCCGGGCCCGATGACGTCGAGGACGGGCACCGGCAGGGCGGCGCGCAGGTCGTCGAGGCCGGCGGCGGCCGCCGTGTTGCAGGCCACGACGAGCGCCTTGACGTCGTGCTCCTTCACGAGGCTCCACGCCAGCTCGGCCGCGAACGTCCGGACGTCCGCGGGCCGCTTCGGCCCGTACGGGTAGCGCCCGGTGTCGCCGATGTACACGAGGTCCTCGGCGGGCAGCAGGTCGATCAGGGCCCGGGCGACCGTCAAGCCGCCGAAGCCCGAGTCGAACATCCCGATCGGCCGGTCCACGGCTCGCCAGGCTACGACCGATCGGGGCGGGCCGACGGGACGCCTCCGGGTCCGGCCCGGCGGGCCGGCCGTCGTAACGTCCCCGCCCGTGACCACCCGCGACTTCATCGCCAAGACCGAGGCCATCGGCGTCCTCGGCGGCCTCCACTACTTCGATCCCGACACCCTGGCGACGGGCAAGGAGCACAACCTCGACGGGCTCCGCTTCTACTTCCTCGGCCGCGGCGGCGTGCTCGGCGACGTCGAGCCGGAGGTCGTCGGCAGCGCGTTCGGGTACTGGAACCCGGCGCTGATCGCCAAGATGTGGAACTCGGCGAAGGAGCGCGTGGCGCCCCGCGACGCGGCCCGGCTGTACCTGTCGTGCGCCCACGAGTACGGCCGCAAGCGCTTCGCCGGCATCGACGGGCTCGACGCGTTCTGCGCCGCCGCCGAGCAGGTCAACGCGGCCATCGACCCGGCCGCGCTGGCGCTCTACGCCGGCTACCGCGCCGAGCCGCTGCCCGACGACGTGCCGGCCCGGGCGATGCACCTGTGCGTGGTGCTGCGCGAGGCCCGCGCCAGCGCCCACCTCGTCGGCGTCGTGGCGTCGGGCCTGCGGCCGCGCATCGCCCACGCCATCAAGCGGCCCGCCGACGGCAAGCTCTTCGGATGGGACGACGAGCCGGTGCCGACCGACGACGAGCGGGCACGGTGGGACCAGGCCGAGGAGCTCACCCTGCGTCAGCTCGAGGCGTGGTTCGCCGGGCTCGACGAGGATGGCCGCACAGCGCTCGTCGCCGGCCTCGACGCCATGTCCGCGGCGGTCCAGTAGCCCGGTAGCTCCCATCCGAGTACGGCGTGCCGTGCGAGTACGCGACGCAGGTCCTCCCCGCGCCGCGTACTCGGATGGCCGTCGCGGTCAGGCGGCGACGACGTCGAACGCGGCGCGGGCGAGGTGCTCGCCGTCGGCCGTCAGCACCACGTCGTAGCGCCCCGGCGGCAGCCGGACGTGCTGCACGTTGACGGCGAGCGGGACGTCGATCGGCGTGCCCGGCGTCAGCCCGACCGGGCGCCCGACCTCGAGCTGGGAGCGCACGTCGAGCAGCGGCTGGCCCGCCTCGCCGACGACCGGCCGCCCGTCGGCGTCGACCAGCGAGACCGCGAGCTCGTGGGGCTGGTTGGTCTCGTCCCAGTCGACGTCGAGCTTGGCCGCGATGGCGAACACGATCTCACCGTTCGGCGGCGCCTTCACGCGCGACCACCCGGCGCCCTGGATGTAGAGCTTGCCGTTGATGGCCTGCGCCCAGTCGGCGAGGAGGAGGACCGCCTTCAAGACGACGAGCGTACGGGGCGGAGTCAGTCCAGGTCACGCCGCCGCGGCACCGATGGCCTGTCCATCCGAGTGTTTCGTGCATCCGAGTGCTTCCCGCGGGGGCCACCCGCAGGAAACACTCGGATGGTCACCCGGCGAGCTGGAAGAGGCGGGCGAAGCGCTGCGCACCGGGGCTGTCCGGCAGCGTGGTCGCCGATCCCTGGCGGGCCGCGACGAGGTCGCGTGCCGAGATCTCGATCTCCACGTCGGGTGTCGCGTCCGGACGCCGCCGCAGGGACAGCCGGGGCCCGTCGGTCAGGACGTCGAACGGGCGCCCGTCGACGAGCAGCCGGGTGTGGAAGCGCTCGCCGGCCGGCTCCGGCGAGTGGTACGGCGACACCATCGCGTAGACGGCCATGTGCGGCTTGACCTCGACGTCGTCGCCCGGGGGATCGAGCCGATCGACACCGAACCGGGCCAGCGACCGCAGCACCGGCACGACCTCGTGACCACGCGCCGTGGCGGCGTAGACCGTGCGGGCGGCCGGCGGTGGCAGCTCGCGCTGCTCGACGAGACCCTCCGCCTGGAGCTCGCGCAGGCGCTCCGTCAACAGGTTCGGGGCGATGCCGGGCAGCGCCGTCTTCAGGTCGGTGAAGCGTCGCTCGCCCATCGTCAGCTCGCGCATGATCAGGAGGGTCCAGCGGTCGCCGAGCACGTCGAGCGCCGCAGCGATCGGGCAGTACTGGTCGTAGCTGCGGTGAACCATGTCACGATTGTACGTCCGGTTCTTGACATCTACCAGTCAGTTGATAATTTCTACCAAGTGCCCACCGATGCTCCCCCTGCACCCGTCGCCGCCGACCGGGCGACGCTCGCCCTGCTCGTCGCCGGCCTCGGGATCTTCATGGTGTTCCTCGACACCCAGATCCTGTTCGTCGCGTTCGGCGACATCGAGGCGTCGTTCTCCGACGTCAGCACGAACACGATGTCGTGGGTGCTGTCCGGCTACACGCTGGTGTTCGCCGCCCTCCTCGTGCCGGCCGGGCGGCTCGCCGATCGATGGGGGCGCAAGGCCGTCTTCATGGGCGGGCTCGCCGTGTTCACGATCGCCTCGGCCACGTGCGGGCTGGCCCCGACTGCCGGGCTGCTGATCGCGGCCCGCGTCCTGCAGGCCGTCGGCGCCGCCGCCATCACGCCGACGTCGCTGGCCCTCGTGCTGCGGGCGACGCCCAAGGAGCGGGTGCCGATCGCCGTCGCGATCTGGGGCTCGATGGGTGCCGTCGCCGCCGCCTTCGGACCGACGCTCGGCGGCCTGCTCGTCGACGCCGCCGGCTGGCGCTCGGTGTTCTTCCTCAACCTGCCGGTCTGCGTCGTCGCCCTCGTGGCCGGCAAGCGGGTCCTCGCGGAGTCGCGCGAGTCGGACCCCGGCCCCTTCCCGGACCTCGTCGGATCGGCGCTCCTCGCCCTCGGCGTCGGCGCCGTGTCGCTCGCCCTCGTGCAGAGCGAGGACTGGGGCTGGGTCGATGCCCGCACCATCGGCTCGATCGCCATCGGTCTCGTGCTCACCGCGCTGTTCGTCGTGCGCTCCCGGACCCAGGCGTCACCCGCCCTCGACCTGACCCTGTTCCGCATCCCGAGCTTCCGCTGGGGCAACCTCGCGACGGCCGTCTTCGGGCTCTCGTTCACGGCCATGTTCCTCGCCAACGTCACCTACCTGACCTCGGTGTGGCACTGGGACGTCGTCAAGGCCGGCATCGCCATGGCCCCCGGTCCGACCGTCGTGCTCGTGCTCGCCCGTCGCTTCGGCCGCCTCGCCGCCCGCATCGGGCCGCGACCGCTCATCATCCTCGGTGGCCTCGTCTACGCCCTCGGCGGCCTCATCCTCGTGCTCACGGTCGAGCCGACGCCGAACTACGCGACGTCGATGCTCCCGGCCTGGTTGCTCACCGGCCTCGGCGTGGCCCTCGCCCTGCCGCAGCTGTCGAGCGCCAGCGTGATGGGCCTGCCGCCCGACCGCTACGCGCTCGGCTCGGCGGTCAACCAGACGATGCGCCAGCTCGGCGCCACGTTCGGCGTCGCCCTCGTCGTCTCCTTCATCGCCGGCGCGACGGCCGCCGACGCCCTCTCCCACTTCCAGCGGGCGTGGTGGATGATCATCGCCTGCGGGACGCTCACCAGCCTGGTCGCCGTCGCCCTCCCCAACCCTGCACGGAGGGCGGCGGTGGCCGAACCCACTCCGGTGGTGGCGGTCGCCGACTGACTAGGGCTGGATGATGCCGTCGACGATCTGGAGGTAGCCGTCGCCGGCCTGGATGTCTGGCTCGATGATCCTCGTGGCGTTGGAGCCGATCGTCTGCGCCGCCCGGTCGACGGAGACCGGGTCGGTGCTCCCGAGTGTCCGCAAGCTCGTCGAGCTGAAGATCTCTTGCGCCGTGAGGTCGATACTCACGAACTGGAACAGCAGGATCGGCCCGGTGGCGTCGGGGTCATCGCACGGGTCCTCGAACGGCGTGTCCACGAAGGCGTCGTTGTCCGGCGCCAGCACGGTGCGCGCCACCCCCGTCGAGGATGTCGTCGTCGAGCCCGGTGCACGCCAGCGCGGCGGCGAACGTCGACAGGTCCGGGTTGGCCCGGATCTCGTCGAGCAGGCCCTGGCCCGGCGGCAGGGTGGTCGTCGGGGCGAGCGTGGTGGTGGTCGTCGTGGGCGGCGCCGTCGTCGTCGGAGCGACCGTGGTCGTCGTCTCCGGGATCGTCGTCGTGGTCGTGGTCGTCGTCGTCGAGGTCGTGGTCGTCGTGGTGGACGTCGACGTCGTCGACTCCGGCACCGCGGTGGTGGTCGTCGTCGACGCCGGGACGGTCGACGACGTCGTCGTGGACGACGTCGAGGCGATCGTCGGCAGCGTGTTGTCGCTCGTGTCGTCGCCGTCGTCGCTCGTCCAGATCAACAGCGCGATGAGCCCGAGGATGAGCGCGGCGACGCCGGCGATGAGCGCGGCCACGGGTCCCGGCTGGCGGTACCACGGGTCGGGTTCGGGCTCGAACGGCGGCTCGTCGCCGCCTCCGCCGCCACCGCCGGGAGGGCCGCCGTAGGGCGGACCCGGGTCGTACGGCCCACCGGTCGAGGGCGGCATCATGGTGGTCGGGATGTCGCCCTGCGTGGGCGGCATCACGCGCGTCGGATCGGGATCACGCTCGGTGCCGATCGGCGGCAGGTTCGCCGGCGGCGTGGGCGGCGGCGCGTTGCGCAGCGGCGGGAAGACCTCGGTCGGGTCCGGATCGCTGCCGTACGGTCCGCGGTCGCTCATGCGACCATCGTCGCAGACCAGGCGTCAGAAGTAGATGACACCCTCGGCGTTCGCCGCGGCGGCGTCGAGGTCATCGGTGTAGGCCCCGTCGACAGGTACTTCCAGCCGCCGTCGCTGACGATGAACACGATGGCGCCGCGATCGATCTCGGCCGCGACCTTCACCGCGCCGGCGAGCGCGGCGCCGGCCGAGAGCCCGGCGAACACGCCGACCTCGACGAGGCGCCGGGTCCATTCGATCGACTCGCGGGGCCGCACCACGCGCTTGCGGTCGAGGAGCTCGGTCCCGGACCACAGATCGAAGACGGGCGGGATGTAGCCCTCCTCGAGGTTGCGCAGCCCCTCGACCCGCTCGCCGAGCGGGGGCTCGATGGCGATCACCTTGATGTCCGGGTTCTGCTCCTTGAGGAAGCGGCCCGTGCCCATCAGCGTGCCGCTCGTGCCGAGGCCGGCGACGAAGTGGGTGATCTCCGGGCAGTCCTGCCAGATCTCCGGCCCGGTGCCCTCGTAGTGGGCACGCGGGTTGGCGTCGTTGCCGTACTGGTAGAGGAAGCACCACTCGGGGTGCTCGGCGGCGAGCGCGTTGGCCCGCTTGACGGCGCCGTTGGAGCCCTCGGCTCCCGGCGTCAGGATGATCTCGGCCCCGAAGACCTCGAGCATCTGGCGGCGCTCGATGGACACGTTCTCGGGCAGCAGGATCTTGATCGGGTAGCCCTTGATGCGGGCGATGGCGGCGAGGGCGATGCCCGTGTTGCCCGACGACGGCTCGACGATCGTCTGGCCGGGGTGGAGGTGGCCGTGCTTCTCGGCGTCCTCGATCATCGCCTTGGCGATGCGGTCCTTGACCGACCCGAACGGGTTCTGGCTCTCCAGCTTGGCGAGGATGCGCACGTCCGGGTTCGGGGAGAGCTGCGACACGTCGACGAGCGGCGTGTGGCCGATGAGGTCGAGCACGCTGTCGTTGACGCTGGCGATGGTGAGCATGTCCGTCTGCCTTTCCGAGCCCTCCGACCCCAACCGGACGGGCACGCCGCCAATTCCGGACAACGTCGATGGACTTGGTCAGGATTCTACCCAACGGCACGGGCGCCACGCATGCGGGGACCGGTCACAGCCAGGTCAGCACGACCTCGACGGGCTCCTCGGTGACCGTGCCGTCGACGATGCGGTAGCTGCGCAGCGACGGGTTGGCGTCGTCGCGGAGGCTGACGATGGCGTAGTGCCATCCGGGGTCGGGCGCCTGGGCGACGTCCGTCGGGCTCGGGTACGCCTCGGTGTGGGTGTGGCTGTGGACGACGCCGAGCACCTCCCAGCCACGGTCCTCGGCGTCGCGCTCGGCGCGGAGGTGGTCGCGCGGATCGATCGTGTAGACCCGCGCCGACTCGGCCGCGTTGCGACAGGGGTAGAAGTGTTCGACCCGCTCGCCTCCCGCCGGCCCGGCGACGAGCCCGCACACCTCGTACGGGTACCCGTCGACGGCGAGGCGGACGATCCCGTCGACGACCTCCTGGGGCAGTTCGAGCACGGGGGCACGGTAGCGGGGCGGCCCGATCGCTACCCTGGCCCACCCCATGGCGAAGAAGCAGCGTGACGAACGACGGCACCCAGCCGATCGCCGCCAACCGTCGCGCCCGCCACGAGTACTCGGTGCTCGACACGTTCGAGGCCGGCCTCGTGCTGCAGGGCAGCGAGGTCAAGAGCCTGCGCCTCGGGCAGGTGCAGCTCGCCGACGCCTACGCCCGTGTCGCCGGCGACGAGCTGTGGCTGGAGGGCGTCCACATCGCCCCGTACCAGTTCGCCAACGGGGTCGGCGCCCACGATCCGGACCGCCGCCGCAAGCTGCTGCTGCACCGCGACGAGATCGACCGCCTCCAGGCGCGCATCGCCCAGGAGCGCCTCGCCCTCGTGCCGCTGCGGCTCTACTTCCGCGACGGCCGGGCGAAGGTCGAGCTCGGGCTGGCGCGCGGCCGCCAGAAGGGTGACAAGCGCCAGGCGATCGCCGAGCGCGACTCGAAGCGGGAGATGGAGCGCGCCCTCGGCCGGGCCCGCAAGGGGATGGACGCGTAGAACGCGGGCGACGGCTGCGCGTCCGCCGCAGCGCCTGTGACATCGCGTCGTCGCAGGTGGTCCCGTGCGGGTCCGGCATGAAGGCAACACGTCCGACCGTCACCCGGGCGCTGAGCACGAACCGCAGTGAGTCCGTGTCGCTCCAGGCGTGACGGTCCGTGTCGCTCCAGGCGTGACGGTCCGGGACGCTCCAGGCGTGACGGAATGAAACCCCAGCTCACGGCGTTGATCCTCGCTGTGACACCCCCCTCGCATGATGGTGCCATGACCACGAGCACCACCCCCCAAGCCCCGGAGCAGCTGACCCTGCTGCCGGAGCCCACGGTGCCGCTGCGCTTCCGCCTCGACGAGGCGACGCGGCGCCGTGGCCTGCGCCACATCGCCGAGATCCGGGCCCAGCTCGAGCATCGCCCGGCCGCCCGGCCGAAGCTCACCCCGCTGCCGGCGTTGCACGTCGACCGTCCGGCCGCCTGATCGCTCCGCTCGTCGGGCGCTCCGCCCGCCCGACCTCGTCCGACTCGAGGCCGTCAGCCCGCTGTGGGAGCCGAGCGCGTTGACGGCGTCCCAGTACTGCAGCTCGGGGTCGAGGCCCATCACGGCGAGGCTGCTCGTCGTCACGCCGTTGTCGAAGTACTGCTGGATGCGCGCCCGGCAGTGCTCCGGCGACCCGTGCACGAAGAGGTCGTCGACCACCTCGTCGGGGATCGCCGCCACGGCGGCCTTGCGGTCACCCGCCGCCCAGGCGTCCCACATCGGCTGCAGCACCTCGGCGCGGCCCAGCCAGCGGTGGAACTCGGCGTACACCGGCACGTTGAGGTACGCCGCGATGGCGAACCGGGCCCCGGCCCGCACGACCTCGGCGTTCTCGCTCGGGCACACGAAGATCCGGGCCACGACCTCGCGGTCCTCGCCGCCAGCGGCCTCGTTCACGACCTTCGTCACCGTCGACACGTCGGTGGCCGACAACCAGTTGATGATCACGCCGTCGGCCTCCCGACCGGCGAGCTTGAGCATCCCCTCGCGCAGCGCGGCGACGAGGATCGGGGGCTTCTGCTCGGGGCGGATGCCGAGCCGGAAGCCCTGGATCTCGAACGTGTCGTACGACTTGGCGACCTTCTCGCCCGACAGCGCGTCGCGCAGGAAGCGCACGACGTCGCGCACCTTCTTGTACGGCTCGACGAAGGGCACCCCGTTCCAGCGCTCGACGATGACGTTGCTCGACGACCCGATGCCGATGGCGAAGCGGCCGGGGGCGGCATCGGCGAGCGTGGCCACGCACTGCGCCAGGCACGCCGGTGAGCGGGTGTAGGCCGGGACGATGGCGGTGCCGAGGCGCAGCCGCGGCTCCCAGGCCGCGGCGAGCGCGAGCGGCGTGAAGGCGTCGGCGCCGTCGGCCTCGGCGGACCACAGGTCGGTGTAGCCGAGGTCGGCGAGCTGGGCGAGCTTGTCCCGGTGGGTGTGCAGCGGGCCGGGGAGCGGCGCGGTCATGCCGGGGCGGACGGGCAGCGTCATCGCGCCGTGTCTAGCCGATCCCCGGAGAGGCGGTCCCACCGACCGCCGCGAGCAGCACGTCGAGCCCGGTGCGGCGACGCGGCGGTCCGACGCCGTCCGCGATCTGGGCGGGATCCGTTCCTGGGCGGCGATCGTCCCGGAAGCCGGGACGATGCCCGCCCAGGTCTGACGTCGCCGGCGCGGGTCGAGTCGGCGCCGTGCGGTGGGAGACGGGACGGGTCAGCCCGGCGCCGGCTCGGGGTCGCCGCGCCAGAAGCGCATGATGCAGCTCTGGCTGGCCGTGGCGAGCAGCGTGCCGTCCTCGGCGAACATGTGGACCAGACCGTGCCCGAAGCCGCGCTCGACGGCGTGGACGTGGATGTCGAGCAGCACCCAGTCCGTCGGCACCAGCTTCACGAGGCGCAGCGTGTTGTCGAGGCTGTTGCCGCCGCCGCGGATGCCGAGCGCCTGGCCGACGCCCATCGGCACGAAGTCGCCGAGCACGGCGAGGGCGGCGCCGTCGACGCCGTCGAGCACCTCGGGGATGCGCGCCCACATGAGCGTGCGGCCGTCGCCGGGCGTGCCGTCGAGCATCTCGAAGTCGCGGCCCTTGGCCATCCGCTGGTCGAGGCGGCCGTGGACGGTGTTGCCCATGTCCATGCGGTGCATGCGCAACGCGCAGTCCTCGGGCCGCGGCACGTCGGGCGGGCACGTGCTCCCACTGCCCCTCGTTCGGGAAGTCGCGTTGCCCGAGGGCGGCGTTCACGGTGAGGATCTCGCGGTCGGCGACGTGGCACACGGCGCGGGCCTGCGTCATCTGGTGGCCCTCGACGGCGAGCGTGACGTCGATGTCGACGTACTCGCCGGGGCGGGCGAAGGACAGGTACTGGGCCGTCGCCCAGATCGTCTCGCGGCCGCTCGTCCCCTCCATCGCCGCCAGTGCGGCGCCGAGCCCGGCGCCGCCGAACATGAAGTCGCCGCCCGTGCAGATGCCCGACGTCACCGGGAGCTTCCAGCGGAAGCGGTTGTGGGTCGGCTCCAGGCCCAGGAACGTGCGGGTGTCCATCGGCGGCGATCGTAGGCAGCGCGGCCCGCCGGGACCTCGGGACCGCCATGAGACCGACGGCACGTGCCGCGACTACCTTCCGGGGCATGGGGGACGCGCCCTGGCAGGGGGATGCCTGCTCGCTCGTGGAGGCCTTCCGCGCCGGTGAACGGTCGCCGACCGAGGAGCTGGAGGCGGTCTACGCGGCGATCGACGCCAGCCCGCTCAACGCCTTCAGCCACCTCGACCGCGAGCACGCCACGCTTGGCGGCGGGCGTCGCCGACGTGTCGATGCCGTTCGGTGGCGTGCCGATCGGGGTCAAGGAGCTCGACCAGGTCGCCGGCTGGCCGTTCACCCACGCCTCGGTGCCGCTGCGCGACGACATCGCCACCGGGACGTCGACGCAGGTGCACCGACTGCGCGAGATCGGCGGGGTCGTCCTCGCCGGGCAGACGACGGCATCCGAGTTCGGGGGCGTCAACTTCGTCCGCACCGTGCTCCACGGCACGACGCACAACCCGTGGCAGGTCGGCCGCACGCCCGGCGGCTCGTCGGGCGGGTCGGCGGCGGCCGTCGCCGGCGGCATCGTCACGATCGCCACGGGCGGCGACGGTGGCGGCTCGATCCGCATCCCGGCCGGGTTCTGCGGACTCGTCGGGCTGAAGGCGACGTACGGCCGGGTGCCGCTGTCGCCCAACTTCCACTACGGCCGCATCACCGACGTCATCGGGTGCCTGGCGCGGTCGGTGCGCGACGTCGCCCGGTGGTTCGACGTCGTCAACGGCCACGACCCCCGTGACCCGCTCAGCCTGCTGCGCGTCGAGGGGTGGGAGGCCGGCCTCGGCACGCTGACCGCGGCGCTGCGCGGCCTGCGCGTGGCGATCGTCGCCGACTGGGGCGGCGCGGTGGTGTCGCCGGCGATGTGGGACGTGCTGCTCGCCGCGGCCGACGACCTCGTGGCCGACGCCGGACTGGTGCGCGTCGACGGGGTCGACACCGGGCTCCCGAGGATGGGCCGGGCGTGGGCCGTCGCCGGTGCCCTCGGCATCGCCACCGCGCTCGGCGACCACTGGCCGGCGTGCGCCGACGACCTCACCCCCGAGATCCGCTACGCGATGGAGCACAACGCCGGCACGTACGACGCGACGGTCCTACGGCCTCATCGAGCGCAAGCGGATGGAGGTCAACGAGGCGATGGCGATGATCTTCGATCCGATCGACGGCGTCGACCTCGTCATCACGGCCAGCAACCCGGACGTCGCGTTCGACGCCGACGGCCCGATGCCCAACACGTTCGGTGGCGTCAAGGGCGGCGGGGGCAACAACGGCAAGCTGACGTTCCCCGCCAACCTGCACGGCAACCCGGCGATCTCGATCCCCGCGGGCGAGGTCGACGGGCTGCCCGTCGGACTGCAGGTGATCGGCCGCCACCACACCGAGCCGCTGTTGCTGGAGATCGCCCACCTCGTCGAGCGCAACCGACCGTGGCCGCTCGTCGCCCCCGCAGTGCAAGGAGCATCGTCATGAAGGTCCCGATGACCGTCAACGACTTCATCCGCCGCGCCGAGCTGATCTACCCGGACCGCGACGCGATCGTCGACGAGCCGGACCAGCCGGCGCAGTCCTGGGGCACGCTGACCTACCGCCAGGTCGCCGAGCGGGCCCGGGCGATCGCCGCCGGCCTCGACGAGCTCGGCATCGGGGTCGGCGAGCGGGTGGCGATGGTGAGCCACAACTCGTCGCGCCTGCTGACGGCGCTGTTCGGGGTGTCCGGATCGGGGCGCATCCTCGTGCCGATCAACTTCCGCCTCGTCGCCGAGGAGGTCAAGTACATCGTCGCCCACTCCGGTGCCCGCCTGTTGCTGGTCGACCCCGAGCTGCAGGACGCGCTCAAGGAGGTCGAGTGCGAGCGCACGCTCGTCATCGGCGCCGAGGGCGACGATGCGCTGCTGCGCTACGGCGTCCGGCCGGTCCCGTGGGCCGGTGACGAGGACGCCACGGCGACGATCAACTACACGTCGGGCACGACGGCGCGGCCGAAGGGCGTGCAGCTCACGCACCGCAACCTGTGGACCAACGCCACCACGTTCGGCTGGCACATGGGCGTCAACGACCGTGACGTGTACCTGCACACGCTGCCGCAGTTCCACTGCAACGGCTGGGGGATGCTCTACGCGGTGACGGGCATGGGCGGCCGGCACGTCATCATCCGCAAGATCGACGGCACCGAGATCCTGCGGCGCGTCGAGCAGCACGGCGTGACGCTGATGTGCGGCGCGCCCGCCGTCGTCAACATGGTCCTCGACGCCGCGGCGCAGTGGGACGGCGAGATCCCGGGTCGTGATCGCGTGCGCATCGTCGTCGCCGGGGCCCCGCCGCCCACCCGCACGATCGAGCGCGTCGAGTCCGAGCTCGGCTGGGAGTTCAACCAGATCTACGGCCTCACCGAGACGTCGCCGCTGCTGACGATCAACCGCACGCGCGCCGAGTTCGACGACCTCTCCCCCGGCGACCGTGCCGTCCGCCTCAACCGCGCCGGGGCGCCGGCGATCGGGTGCGAGATGGACGTCGACGCCCAGGGCGAGGTGCTGGCCCGCAGCAACGTCGTGATGGCCGGCTACTGGGAGCAGCCCGACGCGACGGCCGAGGCGATCGTCGACGGCTGGTTCCACACCGGCGACGGCGGTTCGATCGACGAGTTCGGCTACGTCACGATCTCCGACCGCAAGAAGGACGTCATCATCTCGGGCGGCGAGAACGTGTCGTCGATCGAGGTCGAGGACGCCATCTTCCAGCACCCCGACGTCACCGAGGTCGCCGTGATCGGCATCCCCGACGAGAAGTGGGGCGAGCTCGTCACCGCCCTCGTCGTCACGACACCGGGCAGCGAGCTGACGTCGGAGGAGGTCATCGCGTGGACGCGCCAGAAGCTCGCCGGCTACAAGTGCCCGAAGCGCGTCGAGTTCCGCGAGGCGCTCGACCGGACGGCGACGGGCAAGCTGCAGAAGTTCAAGCTCCGCGCCCCGTTCTGGGAGGGCCAGCAGCGCCAGGTGAACTGACGCCGGTCACCTGACTGTCGCTTGACCGCGCCGCGGGCCGGGCGCACCGTGAGGGCACGGAGCGAGGGGGTCTCGTGATGCGGGCTGGGATGTGGCTGGGCGCGTTGGCGGTCGTCGGGGCGACGGCGTGCGTGCCGGTGGTGGCGACGCCGGGGCCGTCGTGCGCGCTGGGCTGGGGCGCGCAGGACCGGATCAGCGAGCCGATGGCGGGCTCGCCGATCGTGGACGTGCGGGCCGGCGTCCACGATTGCTACGACCGGCTGGTCGTCGACATGGTCGGCACCGTCGTGCCGGGCTACGCGGTGCGCTACGTCGACACCGTGCGCCAGATCGCCTCCGACGAGCCGATCCCCCTGCGCGGCGGGGCCTTCCTCGAGGTCGTCGTGCGGGCGCCGGCGGTCGACGTAGACACGGGTGCCTCGACGTACCCGCGCGCCGGGCAGTCCGAGCTCGTCGACCTCGGCGGGTTCCCGACGTTCCGCCAGGTCGCCTGGGCGGGCTACCAGGAGGGGCTCACCGAGCTCGGCGTGGGCGTCCGCGATCGGCTGCCGTTCCGCGTCTTCACGTTGCCCGGCCCGGGTGACCGCGTGCGGCTCGTCGTCGACGTCGCCCACCACTGGTCGTGATCACCCGAACGTGACGCCGGCGTCCTCGATCGAGCGGTCGAAGATCCCGGCGAGGTTGCCGGTGTTGCCCGGGTACTCCCCGCTCACGAGCACCGACCACGTCACGCCGTCGGCGCGGTCGACCACCATCGCGTGGGTGTTCTCGATCGTCCCGGTGTGGCCGTACGCGCCGTCGCCGAAGATCATCATCCCGAGCCCGTAGCCGCGGCTCGGGTCCGTCCGGTTGACGGTCAGCACGGGCGTGCGCATGAGGTCGACGATCCCCTGCGACAGCGGGTGGAAGCCGGGGTCGGCGAGATCGAGCGACGCCATGATCGTCACCAGGTCGGCGGGCGTGGCGACCCACGAGCCGGCGCCACCGAGCACCTCCATGTAGTTGCGCGACGGCGCCGACGGGTGCACGACCTGGGTCGGGTCCGGGTCGTACGTGCTCGCCAGGCGCATGCCCTCGATCCCGAGCGGGGCCAGCAGGCGGTCCGTCACGACGGCCTCGTAGGGCCGCCCGGCGAGCTGCTCGACGAGCAGGCCGAGCAGGCAGTAGTTGAGGTTCGAGTACGTGTACGACGTCCCGGGCGGCGCGTTGAGGCCCCGCGACAGGCCGTCCTGGCCGGCGGCGGGGCACGAGTCGACGCGGCCGCGGAAGAACGTGCTCTGGTACTCCGGCAGCCCCGACGTGTGCGACAGCAGCTGGCGCACCGTGATCGCCGCGACCTGCGGATCCGCGACCGTGGCCCCGACGAGGTCAGCCAAGCGCTGGCCGACCGCCTCGTCGAGGCCGAGCTGACCGGCCTCGACGAGCTGCAGCACGACGATCGCCGTGATCACCTTGCTGATGCTGGCGATGCGGAACCGGTCACCGGGCTCGATCGGCTCGACGGCCGGTCCGGCCACCGTGCTCGGCGTCGCTGTCGCCGGCGGGGTGGCCGGCGCGGAGGACGGCGGCGTCGGGGCGGGTGTCGACGGCGGGAGCGACGAGGGGGCATCGACGGGGTCGACGGGGTCGATGACGACGGCGGGGCGGGCGGTGGCGGCACGCGGTAGCCGAAGTCGGCGGTGTGGACGATCTCGCCGTGGACCGCGACGGCGACGCCGACCGCGTAGTCGCCGCTGCCCATCAGCCGCGAGGCCAACGCCTCGTCGAACGCCGCCCACGTGTCGGGTCCGGTGGTCGTGCTCGGTGCGGCGGTCGTCGTCGACGAGTCGTCCGGTCCGTCGGAGTTCTCCGTGACGATCGACCCCTCCGGTCCCCCGACGCTGTCCTCCGGCGTCGGCTCGTCGGGGCCCGATGCCTCCTCCGGCGGCGGCGTCGTGGTCGGGCGGGCGAACGGCGAGGCGACCTGCGGCGCGGTGTGCTCCGACGCGCAGGCGCCGAGCACGACGGCGGCCGCGAGGCTGGTCGCGATCCACCGGCGGCTCCCTCTCACCGCACCATGATCGCGGGCGAGGGTCGCCGGATCGGGTCACCCCGGCAGCTGTTGCTCCAGCGTCAGCACGGGTTCGAACAGATCGCCGTGCTCGGCGACGCGCGCCAGCACGTCGGCGGCCTCGAACACCAGCTCGAGCTCACCGGACGCCCCCGCCTCGACCTCGTCCCACGACACGGGCGTCGACACCGTCGGCGCCGGACGGGCGCGCAGCGAGTACGGCGCGATCGTCGTCTTGTGGTGGGCGTTCTGGCTCCAGTCGACGAAGATCTTCCCCGGCCGCGCCACCTTGGCCATCACCGTCGTGACACGCTTCGGGAGCTGCTTCTCGAGGACCTGACCGACAGCGAGGGCGAACTGCGCGGCCGACTCGTGGGTGACGCCGGGCGTGTTGACGGGCACGTACAGCTGCAACCCCTTCGAGCCCGACGTCTTGCAGCACCCTTCGAGGTCGACCGCGGCGAGGACGTCGCGGACCTGCAGGGCGATGTCGCAGCAGTCGGAGATGTCGGTGTTCGGGCCGGGGTCGAAGTCGAACACGACGGCGCGCGGCCGCCCGAGGTCGCCGGCCAGGGCCATCGGCGCGTGCAGCTCGATGGCCGCCATGTTGGCGGCCCAGATCAGCGCCGCCGGCGAGTCGAGGCAGCAGTACTCGATGCCGCCGTGGCGGTCACCGGGCCCGAGGGCGACGTTGACCCACTCCGGCCGGTGGCCGGGGCAGCGCTTCTCGAAGAAGCCCTTGGTGTCGGTGCCGTTGGGGAAGCGCTTGAACGTCAGCGCCCGGTCGCGCAGGTGGGCCAGGGCGACCGGGGCGACGCGGGCGTAGTAGTCGATGACCTCGCCCTTCGTGAACCCCGACGGGTACAGCACCTTGTCGAGGTTGGAGAGCTCCAGCTGGTGCCCGTCGACCTCGACGGCGACGACCGTCCGCTTCGGTGCCATGCGTCGCCGTCAGCGGCAGCGGCGGATCACGCCGACTTCTTGGCCTTCGCCTTCGTGGCCGTCGGATGCCGCTTGCGGGCCGTCTTGGCGGCCTCGACGGACGCCTCGAGGGCCGCCATCAGGTCGACGATCTTGGGCTTCTCGGCCGCCACCTCGGGCACCTCGAACTCCTCGCCGGCGGCCTTCTTCTCGATCAGGTCGAGGACCTGCTCGCGGTAGTCGTCGCGGTACTTCTCGGGTGCGAACTCGTCGCTCAGCGAGTCGACGAGGGCCTCGGCCATCTGCACCTCGCGGGTCGACACGTCGACGCCGTCGAGCCCGGCCAGCTCGTCGATCGAGTCGGGCAGCACGACCTCGTCGGCATACGCCAGCGTCGACATCATGAGCCGGCCGTCGACCGCCCGGATGGCCGCCGTGTACTGCTTGTTGCGCATCACGAGCCGGCCGATGGCGACCTTGCCGGCCTCCTCCATCGCCCGCGCCAGCAGCACGTACGGCTTCGGGTTGGCGTCGGGCGTGACGTAGTAGGCGCTCTCGAAGTAGATCGGGTCGATGTCACCGAGCTCGACGAACTCCTCGAGCTCGATCGTCTTCGTCGCGGCCGGCATGAACGGCTCCAGCTCGTCGGGGTCGACGAGCACGTAGCGCCCCTTCGACACCTCGTAGCCCTTGACGATGTGCTCGTCCGGCACCTCTTCGCCGGTCTCGTCGGACACCTTGCGGTAGCGGATCCGGCTCATCGTGCGCTCGTCGAGCTGGTTGAACGACACGCTCTTGTGCCGCACCGCGTGGAACAGCTTGATCGGGATGGCGATCAGGCCGAAGCTGATCGTCCCACTCCAGACGGGCCGGGGCATGGGACAACGGTACTCGGCCGGACAGGAGTTCGGTACCCCTGCCAGCCGGCGTCGCGCCGCTGCTACGCGGCGAGGACGGCGCGAGCGACGAGGTCCGTGCCGAACGCGGTGAGGATGGCCAGGTACAGCAGGCCGGTCGCCGCCATCACCGCGGAGTACTCGCGCTCGCGCAGGGCTGCCTTCGTCACGACGACCAGGGCGATCGTCGTCACCGCACAGGCCGCCCAGAACCAGCCCAGCGTCCCACTCCACCCGTCGTCGACGGCGCCGGTCCAGACGCTGATCATGCCGGTCGGCAGGAGCAGGGCGACGACCTCGATCGGCCACACCCAGCCGAGGGCGTCGACGAGCTCGTTGAGCAGGCCGCGCGGCAGTCCCGGCTGCACGAGGTACCAGTGACCGAGGAGCATGGCGTCGGTGACGGCGCCGAGGAACGCGGCGCCGGCCAGCGTGCGCAGCAGCGCGACGAACGGGTTGCCGCCGGCGTCGAGGGCCCCGGCGACGAGACCGACGACCCCGATCACCACGGGCACGAGGTCGAGGACCGGCGGGAACTCCGGTCCGTGGTCGTCGACGACCGCGGTGGCGGTGGACGGACCGGCGCGCTCGATGCCCGTCATCGCGGCGACGCGTGCCGTGCGCCGGTCGTGCTCGGCCCGCTGGCCGGACACACCCGCCTTGCGTCGAGCGACGGACACGACGAGGCCGAGCAGGCACCCGGCGGCCACGCCGAGCGAGGCGACCTCGCGCACCGGCACCGGGCCGAACGCGATCCCGGCGAGGAACGCGCCGATGGCCATCAGCAGGTAGATGCCGCGCAGCAGCCAGCCGTAGCCGAGGCCGACCTGCCGCCGGCGGGTCGTGAACCAGCAGAAGGCCATCCCGCCGACCGCCCACTGCAGCAGCACCGTGGCGGCGTCGAGGGCGATCACACGACGCGATGGTAACGACGGTCCCCGACGGCCCACAGGTGACGCCTGCTGGCGCTGGTGGGAAGCGCGGCCGCGGGCGTACCCTGACGCCGCCATGAGCGCCAGCGTCGCCCGATCCGTCCGCTGGCTGGTCGGCTTCGGGCTGGCGATCGTCGTCTCCGTCGGCGTGTCCGGCTGCTTCACCGGTGATCGACCGACGCTCGCCGACGGTCCCGTCATGACCGGCGACCCCAACGTCGACGCCGTGCTCGAGCGCCTGGACCGGGCGCCGCAGGCGGTGTTCAGCGCCGACTACGACGTGCTCACGAGGTTCGGGGACGTCACCCGCCCGGCGTCCGTCGTGCAGGCCGGGCCATCGCGGCGCTCGATCACGGTCGGGTCGATCCGCTTCCTCGTCGAGGACAGCGCGACGGCGACGTGCGATCTGGAGACGTCGGTGTGCAGCGACACGATCGACGCCGCCCGCATCAGCGACACCCAGCTGGCGCCGGACTTCTACGCCACGAGCGCGGCGACGCGCCTGCGTCGCGATGCCAACGGCCGCACCGGCGACACCGTCGCCTCGACGGCAGACCTCGGCGGCCAGACCGCCACGTGCGTCGGCGTGCCCGTCACCGATCGCGTCGAGACCTACTGCGCGCTCGACGCCGGCCCGCTGGCGCGCATCGACGCGGCCGACGTGCAGATCGAGCTGACGTCCTTCTCCGACGTCGCCGACGAGTCGAAGTTCGGCCGGTCGCCCTGAGCGGCGCTACGCGTCGACGCTGACGAGGTCGTGGTCGGAGGCGTTGAGCGGCTCCGGCCCGTCCGCCGTGGCGACGACGATGTCCTCGAGGCGCATGCCCCACCGCCCCGCCACGTAGATCCCGGGCTCGACGCTGAACGCGTGGCCGGGTTCGAGCGGTCGACGGTTCCCGGACACGATGTAGGGGTCCTCGTGCTCCTCCATGCCGATGCCGTGGCCGGTGCGGTGCACGAACTGCTCGCCGAACCCGGCGGCGGCGATGACGTCGCGGGCGGCGCGGTCGACGTCCTCGCACGGCGTGCCGACGACGGCAGATGCAACGCTGGCGGCCTGCGCCTCGTGCAGCACGGCGTAGGCGTCGGCGATCTCGGCGGGGACCTCGCCGGTGAAGACGCAGCGCGTGGTGTCGCTGCAGTAGCCGTCCATCGTCCCGCCGAAGTCGCAGAGCACGATCTCGCCGGCCTGGATCACCCGGTCGCCGGCGTGGTGGTGCGGGCTCGCCGCGTTGGCGCCGGCGGCGACGATGGCGAAGTTGACCTTGTCGTGGCCCTCGGCGATCAGCCGGGCCGAGATGTCGGCCGACACCTGGGCCTCGGTCCGCCCGACGAGCGGGATCTGACCGCCGTGGAGCTGATCCGCGACCCGGTCGGCGGCTGCGCCGGCGGCGCGCAGGGCGGCGATCTCGGCGGCGTCCTTGACCATCCGCAGCGGTCCGACGACGTCGACGGCGCGCCGGAACTCGGTGCCCGGCAGCTGCGGGAGCAGCTGCACCAGGAAGCGGGCCCACATCTGGTCGCCGACGGCGGCGGTCGACGCCCCGGCGGCGAGCTTGGCGACGATCGCCGTCGGGTCCTCGGTCTCGTCCCAGGGGTGCAGCGTGAACACGCCGGGCTGCTCGACGACCCGTGGTGCCTCCAGCCGCGGGATCACCATCGTCGCCTCGGCATCGCGGGGCACGACGAGCATCGTCAGGCGCTCCAGTGGCATCGCCTCGTACCCCGACAGGTACGGCAGGTCGTGGCCGACGGACACCAGCAGCACGTCGACGCCCTGCTCGGTCATCGCCCCACGGACCCGGTCGAGGCGGTCGCGATAGATCGAGCTCACCTCGCGATTGTGCCAGGTCCTCCCCAGTAGCGATGCTCCGGGAGGGCTCGCCAAACACTCGGGTCGGCATCTGCGACCAGTGGATCTCGTCGGCTGGGGACCCGAGTGTTTGGTGGACTCCGGGAGGAGCGTCAGATACTCGGGACCGTGCGCGGAGCGCGACGGGGGTGACGTGCTCGGCGGCGGACTTGGCGTGGTAGCTGGAGCGGGTCAGCGGGCCGGACTCGACGTGGGCGATGCCGAGCTCCTCGCCGACCGCCTTCCAGCGGGCGAACCGTTCCGGCTCGACCCACCGCTCGACGGGCAGGTGGTGCGACGTCGGGCGCAGGTACTGGCCGATCGTGACGATGTCGACGCCGATGCCGGCGAGGTCGGCCAGCGCGCCGTCGACCTCGTCGTCGGTCTCGCCCATCCCGACGATGAGCCCGGACTTCGTGGTCAGCCCGGCCGCCTTGGCGCGGGCGAGCACGGACAGGCTGCGGGCGTACCCGGCCGACGGGCGCACGGCGCGCTGCAGCCGGGCGACGGTCTCCAGGTTGTGGTTGAGGACGTCGGGGCGGGCGGCGAACAGCAGCGCCAGCGATGCCTCGTCGCCGCGCGCATCGGAGATCAGCGTCTCGATGCGGGTCCCCGGCCGGCGCGCCCGGATCGCCTCGACGCACGCCGCGACGTGGGCCATGCCGCCGTCGGGCAGGTCGTCGCGCGCCACCATCGTGAGCACGGCGTGGTCGAGGCCCATGCGGTCGATCGCCTCGGCGACCCGCCCGGGCTCGTCGGCGGCGGGTGCCAGCGGCTTGCTCGTGTCGACGAGGCAGAAGCCGCACGCCCGGGTGCAGCGCTCGCCGAGCACCATGAACGTCGCCGTGCCGTCGGACCAGCACTCCGACAGGTTCGGGCAGCCGGCGTCCTCGCAGACCGTCACGAGGCCGAGGTCGCGGATCGTCTTCCTGAGCGCGAGGACCGCGGGCCCGTGGTGCACCTTCGGGCGCAGCCACTCGGGCTTGCGCGCCTCGATCGCCAGCCCCGACGTCACGCCCGCGGCCGCCAGCCGCGACGTGAGGCGCACCGGCTCGCCGGGCCCGGCGCCACGGGAGAAGAGCGACAGGTCGTCGACCCGGTGGCGCCAGGCGACGTCCTGGCGCTCGGCACCTGCGCTGTTGCCCCACCGCTCCGCGGCGAGCCGGGCGACGACGTCGACGACGTCACGCATCGGCACGTCGACGCCCTCCTCGGCGAGCGAGGTCACGGGCCGGTCGCCGATCCCGCACGCCACGATGTGCTCGCGCATGTACGTGAGATCGGTCGCCACGTTGAGCGCGAAGCCGTGCATCGTGCGCCCGCGCTTGAGCCGCACGCCGATGGCGCAGATCTTGCGCGGGTCCGGCCCGTCCGGGTCGACCCACACGCCCGGGTGCTCGCGCAGCCGGCCGGCCGTCACGCCGAACGTGGCCAGCGCGTCGATGATCAGCTGCTCGACGTTGCGGACGTGGGCCGCCGCGCCGAAGCCGTTGGCGATCGTGACGATCGGGTAGCCGACGAGCTGGCCGGGGCCGTGGTACGTGATGTCACCGCCCCGCCTGATGCCGACGAAGTCGGCCCCGACGGCCGCCGGGTCGCAGCGCAGGTTGCTGGCGAGGTCCGCGCGCGGCCCGTACGTGAACACGTGCGGGTGCTCGAGCAGCAGGAGGTGGTCGTCCTGCCCGTGGTCGAACAGCGCCTGCTGCACCGCGAGCGCCTCGCGGTACGGCACGGTGCCGAGCCAGCGGGTGCGCAGCATTTCAGACCGTTCCTGCTCGAGCTCTTCGCACGCTCAGAACCGTTCCTCCTGGAGCTCTTCGCACGCTCAGACCTCTGCCGACCAGTCGCGCGTCTCCAGGATCTCCTTGATCCGCCGCAGGAACCCGGCCGCGTAGGCGCCGTCGAACGCGCGGTGGTCCCAGGCCATGGCCAGGTTGCCGACCGGGTGCACGGCGATCGCCTCGCCGCCGTCGGTCGTCGGCACGACGACGGGCTTGCGGGTGATGGCGTCCGTGGACAGGATCGCCACCTGCGGCTGGTTGATGATCGGCATCGTCAGCACCGAGCCCGCCGACCCGTTGTTGGAGATCGTGAACGTGCCGCCGCTGATCTCGTCGGGCATCAGCTTCTTGGTGCGGGCCCGGGCGGCGAGGTCGTTGATGTGGCGGGCGATCGCCCGCAGGCGGAGGTCCTCGGCGTCGCGGATGACCGGCACGATGAGGCCCTCGTAGTCGAGGTCGACGGCGATGCCGAGATCGACGAAGCGATGGATCACGAGGTCGTTCTCCCCGACGCTCGCGTTGAGGTGGGGGAACTCGAGGAGGGCGTCGATCGTCGCCCGGCTGATGAACGGCAGGTACGTGAGGCTGAAGCCCTCGGACTTCCTCCAGTCGCTCTTCACCGCACCGCGCGTGGCGTCGACGTTGGCGTAGTCGACCTCGACGACGCTGAACGCGTGCGGGCTGACCCCCTTGCTCATGATCATGTGCGAGCCGGTGAGCTTGCGGATCTTCGTGAGCGGGATCGCCTCGTCCCGCTGACCGGCTGCGACGCGCGGGGCGGCCGCGGGCGGCGTGGCGGCCGGTGCCGGCGCCGCCTTGGCGGCAGCCGGGGCGGGGGCAGCCTTCGCCGCCGGTGCCGGTGTCGGTGCCTCGGCGGCGGGCGCCGGCTCGGCGGGCGCCGCCGGTGCGGCGCCGGGCGTCGCGCCGACCTTGTCGATGTGGTCGAGCACGTCGTCGCGAGTGATGCGCCCGCCGGGACCGGTCCCGTTGATCGCCGCCGGGTCGAGGCCGTGCTCGTTGACGAGGCGGCGCACGACGGGCGACAGCAGCACGCCCTTGGCCGCCGACGGAGCTCCCGCGGGTGCCGGCTCGGGTGGCCGGCGCCGGTTCGTCCGCCGTCGCCTCGGCCGGCTCGGGCTCGGCGGCGGGGGTCTCGGCCGCGGGCGCCTCGGTGGCCCCACCCTCCTCGGGCTCCGGCGCCTGCTCCTCGGCCGGCGCCTCCTCGGCGGCGGGGGCCGGCGCCTCCTCGGCGGCCGGCGCCGGTGCCGCGGCCGGCGCCCCGTCGCCGTCACCGACGACGGCGATGACCGTGCCGACGTCGACCGTCTCGCCCTCCTGGACGCGGATCTCCGTCAGCGTGCCGGCGACGGGCGACGGCACCTCGGTGTCGACCTTGTCCGTCGACACCTCGAACAACGGCTCGTCGGCCGCGACGTCGTCGCCGACCTGCTTGAACCACTGCGTGATCGTGCCCTCGGTCACGGTCTCCCCGAGCTGGGGCAGGGTCACTTCGGCCATCGGGTTTCCTCTTCTCCTTCGGGACGCGATCTCAGCCGTTGAAGTTGCGGCCGGTGAGGCTGAGCACCGTCTCGCCGAACAGCTCGGTCAGGCTCGGGTGCGGCTGGATGAACTCGGCGACCTCGTCGACCGTCGCCTCCCAGTTCACGGCGAGGTAGCCCCCGCTCAGCTGCTCCGTCACCCACGGGCCGACCATGTGGACGCCGAGGATGCGACCGGCCTTGCCGTCCGGCCCCTTCTCGGCGATGACCTTGCAGAGGCCTTCGGTCGAGCCGACGATCTGGGCCCGCGAGTTGAACTTGAACGGGTGCTTGGCGACGACGACGTCGTAGCCCGCCTCCTTGGCGGCAGCCTCGTCCGGCCCGGCCCAGGCGACCTCGGGGTCGCAGTAGATGGCCCACGGCACCCGGTCGTACATGACCGGGGCAGCCGGCTCGCCGAGCGCCTGCTTCACGCACAGGATCGCCTCGGCGTACCCGACGTGGGCGAGCTGCGGCGTGTTGATGAGGTCGCCGACGGCGAAGACGCCGTCCTCGCCGGTGCGGCAGAACTCGTCGACGACGACGAAGCCCCGCTCGTCGACCTTGACGCCGGTGCCGTCGAGGCCGAGCTTGTCGGCGAACGGGCGGCGCCCGACGGAGATCACGACGGCGTCGACCTCGACGTCGTCGCCACCCTCGACGTGCACGGTCGTGCCGCCGCTGTCGTTCGGTGTGTGGCCGGTGACCTTGACGCCGGTGCGGATGTCGATCTTCTTGCGCTTGAAGCTGCGCACGACGACGTTGGCGAGGTCGTTGTCGAGGCCGGGCAGGATCTTCGGCAGGCCCTCGAGGATGGTGACCTGGGAGCCGAGGTCGGCGAACGCCGAGGCGAACTCGCAGCCGATCGCCCCGCCGCCGACGACGACCATGCGGGCCGGCACGTGGTCGAGGTCGAGCACCTCGTCGCTCGTCATGATCGGGCCGCCGCGCTCGAACCCGGGGATCAGGCGCGGGACGGAGCCGGCGGCGAGGATGACGTTCGTCCCCGTGATCTCCGTCGTCGATCCGTCCGACGCGGTGACGGTGACGGTGTGGTCGGGACCGAGGCTGCCGACGCCGTTGAACACCTCGACCTTGCGGCCCTTGCACATCGCCGCGATGCCCCCGACGAGCCCAGCCACGATCTTGTTCTTGCGGTCCTGGGTGACCGCGAAGTTCACGCTCGGCGCGCTGGACTCGATGCCGAACTCGCCGGCGTGGGCGACGTGGCGGTGGACCGCCGCCGTCTCGAGGAACGCCTTGGCCGGGATGCAGCCGCGGTTGAGGCACGTGCCGCCGAGGGCGTCGAACTCGACCATGGCGACCTTCACCCCCGCCGAGGCCGCGTAGAGCGCGGCCGAGTACCCACCGGGTCCTCCGCCGATGATGACGAGATCGAACTGATCGGCCGTCGGGATCACCTCATTCGGTCACGGCGCCGAGACGCCACATCCTGCACGGCGCGGGCGGCGACGTGCTGCCCGATCACCGTAGCGCCGGGGGTCGCGCCGCGGTCGTCCGCTCCGGCTACTCCGAGAGGTCCCAGCGCACCCGTTCGTCGCCGCGCTGGTACACCAGCACGCGAGTGGATCCGGCGTCGCTGCCGAGGCGGAAGGCCAGCGTGCACGGCTCGAGGCGAGCCGACGTGGCACCGCAGTGGTTGCCGGCCGCCGGGTCGGGCTCGAGCAGGCCGCCCGGCGTCGTCAGGGTGAACCCGTCGCCACCGTCGTCGTCGTCGACACCGCCGATCTCGACGTCCACGAGCACGCTGCCGTCGCCCTCGGACACCCCGCGGACGACGACGTCCATGTCCCCCACGCGCACGGTCTGGCCGATCGCGACGGCCCGCGGCGGGTCGTCCTGGTTGGCGACCCGCAGCAGTTGCACCACGCCCGCGACGAGGATCGCCAGGCCACAGACGACGGCGAGGAGCAGCAGGGTGCGGGTGCGCACGGGGCCGGAGGCTACGGCCCGGCCGTCAGCCGTACACGCACGTCGTGAAGGCCTCGAACTCGTCGCTGTTGACGTCGAGCAGGTAGGGGTTCTGGCCGTCCAGGCACTGCGGCCGGCCGACCTCGCCGAACTCGTAGTCGGCCGCCTCGCCCGAGGCGATCAACCCTTGCACGCACGGCTGCAGGGCCTCGATGGCGGCGACGAACTCGTCGTCGGACAGCCCGTAGAGGTCGTCGCTCCACATCGTGTCGGCAGCGTCGCACTCCGGGAACCGGAAGTACCACGGCACGAACTCCGGCTCGATGTCGCCGCTGGCGAGGAGGTCCTCGAAGCACGACTGGGCGGCGGCGACGTCGGACTCGGCGTAGCACGCCTCGTCGGGGAACGCGGCGCCCTCCACCGTGTCGTCGCTCGCGGCATCGTCCGGGGCGACGGTGTCGGCGACGATGGTGTTCGCCGGATCGTCACGTTCCGGCACGGTCGTCGGCGCGGCGCCGTCACGGGGCAGCTCGAAGTCGTCGAAGTCCGGCACCTCGACGCCGCCGACGACCATGTCCGGATCGAACGTGGCGGCGAGGTCCTGGAGCTGCGTCGTGAGGTCCTCGATCTCGCCGCGATCGAGCGCCCGCACGACGGCCAGCACCTGGTCCGACACGGTGGCCATCGGGCTGAGGTACCAGCTGCCGTCGACCTCCTGGACGACGATGCCCGGGTTCTCGTACTCCTCGAACGCGGCCTGGAGGTCGGCGATCGCGTCCTCCACGGCCTGCGGGTCGTCGACGACGTCGCCGAGGTCGATCTCGTCCCCGAGCTGCTCGGTGAGGTCGCAGGAGCTCACCTCGTCCTGGCCCGGCACCTGCACGAGGAAGCAGCCGTCCGCGAGGCGGGCCGTCAGGGTGTCGCCCTCGGCCGTGATGTCGACCGCCATGGCGGTGATCGTGACGCCGCGCCGGGAGCCGTCACCGTCGACGGTGTACGCCGTGTCGCGCACGTCGATCGAGACACCCGACTCGGCCACGGCATCGTCGAGCTGGCGCTGGGCATCGTCGAGGAACAGCGGTGCATAGCGCTGCAACGCCTCGAACTCGTTCGGGTTGAGGGTGCCGACGAGACCGGCCAGGTCGAGGTCGGCGAGCGCGGCCAGCGCCTTGTCCATCGCCGCTTCGGGGCTGTCGCCGCCGTTCAGCGCGACGCCCTCGGCAGGGATGTCGAGGTCCGTCTGGGCTCGCGCCTGCTCGGCCGCGGTGTAGAAGAGGCTGAGGTACCAGCGGCCGTCCTGGCGCACCGCGGTCACGGGGAAGCGGCCTTCGGTCGGCTCGGAGGTCTCGTCGAGCGAGTCGAGCTCCTCGGCCTCCACGGCCTCGCGGAGCCAGTCGCCGATCGGCAGCGCGGCGCCGTCGACGCTGCTGGCGACGGTCGCCGTCACGTCGAGGTTGACGATGTCGTCGACGTTCGTCGGCGTGCTCGCGACGTTGCGGTCGGTGACCGTGATGTCGACGCCGCTGACGCCGCTCAGGTCGTCGTCGCTGACGACCTCGAGGCGCTGCAGCTCGGCGACCATGTCCTGTAGCGGCTGGCGGAACGTCTCGCGCTCGCCTGGCAGCAGCACGTCGACCGCCCCGAGGACGTCCTCGCTGTCGAGCGCGTCGAGCAGCATGTCGGCGGCCGCCTCCGGGGAATCGGCGCCGCCGGTCGCGGATGCGTCACCGGCGAGTCGCGTGATGGCGAAGATGCCGGCGCCGACGATGGCGACCGCGCCCACCGCGGCAGCCACGATCTTGCCCGTCGAGCGGCCGCGCGGCGCCGGCGCCCCGTGGACCGGGTTCGCCTCCACGGTGATCTCCGTGGTCGGGGTCGGAGCCGGGGTCGGCGGGACGGTCGGCGGGGCGAAGCCGCCCGGCGCCGCGAGCGGCGGCGGGGGTGTCGCCCCGGGGTCGGGTGGTCGCCAGTCGCTGCCGCCGTCGGTCACGTGTGGTTCCTCCTCCACGGTTGTCCGCCGCCGAGAGCGTACCGATGGGTCCGGCGAGCTCCCCGGGCAATGGGCCGGGGAGGGGTCCCCGCCGCGGCGGCGTACTGTCTTCGACGTGCGCGTCGCGGTCACCGGTTCCCACGGGCTGATCGGCACCGCGCTCGTCGCCCGGCTCCGCGCCGATGGCCACGAGCCCGTGCCCGTCGTCCGCTCGACGCCGGCGGCCGGTGAGATCGGGTGGGACCCGCACGCCGGCCGGCTCGACCCGCAGGCGCTCGTCGGCATCGACGTCGTCGTCAACCTCGCCGGCGCGGGGATCGGCGACAAGCGCTGGACGGACGACTACAAGCGCACGGTCCTCGAGTCGCGCACCCGCGCCACGACGCTGCTCGCCGAGTCGATGGCATCCGTCGAGGGGGGCCCGGCGGCGTTGCTCTCCGGCTCGGCGGTCGGTTTCTACGGGGACCGCGGCGACGAGGAGCTCGACGAGCGCTCGCCGTCGGGCACCGGCTTCCTCACCGACGTCGTCGAGGCGTGGGAGGCGAGCACGGCGGCCGCCGAGCGCGCCGGCCGGCGGGTCGTGCACCTGCGGACCGGCATCGTGCTGGCTCCCGACGGGGGTGCGCTGGCCAAGATGCTGCCGCTGTTCAAGGTCGGCCTCGGTGGCCGTTTCGGGTCGGGGCGGCAGTGGATGAGCTGGATCGCGCTCGATGACGAGGTCGGCGCCATCGTCCACCTGCTGACGAGCTCGCTGTCGGGGCCGGTCAACCTGACCGCCCCCGACCCCGGTCCGCAACCGCCGACGCTCACCGACGCGATCGGCACCGTGCTGCACCGCCCGACCGTGCTCCCCGTGCCGTCGTTCGGGCCCAAGCTCGTGCTCGGCCGCGAGCGCGCCGGTGCCCTCCTCCTCGAGGGCCAGCGGGTGCTCCCGAAGAAGCTCCTGTCCGACGGCTTCGAGTTCCGCTACGCAACGCTGGACGGGGCGCTGCGCGCCGTCCTCGGCCGCGCTCGGCCAACCGTCAGCGTGATCCGGCCCGATCGGGCCGGATCGCACTGACAGATCGGGCCGTCAGGACGTCGTGACGCCCGACCAGCGGGCGACCTCGGCGGGGAGGTCGAGGACCTCGCGGCCGGAGTGGCCGTCGAGCTGCGCCCACCGATCGGACGGGAGCAGCCACATCACCTCGAACTCGATGCCGTCGGGGTCCTTGGCGTAGAGGCTCTTGGACACCCCGTGGTCGGTGGCGCCGACGAGCGAGCCGCGCTCGCGTCAGCTCGGCGGCCGCCGCGGCGAGGTCCTCGATCGTCGGCACCTGCCACGCCAGGTGGTACAGACCGGGCGCGTGCGGCACCGGGCCCGGGCGCTCGCCGACGGAGAACAGACCGAGGTCGTGGTGGTTGGCCGACCCACCGGCCCGGAGGAAGACCGCCCGGCCGGCGGGATCGGCCTCGACGACCTGGAAGCCGAGGGCCTCCTGGTAGAAGGCCGCGCTCACCTGGGCGTCTCGCACCCAGAGCACGGCGTGGTTGAGGCCGCTGATCGTCACGAGGTCAGCCCGCCTGGAGCGTGGCTTCGATGTCGAGCTCGACCGAGACCTTCTCGCCGACCATGATCCCGCCCGTCTCGAGCACGGCGTTGTAGGCCATGTTGAAGTCCTTGCGGTTGATCGTGCCGGTGAGCGTGAACCCGGCCCGGTGTTGCCCCACGGGTCCTTGCCCACGCCGCCGAACTCGAGGTCGAACGTCACCGGCTTGGTCACGCCCTTGATCGTCAGGTCGCCCGTGACCTCGTAGTCCGTCCCCGAGCCGGTGATGCCGGTCGACGTGAACGTCATCGTCGGGTGCTCCTCGATGTCGAAGAAGTCGTTCGTGCGCAGGTGGCCGTCGCGGCCCTCGTCGCCGGTGTCGATCGACGCCATCTGCACCGTCGCCGTGAGCGTCGACTCGAGCGGGTTCTCGGCGGTGACGATGTCGGCGCTGAAGTCGCCGAAGCGGCCGCGGACCTTCGACACCATCATGTGGCGGACGGTGAAGCCGACCGAGCTGTGGGCGGTGTCCAACGTCCAGGTGCCGGCGGGGATGGTGGTGGTCGTCGTGCTGTCGCTCATGGGCTGCATGCTAGCGGGCAGATCCTGACCATCACAACTATTGCGTGACACATCGGATATGATCGAGGATGTGAGTGCGACGAGTGAGACCCGCTGGCTGGACGACGAGGAGATGGCCGCCTGGCGCTCCTACGCCGAGACCGTGGTCGACCTCAACGCGGCCCTCGAGGCCGACCTCACCCCGCACGGGCTCACGCTCGGCGACTACCAGGTGCTCGTCCACCTCTCGGAGGCCAACGACCAGTCGATGCGCATGTGCGACCTGGCGACACTGCTGCAGCTGTCCCCGAGCGGCCTGACGCGTCGGCTCGACGGGCTCGTGCGGATGGGCGTCGTCGAGCGCCGGCCGTCGGACCTCGACCGGCGCGTGATGCTGGCCGTGCTGACCGACCACGGGATGGCGTACCTCGAGAAGGTCGCCCCCGACCACGTCGACAGCGTGCGCCGCCACATCATCGACCTGCTCTCGCGCGAGGACATGGCGGCGATGGCGCGGATCTTCGCGACGATCCGCAACGCGCTGCGCCCGTCGGCCCCGTCATGAGCGAGCCCGTCGCGCTGCCGGCCGGGTTCGGCTGCCACGTCGCCAACATCGGCGTCAAGGACACGAGCGACGACTTCGTCGTGATCGCCGCCGCCTCCACGGTGCCCGCCGCCGGCGTCTTCACCAAGAGCCGCTTCGTCGGCCCGAGCGTGACGATCAGCCGGCGCAACCTCGCCGACGGGACGGCGCGGGCCGTCGTCGTCGTGTCGAAGAACGCGAACGTCGCCAACGGACCCGACGGCCATGCCGACGCCGAGGCGCTGGTCGACGCCGTCGCCGCCCGCCTCGGCTGCTCCCCGGCCGACGTGCTCGTCGCCTCCACCGGCGTGATCGGCCGCCGCTACCCGATGGACCGCGTGCTCGCCGGCGTGGAGGCCCTCCCCCGCGAGCTGTCCGGGCGCGACGTGCGCGACGCGGCTCGCGGGATCATGACCACCGACACCGTCGAGAAGGTCGCCGCGGCCACGGTCGGCGCGGGGCCGGCCGGCGTGGTCGGCATCGCCAAGGGCGTCGGCATGATCGAGCCCGACATGGCGACGATGATCGCCGTGCTGCTGACCGACGCCGCGGTCTCCCCCGCCGACCTCGACACGGTCTTCCGGCGCGTCGTCGACGACACGTTCAACTGCGTCAGCATCGACACCGACACGTCGACCAGCGACACCGCGGTGGTGCTCGCCAGCGGGGCCGCCGGGCCGGTCGACCTGGCCGACCTCGAGGGCGCGCTGCGGTCGCGTGGCCGGTTCGCTGACCCGCCAGATCGCCCGCGACGGCGAGGGCGCCGAGACGCTCGTCGAGGTCCACGTCGACGCGGCGCGTGACCGGGCACAGGCCAAGCGGGTCGCCAAGGCCATCGTCAACTCACCGCTGGTGAAGACGGCCATCCACGGCGCCGACCCGAACTGGGGCCGGGTCGCGATGGCCATCGGCAAGTGCTCCGACGACACCGACATCGACCAGGAGCGGGTCACGATCCGCTTCGGCGACCGCGAGGTCTACCCGACAACGGTCGACGAGGCGGAGCTCGCCAAGCTGTCCGACTACCTGCGCGGCGACGAGGTCCGCATCCACGTCTCGCTCGCCACCGGGACGGCCGCGTGCACCGTGTGGGGCTGCGACCTCACCGACGGCTACGTCCGCATCAACGCCGATTACACGACCTGAGGCGTCGGCGCCTTGACGACGCGGCCGCGTCCGACGTCCGTGACCCGAGCGGCATCCGAGGAAGCGGCGTCCGCGGGGTCAGTGCACCACATCTCGGATCGACTCACCCAGCAGTGGGTCGCGACCAGGCGTCGCAGCGCCGATCCGAATGTGCGGTCGCACAACCACCGCGGCAGTCGTCGGATGCGACGGCCGGTCCGCCGCAGGCGAGCCGCAGCTGCCGGGCACCGGGCCGCGTGCTCGACCTACTTCGGGGGCATGCGGATGCCGCCGTCGACGCGGATCGTCTCGGCGTTCATGTAGCTGTTCGTGATGCACTCGACGACCATCGACGCCAGCTCCTCCTGGAAGCCGAGGCGCTGCGGGAACAGCACGCCCTTCTGCAGGTTGGCCTTGAACGCCTCGCTGTTGTCGCCCTCGCCGTAGATCGGGGTGTCGATGAGGCCGGGGGCGACGGTGTTGACGCGCACGCCGATGGCGGCGAGGTCGCGGGCGACCGGCAGCGTGAGGCCGACGATGCCACCCTTCGACGCCGAGTACGACGCCTGGCCGATCTGGCCGTCGAACGCGGCGACCGAGGCGATGTTGACGATCGCCCCCCGCTCGCCGTACTCGAGCGGCTCGGTCGTGCTCATCGCCGTGGCGGCGAGGCGGATGCAGTCGAAGCTGCCGATCAGGTTGATGTTGATGACCCGCTTGAAGGCGTCGAGGTTGGCCGCCGACTCGTAGGAGCCGTCCTTGCCGACGGTGCGCTGGGCCCAGCCGATGCCGGCCGAGTTGACGAGGACGCGCACCGGGCCGATCGACTTGGCCATGTCGACGGCGTCGATGATGTCCTCGGTCTTGGTGACGTCGACCTTGGCGAACGCCCCGCCGAGCTCGTCGGCGAGCGCCTTGCCCTTGTCCTCCTGCAGGTCGGCGATGACGACCTTCGCGCCCCGCGCCGCCAGCAGCCGAGCCGACGCCGCACCGATCCCCGAAGCCCCACCCGTCACGATCGCAGCTGCACCAGTGATGTCCATGTCGCGGACAGTACGTGAGGTCCGGCGGGTGCTCACAACCGGGTCGGGCCCCCGGCGCCCGCGGCCAGTAGCCTCTCCTCCCCAATGGACGAGCAGCCGCCCGCCCCGGCCACCCGCGCCGTGACCGCCGGGCGGCGGCACCAGGGCGCGAGCCTCAACGTCCCGCTCTGGTCGACGAGCACGTGGCAGACCGACGGCCTCGACGACACGCGCAAGCGGGCCACCGGCATGCGCCAGGGCGAGTTCTACAACCGCTACGCCAACCCGACGGTGCGGGCGTTCGAGGACGCCATCGCCGACCTCGAGGGCGCCGAGGACGCGCTGGCGTTCGGGTCCGGCATGGGCGCCATCGCGACGACCGTCCTGGCGCTGTGCTCGGCCGGCGACCACATCGTGATCCAGCGCCAGATCTACGCCGGGACGATGGCGTTCGTGCAGGGTGCGTGCGCCCGGTTCGGCATCGAGCACACCGTCGTCGATGGCACCGTCCCGGGCGCCTTCGCCGAGGCCGTGCGGCCCGGACGCACGATGCTCGTGCTCGCCGAGAGCCCGTCGAACCCGCGCCTCGACCTCGTCGACCTGGCCGACCTCGGCGCCGTCAGCGGCCCGTTCACCGTCGTCGACTCGACGTTCGCCACGCCGATCGGCCAGCAGCCGCTGCGCCACGGCGTCGACCTCGTGCTGCACTCGGCCACCAAGGGCATCTCCGGCCACAACGACGCCACGCTCGGCGTGGTCGCCGGCGAGCGCGACCTGCTCGACGCGATCTGGTCCTACAGCGTGCTGCACGGCGCGACCGCGTCGCCGCACGACGCCCTGAACGCGCTGCGTGGCATCCGCACGCTGGCCGTGCGCCAGCGCCACCAGGCCGACGTCGCGCTGCGCCTCGCCGCGAGCCTGACGGGCCACCCCGGCGTGGCCGCCGTGCACCACCCCGGCCTCGCCGACCACCCGCAGCACGCCCTCGCGACGTCCCAGCTCACGTGCCTGCCGACGGTGTTCGCGATCGACCTCGCCGGCGGCATCGACGCCGCCCGCACGATGATCGACGCCCTGCGCGTGGCCCGCTCGGCGACGTCGCTCGGCGGCCCGGAGACGCTCGTGTGCCACCCCGGCACGAGCACGCACGTCGCCCTCGCCCCCGAGGAGCAGGCGGCGATCGGCATCACGCCGGGCCTGCTGCGCATCTCCGTCGGCCTCGAGGACGGCGACGACCTCGTCGCCGACCTCGAGCGCGCCATCCCCACCTGACGGCCCGCGCGCCGCGACGCGCCTGCGCACCGCGGGATGGCAGCCACCGCCAGCTGGTCGACGAGGTCGTTGAGGCGGTCGCCGCTGTGGCCCTTCACCCAGCGGAACGTGACGTCGCCGGCGCGCACGAGCTCGACGAGCGGGCGCCACAGGTCGGCGTTGGCGACGGGCTGCTTCTTGGCGTTGCGCCAGCCGTTGGCCTCCCACTTCACGTACCAGCGGTCGCGGAAGCAGTTCACGACGTACGTCGAGTCCGACACCACGACGACCGGGCCCGCCGGGGCGAACGTGCGCACCGCCTCGAGGGCGGCCGTGATCTCCATCCGCTGGTTCGTCGTGCGCAGCTCGCCACCGGCGCCCGACGGGGTGCCGTCCGGCGCCACCGCCCAGGCCCACCCGCCCGGGCCGGGGTTCCCGGAGCAGGCACCATCGGTGTAGGCGACGACGGGCTCGGGCACGGCGGGGCACCGTACCGGCCGCCGGCGCCCGACGGGCCGTCCGAGGTCGCAGTCCGTCGATCGGTGCGAGACTGGTCGCATGATCTTCGACGGCTACGTCCATCAGATCCCCGACATCGATCCGGACGAGACCGAGGAGTGGCTGGACTCCCTGGACGCGGTGGTGGACGTCCGCGGCAAGACGCGGGCGCGCTACCTGCTGACGAAGCTGCTGGAGCGGGCCCAGGAGTCGCAGGTCTCGTTCCCGGCGACGGTCTCGACCCCGTACGTCAACACCATCCCCCGCGAGCAGGAGCCGTGGTTCCCGGGTGACGAGCACATCGAGCGGCGCATCCGGGCCTTCGTCCGGTGGAACGCGGCGATGATGGTCGTCAAGGCCAACAAGAAGGCCGAGGGCATCGGCGGCCACCTGTCGACGTTCGCCAGCTCGGCCTCGCTGTACGAGATCGGCTTCAACCACTTCTTCCGTGGCAAGGACGACGGCAACGCCGGCGACGCCGTCTACTTCCAGGGCCACGCCGCGCCGGGCGTCTACGCCCGCGCGTTCATGGAGGGTCGCCTGTCCGCCGACGACCTCGACCACTTCCGCCGCGAGATCGGCCGTGGCGGCCACGGCCTGTCGAGCTACCCCCACCCGCGCCTGATGCCGGAGTTCTGGGAGTACCCGACGGTGAGCATGGGCCTCGGCCCGATCGGCGCGCTCTACCACGCCCGCTTCAACCGCTACCTGCACAACCGCCAGATCGACGACACCAGCCAGAGCCGCGTGTGGTGCTTCATGGGCGACGGCGAGTGCGACGAGCCGGAGTCGCTGGGCGCCATCTCGCTGGCCGCCCGCGAGCAGCTCGACAACCTGATCTTCGTCATCAACTGCAACCTGCAGCGCCTCGACGGCCCGGTCCGCGGCAACGGCAAGATCATCCAGGAGCTGGAGGCCGTGTTCCGCGGCGCCGGCTGGAACGTGATCAAGGTGATCTGGGGCTCGAAGTGGGACGAGCTGCTCGCCCAGGACAAGGACGGCGCCCTCGTCAACCGGATGAACACCACGGTGGACGGGCAGTTCCAGCGCTACTCCGTGGAGTCCGGCGAGTACATCCGCGACAACTTCTTCGGTCCCCAGCCGGCGCTGCGCGAGATGGTCGCCAAGCTGACCGACGACGAGCTGCGCAACCTGCCCCGCGGCGGCCACGACTACCGCAAGCTCTACGCGGCCTACAAGGCGGCGACGGAGAACATCGGCAGCGGCGCCCCGACCGTCATCCTCTGCAAGACGATCAAGGGCTGGACGCTCGGCGAGGGCTTCGAGGGCCGCAACGCCACCCACCAGATCAAGAAGATGACCAAGGACCAGCTCGTCGCCCTGCGCGACCGGCTGTTCCTCCACGACGAGATCCCCGAGGAGCACATCCACGCCGACGACCCGCCGTACTACATCCCGCCGGAGGACTCCGTCGAGTACCAGTACATGCTGGAGCGTCGCCAGGCCCTCGGCGGGCAGATGCCGAAGCGCTCGACGCGCGCCCGGCGCCCGCTCGAGCTGCCGACCGACAAGCCGTTCGTCGAGCTGCGCGGCGGGTCCGGCAACCAGGAGGTGTCCACGACGATGGGCTTCACCCGGCTGCTGCGCAACCTCGCCCGCGACGAGCACATCGGCCCGCGGATCGTGCCGATCATCCCCGACGAGGCCCGCACGTTCGGCATGGACGCGCTGTTCCGCGAGCTCAAGATCTACGCCGCGCTCGGGCAGAAGTACGAGCCCGTCGACCACGACCTGCTGCTGAGCTACACCGAGTCGGCCCGCGGCCAGATCCTCGAGGAGGGCATCACCGAGGCCGGCTCGATGGCCAGCTTCATCGCCGCCGGCACGAGCTACGCCCACCGCGGCGTGCCGATGGTGCCCTTCTACACCTTCTACTCGATGTTCGGCTTCCAGCGCGTCGGCGACCTCATCTGGCAAGCAGCCGACGCCCGCACCCGCGGCTTCCTGCTCGGCGCCACGGCCGGTCGCACGACGCTGCTCGGCGAGGGCCTGCAGCACCAGGACGGCCACAGCCTCGTGCTGGCCAGCACGGTCCCCGCGGTCCAGGCCTACGACCCGGCGTTCGCCTACGAGGTCGCCGCCATCGTGCAGGCCGGGCTCCACCGCATGTTCGGTCCCGACAGCCCGCCCGACGAGCGCGACGTCTTCTACTACCTGACGCTCTACAACGAGAACTTCGCCATGCCGCCGATGCCCGAGGGCGACCCGGTGGCGATCATGGCCGGCATCGTCGAGGGCCTCTACCGCTGGCAGGGCGCGCCCGACGGGCCGTCCCACCGGGCCACGATCCTGTTCTCGGGCAGCGCCCAGGGCGCCGCCCGCCAGGCCGCCGCCGACCTCGCCGAGCACTACGACGTCGGCGCCGAGCTGTGGTCGGCGACCAGCTACAAGCGCCTCCGCGAGGACGCCCTCGCCACCGCCCGCTGGAACCGCCTGCACCCCGAGCAGCCGGCCCGCACGCCCCGCGTCGCCGAGCTGCTCGCCGACGCCCAGGGCCCGATCGTGGCCGTCAGCGACTTCATGGCCATCGTCCCCGAGCAGATCGCCCGCTTCGTCCCCGGCCGTTCGTTCACCCCGCTCGGCACCGACGGCATGGGCCGCTCCGACACCCGCGAGGCGCTGCGCCACTTCTTCGAGATCGACGCCGGCCACGTCGTCGTCGCCACCCTCGCCGCGCTCGCCGCGCAGGGCGACGTCAAGCCGGAGGTCGTCAGCGAGGCGATCGCCCGCTACGACATCGACCCCGACGCGGTGAACCCGTACCTCCGACGAGATCGTTCATCCGGTTGCCGCTGTGTCCCTTGACCCAGCGGAACGTGATGTAGCCGGCGTCGTACGAGATCGATCATCGGCTTCCACAGGTCGTGGTTCGCGACCGGCTGCTTCTGCGAGTTGCGCCAGCCGTTGCGCTGCCAGTTCGCGAACCACGGTCGTTGATGCAGTTCACGACGTACGTGGAGTCGGACACGACGATCAACGGGCTCGCCGGGCTAGCGACCGCATCGCCTCGAGCGCGGCGCGTGATCTCCATCCGCTGGTTCGTCGTGTGCGCTCGCCGCCGGAGCCCGACGGCTCGCCGTCAGGCGAAACGGCCCACGCCCAGCCGCCCGGCCCGGGATTGCCCGTGCACGCTCCATCGGTGTAGACGATCGACGGGCTCGAGCACGGCCGGGCACGCGTACCGGTTGCCGGCGCCCGACTTGGCCGTCCGAGGTCGCACTACCGTCGATCCGTGAGAGACTGACCCCATGATCTTTGACGGCTTCGTCAACCAGCTCCCTGACATCGATCCGGACGAGACCCAGGAGTGGCTCGACAGCCTGGACGCCGTGGTCGACGTCCACGGCAAGACCCGGGCCCGCTACCTGCTCGACGAAGCTGCTCGAGCGCGCCCGGGAGGCGCAGGTCAGCTTCCCGGCCACGGTCTAGCACCCCGTACGTCAACACCATCCCCCGCGAGAAGGAGCCGTGGTTCCCCGGCGACGAGCACCTCGAGCGACGCATCCGCGCCTACATCCGCTGGAACGCGGCGATGATGGTCGTGAAGGCGAACAAGCACGCCGACGGCATCGGCGGCCACCTGTCCACCTTCGCCAGCTCGGCCGTCGCTGTACGAGATCGGGTTCAACCACTTCTTCCGTGGCAAGGACGACGGCAACGGTGGCGACCACGTCTACTTCCAGGGCCACGCCGCGCCCGGCATCTACGCCCGCGCGTTCCTCGAGGGCCGCCTCACCGAGGACGACCTCGACCACTTCCGCCGCGAGATCGGCCGCGGCGGCAAGGGCCTGACCAGCTACCCCCACCCGCGCCTGATGCCGGACTTCTGGGAGTTCCCGACGGTCAGCATGGGCCTCGGCCCGATCGCCGCGCTCTACCAGGCGCGGTTCAACCGCTACCTGCACAACCGCCGGCTCGACGACACCAGCCAGAGCCGCGTGTGGTGCTTCCTCGGCGACGGCGAGTGCGACGAGCCCGAGACGCTCGGCAGCATCTCGCTGGCCGCCCGCGAGAAGCTCGACAACCTGATCTTCGTCGTGAACTGCAACCTGCAGCGCCTCGACGGCCCGGTCCGCGGCAACGGCAAGATCATCCAGGAGCTCGAGGCCACGTTCCGCGGCGCCGGCTGGAACGTGATCAAGGTGATCTGGGGCACGAAGTGGGACGAGCTGCTCGCCAAGGACAAGGACGGCGTGCTCGTTGAACAAGATGAACACCACGGTCGACGGCGAGTTCCAGCGCTACACCGTCGAGAACGGCGACTACATCCGCGAGAACTTCTTCGGGCCCGACCCGCGCTGCGCCAGATCGTCGCCAAGCTGACCGACGACGAGCTGCGCAACCTGCCCCGCGGCGGCCACGACTACCGCAAGCTGTACGCCGCCTACAAGGCCGCCACCGAGAACCTCGGCAGCGGGCGCCCCGACCGTCATCCTCTGCAAGACGATCAAGGGCTGGACGCTCGGCGAGGGCTTCGAGGGCCGCAACGCGACCCACCAGATCAAGAAGATGACCGAGGACCAACTGATCGCGCTCCGCGACCGGCTGTTCCTCCAGGACGAGATCCCCGAGGAGCACATCCACGCCGACGACCTGCCGTACTACCGCCCGCCGGAGGACTCCGTCGAGTACCAGTACATGATGGAGCGTCGCCAGGCGCTCGGCGGGCAGATCCCGAAGCGCACGACGCGCGTCCGCCGCCCGCTCGAGCTGCCGACCGACAAGCCGTTCGCCGAGCTGCGCGGCGGGCTCCGGCAACCAGGCGGTCTCCACGACGATGGGCTTCACCCGGCTGCTGCGCAACCTCGCCCGCGACGAGCACATCGGCCCGCGGATCGTGCCGATCATCCCCGACGAGGCCCGCACGTTCGGCATGGACGCGCTGTTCCGCGAGCTCAAGATCTACGCCGCGCTCGGGCCAGAAGTACGAGCCCGTCGACCACGACCTGCTGCTGAGCTACACCGAGTCGGCCCGACGGCCAGATCCTCGAGGAGGGCATCACCGAGGCCGGCTCGATGGCCAGCTTCATCGCCGCCGGCACGAGCTACGCCCACCGCGGCGTGCCGATGGTGCCCTTCTACACCTTCTACTCGATGTTCGGCTTCCAGCGTGTCGGCGACCTCATCTGGCAGGCCGCCGACGCCCGCACCCGCGGCTTCCTGCTCGGCGCCACCGCCGGTCGCACGACGCTGCTCGGCGAGGGCCTGCAGCACCAGGACGGCCACAGCCTCGTGCTCGCCAGCACGGTGCCGGCCGTCCAGGCCTACGACCCGGCGTTCGCCTACGAGGTCGCCGCCATCGTGCAGGCCGGGCTGCACCGCATGTACGGTCCCGACAGCCCGCCCGACGAGCGCGACGTCTTCTACTACCTGACGCTCTACAACGAGAACTACGCCATGCCGCCGATGCCCGAGGGCGACCCGTGGCGATCATGGCGGGCATCGTCGAGGGCCTGTACCGCTGGCAGGGCGCGCCCGACGGGCCGTCCCACCGGGCCACGGTCCTGTTCTCCGGGCAGCGCCCAGGGCGCCGCCCGCCAGGCCGCCGCCGACCTCGCCGAGCACTACGACGTCGGCGCCGAGCTGTGGTCGGCGACCAGCTACAAGCGCCTCCGCGAGGACGCCCTCGCCACCGCCCGCTGGAACCGCCTGCACCCCGAGCAGCCGGCCCGCACGCCCCGCGTCGCCGAGCTGCTCGCCGACGCCCAGGGCCCGATCGTGGCCGTCAGCGACTTCATGGCCATCGTGCCCGAGCAGATCGCCCGCTTCGTCCCGGGCCGTTCGTTCACCCCGCTCGGCACCGACGGCATGGGCCGCTCCGACACCCGCGAGGCGCTGCGCCACTTCTTCGAGATCGACGCCGGCCACGTCGTCGTCGCCACCCTCGCCGCGCTCGCCGCGCAGGGCGACGTCAAGCCGGAGGTCGTCAGCGAGGCGATCGCCCGCTACGACATCGACCCCGACGCGGTGAACCCGTACCTCGTGTGAGCGCGCCGCGCTAGCGGTTGACGGCCGTCATGACGAAGCCGTGCGACGGGAACCCGAACGCGTTGCGGAAGTCGAGGTTGGAGATGACGGCGTTGGCGGCGGTGCCGTGGAGGATCGACGCGGCCGCCCCAGTCGCCGTACCACGGCGTGCCGGGCAGCGTGTCGGTGTAGCCGCCCGTGAGGTCGCCGAGGCCGAAGCGGGCCTCCAGCGTCGCCGCGTCGATCGTGCGCGTCCACGAGTAGTTCGGGTTCTGCGGGACGTTGCTCGCCCAGTCGTCGACGGCGGGGAACGGCCCGCCGGCCGAGTACGGGCCGTGGCTCGCCGAGTACTCCGTCGAGACGACGTTGCCGTTCGGCCAGATCCGGATCAGGCCCGGCGTCTCGGCGATCGCCTGGTTCGTGGTCGCGCACTCGAACGTCAGGTTGCCGCCCTCGCAGATCGGCACGGTGGGCCAGCTCGTCGGCGCGCCCGGATCGGCGCGGTAGGCGGCGCCGCCGTACAGCTGGCACGCCGTCGTGTCGCACGTCTTGGCGTACGAGTAGCGGTTCTGGGCGAGGGCGAAGGAGCGCTGCGCCACGGCGAACGCCCACAGCGCGTTCATCCCGCGACCGTTCCCGGAGTAGCCCCAGCTCGACGGCAGCTCGCGCGACATCACGCCCTTGAGGTAGTTCTCGACGAGCAGGTGGTTGGCGGTGCGGGTCTGGCCGCTGCTGTCGTTCAGCGCCGTGATCGTGCCGCGGTAGTGGATGACCGTGCCGTTCGGCTGGCACAGCCCGAGGACGTCGCCCGCGGGCGCGGTGGTCTCGTCCATGTTGGTGGTGAACGTGATCGGGCCCTGCTGCTGGGCGAGCAGCGTCCACGCCACCGGCGCGCCGGGGCAGGCCGGCGTCGGTGAGCCGTAGACGTCGTAGTTGTTGAACCCGCGGTGCTCGGCCCACAGCGCGCCGTAGCCCACGCCGCCCCAGATCGCCCGGCCGGTCGTCGAGATGACGCCCGTCGACGCCGAGTTGTCCATCGCCATCAACCGCACGCCGACGGTCTGGTTCGGCGCGTGACCGAGGCGCGTGCCGCCGTAGTAGTAGTCCAGGATCTGGTCCCACGGGGCGCTCTGGTTGACCGCCCGGCCGTACGCACCCCAGGCCGACATGCCGCGCCCGTGGCCGCTGCCGTGGCCGGTGAACGTGATCGACGTGATCTCGGGCGGTGGGGGCGGCGGGGCCGGCGGTGTCTCGACCGGGGGCGGCGGCGCGGGCGGTGGCGGTGTGCACGCCGGCTGGCACGACTGCATGACCGCGGCCGCTGCGAACGCGGCGAAGCCGAGGGTCCGGAGGCGCATCGCCGGAGTCTACGAACCCCGGCGGGTGCCCTGGATACCGTGGCGTCCGTGCCTGGCACGCTCTACATCACCGGTGATCCCGACGCCGACGGGCTGCTCAACGGCGACGGCACCGCCCTGCTCATCGGGATGCTCCTCGACCAGCAGGTGCCGATGGAGTGGGCGTTCGCCGGTCCGGCCACGCTGCAGCGACGCCTCGGGCACCTCGACGCGGTGCGCATCGCGGCGATGACCGAGGACGACTTCGTCGCGGTGTGCTGCGCCAAGCCGGCCATCCACCGCTTCCCCGCCGCGCTCGGACGACGCATCCACCAGCTGTGCAGCGTGCTCACCGCGCAGTACGGCGGCCGCGGCGAGGCAGGTGTGGGCGGGCGTGGCGACCGGTCAGGCGCTGTACGACCGGCTGCGCGCCCTGCCCGGCTACGGCGACGAGAAGGCCCGCATCTTCGTGGCCATCCTCGCCAAGACGCAGGGCGTGGCGCCCGACGGCTGGCGCGACGCGGCCGGCAAGTTCGGTGACGACGTGCCCCGCTCCGTGGCCGACATCACCGGACCGGAGACGCTGGCCGCCGTGCGGGCCTGGAAGAAGGCCCAGAAGGCCGCCAAGCGAGACAAGCAGGACCGGCCGCTGCGGCCGGCCGAGTGATCGACCGACCGCGGCGACGAGCGGATCAGCCGATGCGGTCCTCGACCTTGCCGGCCATCCCGGCGGCCCGGTCGCGAGCGGCGACGAGACCAGGCTGGGTGCCGAAGATCGTGTCCTCGAGGCGCTCGTTGTGGATGAGCAACCACACGAGCACGCCGAGGACCGCGCCGATCGGTGGGAAGACGATGAACACCCACAGCTGGGCGAGGTGGTCCCAACCGGCGTAGATCGCGGCGCCGAAGCTGCGGGCCGGGTTCACCGACGTGTTGTCCACCGGGATCGTCGCCAGGTGGATCATCCCGAGGGTGAGGCCGGCGGCGAGGCCACCGAACCCGACCGGGTAGCCCTTCGTCGTCGTCGACAGCACGACGACGATCAGCACGGCCGTGAAGAAGATCTCGACGAGGATCGCGGCCCAGATGCCGAATGGGACGCCGAGCGTGCTGCCCCAGCCGTTGGATGCGAACACCCCGCTCTTGTCGTTGTCTCCGGCGTCGGAGATGATGAACAGCACGAGTCCGCCGAGCACCGCACCGAGGAACTGGGCGATCCAGTAGTAGACGGCCTGGATCATGGTGATCTTGCGGGTCAACCAGAACGACAGCGTCACGGCCGGGTTGATGTGGCACCCCGAGATGTGCCCGATCGAGTACGCCATCGCCAGCAACGCGAGCCCGAACGCCAGCGCCACGCCGAGCGTGCCCATCGCGTCGGACGCGAGGATCGCGGTGCCTGGGCCGATGATCATCAGCACGAACGTGCCGACGATCTCGGCGCCGAGGATCTTGAGGTTCGACGGCCCGCCGACGGCGACCGTGGCGACCGGCTCGGCGACCGGCTGCGTCGGCGCCGGGTCGTACGCCGGTCCGCTCTGGGGCTGCGCTCTCGTGCCGGGCTGGTCGGGCGGTGGTGGCGGTGTCGGTGACGCCCCGGGTGGGGGCGGCGGTGGGACGTTGGACACGGTTCCTCCTCCGTGGCAGCGGGCGCTACCTGCGACGTACAACGATCGCACAACCGCACGAGTGGAACGCGGCATACGTGCACGAACGGACGTCGTGGTAGACACGAGCACCGTGCAGGTACGTCCGCTGGCCATCGACGGCGCCTTCGAGGTCACGCCCGTCCAGCACGGCGACGGTCGCGGCGTCTTCCTCGAGTGGTACAAGGCACCGGTCTTCCGCGAGCAGACCGGGCACGCGCTCGACGTCGCCCAGGCCAACTGCTCCGTGTCGGCAGCCGGCGTGCTGCGCGGCATCCACTTCGCCGACGTCCCGCCCGGCCAGGCCAAGTACGTCACGTGCGTCCGTGGCGCGGCGCTCGACGTCGTGGTCGACGTCCGCGTCGGTTCGCCGACGTTCGGGCAGTGGGACAGCGTGCTGCTCGACGACGTCGACCGCCGCGAGATCTACCTCGCCGAGGGTCTCGGCCACGCGTTCATGGCGCTCGAGGACGACACGACGATCGTCTACCTGTGCTCGGCCGGCTACGCGCCGGGTCGGGAGCACGGCGTGCACCCGCTCGACCCGGCGATCGGCATCACCTGGCCGACGACGGCGCGCGACGGGTCACCGATCGAACCGCAGCTGTCGGCGAAGGACCTCGCCGCGCCCACGCTGGCCGACGCCGCGGCCTCTGGCCTGCTGCCGGAGCTCACCGCGACGCTGGATCACGTCCGCGGCCTCGCCTGAGCGGCGGGCAGCAGGGCGCGCAGGGCGCCGGTGAACCGCTGCGCCGAGAAGTCGTCCGCCCGCAGTCGCGCCGCGTCGGACATCCGCCGCCGCAGGTCGGGGTCGTCGATCAGCTGACGGGTGCGCCGGACGAGCTCCTCCGGCGTGCGCCAGTGGAAGCCGTGCACGCCGTCGGTGACGATCTCCTGCGGTCCAGCGGCGGCGAACACCACCGGCACGGCGCCGGCAGCCATCGCCTCGACGACCGTGATGCCGAAGTGCTCGAACCGCTCGGGATGGCGCTCGGGGTCCTCGCCGAGGCCGCCGGCGTGCCAGTAGATCGAGGCCTCGGCGAACAGCCGGCGGACGGTCTCGCCAGTGGCGTTGATGTGCAGGTCGACGGGCTGCCCGACGGCCGCGCGCTTGGCCGCCATCGCGTAGTCGCGGTTGACGCCATCGCAGCCCCCGGCCAGGTGGAGGTGCCAGCCCTCCATCGCCGCTGACGTGAACGCGTCGATCAGCTCGAGCTGCTTCTTGGAGTGCCCGTAGCGGGGGTCGAAGAAGCGCCCCACGTTGAGCACGACCGGCTGCTTCTCCCCTGGCCCGACCTCGGGGCGCACCGGTGGGTACAGCACCTCGGCCGACGTGCCCCAGAGGCGTTCGACCCAGCCGGCGGTGAACGACGAGTTGGCCAGGTAGCGGGCGTAGGTGGGCACGAACTCGGTGCGCCGGACACGGCGGTCGAAGCCGGCCTGCACGCGCGCCAACCGATCCGGCAGGCGCGGCGGGACCGACAGCGCCTTCACCGCGGCGACGGCGACGTGGTGGCGGGCACGCTGGCCGGCGGTGAGCGGCGGCTCCGGGAAGTGGACGTAGTACCAGCCGGTCGCGCTGCGGTTGATCGCCGTGCTGCGATAGGTGCTGTTGACGAAGAGGTCGTACTCGGCGCTGGCGTGGGAGGCGTCGACGTCGTCGAGCACGCGGTCGAAGCCGCATGCCGACACGTCCGCACCGAGGCGCTCGCGCATGCGCACGGCGTCGACGCGCTCGGGGCCGAGCAACGTGACGTCGTGATCGGCCGACAGGGCCTCGGCGACCGTGCCGGCGACCTGCTCGCCACCCCCCATCGTCGACCAGTACAGGTCGTACACGCCGACGCGCAGGCGGCCGCTCACCGCGCCGTCTCCTTGGTGAGGGTCCACGCCATCAGCGACCGGCGGGTGACGGCGCGGCCGGCGCGCCGCCAGCGGTCGCGCAGCATCGACGGGCAGCAGGCGGAGGTAGCCGCCGAGCACGCGGCGCTGGTGGGCGGCGTCCTCGCGGAGCGGCCCGTGCAGCGTGAGCGGGCGCACGACGAGGTCGCGGACGTTGACGCCGACGGCCCGCTTCACGACCCCGAGCCCCTGCCGCGCCGCCAGCTTGGCCGGAGCGTTCTTGGCCAGCACGAGCACCCGGTTGCGCTCGGTGTAGTAGCGGAAGATGAGCGAGCCCGCCCCGCCCGACGACGCCGCGTGCCGGTGACGGACGACCGACGACGGCTCGTACCAGTAGCGCCAGCCCCGCAGCCGCCCCCGCCACGACAGGTCGGTGTCCTCGTAGTAGAGGAACAGCCGCTCGTCGAACAGCCCGACGTCGTCGAGGTACGCCTTCGACAGCAGCACCGCGCCACCGCACCACGCGAAGACCTCGGCCGGCTCGTCGTACTGCCCGCCGTCGCGCTCGAGGAAGCCACGGTCGCCGCCGAACCCGCCGGCGTACAGCCCGGACCCGGCGTTGTTGATCACGTCGAACGGATCGCCGTCGAGGGCGACGGTCGCCCACGCGCTCGACGTCGCGATCGACCTCGACCGTCTGCGCGGCGTGCGCCGTGCGCAGCGTCGCCTGCCGCGGCGCGTGGCTCGTCATGCGCAGCGAGAGCTCGGTGGGCACGCCCTCGTCAGCCCGCACGCGGACGCGTCCGTGGCGCCACGACCAGCGAGCGATCTCCTCACCGTCCGGGCGCGACGGCGGCTCCTGCCCGAACCACCCCTCGTCGAAGGTCAGCCGCGGCGTCGTCGCGCGCGCCGTCGATGCGCGCGCCGATGAGCCGGATGCCGAGCGTCCGCGGGTCCGGATCGATCGGCGCCGCCCCGGGCACGTCCAGCTCGGCCTCGACGTAGCGGCCCTCGAAGAGCATCTTCGGGCTCACCGCACCCACGCGCTCGTGCCGCGCGAACGCGTCGACGAGCGGCCGCAGCCACCCGGGATCGACCGTCGCGTCGTTGTTGACGAGAGCGACGTAGTCGAACTCCCCCGGCGCGGTGATGCCGAGGTTGCAGCCGCCGGCGAACCCGGTGTTGGCGAGCGGCTCGACGATCCGCACCTGCGGGAGCTCGACGCGCACCCGGTCGACGACGTCGTCGAGCGACCCGTTGTCGACCATCACGACCTCCAGCCGATCCGCCGGCCAGTCGGTGGCGAGGACCGACTCGAGGCAGTCGATCGTCATCTGCCAGCCGTCGAAGTTGATGACGACGACGCGCACGAAGGGGGTGGTCTGCGCGGTCACGGGCGGTCGGGCGGTCAGATGTTGCTCTGCAGCATCGCCTTGGCGCCGGTCACCGACCAGACGCCCGGGATGTGCACGACGCCGGCGTCGTACGGCGCGGTACTGGCGGACCTCGAAGCGCACCCGCTTGTCCCAGTAGTCGTACGGGTGGACCTCGGTGTGGTCGGTGAGCGTGACCGTCAGGTCGTACACGCCCTCCAGCAGCGGCAGGCTCGGGATCGTCAGCTCGACCGTCGCCGGTCCGTCGAGGCGGCCGATGAGCTGCCCGTTGCGCTTCGTGTTCGAGCTCCACACGTGGGTGCCGGCGAGGCTGTCGATGCCGATGCCGACGACGACGTCCTGCAGCGGCGTGTGGGCCGTCAGCTCGACCTTGATCGTCATCGGCTCGAACGTGCTCATCACGGACTCGGTCTGGCCCTGGCCGTCGAGCAGCGTGACGTGCACGATCTGGCCCTCGCCGGAGCCCCACCGCGCGCCCTGCTCGCCCTCGATGCGCGTGGCGTCGTGGCTCGTGCCCTGGTACTCGGAGATCACCTCGGCCGCCGGCCCGATCATCCGCAGGTCGCCCTTGTCGATCCAGGCGGCGTCCTCGCACAGCTGGAGCGACCTGGCCGAGGCCGTGGCTGACGAACACGATCGTGCGACCGTCGCGCCGGAAGTCCTCGATCTTCTCCATGCAGCGCCGCTGGAAGCTCTCGTCGCCGACCGAGAGCACCTCGTCGATGAGCAGGACCTCGGGCTCGACGTTGGCGGCGACGGCGAAGCCGAGGCGCACGAACATGCCCGACGAGTAGTTCTTGACCGGCGTGTCGATGAAGTCGGCGAGCCCGGCGAACTCGACGATGTCGTCGAAGCGAGCGGCGATCTCCTTCTTCGACAACCCGAGGATGGCGCCGTTGAGGAACACGTTCTCGCGGCCGCTGAGCTCGGGGTGGAACCCGGCGCCGAGCTCGAGCAGCGCCGAGATCCGACCCGTGACCTTGAGGTTGCCCTTCTCGGGGATGAGGATCCCGGCCAGGCACTTGAGCAGCGTGCTCTTGCCCGACCCGTTCGAGCCGATGACGCCGAACGTCGACCCGGCCGGCACCTCGAAGGAGACGTCCTTGAGCGCCCAGAACTCCTCGTAGCGGGCGCGGCGGCCCTTGAGGATCGCGGCCTTCAGGTACTGGTTGCGCTCGTGGTAGAGCCGGTAGCTCTTCCAGACGGAGTCGACGGCCACGGCGGTGTCTGACATGCGCTCGCCAGTCTCGCCGATGGCGGCGACGCAACCAACCATGCGTGCTGTGCCGTCGGGCCCATGCCGGCCCGCAGCGCGGACTCGGCGGTAGCCTCGCCCCGCTCATGCACGCCGTCGCCGACACCTGGCACTCGCGGGAGCTGCTGTGGAACCTGACGCTCCGCGAGCTCCGCACGAAGTACCGCCGCTCCTTCCTCGGGTGGGCGTGGTCGATGCTCAACCCGCTGTCGATCGTGCTCATCTACGGGTTCGTCTTCGGCACGCTGTTCCAGTCGACCGCACCGGTCGGCGTCCCGAGCGGTCTCACCGGGTTCGCGTTCTACCTGCTGTGCGCCCTCCTGCCGTGGAACTTCTTCTCGCTGGTCAACAACCTCGGGCTCGGCTCGATCTCGGCCAACGCCGGGCTCGTGCGACGCGTCGCGTTCCCACGCGAGGTGCTCGTGTTCTCCAACGTGCTCCACGCGTGCGTGCAGTTCACGATCGAGATGGGCCTGCTCTGCGTCGTGCTGCTGATCGCCGGCAGCCCGTTCCTCCCGTGGCTGCCCGTCGTCGTCCTGACGTCGGTGCTGCTGGCGATCTTCGGCTCCGGGTTCGCCCTCGGGCTGAGCGTGCTCGCCGTGTACTTCCGCGACATGAACTACCTGTGGACGATCGTCATGCAGGTCTGGTTCTTCGCCACACCGATCGTGTACGCCCCCGAGCTGCTCGAGGAGCGGGCGCCGCAGTGGGTCCAGACGCTGCTGTCGCTCAACCCGATGAACGGCTTCGTCGAGGTCTACCGCCGCTGCCTGTACGACGCCGGCGCGCCGGGCTGGAAGACGCTGGTCGGCCTGACCGTGGTGTCGTTCGCGACGCTGGCCGCCGGCTGGGCGATCTTCCGGCGCTTCGTGCGGAGGCTTCCCGAAGAAGTGTGATCAGGGCGCGCCCTCGGCGCGCCCGGGGTGGATGCCATACGCTGGCGTGCTCGCGAGTTGAGGTGGAGATGGAACGGACCGAACGGATTGCCGAGCTCCTGGAGGAGCTGAGCGTCGAGGACCTGCGACGCACGACCCTCCAGGCGATCGACCACGCCTACAAGGCGTCGGCCGAGGTCGCCGAGGCGCAGGCCACGGTGCAAGGCGCCCTCGGCACGATCGCCGCGCTGCGCGCCGAGAACCAGCAGCTGCGCGATCGCCTCGCCGGCCGCGGCGGACCGGCCGAGCGCTCCGTGAAGGCGGCCCGGACGACAGCGGTCAAGTCCGTGCGCTGGGCGCAGCGCAAGGTGGCTCGGTGACCGACGCACCGGAGCGCAACGCGCGCCACCTGCTGAGCGTCGTCACACCCGTCTACGACCCGCCCCGCGAGGCGTTCGAGGCGTGCGTGCGGTCGGTCCTGACGCAGGACTACGACCACTGGGAGTGGTGCCTCGCCGACGACTGCTCGCCCGCTCCGTGGGTGTGGCCGCGCCTGCAGGAGCTGGCCGCGAAGGATCCGCGCATCAAGGTCACCCGCCGCGACGCCAACGGCGGCATCTCGGCCGCCACCAACAGCGCCCTCGAGCTCGCCACCGGCGAGTTCGTCGTGCTGCTCGACAACGACGACCAGCTCACGCCCGATGCGCTCGGCGCGATCAACCACGAGCTGTGGATCGACCCGACGATCGACTACCTCTACAGCGACGAGGACAAGGTCGACGACGACGGCAACTTCTTCGACCTGTTCGAGAAGCCGGACTGGTCGCCGGAGCGCCTGCTCTGCCAGAACTACTGCTCGCACCTCTCGGCGCTGCGGCGCTCGATCGTCACCGACGTCGGCGGCTTCCGTCCCGAGTACGACGGCGCCCAGGACTACGACATGGTCCTGCGCGTCACCGAGCGTGCCCGCAAGGTCGCCCACGTCCAGCGCGTGCTCTACCACTGGCGGGCCGTCGAGGGCTCGACCGCGACGAGCGTCGACGCCAAGCCCTACGCCGTCGACGCCGGCCAGCGCGCCGTCGCCGACGCGCTCCAACGCCGTGGCGTCCCCGGCGAGGTCGTCGACATCGGCTACGGCTACCACCGCGTCCGCCGCGAGCTGACGTCGACGCCGAAGGTCTCGATCATCGTCCCGACCACGGGGCACCGTCGGCCGCATCTGGGGCCTCGACCTGCCCTACGTCGTCAACCTCGTCGACAGCCTGCGCATGTCGACGTACCAGAACATCGAAGTGATCGTCGTCTACGACACCGAGATGAGCGCCGACACCCTCGACGCGATCAAGCGTCGCTCTCCGTACCCCGTGGAGCTGATCGAGTACCGCGAGCCGTTCAACTTCTCGAAGAAGTGCAACATCGGCGCTCTCGCGGCGAGCGGTGACGTCCTGATGTTCCTCAACGACGACATGGAGATCCTCTCCGAGGACTGGGTCGAGCGGATGATCTGCTTCCTCGAGGACCCGACCGTCGGCCTCGTCGGACCCCTGCTGCTCCTCGACAACTTCCTCATCCAGAGCGCCGGCCACACCGCCGCGCCGCCGAGCCACTTCGCCATGCGCCTGCCGCCGACCGCCGGCGCCGGCGGCGGCCGACCGCTCGACCTCAACCGGGAGGTCAGCGGCATCACCGGTGCCTGCATGGCCGTGCGCAAGGACACGTTCTTCGACGTCGGCGGGTTCAGCGTCGACTTCCCGCTCAACTTCAACGACGTCGACTTCGGCTTCAAGATCTACGACCGCGGGCTGCGGATCATCTGGACGCCGGACGCGCGGCTGTTCCACTTCGAGTCGAAGTCGCGCGAGTCACCGTCGTCACGGTGCCCGAGTGGAACCGCCTCGACGCAGCTGTGGGGACGCCTGATGAAGCGGGACCCGTTCCTGCCCCACACCTCGACGCAGCTGCTCGTCGAGGAGCGACGACATCCCGCTCGGCGGTCGCTCCGGTGGCTTCGCAGACCCGCCGCCAGCGGGTCCGACGGGTCAAGTCAGCGGACTGACCCGGCCGCTCGCTCGTCGCGGCGCGCGCAGCAGGACCGACACCGGCGGGACGCGCCGTGCCAGCGCGGCAGCCCGGCGCTTGGAGGCGATCAGTCGGGACTCGAGCGGCGACAGCACCGGCTCCGGGTCGCCGGCCGGCGCCGTCGGCCGCCTGCGGTGACGGCAGCGAGCCGCGGCGCGAGCGTCCACGGACTCCCCGACGGTCGCGCTGTCCGAGATGTCCTCCGGGTCGACACGACGCAGCTTGACGTAGAACTCCAGGAAGCCCGGCGGGGTGTCGTCGATGCGCTCGACGGTCCACGTTCCGGAGCTTGCCGACGGCGAACAGCGCCTCGAGCACGTCGAGGAACGTGCTCGGGCGTGAACGTCCAGCAGTGGCAGTCGACGTAGTCCGTCGACTGGAACGCACGCGACGGCGAGCTCGTAGCCGCCCTGCCAGTTCGCCGGCCGTTCGGCGTGGTCGGACTCGCCGCGCCAGATCGCTGCCGTGTCGACGCCGGTCGTGAGGCAGAGGTAGTCGACGAGCTGGGCCGCGCTCGGCTTGCTCCGCCCCTCCAGGGCCGCGCCCGAGGACGTCGGACGGACGGCTGGGAGCGCGGTTGGCGTCGAAGCAGTACCGGTGGTCGGGCACGACCAGGCTCAGGATGCCGCCGACCTCGACGACCTCGGCGATCTCGTCGAGCCACGACGACAGGTCCGGCACGTGCTCGATGACGTGCGAGGCGATCGCCCAGCGGATCGGCACGTCCGACGGCACGAGGTCGCGGAGGCGACCGTCCCACGCCACGTCGACATCGACGATCTCGCCGACCTGTCGCGTGGGCGGCGTACTTCGCCCGGATCGTCTCGGTGTCGGCGTGGTCGACGTAGAGGACGTCGTAGTCGGGGCGACGGGCGATCGGGTTGTCGAGCGGACCGAGCTCGATCCGCGCGCGAACCCGGCTCGATGTCACGCAGCGCGACCATGTGCCGATGATCCCGTGGGTCAGTCATGGCGCTCCCTCCACGCTGGCTCAGGTGCGCTTCGGCACGGCTGGCGACCGACACTCTGGCACGTCGGCGAACCGGGTTGCTCGGCTCTAGTGTTTCGAGGCGTGTCAACCCACGGGACGCGCGATTCCACGGGCACCGGCATCGCACGCCGGCTCAACCGGGTCACACCACGGCTCGGTCGTTGGATCACCAGCCGCCGGGATGCGCGCGAGCCCGAGCCGATCGACCGGCGCTCTCCTCGGCGCAGCGCGGCGGCATGGGACGACGACGGGTTCCTCGTGCTGAGGCGCTTCTTCGACGCCGCCCGCCTGGACGCGTGCGCGGGCCGACCTCGACGAGCTGTGGAACCACCGGCGTATCGACGACCACGGGCTGGTCATCGATGTCCACATCGACACGCCCAGCGAGCGACGACTGCAGTTCCGCGACGCGACGGACGACGACCGGCTGCTCCCGTACAAGCTGAACGACCTGTACCTCGTGTCTCGACTGGTTCGCGAGATGGTGCTGGACCCGTCGCTGCTCGCGATCCTCGAGGAGCTGCTCGAGGGCGCTCCCATCGTGTGCAACTCGCTGAACTTCGAGCGCGGCAGCCAGCAGCGGTTCCACTTCGACACCTTTTACATGCCGCCGCTGGTCGAGAACCGGATGCTCGCGACGTGGATCGCGCTCGAGGACTGCGACCCGGCTGCGGGACCGTTGCGGTACTACCCGGGCAGCCACAAGATCGCGCCGTTCCGCTTCGTCGGACGGTCGGCTGAACGCCACCCTCGCCGAGATGCCCGAGTTCGACGAGTACATCGACAAGCAGATCGCCGACGCGGGCCTCGACTGGACCTCGTTCGCGGCACGAGCCGGGGACGTCTTCGTCTGGCACGCCCAGCTGTACCACGGCGGCGCACCGATCGACGACATGACGCTCACTCGCAAGAGCCTCGTCACCCACTACTTCCGGACGCCAGGACACCGACCCATCGCTCGTCGAGGACATCGGAGGTGGGCGGTTCGTGCTCCGTCGAGGTCATCAACACGTCCCATGACCGGGCGCCGACGAATCAGCGCAGCGCGGCGCCGCAGATCGTCGCACCGCCACCGGCCGGCAGGCCGACCACCGGCCGACCCGTCTCGGTGTGGACACGCACGAGGACGGGGGAACCTGAGTCGCCCTGGATCGGTCGGGCCGCCGACTGGCTCCCGTTGGCATCGGCGACCGCAACGCTCGCGTCGCCGCCCGTCGGCTGCAGCGCGAACGAGCCGCTGTCATCGCCCGCGAGCACGATCGTGGGCGACGGTCCCGTCGGCACGACGTCGATGCACCCGGCGACGCCGTCGTCGTCGACGGCGACCGCGTCCTGGAGCGCAGCGATGGAGACGCCGTCCGGTGGGACGGACAACGCGTCCAGCGGCTCGATCGCCACCCCGAAATCGACGGCTGCCTGGAGTGCGGCCGCTGGGTCCGGGCTCGTGGTCGCAGGGAGATCACCGCTGAGCACCAGTTGCTGCAGGGCCCGCATCGTCAGGTCCGGGTCGTAGGCGGGCTCGGGCTGCGTCGACCCGTCCACCCATGGACGAGATGCGTACGGGGCCGCGGCCTCGATCCTCGGCCGGGTGACCGCGAGCAGCGTCGTCCCGCGAGTCTCGTTGGTCGAAGTAGGCGCCGATGTTGCCGACGATCGCCCAACCCAGGAGCGACCACCCGAGGACCCAACCACCGCGGCTGGAGGTCATCAACGTCTGCAGCGCGAGGAGCACGAGCGGCAGCAGCAACACGGCGGCGATGTAGACGTAGCGCGACGCCTTCGCCTGGTCGGTGCCGAAGGCAGCCCGACCGAGCCCGTTGATCGAGAAGAGGACGATCGACCCGACCGCCATCGCGATCGGGCGCACGAGCGGGGACTGGATGCCGAGCCGGCCGACGACGAGCAGCACGGCGGACGCGAGGGCCACGGCGAGTCCGAGGTTCGGCCATTGGACGATCTGATCGAGGGCGTTCGACAGCCCCACCTGCACGTACTCCGGTACGGCGCTCACATCGCTCGGCATGGCGACGATTCGGCTCCTGCCGAAGGTGAGGTACCAGGTCGCATACGCCAACGCAGGCGGACCTGCCTGCAGCGCCGCGGCGAGCCACCGCCCGCGCAGGAGGCACGTCGAGCGCGACGACCGCGACGAGCGCGACCGCGACACCGGCGGTCATGACGCTGATCACCCCGGCGACGACCGCGAGCAGGTCCCGCGTGCCGATCGGACCCTCGTGGTCAGCGAGGAGCAACTGGATCAAGCCGAGCAACGTCGCCAGCACGAACCCGACCTGGAAGCCCCACACGAGGTTCTCGCCCCCGCTCCCGAAGAACGGGAACAACGAGGCACCTCCGGTCGCCAGCCACGGCCCGATGCCAGCCGATCGCAGGACCACGCGCACCAGCACCGCGATCCCGAGGTGACAGATCACGACCACGCCGACGTACGGGAGGTACGTACCGAGTCCGACGAGCTTGAAGAGCAGGCCGTTCAAGAGCACCGGAACGGTCGACCAGTGCTCGTTGTGCGGAGCGAGCAGGTACTCGCCATAGCGACGCTCCGTCCAGAGCCCCGTCGACCGACGATGAACGCCCAGTCGTCGCCGAAGAACCAGGCGTTGCGCGCGCCGTAGAAGAGGAACGCTGCGGCGGCCACAAGCACGATGGCAAACGCGGCCGTCGGCGCGGTCCTCGAGACCTGCAGTCGGGCGAGCGTGGCGCTCGACGTCCGATCCGTGCGCCGGCGAGCGGTCTGCGTCCGGAGCAACCGCGCCGCTACGGCCGGCGAGCGTCACGTTGCGCGGCCAGATGAGCCCGTCGGCCATCGCCTCGTCGATCCACGGGATGACCTCGTCGAGGATCTCCGAGAGGGGCGTCGTCGCCTCGAACCCGAGCACCTCGCGCGGCCTTCGTCGACGGACGGCACCCGACGCTGCACGTCGTGATCGAACGGGATGTCGGACACGTACCGGAACGGCACGTCGGGGCCCTTGATCTTGCGCCAGATCAGCTCGGCGAGCTCGAGCACGGTCGTGGACTCGGCCGTCGAGAGGTTGAAGTCCTCGTTGCGCGCTGCCGGGCTGCTCCATCGCGAGCACGATGCCGCGGGCGAGATCGGCGCCGTAGGTGTAGTGCCGGACCTGGCCGCCGTCACCGAGGAGGTGCAGCGGGTCCTGGCCCTTGAGCACCTTCTGGACGAGGTCCGGCACGACGTGGCTCATCGCCAGCTTCGACGTTGCCGGAGAGCACCTCGACCTCGCCGAGCGCGCGCATCTCGCCGATGCCGACGCAGTTGAACGGGCGCACGATCGTGTACGGCAGCTCGTACTGGTCCCACGCGGCCGTGGCGAAGTACTCGACGGCGAGCTTCTGGAAGCCGTACGACGACAGCGGCGGCGGCACCTTGCCGCTCGTCGCCCTCGACGCTCGGCCAGTGGTCGGTCGACTCGAACACCATCGACGAGCTCATGTAGGTGACCTTCTGCAGCCGGCCGTGCCGGCGGGCCGCGATGGCGGCGTCGCACGACGCGGCCATGATCCGCTCGTTCTGCGCGAGCAGGTCGTAGGCGTAGACGTGGAAGTAGCTGATGCCGCCGATCAGCGCGGCGCCGGCGATGAAGTGGTCGCAGTCCGCGAGCAGCTCGGTCATCAGGTCGACGTCGCGGGCGTCGCCCTCGACGAGTCGGTAGCGGGGGTGGTCGTCGTAGCACTTGGCGATCTTGCCGTACTTCGAGTGGTTGTCGACGCCGACGACCTCGTAGCCCTTGTCGAGCAGCTCCTCGACGACGTAGCCGCCGATGAACCCGGACGAGCCGGTGACCAAGACCTTCACGTCGAGCTCTCCTGTGCTGCTTGGTCGAGCTGTACGAACCGTCGGCAGCCCGCTCGAGACCGGGTCGATGGACCTTCGGACCGAACGCGTAGCGAGTACCAGCGGAGGTACCGCGGCAGCCACGCGCCGAGCTTGAAGTTCGAGACGCCGAACGCCCGGTCGAGCCAGATCGTCGGGATCTCGGCGACCGGCAGGCGGGCCCGGCGGGCCTTCGCCACGAGCTCGATGCCGATCTCGAAGCCCTGGTCGCTCTCGATGCCGACCGCCGCGCACGAACGGGACGGAGTACGCCTTGAACGAGTTCGTCGCGTCCTTCGTGCCGACCCGGGCCAGGTAGTGCAGGCTCAGCCCGGCCAGGCGCGACATCGTCGCCCTTCAGCCACGGCCCGCCGACCTGCTGGCCGGTGCGGGCGTAGCGGCTCGCCGCGGCGACCACGACGCCCCGCTCGACGAGCCGCGTCGAGCTCGTCGATCTGGAACGGGTCGTCGCAGCCGTCCGCCATCGTGACGACGGCCACCGGGCGCGCGGCGTGGTCGATGCCGTAACCGGATGGCGTTCGCCGGGCCCCGCCCGTACGTGTTGACGAGCGACGCGGACCTGGGGCGCCGTCGGGTGCGATCTGCTCGACCGCGGCGACGGTCGAGTCCTCGGCGTCGTCGACGACGACGAGGATCTCGCACGGCGAGCGTGACCGCCTCGAGGTTGCGCGTCGAGCACGGCGATGATGTGGTCGCCCTCGTTGTAGGCCGGGATGACGACGGAGACCCGCGGCGTCACACCGTGACACCTCGCCCGAGCACGTTCCAGACGTCGACGACGTCCTGCGTCGGTCTCGAGCGTCGCGGTACTCCGCGTGCGGTGCGCCGATGACGAGCACGTCGGCCTGCACGGCAGGACCTCGTCGAGCGGCTGCAGATCGGGTCGACCGTCACGTACGGGTCGGTGCAGAGCACGCGCTTGCGCCTTGAACCGCAGGATGCGCCGCAGCTTGTAGGAGAGGCTCGACCGGATGTCGTCGCTGTCGCGCCTTGAACGCCATGCCGAGGATGCCGACGGTCAGTCGTCGGCGAGGTCGATACCGCCGCTCCATCCGATCGACGAGGTAGAGCGGCAGGCCCTCGTTCACCATCATGCTCGCGTGGCCGAGCGTGAAGTTGTTGTTGTTGAACGCGGCGAGCTGCATCGTGTCCTTGAACAGGCACGGCCCGGCCGCGAACCCGGCGCCGGGCATGTCGGCCGCACGCGGGTAGTCGTAGCGTGATGGCGTGGCGGATGCGCTCGAAGTCGAGGCCCCGGTCGTTGGCGATCATGTAGAGCTGGTTGGCGGCGGCGAACTTGATGTACCGCCACGTGTTCGTGAACAGCTTGGCCAGCTCGGCCTCTTCCGGGCGTCACGACGACGATCTCGGTCGGTCAGGTGCCGGAACAGCTCCGTCGCCCGCTTCAGCACCGCGCTCGGTGCGGGCGGACACGATCTGCGGCAGCGAGTAGAGCTCGGTGAACGCCTGGCCCTCGGCGATCCGCTCGGGGCAGAACGCGACGTCGACGTCGACGTCGCAGCGCCTCGACCTGCCGCTCGACGAGGTCGGTCACGCCCGGGTAGACCGTGCTGCGCAGGACGAGGAGCTGCCCGTCGCGGAGGTGCTCGGCGAGTGCCGTCGACGGCCGCGGCGACGGCGTGCGGGTCCGGGTTGAGGTGCTCGTCGACCGGCGTGCCGACGACGACGACGACGACCGCCGCGGCGCGTGATGACGTCGCGGCGACTGCTCGCGGCCAGCGCAGCCGTCCGACGGTCACGCCGCGCTCAGGCGCTCGGTCGCGCCCGGCTCGGCGAACGGCATCGCCCGGCGTTGACCGCGGTCGACCGCGGCTCGGGTCGATGTCGTAGATCGCCGACCGCGCAGCCCGGCGTCGGCGAACGCGATGGCGAGCGGAAGGCCGACATGCCCGCACCCACCGACGACGCAAACGTCGATCGTCCGCCACAGTGCACGCGATGCTACCGGTGCGCTGCTGATCCGACAGGGCTCCCGAGACCGCCCGGAAGCCGCCGATCGCGGACTGGGTCCCCCTAGGCTCCGCGTCGACCCGCGGAGCGCCATGTGGATGTCATGCGATGACGATTCGGAGTGACGAGATGACAGACGAGCGAGTAGTCACCGAGCCGGCCGATGCGCTCGATGGGACGACGTTGCAGCGGATCTACGAGCACCGGTTCGAGGATCGGTCCGACTACCGGAACCAGGTGTGGAAGATCCTTCCACGGAGTTCTTCGACCGCTGGGTCGCGTCGGACGCAACCGTGCTCGACGTCGGCTGCGGCCATGGCGAGTTCGTCAACCACATCGTGGGCGCGCCGTCGGTACGCCATGGACCTCAACCCGGACGCCGCCGCCCTGGTCGACGCCGGCGTACAGCTCCTCCAACAGGACTGCTCCTCGGCCTGGCCGTTGGACGACGCCAGCCTCGATGTCGTGTTCAGCAGCAACTTCCTGGAGCACCTCCCCTCGAAGGCCCACGTGTTGCGCACCCTGCAGGAGGCCCATCGCTGCACGCGCCCGGGTGGTCACGTCGTGCTCATCGGTCCGAACCTCCGGTTCACCGGCGGCGCCTACTGGGACTACTTCGACCACCACGTGCCGCTTACGGACGTCTGCGATCGGGGAGGCCCTCCGGTCGGCCGGCTTCGACATCGAACGCAGCGTGCCGCGGTTCCTGCCCTACACGATGTCGTCAGGTCGGGAGCACCCGACGTGGGTGCTACGCGCCTATCTCCGTCTGCCGCCGCTCTGGCGGGTCCTCGGCAAGCAGTTCCTCGTCGTCGCCCGCCGCCCCGTCAGCTGACGCACCGTCGTCTCGCGACGCGTCCAGCCGGCGTTGCTTCCAACGGGGCAGCACGTCGCGGTTCCAGTTGGAGATCGTCGGGTCGGCGTGGTCCCGGTAGTAGGGCTCCTCGTCGTCGAGGTTCGCGGCTGTCGAGGTACCACGGCAGGTGCCGAGCGACGTACGGGGGCCCCGTGCGGAGCGAGCGCGACCGACCTCGTGGCGTTGGTCGAGCGGTCGGTACATGGCGAACGTCGTGTCGATGGCGGCCCGATAGACACCTGGCCTGACCTCGATCGCGTCCAGAACTGGCTGCTCCCACGCGCACGACGTCGTCGCGGAGCGGGAAGTGCGTCGGGGAGGTCGTCGATGCGCAGCCCGAACCCCACCTTGTGCATGTCGGGGAACTCGTCGAAGAGCGCCCGGAAGTGGTCGAGCGCATCGGACGGACAGCCCTCGTCGGGCACGACGTCGGGATCCGTCACGATGAAGTAGCGATCGTGCGACGGTCCGCTGCACCATGCCGCTCAGGAACGGGCGACCGGTGACCGAGGTTGTGGCTGACAGGCGCACGACTCGGTGCGGCGTGCGGTCGAAGTAGTCGAGGAGCGGCCGATACGTCGAGAGGTTGTCGACGAGGCAGATCTCGTGCTGGCCCGACGGACTCCAGCCACGACAACGACGCTCGAGCAGCGGCGTCGAGCCGATCGCGGGTCGGGATGAAGACCGGGAACTGCTCAGTCATGCCGCTGGCGGAGCCGGCCGTACGCACGGCGAGGCACACGGGAGTACCGGAAGAGCTTCGTCGCTCGCAGCGCATGGAGCTCTCGTTCCGCTTGCGCCCGCTGCGTCTCGAGCGCGTCGCCTGACGCCGCAGGTCCTCCGCGGACCACTGCATCTGCTCGATCACCTGCCGCTGGTCGGCGACCAGACGTTCGAGGTGCGCTTCGCGGGTGGCCGACTCCTCGAGGAGGTTGCGGAGCTCGATGTTGGCGATCAGGTAGCGCTCGTTGTCGGCATCGAGCCGTTCGACGAGTTCTGCCATTTCATCGTCAGCAGTTCGCGACAACTTGGGTCCTCCAGTCGGCCATCGTCCCCGGCTTCCGGAGACTACCGCCGCTGATCACGCCGCAGACTTCTTGCCGCGCCCGGCGCGCCAGTAGGTCCGGCGCTCTGGGGTCGGCCGTCGCCCGACGGCTGCAATGGTCGTCTGCCAGGATGCGGACATGTCGACGTCACAGCGGCTCGCGCAGGTCTCGCGGCGACTCCGAGCAGCGGCGCAAGCGCTCCGGCTGACCGATCGTTCGCGCTCGGTCGAGCGCGAACGCGACGAGCTCGTCCTGTTCGCGACCGTGCTCGAGCAGCACGGCATCCGCAACCAGGTGTCGGAGGACGTCGAGCAGTGGGCGCCGTTCCTCCGGTTCGCGCCGCCCGGGCACTTCTACTCGCCGATCCCGCGGATCGGTGACCTCGAGGCCGACGCCGGCCGGATCTGGACGTTCCCGGACTCGATCCCGGGGATCGACCATCGGCCCGACGGGCAGCGGGACACGATCGCACGCATCGCCGAGGTGCTCGGCGGCGACGACCTGCCGGACCACGCATCGCCCGATCGGCGGTACTACGCGATCAACCCGGCGTACGGGATCGGCGACGCGACGATGCTGCACGGGATGCTGCGGCTGCACCGGCCCCGGCAGATCGTCGAGATCGGGTCGGGGTACTCGTCGGCGCTGATCCTCGACACCATCGAGCGCCACCTGCCGGAGTCACGGGTGACGTTCGTCGAGCCGTACTCCGAGCTGCTGCGGTCGCTGATGCGGCCGGGCGACGAGGGCTGCTGCGAGATCCTCGAGACCCGCGCGCAGGACCTCGACGTCGAGGTGGTCCGCCGGCTCGGCGCCGACGACGTCCTGTTCATCGACTCGACGCACGTCGTGCGGACTGGCAGCGACGTGTGCCGGATCGTGCTGGAGCTGCTCCCCGAGGTCGCGCCCGGAGTCGTCGTGCACATCCACGACATGTTCTGGCCGTTCGAGATGCCTCGCCACTGGGTCGAGGAGGGCCGGCAGTGGGCCGAGTGCTACCTCGTGCGGGCGTTCCTGACGAACAACGCCGACTGGGAGATCCTGCTCATGAACGACTGGATCGGCGTCCGCGAGCGGGAGCTGCTGCAGCAGGTGCTCCCCCGCTTCCTCGGCAACCCGGGCGGGTCGCTCTGGCTGCGGCGGGTCGGCTGACCATCACGCGCGGCGCGAGCCCACAGCCACCACCGAGAGG
>CAVVSE010000013.1:0-172983 GCA_963750905.1 uncultured Acidimicrobiia bacterium
GGCCGTCGGGCGCAGCGGCGCGAGCCGCTGCGGCTGTTCGCCGACCTCGTCGTCTATCTGGCGGACTCGCCCGGCGCGGCGGCCGCCCGCAAGGCGGCGCTCGACGAATGGGCGGGGTTCGAGCACCGCTCCGACGCGATGTCCTTCACCGGCACGGCCGACGAGCTGGCCGATCTCGTCGTCGCCTGGCACGACCTCGGCGTCGAGGGGTTCCGCCTGCGGCCCGCCGTCAACGGGCGCGACCTCGGTGCGATCGTCGATGACCTCGTGCTGAGGCTGGAGCTGCGTGTGTGTTTTCTGCCGGGTCTACCCGTCCGAGACGCTGCGCGAGCGCCTCGGCCTGGCCCGGCCCGTCAGCCGCTACGCGAGGAGCGCATGACCGTGAGTGACCGACCGGGCGAAGCAGATCATCCTCGGCGCCCACTTCCCGGGCGTCAACAACACGAGCGTGTGGAGCGACCCGGCGGCCCGCAGCCAGGTCGAGTCCGACTCCTTCGTGCACCTGGCCCAGACGGCGGAGCGGGGCAAGTTCGACTTCTTCTTCCTCGCCGAGGGGCTGCGCCTGCGCGAGCAGCGCCGCAAGATCCACGAGCTCGACGTCGTCGGCCGCCCGGACACGCTGGCGGTGCTCTGCGCGGTCGCGGCGGTGACCTCCCGCCTCGGCCTGGCGGGGACCCTCAACTCGACGTACAACGAGGCGTACGAGGTGGCCCGCAGCTCGCCACCTTCGACCACCTCACCGCGGGCCGGGCGGCGTGGAACGTGGTCACCTCCTAGGACGCGTTCACCGGGGAGAACTTCCGCCGCGGCGGTTTCCTCGCCGAGGCGGACCGGTACATGCGCGCCGGCGAGTTCATCCGCGCCGCCGCGAGCTGTGGGACTCGTGGGCCGAGGACGAGCTCGTCGCCGATCCCCGGTCGGGGCGGTTCGTGCGCACCGGCCCACCGGGCGCGTTCGACATCCATGGGGAGCAGTTCGACGTCCGTGGCCACTTCCCGCTGCCGCGCAGCCCGCAGCGCCACCCCATCGTCCTGCAGGCCGGGGACAGCACGGGCGGCCGCGAGCTGGCGGCCGCCACCGCCGACGCCATCTTCTCGCGCCACTCCAAGCTGGCGGCCGGACAGGCGTTCTACGAGGACGTGAAGTCGCGCCTCGCCCGCTACGGCCGCTGCGCGACGAGCTGAAGATCATCCCCGCCGCGACATACGTGATCGGCGACACGGAGCAGGAAGCGGCCAACAGGGCCCACCACATCCGCCGCCAGCAGGTCAGCCCGCAGACCGCGATCCTGCTCCTCGAGCAGGTCTGGAACCGCGACCTGTCGGCGTACGACGCCGAGGGTCCGCTGCCCGAGATCGATCCCGACGTCAGCTCGACGTCGATCATCCAGGGACGGGCCCGCATGCACGCCGACCCGATGAAGACGGCGGCCGAGTACCGGGCCCGGGCCACGGCCAAGGGGCTGAGCATCCGTGACCTGATCATCGACGTCACCGGGCGCCAGTCGTTCATCGGCACCCCGAGCCAGGTCGCCGACCAGATCGACGACTTCGTCCAGCTCGACGGCGCCGACGGCGTGATCCTGGTGCCGCACATCACGCCGCACGGCCTCGACGACTTCGTCGACCAGGTCGTGCCGCTGCTGCAGGACCGCGGCGCGTTCCGCAGCGAGTACGAGACGACGACGCTCCGCGAGCACCTCGGCCTCCCGCCGGTCGGGCACTACGGGAACGTGCTCCCGGTCGACCAGGCGTCGGCCTGACGCTCAGCGCATCGCGGCCACCAGCACATCGACGCCGGTGAGGTCCGGCAGCACGAGGTCGGCGTCGAGTGCCGCCAGCTCGTCGAGGCCGAACGTGCCGGTCGCCACAGCGCGCAGCGCACGCCGGCCACGCCGCCGCGGCGAGGTCCCGCGGTGTGTCGCCGACGATCCAGCAGCGCTCCGGTGCCACGTCGTGGCCGGCCGTGGCGATGCGCTCGCGGGCGAGGTGCACGAGGTGGTGGCGGTCGTCGTGGTGGTCGCCGTAGGCGCCGACGTCGAGGTCGAGGGCCCCGGTCAGGCCGACAGCGGCGACCTTGCGGCGGGCGATCGACTCCACGTTGCCGGTCACGACCGATTGCACGGCAGCCGTCGCCGCCAGCAGCTGCACGACCGCCGGCACGTTCGCCAGCGCCTCGGTGCGCGCCGCGTACTCCGCTTCGCGGGTCCGGTAGAGGTCCTCGACGAGCTGCAGCAACCGGACCGTCGCGTCGGCATCGGGCGCCAGCCGTTCGGGGTGGCAGGCCCGCAACAGGGCGCCGGCGATGTCCCGGTCGGTGCGCCCGCCGAAGTCCGGCCGCTCCGTCGGCCACTCGTGGCCGAGCTCGGCGAGGGCGTCGCGGAAGCAGCGGGCACCGGCGCCACGAGCGTGCAGGAGGGTGCCGTCGAGGTCCCAGAGGACGGCGACGGACCCGGACTCGCTCGGCACGGGCGACAGCGTCGCGCCACGCTGCGCCGGCGGCGACATCGGCGCGCCCACGCCGCCCTCGTGTCGGCCGGCGATCAGAGCGCGGGGAGGCGCTGCTGGGCGCCGATGAGGGGCGCCAGCGGGTCGCCGTCGCGACGTACGCGGGCGCCGATGTTGCGGACCGTCCAATGATCAGCGCGCAGCCGGTCGTCGTCGAGCTCGTCCCAGCCGATCGGCACCGCGACGGGCCCGCCCGGCGTGTGTCGGAGACCGAACGGGGTGACCAGCCGATCCTCGAACGCGTTCTGCGCCGTGTCGAGGTGGGCGTGACCGCCGCCCCGCGCGCCGCCGGACTCCCGGTCGACGAGGTCGGCACGGACGCGCCGATCGCCTGCGCGACAGCGTCGACCCACTGCCGGGTCCGGGCGAACGTGCGCCCCCCGCGACCGGCACCCAGATCTGGATCGCCCGGGCGCCGGTGAGCACCGGCCTCCCCTCGACCCCGAGGTGGGCCAGGGCGGTGCGGTGGAGGCGGGCGAGCTCGAGCGTCGTCGCGGCGCCCTCGCGACGGCCGGGCTCGATGTGGAACAGGGCCCAGGTCGGCGCCTGGGGATCGTCGACCGTCGAGATCCACGGGCGCAGCTCGACGGCGCCCAGCTCGGCGAGGAACACGAGCGCGGCGGCGGAGTCGGGCACGACGAGCTGGCGCGGGTGGCCACGATCCGCGTCGCGGTCGCGCCAGCGCGGCAGCCAGTCGGGCGCGTCGGCGGGCACCTCCACGATCGCGCGGCCGGCGCCGCGCGCGCCGCGGTGCGCCTCGACCGGACGGTCGGCGAGGTAGGGCAGCACGACCGGCGCCATCACCGCGTGGTGGCGGACGAGGTCGCGCTTGGTCAGCGGACGGCCGCGGCCGCGCCCGGGGACGACCGGCGCGTCGAGGTCCGTCAGGTGCAGCTCGTGACCGCCCAGGCTCCAGGTGCCCGCCCGACCGAGGCCGTCCAGGGCCGCCAGCTCGTCGGCGGTCGGCCCGGCCCAGCTCGCCTGCCCGCTCCAGCTGGCGGCCGGGGCGGTGCGCACCTCGTCGTTCGTGCGCCCGGACTTCACCGAGCGGGGTGCGCCTCGGGATCCCAGCCGGCGACCGCGTCCTCGTCGCGCTGCGATCAGCAGCCACTGCTCGCGATGTCCGTCCCGCGCCGCACGAGCGCGAACCGGCCGTGCAGCTTGTCGCCGTGCAGCGCGAGGTGGAGGTCACCGGCCGCGATCTCGGCGAGCGCATCGTCGCCTTCGGCGAGCGCCCACGTGCCCCAATCCCACACGATCACGTCGCCGCCGCCGTACTCGCCGGCGGCGATCACCCCTCGAAGTCGTAGTAGTCGAGCGGGTGGTCCTCGACGTGCACGGCGAGGCGACGGGCGGCCGGGTCGAGCGTCGGACCCTTCGGGACGGCCCAGCTGACGAGGACCCCACCCGCCTCCAGGCGCAGGTCGTAGTGCAGCCGGCTGGCCCGGTGGCGTTGCACGACAAAGCGCCAACCGTTCGCCGCGGGTGGTGCGGTGCCGGCCGGCTCGGCCGTGATCGAGAAGTCGCGCTGGCGCGGTACGCCGCAGCCGCTCGTCGGCGCTGTCACGACGGCCGGGCACGCCGCCGATCCTGGCAGGTCGCCCGGCAGGCCGCTCGCCGGTGGGCGGCGGGCCCGGAAATTGGGCAGCGGCGACGCCGACGGGGTACAGGGTTCAGCGTGGCGTGGCGTGGCGACGAAGGACGGGAGGGAGCGGAGGGAGCGGAGGCAGTGGATCGGTCGGCACGGCCGGAGGTCCGCTGGTTCGTGCCCGGCGACGCACCCCGTCGGCTGCGGCCGAGCGGCCGTCCGCGTGGCGCCACGACGCCTACGAGTCGATCTGTTGCGTTCGCACCATGCCGTGAAGCGGCGCGGCGCATCCCCGTTCCTCGAGCGCAAGGAACGGATCGGCCGGGTCGAGCTCGTGCACCCGCACGGGGTCGCCGGCTTCGCCGAACGGTGGTCGAAGGAGCGCTTCCGGGACCGCCGCCTGCTGCTCGACGGGAGCTGGGTCGTGGTGTCGAAAGCCGTGTGGCGGACCGACGGCCTGGAGGTCGCGCGCGTCGCGGTGGATGCCGCCGGCGAGGTCTCGTGGACCCCTGCCTGGACCTGTCACGCTCGCCGAGCGGCGCCGCCGACGAGGTGCTCGAGGCCTGGCGCCTCGTCCTCGACGACCGGGGGGAGCCGTCGAGCTATCCGTCGTGGCTCACCGCGCTCAGCGGTGCGCGCCGACGGTCGACGCGTAGGGAAGCCGCCGCCGAAGCCGAGCAGCAGCTGCGCCAGGGTGACCACTGCTCGAGCGTGACACCGTCCGGCGTGCCCAGCATCGCCAGCAGGCGCTGCAGCGGTTCGCCCGCGGACGCCACCACGACGGCGCAGCCGGCCTCCTCGGCGCGGGCTCCGATGGCGCGCAGCACGTCGAACCCGCCCACGTCGGCGAACGTGACGGCGCCGATGTCGAGGACGAGGCGTCGGCAGTCGCCGGCGAGCAGCCACTCGATGTGGTCCCGCAGCGCCGGCGCCGTGTTGCGGTCGAGCTCGCCCTCGACGGCGACGATCGCCGTGCGCGTGCCTTCGATGACCTCGCTGCTCCACAACAGCGGGAAGGCCGGGGAGACCGACGTCACAGGGTCGTGCGACGGGGCCCTCCTCACTCGGGCGCGGTCCAGACCGGCGCGAGGCATCGCGACCGAAGGCCCACGGCGCCACCGTACGTCGTGCCGGCGCAGCTCGCCAGGGGACATGGGGGATGTTGCGGAGTCGGTCCCAGGGTCGGTGGGGGTGCCAGAGTGGGCGCGGAGGTGTCGCGACGGCGGTCGACGGGTTCCAGCGGCGCCATCCGGTGCTCGGCTTCCCGATCGCCGTCGTCTACAAGTTCTTCGACGACCAGGGCGTCTACCTCGCCGCCCTCATCACGTACTACGGGTTCCTCTCGTTGTTCCCGCTGTTGCTCCTCCTGGCGTCGGCGCTCGGCTTCGTGCTGCGGGACGACCCCGACCTCCAGGAGCGCATCCTCGACTCCACGATCAGCCAGTTCCCGGTGATCGGCGAGCAGCTGCGCATCCGTGTGGTCTCGACGGCAGCGGCGTGGCCCTCAGTCGTCGGGGCGCTCGTCGCCCTGTACGGCGTGCTCGTGTCGGCCAGGCCCTGCAGAACGCGATGAACATCGCCTGGGCGGTGCCGCGCAACGACCGGCCGAACCCGGTGACGGCGCGCCTGCGCAGCTTGCTCCTCATCGCCACGGGCGGCATCGCCGTGCTGGCCACGACCACGTGTCGGTGCTCGCCGGCTCGTTCGGCGACGGACGGGGTGATCAGCAGCGAGGCGGCGATCCCGGCGACCGTCGGCGCCGTCCTGCTCAACTCCGTGATCTTCGCGACCGTCTACCGGATCGCCACGGCCACGCGGTTGCGCATCCGCGACGTGCTGCCGGGCGCCGTGCTGTCGGCCGTCGTCTGGCAGTTGATGCAGGTGTTCGAACGGCGTACGCCGCCGGCGTCGTCAAGGACTCGACACCGACGTACGGCGTCTTCGCCCTCGTGCTCGGCCTGTTCGGTTGGACGTTCCTCGTCGCCCTTGGCGTCGTCTTCGGCGTCGAGCTCAACGTCGTGCGCAGCAAGCGGCTCTACCCGCGGCGCTGCTCACGCCGTTCACGGACGACGTCGACCTGACGTCCGCGGACGTACGGGCGTACGGTGATGCGGCGCGGGCCCAGCGCCACAAGGGCTTCCAGGACGTCGCGGTCACGTTCGAGCACGGCGGCCAGAACGCGACGGCGAGCCGCACGACGCCGCTGCCGCAGCACGACCGTCAGGAGCCGGGTCGGACGGACCGGCGGCGCCGTGATCAGCCCGCCGGGTCACCGCGACGCGGCGCGCCAGCGCCGCCGCGGCGATCCGCCCGATGAGCTCGCTCGGCACGCCGCGGCGATAGGGAACCGGAGTGCGTCGCGCCCGGAGCGGAACGGCGCGACCTCGGCCTCGAGCGGCCCATCGAAGACGGGCACGGGGTACACGCCGAGGTGCCGCTTCCAGGCGCCAAGGTACAGGAACGCGGCGCCGTCGTGGGTGAAGGTCGGCATCTGGTAGCTGATCGTCTCGCCGCTCCCGGGCACCGCCTCGTGCACCGCGGCGCGGGCGCTGGCGAGGACGGCCTGGACGTCGGTGGGAACGTCGCGATGTAGGCGTCGACGTCGACGTGCTGCGCGGTCACGGGAGCATCCTCGCTCCGTCGCGGTGTCCGCGCGCACCGGCGTGTCTGCGCCGGCCCCCCACCGGCGGTACTATGGTCGGCGTGTGGTACGTGTCGTGCCGTTCACCGGTGGTGAGCAGGAGAGCCTGCTGGCGGCGATCGAACGCCATCGCGAGGTCGTGCTGTGGAAGGTGCAGGGACTCGACGACGAGCAGCTGCGTCGACCGGTGACCCCGTCGGCACGTCCGTGCCGGGCTCGTCAAGCACCTCGGCGCGGTCGAGTACGGCTGGTTCTGCGAGACGTTCGGGCGGCCGACGGAGCCCTTGCCGTTCGACGAGGACGACCCCGACGCCGACCTGCGCGTCGGTCCCGACGAGACGACGGCTGACGTGCTGGCGTCTACGGGCGGCGCGGCGGCCGCCACGAGACCGTCGCCGAGCTGGCCCTGGAGGACACCGGCACGGCGTGGTTCGGCGACACCGTCACCTTGCGCTGGGCGATGATCCACATGCTCGCGGAGAACTGCCGCCACGCCGGGCACCTCGACATCGCGCGGAGCTGATCGACGGGCCACCAGCGATCACGACCGACCCGTCGACTCCTAGGGTCCCGGCCGGCGCCACCGCCTGCCGCCATCGGGCGGAGCGGTACGGTCGCCGGATGGCCGCCGCGTTCCCGTTCCGTTCGGCGCTCGTGACGGTGGTCGAGCGGCATCGGCGCCGAGTTGACCGTCAGCTCGCCGCCGGCGGCGTGCCCGTCGTCGCCGTGGCTCGACGCGCCGACCGCCTCGCAGCCCTCGCGGCCGAGCTCGGCACAGTGGAGGTCCTCGCCGCCGACCTCGGTGGTCGCGCCGGCCAGGAGCTCGTGGCGGCGCGCGTCTCGGACCCCGATCACCCGGTCGACCTGGTCGTCAACAACGCCGGCTTCGGCACCAGCGGGGCTCGCCGACCTCGACGTCGACCGCCTGAGCGCCGGATCGCCCTGACGTCGACGCGCTCGGCTCGGCTGACCACACGGCGCTCGGCTGATGGTGCCACGGCACGCTTGGTGCTCAACGTGTCGAGTTCGCAGCTCCAGCCCGCGCCGCGCCTCGCCGTGTACACGGCGACGAAGGCCTTCGTGACGAGCCGGGGGAGAGCCTGCACGAGGAGGACAAGGGTCGCGGGGTCGTCGTGACGACGCTGTGCCCTGGCCTCGTGCGCACCGAGTCCAGACGGTGAGCAACACGGGGCACTACCAGACCGACTTCCCCAAGGTCCTCTGGCTGCCGCTCCCGGAGGTCGCCACGGCGGCCCTGGAGGCGACCGTCAAGGGGCGGGCGGTCGTCGCCCCGGCGCCTCTACAAGAGCGCCGGCTGGGCCATGGGATCACGCCCCCGTGGCTGCGCCGCGTCGCCAGCGGCCACGTCCAGCGCACCTGGACCGTTCTGTCATCCGGTCCCGGCCCGATCGGGCGTATCCGCTCACACGGAGTCACGTGACCGCGCGGCCCCCATCCGCAGCGAGCGTAAAGCCCTGCCGGGCCTTGCCCCGGCCCCGCGAGCGAGCGAGCCACTCAGGAGTAATCCACGTCGGAGAACACCCGGAGCTTGGCCAGCTGGTGGTGGGCGTCGATGCGCCGGACGGTGCCGCTGCGTGCGCATCACGAGGCTCTGCGTGGCACCCGCGGGCGTCGAAGCGGACGCCGACGAGGAGCGGGCCGTCGGTGAGGCCGGTCGCGGCGAAGAAGCAGTTGTCGCCCTTGATCAGGTCCTCGGTCGAAGCACGGCCGCGGGTCGAGGCCGGCCGCCTCGTTCGTCGCCCGCTCCGCGTCGCCCTGGGGCGAAAGGCGAGCCTGGATCTCGCCGCCCATGCACTTCAGGGCGGCCGCCGCCTGACGCCCTCGGGGGTCCCGCCCATGCCCAACAGCGCGTCGACGCCGGACTGCGTCGACCAGGTGGCGACCGCTCCGTAGACGTCACCGTCGGTGATCAGCCGGATCCGGCGCCGCTGGCACGGACCTCGCCGATGAGCTCCGCGTGGCGCGGCCGGTCGAGGATGACCACCGTGAGGTCGCGGACGTCCTCACCCTTGGCCTTGGCGATCCAGCGCAGGTTCTGCGACGCCGTCGCGGTGATGTCGATCGATCCGACCGCCTCCGGGCCGACCGCGATCTTCTCCATGTAGTACGAGGGTCCGGGTCGAACATCGACTCGCGGTCGCTCACCGCGATGACCGACAGGGCGTTCGTGCGGCCCTGGGCGGTCAGGGTCGTGCCGTCGATCGGGTCGACCGCGACGTCGACGAGCGGCGGCGTGCCGTCGCCCACGTTCTCCCCGTTGTAGAGCATCGGTGCGTGGTCCTTCTCGCCTTCACCGATGACGACGATGCCGTCCATCGTGACCGTGCTGAGGACGGCACGCATCGCCGCGACGGCGGCCCCGTCGGCCCCGTTCTTGTCGCCGCGCCCCACCCAGCGGGAGGCCGCCAGCGCCGCCGACTCGGTCACCCGGACCAGCTCCATGGCCAGGTTGCGGTCGGGTCGGCGGGAGGACGTCGGCATGGGCGCAGCGTACCGTTCGACCCCGGCGGCGGCGAAGGGCCGCCGGCCCGTCGGCGGCAGTAGCGTCGCGGCTCGTGCTGGAGTGGAACCCCAACGACCCCGACACCGTGAAGGTGCACTACGACGTGTCCGGGTGGTCGGTCGACCAGCGGGCCGAGCTGGCCGAGGCGCTCGCCGAGGCCGACCTCGCCCATGTCTGGGAGGGGACCGAGGTCGTCGTGCCGGAGGAGCTCGAGGCCGACACCGACGAGCTCTTCGACCGGTTGGAGGGCCTCCTCGGTCCATTCGCCATCGGTCTCGCCGACGACGACGCCGGGGTCGAGTTCGGGCTCGACGAGTGGCCGCCCGCCGACCGCCAGACCCTCGAGCAGGCCCTCGTCGAGGGTGAGGTACCCCACCGCTGGGACGGCGCCACGCTGATCGCCGCCACCGATGCCGAGCAGACCGTCGACGAGCTGCTCGACGGCATCGAACAGGGCACGCTCGTGCTCGCCTCGGCCGCCGCATCCGCGGCGCCGGAAGGCGCGCTGGACGTCCTGTTCTCCTCCTCGGACCGCCTGGCGCGCGACGCCGACGACCACGCCGGGCGCGACGACCTGCGGGCGATGGTCGATCGGCTCGACCCGGTGAACCCGCCCTACGGCATCGCCGTCGCGACGTGGGCGAAGACCGTCGACGCGGCGCGCCAGCTCGCCGCCCTCGTCGACGACGAGGCGACGTCGTCGAGCGACATCATCGGCGCCGCCCAGGCGCTGCGCACGCTCGTGCGCCAGTACGTCGCCTGAGCCTCGCGGGCCCCGGTCGGCCCGACGGCGCGCGATGGGGCAGACTGACGTCGTCGAGGCCTGAGGGAGGTCGCCATGCGCCGTCGACTCTGGACCCTGGTCGCGGGTCCGCTCATGATCTCGCAGTGCGCGCCCACGCAGTGCGCCCCGGAGCCCGCCCCGGCGCCGGCCCCGCCGCCGGTCGAGGCCGAGCCGCCGCCGACCGCACCGCCGGCGCCGACTCCCACCGAGCAGCCGGTGGCGCCGCCGCCCGCCCCGACCCCGGCGGCCTGGTCGTTCCTCTCGTCCAACGCGGCCGGCCAGTACACCCGCTGGAACCCGTGCGCCGATCCGATCCGCTACCAGGTCGACGTGACCGTGGTGCCGACCGCGGACGAGCGGGCCGCCATCGCGGAGGCGGTGGCGACGGCGAGCGCCACGTCGGGCCACACGTTCGAGCTCGTCGGTGACGGCACGGCCCAGTTGCTCCCGGGGTCCGAGGCGGTGATCGGGCTGCGCGACTTCGGGCCCGGGACCCTCGGTCAGGGCGGCGGGCGCTTCGCGTCGTCGCTCGAGATGGTCAGCGGCTCGGCGTACATCGACACCGCGCTCGCCCCCGCGATCCTGCGCAGCACCCTGCTCCACGAGATCGGTCACCTGCTCGGGCTCGGTCATGTCGACGATGCCGCCCAGCTGATGTACCCCGTCATCCGCACCCCGCCGATGCAGGACTACCAGTGGGGTGACCGCGAGGGCATGCGCCTCGTGGGCACCACGCAGCCGTGCACCATGTCGCTCCTGAACCGGGCCGACGCCCCGACCCGCGAGGTGCTGCTCGACTGAGGTCGCGTTCACAGCTCGGTGTGTTGCGCCACGCGCAACAGATCGGACTGTGAATGGGGAGCCGGCGCCGCAATCAGGTGGCGGATGGCGTCCATGGTTGCAGCCAGTCGGTCGCCGGCCAGCCCTCGGCGGCCGCCATCAGGGCGTACATCGTCGCCCCGTCGATCGACTCCCGCACGATGTCGGCGTGGCCGGCGTGGCGCCCGATCTCCTCGACGAGGTGCAGCAGGATCCAGCGCACGGACCACGACTCGACGTCGTCGGGGTACCACGGGACGCCCTTCGGGACCGGCACCGCGTCGTCCAGCGAGCACCCGCGCACCACCGCGGCGGTCTCGGCAGCGGCCTCGTCGAGGGCGGCGAGGGCATCGGCCAGCCTCCGGTCGGGGGCCAGCCGGAAGCCGTCCTCGTACCCCGCCTCGCCGCCGACCGACGACTCCCGCCCGACGATCATGTCGACCCAACTCCGCTCCATCGCCGTGACGTGGGTGACCAGGCCGCCGACGCTCAGCGTGCCGGCCGTGGGCGTCAGGCGCGCCTGCTCGTCGGTCAAGCCGAACGCGGCGTAGCGGATGCCGTCGCGCTGCTGGTCGATGTAGGCGAGCAGCAGCTCGCGCTCATCGGTGAGGGCGGGGACCTGTCCGGGCATCTGCGGCTCCTCGGTGCGGGTGACGGTGGCTGTCGACAGCATCGTCCGCGCGAGAAGTGGACATCTCGCGACCAGTTCCAATCGCCAGGTGTCACGCGGTGCCGAGCGGTACCGTCTCAGGGATGTTGCTCGCCGAGCTCGAGGTGTGGCACACGCGCCCGCTGGCGCCGACCCGCCGCGTCTCGCTCGGCAACCTCGTGCTCCCGGTCGACCCGGCGCCCGGCTTCGGGGGGCTGTTGCTCGGGGCGGTGCTCGCCGGTCACATCGCCGAGATCCCCGACGAGCTGGTGCCCGATGTGCACCGCCTGATCGACCAGGTCGACCGGGACGTGCGCGTCGTGCAACCGCGGCTGCGCCACCGATTCCAGGTGGACCGCCACGGCCTGGCCCTGTCGACCCACCGCCTCGTCGGCGACGGGGAGGAGATCACGTTCGACTTCCACACGACGGGGTCCCCGATGGCCCAGGTGCTGGGTGCGATCTACGCCGTCGAGCGCCTCGACCCGCAGAGCCGCCACGTGATCGCGCCGGTCCTCCACAAGGCGATGCGCTGGCGTGGCGTGGTCGGCCCGGCCCTCATCGCGCACCTCGCCGGGACCAACTCGACGGCCCTGTCGACCCTCGCCGACCCCCGCGCGTGGGCGATGGACGTGCTCGGGTTCCCACCCGGGAGCGCGACGCCCTCCAAGAAGGAGGTGACCGCCCAGTTCCGGTCGAAGATGCGCAGCGTGCACCCCGACCACGGTGGGGACCAGGCGGTCGTGTCGACGGCCGTGTTCGAGCTCGCCGAGGCGCGCAAGATCCTCACCGACGCGGCTGCCGCGACCTGACCGCAGTGAGCCACCTCCTCCTGTTCCCAGGCGCCGGGGCGAGCCGCGACCAGTCCACGCTGGTCGCCCTCGACACGGGCCTGCGCCCGGCGTGGACGACCGTGCGAGCGGACTTCGACTACCGGAAGGAGGGGCGGCGCGCTCCGGACCGCCCCCCGAAGCTGCTCGCCGCGGTGCGGGCCGAGCTGGCCGCGATCGACGACGACCGCGTCGTCGTCGGCGGGCGGTCGATGGGTGGGCGGATCTGCTCGATGGTCGCCGGCGCCGCCGACGGCGAGGCCCCGCCGCCGAAGCTCGTGGGGGTCGTCCTGATCAGCTATCCGCTGCACCCGCCGGGCAAGCCGGCGAACCTGCGCGTCGAGCACCTCCCCGCGATCGCCGTGCCGTGCCTCTTCGTGCACGGGACCGCCGACCCGTTCGGGACACCGGACGAGCTGCAGCACTGGACGGCGACGATCGCCGGCCCCGTCACGCACCACTTCGTCGCGGGCGGCCGCCACGACCTCAAGGGCAAGGACCGCGAGGTCGTCGACGTCGTGCGCCACTGGCTCGACGACCTGCCGCGTCGCCGTGCTCGCCGCGGTACGAAGTAGTCGACCGCGCGTCGGGCGACGGTCACGAATCGGCACTATCTGCGACCCCCGACGGTCTCCATGCTGGCCCACCATGACGATGACCGAGACGATGACCATCGAGGAGCTCGGCGCGGCGGCCGACGCCCGCACGGCTGAGCTCGACGCGGGCTGCCGGCTCCCTGCCGATCTGTACGCGGCGGCCCTCGACGCCGGGCTGTTCCGGCAGCTCGTCGCGCCGGCCCTCGGTGGTGCCGGCCACCCACCCGTGGCGTGGTTCCGCACCGGCATGGCGCTGGCCCGCCACGAGGCCTCGCTGGCGTGGGTGGTGACCCAGGGCGCGGCCGAGCTCGGCTGGATCGCGGCCGGCGGGGACCCGGCCTGGGCGGCGGAGGTGCTGGCCGACCCGCGAGCGGCATCGGCATCGACCGTCGCCGGCTTCGGCCGGCTCGTCGTCGACGGTGACCGCAGCCGGTTCAGCGGGCGCTGGGCGTTCAACACCGGGTGCCAGGGAGCGACGTGGATCGGCGGCCTCGCCCTCGTCGACGGCGGCGCGGACGGTCGGCCGCTCGTGCGTTGGGGCTGGGTGCCCGCGGCGCGGGCCGTCATCGTCGAGGACTGGGACCCGGACGGGCTGCGCGGGACGGGCAGCCACACGACCGTCGTCGAGGAGCAGGAGATCCGGACGGCCTGGACGTTCGACCCGAAGGCACCGACCGAGAACGATCGCGGCGCCCACCGCTGCCTCGTCGGCAACGGCAACTGGCCGATCGCCGTCGCCGTGGCCGCTGTCCAGCTCGGCAACGCCCGGCGGGCCCTCGACGAGGCGCGTGCCATCGTCGTCGCCAAGGCGCCGCCGCCCGACTTCGTGCGGCTCGCCGACAACGCGGCCGTGCAGCGCTCGCTCGTCGAGGCGGAGGGTCTCTGGCAGGCGGGAGTCGCGACCGTCGAGCGCGAGCTCGAGGCGATGTGGGCAGAGGCCGCGGTGCTCCAGGAGCTGACCGCGGAGACGCGGGTCCGCCTGCACCGCGCGACACTCACCGCGGACCGTCATGCCGTGCGCGCCGTCGAGCTGGCCTGCGAGATCACGGGGACGGCATCGTTGCCGCGAGGCCACGTGCTCGGTCGCTGCCGCCGCGATGCCCGCGCCTTGCACGGGCACGTGTCCGTCAACGGCATGTCGGCCGAGCACAACGCCAGGGTCGACCTCGGCGCCCAGGACCGCTCGATCCTCGTCTGAGCTGCCGACGCACGGGATCGGGCGCCCGGCGGGGGCCCGGCGGTACCATCCGGCGTCCATGGACACCCCAGCCGCGCCGGCGTGGTTCAACGACGCCATCGCCAACGTGCCGGAGGAGCGCGCCGTCCGGGTGAAGGGGTGCGACATCAACTACCTGCGGTGGGGCGACGTCGAGCGGCCGGGCCTCGTGCTCGTCCACGGTGGTGCCGCCCACGCCCACTGGTGGAGCTTCATCGCCCCGTTGCTGCTGCCCCACCACCACGTCATCGCCGTCGACCTCGCCGGGCACGGCGACAGCGGGCGGCGGCCGGTCTACGCCGTCGAGACGTGGGCCGACGAGGTGATCGCCGCCGCCGAGGACAGCGGCATGACGGCCCCGCCCGTGCTCGTCGGGCACTCGATGGGCGGCCTCGTCGCGATCGCCGCCGGCAGCCTGCACGGTGAGCGGCTCGCCGGGGTGGTCGTCGTCGACTCCCCGGTGCGCCGCCCCGACCCGGAGTCGGAGGAGGGCGAGCGCGGTCGCATGTTCCGCAACCCCAAGGTGTACGCCGACCTCGAGACCGCCGTCGCGCACTTCCACCTGGCGCCACCCCAGCCCTGCGACAACGACTTCGTCGTCGACTTCATCGCCCGCCGGTCGCTGCGTGAGGTCGACGACGGGTGGACCTGGAAGTTCGACCAGAAGGTGTTCCAGCGCGACCGCCAGGGGATCGACGACTACCTCGCCGACATCCGCTGCCGCATCGCCGTCTTCAAGGGCCAGCACAGCGACCTCGTCACGGCCGACGTGCAGGACTACATGGACGAGCTGCTCGGTCGCAGCTCGCCGATCGTCGAGATCCCCGCCGCCTACCACCACGTGCCGCTCGACCAGCCCGTCGCCCTGGTCGCCGCACTGCGCGCCATCCTCGCCGACTGGGAGCACTCGGTCCCGAAGCGGCCGGCGGGCGAGCCGGCCCGCCGCGCCACCTGAGCCGCCGCGCCACCTGAGGCAGCCAGCCCCAACAGCCAGGCGCCACGACCCCGTGACGCGCGCCGGGATCGGGTGCCTCTCGAGCGGACCCGAGGCTAGAAGACCGGGAACACGTCGGCGGTGCGGCGCTCCTCGCGCGCCAGCGCCCGCAGCACCTCCCAGTCGCCGCGCTGCGTGCGGGCGATGCCGACGAGGATGTCGATGACGATCGTGCGGCCCTCGACGCTCGTCTCCGGGCACGGCACGCCGATGCTGGCGGCGAGGTCGTCGAGGTGGAACAGCACCTCGATCAGCCGGGTGCGGCAGAAGTCGTCGAGCAAGAGCATGCGACCGCCGAGCGCGGCGACGAGCCGGTCCTGCGGCTCGGCGTCGAACCGCACGCGCATCGACGCGGCGACCCGCGCGCAGTGGGCGGCCAGCTCGGCAGGTCCCGCCGCGGCCTCCGACGCCGACACCTCCTTGATGCGCTCGTGGATCGGGGAGTCGATGGCGGCGTGGAAGTACGTCACCGGAGTCAGCAGGGCGCCGTCGGGGCGCGTCGTCGGGTCGGTGCGGTCGAGGTAGGCGAGCGTGGCGCCCGCAGCCCGCACGAGGTGGGCGGCGAGAGCCCCGACCGTCATGCCGGCCAGCGCGCTCGGCTCGTCCCAGCGCGCCGCCACCTCGTCGCCGCCGATCAACGTGGCGGCGGCCTCGACTGCCTCGATGACGAGGCCCCGCACCCGTGACGACTCGGCCTGCACGGCGCCCCGCTGGTCCGACGGCATCGGCCGAGCGTAGGTCGGAGGGCAGCGGGATCTGGCGCTGCACGCGCCCCTCTCACCTGCCGGCTTCGAGCTCGGCGAGGTCGCGGTCGGCGTACCGGTGGTGCCAGAACTCCTCCTCCAGCACGGTCGCGATGCAGTCGCGGACGACGTGGGGACCGTTCTCGAGCACGTCGACGGTTCGCGTGAGATCGTCGTCGCGGCATGGCGGCGAGGTGGTCGGCGAACCGCGTGGCCTGCTCGTCGCGTGCGGCGAGGACCTCCGCCAGGGACGGCGCCGCCTCGTGATCGAGGCCCGGCCAGGGGAAGTCCGTCGAGCCGCTGTTGGGCAACGCCATCGGATCGATCCGTCGGCCGAGGACCGGCCCCGAGAACCACTTGTCCATCGCGAACACGAGGTGCCGGAGCGTGTCGACGAAGGACCACTCACCGTTGACGGACACGTGCAGGTCCCCGTCGGGGAGTCGTCGTGCCCGGGCGACGGTCGCCGCCCACGCCTCGCGCAACGCCGTCCACCCGGCGCGCATCGGCGCGAGGTCGGCGGCGCCCAGCACGGTCCGCAAGGGGTACCAGCGGTCGTGCTCGTTGACGTACGCCGTCACGTCGACCCCGTTGACCACGACCCTGTCGATGAACGCGTCGATCTCGACGTCGACGAGCCAGGCGTGGGAGACCGTGACCTCCGTGAGGTCGACGTCGCGGAACCGTGCGCCGCGCAGGTCGGCTCCCCAGAACACCGCGCCACTCAGGTCACCCTCGAACCCCTCCGGCACACCCTGCTCCCTTCCTCCGCCGACATGATGACCGAGTCCGTCGCGCGGCACGTCGTGTTCCACCGTGTCGGCGCGGTGCCGGTCGACCGCCCGGCGGGTCCGGTCGCGATCTGCCGTGCCGATGGCGGCAGCGTCACGATCGGGCGGCCTCGGTCGCGTCGGCGAGCGCGCGGTCGAAGATGGCGGATCGTTCGGTGTCCTCGTAGTCCTCCTGCGTGCGCAGCCGGCCCCATGACGAGGTGACGTAGAGGACGGCCCGGTTCGTGTACCGGTCGCCGTCGCGCCCGGGTGACCAGACATGGCAGCGCACGGCGGCGCGCATCTTCCACGGCGGGCCGTTGACGAGGATGTCCTCCACCTCCATCTGGATGCCGGCCTCGACGAAGCGTTGCAGGAACCGCTCCATCTCGGCGCGACCGCGATGCGTGACGTGGCTGCGTCGGCCGCGCTCGAGAGGCCGGAACTCGGTCGCCCACGAGTTGTCGCCGGGGAACGAGAACTGCAGGTCGTCGGCGAACATCGCCAGAGCCGGGCCGTGGTCCCCGGCGTTCAGTGCGGCGATGTTGCGGCGGATCATCCATCGCACGGTGGCCTTGTACATGGTCGGCACCTTCCTCTAGATCGATCAATCTATTCAGTAAGGTGGCGTCATGTCCAGCGATCGATCGGTGCCCACCCGGCAACGCCTGGTGACGGCCGCCGCCGAGCTGTTCCGCCGGCAGGGCTATGCCGCAACCGGCATCAAGTCGATCCTCTCCGCCGCCGACGCGCCCTACGGGTCCCTCTACCACTTCTTCCCCGGCGGCAAGGCCGAGCTCGGGCGCGCCGTCGTCGACGAGGGCGGCGCCGCCTACCTCGCGCTCGTCGAGACGTACTTCCGCGACGACGTCGAGCCGGTCGTCGCAACCCGGGAGTTCTTCGCCGATGGCGTCATGCTGCTCGAGTCGACGGGGTTCGCCGACGCCTGCCCGATCGCCACCATGGCGGGCGAGGTCGCCGACACCCACGAGGAGCTGCGCCGTGCCGCCGCCGCGGCGTTCCGGTCGTGGACGGCCGCGCTCGAGCGCCCACCTCGTCCACCACGGCGCCGGCCGCACCGCAGCCGACGCGACCGCGATCGAGATGTTCTGCCTCATCGAGGGTGCCTTCCTGCTCTGTCGCACCACCCGGTCCTCGGCGCCGCTGCAGGTCGCCGGCCGCCGTGCGGCCGCCATCGTGGCCGAGGCGCTCACATCGAACGACGCCGCACCGCGCCGCACAGCACGCTGAAGCGCTCGGAGCGGCACGCCGGCGGCACGCGTCGGCTCGCGCCCGTTCGGGCGGCGCTCAGTCCACGGAGGAGGAGCGGGCCGCCTTGGCCTGGGGCGAGAACACCCGGGTCCACAGGAGCCAGACGATCGCCGCCACGATGAGGGCGATCACGACGTACTGCACGATGTTGAGCACCGGCTCGACGTCCTGCCAGTTGTCGCGCAGGACGTAGCCGGCGCCGATCGAGCGCGGTGTTCCAGATCAGCGAGCCGATCGCCGTGTAGAGCGTGAACACGCCGAAGTTCATCCGCCGGAACCCGGCCGGGATCGACACCAGGGAGCGGATGAGCGGGACGCACCGGCCGACGAGGACGGCGGTGACCGCCCGCCGGTCGAACCAGCGCTCGGCCTTGGCGACGTCGTCGGGCGTGAGCCGCAGCCACTTGCCGTAGCGCACGAGGAAGTGCTCGAGCCGCTCCGGCCCGATCCACGCGGCGATGCCGTACAGCGCCCACGCCCCGGCGATCGAGCCGATCGTCGCGGCGATGATCATCCCCGGGAGGGTCGCCCCGCCGTCGCGGGCCACGAAGCCGGCGAACGGCAGGACGATCTCCGACGGGATCGGCGGGAAGAGGTTCTCCAGCGCGACGAGCAGCGCGACGCCGACGTAGCCGAGCCGGTCGATGACATCGACGACCCAGTCGGAGAGCCCGGAGAGCATCAGCTCCCGGCGACGGGCGCCGCGGCCCGCTGCGGGCTGCCGGTCATCATGCTCTCGGTCTTGCGCGACGACCAGATCACGGCGCCGATCAGCACGACCGCCGACACGCCGGCGATGACGAAGCGGAGCGCGCTGTCGTCGACCTCCAGCGTGATGATCGCCGGGAGCATGAGCAGCGAGACCAGGTTCATCACCTTGATGAGCGGGTTCAGGGCCGGCCCGGCGGTGTCCTTGAACGGGTCACCGACGGTGTCACCGATGACGGCCGCCTTGTGGGCGTCCGAGCCCTTGCCGCCGTGGTGGCCGTCCTCGATGTACTTCTTGGCGTTGTCCCACGCGCCGCCGGCGTTGCTCAGGTAGTTCGCCAGCAGCTGGCCGACGAGGATCACCGCGGCGAGGAAGCCGCCGAGCGCCTGCCAGCCGATGCCGAAGCCGATGACGATCGGCGTGAGGACGGCGAGCAGGGCCGGCGTGGTGAGCTCGCGCAGCGAGGCGGCCGTGCAGATGTCGATGACGGGGCCGTAGTCCGGCTTCTTCGTGCCGGCCATGATGCCGCCGTCGGCGAACTGGCTGCGGACCTCCTGGACGACGACGCCGGCGGTGCGGCCGACGGCGCGGATCGCCAGGGCCGAGAACAGGAACGGCACGGAGCCGCCGATCAGCAGCCCGATGAAGATCTTCGGCTCGGCGACGTTGATGCCGAGCTCGGGGAGGCGCAGGACGCCGTCCTTGAGGTTCTCGGCCTCCAGGCCGAGCTCGGCGCCGGCCGTCTCGATGAAGCTGGCGAAGATGGCGACGGCCGCGATGACGGCGGAGCCGATGGCGAAGCCCTTGGTGACGGCCTTCGTCGTGTTGCCGACGGCGTCGAGGCTGACCATGATCCGCTCCGGCTCGCCGTGGAACTCGCCCGACATCTCGGCGATGCCCGCCGCGTTGTCGGACACCGGGCCGAACGTGTCCTCGGAGACGATGACGCCCGTCGTCGCCAGCATGCCCATGCCGGTGAGGGCGATGAGGTAGAGCGAGAACGTCAGGTTGCCGCCGCCCAGGGCGAGCGACACGGCGATGGCGATGGCGATCGCGATCACGGCGTACACCGAGCTCTCGAGGCCGCTCGAGGTGCCCGACAGCACGACGGTGGCCGGGCCGGTCTCGGCGGACTCGGCGATCTCCCTGACCGCGCTGTGCTCGGTGCCGGTGTAGAACTCGGTGAGCCGGCTGATCGCCTGGGCGAGGACCAGGCCGATGGCCACGGCGCCGAAGCACTTCCAGCCGGCCCAGGTGTTCACGGTCTCGCCGTTCTCGATCCCCTCGTTGCCGACGTACAGGAGCGCCAGCAGGAGCGTGCCGATCAGGGTGAGCGTCCCGGCGACGAGGAAGCCCCGGTTGATCGGCTTGAGGGCGTTCGTCTCGCCCTCCTTGGCCTTCACGGCGAAGACGCCGGCGATCGAGGCGACGACGCCGATGGCGCGGGCGGCGAGCGGGAACATCAGGCCGAGGGCCGGGTTCATCCCGACGGAGTTGAATGCCGCGACGCCGAGGATGATCGACGCGACGAGCGTGACCTCGTAGCTCTCGAACAGGTCGGCTGCCATGCCGGCGCAGTCGCCGACGTTGTCGCCGACGTTGTCAGCGATGGTGGCCGGGTTGCGCGGGTCGTCCTCGGGGATGCCGGCCTCGACCTTGCCGACGAGGTCGGCGCCGACGTCGGCGGCCTTGGTGAAGATGCCGCCGCCGACGCGCAGGAACAGGGCGAGCAGGGAGCCGCCGAAGCCGAAGCCGACGAGGATCGCCGAGCTCGTGTTCTGGAAGATCGCGATGATGAGCGTCGCACCGAGCAGGCCGAGGCCGACGGTGAACATGCCGGCGACGCCGCCCGTGCGGAACGCCACGGTGAGCGCCCGGGGCATGCTGTTCGTCAGCGCCGCGGCCGCCGTGCGGACGTTGCCGCGGGTCGCCAGCGTCATGCCGATGTAGCCGGTGAGGCCGGACGCCAGGCAGCCGAGGAGGAAGGCGGCGGTGCGCCAGAACCCGGACAGGCCGAACGTGAGCGCCGTGCTGTCGTCGGGCTTGAGGATCTCGGTCGACGTGAAGAAGACGATCGCCGCGACCGGGATCAGGATGACCGCGATCGTGCGGAACTGCCGCTTCAGGTAGGCCCAGGCGCCCTCCTGGATCGCGAGGGCGATCTCCCTCATCTTCGGCGTGCCCTGGTCGGCGGCCAGGACCGACCGCATCAGGTAGAAGCCGACGCCGATGGCGAGCAGGGCGGCTGCCGCCGACAGCAACAGGACGGTCCACTCACCACCTTTGAGGGTGAAGTCCTGCCAGCCGCCTTCGGCTCCGAGCAGAGATAGATCCACGTTGTCTCCAGGCTCCGGGCGCGGCGTCGCTGCCGCGCTGACGTCGGGACCCGGGATCCGGGCCCCGGGGCGCACGGCAGCATCGAGCCGCCGTGGCGGCACGGAATCTACCTGCCGGCCCGCCGGTCCGGACAATCCGGAGGGGTGGGCGGCCGGGCGCGCAACGGCCCCGGGACCGTTGGTCCCGGGGCCGTTGGGTCCGCCCGAGGTCGGGGATCAGACCCGCTTGGCGAAGTAGATGATCGCCAGGATGACGAGGATGAGGATGAGGACGCCACCGATTCCGTAGCCCATGATGCGGGTCTCCTTGTTCTCGGCGCCGCCGTTGGCGCCGATCCGTCCTCCTACCCCCCGGTAACCGCCGCTGAACCCTGACGCGGTCAGGCGCCGCGGGCGGGGGCGGCGGCGTCCACGGGGTTGAGCGTCTCCAGCTCCTGGTGGGCGGTCTCCGGGTACCAACGCAGGACGACGATCACGACCACGATCTGGGCGCTGGCCAGCAACGCCATCACGCTCCCGTGGGACCAGTCGCGATCGAGCAGCGTGCCCATGACGAGGAGACCACCGATGCCGCCGAGCAGGGCCGTCGCCGTGAGCAGGCCGGCGGCCCGACCCCGGTTGCCGGTCGGGAAGAGCTCGGTGCGGTAGACCGCGAGGGCGGGGTACGTGACGCCGCCGAGCGTCCCGGCGAGGAACGTCGCACCCCACATGACCGGGCCGCCGACGGTGAAGGAGAGGACGCCGAGGGCGGTGGCGGCCGGCAGCACCGTGGCGATGAGGATCTTGCGGCCGCGCACGTCGGCGACCCGACCGCCGAGGATGAGGCCGATGCCGGCCGGCGTCGCGGTGGCGATCGTGAAGATGGCGATCGTCGTCGCCGAGAAGCCGCGGACGTCCTCGAGGTAGCCGTTCTGGAAGAGGCTGGCCGGGGCGACGAACAGGTTGGTGAGCAGGGCGACGACGGCGATGACGGCGAAGCGGCGCCGGTCGAGGCGCGGCGCGACGACGTGGGGCCGCACGAAGCGCTTCGTCTCGGGCAGGCGGCGGGCGATGTCGACGGCGGCGACGAGCCAGACGAGGGACACGACGTACACCAGGCGCCACGACCCGGCGGAGATGTCGGCGAGCGGCAACGCCATCACGGCGAGGCCGGCGCCGAGCCCGCTCGCCATCGCCAGGATGCTCACCGCGTACGCCCGGCTGCTGCGCGGCATCTCCTCGGTCGCCACGACGGCGACGAGGAAGTCGAGGGCGAGGCCGAGCGGTCGCCCGATGGCCTGGGTGGCGACGAGGGCCGGGAACGTCGGGGCGAGGGCGCCGGCGGCGGAGACGAGCGGCGCGGCGATCGCCATCGCCATCACCACGCGGCGGCGCCCGATGCGGTCGGCGAGGACGGCCACCGGGAGCACGAGGATGATGCCGGCCCGCACGACCGAGCCGGCGATGCCGACGCCGGTGTCCCCGACCCCGAAGTCGTCGGCCGCGAAGTTGACCGTCTGGGTGAACAGCGTGTTGACGAACGCCGACGACATCGAGGCCGCGGCGAGCAGCCCGAGCACGACGAGCGTGCGCGGGTCGAGCCGGTCGGGCGGTGCCCACCACGGTGTCGCGGTGGCGTGCTCGGGGTGTGGCTTCGTGGGCACCGCGCCGCGGCGGGCGAGGGACCAGCGCACCGGGAGCGCGAAGAGCCAGGCGAACCACGGGATGACGAAGCGGTACGTCGTCGTCTCGTGGACGAGCCCGCCGGCCGGGTCGGGCGTCAGCGTCCGCTGGTAGGCGGTGAACGGGCCGGTGCGCTGGACGAACGTGCCGTCGCCGGTGCGCTCTTCGAAGACGAGGTCGTCACGGGGGCGGTCGAGACGGGCGAGGGTGGCCGGGTCGGCGGGCCACGTCCGGGTGACGGTGCGGCGACGGCCGCGGGGCGCCTGCCGGCGGTCGACCATGTGACCGCCTGCCAGCACCACGGGAGCATACTGGGCGGTCGTGAGTGGTCTCAGCGGTGCCGGCATGCCGACCGACCCGGGACCCGGAGGCCAGATCCTGGTGCGGCGGTTGGGGGAGCTGCACGGCACGATCGACGTGCCCGGTGCCAAGAACGCCGTGCTCAAGCTGATGGCGGCGACGATCCTCGCCGACGGCGAGTACGAGCTGACGAACGTGCCGGCGATCGCCGACGTGCGGATCCTCGGAGATCTGCTGGAGGCGATCGGCGTGCAGTCGTGGTCGCCGGTGCCGGGCGTGCTGCGGCTGTCCAACCCCGGCGACCTCGTGCCCGTCGCGCCCTACGAGCTCGTCGAGCGCATCCGGGCGTCGATCAACGTGCTCGGCCCGCTGCTCGCCCGCTTCGGCCGGGTGCGCCTGTCGATGCCGGGCGGCGACGACTTCGGGGCCCGCCCGATCGACATGCACATCGCCGGGCTCGAGGCGATGGGGGCGACGTTCAAGTTCAGCCACGGGGAGGTCGAGGCGACCGCCGACCGCCTGCACGGTGCCCACGTCACGTTCCCGTTCCCCAGCGTCGGCGCGACCGAGAACATCGTGACGGCCGCCGTGCTCGCCGACGGGGAGACGACGATCGAGAACGCGGCGCGCGAACCGGAGGTCGTCGACCTCTGCCAGATGCTCGTGGCGATGGGCGCCGACATCTCCGGCATCGGCACGTCGACGATGGTCGTGCGCGGCGTCGAGCGCGACGCGCTGCGGCCGGCCGACCACTGCACGGTGCCCGACCGCATCCAGGCCGCCACGTACCTGGCCGCGGTGGCCGTCGCCGGCGGCGAGCTGACCATCCGCGACGCCCGGGCCGAGCACATGCAGAACCTGCTCGCCCGCTTCGCCGACATGGGCCTCGAGCTGACGGCGTCGGACCGCACGCTGAAGGTCGCGTCCGAGGGCCGGCTGCGCTCGATCGACGTGCAGACGCTGCCCTACCCGGGCATCGCCACCGACTACAAGCCGCTCGTCATCACGATGCTCAGCGTCGCCGACGACGTCGGCATCGTGACCGAGAACCTGTACCCCGGCCGCTTCCGCTACGTCGAGGAGCTGATCCGCCTCGGTGCCGACATCCGCACCAACGGCCATCACGCCGTCGTGCGCGGCGTCCCCCGGCTGTCGCGGCGCCCCGGTCAAGGCCCACGACATCCGCGCCGGGGCGGCGATGGTCGTCGCCGGCCTCGCCGCCGAGGGGGAGACCGTCATCTCGGGGGTCGGCCACATCGACCGCGGCTACGACGACCTCGTCGGCCGCCTCGCCGCCGTCGGCGCCGACATCCGGCGGATCTGACCATCCGAGTGTTTCCTGCATCCGAGTGTTTCGTGCGGGGCTTCCCCGCACGAAACACTCGGATGCACCGATCAGCTGGGCCGGTCGACCGGCTCGCCGTTCCCCTCGGCCCTGGTCACGCGGCGGCGGGCCAGCCACAGCAGGCCGGCGACGACGGCGATCGGGCCGGCGACCAGCAGGATCTCGTCCCACCCACCCTGGTGGGCGAGCAGGGCGGCCGGAATGCCTGACGTCGCCACGGCGTTGACCACACGTGCAACGTACCGACGCGGCCTGCTTGAATGACGGCGCGTGATCCCAGCTCGGAGCTCCCCTTGATGCGAGACCAGGTCGAGAAGACGATCGAGGTGATCCGTCCGGCCCTGCACGCCGACGGCGGCGACATCGTGCTGCACGACGTCGACGAGAGCACCGGCGTCGTCACCGTCGAGCTGACCGGCGCGTGCGTCGGCTGCCCGGCGTCGACCCAGACGCTGAAGGCCGGCATCGAGCGGATCATGCGCGACCGCGTCGACGGCGTCACCCAGGTCGTCGACATCGCCGAGCTCGCCGACGTCGGTGTGAGCGGCGAGTCCCCGAGCCGCGAACGATCAGCACGGTGAGCGGCCGAGCTCCCGCGGAGCTCTTCGCCGCCGCGGTCGACGGTGACCGCAGCGCCAAGGCCCGGTTGCTGTCGCTGATCGAGCGCGGCGGTGAGCCCGCCCGCGAGGTCGGCCGTCTCGCCGCCCCGCAGGCCGGCCACGCCTACACGATCGGCCTGACCGGGGCACCGGGCGCCGGCAAGAGCACGCTCACGTCCGCGCTGATCAAGCACCTCCGCGGCCTCGGCGAGGAGGTCGCGGTGCTCGCCGTCGACCCGTCCTCGCCGTTCACGGGTGGGGCGATCCTCGGTGACCGGGTCCGCATGCAGGACCACGCCACCGACGACGGGGTGTTCATCCGCTCGATGGCGACGCGCGGCCACCTCGGCGGCCTGTCCCTGGCGACGCCGGAGGCCATCCGCCTCCTCGACGCCCTCGGTCACCGTTGGATCATCGTCGAGACCGTCGGCGTCGGGCAGGTCGAGGTCGAGGTCGCCGGCAAGGCCGACACGACGGTGGTCGTCGTCAACCCCGGCTGGGGTGACAGCGTGCAGGCCGCCAAGGCCGGCCTGATGGAGGTCGCCGACGTGTTCGCGATCAACAAGGCCGACCGCCCCGGGGTCGACGACACGCGCCGCGACCTGCGCCAGATGCTCGAGCTGGCGGCCGAGACGGCGGCGCCGGCGAGCGCCGGCTGGGACGTCCCGATCATCGCCACGGTCGGCACCGACGGCAGCGGGGTCGCCGAGCTGTGGGCCGCGATCAACGCCCACCGCGACCACATCGCCGGCTCGGGCGTGCTCGAGCAGCGGCGGCGCTACCGGCTCGGTGAGGAGCTGCGCGAGATCGTCACTCGCCGCCTCGAGCAACGGGCCCGCGAGATCTGCACCGGCGACCGCTGGGACGAGCTGACCGACGACGTCCTCGCCCGCGACCGCGACCCGTGGTCGGCCGCCGACGAGATGCTCGCCCCCGTCCTGTCCGTCAGTTCCGGCCCGATCGGGCCGGATCAGGCTGACGGTTCGGGGTCCGGGACCGCAGCAGGTACGTCAGCTCGCTGATCACGCGGTCGGGGTGGCGGAGGTCGCTCCACCAGACGTCGACGATCTCCCAGCCGAGCTGGCGCAGCGTGCCGCGGCGGCGGGCGTCGCGGTGCTGCGCCGTCGGTGTGGCGTGCCACTGCCAGCTCTGGCACTCGATCCCGACGCGGCGCTCGGGGTCGGCGAGGTCGAGCTCGGCGAGCAGGATGCCGCGGCCGTCGCGGACCGGGTACTCGTCGACCAGGCGCACCCCGGCCTGCGCCAGCACGCCCTTGGCGAGGCGCTGGAACCAGCTGCGCGGGAGGCGGTGGTCGACCCGCTCGCCGAGCAGCATCAGCAGCGCCGGTGGACCGGCCCGTCCCCGCCGCCGCCACGCGGTGGCCACGGTGCGCAGCTCCTCGGGCCTGACGCCCTGGCGCAGCGCGCTGTCGAGCGCGCGGGCGGTGCGGCCGATGCCGGCACTGGGCGCCAGCAGGGCGAGGGTGGCGGGGATCGTGAGCGTCGGGATGCCGTCGACGGCGCCGACGTGGGGGCCGATCTCGCCACGGGTGAGGTGGACGGTGACGCCGAGGCGGCGGTGCGGCCGGGCGCCGCGGGAGCCGAGGACGTCGACGGTGTCGTGGTCGTCGAAGGCGTCGAGGTGGTGCAACCGCGCCGCGGCGCCGTGCGAGATGGCCGTCACGCCGGTCGACAGGGCGGCCGCCATGGCGCGCCGGTGGAACGTGATCTCGGCGCCACCGACCACGAGCACGTCGGGGCAGGCTCGGGTGATCGCGCCGTCGCGCACGAGGCGTTGCTCGACGCGCCGGGTGACGCCGACCGCTCGCGCCTGCGCCGTCGAGGCGACACCGTGCTGGGTGGACATGAGCTCGAACAGGGCCTGCATGCCCCCATGGGTGTCGCCGCCGGTCGGGAAGGGAACCGGAGCCGTCCTGTCAGTGGCTGCCGGCGCGATCGGGCTGATTCGCACTGACAGAACGGGCGATGGGGGAGACTGCGGCCATGGCTGAGCTCCTCACCCTCGAGCGGCGCGACGACGGCGTCGCGGTCGTCACCCTGGCGAACGGGAAGGTCAACGCGCTGTCGGGGGCGCTGCTCGGCGAGCTGCGCGCCGCCGCCGGCGACCTCACCGCCGACCCGCCCGGCGCGGTCGTCGTCACCGGTGGGGAGCGCATCTTCGCCGCCGGCGCCGACATCTCCGAGTTCGGCGGACCCGACGAAGCCGGCCCGATCACCGCCGGCTTCCACGACGCCCTCGACGCGATCGCCGCCATCCCGCGCTTCGTCATCGCCGCCGTCAGCGGCTACGCGCTCGGCGGCGGGTGCGAGCTGGCGCTGGCGTGCGACTACCGCATCGCCGGGCCGCGTGCGGTGTTCGGGCAGCCGGAGATCCTGCTCGGCATCATCCCCGGCGGCGGCGGCACGCAGCGACTGGCGCGCCTCGTCGGCCCCAGCCGCGCCAAGGAGCTGTGCCTGACCGGGCGCCAGGTCAAGGTCGACGAGGCCGTCCGGATCGGCCTCGCCGATGAGGCCGTCGACGGCGACCCGACCGAGCGGGCGATCGAGCTCGCCGCCGAGGTCGCCCGCGGTCCGCTCGTCGCCCAGGCCATCACCAAGCGCGTCATCGACGCCGGTCTCGCCGGCCCGCTCGATGACGGGCTGGCCCTGGAGCGGGCCGCCTTCGTCGAGGTCTTCCACACCGACGACAGCCGCACGGGCGTGGCCAGCTTCCTCGAGCACGGACCGGGCAAGGCGACGTTCGCCGGCCGCTGAACCACGGTCCTGTCATCCTGATCCGGCCCGATCGGGCCGGATCACGTCGGACAGGACGGGACCGATCAGCGGATCGAGAGACCGGTGTCGAGGTCGAAGAAGTAGAGGCGCGTCGTGTCGACGCCGACCTCGATGGCCTCGCCAGGGCGGACCCGGCTGCGCGGGCTGAAGCTGGCGACGAACTTCGAGCCGGCGGTCTCGATCGCCCCGCCCGTGATGTCCGCCATCCCGGAATCCTCCTCGAGCTCCTTGGCGTCCTCGGTCTGCACCGGCGGGGCCGGCACGTCGAAGTGGACGACGATCTCCGACCCCAGGGCCTCGGTGAGCAGGGCCGTCGACCGCAGCCGGCTGTCCTCGGGCACCTCGTTGCGCGGTCCCGGCTGGGTGAGGTCCTCGGAGCGGATGCCGACAGCGATGGGACGATCGAGGTAGCCGCGCAACCCCGGCCGCGCCGCCACCGTCTCGGCGTCGACGACGACGAGCTGGTCGCCGAACGCGACGGCCAGGCCGCCGTCGCCGTGCTCGACGATGCGCACCTCGGCCATGTTCATCGGCGGCGACCCGATGAACCCGCCGACGAACAGGTTCACCGGCTCGTCGTAGAGCACCTGCGGGTCGGCGACCTGCTGCAGCACGCCCTTGCGCATGACGGCCACCCGGTCGCCCATCGTCATCGCCTCGATCTGGTCGTGGGTGACGTAGACGGTGGTGACGGCGAGCTCGCGCTGCAGGCCGGCGATGTCGGCGCGCATCTGCACGCGCAGCTTGGCGTCGAGGTTGGAGAGCGGCTCGTCCATCAGGAACACCGCCGGGTTGCGCACGATCGCCCGGCCCATCGCGCACGCGCTGGCGCTGGCCGCCCGACAGCATCGACGGCCGCCGCTCCATCAGGTCCTGCAGCCCGAGCGTGGCACCGGCCCGCTCGAGCCGGCCGTCGATCTCGGGCTTGGGCATCTTGCGCAGCTTGAGCCCGAAGCTGATGTTGTCGCGCACGCTCATGTGCGGGTACAGCGCGTAGCTCTGGAACACCATGGCGATGTCGCGGTCGCGGCTCGGCACCTCGTTGACCCGCCGGCCGCCGATGCGCAGCTCGCCCTTGGTGATCGACTCCAGCCCGGCGATCATCCGCAGCGCCGTCGTCTTGCCGCAGCCCGACGGTCCGACGAGGACGAGGAACTCGCCGTCGGCGATGTCGAGGTCGAGGTCCGACACGGCCTCGAACCCGTTCTCGTAGATCTTGGTCATCCCGTCGAGCACGACGTCAGCCACGTTCCAGCACCTCCAACTCGCTCGTCACGACAGCTCCCAGACCCGCACGCCCGCACCGCCGGCCGGCAGCTCGACGGTGCCGTCGGCTCGCGCGACCACCTCGGCGCCGCCGAACAGCGGCGCCCCGACGGTGCCGTCGAGCCCGGCGACGTGGACCGGCTCGTGGTCGCGGCGCGCCACCTGGACGAGCACGCGCTCGTCGCGCGCCTCGCGCAGGAACACGAGCACGTCGGCGCCGGCGTGCACCCATCGCAGGCCTCCGTGGCGCAGCGCCCGCGAGGCGCGACGCAGCGCGCCGAGCTCGCGGTAGGCGTCGAGCACCGCGTGGTCCCAGCGGGCCGGGTCCCACGGCATCGGCTGGCGAGCGCCGTCGCCGTCGACGCCGGTCAGGCCGACCTCGTCCCCGGCGAACACCATCGGCACGCCGGGCATCGTGAACAGCAGCCCGGCGCCGGCGATCTGGCGGTCGGCGTCGCCGGCGACGGTGCGGAACCGTGACGTGTCGTGCGAGCCGAGCAGGTTGAACCCGGACACCGTCGAGCGCCACGGCTGCACGGCGTACAGCTCGCGGAACGACTCGACGGTCTCACGTCCGCCGAAGCGGGGCACCGGCAGCGGGTCGCCGAGGAACTTGGTGGCGTCGTCGCGGCGCAGCCAGCACCACACCGGCCGCGTGAACGACAGGTAGTTCATGACGCCGTGCCAGCCGTCGCCGTCGAGCTCGCGGCTGGCGTCGTAGGCGTGCTCGGCGACGAGGTACGTGTCGGGCTTGACGGCGGCCATCGTCGCCCGCATGGCACGCGCCGCGACGCGGTTGACGTCGATGTCGCGGAGCCGCCCGGCCATGTTGGCGACGTCGACGCGCCAGCCGTCGAGGTCGAACGGCGGCTTCAGCCAGCGCGCCGTCGACGGAGTCGGGCCCGAGGAGCAGGCGCCGCCGGACCTCGTCGCCGCGCAGGTCGAGCTTGGGCAACGACGGCACGTCGAACCACGCCTCGTAGTTCGTCGGGGTGGTCGTCGAAGTGGAAGAACCCGGCCTCGATCGATCCGGCGTCGGTCTGCGCCGCCCGGAACCACTCGTGGCGGGCGCCGACGTGGTTGATCGTCAGGTCGCCGATGAGGCGCATGCCGCGGTTGTGGCAGGCCTTGGCGAGGCTGGCGAGGGCGTCGTCGCCGCCGAGGTTCGGGTCGACGTGGTCGAACGTGTCGGCGTCGTAGCGATGGCTCGACGGCGCCGGGAAGAACGGGGTCAGGTACAGGCCGCCCATGCCGAGCGCGGCGACGTGGTCGAGCCGGGCCTCGACGCCGGCGAGGTCGCCGCCGTAGACCTGGTGCACCGAGCGCGCCCCGTCGGTGTCGACCGGGTCGTCCCAGTCCGACACCGTCGCCCACGGCCCCCACTCGCGCCGCACGCCGCTGCTCGCGAAGCGGTCCGGGAACACTTGGTAGAAGGACGTGTCGGCGAGCCACGACGGTGGCGGGTCGAACGCCGACAGGCGGAAGTCCATGGCGTCGGACACGGTGCGCTCGTGGACGCCCGTGCCGTTGACGAACCGGTACCCGGACGCCCCGCCGTCGAGCAGGAAGCGGTACCCCGTCACCGGGTTGCGCACGACGACGTCGGCGCGCCACCACGTCTCGGTCGCCGTGCGGCGGTCGACGACGGCGGCGTCGAAGTGCGGCTCACCGTCGCGGACGGAGCGCACGGCCACGGTCGTCGCCGGGTCGTCGTGCGGCACGCGCAACCACACCGTGACGGCCTCGCCGAGCGCCGGCTCCTGCGTCGAGACGTGGCGCTCCGAGCCGTCGTGGTGGGGGTGGTCCGTCAAGCTCACGTCAGCCCTTCACCGCGCCGGAGGTGATGCCGCTGACGATGTAGCGCTGCAGGAACTGGAACAGCAGCACCGACGGGATCGCCAGGATGCAGGCGCCGATCGCGAACGGCCCCCAGCGCAGGTCGTAGCGGTCGCCCGAGAGCAGCCCGTTGAGCCCGACCGCGGCGGTGACGTCGGGCGAGGAGATGTCCTTGCCGAACATCACCACGGAGGCGACGAGGAACTCGCTCTGCGAGGAGATGAACGAGAGCAGGAAGATGATCGCCAGCACCGGCGCGGCGAGCGGCAGGATGATCCGGAAGAACGTCTGGTTGTGCGTGGCCCCGTCGATCTGGGCGCTCTCGTCGAGGTCGCGCGGGATGGTGTCGAAGAAGCCCTTGATCAGCCAGGCGTTCGCGCCGAGCGCCCCGCCGAGGTAGAAGAGCATGATCGCGACGATCGTGCCGGCGCCGATCGCCGGGTACGTGTCGTCGAGCCGGTCGACCATGATGTAGATCGCCACGAACGCCAGCGCCGCCGGGAACATCTGGACGAGCAGCAGGGCGAGCACGCCCGGCCGGCGGCCCTTGAAGCGCAGGCGGGAGAACGAGTAGGCCGCCAGCGCCGCGAGGAGCACGGTGCCGAACGCGACGACGAGGCTGACGATGAGCGAGTTGAAGAACCAGTTCCAGTACGGGTAGTTGTCGACGAGCGCGTGGTACTGCTTCAGCGTCACGGATTCCGGCAGCAGCGTCTGGCCGCTCAGCGTGCCGTCCTCGGAGAACGCCGCGATGACCACGAACCACACCGGGAACAGGGCGATGAAGAGCATGACGAGGCCGACGACGTGGCGCCAGCCGGTGGCCGCGAACCAGCGCCGGCCCCGCCCCGGGACGGTGGTGGCCGGCGCGTCCTCCGCGTCGTCGGCGAAGCGGGCGGTGACGGTCGCGCTCACCTGATCTCCTCGTAGGACTTCGTGTACTTGAACCCGATCGCCGACAGCGCGGCGACGATGATGAAGATCAGGACCGAGAGCGCAGAGGCCAGCCCTTGGCGCTTCGGCTCGCCGCCGAGGGCGATGCGGTACGTCCACGTGATCAGCAGGTCGGTCGAGCCGGCGCTCTCGCCACTGCTGCGCGGCCCGCCGGCCGTGAGCAGGTAGACGACCACGAAGTTGTTGAAGTTGTAGGCGAAGCTGGCGATCAGCAGCGGGCTGACGGCGGTCAGCAGCAGGGGCAGCGTGATCTTGCGGAACGTCGTCATGCCCGTGGCGCCGTCGACGAACGCGGCCTCCTTGAGGTCGGTCGGGATGCTCTGCAGCGCGCCGGTCGACACGAGGAACATGTACGGGTAGCCGAGCCACACGTTGACGGCGACGAGCGACAGCATCGCCAGCGCCGGCGACTCGAGCCACCCGACGTCGATGCCGAGCCAGCGGTTGATGCCGAACGTGCGGTTGAGCATGCCGCGGAAGACAGGGCCATCATGAACCCGGGCAGGGCGTACGGGATGATGAGCAGCGAGCGGTAGAGCTTGCGGCCGCGCATGCGCTTCTCGTTGAACGTCATCGCCAGGCCGAGGCCGACGGCGAAGGCGCCGAACACCGACAGCAGCGAGAAGGCGATCGTCCACGACAGCACCCGGGGGAAGTCACCACGGAACTCGGCGCCGGTCAGCACCTCGCTGAAGTTCGAGAACCCGACGCCCGTCGTGAACCCGGGGAGCAGCGAGCTCGTGCCGTCCTCGGCGACGAACTGCCCCTCGACCGCGGTGTAGACGACGCCGGTCTCGACGTCGGTGATGGTCCCCGTCGACGGGTCGTAGACCTTGGTCGGTCGCGACTCGACGGCCTGGCCGCCCGAGATGCGGATCTCGGAGCCCTCGGTCGGGCCGGGCATCACGTATGACGAGAGGTCCGTCGGGTAGCCGGGCAGCGTGCCCACCTGCCCGGGGCGGACGCCCTCGAGGTCGCCGACGCTGACGACGAACGTGCGCCCCGTCGTCGTGAGGACCTGCAGCTCGGGCTCGTCCTCGAGCGGCTCGAGGCTGTCGGTCGTGCCGAGGAAGAGCTCGCCGGTCTCCGTGTCGTAGAGCCCGAAGCCGGCGAAGCGACCATCGGGCCCGCGGAGCGGCGTGACGTCGTAGGCCGTCGACCCTTCGGTGCGGGTGATCGACTGGCTCTGGATCTGGTCGATCGCCTGTGACTCGCTGAGCACGAACCCGGTGCCGTAGTTCGTCGTCGACGCGTACGCCGTGTAGAGCACCGGGTACACGCCGAACACGGCGAGGAAGAAGAGCCCCGGCAGCAGGAACTTCATCGGCACGTAGCGCCGCGGCAGGTAGACCACGTTGAGGGCGACGAGCGTGACGCCGAGCACGGCGACGTAGCCCCATGCCTCCTGGCTCCCACGCGATCAGCAGCCCCGTGATCGCCAGCGCGTCGACGAGGCCGAGCAGGACGATCTTGGCGATCCACCCCGACGCCGTGCCGGGGTCGCGGCCGCGCGGGGCGGCCGCGGGGCGAGCGGGTGCCGGTGCCCGACCGTCGTCGAGCACCGGGACACCCGTCTCGGCCATGTGTCAGCCGCCGATCTCGGTGCGGATCGACTCCGCCGCCGCCGTGAACTCGGCGGTCGGGTCGGCACCGCGCAGCACGTTGACCTCCGCGAGGCCGAGCGACGTCCAGACGTTGCTCATCTCGGGGATCGCCGGCTGCGGGATGCCCGCGGCGCCGGACTCGCCGAAGCCGGCGACGTCGGGATCCGACTTCACCTGGTCGAACGCGCTGGTCAGCGCCGGCGGGCGGCCGCCGGCCTCGAACAGCGCCAGCTGCGTCGGCTCCTGGCTCATGAAGTCGAGCACGAAGCTCTTGGCGAGGTCCTTCTGCTCGGAGAACGACGAGATCATGAAGCCCTGCACGCCGACGAACACCTGTGGCGCCTCGCCGTCCGCCCGGGCCGGGATCGGGGTCACGGCGTAGGGCACGCCGGTGGCCTTGAACCCGTTGTCGTCCTGGCTGATCGCCCACGGTCCGGTGATCGCGAACGGCGCCTTGCCGCTGCCGAACGACTCGATCATCACGTCGTAGCTCGTGTCGGCGCTGAGCAGCCCGCTGGCCGCCTCCGTCGACAGGAACTGCGCCGCCTCGAGGCCCCCCGGCGAGTCGATGCCGAGGTCGTCGGGGTTGAACGTGCCGTCCTCGTTCTGGGCGAAGATGTAGCCACCGAACGCCGACAGGATCGGCTGCAGGTGGTAGCCGTCGCCCTCCGGCCCGACCTGCAGGGCGAGGCCCTGGTACGTCGGGTCGTCGGCGTGCTGGGCCTTGAACTCGGTCGCCGTGGCGATCATGTCCTCGAACGTGGCCGGCGCCTCGGGGACGAGGTCGGTGTTGCGCACGAGGGCGATGTTCTCGACCGCGTAGGCAGCCCGTACGTCTGGCCGTCGTACGTGAAGGCGTCGACGGCGACGTCCTGGAAGTCGCCGGCGATCGCCGACAGGTCGAGCGGTTCGAGCACGCCGTTGCTGACGAGCTCGCCGAGCCAGTCGTGGGCGCCGATGACGATGTCGGGTCCGTCGCCGGCCGGGGCGGCGAGGCTCAGCTGCTCGCGGATCTGGCCGAACTCGAGCTCCTGCACGGCGACGGTGATGCCGTTCTCGTCGGCGAACGTGGTGGCGATCTCCTCGATCACCGGCTGGCGCGTGTCGTCGGTCCAGATCACGAGGTCGGCGTCGCCGCGGGGCGGGGCAGTCGGTGCCGACGTGCCCTCGGGCTCGGTGGCCGGCGCGCTCTCGTCGGGCTCGGTGGCCTCCGTCGTGCCCTCCGGTTCGCTGGCGGCGGTCGTGGCCTCGGGCGTGGTGGCGCCGCTCTCGGCGGTCGCCGTGGTGGCGGCCGTGGCGGCGCCGCCGGCATCGTCGTCGTCGTCACCGCCGCACGAGGCGGCGATGAGCGAGCAGGCGGCGAGCAGCGACAGGGCCGTCACACGGAAGGTGGCGGTACGCATGGATCCCCCTTGGTTGGTCGTGCACCGCCCCCGCCGCGAATGGTACGCGGCGGCTGGAGGGGCAGCGCGCGGCTGCAAAGGTAGCAACGATCTTGCATTCCTTGCAAGACGTGCGCACGGAGGGTGGCTACGATGCCCCCCGTGCGTGTGCGCTGGCGGGAGGTCGCCCAGCTCGCGGGGGTGAGCGAGGCCACGGTCAGCCGGGTCATGAACGGCAAGCCGGGGGTGAGCGAGCGGACCAGGTCGGTCGTCCTCCGCGCCGTCGACCAGCTCGGCGGGTCGAGCCTGGTGCGGTCGCGCACGCTCGAAGCCGGGCTCGTCGGCATCGTCGTGCCGGAGCTCGACAACCCGGTGTTCCCCGTGTTCGCCCAGGCGCTCGAAGGGCGTCTCGCCGCCGCCGGCTACACGTGCGTGCTCGGTTGCGCGACCCAGGTCGTCGACGAGCTCGAGTACCTCGGCACGCTCGTCGAGCGCGGCGTCGCCGGCATCGTCATCGTGTCCGGTCGCCACGCCGACGCGCAGGGCGACCAGTCGGCGTACCACGAGCTGATCGCCCAGGGCGTGCCGATGGTGTTCGTCAACGGCGACGCCCAGGGCGCGCCGGCCCCGTGCGTGTCGTGCGACGACCGCCGTGCCGCGTCGCTCGCCGTGCACCACCTGGCGTCGCTCGGGCACCGCCGGATCGGGTTCGTCAGCGGCCCGACGCGCTACGTCGTCGTGCAGCGCAAGCTCGACGGCTACCGGGAGGCGCTGGCCGAGGTCGGCGCCGACGTCGACGACGTCCTCGTCGTCGACACGGTGTTCTCGATCGAGGGTGGTCGCGCGGCCGCCGGGCCGCTGCTCGACGCCGGCGCGACGGCCGTCGTGGCGGCGAGCGACCTGATGGCGCTCGGCACGATCCTCGGCGCCCGCGAGCGGGGCTGCGACGTGCCGGGCGACTGGTCGGTGGTCGGCTACGACGACAGCGCGCTGATGGCCTACACCGACCCGCCGCTCACCACCGTGCGCCAGCCCATCCTCGCCATGTGCGACCACGCCAGCCAGCTGCTGCTCGAGCAGCTCACCGGACGCGACCCGCCTCGATCGCGAGTACCTGTTCCGCCCCGAGCTCGTCGTGCGCGGCTCGACGGCCCCGCTGGGCCACGTGTGCCGTCGCGCACGACGGCGGCCGGCGCCGTCTGCACGCAGCGGCGACTGCGGCTCGCCGCCCGGGTCATCCGAGTGTTTGCTGCGGGTGGCCCCCGCAGCAAACACTCGGATGCACGAAACACTCGGATGGGCGGGACCCGGTCGTCACTCGGCCCAGGCGATGCGGCCGAGGTCGAACGGGTTCGCGAGGTCGGGGTGCACGGGGATCACGCGTGCCGAGACGCCGTGCGTGCCGGCGGCGGCGATCGTGATCACGCCGGTGTAGGTGCCCGTGCCGGCCGGCGTCATCGGCAGCACCTCGGTCGCGTCGAACTCGCCGTCGTGGCCGACGCGACCGTGGACGCACTGCACGACGACGTCGTCGGACGTCAACCCGCCCAGCTCGACGGCGACGGTGACCTCGCGCGACTCGCCGGCCTGCGGCGTCTCGTTGTCCAGCGTGACGGACGTGATCGAGACGCCGTCCCACGCGGCCTGGACGCGCTCGCGCCAGGCGGCGAGCGCGGCAGCCGGCTTGGCGCCGTCGGACGCCAGGTGGATCGACGCCGCCGCCGCCGGCTCGTAGAGGGCCGTCGTGTAGTCGCGCACCATCCGCGACGCCGTCACGTACGGACCGAGCGACGCCCAGGCCTTGAGCACCATGTCGACCCACTGGCGCGGGATGCCGTCGCGGCCGCGGTCGTAGAAGCGCGGCACGAGCTGGTTCTCGAGGATGCCGAACAGGCTGCCGGCCTCGCGGAGGTCGCGGCGCTCCTGGTCCGGGTCGTCGTCGGCGGACTCGATGGCCCACCCGTTCGACCCGTTGAAGCACTCGTCCCACCAGCCGTCGAGGATGCTGCAGTTGAGGGCACCGTTGAGGGCGGCCTTCATGCCCGACGTGCCGCACGCCTCGAGCGGGCGGCGCGGCGTGTTGAGCCACACGTCGCAGCCGTGGTACATCGCCCGGGCGATCGAGATGTCGTAGTCGGCGAGGAACACGAAGCGGTGGCGCACGTCGGCGGTCCGGGCGAACTGCTCGATGCGCTGGATCAGCTCCTTGCCGGGGTTGTCGGCGGGGTGCGCCTTGCCGGCGAACACGAACTGCACCGGGCGCTCGGCGTCGTGCAGGAGGGCGCGCAGGCGGTCGGCATCGGACAGCAGCAGGGTGGCCCGCTTGTACGTCGCGAAGCGGCGGGCGAACCCGATCGTGAGCACCGACGAGTCGAGCACGTCCTCGCCGAGGCGCTGGCGGGCGAGGCGCACGAGCTCGTCGCGACCGTCGTTGAGCGTGCTCCACGCCTCCAGGGGGTCGACCTCGAGGATCCGCGACCAGCGCGCCGCATCGGCGCCGTGCCAGTCCTCGCCGACGACGCGCGACAGCAGGGCGTCGACGCGCGGCGACACCCAGGTGCGGCCGTGCACACCGTTCGTGATCGACCCGATCGGCACCTCGTCGACCGTGAGGTCCGGCCACAGGCCCATGAACATCTCGCGGCTGACCGCGCCGTGCAGCTTGGCCACGCCGTTCGAGCGGGCCGCGAGGCGCAGCCCCATCACCGCCATGTTGAACTTGCCGTCGGGCTCGTCGTCGCGCTCACCGAGCGCGAACAGCTCGTCGAACGTGACGCCGAGCTCCTTGGCGAACGACGTGAAGTACTCCTCCATCAGGGCGCGCGGGAAGCGGTCGATGCCGGCGGGCACCGGCGTGTGCGTCGTGAACACCCCGCCGCTGCGGACGCCCTCGATGGCAGCCTGGAACGAGAGCCCGTTGGCGACGAGCTCGCGGAGTCGCTCGAGCCCGAGGAAGCCGGCGTGGCCCTCGTTCATGTGGAACACGTCGGGTTGGATGCCGAGGGCGCGCAGGGCACGCACGCCGCCGATCCCGAGCACGATCTCCTGGCGCAGCCGGTGGTGCTCGTCGCCGCCGTACAGCCGGTCGGTGACGGCGACGCCGTCGGGGGAGTTGCCCACGACGTCGGTGTCGAGCATGTACAGCGGGATGCGCCCGACATCGGTGCGCCAGACGTGGGCCGTGACGGGATCGCCGGCGAGGTCGACGGTGACCTCGACGCCGGTGTCGACGAAGCCGAGCGACAGCGGCGTGAAGTCGGCGACGCTCTCCTGCTGCCAGCCGTCGGCGTCGAGGCGCTGGCGGAAGTAGCCCTCGGTGTAGAGCAGGCCGACGGCGACGAGCGGCACGCCGAGGTCGGACGACGCCTTGAGGTGGTCGCCGGCGAGGATGCCGAGGCCGCCCGAGTACTGCGGCACGGCCTCGCTGATGCCGAACTCGGGCGAGAAGTAGGCGACCTGGCGCAGCGGTGAGCCGTCGCGCCCGCCGAACCACGTCGAGCCCTTGAGGGCCGTCTGCAGGCGTCGCGACACCGCGCCGACGTCGTTGATGACACCGGTGTCGGCGGCCAGCTCGGCGAGGCGGTCGGCGGTCGTGCTGCGCACCATCTCGGCCGGGTGGGCGTCACCCGGCCGCCAGCCCGGCCACAACCGAGCGAAGAGCCGGGTCGCCTCGGGGTCCCACGACCAGTGCAGGTTGGCAGCGAGATCGGGGAGGACGGCGAGCGCCGGCGGGATGGCAGGCGTCACCTCGAAGCGGCGGACGGGTCGCATGGGGCGCGACCGTAGTGGTGACCTGTGGCGCCGCGCTCGGGACCTGGCGCCGCTGCGGGCGGTGGTCAGTGCGTCGACGGGTGCCCGGCGTACGTCGCGGCGGTGGCCCCGGCGATGGCCTGCCACGAGTAGCGGTCGGCGAGCAGCTCGGCGCCCCGCTTGCGCATGTCCTCGGCGAGATCGGGGTCGGCGAGGATCATCTCCACGCACGCCGCCAGCTCGGCGGCGTTGCCCGGCTCGAACAGGAGACCGGCGCCCGTGCCGTCGATCAGCTCGGCGAGGCCGCCGGTGCGGGCGACGACGAGCGGTGCGCCGCCGGCGAGCGCTTCCAGGGCGACGATCCCGAACGGTTCGTAGAGCGACGGGATGGCGACGCACCCAGCGCGGTGCACGAGGTCGCGCAACCGGTCGTCGGGGAGGAAGCCCGGGAGGGCGATGAGGTCGCTGACGCCCTCGAGGTCGATCTGCGACTGCAGCTCGGGCAGGTAGCTGCCGCGCCCGCCGATGACGCACTCGATCCCGGGCACGCGCGGGCGCAGCAGCCGCACGGCCGCGGCGAGGACCTGGAACCCCTTCTCGTACTGCACGCGCCCCCACGTGAACACGAGCGGCACGCGGCTGCCCGGCACCTCGCCCGTCGCCCACCACGTCGGGTCGATGCCGTTGGGGATGAGGTGGGTGCGCTCGGCCGGCAGCTCGAACCCGTCGATGACCTCGCGGACCATGAAGCGCGAGTTGGCCAGCACGTCGGCGGCCGAGTGGGCCAGCCAGGACTCGACGGCGTGCACCGTGCTCGGGGTGCCCGGCGGGACGCGCCCACCGTGCTGGCCGCGCTCGGTCGTGTGGAACGTGGCCACGAGCTTGGCGTCGTACAGCGTGGCGAGCGTGTCGGCGGCCCAGGCGACCTGCCAGTCGTGGGCGTGGACGATGTCGGGCCGCCACGGGATCAGCCGCGCCGAGAGCTGGACGAGGTGGTGGTTCGCCGAGGCCACGCGGGCGACGATGTCGTCGTCGGGGAGCCACGGCAGGTCGGTGCGGGCGCGCAGCACGCGGACGCCGCCGACGACGCCGTCGCTCGGGGCGCCGGGGTGGCTCAGCGTGAGCAGGGCGACGTCGTGGCCGGCGGCCGCGAGCGCCTGGCTGAGGCCGTCGACGTGGGCCCCGACCCCACCGACCGAGCGGGGCGGGAACTCCCAGGTCAACATCAGGACCCGCACGGTGGCGCACGTTACCCGGCGCCCGCGTCGGCACCGACCGCGCCGTGCCTCGCGCCGTCGTCAGCGTCGTCGCTCGACGAGCGGCCGGAGCCGCCGCAGGTTGCCCTGCCAGATCCGCTGCAGCACCGCGGGACCGCCGATCGCCGAGCCGACGCGTCCGCCCAGCCACCACGGGAAGCGCAGCTCCTCCTCCCACGCGAAGCGGCTGCGCCGGCCGTCGTCGAGCGGCTCGATCGTGAAGCGCCCGACACCCGTGACGACGCCGCGGTGGCGCACCCCCATCGACCGTCCGGGCTCCCACTCGGTGATCTCCATGCGGTCCGTCAGGCGCGCCGGCCCGATGCGCGTCACGCACTCGAAGCTGGTTCCGACGCCGGCGGTCTGGGCGGTGAGGAAGCGGATCACCTCGGCATCGGCCATCCAGTCGACGTGCGAGTCGACGTGCTCGACGGCTCGCCAGACGGCGTCAGGGGTGGCGTCGTAGTCCGCGGTGACGCGGATCCGCGTCACGCAGGGGCGCGGACGGCGCGCAACGCCTCGGCGGCCCGCTCGGGCGGCATGACGTTGATCATCACGCCGGTGCCGCGCTCGAAGCCGGCGGCCGTGACGAGGTTCGGCCACAGGTGCACGTGCCAGTGGAAGAGGCCGGAGTGCTCGTGCGGCGCGGAGTGGAAGCCGAGGTTGTACGACAGGTCACCGAACGCCGTGTTGAGGTGCTTGACGGCGTCGCGGATGCCGCGGCCCATGGCGTCCAGACTCGCCGGGTCGGCGTCCTGGAGGTGACCCTCGTGACGGCGCGGCATGAGCAGCAGCTCGAACGGTGCGCCGCTCCAGAACGGGGCGATGCACACGACGTCGTCCGTGGCGAACACGACACGCTCGTCGGCGGCGAGCTCGGCCTCGATCGTGGTGCAGATCACGCACCCGCCGGCGAAGCGGGCGAACGCCCGCTCCTCGTCGAGGATCTCGCCGGGCACGAACGGGAGCCCGAGGATCTGGGCGTGCGGGTGGGCCAGCGATGCCCCGGCCTCGCGGCCGTGGTTGACGATGACTTGGGTGTAGCGGACCTCGGGCGCCGCGGCGTGGGCGGCGAGGCGGCGCTGCAGGACGCGCATGAGGTCGGTCGCGTCGTCGTCCGACAGCTGCTCGACGCCACCGTCGTGGTCGGGCGTGTAGACGAAGACCTCGTGGACGCCGCTGGCGTCGGCGGTCACGTGCACCGGGCCGAGGTGGTGCACCACGAAGCCGGTGTTGCCGTCGAAGGCGGGGTACAGGTTGGGGATCACCCGCATCTGCCAGCGGTCGCCGTGCTCGACGCTGTCCAAGGGGGTGCGGGTGGCATCTTCGTGACCGGGGCAGAACGGGCAGGGGCGCCCGGGATCGGCCTCGGTCTCGGCAGCGCGGGGGGCGAAGTCGCTCGGTCGTTGTGCCCGCTCGGCCACGATCGTGACCCACCGCCCGGTGAGTGGGTTGAGACGCAACTGGCTCACAGTGAGGTTCAGGATAGGCATCCGCACGGGCTCTGGGCGCGAACCGGAGCGCGGCGTCGCCGAAGTCACCTGCTCGACGTGTACACCGAGACGTGCTGGACGCTGTCGTCCCCGAACGGGTGGCGGGCGAAGTCCTCCCACCGAGCAGCGAGCACGAAGCCGGCGGCGGCGGCCATCGCGTCGAGCTCGCTCGGATCGGCGTAGCGGATCGACCACGGCCGCAACCGCACCCGGTCCCCGTCGACGAACTGCACGAACTGCCCGTGGGCCCGCTGCGCGACGGGGTCGTGCTCGGAGATCGACAGCACGACCTCGCCGGCGGTCATCGAGCGCACCGCCACGACGGGACCCTCGCGGTCGTCGGGCACGAACGCTTCGACGACGAACCGGCCGCCCGGCACGAGGCAGGCGGCGACGGCCGCGAAGCAGGACCGCTGGCGATCGGCCGACTCCAGGTTGAACAGCGAGTTGTAGGCGATGAGCGCGACGTCGAACGGCCCGGCGGGCAGGTCGTCGACCATGTCGCCGAGGACCGCGGCGACGGTGCCGGCCGGGTCGCGGGCGCGCAGGCGCTCGAGCATGGCGGCGCTCGCGTCGACGCCGTGGACGGTCAGGCCGCGGCGGGCGATCGGCACCGCGAGGCGTCCGGTGCCGACGGCGAGCTCGAGCACGCGGCCGCCGGCGCCGGCCAGCTCGGCCACGACATCGGCCGTCTGCTCGGCGTCGGTGATGCCGCTGTACCAGTCGTCGTAGACGTCGGCGAACGCCTCGCCGTACGTCTCGCGCCGGTAGCCCTCCACGGGGCCGGTTCTACACCCGGCCGGGTGTCGTCCCACCGTTAGCCTCGACGCCGTGCCCGATCGCCTCGTCTACCTCGACCACGCGGCGACGACGCCGATGCGCCCGTCAGCGGTCGACGCGATGCTGCCCTTCCTCACCGAGCGATTCGCCAACCCGAGCGGCGCGCACCGCTTCGCCCGCGACGCCCGCCGGGCCGTCGACGAGGCGCGCGACCGCGTCGCCGATGTGATCGGCTGCCGGCCCGGGGAGGTCGTCTTCACCGGCTGCGGCACCGAGGCCGACAACGCGGCGATCGCCGGGGCCGTGCGCCGCCGCAGCGGGCGCGCCGTGTGTCCCGCCGTCGAGCACCACGCCGTGCTGCACGCCGTCGAGCGCCTCGACGGGACGGTCGTCGCGGTGGACGCCGTCGGCCGGGTGCGCCTCGACGCCCTCGCCGCCGCGCTGGCCGACGACGTCGCGATCGTCAGCGTGATGGCCGTCAACAACGAGGTCGGCACGATCACCGACCTCGGGCCGGTCGCTTCCATCGTCAGAGATCTCGCCCCCGGTGCGCTGCTCCACACCGACGCCGTGCAAGCGGCCAGCTGGCTCGACCTGCGCGACGTGTGGCCGCACGTCGATCTCCTGTCGCTGAGCGCCCACAAGTTCGGCGGCCCCAAGGGCGTCGGTGTGCTCGCGGTGCGCGAGGGTGCCGCGATCGACGCGCTGATCGTCGGTGGTGGACAGGAGCGCGATCGCCGCAGCGGCACGCACAACGTCGCCGGCATCGTGGCGCTGGCCGACGCCCTCGCGGCGACGGATGCCGAGCGGTCCAGCGAGGTCGTGCGCATCGGCGCCCTGCGCGACCGGCTCGTCGCGGGTCTCGTGACCGGGGTGCCGGGTCTGCGCGAGACCGTCGCGCCCGGCGACAAGGTCGCCGGTTCGGCGCACGTCCTGGTCGAGGGCATCGAGAGCGAGTCGCTCCTGTACCTGCTCGACGAGGCCGGCGTGTGTGCGTCGGCGGCGTCGGCCTGCGCGAGCGGGGCGATGGATCCGTCGCACGTGCTCGCCGGCATGGGCATCGATCGGGCGTGGGCGGCTGGCGCGCTGCGCCTGACCCTCGGTCGCACGACGACCGACGTCGATGTCGACGATGCGGTCGCCGCGATCACGTCGGCCGTCGCCACGTTGCGCCAGCGGATGGCGGCGCGCTCGGTGAGGGTGCCGGCGTGAAGGTGATGGTCGCGATGAGCGGCGGTGTGGACTCGTCGGTCGCCGCCGCGCTGCTGGCCCGCGACGGCCACGAGGTCGTCGGCGTGACGATGCGCCTGTGGGGTGGCGAGAGCGACACCGGCTGCTGCAGCGTCGCCGACGTCGACGACGCCCGGCGGGTGGCCCAGCAGCTCGGCATCGACCACCTCGTCTTCAACTTCACCGCCGACTTCGACGCGGCCGTCGTCGACCCGTACGTGCGCGACCACGCCGCCGGTGTCACGCCGAACCCGTGCATCGAGTGCAACCGGGCCGTCAAGTTCGCCCGCCTCGCCGAGCGCGCCGACGTGCTCGGGTTCGACGCCGTCGCCACCGGGCACCACGCCCGCATCGGGTCACGCGACGGTCGCCGCACGCTCGGGCGCGGGGCCGACCGGGCGAAGGACCAGAGCTACGTCGTGCACATGCTCGATCAGGCGGCGCTCGCCACCACGCTGTTCCCGGTCGGCACGTTCGCGGCCAAGGCCGAGCTGCGGGCGGTCGCCGCCGAGCTCGGGCTGCGCACGGCGACGAAGCCCGACAGCCAGGACGTCTGCTTCATCACGGCGACCGGCGGGCGCCACGACTTCCTGCGGCGGCGGATCCCGTTCCACCCGGCGACCGTCGTCGACACGGCGGGCGCGCGGGTCGGTGAGGTGGCCGCTGTCGAGCTCGTCACGATCGGCCAGCGCAAGGGCCTCGGGCTCCCCGGCGGCGGGCCGAAGCGCTTCGTCGTCGACATCGACCGGGCGACCTCGACCGTGGTCGTCGGGGGGCGCGGCCGACGTGCTGCGGCCCGGCCTGGCGGTGGCTGCGATGTCGTGGGTCGATGCTCCGGTGACGGGCGCGGTCCGCGTGCAGTGCAGCGCCCACGGCGCGGCGCACCCGGCGACCGTCGAGCCCGATGGCGACGGCGTGGCCGTGCAGTGGCACGAGCCGCAGCGACGGGTCGCGCCGGGCCAGAGCGTGGTGCTGTACGACACGACCGACACCGTCGTGCTCGGCGGCGGGATCGCCGCCTAGGTCGGCCCATGGAGCTGCACGGTGACGTCGTCACGTTGCGGCCGGCGACGGCCGCGGACGTCGCCGCGCTCGCCGTCATCCGCCGTGCGCCCGCGGTGCGCGACCGTTGGGGCGACGACGACGTGGAGGAGGAGATCCACGAGTCGATCGACGACCCCGATCTCGGCTACTTCGCGATCGCGGTCGACGGTCGGGTCGTCGGGGCGATCCAGTGGTCCGAGGCCGACGACCCGATGTACCGCCACGCCGGCATCGACATCTACGTCGATCCGGCCGTCCACGGCCGCGGCATCGGGTCCGACGCGGTGCGGGTGCTCTGCGCCCACCTCGTCGACGACGTCGGCCACCACCGCCTCGTGATCGACCCAGCTGCCGACAACGAGGCGGCGATCCGCTGCTACGCCAAGGTCGGCTTCCGCCCCGTCGGCGTGATGCGCCGCTACGAGCTCGGTCCCGACGGCGAGTGGCACGACGGCCTGCTGATGGACCTGCTGGCCGAGGACCTCATCCGGTAGGCCGCATCCGCCAGGGCATCCGAGTGTTTGCTGCGGGTGGCCCCCTCACCAAACACTCGCATGCACGAAACACTCGGATGGTCGCGCTACGTGACGGGCAGGTGGCGGCGGGCGGCTGCGCGCAGGACGGCGCCGGGACGGCTCGGCGCGACCAGCAGCGCCGAGAGGTGGATCGCCGTGCCGCGGGGCGTGGCCGGGCGCGGCGCCAGGGTGGCCGTGATCATCTCGTCGAGGACGATGCCGACGGCGACGCCGGGCGTCGGCCCGGTCATGTCGAACGCCCCGTTGCCGCGTGCCGCGCCGACGAGCCCGACCCGCGTGATGCGCGCCGTCAGGATCATCACCGTCTCGGCGAGCACGACCGGGTCGTGGACGACGAGCCCGGCCGGCACGAGCACCAGCCAGCGGCGGCTGAGCTGGTGCCAGCGCGACGGCAGCACCCACGTGGCCGCGACGGCGACGACGCTGGCGCCGGCGGCGACGATCCACGCGCCCGCCGCCCATGCGAGCGGCGCGGCGATGACCGCGGCGACCCAGACCAGCCACGACCCGACCGTCGCGACGAGGTAGCCGAGTGGCGGCCGCAGCGGGAAGCGGCGCTCGTCGCCGTACGCCGACGACTGCACGTAGATCTGGCCCGTGTCGGCGGCGCCGACCAGGACCGTCGCGACGAGGGCCGGGGCGAGGAGGGCGAGGACGCTGGATGCCGAGGCGCCGGCGATCGCCGCGACGAGGGCGACGGCGAGCGAGCCGGGCACGATCGCGCGGACCGCGGTCAACGTCGGCAGGCTCGGCACCGCCAGGGCGACGGCGCCGGCCGCCCAACCGACCCACGCCCCGACGGTGGCCACGAGCTGCACCGGGTCGCTGCGCGACGCGACGGCGTCGCCGATGGCGCGCCCGCCGACGACGGCCACGCCGAGCCACGCCAGGCGCCCGCCCCACAGCGTGACCCGGCCCCAGTCGAGGCGGCCACCAGGTCGTTCTGGGTCGGGTCGGTCGGCCACGGCGAGTAGATTTGTCGACGGGCACCTCCAGCGGGAAACGTGGGGCCCTTGCCGCGACCCGTCAGGGGCACGTGGCGTCGAGTAGAACGGGCGATGAACACCTCGAGCGACGCGGGGTGTCGGCGTGGGAAAGGAGTCGCGATGACGACGGTCGAGCCTCCTGCCGGTGTGGCAGGCGGTCCTGGCCCCGATCGCGACGGGCGCGCCGAGCTGCCGACGGTCCCACCGCTCGGCGACGCGCTCCGACCCGGTGCGTGCACCGGCGTCGGCAGCCTCCCCCACCGCTCGGTGCACGAGGCCGCCGCGTTCGCCCTGCGCGAGTACGACCTGCCGGCCATCCCGACGCTGCCGCGCCGCTCACCGGCGGAGGGCATGATCGCCCAGGCGCTCGTCGGCATCGGCGGGGTGACGCTCGGCCAGTACGGCAGCATCGCGGTCGACGCCGACCACCTCGACCCGGCGGCGCCCGTCGCGACGGACATCGGCCACGACGCCTACGGCGGTCTGCGGGCGTTCCTCGCCGACGCGTCGGCCCGGCAGCTCCGCGGGCCGGTCAAGTGGCAGTTCACCGGACCCGTCACGCTCGGCGCCGCGCTGACCCGCGTCGGGGTGCCCGCCGACCGCGCGTTCGCCGTCGCCGCCGCGGCGGTGCGCGCCCACGTCGCCGCCATCGCCACCGCCGTGGCCGCGGCGCTCCCGGCGTCGCCCCAGATCGTCTGGCTGGACGAGCCGTGGTTCGGCGACCTCATGAGCCCCGGCTTCCCGATCGCCCCCGATCCGGCGATCGACCTGCTGTCCACCGCGATGGCGATGCTCGAGCCCGTCGCCACCGTCGGCGTGCACTGCTGCGCGGATGCCGACGTGGCCTCGCTGCTGGCCGCCGGGCCGGCGATGCTGTCGATCCCGCTCGACGCCCGCCTCGTCGACGTCGCCGGCTACCTCACCCGGTTCCTCGACGACGGCGGCCGCATCGCATGGGGCGTCATCCCGACCGACGGACCGATCGCTGTGACCGCCGACCGTCCGTGGCGCCTGCTGTCGGAGGTGTGGTGCGAGCTCGTCAACCGGGGTTGCGACCCCGTCGCGCTGCGCCAGCGCAGCCTCGTCACCCCGGCGTGCGGGCTGGGGCTGCACACACCCTCGGTGGCCGACCGTGTCGTGCGCCTCGGCCGGGAGATCGGCCGCAAGGTGAACGACCAGGCGGTCGCCAGCCGCTTCGCCCTCGGCGCCTGACGCGGCGGCCGGCTTCGCGTCGCCCGGCGGTCTCCTAGCATCGAACGTGTGACCGCCACGGAAGGAGCCGCCGCGCAGGACGACCTCGCCGCCCGCATGGCCTCGCTGAGCGAGCTCGTCGCCTACCACAACCGTCGCTACCACGAGCTCGACGACCCGGAGATCTCCGACGGCGACTTCGACCTGCTCGTGCGCGAGCTGCGCCAGCTGGAGGCCGACCACCCCGACCTCGTCGTCGAGGGCAGCTCGGCGCAGGCGGTCGGCGGCGCGCCGAGCGGGCTGTTCGCGCCCGTCGTGCACTCGGTGCCGATGATGAGCCTCGACAACGCGATGAGCGCCGAGGAGCTGCTGGCGTGGGGCCAGCGCGTCGCCAGGGGACTGCCCGACGAGGCGGTCCGCTTCGTGTGCGAGCTGAAGATCGACGGCCTCGCGATGAGCATCCGCTACGAGGGCGGCCGCTACGTGCAGGCCGCCACGCGCGGCGACGGGCGGACGGGCGAGGACGTCACGGCGAACGTGGCCACGATCAGCGTCGTCCCCGACGAGTTGCGTCCGCCGAAGGGCGTCGTCGTGCCCGACGTCATCGAGGTCCGCGGCGAGGTGTACCTCCCGGTCGCCAGCTTCGAGCGGATGAACGAGCAGGCCGAGGCGGCGGGTGAGCGCCTGTTCGTGAACCCGCGCAACGCCGCCGCCGGCAGCCTCCGCCAGAAGGACGCCGCCAAGACGGCCCAGCGCGACCTCTCGTTCTGGGTGTACCAGCTCGGCGAGGTCGTCGGTGGACCGCCGCTGCCCACCCACTCCGACAGCCTCGCCTACCTCGGCCAGCTCGGCTTCCCCGTCAACCCCGAGACGACGGCGTTCGACGCGCTGGAGGACGTCGCCGCCCACTGCGCCCACTGGGAGCACCACCGCCACGACCTCGGCTACGAGATCGACGGCGTCGTCGTGAAGCTCGACGACGTCGAGCAGCGCACCCGGCTCGGCTCGACGTCGCGGGCCCCGCGCTGGGCGATCGCCTACAAGTTCCCACCCGAGGAGCGCACGACGCTGCTGCGCGACATCCAGGTCTCGATCGGGCGCACCGGGCGGGCGACGCCGTTCGCCATGCTCGAGCCGGTCTTCGTCGGCGGCTCGACCGTCGGCGTCGCCACGCTGCACAACGAGGACCAGGTCAAGGCGAAGGACGTCCGGCCCGGTGACACCGTCATCGTGCGCAAGGCCGGCGACGTCATCCCCGAGGTCGTCGGGCCGGTGCTGTCGATGCGGCCGAAGGGAGCCGCGCCGTGGACGTTCCCGACGGAGTGCCCCGGCTGCCACACCGAGCTCGTGCGCCTCGAGGGCGAAGCCGACACGCGCTGCGTCAACCCGTCCTGCCCGTTCCAGCGCGACCAGCGGGTCATCTACTTCGCGTCGCGAGGCGGGATGGACATCGAAGGGCTCGGCGAGCGCACCGTCGCCCAGCTGACGTCGACCTCCCCGCCGCTCGTCGCCGATGCGGCCGACCTCTACGCCCTCGACCGCGACGCCCTGCTGCAGCTCGAGGGCTTCGCCCAGGTGAGCGCCGACAAGCTCGTGGCGGCGATCGACGGGTCGCGCCGGCGCCCGCTGCCCCGGCTGCTGACGGCGCTCGGCATCAAGCACCTCGGCCCGGCCGCGTCGCAGGTGCTGGCCGCCGAGTTCGGCACGCTCGACGCCGTCATGGGCGCGCCCGCCGACGAGCTGGCCGAGGTCGAGGGGGTGGGTCCGGTGATCGCCCGGGCGATCGCCACGTGGTTCGGGCTCGAGGCCAACCAGGCGTTCATCGAGAAGCTGCGCGCGGCCGGCGTCGACTTCGGCGTGCCGGTGCCGCGGGCCCCGCGGGCCCCCCAGACCCTGACGGGCAAGGCGGTGGTGGTGTCGGGCACGCTCGAGGGCTACACCCGCGAGGAGGCCGAGCAGGCGATCGTCGCTCGCGGCGGCAAGAGCCCGGGCAGCGTCAGCGCCAAGACGTTCGCGCTCGTCACCGGCGACAGCCCCGGCGCCAGCAAGGTCACCAAGGCCGAGAAGGCCGGCGTGCCGATCCTCGACGGCGTCGGCGCGTTCGAGGCGTTGCTCGAGTCCGGCGAGCTGCCGACGAGCGGCTGAGCGGCCAGCTGCCGGCGCTCAGACGACGTTGAACATCCAGCTGTAGGAGCGCGCCGAGTCCGGCCCCTCGATCTCCTTCCAGTACACGACGCGCACCGTGTGCGTGCCGGCGTCGAAGTCGTCGATCGGCTGGTCGGCGCCGGGGGTGAACGTCAGCGTCGCGTTCCCCGGCTCGTACCGGGCACCCGGCGGGAAGTCGACCTGTTCGCCGGGCTCGACGTCCTGTGACCCGACCTCGTCGAGGCGCACGGTCGGCAGCTCGACGCCGTCGACGACCAGGTAGCCGAAGTAGCCGCCCTGCAGGTCGGCGATGACCGTCACCTGCTGCGGCACCTGGATCGCCTCGTACGCCGGCGTGATCTCCTCGACGGCGGCGGGCAGGTGCGCCGCCTCGTTGCCGGTGACGGAGCGGGCCAGGGCGACGCCGATCAGCACGATGCCGATGGCGATGACCAGGCTGGCGGCGAGCAGCTTCTTGTCGAGCCGGCGCCACCACCCGCGCCGCGCCGGACCGTCGGCGCCCGGCGCCACGACCGGCGCGCGATCCTCGGGGACGACGAGCTCGTCGGACGGCGTGGCCACCCCACCATGATGCCGGGCCGCGGGTGCCGAGCGGGCGGCATGCGGGCGTGCCGCAACCCTGCGGGGTCCCAGCGATAGCCTTCCGCGGCGCCGATGAAGTCCACGATCAACGCTGTACCCGCCTGCCGCGCATGAGCGCCCAAGGACCCACGGAGGGGGCGCGGCGCGGCCTCGCAGGGCGTGTGCTCGGCGATCGCTACCGGGTCGAGCGGATGGTCTCGGCCGGGGCGAGCACCCTGATCGCCGACGCCGAGGACACGGCGGTCGGCCGCGCCGTCACGATCAAGCTGGTGCGGCCGGAGATCGCCGAGTCACCGGAGTTCCGGCGCAAGTTCGAGGCGACGATGCGCGCCATGTCGAAGCTGTCGCACCCGAACATCGCGGCGGTCCACGACTGGGGCGAGGAGGAGGTCGGCCGCCGCACGACCGTGTACGCCGTCGTCGAGCGCCTCGCCGGCGGCAGCCTCCGCGACGTGTTCGACCGCGGCCGCCGGCTCGATCCGTCGCAGGCCCTCATGGTGGGCCTCGAGGCGTGTCGGGGCCTCGACTTCGCCCACCGCAAACGCCTGGTGCACGGCGAGCTGACACCGTCGAAGCTCGTGTTCGGCGACGACCGGCGCCTGCGCATCGTCGACTTCGGGCTGGCCCGACTGCTCGGCGCCGAGGACTGGCGGGAACCCTCGACCGTGCCGACGCACGTGGCGCGCTACAGCTCGCCCGAGCAGGCCCTCGGGCAGCCCATCGACGGCAAGTCCGACGTCTACTCGCTGGCCCTCATCCTCGTCGAGGCCGTCAGCGGCGCCGTCCCGTTCGCCGCCCGTTCGACGGTCGCCACCCTGTCGGCGCGCGTCGGCCGCCTCATGCCGGTGTCCGCCGACCTCGGTCCGCTCGCCGCCGTGCTCGAGCGCGCCGGGCGGCCGGACCCGGCCGACCGCTCGACGGCCTCGGAGTTCGGTCGCGGGCTGGTGCGGGCCGCCGAGAAGCTCCCTCGCCCGACCCCGATCCCGATCGTCGTCACGAAGCTGTTCGAGGACGACCCGAGCCAGCTGCGCCGGCCGAACGACCCGACGGGAGGGGTCGACCGACCACCACCCGAGCCGGTCGTGCCCCTCGTCACGCCGGCGGACGAGCCCGCGGTCGCGGCGGCGGCCGCCGAGTCGACGATCGCCGCCGCGCCCGAGGAGCGCGCCGCCGCCGCGTCGATCGGCGATGCGGCCGCCGTCGCGGCCGGCGCGGCCACGGCCGCAGCGGTCGCCGACCTCGTCAGCGGGGCGGCCGGCGCCGGCCACGACGCCACTGCGCTGCTGCCCGCCGCCGACGCCCCGACGACGGCACAGCCCGCGGTCGAGGTCGGGCCGCCGGCGCCTGCCACGCCGGGGGTCGCCGCCCCCGACGCCGGGCCCCCGTCACCCGATGCCACCGCGGCGGTGTACGACGGCGACGTCGACCTCCTGCGCGACGAGCTGGCCGCCCTCGCCCAGCCACCTGCCGAGCCGGCCGCCAGCACGGGCGCGCCACCGAGCGCCGCAGCGCTGCTGGCGACCGGACCACCGGCGGGACCGCCGCTCGTGGGCCCACCGCCGGCCGCCGCGCCGCCGCCACCACCGCCCGCCGCGACCGAGGTCGTGCCGACCGCCGGTGCGACCGGGCCGGGCTGGTCGGCTCCCCTGGAATCGCTCGACGCCGGCCGCAAGCGCCGACGCTGGGTGCCCTGGGTCATCGCCCTGGTCGTCGTCGCCGCGCTCGCCGGCCTCGGTCTGCTCGCCCTGCAGCTCTTCGAGGTCCCCGAGCACCCGGTGCCCGACCTCGTCGGGTCCGACGAGGCGACGGCGCGCGCCGAGACCGCCGACTTCGACTGGGACATCGAGGTGCGCCACGAGCGCAGCGACGAGTTCCGCACGCCGGGCGAGATCATCCGCACCGCGCCGACGGCCGGCCAGGAGCTCGCCGAGGAGGAGCCGTTCCTCATCGTCGTCAGCGACGGCCCCGAGTTCCGTGCGCTCGAGGACCTCGTCGGGCTCACCCGGGCCGAGGCCGAGACCAAGCTCGCCGAGCAGGAGCTCGTCGCCCTGCCCGCCCAGGAGCAACCCGACGAGGACGTGCCCGCCGGCTCCGTCGTGTCGTGGTCGGTGCCCGACGACGCGTCGCTCACGGCCGGGGGCGAGGTGCTGCCGGGCACCACGGTGCAGCTCGTCGTCTCGAGCGGGCCGGCGCCGCGCACCGTGCCCACGCTCGTCGGCACGACCGTGGAGCAGGCCACCGCGGCGCTGCAGGCGATCCAGCTCGGTGTCACGGTCGCCGAACCGGTGTTCAGCGATGACGTCCCGGCCGGCAGCGTCGTGTCCGCGAACCCGCCCGATGGCACCGGCGGGATCGCCCGCGGCACCGCGGTCACGATCACGCCGTCGAAGGGCGTCGACCTCGTGCCTGCGCCGACCCTCATCGGGTTGACGCTGCAGCAGGCCCGTGACGCGCTCACGGCGTCGGGCCTGCAGCTCGGCTCGGTGCTCGGCAACACCCAGGCCGTCGTCACCGAGGCCACCGTCGCCGGTGAGCTGATGGCACCGGGTGGGTCCTACAAGCGCGGCACCACCGTCGACCTCGTCCTGCTCTGACCCGCCCATCGCGGGCCGTCCAGCGCTGCGTTTCTCGCGGCGGGCCCTCCGTTGGTTAGGTTGCCGCCCGGGAAACAGGAAGGACCGGGGTTCACATGGGTGCTCTCGACGGACGGGTGGCGATCATCACGGGTGCGGGGCGCGGTCTCGGCCGCGAGCACGCGCTCCTGTTCGCGTCGGAAGGCGCCAAGGTCGTCATCAACGACCGCGGCGGTGCCAACGACGGCGCCGGCGCGGACGCGTCGCCGGCCGAACAGGTGGCCCAGGAGATCCGCGACCTCGGCGGGGAAGCCGTCTCGAACGGCGACGACATCGCCGACTGGGAAGGCGCCCAGGCGCTCGTCAACACCGCGATCGACGCCTTCGGCGACCTCGACATCCTCGTCAACAACGCCGGCATCCTGCGCGACCGCGTGCTCGTCAACATGACCGAGGCGGAGTGGGACGACGTCGTGCGCGTCCACATGAAGGGCCACTTCGCGCCCAGCCGGTGGGCGGCCGCGTACTGGCGGGAGCAGGCCAAGGCGGGCAACGAGAAGCCGCGCAACATCGTCCACACGTCGAGCACGTCGGGCCTGATGTCGAACCCCGGCCAGAGCAACTACGGCGCCGCCAAGTCGGGCATCGCCACGTTCAGCCAGATCCTGGCCAAGGAGCTCGTGCGCTACGGCGTGCGGAGCAACTGCATCGCCCCCGCCGCGCGCACCCGGCTGACGCTGGCGACGCCGGGCCTCGACGAGATCATGGCGCCCAAGGAGGGGTCGTTCGACGAGTGGGACCCGAAGAACGTGTCCCCGCTCGTGTGCTACCTCGCCTCGGCGGACTGCGTCTTCAACGGCGAGACGTTCTTCGTGCAGGGCGGCACCGTCAAGCGCGTCAAGACGTGGGAGATGGCCGAGACGGTCGAGCAGAAGGACATCTGGGAGGTCGCCGCGCTCGGTGCGGCCCTCGCCGCCAAGTTCCCGCACTGACGCCGGCCCGGGCAGCCCCGGCGCTTGCCGCTCGCCGAGATCCGTGTATCTCCGACGCGTCCGATCACCTCTGTAGGGGTGAGACCCGACGCCGCCCGCGACCCGCGGGCGGGCGGCTCCCCCCTTCAGGAGGGACGGACATGGAACTCCCCACCCCCGGCGACCGCTACCGCGCTGCGAACGGCCGCCTCTGGACGGTCGCCGGCGTGACCCCGCGCGGCGACCGCGTGCACGTCGTCGCCGCCGGCGCCGACGGCGAGCACGGCGCCGTCATCGACCTCGTGGCGCTGGCGCGCATGATGCCGCTCGACGCGCCAGCGCGTCGAGGTCACCCCGCTGCCCGTGCAGCGGCCGACCGCGGCCGCCGACGACACGGCGACCGCGGCCTGACCGAGCTCACTCGTAGACGATGACGCCTCGGATGTTGGTGCCGTCGCGCATGGCCTGGTAGCCCTCGTTGATCCCGTCGAGCGGATAGCGGTTGGTGATCAGCTCGTCGAGCTTCAACGAGCCGCCGCGGTACATGTCGAGCAGCCGGGGGATGTCGTTGCGCGGGGTGAGGGAACCGAAGATCGTCCCCTTCACCTCCTTGTTGAACATCGCCAGGTTGAACAGGTTGATCGACGCGTCCTTCTGCTCGATCGGGGCGACGGCCGTGACGACCATCGTGCCGCCCTTGCCGGTCAGCGTCTGGGCCTGCTCCATCAGCTCGCCGTACATCACGCCCGGCGTCATGATCACCTTGTCGGCCATCTGGCCGCGGGTCATCTCGGTGACCTCCGGGATGGCCTCCTCCATCGACGCGTACGTGTGCGTGGCGCCGAACTCCATCGCCGTCTCGCGCTTGAACTCCAGCGGGTCGACGGCGATGACACGGGCGGCGCCGGCCATGCGGGCGCCCTGCACGGCGTTCATGCCGATGCCACCGATGCCGACGACCACCACGGTGTCGCCGGGCGCGACGTCGGCGCGACGCGTGGCCGAACCCCAACCGGTGGCGACGCCGCACGACACGAGCGACACGCAGTCCATCGGCAGGTCGTCGTCGACCTTGATCACCGACATCTCCGAGACGCACGTCAGCTCGGCGAACGTGCCGAGCTTGGCGAGCAGCGTCACCGGCTTGCCGTCGACGAAGTGGCGGTGGGTGCCGTCGGTGATCATGCCGCCCCCGAGCGTGCCGGCGCCGGCGTCGCACAGGTTGCCGCGACCGGTCGTGCAGTAGCGGCAGTGCCCGCACGACGGCACGAAGCTGGCCGACACGTGGTCGCCGACCTGGACGGACCTCACGCCGGGGCCGACGGCTTCGATGATCCCGGCGCCCTCGTGGCCGCCGATGATCGGGAAGAAGCTGTCGACGCCCATCATGTCGAGGACCTCGCTGCGACGGGACCATGTCACCGGTGACGAGGTGCTCGTCGCTGTGGCACAGCCCGGCGGCCTTCCAGCGGACGAGGACCTCGCCCTCCTTCGGGTCGTGGACCTCGATCTCCTGGATCTTCCAGGGTTCGTCGGTTCCCCACAGCACAGCGGCTCGGGCCTTGGTCATCGATGTGTTCCTTTCGTGTGCACGATCCAGGTCGGTCGCGACGTGCGACCCGAGGACCGTGCCTGATGGTTCGTTCGCTCGAAGACTCGCTCGCTCACGCTCAGATCTCCGGAACGTTGGTGGGTGTGAACGCGCAGTCCATGCGCTTGATGCCGTTGATGAACGGCGACAGGAGACGGGCCGGCTCGCTCGTGATCTCGAGGTCGGGCAGCCACTGGAAGATCTCCTGGAACATCATCGTGATCTCACGACGGGCGAGGTTGGCGCCGAGGCAGAAGTGCGGTCCGCCCGCGCCGTAGCCGAGCTGGGCCTTGGCGTTGGGGCGGGTGATGTCGAACGTGTGGGCGTTCTCGAACACCGACTCGTCGCGGTTCGCCGACCAGTACCACATGACGACCTTGTCGCCGGCGGCGATCTCGGTGTCGCCGACGCGCGTGTCCTCGAGCGCGGTGCGGCGCATGTGGATCACCGGGCTGCCCCAGCGCACGATCTCCTCGATGGCGTCGGGCGTGCGGCCGGCGACGTCGTCCATCCAGAGGCGCTTCTGGTCGGGGTGGTCGGTGAGCTGCTTCATCCCCCAGCTGATCGCGTTGCGCGTCGTCTCGTTGCCGGCGACCGCCAGCAGGATGAAGAACGAGCCGAACTCGGCGGGGGAGAGGCGCTGGCCCTCGACCTCGGCCTGCATGAGCGCCGAGACGAGGTCGTCCCGCGGGTGGTCGAGGCGGTCCTGGCCGAGCGCCTGGGCGTAGCCGTACATCGCGAACGCGGCGTTGACGAGGGCCTCGAACGAGCCGCCGAAGTCGGGGTCGCCGGCGCCGAGGATGACGTTCGTCCAGTCGAAGACGTCGCGCTCGTCAGCGGCGGGCACGCCGAGCATGTCGCAGATGATCTGCAGCGGGAGGGGAGCGGCGAACGACTGCACGAAGTCGCACTCGCCCTGCTCGGCCGCCTTGGCGACGAGCTGGCGGGCGCGGATCCGCACGTTCTCCTCGATGGCGGCGACGGTCTTGGGCGTGAAGGCCCGTTGCACCAGCAACCGCAGCTTGGCGTGGCGGGGGTCGTCGAGGACGATCATCGAGCCGAAGAACTCGCGGGTGTCGGGCGAGTCCTCGCTCAACGTGATGCCGCCGGTGGAGCTGAAGATGTGTGGCTGGCGGCTGACCGTGCGCACGTCCTCGTAGCGGGTCATCGACCAGAAGCCGGGGCCCTGCGGGGCGCCCTCCAGCACCTCGAGCTCGGGGTGGAAGGCGATCGGGCAGCGCTCGCGCAGCGCGGCGAACGCGGCGTCGCGCTCGTCGAGCGGCCGGGCCCAGAACGCGCTCGTCCCGAGCTGGATGTCGTCGACGGTCAGTGCCTCGCTCCGTGGCATCGAAGTCCCCTCTTCCTGGTCGCCCGGGCCCGTCCCCAGGGCCGCCGTCCACCGTAGCCAGACGCGCCGGGCGGGGAACAGCCAGCCGCGGCGCCGGGACGTACAGTCCGGCCATGGCCCCGCCCGAGCTCACCTACCTGCTCGTCGACGGGGAGAACATCGACGGTGCGCTCGGCGGGATACTCGGGCACAAGCCGGACCCCGGCCAGCGGCCGCGCTGGCAGCAGCTCGTCGAGTTCGCCGCCGAGCGGTGGCAGCGGCCGGTGCGGGCGCTCTTCTTCATCAACGCCACCCGCGGCCTGCACGCGCCGTTCGTGCAGGCGCTGATGGCGATGGACTACCGCCCGATCCCGCTCGCCGGTCGCGGCGACGAGAAGGTCGTCGACATCGGCATCCAACGGACGCTCGACGCCCTCCGCGATCGCCCCGGCAACGTCCTGCTGGCGAGCCACGACGCCGACTTCGTGCCGCACATGGCGGCGCTCGCCGGGGACGGCCGGCGCATCGGTGTGGTGGCGTTCAGTGAGCTCGTCAGCCAGTCGCTGCGCGAGGTCGCCGGCCTCGAGATCTTCGACCTCGAAGGTGACGCCGACGTCTTCGAGTTCGAGCTGCCGCGGGTGCGCATCATCCCGCTCGACGAGTTCGACCCGACCCGCTTCCTGTAGCGGGTCGTCCCGTCCGTCAGGCCAGCGTCAGCCAGTCCGCGGCGCTGCCGGCGTAGAACGCGGCGACCGTCGCGTCGGTGGCGCCGGCGAGCGAGCGGTCGAAGCGGCCGAGCGGGTCGCGGCCGCCCTCGGCGTGCGGGTAGTCCGAGGAGAACAGGTACAGCGCCGGGTCGGACTGGGCGAACATCCACCCGACGTCCTCGAACGGGTACGGCGTGAAGCGCAGCTGGGCGCTCGCCTGCTCGGACGGCGTGCGCTGGAACGTCCCGAGGCGCGGCTCGGAGCGCTTCCAGATGTCGACAGCGTGGTCGAGGCGGCGCAGCATCGCCGGCACCCACCCGGCGCCCATCTCGATGACGCCGCCGTGCAGCGCCGGGAAGCGCTCGAGCACACCGTCGAGCACGAGCACGGCGACGAACCGCTCGGCGGTCTGGTAGACGACGGTGAAGTCCTTCGACCCGATGATCTCGGCGCCCGACATCTCCTCGCCGAGGGGCCGGCCGTTGTCGAGCCAGGCGTCGCCGATGCCGAGGGCGCCGCTGCCGACGTGCAGGACGAACGGGACGCCGCGCTCGGCGAGGCGGGCCCAGAACGGATCGTGGTCGACGTGGCCGGGCGCCCGCCCGCCCGGGGCACGGGCCGGGATCCAGATCTCGCGCAGCCCGAGGTCGAGGGCGACGTCGAGCTCGGGCAGCGACCGGTCGAGGTCGTCGAGGTCGCCGATGCCGACGCCGAGCAGCCGCTCGTCCCCGTCGCAGAAGCCGGCGACGGCACGGTTGTGGGCGCGGTAGGCGGCGTAGCGCAGCTCGGGGTCGGCGATGTCGAACAGCGGCGCACACAGCGACGAGTAGACGACCTGGTGCTCGAAGCCGAGCAGGTCGAGCGCGGTCGACCGCTCCGCCGGGACGACGGCGCCGAGCGCGGCGTGCCACTTCGGGCCCTTGCGCACGAGGTCGTCGCCGAGGGCGACGAGGCCGTCGCGCTCGGCGTCGGGGCGCGTGCCGTCGGTCAGCGTGAGCCCGGAGCGCCCGCCGCCGATCGGCGGCATGGCGTCACGGAACGCCGGGTCGGCGTGGTCGGCCAGGAACCCCGGCCACTCCATGAGGTGGCTGTCGGCGTCGACGATCCTCCGGCCCCCGGCGTAGGTCATGCCCGATCGTCGCGCGCGAACACGCTTCTGACGCGACTTCGGTGGCCTGAGGCCACCGAAGTCTCAGGAGAACCGGTGGTTCAGGCGGTGATGGCCTTGATCTCGTCGGCGATCTGGCGGGACGCCTCGTCCGTCGGCATCGCCATCTGCATGGCCATCAGCTTCATCATGTCGCCCTGCACCTGGACCTTGCCGGTCATGAAGGCCTGCATGCCGGCCGCCGCGTCCTGCTCGACGAAGATCGCCTTGGCCGTGTCGTAGTCGGTCGTCACGGTGACGTCGGCGTCCTCGAGGCTGCCGAGCGCCATGACCACGTCGCCGGACGACGTGTCGAGGTAGCTCTGCACCGTCCCGTCGCCGAACGGCGCCCCGGTCACGATCTGGTTGATCTTGAGGCTCTGGGTGACCTTGGCGGTCTGGCCGGCGTACTTCTCGCGGATCGCCGTGGCCTCGGCCATCCACTCGTCGGACAGGAAGGGGTGGGACATGGCCCCGGAAGATAGTCAGTGCGGGCGGGTGTCGGTGGTCGACGCCGTCACGGACTCGACGAACGCCATGTCGAGCTCGATGCCGAAGCCCGGTCCGGTCGGCACGGCGACGTGGCCGTCGACGACCTCGATCGGCGCGGTGACGATGTCGGTGGCCCAGAACCGGCGCGAGGCCGAGATGTCGCCGGGCAGGGTGAACCCGGGCAGCGCGGCGAGGGCCGCGTTGGCGGCCCGTCCGATGCCCGTCTCGAGCATCCCGCCGCACCACACCGGGATGCCGCGGTCGCGGCAGAGGTCGTGGATCCGCCGCGCCGTGAGGTAGCCGCCGACGCGGCCCGGCTTGATGTTGACGATCTCCGCCGCGCCGAGGTCGATGGCGTCGGCGCACACCGTCTCGGACACGATCGACTCGTCGAGGCAGACCGGCGTGCCGATGGCCTTCGCCAGCTCGGCGTGGCCGAGCAGGTCGTCCTCGGGCAACGGCTGCTCGATCAGCAACAGGTCGAAGCGGTCGAGCCGGCCGAGGTGCTCGACGTCGCGGCGGGTGTACGCCGCGTTGGCGTCGACCTGGAACGGCATCGTCGGGCCGATCAGCTCGCGGACGGCGGCGACCGGCTCGAGGTCGCACCCCGGCTCGATCTTCAGCTTGATGCGGACGTAGCCGTCGTCGAGGTAGCCCTGCACGGCCGCCAGCAGGTCGTCGATCGTCGGATGGATGCCGACGCTGACGCCGCTCGGGATGCGGTCGCGCGCGGCGCCGATGAGGCCGCTGAACGACGTCCCATCGGCGCGCAGCTCGGCGTCGAGCACGGCCATCTCGAGCGCCGCCTTGGCCATCGGGTGGCCGCGGACCGGCGCCAGCACGCCCGCCACGTCGGCCGCCGTCAGCTCGTCGACGGCGTGCAGGCGCGGCACGAGGACGTTCGCCATGACGAGTGCGGCGCCGTCGACGTACTCCGACGAGTACGTCGGTTCGTCGCCGGCGACGCACTCGCCCCAGCCGGTGGTGACGACGCCGTCGCGCTCGACCTCGGCCCGCACGAGCAGGATGCGCCGGCTCGTCTGCACCCCGAAGCTGGTCTGGAACGGGCTGACGAGGGGGAGCCGGATCTCGCGGAGCTCGACGATCCGCGCGCTCACGACGCGCCGCCCGGGGTGACCACGTAGTCGCCGGCGCGGGTGAAGCCGACGATGCGGGCGCCGGTCTCCATCGGCGCGCCGAGCTCCAGGCGGACGCGGCGCCGCCACGCCTCGGCCTCGGCGGGCGCGGTGCGTCGGAGCACCACGATGTCCTCGGGGGTTGGCACGGTGAACGTCTCCTCCACGGGTGGCGGGGTGGCCTGGGGGGTGCCGACGGCCCACGCCACGAGCAGGCGGTCGCTCTCGTCGCCGGCGTTGATGCTGTCGTCGATCGGACCGTAGAAGTCGACGAGGTACTCGTGCACCCCTGCGCCCAGCACGCCGAGGTTGAACCAGGCGTTGCGGCGCACGAGCGGATCGAACGTCCACGTCACCCAGTGCAGCCCGCGGTCGGCGGCCCACGCCTGCTGGTGCAGCTTCATCGTGCGGCCGAGGCCGGTGCGGCGCACGCCGGGCAGGATGCCGGTCAGGTGGCTGTGCAGCGCAGGCTCGTCGAGGTGGCGGGCGAGGAACCCCATCGAGCCGCCGACCATCTGGTCGCCGGCGTAGGCCCCGGCCACGTAGCCACCGGCGTGACCGATCGCCCGGATCAGCTCCATGCCGACGACGGCGGTGCTCGTGCCCCACACCTGGTTGAACAGCTGGGTCAGGCGGCGCACGTCGGCCGTCGAGTCGAGCAGCCGGATGTCGATGCCCGCGTCCGTCGCCGCCGGCGCCGTTCTCCTCGTCGGCCAGCGCCTCGGTCACATCGCCTCCCTGGCGGCCCGGTACACGCATCGCACGGCCAGAGCTTGGCGCAACTGCGGCGCGACGTCGTCCGCGAACTCCTCGCGGTAGAGCGCGTCCGTCGACAACAGCACCGTGAAGTACATCGCCCCGAAGGCACCGAGGAAGCCGGCGACGCGCAGCAGCGGATCGGTCACGACCAGCGTCCGCCCACCGACGTGCCAATCGGCGAGCACATGGACGTCGTCGAGCGTCGTCCACCCCGCCGCCGTCGCCTCGGGGATGGCCAGGAACCCGAAGAGGACGAAGAACGCCGCCAGCCCGACGCCGACGAGCGTGATCTGGATGGCCTGCGAGAACACGGTCAGCAGCCCGATGTTGACCCGCTGGCGGACCGAGGGCCGGTCGGCGTGCGGGTCCTGCTCGGCCGCCGGGTGCAGCTCGTCGAGGACGACTGCCGCAGGGGTGTCGCCGGTCAGCTCGGCGACCTCTCGCCACGACGTGAACGTGTTCAGGGACCGCATGAGGGGTGGGATGCGCGTCAGCACGAACGTCGCCCCGAGCAGGAAGAAGACGCCGAGCACGGCGACGTACACGGGGCCGGTGAGCGTGCCCGCCACCTGCCAGGCCTCGGCGTTGATGAACAGGAACGTCGAGAACAGCAACAGGAGCGGCAGGGCGCGGGCGAGCACGCTGAGCAGCAGCGAGAGCTGCGCCGTCGTGCGCTGCCACGCCCAGCCGAGCAGGGTCGGCACGCCGTAGCTGGTGACGCCCCACAGCAGGGCGAGGATCGCGACGGCCGAGACGACGGTCTGGACGGCGTCGCCGGCCTGGCCCACGAGCAGCGACGGGATCGCCGGGACGACGATGAACACGGCCAGCTCCGCCGGCCCGATGTCGTGGGGCCGATCGAACGCCGGCCGCCGGCGCACGACGTTGGCGAGCACCCAGGTGAGCACGGCGATCACGAGCACGAACGCGGCCACGGCGAGGTTCTCGGCCACCGACCACTCGCGCAGCTGGAGGGCGTTGAGCCCGAGCAGCAGGTAGGCGACGACGAGCAACGGCAGGGCGCGGCCCCAGATCGCCGTCGCCGAGTCGCGCCGCTCGACGAAGTGGGGCAGCCCCCGGGCGACGAACCACCGCTCGATCCCGACCACGTCGGACGCCGCGACCATGCCCGGACCGTAACGGTCGGCTGGCATCACGAGCTCGGGAGCCGGCCGCACCGGTGGTGCGCGTCCGAACGGCGTGCTCCGGTGCTGAGCACGTGTGCGGGGCGACCGTGCCGCTCCGGGTGTCACGTCCCTGCATTTCCGTACAACCGGTTGGTGCCCCCGGAGCGGAGCGGTAGGCATGACGGCCTATGGCGCGCATCCTGGTCACCGAAGAGATCGCCGAGGGCGGGCTGGACCGCCTGCGTGCCGCCGGCCACGAGGTCGACGTGCGCAGTGGGCTGTCCCCGGACGAGCTGCCGGCCGCCGTCGCCGGCGCCCACGCCCTGATCATCCGCTCGGCGACGAACGTGACCGACGACGTCCTCGCGGCCGGGTCCGACCTGCTGGTCGTCGGCCGGGCGGGGATCGGGCTCGACAACGTCGACGTCGAGGCGGCGACGCGTCGCGGCGTGATGGTCGTCAACGCCCCGCAGTCGAACATCGTCTCGGCGGCGGAGCACACGATGGCGCTGTTGCTGGCGCAGGCCCGCAACGTCCCCCAGGCCCACGCCGCGCTCGTCGCCGGACGTTGGGAGCGCAGCAAGTGGGAGGGCGTCGAGCTCGCCGACAAGACGCTCGGCATCGCCGGCCTCGGGCGCATCGGCAAGCTCGTCGCCGATCGGGCCCGCGGCTTCGGGATGCGGCTCATCGCCTACGACCCGTTCGTGTCCGCCGAGCGCGGCCGCCAGCTCGGCGTCGAGCTGCTGCCGCTCGACCAGGTCGTCGCGGAGTCCGACTTCCTGACGATCCACCTGCCCAAGACGGCCGAGACGAAGGGCCTCATCGGTCGCGACCTGTTGCTCAAGGCGAAGCCCACGCTGCGCGTGATCAACGTCGCCCGCGGCGGCATCGTCGACGAGGCGGCACTGGCCGACGCGGTGCGCGAGGGCGTGGTGGCGGGCGCCGCCCTCGACGTCTTCGACAACGAGCCGACCACCGAGTCGCCGCTGTTCGAGCTCCCGTCGATCGTGGTCACCCCGCACCTCGGCGCGAGCACGCGCGAGGCGCAGGACAAGGCCGGCGACACGATCGCCGACATGGTCCAGCTGGCGCTGGCGGGCGAGTTCGTGCCGTTCGCCGTCAACCTCGCGGCGGCCGAGGCCCACGACGACCTGCGCCCGTTCCTGCCGCTCGCCGAGCGGCTCGGCCGTCTCTTCGGGTCGCTCGTCGGCACGCTCCCCGCGACCGTCGAGATCACGGTGGAGGGGGAGATCGGCGGCTACGACACCCGCATCGTCGGGCTGTCGGTGCTGAAGGGCCTGTTCGGCGGCGTCAGCGACGAGCCCGTCACCTACGTCAACGCACCGCAGCGGGCGAAGGAGGCCGGCGTCGACGTGCGCGAGGTCAGCTCGACGACGTCGGCCGACTGGGTCAACCTGATCACGATCTCGGGCGGCGGGCACTCGCTGTCGGGCACGCTGGCCGGGCGCCGCAGCGAGCACCGCATCGTGCTGATCGACGGGCACACGTTCGACGTGCCACCGGCCGAGCACATGCTGATGGTCACCAACGACGACCGTCCGGGCGTGATCGGCACCGTCGGCACGCTGCTCGGCGACGCCGGCGTCAACATCGCCGACATGGACGTCGGCCGCGCCAACCCGTCCGAGGACGGCACGTCGCCGGGCACGGCCGTGATGCTCATCGCCCCCACGTCGCCCGTCGCCCAGGCCACCGTCGAGGCGCTGCGCGCCGCCCCGGGGATCCTCAGCGTCGCCGTCCTCAGCGCCTGACTGACCGGATCCGCCAACTGTTCGCCCAGACGGCCACATCCTGGCCGCCTGGTCTGAAAGTTGGCGGGTCCGTCCGTTGACGCCGATCGTTCGAACTCGTATCGTTCGAACTCGATGGAACCACTCGGGCGCCAGCTCTACCTGACGTTCCGCGCCATGCGCGACCGCCTCGACGAGGACATGCGGGCGGTCGGCGCCTCGATGACGCAGTGGATCGTGCTGAAGACGGTCGGCGACGAGCCCGAGCTGTCGCAGCGTCAGCTCGCCGATCGGGTCCTCGTCACCGGGTCGACGCTGACCCACCACCTCGACCGGATGGAGGCCGACGGCTTCATCAGCCGCACCCGTGACACCAACGACCGCCGGATCACGCGGATCTCGCTGACGTCGGCCGGCAAGCAGCGGCGGGCCGAGCTCGACGCGGTCGTCGGCGGCCACGACGGGCACATCGCCGGTGTCCTCTCGCCCGCCGACACGGCGACGCTCAACCGCCTCCTGCGCGACCTGTACGAACGGCTCCTCGACCCGGAAGGAGGTCGCCCATGACGACCGCGGCGACGACGCCCGCCACCTCGACGCCTGGCCCGTCGGCAGGCGAGCGCCCGCCGATCGTGCGGACCCGCGCCCTGTCGAAGACGTACCCCGGCGACGTGCGGGCGGTCATCGAGCTCGACATGGAGATCCGCGCCGGCGAGATCTACGGCTTCCTCGGGCCCAACGGCGCCGGCAAGAGCACGACCATCGGCATGCTCACCACCAGGGTCACGCCGACGAGCGGCGCGGCCGAGGTCGGCGGCGTCGACATCATCCGCCACCCGGCGCTCGCCAAGCAGGTCATCGGCGTGGTGCCGCAGACGAACACGCTCGACCGGGCGATGACCGTCGCCGAGAACCTGCACTTCCACGGCCGGTACTTCGGCATGAGCACCAAGCAGGCCAAGGCGGCCACCGACGAGCTGCTCGTGCGGGTGCGCCTCGCCGACCGGGCCACGGCGCCCGGTCACGGCGCTCTCCGGTGGCATGGCGCAGCGGCTGATGGTCGCCCGGGCGATCATGCACCGCCCGCAGATCCTCTTCCTCGACGAGCCGACGGCGGGCCTCGACCCGCAGAGCCGCATCGCCCTGTGGGAGATCGTCTCCGAGCTGCACGCGGACGGCGAGACGATCCTCCTCACGACGCACTACATGGAGGAAGCCGACCAGCTCTGCGACCGGGTCGCGATCATGGACCACGGCCGGATCCTCGCCCTCGACGCGCCCGAGCGGCTGAAGCAGGCGACCGGCGCGGCCTCGATCGTGCGGGTGACGACCGAGCCGGCCGACGCCGAGCGCCTCGGCGCGCACCTCGTCGCGGCGATCGACGGCGCCACCGACTTCCGCCTCGTCGACGGCGTGATCCTGCTCGCGGCGAGCGGCACGGGGCTGCTGCCGCGCATCGTCAACGCCGCCGAGCAGATCGACGTCACCGTCACCGACCTGTCGATCAGCGAGCCGACGCTCGAGACCGTCTTCATCAACCTCACCGGCAAGGAGCTCCGCGAGTGACCGCCACCAGTGCCACCGTCGCGGCCGCCCCGCCGTGCGCTCGTCGAGCTGCGGCCCGCCCGCGTCGCCTACCGCCAGGCCTTCGTCGCCCTGCTGCAGCGCGACGTGCACGTGCTGTTCAAGAGCTTCGGGCTGTTCGTCGTCCGCGCCGTGATGCAGCCGCTGCTGCTGATGTTCGTGTTCACGTACGTCTTCCCGAAGATCGGCCAGGGCGTCGGCGGCGGGGAGGGCGGCGAGGCGGCGTTCACCGCCACGCTCGTGGCCGGCGTCGTCGGGCTGGCGATCGTCTTCCAGGGCATCCAGGCCGTCGCGCTGCCGCTCGTCCAGGAGTTCGGGTACTCGAAGGAGATCGAGGACCGCGTGCTGGCGCCGCTGCCGACGAAGATGGTCGGGATCCAGAAGATCGTCACCGGCGTCCTCAACTCGCTGTTCGCCGCGCTCCTCGTGTTCCCGATCGCCTACGTCGTGCCGGCGACGACCGTCCACCTGCACATCGACTGGCTCGTGCTGCTGACGCTCGCGCCGCTCGCCGGCTGGGTCGCCGCTGCCCTCGGGCTCGTGCTCGGCACGAAGGTCGCGCCGCAGCAGGTGTCGTACCTGTTCGCCCTCGTCGTGCTGCCGCTGACGTTCCTCGGCTGCATCTACTACCCGTGGCGGGCCCTCGAGGCGGTGCGCTGGCTGCAGGTGGTCGTGCTGATCAACCCGCTCGTCTACATGTGCGAGGGCTTCCGGGCGGCCCTGACCGAGGGCACGCCGCACATGAGCTTGTGGTTCGTCTACGGCGCGCTGGCGCTGTTCGCCGTCGGCCTGACCTGGATCGGCATCGACGGGTTCGAGCGCCGCACCGTGAGCTGAACCGTGGTCAGCGGAACACGGGCGGGCGGCGCTCCATGAACGCGGCCACGGCCTCGGCGTGCTCCGGTGTCCGGTAGGCCGTGTTGAGCGCCTCCATCTCGCGCCGCTGCACCGCGGCGAGGTCCGTCTCGCCGGCGTTCGCCGACAGCAGCGCCTTGATCTGGCGCAGCTGCGTCGGCGGGTTGCCGGCCAGCTCGGTGGCCATCGCCATCGCGTCGCCGAGCAGCGCGTCGGGCTCCGACACCCGGTCGACGAGGCCGAGCTCCTTGGCCTCCTCGGCCAGCACGGTGGTCCCGCTCAGCGCCAACCACGACGCCGCGCCGAACCCGCAGCGCACCGTCAGGAAGTGGGACGACGCGAGCTCGGGGACGAGTCCCATCTTCACGAACCGCGCCGACAGCTTGGCGCCGCGGGCCGCGAGGATCTGGTCGAACGGCAGCACGAGCGTCAGGCCGACGCCGATCGCCGGCCCGTTGATCGCCGCGATCATCGGCTTCGAGTCGCGCACGAGCTGCACCCAGTCGGTCCCACGGGTCGCCGGCGGTGGTGCCTGCTCCTCGTGGTGGTCGTCGGCGAGGCTCTTGCCGAACACCGCTTCGATGTCGGCGCCGGCGCAGAAGCCCCGGCCGGCACCCGTCACCACGATGGCGCCGACCGAACGGTCGTCGTTCGCCGCCGTCACGGCCCGGATCAGCTCGCCCATCATCACGGGCGTGTAGGCGTTCAGCTTCTCCGGCCGGTTGAGGGTGATCGTCAGGACGGCGTCGGACTGGTCGACGAGGATCTGCGCGTAGTCGCTCACGCCAGCAGCATCGCAGCGCCCGCCATGGCGTGGCGAGCCCGACATGATGGACCGATGGACGAACCGGCCGCGTGGGTGACCGCCGCGCTCCGTGACGCGCGCGGTGGCCCGCCTCGGCACGACGGACGGCGACGGCGCGGTGCGCCTGGTGCCGGTGTGCTTCGCCGTCGTCGATGGCTGGCTGGCCAGCGCCGTCGACCACAAGCCGAAGCGCACCGGGCAGCTGCGCCGGCTCGACGACATGCGCGCCGCGGGACGTGCCACGGTCCTGGTTGACCACTACGACGACGACTGGTCGCAGCTGTGGTGGGTGCGCGTGCGGGGCCGCGCCGAGGTGCACGAGGACGGCCCGGCGTGGACCGCCGCGGTGGCGGCGCTGCAGGCCAAGTACGTCCAGTACCGCGAGCAGCGGCCCGCCGGCGCCGTGTGGCGCGTGGCCATGGACGAGCTCAGGTGGTGGCGACCGTGAGGTCGAGGCGGCCCTCGATCTCATCGTCGTGGACGGCGCCCGTCGGCCGGAAGCCGCGCCGCAGGTAGAACGGCTCGGGCCCGCCCGGCCCCTGGCGCCACCCGACGAGCAGCGCCGTGTGGCCGTCTGCCCGCAGCCGCTCCACGAGCAGGCCGATGACGCGGTCGCCGATGCCGCGGCGCTGGTGGCGGCGGTCGATCAGCAACCGCCAGAGGTACGGCACCGGGTGGTGGGCGGTGGCCTCGGCGAGCATCACGAACCCGGCGAGCTCGCCGTCGGCCACGATCGCCCGCATCCACGGCACGACCGGCGCCCCGTCCACGAGGTCCGGGAACATGGCGTCGGCGTAGGAGTTGCGCACCGGCGACACGAAGCGCTCCTGGTTCGGGTGCGTGCGCAGCGCCATCACGGCGCGTGCGGTGGCCGGGGTGATGGCGACCAGGACGACGTCGGCCGGCCGGCCCTGTGGTCGCGCCAGCCACGCCGCGTGCTGGTCCGCGTTGAGGCCGTAGCGGATGTCGTCGACCCATTCGCCGCCCGCCCACACCGCCGCCGGCGACACGCCCTCGCGCTCGAAGCCGAGCGACTCGATGAGGCGCGCCGACGCCAGGTTGCGGGCGTCCAGCGACGCCTCCACCCGGTGCACGCCGAGCTCCGCGAACAACCGGTCCACCACCGCCCCGACCGCCTCGCGGCCGAACCCGCGGCCCTGCGACGCGACCGCCAGCGTGTAGCCGACCGTCGCGACTCGGCCGGCGGCGTCGAGCCCGACCGCGACGTCGCCGGCCAGCGCACCGTCGTGCTCGACCGCGATCTGCAACCAGTCGCCGGGCACCGGCGCCACGAGCGTCGCCATCTCGGCGACGAGTCGCTCGGCGTCGGCCGGCGGGTACGGCGCGTCCCAGCTCTGGTAGCGGGCGACCTCGGGATCGGAGCGGTAGGCGGTGAACGCCGGCGCATCGTCCGCACGGAACGAGCGCAGGGTGAGGCGCGGCGTCGCGAACGGCAGGAACGGGGCCACGCGCCGACGTTAGGACCGCCGCCTTCCCGGGCGGGCGTACGATCCGGGCATGAAGGTGTTCATCGAGGCGGAGAAGTGCCAGGGCCACAACCGCTGCTACGCGCTCGCGCCGGAGCTGTTCGACGTCGACGACTACGGCCAGGCCGTGGTGATCGGGGACGGCACGGTGACGCCGGAGCTCGAGGAGAAGGCGCGGCTCGCCGTCGCCAACTGCCCCGAGTACGCGATCAGCATCGAGGAGTGAGGGCGCACCCATGAGCGAGACCACGTACGTCGCACCGGCCGGGATCTACGGGCCGGTCGACGACTGGGCCACCGACATCGACCACGCCGATCCGGCGTACAACCCGCGGGCGCCGGAGATCTGGGCCGAGCTCCGCGAGCGCGGGTGCCCGGTCGCCCACACCGACCGCTACAACGGGATGTGGGCGCCGATCACTGCCGAGCTGGTCCGCGAGGTCGCCTACGACACCGACCACTTCACGAGCCGGTCCGTCGTCGTCAGCACGTCCACCATCGATGCCGAGGCCCCGATCGGCGCGGCCCCGCCGATCAGCAGCGACCCGCCGTTCCACGCCCTCGCCCGGCGCCTCCTCCTGCCGCCGTTCGCACCGAAGCAGATCGAGCCGTGGGAGGACGACGTCCGGAGCCTGTGCCGCCAGCGCCTCGACGACCTGGGCGCGATCGAGCCGGGCACGACGGTCGTCGATGCCGCCACGCAGTACGCGGCGCACATCCCGGTCAACGTGATCGCCCGCATGCTCGGCTTCCCGACGCAGGACGACGACCTGTTCCGTGAGTTCGTCCACCACACCCTGGAGGGGGTCAACCGCGAGCCCGAGGTCCGCCAGGAAGGGTTCCGCCAGCTCGACGAGTACCTCGACCGGCAGATCGACGAGCACATCGCCTCGCCTCGCGACGACCTGACGAGCTACCTCCTGGACGTCGAGCTGGCCGGCCAGAAGCTGTCGCGCGAGCACGTCCGCGGGTCGATGGTCCTGCTCCTGCTGGCCGGCATCGACACCACCTGGAGCGCCATCGGGTCGGCCATCTGGCACCTCGCCGCGCATCCGGCGGACCGTCGCCGGCTCGTCGCCGAGCCGGAGCTGATGCCGACCGCGATCGAGGAGCTGCTGCGCGCCTACGCCCCGGTGACGATGGCGCGCATGGTCAAGGAGGACCACGACTTCCACGGCTGCCCGATGAAGAAGGACGAATGGGTCCTGCTGCCGTTCCCGGCGGCGAACCGAGATCCGGAGCTCTTCGCGCAGGCCGACGAGGTCATCATCGACCGCCTCGAGAACCGCCACGCCGCCTTCGGCCTCGGCATCCACCGGTGCCTCGGGTCCAACCTCGCCCGGTTGGAGCTGCGCGTGGCGGTGGAGGAGTTCCTGACCCGCTTCCCGGAGTTCGAGCTCGCCGACCCGGACGCCGTGCGCTGGAGCGTCGGGCAGATCCGCGGACCTCGCCAGCTGCCCGTGCGCATCCTCTGAGCGGCCGCGGCGCCGACACCCAGGTCCCACCACGCTCTTACCAGGCGCGGGCAGACTGTTCCCATGCTGGCGAGGTCCGCGCCGACGGGGCATCGACTCCTGATCGCCGAGGACGACCGCGCCGTCCGTGACTCGCTGGCGCGCGCCCTCGAGCTCGAGGGCTACGTCGTCACCGCGGTCGGCGACGGCGCCCAGGCCCTCGACGTGGCCGGCACCGCGGCGCCCGACGTGGTCGTGCTCGACGTGTCGATGCCGATCGTCGACGGGCTGACGGTCTGCAAGGTCCTGCGCGCCGACGGCAATCGCGTGCCGATCCTCATGCTGACGGCCCGCACCGAGACCCGCGACCGGGTCGCCGGCCTCGACGCCGGGGCCGACGACTACCTGCCGAAGCCGTTCGAGCTCGACGAGCTGCTCGCCCGGCTGCGCGCCCTGCTGCGCCGCACCCAGCCCGACGTCGTCGACGATGCCGACGTCGTGCAGCTCGCCGACCTCCGGCTCGACCCGGCCGCCCGCCGGGCGTGGCGCGGGGCCCGCGAGCTCGACCTGTCGAAGACCGAGTTCGACCTGCTGGAGCTGCTCGTGCGCAACCAGGGCGTCGTCCTCGACCACTCGACGATCTACGACCGCATCTGGCACTACGACTTCGGGCCGGACTCCAAGAACCTCGCGGTCTACATCGGGTACCTGCGTCGCAAGACCGAGGCCGACGGTGAGGGGCGGCTCATCCAGACCGTGCGCGGCGTCGGGTACTCGGCGCGCGAGGTGCCCGCGGGCGCGTACGGGTGAGCCCGTGAGCCTGCGCTGGCGCATCGCCCTCGCCCTGGCCGCGATCGCCGCGGGGACCACGATCTCGGTCGGCGTGGCGTCCTACCGCGCGACGGCGACGCGGCTGCGGGAGGAGGTCGACTCGTCGCTCCTGCAGGCGTGGCGCAAGATCGAGGACAGCCCGCGCTCCGCGCTGAACGACCCCGGCCTGCTGTCGATGTACACCGTGCAGGCCGTCGCGCCCGATGGCGACGTCATCGTCAACGAGGGCAGCGATCCGATCCCCACCGGCTCCGGCCCGGCGGAGGCGCGGGAACACCCCGACAAGTGGGCATACGAGACGATCGGCGTCGACGGCGGTGACGTCCGCGTCGTCAGTGGACTGGTGTCCTCCGGCTCGGTGCTGCAGGTGGGCCGGTCGATGGCCGAGAACGCGCGCGTCCTCCACGACCTGCGCAACCGCACCATCCTCCTCGTCGGTCTCGTCACCGTGACCGCCGCCGCCCTCGGGTGGCTGATCGCACGGACCGCGACGGCACCGCTCGTGCGGCTCACGCGCGCCGCGACCGACGTCCAGCGCTCGGGGCGGCTCGATGTCGAGGTGCCCGTCGGCGGCCCCGACGAGGTGGGCCGGCTCGGCGACGCGTTCAACGGGATGCTCGGGGCGCTGGCCGCGTCGCGTGACGACCAGCGCCGGTTGGTCGAGGACGCCGGCCACGAGCTGCGCACGCCGCTGACGAGCGTGCGCACGAACCTCGCCGTGCTGCGTCGTCACCCCGACCTGGACCCGGAGACGCGCGGCCAGGTCCTCGACGACCTGCACGCCGAGACCGAGGAGCTCGTCGGCCTCGTCGAGGAGGTCGTCGCCCTCGCCCGCGGGCTGACCGACGAGGCACCGGCTGAGCGCGTCGAGCTCGGCGCGCTGGCGAGCGTCGTGGCCGGGCGGGCCCGCCGCCGCCACGCCCGGGTCGTCACGGTCGTCGACGACGGGTCGGTCGTCGAGGCGCCGCCGCCCGCGTTGGACCGGGCGATCTCCAACCTCGTCGACAACGCCGCCAAGTTCGACGTCACCGGCGGTCCCATCGACATCGAGATCGCTGCGGGGCGCCTGGTCGTCCAGGACCGTGGGCCGGGGATCGCCCCTGAGGACCTCGGGCGGATGTTCGACCGCTTCTACCGCGCCGATGACGCGCGTTCGCGCCCCGGCTCGGGGCTCGGCCTGTCGATCGTGCGGGACGTCGTCGAGCGGGCGGGCGGCGCCGTCGAGGCGGCCAACCGTCCCGGCGGCGGGGCCATCGTCGGCTTCCGGCTGCCGCTCACCGAGGTCGCCGCGCCGGGCGCGGCGTCAGCGGGGACGAGCCCGGTGGGATCCGTCGACGTGCCGCTCGAGGCGGCGCCGCCCCTCAGGCCACCGACGCCGGCGTGACGAGCGCGGCCGCGGCACCGCGGTCGCGGGGATCGAGGCCGGTGACGTCGAGCTCGGCGGTGGTGCCGGCCGCCCGCGCGCAGGCCAGCAGCTCGGCGATGGTCGTGGCCGTCTCGGCATCCAGCCGGCCGACCGGCCGGATGCGGATCGCCGGACCCTCCATCGTGACGGTGATCACCACGCCGTCCTTCCCCTTGCCCGCCCGGGTGCGCTCGCCGCCACCGTGGCCCCTGCCGTGACCTGACGACGTCGATCCTCTCGCCGCACCGTGCGGCGGACCATCACAGATCGGCGACAGGTTGGTGACGATCGCGCGCCGCGCGTACGCCGACAGTTCACCCGTTCGGGGGACGTCGGGCGCGACGGGGCGGCTCGTAGTCTCGGCGCCGTGGCCGACGGTCAGGTGTTCGAGGTCGTGCTCGACGAGCACGACGTGTGCGTGGTGCGGGGCGAGCTCGACGAGGCGACGGGAGCCGAGTTGGACCGCCTGCTGAGCGGACGTCCGGACGTGACGTTCATCGACCTCGGCGAGGTCTCCTTCGTCGACTCCGCCGGGCTGCGGGCGCTCCTCCTCGCCAGTCAGCGCCTCGCCGCCGACGGTCGCGCGCTCGTCGTCCGGCGCAGCAGCGGCGCGGTGCGCCGGGTCATGCGCCTGGCCGGTGTCAGCCACCTCTTCGCGCCGGTCGGCGAGCAGGGTCCGACCGCCGCCGGATAGCCGGCGGCCGGTCCGCGTCGGCCGCGGCAGGAGGCCGGCACGATGACGGCCGCCCCGATCAGGTGGTCGTCCAGATCGTCGTGCCGACGCGGCGGCCCTCGCGCACCGTGCCGTAGGTGGTGCCGTCGACCGTGAGGACGAACGTCAGCGCGTCGCCCTCGATGCGGAACGAGGCCGGCAGCTTGAGCGCCGCGGCGAAGTCGCCGGTCGATCGGTCGAAGCTGAACACGCCCGCCGCCGTGATGGCGATGCAGGTGGAGGTGCGCGGGAGCAGGGTCGTGCGGCCGATCGCGACGGTGGTCGATGCGATGCGGAGGCTGACCGTCGGGCACGTGGTGGTGGCGGTGCCGGTGGTGCCGGTCATGGCCAACGTCCCGCCGCGAGACGACCGGACGATGGCGGCGTTGTCGACGACGAGGTCCCCGCCGAACCGCACCGAGACCGTGGCGTCGTCGGTCGTCGACTGCCCGAAGGCGTCGGTGACCTGGACGCGGACCGTCCTCGTCGCCGGTGCCGCGATGCCGGCCGCCGAGAAGACGACGCTCTCGCCGGGTGTCTCGAACGAGCCGTTGCCGTCGAGGTCCCACGCGAACGTCACCGGCGTCCCTTCGGGGTCCTCGCCGCTCGCGCCCAACGTGACGGACCCCCCCTCCACCACGCTGTACGGACCACCCGCATCAGCGGTCGGCGGGCTGTTCACGAGCTCGAGTCCGACCACGACCGGATCGTGATCGGACGAGCGCGACCCGTTCGGCTCGTAGAGGAGGTCCTGCGCTGGCGGCTTGAAGGACGTGTCGTAGTCGAGCACGTCGGGCTCGTCCGAGTTGATGTGCCAGTCGGCCGCGCCGGCGACCTGCGCGAGGATCGTCGTGCTGGCCAACGCGTGGTCGAGGTACCCGGCCTGCCCGTCGAACGTGTACGAGTACGCGTACGTCCCCTGGAAGTGGGCGATCAGGTTGGTGTAGTCGTCGCTCGTGCCGAGCGTGTCGTCGGCGCCGGCCTCGATCGCGTCGATCGGGTCTTCTCGGGCGTACGAGTTGAGGTCACCCATGATCAGGAAGTCCGGGTCACCGCTCCCGGTCGGATCGGTCGCGATCCAGTCGACGAGCGCCTGGGCGGCGAGGGCGCGCGTGCCGCTGCAGTTGCCCTGGCCGTCACCTGCGTCCGGGTCGCCGACGTCCAGGCAGTCGGAGCCCTTGGACTTCAGGTGGTTGACGACGACGGTGAACCGGGCGCCGGTGGCCTTGTCCTCGAACGTCTGGGCCAACGCGGGACGGCTCTTGGTGTCGATGAACCGCGGGTCGTCGGAGGAGTCGAGGACCTGGAACGTCCCGATCGGCGTCACCTTCGCCGGGCGGTAGATCAGACCGACCTTGATCGCATCAGTCCCGATCGTCCCGGTGTCGACGTAGTCGTACCCGGACAGGCCGGCCACGATGTCGGCGAGCGGCTCGACGCCGGTCGTGTTCTCGAGCTCGTTGAGCCCGATCACGTCGCCGTCGAGTCCGGTGAGCGCGGCGAGCAGCTTGTCGCGCTGGCGCGGCAGTTCGAACGGCTGGTCGGCGTCGGCGCCGCGGCACTCGACGTTCTGCCCCGGTCCGCACCTGTTGTCCAACGGCGAACCGGTCGGCTCGTCGAGCGTCAGGAAGTAGTTCAACGTGTTCATCGCCGCGACCCGCACGCTCCCTCCGACGGGCTCGGGAGCCGCCGGGCGCGGGTTGCGCGAGGTGTAGTCGGCCGGACCGGTCGGGAACACGCGGTACAGGCTGAAGTCGAAGCCCAGCACGCCGAGGGTGTTGGCGACGGTGTCCCCACCGCGGAACGTGTTGGTCAGCGAGAACGCATCGCCGTTCGGGTGGCGGAGGACGGACGGGTTCTGGGCGCTCACGGCGTCGTCGAGCGTGATCCGCCGCAGGTTGTTCGCCAGCGCCCTGGCGTTGGCCGCGGGCCCCGGCTCCTCGATCGCCGTACCGGTGAACGGCCGGCTCTCGCCGGCCAGCGGGAGGGCGAGCACGATCTCGCCGAACCGGTCGTAGTTGAAGTACTCGGAGATCACGAGCGACTGGGGGAAGCGAACGAGCATGCCCTCGAACCGCTCCGGTGCGTTCATGTCCGCGAAGGGCATCGACACGTCCGTCGGCACGATCGATCCGGTGCCGCACGGCACGACGTTCGACGCTGTCACCGCGCTCGTGTTGCTGTCGGCGCCATTGATCGTCGTCTGGTTGAACCGCTCCCGGGCGAAGCCCGTGACCCGCACGACCTGACCCACGCTGACGACGTTCGAGCTGCCGGTGAAGACGAAGATGCCGTCCGAGGTCGCGGGGTCGCCGTCGCCGGTGGCGTCTTGCAGGTAGAAGCCCGATGCGCCGGCCGCGCCCTCGAAGTCGCCGACCACGACGCCCTGCGTCGTGACGGTGCCGGTGATCGCCGCGGCGAGGCCGCTGCCCTGGATCGACGGGATCGGCGTGAAGCTGCCCACGCATGCGTCGACGGCTGAGAACCCGACGACGAAGTTGGCGACCAGGTTGTCCGGCGGGTCCGTGCCGTCCTGATCGCTGACCTGGTCCGCCAGCACGGTCAGCGTGCACGACTCGCCGTTCACGAGCGTGACCGCAGGGTCCAGCGTGAAGGTCGACGGCCCGCCGCTGGTCGACGTGGCGACCGTCCCGCTGGTGGAGCATGCGAGCGTGAACCATGACGGAGTGACGTTCACCGGCTCGGAGAAGCTCACCACCAGGTCGGCGCCGGCCGGCACGTCGGTCTGCCCGTTCGCCGGGAACGTCCCGGTGACCGATGGAGCCGCATCGGCACCGCACAGGTTCACCGGTGCGACGGAGTTGCGCGGCGTCGGCGTGCCGGCCGCGAAGTCGAGTGCGTTGTTGTCCGTCTCCGAGCACCCGTTGACGAGCCGCAGCGCCGCCGTCGTGTTCGAGAGTGCCGGCGCCGGCGACGTCTCGAAGAAGTTCGCGCCGTCGTAGCCGACGAGGTCCTTGATCAGCGCGAGCTGGCCGGTGTCGCAGGCGGTGGACCCCCCGTTGCAGGCCAGCCCCGTCGCCGAGTTGACGAGTGCGACCTTGCCGCCGGTCGCGCTCATCGCGATGCTGCCCACGGCATCGGAGGGTGGCAGTGGGATCCCGTTCGCCGTGCTCCCGGCTTGGCGAACGAGGTAGTACTGACCGGGCGCGAGTGAGCCCGCCAGCGACGTCACGGGGTTGGCGCTGAAGTTCCCGGTGCCGGTGGCGCTGGCGTACTGGACCGACATCCCGTCGAGCGAGGCGGTCGTCGTCCCCCGGTTGAAGAGCTCGATGAAATCGCTCTGGTACGGCGCCCCGGCGTTGCCGCCACCGCCGAAGACCTGGCTGATGACGATGTCCGGCGACAGTGCCTGGGCGGCTGGTCCGTCGGCCACGACGGCCACCACGGGGGCCAGGCACGCCGCGGACACGAACAGCTTCAGGATGGACTTGCCCATGGGATGACTCCTCGCCCTCAGGACCGGCAACGGCGCCGACGGTGGACTGACCGGGACAGGCGGACGCGTCCGCGAGCTCGCCTCGGTTCGCCGGACGTTGCGTACCTCGTCGTCGCGCACGACCATCGGCCCACCCTTCCTGCGTTGCCCGACGGGCGGGGGACCATACACCCGCACCGCGGCGCCCACGGCGAGAAGTCGGTGGGCGACCGCGATGAGCGTGTGGGCCCGCGGGTGGCGATGGCATGAGGCGCCGGCCAGGGCGGTGGATCGGACGGGATGCTTCATGGATGACCCCACTGGCGAACTGAAGGTGGTGGCGAACATAGGCGAGGGGTGCGCGCCTGTCATCGGAATCCGGTGGACGGGCGGCTGCCGGACGGTGGCGGGGTGGACAACACCGTCGGGCGGCTGGCAGGGTCGAGCGCGATGACCACGTACCTCGTCGGCCTGGACGCCTCGGACCATGCACGCGACGCCCTGTCGTGGGCGGTGGCCGTGGCGCGCGAGGAGGAGGACCAGGTCGTCGCCGTGCACGCCTGGGACCTGCCCGTCGTCACGGGCTACGAGGCCGGCGCCGTCGATCCGACCGAGGCGGAGGCCAGTGCCCGCGACTTCGTGCGGGCGATGGTGGCCGAGCACGACGAGGGACGCGTCGACGCCCGCATCGCCGACGGTCCCGCCGGCCGGGCGCTCGTCGACGCGGCCGAGACGCTCGGACCCGACCTCGTGGTGGTCGTCGGCCACGGCGGCTCCGGCAAGACGTCGCTGCTGCTCGGTTCGACGGCCCACCACCTCGTCCACCACGCCCACGCGCCCGTCGTCGTGGTGCGCGGCGAGCTGCGCGTCCCGGTGCGCCGGCTCGTCGTGGGCGTCGACGGCTTCGACCACGACCGCGGTCCGGACGAGCGCTCGATGGCCGCCCTGCGCTGGGCGCTGCGCCTGCCCGGTGCGACCCATGTCGACGTCTCCCATGCCGACTTCGTGCCGGCGGTGGCCGCCGGCCCGGTGCGCGAGCCGGGGCTGGAGTCGGACCGGGAGACCGCCGAGGACGACTCGCGGTTGCGTCGCGCCATCGACGAAGCGACCGACGGCACCGGTGTGGCGCCGAACGGTGCCGAGATCCTGCCCGTCGTCGCCGCCGGGACCGGCGCCTTCGCGATGATCGAGGCGTCGCGCGACGCGGACCTCGTCGTGATCGGCACGCGCGGCCGCTCCGGGCTGCTCGAGCTGATCGTCGGATCGACGACCCTGGAGGTCCTGGCCCACGCCCACTGCCCGGTGGCGGTCGTGCGCTGAGGGGTCGCGGCCCGGGCGCGCACCCCCTCCGTAGGATGGCCCCGACATGCCGGATGCACCGCTCGCAGGCCACGCGCCCGCCACCCTCGCCGATCCGCCGACGGACGGCCTGAACCCGGACCAGCTCGACGCCGTCGTCCACCGCGGCGGGCCGCTGCTCGTCGTCGCCGGCGCCGGGTCGGGCAAGACGCGGGTGCTGACGCACCGCATCGCCCACCTCGTGCACGAGGGCGTGCACCCCTCGCGGATCCTCGCCATCACGTTCACCAACAAGGCGGCCGAGGAGATGCGCCAGCGCGTCGCCGCGCTCATCGGGCCGGTCGCCCGCACGATGTGGGTGAGCACGTTCCACTCGGCGTGCGTGCGGATCCTGCGGGCCAACGCCGACCGCCTCGGCTACCCCCGCCAGTTCTCGATCTACGACCAGGCCGACGCCGTGCGCCTGACCGGGTACGTGATCCGCGACCTCCACCTCGACGCCAAGCGCTTCACGCCGCGCGGTGTCCACGGCCTCATCAGCCTCTGGAAGAACGAGCTCCTCGATCCCGCCGAGGTCACGGCGCGGGCGCAGAACATCTTCGACCGCAAGCACGCCGACGTGTACCGGGAGTACCAGGACCGCCTGCACAAGGCGGGGGCGATGGACTTCGACGACCTGCTCGTCAACACCGTCCGCCTGCTGCGCGACCACCCGGACGTGCTCGAGCACTACCGGCAGCGCTTCGAGCACATCCTCGTCGACGAGTACCAGGACACCAACCAGGCCCAGAACGAGATCGTCCTGCTCCTCGCCGGCGGCCACCACAACGTCACGGTCGTCGGCGACACGGACCAGTCGGTGTACCGCTTCCGTGGCGCCGACTACCGCAACATCATGCAGTTCGAGGACGCCTTCCCCGACGTCACGACCGTCGTCCTCGACCAGAACTACCGCAGCACGCAGCAGATCCTCGACGCGGCGAACGCGGTGATCGCCAACAACGCGGCGCGCAAGCCGAAGAACCTGTGGACCGACGCCGGGCGCGGCCACCGGATCGTCCGGTACCACGCCGAGGACGAGGGCGACGAGGCCACGTTCGTGGCGTCGACGGCGCGCCAACTGCACGACGAGCACGCCCACAACTGGCGCGAGGTCGCCGTGCTGTACCGCACGAACGCCCAGAGCCGGGTCGTCGAGGAGGCCATGATGCGCCTCGGCATCCCGTACAAGGTCGTCGGCGGGACGCGGTTCTACGACCGCCGCGAGGTCAAGGACGCGATGGCCTACCTGCGGGCGGTCGTCAACCCGGCCGACGAGGTCAGCGTGAAGCGCGTCCTCAACGTTCCCAAGCGCGGCGTCGGCGACGCCAGCATCGCCAAGCTCGACGCCCTGGCGGCGGCCGAGGGCATCGGCTTCCTCGCCGCGCTGCGGCGTGCCGGCGACGCCGGGGTCACCGGCCCGGCCGTCCGCGGCATCGATGCCTTCGTGACGCTGCTCGACGACCTCGGCGCGATGGCGGCGCGCGCCGACGCCGACGCCGACGACGTGCCGGACGTCGGGCCCGGCGACCTGCTGCAGGCCGCCCTCGAGCGCTCGGGCTACCTCGCCGAGCTGGAGGCGGAGGACACCGTCGAGTCGGCCGGCCGGATCGAGAACCTCGGCGAGCTCGTCGGGTCGGCGCGCGAGTTCACCCGGCTCGACGAGTTCCTCGAGCAGGTGGCGCTCGTCGCCGACACCGACGACCTCGACGACGACGACCAGGTCATGTTGATGACGTTGCACTCGGCCAAGGGCCTCGAGTTCCCGGTCGTGTTCCTCGTCGGCGCCGAGGAGGGCGTGTTCCCGCACACCCGGGCGCTCACCGAGCCCGACGAGCTCGAGGAGGAGCGGCGCCTCGCCTACGTCGGCATCACACGGGCGCAGGAGCGCCTGTACGTGACGCACGCCTGGAGTCGCAGCCTGTTCGGCTCCACGCAGTACAACCCGCCCTCGCGCTTCATCGACGAGATCCCCGGCGAGCTCGTCGAGTCGCGGGGCAACATCACCGGTCGCTCGTCCTACGGGCGCCAGAGCCTGCGGCCGCGTGCCGACTGGGGGAGCTCGCCGCCGCCGTACCGGCGCCGCCGTGGTGCCGACGGCGACGACGCCGAGCGCCGCGACGCCCATCGCGAACGGGTCGTCGACGCCGCCCTGGCCGCGGGGCAGCGGTCACCGGTGCCGAGCGACGCCCACGACCTCGGGCTGCGCATCGGCGACGACGTCGAGCACCCGGCGTTCGGGGAGGGCGTGATCATCGACCTGCGTGGCCAGGGCGAGGCGGCCGAGGCGACGGTGAACTTCCCCGGCGTCGGCACCAAGCACCTCTCGCTCGCCTGGGCGCCGTTGCGCAAGCGCTGAGGCGGGCACGGCGCCGCGCCCTCCGGTCGTCGCTGGCGACGCGGTCGCGCCGCCGCTGGTTCACCGTGTCACCGCAGCCGCGGTCGACCGCAGGTGCGGTGACACAGACGCGTGGTACTCGGAGCGCGGCGTGGCGGCGTGCTTGAATCTCGGGATGAAGGCCGCCGTGCTCGTCGAGAGCCTGACCGGGAACACGTGGAGGGCGGCCGAGCTGATCGCCGACGACCTGCGTCAGGAGGGCTGGACGATCACCGGCCTCGACCGGGTGCGGCGCCCCGACCTGGCGGCCATCCAGGAGGCCGACATGGTCCTCGTGGGCACCTGGGTGCACGGGTTCTTCGTCGTTGGGCAGGCGCCGTGGGGCGTCTCGACGATCTCCAACCTGCCGGTGATGCGCGGCAAGCGGGCGGCCGTGTTCTGCACCTTCGCCCTCAACCCCGGCAACAGCCTCGACAAGCTCACCGGCGCGGTGCAGGCCACCGGCGCCGACGTGGTCGGCGGGCTCGCCCTCAGCCGCTCGAAGCTGGAGGAGCACAGCGAGACGTTCGCCAGCCGCCTCGTCGCCGCGACGGTCGCCTGAGCCGGCGCCACCGACCTCGCTGATCCGACACGGATCGGTCGGGCGTCACGCCGCCGCCACGTCGTGTCCGCAGCGGTTCGCCCTGCTCGTCAGAGCACGACCACGGTGGTGCCGAGGCCGGCCCAGTTCCACATCCAGATCGCGTCGTCGGTGGTCTGGCGGACGCAGCCACCGGAGAGCGGCTGGCCGAGCTGCGAGTACGACTGCATCGGCACGCCGTTCTTGTTCGGGATCTCGTGGAAGCCGATGCGCCCGCCGCCCGGCCCGTAGGCGAAGCGCACCATGTAGCGCCACTTCACGTTCGGGTTCTCCGTCGAGTACGTGTACATCGAGCGCGAGTAGACGTGGTACGTCCCGGCGTACGGCTCCCGCAGCCGGCCCGACACGAGGTGGGTCTTGACGACGGTCCCGTCGGCCTCGACCGCCCAGATCCGCTGCTGCGCACGCGAGTACACGACGCGGCGACCGGAGCCGGAGTTCGCCGGCAGCCCGAAGGCGCCGGGCTCGGGCGTCGGGGCCGGCGCTCCGGCCTGCGGGACGGTGCCCGGCCAGATCCCGAGGATGCTCGCCGTGCTGGCGCCGAGGACGCCATCGGGGCGGATGCCCTTGCCGGCCTGGAACGCCTTGACCGAGTTCACGCTGTCGATGCCGAAGTGGTCGTCGGGGCCGGGGAACTGGTAGCCGATGCCGGCCAGGACCTGCTCGGCGCACAGGGCATCCGGGCCGGTCGTGTCGAGGCGCACCGGCGCCGAGATCGTGCAGCCGCCGAGCGGCAGCGGGAGCTGCGGTGGGATCGTCGCCATCGGGACGGACGGCGCCGGCGCGGCCGGCGACCCCGGCCAGATGAGCAGCGCCTGGCCGGTCGCCGCGGAGACGGTGCCGTCGACGCGCAACCGGTTGCGCCGCTGGTAGTCGCGCAGCGAGTTGACGACGGCGGCGTCCATGACCCCGTCGGGCCCGGCGAACTGGTAGTTGAGCCCGGCGAGGACGCGCTCGACGCACAGGACGTCGACGGGGCTGGATCCGACGCGCACGGCGCCCGAGACGGTGCACCCGCCCCGCGGCAGCGGGGTGCCCTCCCACCCGTCGGGCAGCCCGGCGGTGGGGGCGGCCGGCGCCGCCGCGGCATCCGGCCAGATCAGCAGCTTGCGCCCGGTGGCGGCGCCGAGCACGCCGTCGGCGCGCAGCGCGTTGCGCCGCTGGTAGTCCTTGAGCGAGTTGACCACGGCCGCGTCCATGACACCGTCGGGGCCGGCGAACTGGTAGTTGAGCCCGGCGAGGACGCGCTCGAGGCACAGCACGTCGGTGGTGTTGGAGCCGATGCGGACCTCGCCCGTGACGGTGCACCCGCCACGCGGCAGCGGGCTGCCGTCGAGGGCGGGCGCGACGACCTCGGCGACGGCCGGTGCCGGGGCGGGTGCCGCCGGCGGGGGAGGCGCCGTCTCCGGTGGGGCGGTCGGGGTCGGGGCCGGGGTCGTCGGCGGCGCCGTCTCGGGGGGCGCCGTCGTCGTGGCCGCTTCGGTCGATGACGGCGCGACGGTCGCGGTGGGCGGATCGCTCGGCGGCGTCTGCGCCGACACGGATCCGGCCGACACCAGCCCTGCCGCCGCGAGCACCAGCGCGACGACCCGGCGTCGCGACCTCCCCCAGTGTCCCAACATGGGGGCGGAGGCTACTCCACCCTTGCGACCTGCAAGCTCATGCTGAGGTCGAGGGTCACGTGCCGGCGGTGACCGCCTCGCGCAGGTCGATGGTCAGCGAGCCGTCGTCGATGCGGACGAAGACGCCCTCCGGACGGGCGAGCGCGGTCACGTCGAGCTGACGCCCGTCGCAATCGGTGAACGTGGCGGTGCCCGGCTCCTGCACGACGTGGCACGTCGGCGGGCGGTCGGCGGGGAAGGCCCAGTACAGCTTCCAGCCCTGCAGCTCGTCGTCGCCGACGTGGTCGAGCACGAGCGTCCGCTCGCCGCTCGTCGTGTCGAGGCCCGGGAACAGGATCGGCCCGTCGGCGGCGACGGACTCGGCGCGACGCGCCGCCGACCCGGCCGAGAACGTCGGCGGCGCCAAGCGCGACGTCTGGTCGGTGCCGCCCCGTGACATGAACAGCGCCACCAGCCAGGTGCCGAGGAAGATCAGGCCGATCACGGCGATGCCGCCGAGCACCGGGACCACGGCGCGGGCGAACGGCGAGCGGAGGCGCGGTGGGCGGACGGGAGATCCCGGCACGGCTGGGCGCGTCTCGGTCGGCACGCTGCCATTGTGGCGGTGGGTCGGGACGCCTCCACGGGCGTCGTGAGGTGACCGATGGCCAGCGGCCGCCGTGCGCAGCGGCGTGCCCCGGTCCACGGCCGGCCGCGACCGAGCGAGCCGATGTGTCGCAGTTTCCCACCACGACCTAGGGTTCGCGGCGCCCACCCGCCGGCCACAGAAGGAGACCTCGAGCGTGGACCTGTTCGAGTACCAGGGCAAGCAGTACTTCGCCCGCTACGGGATCCCGGTCAGCCCGGGCGGCATCGCGGAGACGGTCGAGGAGGCCGTCACCCAGGCCGAGGCCGCCGGCTACCCCGTGGTCGTCAAGGCCCAGGTGCAGGTCGGCGGTCGCGGCAAGGCGGGCGGCATCAAGCTCGCCAACGACGCCGCCGAGGTGCGCACGCACGCCGGGAACATCCTCGGGATGGACATCAAGGGCCACACCGTGGAGCGGGTCTGGGTCGAGCACGCCTCGGACATCGACGAGGAGTACTACGCCAGCTTCACCCTCGACCGGGCCGCCAAGCAGCACCTCCTGATGCTGTCGGCCCAGGGCGGCGTGGAGATCGAGGAGGTCGCCGTGACCGACCCCGACGCCATCGTCAAGCTGCACATCAACCCTGTCGACGGGCTGTCCGAGGCGACCGCCCGGCAGGCCGCCACCGATGCCCGGATCCCGGACAAGGCGCTCGACGGCGTCGCCGCGATCCTCGTGCAGCTCTACGACTGCTTCACGAAGGGCGACTGCGACCTCGCCGAGATCAATCCGCTGATCCTCAAGCCGACGGGCGAGGTCCACGCCCTCGACGCCAAGGTGAGCCTCGACAACAACGCCGCCTTCCGCCACCCCGAGTGGGAGGAGTACAGCGCCACCGAGGTGCTCGACGAGCGCGAGCAGATGGCCAAGGAGAAGGACCTCCAGTACATCGGCCTCGACGGCTCGGTCGGCATCATCGCCAACGGGGCCGGGCTGGCCATGAGCACGCTCGACGTCGTCAACCAGGTCGGTGGCAGCGCAGCCAACTTCCTCGACATCGGCGGCGGCGCCAACGCCGACGTGATGGCCGCCGCCCTCGACGTCATCAACTACGACGAGAACGTGCGCTCGATCTTCGTCAACATCTTCGGCGGCATCACGCGGGGTGAAGAGGTCGCCAAGGGCATCGTCGAGGGCCTCGGCCGCGTCGAGCTACGGGCCCCGATCGTCATCCGGCTCGACGGCACGAACGCCGAGGAGGGCCGCCAGATCATCCTCGACGCCGGGATCCCGGCCTCCAAGCTCATCAGCAAGCCGACGATGCTGGAGGCCGCTCGCGAAGCGGTCCGCATCGCCAATGGCAGTGAAGGGGGCGCGTGATGCGAGTGAGCGAGCGCCAGCGAGTGAACGTCCAGACGCTGCGCAGGCTGCAAGTCGCGTGGCCGGGGAACGCAATGGAAGGGGGTGCGTGATGGCGATCTTCGTCGACGCCGACACCAAGGTCATCGTCCAGGGCCTCACCGGCGGGCAGGGCAAGTTCCACGGGTTGCGCAACCGTGACTACGGCACCCAGGTCGTCGGTGGCGTGACGCCCGGCAAGGGTGGCCAGGACGTCGAGGGGATCCCGGTCTTCGACTCCGTCGCCGATGCCGTGGCCGCGACGGGCGCCACGGCCTCGTTCGTGGCCGTGCCGCCGAAGGCCGCGCCGGCGGCGATCCTCGAGGCGGCCCGCGCCGGCATCGGGTTCGTCGTGTGCATCACGGAGGGCATCCCCGCCCAGGACGAGGCGCTCGTCTACAACACGCTCGTCCGCGACCACCCCGGCACCCGGCTGCTCGGCCCGAACTGCCCGGGCATCATCAGCCCCGGCAAGTGCAACATCGGCATCACGCCCTCGCACATCGCCAAGCTCCCGTCCGCCGACGGCCCGAACGTCGGCATCGTCAGCCGCTCCGGCACGTTGACCTACCAGGCGCTCTACGAGCTGCAGCAGAACGGCATCGGCGTGTCGACCTGCGTCGGCATCGGCGGCGATCCGGTGCCGGGCACCAGCTTCGTCGACTGCCTCGCGGCGTTCCAGGACGACCCCGAGACGCACGCCATGATCATGTTCGGCGAGATCGGCGGCTCGGCCGAGGAGGAGGCGGCGGAGTTCATCACCGCCAACGTCACCAAGCCGATGAGCGCCTACATCGCCGGTGTCACCGCGCCGGCGGGCAAGAAGATGGGCCACGCCGGGGCGATCGTCTCGGGCGGCAAGGGCACGGCGCAGGGCAAGATGGACGCCCTGGCCGCTGCCGGTGTCGCCGTCGGGCGCAACCCGACCGAAGCCGGCGAGCTGATGGCCGGCCTCGTCGCCAAGCTCTGAGCCGACTGCCGACCGCCGACCGCCGACCGCCGACCGCCGACTCGCCGGGCTCAGCCCGGCGGGGGCGGCACGTCGTCGCCGTGCCGGGCTGGTCCCGGCGGCGGGGGCGGCAGCGTCGATCGCGCGGTCGTCCCGGCGCCGCGGTCGAACGACCACAGGTCCGCCAGCGACCCGCCCTCGGCCCGGTGGTTCAGGTACGCACCGCCGAGGGCGACGGCGCTGGCGAGGAAGGCGATGATCATCCCCGAGCCGCGCCCGAGCGAGACCCGGTCGTTGCCGCCACCGGGTCCGAGGATCAGCCGCAGCAGCATCAGCGCGACCGCGAGGGCGGTGGCCAGCACCGTCAGCCGGGTCCATGGGATCGACCCGTCACCCATCAGGTCCGCTGCCCGGAGGAACGCGATCACGCCGGCGGCGACGACGAGGAGCCACGCCACGCCGCCCGTGAACGGGTAGCTGAACGCGTTCTGCGCGCCCCCGAGATCGAGCCCCTCGAGCTCCACGCTGGTCCAGGGCACGGCCAGGCCGAGCACCAACATGACCGCGCCCGCCGCGACGAGGATCCAGTCACCGACCCTGAACCTGCTGACGTCCAACACCGACCTCCCTGGCGGCGCGCGTCGTCGCGCCCGTGCGGCCGACCGTAGCCGGGGTGCGTCAGGGGAGGGGCGGACTGGCCGGGCGCCGCCGCGTGGGCGGCGGCGTGCTCTCGTCGTCGGTGGGCGCGACCCGGCGGCGCGGCGCCGGCTGGCGCTCGTTCGGCGTCCGGCGTCGCGGGGCAACAGGGTTGCTCGGTCGGTAGACCGGCGCCTCGCCGGTCGGCGGCGACGTGTTGGCGCGGCGCACGAGGTCGTCCTCCTCCTCGTCGACGTCGTCCTCGTCGTCATCGGCGCCGTAGTCGTCGTCCGCGTCGTCGTCGGGCTCGTCGAGGTCGTCGGGCTCATCGAAGTCGTCGTCGTCATCATCGTCGTCGTCGTCGTCGGCCACGAGGTCGTCGTCGGCGACGCCGCGGCGCAGGTCGCGGATCGCCAGCCCGCAGCCGATCGACGCCAGCACGACAGCGGCCGCGGCGAGGTAGAGCCCGATTCCCCGCGACACGCCGGACGTGTCCTCGAACCCGCTCCAGAAGAAGCGCACGCCGACGAGGAACGTCGCCGCGCCGACCGCGACGGCCGTGACGTAGGGGTGCACCAGCCAGTCGGGCAGCGGCAGCGAGTCGGTCTTGATGATCACGGTGACGACGGTGACGACGAGGAGGATGGTGAGCGGCAGGATCCCCGTCATCCCGTAGTCGAACGCATCCATCGAGGTCGTCGGCCCGCGATCCCACTCCACCGTCCACCACGGGAGCCGGGACGCGATGAGCAGGAGGATGCCGCCGATCACGATCAGCCAATCCGACGACCTGAAGCGTCTGTCCACCGTGCGCCCAACTCCCTCCGCGCGCCCGGCGTCACCGTAGTCCCCCGGCGCCCCCAGCACGTAGTACTGCGCGCTCGCCCTTGTGGGCTCGTCGGCATCGATTCGTTACCGTCCCCTCGTGCCCATCGCCCTGCTCTCCGTGTACGACAAGACCGGCGTCGTCGACCTCGCCCGCGGCCTCGCCGACGCCGGGTGGCAACTGCTCTCGAGCGGCGGCACGGCTGCCGCCATCGCCGACGCCGGAGTGCCGGTCACGGACGTCGCCGAGGTCACCGGCCTCCCGGCGATCCTCGGTCACCGCGTCGTCACCCTGCACCCGAAGGTGCACGGCGGCATCCTCGCCGACGTCGACGATCCCGAGCACCGACGCGACATGGCCGAGCACGGCATCGAGCCGATCGCCCTCGTCGTCGTCAACCTGTACCCGTTCGAGAGCGACCCGAGCGTGCAGCTGATCGACATCGGCGGTCCGGCGATGGTGCGGGCCGCCGCCAAGAACCACGCCCACGTCGGGGTCGTCGTCGATCCGGCCGACTACGGGACGGTCCTCGACGAGATCAGCGCGGCGGGTGCGCTGAGCGCATCGACGCGGCGCCGCCTGGCCCGGACGGCGTTCGCCGCCACGGCGGCCTACGACGCGGCGATCGTCCAGTGGCTCGACGAGGAGGTCGGCGGCGCCGGCGGCGGCACCGACGAGGCCCCGGCCGACGGCCTGCCGCGCTCGCTCACGTTGCGGCTCGAGCGGGTGCAGGACCTCCGCTACGGCGAGAACCCGCACCAGCAGGCGGCGCGCTACCGCGCCGCCGGGGCGACGGGCTGGTGGGACACGGTGACGCAACACGGCGGCAAGGAGCTGAGCTACCTCAACCTCTTCGACGCCGAGGCCGCGTGGCGGCTCGTGCACCGCTTCGACGAGCCGGCGTGCGTGATCGTCAAGCACGCCAACCCGTGTGGCGTAGCGGTCGCCGCCGATGTCACGACGGCCTACGAGCTCGCCAACGCGTGCGACCCGGTCAGCGCCTTCGGCGGCATCGTGGCCGTGAACCGGCCGTTCCCGTCCGCCGCCGCGACCGCGCTCGCGCCGGTGTTCACCGAGGTCGTCGTGGCGCCGGACTACGACGACGAGGCGCTCGCGACGCTGGCGCGCAAGACGAACCTGCGCGTCCTGTCGGCGCAGGCGCCGGGGTCGCTGCCGTTCGACCTGCGCCCGGTGGACGGCGGGTTGCTCGTGCAGACCCCGGACCCGGTCGCCACCGACCGCGCGGCGTGGTGGGTCGTCAGCGAGCGGGCGCCGACCCCCGAGCAGTGGGACGACCTGCAGTTCGCCTGGACGGTGTGCGCGGCGGTGTCGTCGAACGCCATCGTGCTGGCCAAGGACCGCCAGGCGTTCGGCATCGGTGCCGGCCAGCAGAACCGCGTCGACTCCGCCCGCATCGCCGCGACGCGGGCGATCGGGCGGGCGGCCGGCGGGGTGTGCGCCAGCGACGCCTACTTCCCGTTCCGCGACGGGCTGGACGTCGCCGCCGAGGCCGGGGTGGCGGCGATCATCCAGCCCGGCGGGAGCATCCGCGACGCCGAGGTCATCGCCGCCGCCGACGAGCGTGGCCTGGCCATGGTCTTCACCGGCCAGCGCCACTTCCGGCACTAGAGCAACTCAGAGCGCTGCCGACCCACGGCGGCACGAGCTCAGCGGCCGGCTGTCAGGCCCGGACGCGACGCTGGCCGTACCGGGTGTCATGCCCGGACTCCATCGGAGTGTTTCGTGCATCCGAGTGTTTCCTGAGGGGGCCACCTGCAGGAAACACTCCGATGCGGCATGAAGCCACTCGGATGCGGGCGCTCCGGGCGTGACGGATGCCGGAGTCGGTGGCACCCTCGCCGGTAACCTCGGCGGTTGCGTATGGCCAGGGTGTCGGATCTCCTCGCGGCTGGGCGGACCTACTCGTTCGAGTTCTTCCCGCCCAAGACCGACGGCGCCCAGCTGTCGCTCGGGCGCACGATCGCCGAGCTCGAGCCGCTCGCGCCGAGCTTCGTGTCGGTCACCTACGGCGCCGGCGGCAGCAGTCGGGCTCGGACGCGCGAGGTCGTGACGTGGGTCCGCAAGGAGACGTCGATCACGCCGATGGCCCACCTCACGTGCCAGGGCCACACCCGCGCCGAGATCGCCGAGATCCTCGACGACTACCGCGCCGCCGGCATCGAGAACATCCTCGCCCTCGGCGGTGACCTGCCGGCCGACCTCGCGGTCGGCGCCCCGACCGACTACCACTACGCGTCCGAGCTGATCGAGGACATCGCCGGCGACGACTTCTCGATCGGTGTCGCCGCCCACCCCGAGGTGCACCCGCGGTCGCCGGACCGGGAGACCGACCGCCGGCTGCTGGCGGCCAAGCTGGCCGCCGCCGACTTCGCGATCACGCAGTTCTTCTTCGAGGCCGAGCACTACCTCCGCCTCGTCGACGAGCTCGCCGCCCTCGGCCTCGACAAGCCGGTGGTGCCGGGCATCATGCCGGTGACGAACGCCGGGCAGGTGCGCCGGATGGCCGAGCTCAGCGGGGCGGCCGTCCCCGGGTGGCTCGTCGAGCGCCTCGACGGCGCCGAGGACGCGGACGAGGTGCGGCGCATCGGGGTGGACGTCGCCAGCGCGCTGTGCGCCGAGCTGCTCGAACGCGGTGCGCCGGGCCTGCACCTCTACACGCTCAACCGCAGCACCGCGAGCCGCGAGATCTACGCCAACCTCGGTCTCGGCGCAACTCGCGCTGCGGCGGAGTAGCGGGGTGGTCGAACCGGCCACGCGCCCCCTCGAGTGGGACCCCCCTCGCCAGGCGATCAGCCGCGTCCCCTACCTCCCCGGTCTCGACGGGATGCGGGGCCTCGCCGTCGCCGCGGTGATGGTGTACCACGCCAACACGTCGTGGCTGCCGGGCGGGTTCCTCGGCGTCGAGGTGTTCTTCGTCATCTCCGGGTACCTGATCACGCTGCTGCTGATCGGCGAGCACGAGCGCAGCGGGCGGGTGAGCCTGCACGGCTTCTATGTCCGCCGCGCCCGGCGGCTGCTCCCGGCGCTGTTCACGCTGCTGATCGGCGTCACGATCTACACCGCGCTGTTCCGCCGCGATGCCCTCGGGCTGCTGCGCGGCGACGTCATCGCCGCCCTCTTCTACGTGTCGAACTGGTACCAGATCTGGGTCGGCCAGGGGTACACCGCGGCCGGCGACTTCGCCCCCCTGCGCCACCTCTGGAGCCTCGCCGTCGAGGAGCAGTTCTACCTCGTGTGGCCGCTCGTCATGATCGGCCTGATGCGCCTCGGCCGGCGCCGCCTACCCGAGCTCAGCCAGTACCTCTTCCTCGCCGCAGTCCTCGTCAGCGTCGCCGTCGCGATGCTCTACTACCCCGGGCCGATCGAGACGTGCGAGGCGACGCCGGACGCCTACTGGCAGGTCGCCGGCCGCTGCCTGTCGAAGACCGACGTCCTCTACCTGTCGACGCCGACGCGGGCCACCGGGCTGCTGCTCGGCGCCGCCCTGGCGATGGTCTGGCGCCCCGTGGCGCTGCGGCGCGGCGCGGTGCGGGGGAGGGGCCGGCTGCTCGACGTCGCCGCCGTCGTCGGCCTGGTCGGCCTCGGGCTGCTGTGCTGGTTCCTGCACATCGTGACCATCGACGGCGCCGACCCGTGGCTGTTCCGCGGCGGGTTCTTCGTCACCGGCATCATGACGCTGCTCGTGATCGCCGCCGTCACCCACGCCGGGTCGCGCGCCGGTGCCCTGCTCGGCAACGGGGTGCTGCTGTGGATCGGGACCCGCAGCTACGGCCTCTACCTCTACCACTGGCCGATCTACCAGATGTTCCGCCGGGTGGCCGGGCGCCCGCTGTCGGTCGTCCAGTTCGTGCTCGCCGTCACGCTCGCCGTGATCGTCACCGAGATCTCCTACAAGTTCATCGAGTCGCCGATCCGGCGCGGGCAGGTCGGGCGCTGGTGGCGGCGGCTGCAGTCGGCTCGCGACCCCGCCCCGCGACGGCTCATCGCCACGGCTGGCGCCGTGCTGGTCGCGCTGTCGGTGTTCGCGGCGGCGAACCTGGCGACCGCGCAGCTCAAGCAGAACGAGATCGACCAGTCGCTGGCCGAGGCCGAGGGCTCGACGCAGGACCTCGGCGAGCTGCTCGACCAGTCGACGACGGCGGTGACGGACCCGGCGCCGGCGACGACCGATGCCCCGCCGACCGGGTCGTCAGTGCCGGGTGTGGCGACGCTGCCGGGCGTCACGACGACCACGGTGGCGCCGACGACCACGCTCCCGCCGACCACCACGATGCCACCGGCCCCGATCCCGATGCTCGCGATCGGCGACTCGGTGATGCTCGGCGCGGCAGACGAGCTGACTGCGAAGGGCATCGTCGTGTCGGCCGAGGTGAGCCGCCAGATGAGGACGATGGTGCCGGTGGTCGAGGGCCTCCGTGACACGGGACAGCTCGGCGACGCGGTCGTGGTCCACCTCGGGACGAACGGCACGCTCGGCGACGAGACGATGACCGAGTTCTTCACCGCCCTCGCCGGGGTGCCGAAGGTGGTCGTGCTGACGGTCAAGGCGCCGCGCGACTACGTCGCCGCCAACAACGCCAAGATCGTCGCCCTGCCGGCGCAGTTCCCGAACGTGTCGGTGCTGTACTGGGACGGCCTCGCCAACGACTGCCCCGGCAACTGCTTCTACGACGACGGCATCCACCTGCGCCAGGAGGGCCAGGACTACTACTCGGCGCTGATCTTCAGCCAGCTCGGGATCAGCTGACCCGCGCGCCACCGACCTTTCAGGTCCGGGGCGGACCGCAATACGCTCCGTCGCATGACATCTGCTTCCCCCGTCCGTGTCGCGGTCACCGGCGCCGCCGGCCAGATCGGCTACAGCCTGCTGTTCCGCATCGCCTCCGGGTCGATGCTCGGACCCGACACCCCGGTGGCCCTGCAGCTCCTCGAGATCACGCCCGCACTCGGTGCGCTCGAAGGGGTCAGGATGGAGCTCGACGACTGCGCGTTCCCGCTGCTCACCGAGATCGTGTGCACCGACGACGCCGACACGGCGTTCGGCGACGTCGACGTCGCCCTGCTCGTCGGGGCGATGCCGCGCAAGCAGGGGATGGAGCGCGCCGACCTGCTGTCGGCCAACGGCGGCATCTTCAAGCCGCAGGGCGAGTCGCTGTCGCGCAGCGCCAAGAAGGACGTCAAGATCCTGATCGTCGGCAACCCCGCCAACACGAACGCGTTGATCGCCCAGGCGAACGCCAAGGACCTCGACCCGCGTCGTTTCACGGCGATGACGCGCCTCGACCACAACCGCGCCGTCACGCAGATCGCCCAGCGCCTCGGGGCGCCGGTGACCGACGTGAAGCAGATGACGATCTGGGGCAACCACTCGACGACGCAGTACCCCGACCTCTTCCACTGCGAGGTCGGCGGCCGCAACGCCTACGAGGCCGTCGGCGACCACGCGTGGGTCGAGGGCACGTTCATCCCGACCGTCGCCAAGCGCGGCGCGGCGATCATCGAGGCACGCGGCGCCTCGTCGGCGGCGTCCGCGGCCAACGCCGCCGTCGACCACATCCGCTCCTGGGCGCTCGGCACGCCGGAGGGCGACTGGGTGTCGATGGGCATCCCCAGCGACGGCAGCTACGGCGTGCCCGAGGGCATCATCTCGAGCTTCCCGGTGACGTGCTCGAACGGCGAGTACTCGATCGTGCAGGACCTCGACATCGACGAATTCAGCCGTTCTAAGATCGACGCTTCCGCCGCCGAGCTGGTCGAGGAACGCGACGCCGTCAAGGAACTGGGGCTGATCTGATGAACCACGAGATGCTGGAGCAGATCGAGCACGGCGACGGCTTCATCGCCGCCCTCGACCAGAGCGGGGGGAGCACGCCGAAGGCGCTCGCCCTCTACGGCGTCACCGAGGACCAGTACTCCGGCGAGGAGGCGATGTTCGACGCCATGCACGCCATGCGGTCGCGCATCATGACCAGCGCCGCGTTCACGGGCGAGCGGGTGCTCGGGGCGATCCTCTTCGAGCAGACGATGGACCGTCAGGTCGAGGGTCGCGACACCCCGAGCTACCTGTGGGACGTCAAGCACGTGGTGCCGTTCCTCAAGGTCGACAAGGGCCTCGCCGACGACGCCGACGGCGTGCAGCTGATGAAGCCGATCCCCGGCCTCGACGAGCTGCTCGCCCGGGCCGCGGCGAAGGGCGTGTTCGGCACGAAGATGCGCTCGGTCGTCAAGCTGGCGGACGAGCGCGGCGTCGAAGCCGTCGTGGCCCAGCAGTTCGAGGTCGGCCAGCAGATCCTGGACGCCGGGCTGGTGCCGATCATCGAGCCCGAGGTCGACATCCACAGCCCGCAGAAGGCGGCCGCCGAGGCCCTGCTCAAGGCCTCGATCCTCGGCCACCTCGACGCGCTCGGCGGCGACGACCGGGTGATGCTGAAGCTCTCGCTGCCGACGGACGACGGCTTCTACGCCGACCTCGTCGACCACCCGAAGGTGATCCGTGTCGTCGCCCTCTCCGGTGGCTACCCGCGTGACGAGGCCAACACGATCCTGGCCCGCAACCCGGGCATGATCGCCAGCTTCTCGCGGGCCCTCACCGAGGGCCTCACGGCCCAGCAGAGCGACGCCGAGTTCGACGCCGACCTCGACGGCGCGATCGCGAGCATCTTCGAGGCGTCGAAGGCCTGACGCCAGATCCCCGGTCGTCACCGGTCCGGATCGCAGCCGCGTCGGCGGCGCGATCCGGACCGTGTCGCGTCCGGGAGGACTTGGGCACGCCACCGCGCTCTGTTAGGTTCACCTATCATGAAGCGGACGGTGATGATCACACTGGCGCTGGCGCTCGTCGCCGCGGCGTGTGGCGGCGACGATGACGATGCGACCGCGGCGACGACCGAGGCACCGGCCGCGACGGCGGCGGCCGCCACGACGGGCGCTGCGACGGACGCAGCCGACACGGCCTTCGCGCCGGTGACCATCGAGCACGCCTACGGCGCGACGACGTTCGACGCCGCGCCGGCGCGCATCGCCACCATCGGGCTGCAGTGGACCGACGTGATCCTGGCGATGGGGGAGGAGCCCGTCGCCCACATCGCCGATCCCAACGCCGGGCCCGGCGGCATCTACCCGTGGCAGGCGGGTCTCCTCGACGACTCGACGGGCCTCGCCGTGACGTCGGCGCAGGACATCCCGTTCGAGCAGCTCGCGGCCGTCGACCCCGACCTCATCCTCGTCACCTACCTCGCCGAGGACCAGGCGATCTACGACCGGCTGAACAGCATCGCCCCGACGATCGGGCTGCTCGGCGACCGGCAGGTGGACCGCTGGCAGGACATGATCAGCGTCGCCGGCCAGTTCCTCGGCCGGCCCGCCCAGGCCGACGAGATCATCGCCGGCGTCGACGACGTGATGGCCGACGCCGCCGCCGAGTACCCGGGCCTCGAGGGCACGACGTTCTCGTTGGCCAACTTCGTGCCCGGCGACGCGATCTACGTCGTCGCCGACCCGGAGGACGGCTCCAGCGTCTTCTTCCAACAGCTCGGCATGGTCCTCGACCCGGACGTGCTGGCGGCGGCCGACGGTGTGTCGGGCCGGGCGACGTTCAGCTTCGAGCAGACGGCCCTGCTCGACGGCGACCTCCTCGTGCTGTTCACCAACGGCGCCGACCCGAGCGATCTCGTCGGCTACGACCAGCTCGCCGTGGTCGCGGCCGGGGCGTCGGCCGTCGTCGACTACGCGTCCGTCGTCGGGCTCAACACGCCGACGCCGCTGTCGATCCCCTACTCGCTCGACGTCGTGCGGCCGCAGCTGGCCGCCGCCGCAGGAGGTGCGTCGTGACCGACGAGACGATGACCGACGACCCCGTCGCGGCGTTGATGGCCGAGCGCGGGGAGGAGCTGCTCAACCGGCTCAACGCCGACTTCGAGGACTCGATGCTGCTCGTCGGCAGGGTGCTCGGCGGCCGGCCGGGTGCCACGTCGGCGGTCGTGCGCGACGTCGACCGTGACGGCGTGGTGGTCGTCATCACCGACCCCGACGGCGAGCACACCGGGCGCATCGAGTTCGCCGAGCAGGTCACCGATCCGATGGCGCTCACCGGGCACCTGCTCGGGCTCGTCGCGCGCGCCCGGGCGGCGTCGGGCGAGGACGGCGAGACGACCGCCGAGCGGGAGATGGCCGAGCTCGGGCGCATCCGCACGTTCCTGACGACGGTGGCGCGGGTCGAGGACGTCCACCCGCACCTGCGGCGCATCACGTTCGCCGGTGGCGACCTGGCGACGTTCGTGCCATCGGGGCCGGACACGTTCTGCTACGTCCTGCTGCCACCGCCGGGCCGCAGCGACCTCACGATCGACGAGTCGTTCACGTGGGAGGCGTACGGCGCGATGCCGCCCGCGGAGCAACCGGTCGGGGCGTACTACACGGTGCGGGCGTGGCGGCCCGAGGTCACCGAGCTCGACATGCTGTTCGTGCTCCACGGCGACGGCCACGCGTCGGGGTGGGCGGCCCGCGCCCGCCGCGGCGATCCCGCGGCGCTGTGGGGCCCGCGCACCGGGTACCACCCGCCGGCCGACACCGACTGGCTGTTGCTCGTCGCCGACGAGACGGGCCTCCCGGCTGTCGCCGTGATCCTCGAGCAGCTCCCGTACGGCATGCCGGCCCGGGTGCTCGCCGAGGTCGCCGACGAGCACGAGCACCAGGACCTCCCCGTGCGCCAAGGGGTCGAGGTCACGTGGTTGCACCGCGAGGGCGCGCCGGCCGGCACGACCACGCTGCTGGCCGATGCCGTGCGGGCGCTGCCGTGGCCCGCCGGCCGGCCCTACGTGTGGGGTGCGGGGGAGTCGCGCACGATGACCGCCATCCGCCGTCACGTGCGCCACGAGCGTGGGCTCGAGCGGGCCGCGGTGTCGCTCGTCGCCTACTGGCGCCACCCGTCGTCCCCGCCCGAGTAGCGCGTCGGGTCAGCCGCCCGGCGTCGTCGAGAACGGATCCCACGCCGGCGGCGCGGTCGCCAGGTGGTCGACGAGGAGGGCGACGAAGCGGTCGCGATCGATGGAGCTGTCGCCGTCGGCCGTGACGAGCCGTGGCACCAGGCTGCCGACCGGCGTGGCCGTCCACGCGGCGTCGCCCCGCTCCTCGTCCTGCAGGCGGGCGCCCAACGGTGCGAGGTCGCGGCGCCGGCGCAGCGGCCGGGAGCGCAGCTGCACCCACGACTCGTAGCGCAGCTCGACGTCGTAGCGGCGGCCGCGGGCGGTCGCGACGACCAGGCAGGGCGTCGCGTTGTGGACGGCCATCGGGTGCAGCCCGCGCACCCAGTCGCCGCCGAAGCGGTGACCGCCTGCGTCGGGCGTGCCGACCGCCACGTCCAGGATCGCCAGGTCGAGCGCCGGATCCTCCGTGATGGCGACGTCGCCCCGCCGGATCGCCGCCTCGCTCGCCGTCAGGGTCTCGTCCTCGTCGGCCCACAGGTGGCGGTGCCGGGCGACGTCGGTGCAGAGCTCGGGCAGCCGTGCCGACCACTCGCCGTACAGCAGCGCGGTCTGCGCCGGGTACGTCGTCCGGCAGGTCGAGCCCGGCCCGCCCGTCCGCCCACGCGCTGAGCACCATCGACACCCGCGCCGCGTCGCGGTCGCGGTAGCGTCGCGAAGTCACCGGCGCGGGCGACGTCCTCGAGGAACGGACGGCGCGCCGTCGCCGTCGTCCGGCGCGACCAGGGCGTGGATCGAGACGAGGCCGTCCTGGTCGAAGTGGTTGTTCGACACCAGCTCGGCGGCGCCGAGCAGGTCGCGGTGCTGCAACAGGCGGAACGCCATCTCGGCCGACGTGTCAGCGGCGACGACCTCCGGCGGCGGGTAGCCGGGCCAGTGCGTGACCGTGAGCACCGTGCCGTCCGTCGGCGACCCGTCGACGATGACGTTCGGCCGACCGGCGAGCTCCTGGTAGGGGTGGTAGCGCACGCCTGGCGACGGTACGACCTGCAGGGCGGTGGAGGTCAAGCACCTCCGGTGAGCCCGAGGGGCTCCGGCAGCCAGTCTTCGAGTCGCTCCCACAGCACGTCGCCGCTCTTCGCCAGCAGGTGGCCGTCGCCGGGCAGCCGCACGACGTCGCCGGCACCGGCGAGCATCCGGACCATCTCGCTCGCCTCCGCCGGCAGGATCTCGTCGCGATCGCCATGGAACAGCAGCAGCGGCTTGCCGCGCAGCCCAGCGGCCGCCTCGCACCCGGCGGACTGGGTGGCGAACGTGACGACGCCGGTGACCAGCGGATCGAGGCCGACCCCCACGCGGACCGCGACCGCGCCGCCGAAGCTGTGGCCCATCACCACGACCCGCTCGGCGCCGGCGCCGTTGACGAGTTGCACGGCCGCGGCGAGGTCGATCGTGCACGCCTCCAGGTCGTTGGGCCGGCGGTACGAGACGCGCACCACCGCGACCCCGCGCTGCGCCCACTCGACGCCGAGGCGGTGGTACATCCCCTCGGCCGGACCGAGCAACCCGCCCATCGCACCGCCGCACAGCACGAGCGCGGCGGCATGTGACGGCTCGTCTTCGGGCGGGTCGTGCCACAGCAGCGTGAGCAGCCCGCGCATCGTGTAGATCTCGATGTGGCGCAACCCCGGCGCCAGCGCGACCTGCTGGCTCGCCATCACCTGGAGCGCGTCGAACGGCGTCGCCGGCGTCTCGTCGGACATGGCGCACCGTAACCCCGCGCTGGTCTCACCCTGCTCTCGGACGATCCTCAGCGATCTCCCAGCTCCGTCGGCCAGCCTGGGTGCGTGCACGACTCCACCGCGACCCCCGGACTCTCCCGCCGCCGCCTCCTCGCGCTGGGCGGCTCGCTGGCAGGTGGCGCCGCGATCCTCGCGGCGTGCAGCGGCGGCGACGACGATGGTGCCGCCACGACGACCGACGCCGCGACGCCGTCGACCGGCGCGCCCGCCGCGACGAGCCCGACGACCGGGACCGCCGCACCGGCACCGACCGGGTCGACGGCGACGGACGCCACGACGGCCGCGTCCAGCGGCACCCCGACCGACACCGTCTTCACGGCGGCCGACTTCGCGGCGCTCGGCACGTGCCTCGTGCTCCCCGATCTCACGCAGGGACCGTTCCCCACGATCGAGCAGATCGCCCGCCGCGACATCACCGAGGGTCACGCCGGCCTGCCCCTGCGCGTCGGCGTGCAGGTGGTCGACGAGTCGTGCGCGCCGATCCCCGGCGCGACCGTCGAGATCTGGCACTGCGACATCGACGGCGACTACTCGGCGTACGCAGACGGCTACACCGACGACGACGGCGGCCCGGGCACGACGTTCCTGCGCGGGTCGCAGGTCGCCAACGACGATGGCATCGTCGAGTTCCTGACGGTCTACCCGGGTTGGTACGCCGGGCGGGCCGTGCACATCCACGCCAAGGTGCACATCGACGACGCCACCGTGCTGACGACGCAGTTCCTGTTCGACGACGAGCTCAACAGCGAGGTCATGGCGACCGAGCCCTACGCCCCGTTCGGCGAACCGAGCACGACGAACGAGGAGGACGGCGTCACCGGCGGCACGGCGGAGGAGGACGGGCTGCTGCTCACGGTCAGCGCCGACGACGCGATCGGCGGCCGCCGGGCCCTCATCGTCGTCGGCCTCGACCCGACCGCCACGTCGCAGGGCGCGGCCGGCGGTGGCGGACCGGGCGGTGGGGGACCGGGCGGCGGCGGACCCGGAGGCGGTCGTCCCGTGCCCTGATCGCCGAGGCGGTCAGCCGGTCGTGAAGGTGAACGAGTCGAAGAACGCGGCCAGGTCCGCATCGGTGAACGACCGCTCGCCCGCACCGGTGAACACCTGCTGGTAGATGACGAGGCCGTCGAGGTAGACGCGCTGGAGCAGGGTTCCTGTCTCCCCGCCGCTGCTGAGGGTGGCCGAGAACTGCTTGCCCGGTCGTCCCTGCAGCGTGATGTCCTCGCTGCTGACGAGCGTGGCCCCGACGTTGGCGAGCGCCTGGTCCTGGGCACCCTGCAGCGCCACCGGCACGTCGAGGACGTAGCCGTCGGGGTACTGGCCCGCGCGCCGTCGCCATGAACGCGTCGTCGAGCTCGTACCCGACGAGGACGAGGTCGACCTCCGAACCGTCGGGCAGCGGCTGGGCTTGCGTCGTCTCGCTCGGCTCTCCCGGGAAGACCACCGAGTAGTCGCCCTCCGCCGACGTGTAGGGCGTGCCCACGCGGGGTGGTCGTCTCGACGGGTGGCCGCCGTCGTGTCCGCGGCGTGTCGTCGTGTCGACCGCATCCGTGGTCGCAGCCACGGTGGTCACAGAGGCGACCGAGGCGGCGGGCGGTTCTGTCGTTGCATCCGCAACGGGCGCGCTCGTCGGGGCGGTCGCGTCGTCGTCATCGTCGCCGCAGCCGGTGACCGCAACGGCGACCGCCAGGGTGACGGCGAGCCGCAACGCCGAGGCGTGGAGGGTGGTGCGCATCGTTGCTCCTGCGCTCGAGGGTTGGGACCGCCGGTGTGGCCGCCGCCGTCTGCTACCCCGAGCGCCCGGCGTTCAGACGGTCCATCGGGCGGCGGTCACGACGTCGGCGCGGCGCCTCCCCACGACTCCCACGAGACGACGCGCTCCATCGGCAGTCGGTCCACGGCGCGGAACGTGTCTCCGGTGTAGAAGGCCACCGGTACGAGGCCGACCTGCGAGACCCCCTCGGGGATCCCGAGGATCGTGGCGACCTCGTGCTCGTGCATGAGCGTCAACGTCGTCATGCACGTGCCGAGCCCCCGTGCCCGGGCCGCCAGCATGAAGGACCACACGGCTGGCAGGACGCACGCCATCGTCGTCACCACGCGGAAGTGCGGCGCGCCGTCGACGCGGCCCATGACGCACGGCACGAGGAGCACCGGGGCCTGCTCGAGGTGGTCGGCGAGGTGCTGCGACGACGCCTGGACCCGCGGCATCGCCGCCGCTCGCGGGTCACCCTCGCGGAACGCGTACGTCGTCGCCGACGCCTCCTTGTAGATGTCCCACGCCTTGCGGTAGATGTCGGCGATGGCCCGCCGGGTGTCGGGTTCGGTGACGACGACGAAGCGCCAGACCTGCAGGTTGCCGCCGGTCGGGGCCTGCAGCGCGACCTCGAGGCACTCCTGGACGAGCGCGGTCGGCACGGGGCGGTCGAAATCGAGGCGTCGCCGCACCGAGCGGGTGGTCGTCAGCAGGTGGTCGGCGTTGGTGACGTCGATGTCGGTCATGGTCGTGCCTCCTCGGTCGCGACGCGGCAGGCGACGCGGATCATGTCGTCGACACCTTGGCGCAGCTGCTCGTCGCTGATCCGCTCGCGCTCGTCCTCGGTCGCCCCGAGGATGTCGCTGACGGTCATCATCGCCAGCGCCTCGACGCGGTGGACGGCGGCGACGGTGTAGAGCATGCCGGCCTCCATCTCCAGGCCGAGGTGGCCGAGGCGGCTCCAGCGCGGCACGTTCGTCAGGTCCGGGTCGTAGAACAGGCTGCTCGTGACGACGGGGCCGACGTGGACCGTCGCACCCGTCTCCCGGCCCATGCGCACCGCCGAGGCGACGAGCTCGAACGTGGCGGCCGCCGCCCAGCCGGGGCAGTCGGCGTAGCGCAGTGGCGTGGTGTCCTCACACGTCGCCGACAGCGCGACGACGGTGTCGGCGAGGCGCAGGCCGATGCCGGCGAGCCCGCCGCACGTGCCCACCCGGACCATCCGCCGGGCCCCGAGCTGGATCAGCTCCTCGAACACGATGCCGGCCGACGGGCAGCCCATCCCCGTCGACTGCACGGTGATCGGGCGGCCCTCGAACGTGCCCGTGAAGCCCAGCATCCCACGCTCCTCGTTGACCTGGCGGTAGCCCGGATCGAAGAACGTGGCGGCGATGTACGGCGGCGCGGCGGGGATCGCCCGGGCACAGCACGTTCGGGGCGATGTCGCCGGGTTCGGCGCGGACGTGGTACGGCATCGTGCGGAGGCTAGGCGCCGCGCCGTCGGCAGCCGCCGAGCCGCGACGGGCCTACTTCAGGAACTTGCTCGTCGTGTTGTCGAGCGCTCCGATCGGCGCCATTGATCGGCCCTTGTTGTTGTGGATTGGTCATCGCGGCGCCACTCCCACGATCGACGGGCTGCCCGCTCCGTGCCCGAGAGAGCCGGACGGGGCGCTGGACGCAGCTCGGCAGCGGACCGACAGCCTGGGCCCGCTGAGCCGCTCTCGCTTGCTGAGTCAATGCAACTCGGGTGGAGCGGACGTGCAGACGGTCATGCGTCAGTTCCACCGTTCCTTGAGGCCGAGAATCAGCTTCGCCTCAGAGTCACGCTTCCCCCCGCTGGCGTAGTGCGGATTATCCCGTCGGCAGGCAGATGGGCGCTCATTGTCGGAGTCCGGAAGCTGACACGAGCCCGTAGATCTGGACCTCGAGCACCAGCTCAGTCGACTTCGTGCGACGTGTTGAGGATCATGGCTTGGCAGGAGCTCCGCGATGACAGACGAATGCACCCTGCTGCGTAACGGCACGATCACCAGTAGCCCGAGCGAGGTTCTCCTGGTACACATCCTCGCTTCGACACCGACACGGCCCCACTGGACGGCAGCCGTCGCTGGTGGGGCATCGCCGGACACTCGGTGTACCCGTCGATGCGCTCGGCGTCCACGATCGTGACGCCGGGATGGCCGATGGCGAGCTGCTTCCAGGGATTTGCTGGTCGTGTTCTCCGACTGACCGGTCAGACCTCATCGCAGATGCACCCGGCAATTTCGGTGCGTCGAAGGACCGCCAGGACGACCTGGTCCAGCAGGAAATGGGTGTGTCCTATGATCCTCGCTACCTCTGCGAAAGGAGTGCTCGTTGAAGCGTGCAAAGGTTCTTGGTCTTGCTGCGGTGGTCGCCATCGGCGGTGGGGCGCTGGCGGTGCAGATGGCGAACGCCGACACCGTCCCTTCCAGCCTGGTGGCGATCACGCCCTGTCGAATTCTCGACACGCGGTGAACGGGCCACAGGTCGGCAACCACCCAGGCCCACTCACGCCAGGCGAGACCTACACGCTCCCGGTGGTTGGCAGCTTGCGGCATCACCTCCGCGACGAACACGAACGCCATCACGGCGACCGTGACGATCGTTGGCCCGACTGCCGAGTCGTTCCTCACGATCTTCCCGGCGGACGCAGCTCAGCGGCCGTCCGTGTCCAACATCAACTGGGCCGCCGGACAGCAGCCCACGGCGAACCAGTTCATGGTCCCACTTTCGACGGCCGCACCGGCGGGGGCAATCAAGATCTACAACGCCTCTGGCACGGTGGAGGTCATCATCGACATCAACGGCCGGTACGCCGCCGGCTAGCGGCGGCTGGGACGCTGCCCACGGCTGGGAACTGGGGTGTGATGGACCGCAACACGGTCGGCTCGCCGACCGCCGAGCTGCGAGCGGGCCCGGTACTGCCGACCGATATCCCTCGATTCGGTCCGCCGTACGGGACCGGCAGCCTCGGTCTCGGCACAGCCGCGAACGAGAAGGCCGTCTACGGCAACGAGGTCGACTTCGTCCTCGACGACTTCTCCGCCCTGATCGACGTCGGCTTCCACGTCTACACCGTCGGGGAGAACGGAGGCGCCCTGCCGCTCCTCGCATTCGAGATCGACCCGAACCTGACGGCCCTTCCGGGTGACAACTTCTCGACAGTGACCTTCATCCCGGACGCGACACTGCCGGGCTGGAGCGTCTACCAGGACGCTACGACCACGGGATCCTGGGTCGCGACCGGCCTGGGTGACTGCGAGGCCACCGCAATCCCGGCCGACCTGTGCACCTGGGATGAGTTGCAGGGCCTCCTCGACGATGGCGACAGATCCACCGGACATTTTCACCGTCGCGATCACCACGGCCGGTCAATCTGCGTTCCACGGCGCGGTCGACGGCCTTCGGATCAACGACATTGTCTACGACTTCGAGGAGCATGGAGTCGTCGAGACGACACCGGCCCCGTAGCTGCTGACGGAGACCCTGCCCGGATGGTGGTCCGGGCAGGGTCTCGTCTACTTCAAGAACTTGCTCGTCGTGTTGTCGGCGAGCACCTTGCCGTCCGTCTGGCACGTCGGGCAGTAGTTCACCGTGTAGCCGGAGTACGTCACGGCCCGCACCGTGTCGCCGCACACCGGGCACGGCTCGCCGGTGCGTCCGTGGACGCGCCCCGGCCGGTCCTTCGACGAGCTCATGTCGTCGCGCGAGCGCTCGTACTCGAGCCCGTCTGCGACGGCCTCGCGGATCGCCGCGACGATGGCGTCCGCGCCCGTCGGCGCCGAGCTTGCGGGTCATCGCGAACGGCGACACCTTGGCCCGGTGCAGCACCTCGTTGGCGAGGCGGCGGCCGATGCCGGCGATGCACCGCTGGTCCCGCAGGAACCCGTGGACCCGCATGTTCGTCGCCTCGAACCGGGCGGCGAGCTCGGCGGGTTCGATCGTGGCCGCTTCGGGGCCGAGCTTGTCGAGCGGCGGCGAGGTCTGCTCGTCGGCGCGCGCCACGCACCAGATGCCGGCGCGGCGTTCGGTGCCCTGCTCGGTCAGCAGCAGCGCCGGCACGTTCCCGGCGAACACGAACCGGGCCTGGCCGCCGCGTGGCTTGGCGGCCTGCTTGGTGTCGACGAGCAGGCGGCCACCCTGCATCAGGTGGACGACGAACGTGACCGGCTCGAAGCGCACGAGCAGGTACTTGCCGCGGCGGCCGACCTCCTCGAGCGGCAACCCGTAGGCGGCATCGGGCGAGGGGACGGCCGTCTTCAACGCCGTGAACGTGAGTGGGACGAAGCGCTGGAGCGTCGTGCCGGCGAAGTCCGCCGTGAGCCGCTCGGCGTGGGCCTGGATCTCGGGCATCTCGGGCACGGCGTGACCTCAGGCGTAGTCGGTGCGCTCGCGCACGTCGGTGAACACGGCATCGAGGGCGCCGAAGACAGGTTGCGCGTCGAGCAACCGCTGCTGGTCGCCGAACAGCCGGATGTGGCCGTTCACGAACGCCTCCTGGGCGTTCAACGCGCCGGTGGCCACGGCGACGGCCGTGTCCCAGCGCTGCTCCATGCGCACGTGCTCCGGGTCGGCGGCGCCGGCACCGAAGCTCGCCGCACCATCAGCGACCTGGAGGTGGTACGTCACGTCGCCCTCCGGTCCGTCGGACACCACTTGCGTGACGCCGATCTCGTGATCGCCGGCCAGCGTGCGCAGCGTCTCGTCGGACGCGACGACACGGGACAGCTCGGCGATCCAGTCGAGGCTGAGGTACCGGATGGTCGTGCCCATGGCTCCCGTAGTCTGCCGGATCGTGCCCGCCGGCCCGCCTGACGAGCGCGACGAGCAGCCGCACGACGATGCGCCCGTCGAGGAGTGGCTGTTCACGTGCTGGGAGCGCGACGGATCGATCGGGTTGCTGTCGGGGTACCGGATCCACCGCGCCCAGCGCGACGGCGGGTGGTACTGGGCGGCGCTCGTCGGAACCGGTCGCCCGCTGCTGCACGTCGCCGAGTGGGCCGTGCCGGCGCGGTCCGATCCGCTGCTCGTCAAGGCGCCGGGGCTGTGGGCCGAGCACACGTGCGACGCGCCGATGCGCCAGTGGACGGTCGCCAACGAGACCTACGCGGCGGCGCTCGACGACCCGGAGGAGGCGCTCGGGCGCGCCTACGGGGTGCCCAGTGCCGTCGCCTTCGACCTCGAGTGGTACGCGACCGACGCCCCGTCGACGATCGCCGACGGCTACGCCCAGGACGGCGTGGTCCACGGTGTCGTCGAGCTGTCCGGTGGGGCGCTGCACCTGACGGAGGTGCCGGCGCGCCGCTGGCACCGATGGGGCGACCGGCTCGGGCCCGTGGACGTGCCGGCGGTGTTCGCCCACACCGGGCTGCGGGCGCCGTTCGCCTTTCCCGACGGCACGTCCACGGACTGGGTCGTCACTCCCGACGGCTGGCGGACACGGGCTCCGGCTCCCGCTCCGGGGTGACGTCACCCTCGCGGTGGGCCGCCGGAGCGTGGCGCCGGCGGCTCAGCGCCCGGACCCACAGGGCGACGACGGCGACGGCGAGCAGCGTGAGGACGAACGGCATCGCCGCGGCGAGGCCGAGGACGATGGCGAACAGCCCGCCGGCGAATGCGCTCCAGCCGGCCGCGAGGGCGTCGCCGAGGCCCGTGCCGTCGTCAGCCGGCACCTCGTCGTCGACCGGCGCCGTCGTCACGTCGATCGTCAGCGTCGACATCGCCACCCGATCGGTGATCTGCTGCTGCTGCGCGAGCATCTGCTCGAGCACCGTCTCGCGGCTCGTCAGCTCGGCCTCGATGCGCACGATGGCGTCGACGTCGACGGCGTTGGCGTAGAGCTCGCGGATGCGCTCGATGCTGGCCCGCTGGTTGGCGATGCGGGTGTCGAGGTCGGCGAGCTGGTCCGTGACGTCCTCGGCCAGCTGGTCGTAGGACAGCACGTCGCCGGCGTCCTCGAGGACGCCGCGCACGGCTGCCAGCTCGCCGGGCGGGATCGCCACGACGAGCGTCGCCCGGGACGTCGCCGGGGCGCCGTCCTCGGTCGGCGCGCCGTAGTCGATGTCGGCCGACGCGACGCGCCCGCCACGGGCCGCCACGGTCGTCGTGATGCGCTCGACGGTGGCCCGCACGTCCTCGCTCTGCATCGTGGCGTGGGCCGCGATCGCGAGCTGCTGGCCGACGGGCTGCAGCGTCGTGGTCCCGCCGCCAGGGGACGGAGCAGGGGCGGCGGGCGCCTGCGCCTCGGTGGCCTCGGCATCCGCCCGACCGACGACGCCGAAGCCGGCGTCGCCCGTCGGCTGGGCCGTCGCCGCCGGCGCGGCCACGTCCATGGCCGCCGACGCCGTCGCGGATGTCGCCGCGTCGTCGTCACCGCCGCCCGCGCAGGCGGCGAGGCCGAGGATCGCGGCGACCCCGCTGACGGCAGCGGCGCGCCTCGCCGTTGCGGTGGATGTGGTGTGTGTGCTCCCCATGCAAGTGCGACGTGCCGCGATCGAGCGTGGTTCCCGTGCTTCCATGGCAGGCATGCCGGCATACGAGCGCGACATCCTGGACGACTTCGCCGACTCCCGGCAGCGACGGACCTACCCGGAGGTCGACGTGACCCTCGGGATGGTCGTCGAGGACCGCGCCAGCGGCTTCTGCGGAGACGTCGTGTCGTGGTCGTTCGAGGCCGTGACGCTGCGCGACCGTGGCAACCACCAGCGCCACTTCGGATGGAAGCCGGGCGGGTTCCTGCTCGAGGGACGGCCGGTGACGCTGCGGCGGCCGGCGCCGCACTGCGGCCGCGTCCCGTCGGCCGTCGACGACGGCGTCCGGCTCGGTCGCCGGGCCGACCGGTCCGGCCCGCGTCGCTGCGGCGAGCCGGATCTGGGTCGAGGGCCGCCACGATGCCGAGCTGCTCGAGCACGTGTGGGGCGACGACCTGCGCGACGTCGGGATCGTCGTCGAGCCGATGCACGGCATCGACGACCTCGTCGGCGCCGTCGACGCCTTCGGCCCCGTCACCGCAGCGGCGCCTCGGCATCCTCGTCGACCACCTCGTCACCGGGTCCAAGGAGTCGCGCCTCGCGGCCCAGGTGCGATCCGAGCACGTGCTCGTCACGGGGCACCCGTTCGTCGACGTCTGGGCCGGCGTGCGCCCGCGGGTGCTCGGTCTCGACGCGTGGCCGGACGTGCCACGCGGCGTCGACTGGAAGACCGGGATGTGCGAGGCGCTGGGGACGGACCCCGCCCGCTTCTGGCCGCAGCTGCGCAACCGGGTGCGCTCCTACGCCGATCTGCGCCCCGAGCTCGTCGGCGCCGTCGAACGCCTCATCGACTTCGTGGCCCCGCCCGAACCCTGACCCCGGCCGTGACGCCGGCCGTCGATGACGAACCCGCAGGCGATCTGGGGGATCGTGCCGGCGTCCGGCGGTCGGCACGGAAGCCGCCCAGAACGAGCTGGCGCCCGCCGGCTCGCTTGTGTCAGCTCACATCGCTCGCGCGAGGCGCTGACACAAGCGCTGGGAGCAGGGAGCACGTGCGAGCCTCGGGCCCCACTTCACGGCGCTGGAGCGACCCGATCGGCGGCATCCGAGTGTCATGTGCGGGTGGCCCTGCGGGAAACACTCGGATGCAGCGAGACCGGGGAGTCCGGGGCCGGCCGCACTCCGCGGCCGAACCGTTGGACGAAAGGGATGCCGCGCGGCGTGATGACCGTCACGGTGTGGCACGTGAGATTCGGGCGACGGATCGCTCCGGGGTTAGCGTTCGATGCATGGCGCAAGCGGTCACCCGAGGGCCGGTCTCCGGCACGGCGACGCGTTCCCGGAAGCGCAAGCCGTTCCTCCTCGACCTGTACTCCACGGCCGTCGGCAAGAAGTACGTGATGGCCATCACGGGCATCATCGGCATCGGGTTCGTCGTCACCCACATGATCGGCAACCTGAAGGTGTACCTCGGGTTGATCGAGCACAACGGCGAGCGGGTCTACGACATCGACGTCTACGGCGAGTTCCTGCGCGAGCTGCTCGTGCCGCTGCTGCCCCGGACGTACGCCCTGTGGGCCCTGCGCCTGGTGCTGATCGGCGCCCTCGTCCTGCACCTCCACGCCGCCTGGTCGCTGACGGTCATGAACCGCCGGGCCCGCCCGGTGAAGTACCAGTCCAAGCGCGACTACGTGGCCGCCGACTTCGCGGCCCGCACGATGCGCTGGACGGGGATCATCGTCCTGCTGTTCCTGGCGTTCCACCTCGCCGACCTCACGTGGGGGTGGGCGAACCCCGACTTCGTGCGCGGCGCGGTGTACCGCAACCTCGACGCCAGCCTGTCGCGGATCCCGGTGGCGATCTTCTACATCCTCGCCAACATCGCCCTCGGGATCCACCTGTTCCACGGCACATGGAGCCTCTTCCAGTCGCTCGGCTGGAACAACCCGCGCTTCAACCGGTGGCGGCGGGGGCTCGCCACCGCCATCGCCACCGCCATCGTGGTCGGCAACTGCTCGTTCCCCATCGCCGTCCAGGCCGGCATCGTCCAGATCTGAGGTCACCACCCATGACGGACACCCTCGAACGACCCGCCTCCACGGGCAGCCCGACGGACATGCCGCCGGACAAGGTCCCCGGCGGACCGCTCGCCGACAAGTGGGACACCTACATCGCCGACTCGAAGTTGGTGAACCCCAACAACAAGCGCAAGTTCAAGGTCATCATCGTCGGCACCGGCCTCGCCGGAGCGTCCGCGGCGGCGACCCTCGCCGAGCTCGGCTACCAGGTCGAGGCGTTCACGTTCCACGACTCCCCGCGCCGGGCCCACTCGATCGCCGCCCAGGGCGGCATCAACGCGGCGAAGAACTACCGCGGTGACGGCGACAGCGTCCATCGGCTCTTCTACGACACGATCAAGGGCGGCGACTTCCGCGCCCGCGAGGGCAACGTCTACCGCCTCGCCCAGGTGTCCGGGAACATCATCGACCAGATGGTCGCCCAGGGCGTGCCGTTCGCCCGCGAGTACGGCGGCCTGCTCGACAACCGCAGCTTCGGCGGTGCCCAGGTCAGCCGGACGTTCTACGCCCGCGGCCAGACCGGCCAGCAGCTGCTCATCGGCGCCTACCAGCAGATGGCCCGCCAGGTCGGCCTCGGCAACATCAAGCTGTGGAACCGCATGGAGCTCGTCGACATCGTCGTGATCGACGGCCGCGCCGCCGGCATCGTCACGCGCGACCTGCTGACCGGCGAGGTGACCTCGCACAACGCCCACGCCGTCGTGCTCGCGACGGGCGGCTACGGCAACGCCTTCTTCCTGTCGACCAACGCGATGGCGTGCAACGTCACGGCGGCGTGGCGGGCGCACCGACGCGGCGCCTACTTCGCCAACCCGTGCTACACGCAGATCCACCCGACGTGCATCCCGCAGTCCGACGACACGCAGTCGAAGCTCACGCTGATGTCGGAGTCGTTGCGCAACGACGGCCGGGTCTGGGTGCCGAAGGTCGCCGGCGACGAGCGCCCGGCCGCCCAGATCCCCGAGGACGAGCGCGACTACTACCTCGAGCGGCTGTACCCGAGCTTCGGCAACCTGGCGCCGCGTGACATCTCGTCGCGAGCGGCCAAGCGGGCAGTCGACTCCGGGCGCGGGGTCGGCCCGAAGAAGAACGGCGTCAACCTCGACTTCGCCGATGCCATCGCGCGCCTCGGCGAGGACGTCGTGCGGGAGCGCTACGGGAACCTCTTCGAGATGTACGAGCGGATCACGGGCGAGGACCCGTACCAGACGCCGATGCGCATCTACCCCGCCTCGCACTACACGATGGGCGGGCTCTGGGTCGACTACGAGCTGATGACGACGATCCCCGGCCTGTACTGCGCCGGCGAGGCCAACTTCTCCGACCACGGCGCCAACCGCCTCGGTGCAAGTGCACTGATGCAGGGGTTGGCCGACGGCTACTTCGTGCTGCCGTACACCCTCGGCAACTACCTCGCCCCGATGCTCAACAAGCCGATCCCGGGCACCGACCACCCGGACTTCGCGGCGGCCGAGACGGCGGCGCGCGAGCGCTTCAACCGCTACCTCACGATGGGCGGCACGAAGTCGCCCGACCACTTCCACCGCGAGCTCGGCAAGATCATCTGGGACTACTGCGGCATGGATCGCAACGAGTCCGGCCTCGAGAAGGCGCTGTCGGACATCCCGGCGCTGTACGAGGAGTTCAACAAGGACCTCCGCGTGACGGGCCTCGGGACGCAGGTCAACCAGACGCTCGAGAAGGCCGGGCGCGTCGACGACTTCTTCCAGCTCGGCATGCTGATGTGCCGCGATGCGCTCGAGCGCCGTGAGAGCTGCGGGGGCCACTTCCGCTCCGAGTTCCAGACCGAGGAGGGCGAGGCGCTGCGCGACGACGACAACTTCGCCCACGTCGGTGCATGGGAGTGGACCGGCGACCCGATGGCGGCCACGCGCCACCAGGAGGACCTCGTCTACGAGACCGTCCACTTCCAGACGCGGAGCTACAAGTGACGCACATCAAGAACCTGACGCTGAAGATCTGGCGCCAGGACGGCCCCGACGCCGCGGGCTCCTTCGAGACGTACCCGATCGACGAGGTCAGCGACGAGGCGTCGTTCCTCGAGCTGCTCGACGTGCTCAACGAGCGCCTGATCGCCGACGGCAAGGAAGCGATCGTCTTCGACCACGACTGCCGGGAGGGCATCTGCGGCACGTGCTCGCTGATGATCAACGGCCAGGCCCACGGTCCGCAGCGCGGCACGGCGACGTGCCAGTTGCACATGCGCACGTTCACCGACGGTGACGAGATCGTCGTCGAGCCGTGGCGCTCGGTGTCCTTCCCGATCATCAAGGACCTGATGTGCGACCGCGCCGCGTTCGACCGCATCATCGAGGCCGGCGGCTTCATCACCGCCCCGACGGGTGGCTCGCCCGACGCCAACCTGATGCCGATCCCGAAGCCGGTCGCCGACGCGTCGATGGACGCCGCCGAGTGCATCGGCTGCGGGGCGTGCGTCGCGGCGTGCCCGAACGGCGCCGCCAACCTGTTCACGGCGGCCAAGATCGCCCACCTCAACCTGCTGCCACAGGGCCAGGCCGAGAAGCTGTCGCGGGCCGAGGCGATGGTCGAGACGATGGACGAGTACTTCGGCTCCTGCACGAACTACGGCGAGTGCGAGGCGGCGTGCCCGAAGTCGATCTCGATCGACGTCATCGCCCTGATGAACACCGACTACCTCAAGGCGAAGCTGAAGAACCGCAAGAAGCTCGCCAGGACGTGAACGCGGCGCGGCGGTCAGGCCGCAGGCCCGCCCGAGCCTCCGCATCCGAGTGTTTCGTGCATCGGAGTGTTTCCTGCGGGGGCCACCCCCACGAAACACTCGGATGGCGTCATCTGTGGGGTGCCCGTCTTGCCCGCCTCGGCGGCAGCCCGACCCGGCGGGCGGCCGCCGCCACCTGAGCGGGTCAGATCGGGGTGATGCGGGCGCCGGCGCGGCGGGTCGCGCTGACCTCGCGGTCGGCGTCGTCGCGGCCGCTGAGGGCGAGGCCGAGCAGGAGGTCGCCGGGCGCGTCCGGCACGGTGAGCTCGAGGCGGCCGACGCGCGCCACGGCGTCGGCGTCGACGTCGCCGCGGAAGGCCCACTGTCGGCGGCCACCCTGCCACGTGCAGGTCACGGCCACCGTGGCGTCCACGATCGCACTGCGCAGGTCGTTGACGACGTGGACGTCGAGGGCGAGGGCGTCGCCGGGCCGCACGACCGGCGGCAGCGGATCGGTGATCACGACGACCGGGCGGCAGGCGTCGACCACCGCCTGCCAGGCGAGCTTCGGCACCCGCTCGTCGTCGAGCACCGACGCCGAGATCATCGGTCCCGGATCGGCGAGCCACGAGAAGCAGAACCCGCCGGTCGGGCGGTACTTCAACCGGCGCAGCGTCTCGATGTGGTGACGCAGGATCGTCGCCTGGTTGCGCTGCGTCGCCGTGCGCCAGGCGTCGAACGTGGGGTGCTCGTCGGGCGGCACCCGCTGCAGCATCACCTCGACCTCGAGGCCGTGGTGCTCCCGGAGCGCCTCCCAGTCGAGCTCGGGCCACCGTGAGGCGTCGACGAAGCGGTTGGCCCGGGCGGGGACCGACTGCGCCCCGAACTCGCTGACGAAGCGCACCAGCCGGGGGAGGAGCCGGGCCAGCTCGGCGAGCTCGGCGACGTCGCCACGGTGCCAGCCCAGCCACATGTGGGAGTCGGTGCCGTCGAGCTGGGGCAGGTGCGGCACCACGCCGCCGTGGGCGACGGTCGGGCGTGTCGGGTCGGCCTGCTCGAACGACCGCTTCACCCAGCGGTCGAGGACGGACTTGTTCCACGTCGGCAGCTGCTGGGCGACGAAGCGGCGCAACCGTCGCGAGCGGCGGTCGGTCTCGACCTGGGGGGCCTCGGCGATCGGCTCGTCGTGGGCGCACCACTGCACGATGGACGGGTGGTGGCCGAGCGAGTCGACCGCCTCGCGCGCCTGTCGCACCGCCTCCTTGCGGATCTGGCGGGCGTAGCCCCACTGCAGCGGGAAGTCCTGCAACAGCAGCATCCCGAGCTCGTCGGCGGCGTGGTACAGCTCGTGGTCGGCGATGTGCGCCTGGACGCGGAGGGCGTCGAGACCGGCCTCGACGGCGAGCTCGACGTCACGGCGGACGTCGGCTGGCGACGCGTCGGCGAGGCCCGGGCGGGTCGGGAGCAGGTTGGCGCCCTTGAGGAACAGCCGCTCCCCGTTGATCGAGCAGACCCAGTCGTTCCAGGCCACCTCGCGCAGACCCGTGCGCCGGGCACGGCGGTCGCTGCGCTCGCCGTCCACGTCGATCTCGACCTCGATCTCGGTCAGCGGCTGGCCGCCGAGGGCGTGCGGCCACCAGAGCCGCGGTCGGTCGACGTCGAGCGCCCAGTCGATCTCGTTGGCGCCGGCCGCCAACGGGTGCTCGGTCTCGCCGAGGACGGTGCCATCGGCCGACGTGCGCACCCGCACCGTGCGGGCGACGTCGCTGTCCAGCCGGGCGTGCAGCCGCAGGTGGGCGCGGGTCTCGTCGGCGTCCCGGCACAGCACGCGCAGGCGGTCGAGCTTGACGGGGCCGGTGTCGTAGACGAGCACCGGCCGCCAGATCCCGCCGGGGTTCCAATCGCGGGAGACGGCCTCGGAGTGCTGGAACAGGCCGGTGATGTTGCGCCGCCCGGTCGTCCCCGCCTCCGGGTTGCAGGTCACCTCGACGGCGAGGACGTGGTCGTCGCCGAGGCGGGAGAGGGCCGTGACGTCGAAGCTGTGCGGGAAGAAGTAGCCCTCCGGGTCGCCGAGGTAGGCGCCGTCGAGCCACACGTCGGCCTGGTAGAAGATGCCGTCGAACGTGATCCAGCGGCGGCGGCCCGGTTCCGGGGCCGGGAGCTCGAAGCGTCGGCGGAACAGGATCGGGCCGTCGCTCTTGCCGAGCGACGGGCTCGAGCGCCAGTGGCCGGGCACGGCGATCTCCGGCCACGCCGAGTCGTCGACGTCGAGGCCGATGCCGTCGCGGCGGAGCTCGTCGTCGGCGGCGAGCGCACGCCAGGGTCCGGACAGCTCCACGCCGCGGCAGGTTACCGACGGGTGGACCACCGGATCCCGAGGACCGCTGCGATCGGTACGCGGTCTAGCCTCACGCGAGGTGGTGGCGTCATGAGCGACATCCCGGGCGGTGGAGCGGTGGATCGGTCGCGGCCCGACGACGAGCCGACGATCAACGAGGCCGGCGCCGACGGGTTCCTCGTCGACGGCACCGACTCGTTCGCGGTGCCCGGCCCGATCGACGTGGTGCCGGCGGAGGACGTCCCGGAGGCCCCGGCGGTCTCGCCGGACCCGGTTGCTCGTGACGGCCGGTGCCGTCGCCGCGGGCCTCGCGTTCGTGATCGCCGTCGGCCGTGGCGGCGCGGGCGACGCCGGTTCGAGCCTGCGGGCAGACGGTGCGGAGGCGCCGGGCTTCGCGTTCTCGCAGCTGGGGCGCCGACGCCGGTGACGTCGTGCTCGTCGTCCCGGAGCCGGCGGACGAGGACACGTTGCGCCGCCTCGAGGACGGCAGGTCGCGAGCGACGGCAGCTGGGCCACGACGAGCTCGGACGAGATCGCCGACGAGGACCTCACGGACGACGCCGAGGTACGGCACGTACGACGTGTCGATCCCGTCGTACCCGGAGTACGACGACGAGACGTTCGGCGACGACGACGTCGACTTCCCGTCGTACCGACCGACCCTGCCGCGCCGCACGACCTCGCCCCAGCGCCTCCCGGTCGATCCCGTCGCCGCGGGTGACCACGCCGGCGGTGGTGACACGACGACGCCGGAGCCCGAACCGGAGGCCGAGACGACGACCACCCGGTGCCACCGGCGGAGGAGACGACGACCACGTCGTCGGCACCGGCAGAGGCGACCACCACCACGACGCCGACCAGCCGGCGCCGGCGGTGGGCCCCGGCGGCGCTGGGTCTGCCGGACTGCCCGACAGGGCTGAAGGTCTGGGCGCGCGGCGACGGGCTCGTCGCCGCCGTCGGCGCCACGCTGTACCAGCAAGCGGCACGGAGCCTGTGGACGCCGCTCGGTGAGCCGATCCCAGGCGCACGGCGCGGTCCGCGCCTTCGTCCCGGGCGACGCGTCGGCGTTCAGGGTGGCGACGGACGTCGGGGTCTTCGCGAAGACGGACGGCGGCGCGAACCTGACGCCGAGCTCGGCGGCCTCGGCGGACGTGCGGGCGCTCGCGGTCGAGCCCGAACGGGTCGTCGCTGCTCGCCGTGACGGAGACCGAGCAGCTGCGGCGGTCGGACGATGCCGGCGCCAGCTGGTCCGACCCCATCACGCTGCCCGTTCCCGCAGGCACGGAGCTCGGTCACGTGTCGTTCGTCAACGACACCGATGCGATCCTCGGCACGAGCGCCGGCGTGATTCGCACATCGACGACGGGAGACTGGACGTCCGTGTCGTCATCTGCGGTGGTCGGTCGAGCCGGTCCGTGGTCAGGACGCGTACTACTGGCTGGTCGCGGACGGGGCCGGCGTGCTGCGGAGCGGTGCTCTCGACGGTGCATCGTGGACCGCCTACGCAGGCGCCGGCGCGATCGCGTCCGACTCGACGGTGCTCGCGGCCCGCCCCGGCCAGCTCGTGACGTGGGGCGACCCGGACGGCATCGGCCGGCTGATCAGCTCCGGCGACGGTGGGACGTCGTGGGTCGCGCTCGAGCCGACGACGCCGTACCCGCCCGACGGCCTCGTCCACGCCGGCACAGCGACGTTCGCGTTCCGGACGGACTGCGCCGCCGGCGGCGACCGACGCCGATCGTGCGCCTCGCCGATCCCTGAACCCGCACGGCGGGCACCGGGGAGATAGGTTCGATCCATGGCAGCACGTCCAGCAACGATCGGGCAGCTCCGAGACAACGGCTGGGAGTCGCGGCCCGTCAAGGAGGAGATCCGGGCCAACGCGGTGGCCCGCATCGCCGGCGGTGAGCCGCTGTTCGAGCGCGTCCTCGGCTTCGAGCAGACCGTCCTCCCGCAGCTCGAGAACGCCCTGTTGGCCGGGCACGACATCATCTTCCTCGGCGAGCGCGGCCAGGCGAAGACGCGCATGATCCGCTCGCTGACCGGCCTGCTCGACGAGTGGATGCCGATCATCGCCGGCAGCGAGATCAACGACGACCCCTACGCCCCGGTCTCCCGCTACGCCCGCGACCTCGTCGCCGAGCACGGCGAGGACACGCCGGTCACGTGGGTCCACCGCGACGACCGCTTCGGCGAGAAGCTGGCGACGCCGGACACGTCGATCGCCGACCTCATCGGTGAGGTCGACCCGATCAAGGTCGCCGAGGGCCGCTACCTGTCCGACGAGCTGACGCTGCACTACGGCCTCGTGCCGCGCACGAACCGCGGCATCTTCGCCATCAACGAGCTGCCGGACCTCGCCGAGCGGATCCAGGTGGGCCTGCTCAACGTGCTCGAGGAGCGCGACATCCAGGTCCGCGGCTACAAGATCCGGCTGCCGCTCGACATCATGCTCCTCGCCTCGGCGAACCCCGAGGACTACACGAACCGTGGCCGCATCATCACGCCGCTCAAGGACCGCTTCGGCAGCCAGATCCGCACCCACTACCCGCTCGAGGTGGCGACGGAGCTGGACATCGTGCGCCAGGAGGCGCGGTCGCCGTCCGTGGGTGGCGTCGACGTCCGGATGCCCGACTACCTCGCCGAGGTCATCACGACGATCAGCCACCTCGCTCGCGCCAGCACCCACGTCAACCAGCGCAGCGGCGTCAGCGTGCGCCTGTCGGTGACGAACTACGAGGTCGTCTCGGCGAACGCGCTGCGGCGCGCCCTGCGGGCGGGCGAGCGCGTCGTCGTGCCACGCGTCGACGACCTCGAGGCGCTGGCGGCGAGCTCCGGCGGCAAGATCGAGATCGAGTCGCTCGACGAGGGTCGCGAGGGTGCGATCTTCGACAACCTCGTCAAGGGCGCCGTGCTGACGGTGTTCAAGGAGCGCGTCGCGCCCGAGCAGACGCGGGACGTCGTCGAGCGCGTTCGAGGAGGGCGTCGTCGCCCACACCGGAGAGGACGTGCCGTCGAGCGACCTCGCGGCGCTCGTCGAGGCGGTCCCGGCGCTGCGCCCGCCCGTCGCCGCCCTGAGCGCCGGTGACGAGTCGCCGGCCGCGATGGCTGCCGCGGTGTCGTTCGTGCTCGAGGGCCTGCACCTGTCGAAGCGCCTCAACAAGGACACGTCGGGCACCAGCGCCACCTATCGCAGCCGCAGCTGACGGCGACCCGGGTCAGCCGGGACGCCCGAGGCGGTGCAGCGAGACGTAGAGGCCGTAGAGCTCGCCGTCCTCGCTCGCCGGCCGCGCCGCGTAGGACTGCACGAGCTCGTCGATGCGCGCCGTCAGCTCGGCGACCTCGTCCTCGCGCAGCCGCAGGCCGAGGCGGGTGTTCAGCCCCAGGGCGTCAGGACCGGCCTCGACGATCTCGGCGCGCAGGGCGTCGATCGTCGCCACGACGCTGGTCATGCGGTCGTCGGGATCGGCGATCGACAGGATCCACGACTTCCCGGTCGACCGGTAGGGCTTCTCGAGCGCGCCGCGCCGGCCGGTCCGGGCGGGCTCGGCCTCGAGGAACCCGGCTGCGCACAACGTGCGGACGTGGTGGAGGACGGTCGCCGGGTCCTGATCGAGGCGGTCGGCGAGCTGCTTGTTGGTCAGTGCCTCGTGGAGGCAGAGGCGGATGATCCGCAAGCGCAGCGGATGGGCCATCGCCTTGAACTCGGCGGGGGTCGCGTCGCGGCGCGGCGTGTCGCGGTCGAGCACTGCCATTGACATGATGCTAATCGATTGGGAAACTTCAATCAGTGAGCACCGAGCGCAACCTGGCGCGCCTGATCGCCTCGTCGGCGGCGTCGAACCTGGCCGACGGTGCCCTGCAGACCGTGCTCCCGCTCGTCGCCCTGAGCATCACCCGCGACCCGGCGGCCTTCGCGACCGTCGCGCTCGTCGCCCGGCTGCCGTGGCTGCTGGTGGCCCTGCCGGCCGGCGCCCTCGCCGATCGACTCGACCGGCGGCGGACGATGGTGCTCGTCAACGTCGGTCGCGTCGTGGTCCTCGGCGCGCTGACGCTCGTCGTGGCCGCCGGCAGCCAGCAGCTGTGGATGCTGTGCGCCGTCGCCTTCGCGCTGGGCGTCGGCGAGACCCTGTTCGACACCGCCGGCCAGTCGATCCTCCCGAACCTCGTGCGCGATCCGCGCCAGCTCGAGCGCGCCAACAGCCGCCTGTACGCCGTCGAGCTGACCGCCAACCAGTTCGTCGGCCCGGCGGTCGGCGGTGTGATCGCCGGGTTGGCGCTGGCCGCTGGCGTCGCCACGAGCACCGTCGCCTACCTCCTCGGCGCCGTCGTCCTGACGACGATCTCGGGCTCGTTCCGGGCCCGACCGCCGGGGCCGGCGACGGCGCGCCGGGCGATGCGCCACGACATCGCCGAGGGCCTCCGCTACCTCGCCCGGCACCACCTGTTGCGCTCGCTCGCGGTGGTCGTCGGCATCTCCAACCTGGCGTCGAGCGCGGCCTTCGCCGTGTTCCCGCTGTACGCGGTGGCACCCGGCCCGATGGGCCTGTCGGCGGCCGGGTTCGGGCTGCTCATGGCCGCCCTGGCGGCCGGATCGGTCGGCGGGACGTTCCTCGCCGGTCCGCTGACGCGACGGCTCGGCACGCGGCGCACGCTCGCCGTCGCGATGGCCGCCGGCGCGGCCATGTACGCCGTGCCGGCGATGACGGCGGACCCGGTGGTCGTCGCCGCCGGCTTCGTCGTCACCGCCGCCCTGACCGTCAGCTGGAACATCGTCACCGTGTCGCTGCGCCAGCGCATCGTGCCCGACCACCTGCTCGGCCGGGTCAACGCCAGCTACCGCCTGTGCGCCTGGGGCACGATGCCGCTCGGGGCCGCACTCGGCGGGATCGTCGCCGCGCGGCTGTCGTTGACGGCTGCGTTCTGGACCGCCGCCGCGCGGTGCGCTGTGCGTGCCGATCGTGTGGACGCAGGTCACGGCGCCGGTGGCGAGGAGACGGTCCTGTCAGTGCGATCGAGCCGGATCGGGCCGCAACGCACTGACAGGTCGGGCTCGAGATCAGGTCCGGGTCGTCTGGCGGAGGAAGCCGAGCGAGTCCCAGTAGTCCGTGCGGGTGGCGATGAGGCCGTCGACGACGTCGAACAGCATCACGCCGCGCACCTCGACGGGGTGGCCGTCGGCCGTGGCCCGCAGCGTGTAGGCGGCGGCGACCGCGCTGCCGTCGGCGACGACCCGCGTGATGTCGTAGCGCAGGCCCTCCATGCGGGCGAGGAAGCCGGGCAGCCGGCGGCGGTACTCCGCGGCGCCCTCGGAGCGGGCACCGAGTGCCGAGGCATGGTCGTTGACGAAGCCGTCGCTCACGTGGGCGGCGATGGTCGCCGGATCGCGGCCGGCGAACGAGGCGAGGTACGAGCGCACGACGTCGGCCGGCTCGGTCATGTCGGGCGATCGCCCCAGACCTCGCGGGCCTTGGCGTAGACGCCCTGGTCGAAGGAGAACTCGACCATGTTGCCGTCGGGGTCGCGCAGCATGCAGATGTACCCGATCGGCGGGGGCATCTCGGTCGGCGCCATGGCGAGGCAGCCGGCCGGCTCGGCCCTCGCTGCGACGGCGTCGATGTCGCCGTGCTGGGGCAGCTCGATGCCGATGTGGGCGAACGGCGCCAGCACCTCCTTGGGGTAGGCGCCGAACGGGTCGGTCGCCGGCAGGAACTGGGCGAGGACGAGGATGAACGGGCGATCGGCCGAGTCGGGCTGACCGAGCCAGGCGCCGAACCCGAGGTCGTCCTGGCGCCGATCGAGCAGCTCGAGCGGCGTGAACGTCGAGTACCACGCGATCGAGGCATCGATGTCGGCCACCCGGAGCGCGATGTGCGTCCACCGGGCCGTCGCCGGACGGAGCTCATAGGTCGGGATCGAGGTGTCGGGTGCGCCCACGGCGCCCGACCCTAGCTGCTCCCGCGACGCCCTTGGTCTGACCAACAGTCCGTTCGCCTCGCGGAAATCTCCCGGAAACGCGGCCCTCTTACGGTCAGACCATGGATCGACTCACGGCGACGCCCGAACACTGCTTCTGGGGCTTCGTCGACCCCGCGCTCGAACCGGTGCTCACGGTCGACGACGGCACCGAGCTGACGGTCGAAGCCGTCACCCACCACGCCGGCGACGCGCCCGACCTGCTGATGGACGACGGCGTGCGGGCGATCTGGGCAGGCATCCCGGAGGCTGACCGGGCGCCGGGCGTGCACATCATGACCGGCCCCATCGAGGTGACCGGCGCCTCGCCCGGTGACACCCTGCGCGTCGAGATCCTGGAGATGACACCGCGGCTGCCGTACGGCTCGAACTGTGCCGCCAACTGGGGGCTCCTGTACGACACGTTCGCCAAGGAGCGGATCACGATCTACGGCCTCGACGGCGACGGCGCCGCGTTCCCCGCGACGGCCACGCCGCTGTTCGGCTTCGACTTCGACGGGCGTGCCGACCTACGACATCCCCGGCTTCGTGTCGCCGCCCGACCCCGACGGCCGCCAGCCGTTCTCGCGGTCCGTCGCCGTCGACGTCCGGCCGCACCTCGGCGTGATGGGCGTGGCGCCCGCCGAGGCCGGTCGGCGCAGCAGCATCCCGCCCGGCGTGTTCGGCGGCAACGTCGACAACTGGCGCTTCGGGCCCGGCGCGGTGGTCCGGTACCCGGTGTTCGTGGAGGGCGCGCGGTTCTACGTCGGCGACCCGCACTTCGCCCAGGGCGATGGGGAGATCTGCGGGACGGCGATCGAGGCGTCGCTCGACGTGCGGCTGCGGCTGTCGGTGGAGCGCGGCGTGGCGATCCCGTCGCCCGTCCTCGAGACGCCGACGCACGTGTTCACGCACGGCTTCGGCGGCGACCTCGACGAGGCGATGCGGATGGCCGCCGAGCTGGCCGTGCAGTTGCTCGTCGACCGCGGCGGCTTCAGCCCCGACGAGGCGTACTCCCTGGCGTCGGTGGCCGTCGACGTCGGCGTGACCCAGGTCGTCGACGGCACGCTGGGTTGCCACGCCGCCGTCCCCAAGGCGTTGCTCGCCTGACGGTTCGTCCATCCGAGTATCTGGGCATCACGTGACCGGCCAGCGCGACCTCGGGTCGAGGCCGGCCGCGGCGAGCAGGCGGCGCTGACGGGACTGCGCCTCGGCGGCCAGCGCGCCGACGTCGACCGTCGTGCAACGCCCGTCGCGCACGACGACCTGGCCCGGACGCGACGACGTGGCGGACATCGCGGCCGTCGCTCGCCCAGACGAGTTGCAGCACGGGATCGGGTGCTCGCGGCACCCAGTTCGGCGCCGTCGTGTCGACCACGACGACGTCGGCCCGCTTGCCCGGCTCCAGCGACCCGATCTCGTGGCCCATGCCGATCGCCTCGGCGCCGCGGATCGTCGCCAGCTCCAGCGCGGTGTGGGCGCCGAACGGCTTGCGCCCGGCGTCGAGGGCGATGCCGGCGGCGGCCGCGGCGGCGCGCAGCACGTCGACGTGGTCACCGGCGTTCTCGGCGTCGCAGCCGAGCGCCACCCGCCCGCCGGCGGCGACGATCTCGGCGTGGCGTCCGGCCCGCGCCACCCCCTGGCCGAGGCGCAGGTAGGCCCACGGGCAGTAGGCGATGCCGACGTGCCGATCGAGCACGACGGCGACCTCCTCGTCGTCGAGGTGGACGGCGTGGGCGAGCAGGACGTGGGGACCGAGCGCGCCGAGCGCGTCGAGGTGGGCCGCTGGCCGGCGCCCGGTCCGGGCGAGGTACGACGACCGCATCGCCGTCGCCGGGGGAGAGGTGGAACGTGATGCCGGTGCCCTCGTCGTGGGCCAGCGCGCTCGCCGCGGTCACGAGCTCGTCCGACATGAGGTCGTGGCCGACCAGCGTCACCCAGCCGCTCACCCGGGGGTGGCCGGCCGTGATCTCGAGGACGTGGCGCTGGCGCGCCAGCACGTCGGCGACGGAACCGGCGAACGGCGCGTCGGCGACGTCCCACCCCCACGACCCGAGCGTGCCGCCGACGCCGACCGTGTCGTAGGCCGCCAGCACGCGGTCGGGGTGGGCGACGGTGCCGGCCTCGACGGTGAACGTGATGCCGTTGCCGACCGCCTCGACGAGGCCGAGCGTCGCCGACAGCTCGTCGTCGTCGCCGGTGTGGGCGGCGTGGATGGGCACCGCCCACTCGAAGATGGCGACCTGGGCGTCGATGTCGTCGGGGATCGCCGAGCGCACGAGGCGGTCGCCCGTGAGGTGCTGGTGGGCGTTGATCAGCCCGGGCAGGACGAGGTGGCCGGGCCCACCGAGGCGCTCGGCGGCGGGCGCCGCGGCAGCCAACTCGGCGACCGGCCCGACGGCGACGATGCGGTCGCGGTCGACCAGCACGGCCCCGTCGCCGACGATGCGACGGTCCGGATCCATCGTGAGGACCGTGTCGCCGGCCACGAGCAGCATGGACGGATGGTATGACAGACTGACCAAAGCATGTCCGACGTCCTCACCGGCAACCCGCACCTGCCCGACCACTGGTACGTCGTCGCCGAAGGCGCCGACCTCGGCGCGACGCCGCTGGCGGTCACGCTGCTCGGTCGGGACTACGTGGTCTGGCGGTCCCCGGATGGGTCGGTCGTCGCCGCCCCGGACCGCTGCCCGCATCGCGAGTCGCCGCTCTCGCTCGGCCACGTCGAGGGCGGGTGCCTGGTGTGCCCGTACCACGGCTGGACGTTCGGCGACGCCGGCCGCTGCGTCGCCGTGCCGTCGGCGGCGCCCGGCGTGCCCGTGCCGCCGAAGGCGCACCTGCCGGCCGTCTGCGCCGACCGAGCGCTACGGCCTCGTGTGGCTCTGCCCCGGCACGCCCGTCGCGGGCGATCCCGACGGTGGCCTACGAGGACGACCCGGCGTACCGGCGGATCAACTCCGGCGTCGAGCTGTGGACGACGTCGGCGCTGCGCATGACCGACAACTTCCTCGACATCTCGCACTTCCCGTACGTCCACACCGGCACGTTCGGGATCGCCGCCAACACCGAGGTGCCGAAGTTCGAGATCGTCCCCCTCGACGACGAGTTCGCCGGGTACACCTACGAGGTCGAGGTCGCCAACGAGCTGGGCAAGACGGCATCAGGCCTCGACGCCCCCGTGATCCGGCGCCGGATGACGACCGGGTTCGCGCCTGCCGTTCACCGTGCGCAGCACGATCCACTACGAGACCGGCCTCGACCACATCATCCTGCTGTTCACGACGCCGGTCGACGACGTGCGCTCGTACTTCACGTTCGTCGTCTGGCGCAACGACGACCACGCCGTGCCGGCCGAGGAGGTCATCGCCTTCGACCGGGCGATCGGCGCCGAGGACAAGCGGATGCTCGAGCGCGTGCCGGGCGTGCTGCCGCTGGAGCAGACGGGGACGGTCAGCGTGCAGGCCGACCGGGCGAGCGTCGAGTGGCGCCGCCGCCTCGCCGCCCTGCTCGCCGCCTGACGTCCCGCCATCCGAGTGTTTGCTGCATCGGAGTGCTTCGTGCGGGGGCCACCCTCACGAAGCACTCGCATGCACGAAACACTCGGATGGAACAGCAGTGACCGCTTCGGCCCCCGTCCGCAGCGATCGTGGATGGTCAGGTCGAGCGTTCGGCCGGAGGCCGGGCGCCGCCAGGCGCAGCGAGACACACCGAGCGACGAGTCCTCGAGGAGCGAGGCATCAGACGCGGCTCAGATGAAGGGTGACCTGGTCCAGAGCTCGCCGGTGTCGTTGCGGTCGGGCGCGGTGGGGACGCCCGTCAGCTCGTACACCTCGATGGCGCCGGGGAAGCCGGCCAGCTCGACGGCCCCGTGGGGCGTCGCCGTGACGCCCTCGGGCAGGCGCTCCAGCCCCATCACGGGGATCAGCACCTCGTAGCCGACGGCGATGTCGCACAGGCGCGCCGCCATGTTGACGGCCGAGCCGATGTAGTCGTCACCCTCGAACAGCAGCGCGTACCCGGTGGCGAGGCCGGCCCGCAGGGTCAGCGGCGAGCACACCTCGGCCGAGCGGTTCTCGAGGTCGAGCGTGAAGGCGATGGCATCGGCCTGGTCGACGGCCACGATCATGCAGCCGTCACCCAGCCACTTGGCGATCCGCACGCCGCGGTCCGAGGCGACCTCCCGCACGATCGTGCGGAACGCCCCGAGCAGGCGCCCGGCCGCGTCGTCCCCGAACGCGGCCGTGTAGTTGGTGAACCCCGAGAGGTCCACGAACACGAACGTACGGGGGACACGCATCGGGAACCAGGATAGATGATCGACGCGACCTTGTGCGTGCGATCACAATGAACACGGGGTTCCACGGGATGATCACGGGGTGGCGATCAGGGATACGGTGGACCCATGTCGTCACGCTTCACGTACTCCCGGTGGGACGGCACGCAGCAGGGCTTCGAGCTCGACGGCGACGCCCTGCTCGAGGAGCTGACCGACGAGCTGCTCTACCACGGTGACGTCAACGCGGCGCTCCGGCGGATGATGATGCAGGGCCTCCGGGACCGCAACGGCGACCGCCTGCAGGGCGTCCGGGAGCTGCTCGAGAAGCTCAAGCGCGAGCGCCAGGACCGCCTCGACCGCTTCGACCTCGGTGGGGTCTACGACGAGATCGCCCGCGAGCTCGCCGACATCGTCGACGAGGAGCGCCACGCCATCGAGAACGCGGTCCGCGAGGCCGAGCAGCAGTCGCAGCGCTCCGGCGACGAGCGGCGGGCCGAGAACGCCCGCGAGTCGGCGATGGACCGCAACATGCAGCTCGACTTCCTGCCCGAGGACCTCGCCGGCAAGGTGCGCGAGCTGCAGCAGTACGACTTCGAGTCGCAGGAGGCGTCACGACGCTTCGAGGAGCTGATGGAGCGGCTCCGCCAGCAGCTCGCCAACCAGCTGTTCGAGCAGATGAGCGGGGCGATGCAGCAGATGTCGCCCGAGGACCTCGCCCGCATGAAGGACATGATGGCGGCGCTCAACGAGATGCTCGAGCGGCGCGAGCAGGGCGAGGACCCGCGCTTCGAGGAGTTCATGGAGCAGTACGGGGACTTCTTCCCGGAGAACCCGCAGTCGCTCGACGAGCTGCTCGAGCAGCTGGCCCAGAAGATGGCCGCCATGCAGGCGATGCTGAACTCGATGACGCCCGAGCAGCGGGCGCAGCTGCAGGAGCTGTCCGACCAGCTGCTCGGCGACATGGACCTGCGCTGGCAGATGGAGCAGCTCGGCCAGCACCTGCGCGGCCTCTTCCCGCAGCAGGGCTGGAACCAGTCCTACGACTTCCAGGGCCAGGACCCGCTCGGCATGGGCCAGGCGATGCAGACGATGCAGGAGCTGGGCGACCTCGACCAGCTCGAGAACCTGCTCAAGAACGCGTCCAACCCGGGGGCGCTCGCCGAGGCCGACATGGACCGCGTGCGCGACCTCCTCGGCGACGACGCGGCGCGGTCGCTCGAACGCCTCGCCGAGCTGACCCGGATGCTGACCGAGGCCGGGCTGATCGAGCAGAAGGAGGGCCGCCTCGAGCTGACGCCGAAGGGGCTCCGCTCGCTCGGGTCGAACGCCCTGCGCGACCTCTTCTCCAAGCTCACCAAGGACCAGGTCGGCCAGCACCAGGTCCACCGCATGGGCCACGGTCACGAGCGCACGTACGACACCAAGCCCTACGAGTACGGCGATCCGTTCCAGCTCGACCTGCAGCGCACGATCCGCAACGCCCTCGGCCGGCGCGGCCGCGGGGTCACCGGGACGCCGGTGCAGCTGCAGCCCGACGACTTCGAGATCGAGCGGACCGAGCACCTCACGCGGTCGAGCACCGTGCTGATGCTCGACCTCTCGCTGTCGATGCCGATGCGCGACAACTTCCTGCCCGCCAAGAAGGTCGCCATGGCGCTGCACTCGCTGATCTCCACGCAGTTCCCGCGCGACTACCTCGGACTCGTCGGCTTCAGCGAGACGGCGCGGATCCTGCAGCCCGAGCAGCTGCCCGAGGTGAGCTGGGACTTCGTGTACGGCACCAACATGCAGCACGGCTTCACGCTCGCCCGCCAGCTGCTCGCCCGGCAGTCCGGCACGAAGCAGATCATCATGATCACCGACGGCGAGCCGACGGCCCACGTCACGCCGAGCGGCGACGTGTTCTTCAACTACCCGCCGGTGACCGAGACCGTCGAGGCGACCCTGCGCGAGGTGCTGCGCTGCACCCGCGACGGCATCCGCATCAACACGTTCATGCTCGACGCCACGAGCTACCTCACGGCGTTCGTCGAGCGGCTGACGGAGATCAACCGCGGCCGGGCGTTCTTCACGACGCCCGAGACGCTCGGCGACTACGTGCTCGTCGACTTCATCGAGCACAAGCGCCAGCAGGCCCGCAGCCGTCCCCGCGCCAGCTGAACCCGGCGCGACGTGCCGTCGCGGTTCTGACGACACTTCGGCGGCCGTCAGGCCGACCGAAGTGTCGTCAGAAACTGGACTCAGCGGGCGGCGGGGCGCACGAGCTGGCCGGGCCGGGCGGCCACGGCCTTCGCCTGCAGCTCGCCGTCGTCGATCACCGGCGTGCCGTTGACGAAGAGGTGGCGCATGCCCTCGGGCTGGTCGGCCGTGAGGCGCTCGGCGCCGGCGGGGAAGTCGTTGATGCGGCGCAGCGGCCCCGGGGCCACGGTGTCGGGGTCGAACACGACGACGTCGGCGGCGTACCCCTCCTTGAGCACGCCGCGCCCGGCGAAGCCGAACAGCTCGGCCTGCACCTGGGTCAGCTTGTGCACCGCCTGCTCGACAGCTGAGCACGCCCTTCTCGCGGACCCAGCGGCCGAGCAGGTCCGTGGCCAGCGGGGCGTCGCACAGCTGGCTGACGTGGGCGCCGGCGTCGGACAGGCCGAGCGTGCACCCGTCCTCCTGCAGCAGCGTGCGGACACCGCCCTCGTCGTCGTTGGCGACGACGGCCTTGACCCGGATGTCCTTCAGCGTCGGCTCGGCGATGGCCAGGTCGAGCAGCAGGTCGAACGGGTCGACCCCGCGCTCCTCGGCGACGGCGAGGATGCGGCGTCCGGCGAGGTCGGGGTTGGCCTTCGACTCCATCAGCTCGTACGTCTCCCACCGCGGCGGGAGCCCGCCCTGCGGGCCCGACGCCCAGGCGTCGCGGACCTGCTGGCGCCACGCCGGGTCGCCGTAGGCGCGGACCCGGTCGTCGAGCGAGCCGGCCATCAGCCCGGCGAACACGGGGCTCGTGTTCAGCGTGAACGGCTCGACCATGTTCATCGAGAACGTGAGCGGGCGCGGTGACACCTGCGGGTAGACGGCCGACCCCTTCTCCATGCCCTCGCGGTGCATGGCCAGGGCCTTGAGGTGCGAGCCGGTGGCCGACGTCAGCAGCGCGGTCCACGTCACGGGGATGCCGAGCTCGCGCTGCAGGTCGTAGATCTCGTCGAAGTGCAGCTCGTCGTTGACGCCGTTGATGCCGAGGACGCCGCGGCCACCCTCGGCCGAGGCCCGGAACAGCGCCTCCAGCTCGACGCGGTCGGCCCAGCGGCTCGGGATCGGCTTGCCGTCGGCACCGAGGTGGGTGATGGCGAAGCTCGTGGCGAACCCGGCCGCGCCGGCGTCCATCGCCTCGCGCACGAGCGCCGACATCTGCTCGACCTCCTCGGGCGTGGCGTGGCGGCTCGACGCGTCGTCGCCCATCACGTAGATGCGCAGCGGGGTGTGGCCGATGTAGGCGGCGAAGTTGAGGGCGCTGCCGCGCGAGCCGACGGAGGCGAGGTACTCGGGGAAGGTCGTGAAGTCCCACGGGATGCCGGCGGCGAGGGACTCGACGTCCATGTCCTCGACCTTCTCCAGCGTGCGGGCGATCTGCATGCGGCGGTCGGGCATCGTCGGGGCGAGCGAGAAGCCGCAGTTGCCGGCGACCACCGTCGTGACGCCGTGGTAGCAGGACGGCGTCAGCGCGGGGTCCCAGAAGACCTGGGCGTCGTAGTGGGTGTGGATGTCGATGAAGCCGGGCGCCACGACGCAGCCGGACGCGTCGACCGATGTCGTCACCGGAGAGGCCGGTGCCGATGCCCACGATCTTCCCCTCGCTGATCGCCACGTCGCCGGCGACCCCGGGCGCGCCGGTCCCGTCGACGATCGTCCCTCCGCGCAGCACGGTCACATCAGCCATCGGTCGGCCCCTTCCTTCGAGCGTGCGTCCCATCATCGTCGTCGCGGCCGACCCGCAGCGACGCGGACGTCGACCCCGGCGTCGCGCAGGGCGTCGAGCGTGCGCCGATCGGCGCCGTCGTCGGTGATGATCGGACGTGACGTCACCGAGCTCGAGCACGCGGTGGGGCGACACCGCGCCGACCTTCTCGGACGACGCCAGCACGTAGGTGTCGGCCGCGCGGTGGGCGAGCGTCCGCTTCATCGCCGCTTCGTCGGCATCGCCGGTCGTGAGTCCGGCGTCGGGGTGCACGCCCGTCACGCCGATGAAGCAGGCGTCGGCGTGGATCCCGGCGGCGGCCTCGGCAGCGAGCGCCCCGCACGTCACGACCGAGTGCTTGAACAGGCGCCCGCCGATGACGAGCACGTCCACCCGCGGGTGGTCGGCGAGGGCGACGGCGATGGTCGGGCTGTGGGTGACGACGGTCGCCGCGAGGTCCGGGGCGAGCGACTGGGCGAGGCGCAGCGCGGTGGTGCCGCCGTCCACGATGACCGTCTGGCCCGGCGCCACGAGCGACGCGGCGTGCCAGGCGACGGCGTCCTTGGCGTCGGTCGCGATCGACTGGCGGGCGACGAACGGGGCGATCGCCGGGGACACCGGGAGGGCGCCGCCGTGGACCCGCTGCAGCAGGCCGTCGGTCGCCAGCTCGCGCAGGTCACGGCGGATCGTGTCCTCCGACGTCGCCAGCTCGGCGGCCACGTCGGAGGCGATGAGGCGCCCGTCGCGGGTCAGGCGGGCGAGCAGCCAGGCCCGGCGTTCGGTGGTGAGCATGTGCACGAATCTACGTGACTTTGCACGAACATGCACGTATGGTCCCGATGATGACGACAACGCCACTGCTGATCCTGATCGCCGGGCCGTACCGATCGGGCACCGACGACGAGCCCGCCGCGCTCGGCCCGCAACCTGGCCGCCCTGGAAGCGGCGGCGTGGCCGATCTTCCGCAAGGGCCACGTGCCGATGATCGGGGAGTGGGTCGCCCTGCCGGTGCTGCGCGGCGCCGGCGCGACGTCGGTGGCCGACGAGATCGCCGCCGCGGTGCTGTACCCGACGGCGGAGCGGCTGCTGCGCCACTGCGATGGCGTGCTGCGGCTCCCGGGCGCCTCCACGGGCGCTGACCAGGACGTCCGGATCGCGCTCGAGCGCGGGCTGCCCGTGTACCACGACGTCGACGAGATCCCGACGGCCGTCTGAGCACGGGCCGCCGTGGCGCACGGCACGGGGTTCCACCGTTGTCGCGGTCGGGTGCCCCCGCCACGCTGGCGGTGCAGGGTGGCACCCGGCCACCCGCGACGGAGCACAGCCACGATGAACCCCGACTACGCCCGCTACGACGTGAGCGACCTGGAGGAGGCGCAGCTCAGCGAAGCTGGCCGGCCTGCTCGACGGGATGGAGATCCCGCACGCCGTCGAGCTCGGCGTCCTCCTCGTGTTCGCCGCCGACGAGCTGATGGTGGACATCGCCATCGACGAGGTCGAGCGGACGACGAGCAACGCCGACTGAACGAACGCCACCGTCCCGACGTCCTGTCCGTCGGTACCGGCCCGATCGCGTCGATCGCCACGGACAGGACGGCGATGCCATGGGAACAACGCGCCCGGCCGGGCGCGTTCGAGCTGCCATGAGCGACCAGCGCGGCCTCGTCCGGACCGAACCCGCCCACCGTCGGGTCCGCGCCTACCTCGGTGGTGAGCTGGTCGTGGACACCATCGACCCGCTCTACGTGTGGGAGGGCCCGCACTACCCGCAGTGGTACGTGCCGTTGGCGGACGTCCGCGACGGCGTGCTGGAGGCGACGGCGACCACCACGCGCTCGCCGAGCCGGGGGACCGCGGTGCACTACAGCGTGCGCGCCGGCGCCGCCGCAGCCGTCGACGCGGCGTGGCGCTACGCCGAGAGCCCGATCGAGGAGCTGCGCGACCGGGTGCGCTTCGACTGGGACGCCCTCGACGCCTGGTTCGAGGAGGACGAGGAGGTCTTCGTCCACCCCCGGAGCCCGACGGCACGGATCCAGATCCTGCCGAGCTCCCGCCACGTCGTCGTGGCCGTGGACGGGGTCGTCGTCGCCGAGTCGACGCACCCGACGTTCCTCCACGAGACCGGGCTGCCGATGCGCACCTACGTCCCGAAGACCGACGTGCGGATGGAGCTGCTCGTCCCGACGGCCACCTCCACCGCGTGCCCGTACAAGGGCACGGCGGAGTACTGGACCCTCCGCCTCGACGACGGCACCGAGCACGATCGACATCGCGTGGAGCTACCGTGCGCCGCTGCGCGAGTCGCAGCCGATCGCCGGCCTGGTCGCCTTCTACGACACGATGGTCGACGTCACGATCGACGGCGTGCGGACAGCCGCGCCCACGGCGCTGACCGGTCGCCGCCGGGTCGCTCCGAGCGATCGCCGGGACCGCGCGAACCCCCTGCTCCCGCCCGCACGAGATCCGCCCTTGCGCGAACGTGATGTGGTATGCGACAATCACAGGCATGTAATTACGGCGGTGTGTCGCCGTACCCAACGGCCTCACACGGGACCACACGGCAGGGGGTCCTCCCACAATGTACGAAGCATTCCAATCCGATTCGGACCCCGGCGATCACGGCTGGCAGGACGACGCCAACTGCTTGGGGGTCGACCCCGACCTCTTCTTCCCGGAGCGTGGCGCGTCGACGCGCGAGGCGAAGGAGGTCTGCCGGGGGTGCGTGGTCCGCGAGGAGTGCCTGGAGTTCGCCCTCCAGAACGGCGAGAAGTTCGGCATCTGGGGCGGGTTGTCGGAGCGCGAGCGGCGGCGGATCCGCCGCCAGCGGGCCCAAGCCGCCCGCAGCGTCCTCGGCGCCTGACGCTCGTCGCCGGGCGGCCGGGCGCCTGAAGTTCACCGGCTCGCCACCGTCGCGTCGGTGTCTCGTCACGTCGGTGTGAACGGGGCCCGCGAGCGTCCGGACATGACCCAGTCACGTCGTGAACTGATCCAGCGCAGCGCCGCCGTCGGCGGCGGCCTGTTCTTCGCCGGCAACCTCACCGGACTCTTCACCGGCGCGCCGGCGGTGGCGGCGGGCATCGGCGCCGCCGACCGCCCGGGCCGCGACCGCGGCATCGGCGAGCTGCTGCCCGACCCGTTCGGCCTCCTCGACCTCCCGGACCGCTTCCGGTACGCGATCGTGTCGGAGGTCGGCGAGCCGACGACCGACGGTGGCGTGCTGCCCGATCGCTTCGACGGCACCTCGACGTTCGCCAAGGGGCGCTCCACGTTCCTGGTCCGCAACCACGAGCAGAGCACCGGGGCGGAGTTCCCGGCGCTCGCCGCCGCCGAGCTCACCTACGACCCGGCCGCCCACGGTGGCACGTCGACCGTCGAGATCGACCGCCGCGGCGACAAGGTCGACGAGTACGTGAGCCTCGCCGGCACCTACAACAACTGCGCCGGTGGGCTGACGCCGTGGGGCACCTGGCTGACGTGCGAGGAGACCGAGGCGAAGGCCGGCTCGAGCGGGCTGACCAAGGACCACGGCTTCGTGTTCGAGGTCGACCCCGTGCGCACCGAGCGCAACGTCGTGCCGACCCCGCTGCCGGCGCTCGGCCGCTTCGCCCACGAAGCCACGACCACCGACCCGCGCACCGGCATCGTCTACCTGACCGAGGACGCGAGCGGGCCCAACGGCCTCGTCTACCGCTGCCTGCCGAACCAGCCGTTGCGGGGCCACGGCTCGCTGCGCGCCGGCGGGCTGCTGCAGGCGATGCGGTGCACCGACCGGCGGCACGTTCGTGCCCGACCTGTCCGCCTACAGCGAGCCCGGCACGACGCTGCGCGTCGGCTGGGTCGACGTGCCGGACCCGCTGGCGGCGACGGTCTCGACGCGCACGCAGCTGCCGGAGGTCACCCGCAGCCGCAAGTTCGAGGGCGCCTGGTGGGGCGACCGCAGCGCCTACATCGTGTGCTCGTTCGCCCGCACCAGCGACGGCTCGGTGCTCCAGCACGACGGTCAGGTGTGGCGTCACGACCCGGCGACGCCGGACGCTGACGCTCGAGGTCCACTTCGGTGTCAACCCCGACGCCGCGAGCGACAACCCCGACGGCCCCGACAACATCACCGTGTCGCCGTGGGGCGGCGTGATCCTCGCCGAGGACGGCGAGGGGGTGCAGCACCTGCTCGCGGTGACGCCCGACGGCGAGACGCTGCTGCTCGCCCGCAACGCGCGCGACGACGGCGAGTTCACCGGCGTGACGTTCTCGGACGACCGCCAGACGCTGTACGCCAACCTGCAGGCACCAGGGGTCACGTTCGCGATCACCGGGCCGTTCAACACGATCCGGCGCGGGGCCTGACGATCCGCCTCGTTCGGCGCGCGACCGGCACGGCGGTCGTCGACGCGCCGCCGCCGCGACCGTCGTGCGGGCCGCGCCGCGCCGGCGAGCGTCGGTCGGCGTGACGGTGCGCCGTGGCGGTGACGATGTTCACCTGCAACTCGTCTCCGCGCCATCGACGCACCCGTACCGTGGTCGTCACGCCGTCGGCCGGTCGGCGCCCATCCTCCCCCCGGGGTGCCGGCCGGTCGGTGGCCACGGACGGCCGGCCGTGCGGCTGACGATCGTCCGCCACGCCCGCGCCGGATCGAAGCGCACGTGGCGCGGTCTCGACGAGGATCGCCCGCTCGACGAGCTCGGCGCCGCGCAGGCGCCGCGCTCGCCGCGGTCCTGGCCGCCGCCGGCGTCACCCGGCTCGTCTCGAGCCCCGCTCTGCGCTGCGTGCAGACGCTCGAGCCGCTCGCCGCGGCGATCGGTGTGCCGATCGAGCCGTGGGCCGCCCTCGGTCCGCACGCCGGTCCGCGCGGGCTGCGCGCGACGTTCGGCCACCCGGCGTTCGACGGTGCCGTCGTCTGCACGCACGGCGAGCTGCTGCGGCCCCTGCTGCGCACGCTGCGCCGCCGCAGCCACGGCCGCTCGGCCGCCCACGCCCACGGGCGCGACCTCCTCGCCAAGGGCTCGGCGTGGGTGCTGACGTTCCGGCCCGACGGGTCGGTGGCGTCCTTCGAGCACGTCGCGCCGTCGTCCTGACGACTCGCGCGCCGCGTGTCGAGACGAGCGCGGTCGGCTTCGACCGGTGACCGGGAGCACCACGAGGGCCCCACCGCGACGAGGCCGGCCCGTGCCAGGCTGGCGACCGACCACCACAGGAGTGATCACCATGAAGTACCTGCTCATGATCTACGCCAACGACGAGACGTTCGCTGGCTTCGCGCCCGACGAGGTGCAGCGCCTGATCGCCGACACCGAGGCGTTGCAGGCCGAGCTCAAGGCGTCGGGCGAGTGGCTCAGCGCCTACGGGGTCGCCGACCAGGTGCAGTGCAAGACGGTGACGACGAAGGGCGGCGACACGCTGGTCACCGACGGGCCCTACATCGAGACCAAGGAGTACCTCGGCAGCTTCGACATCATCGACTGCGAGTCGCTCGAGCGGGCGCTCGAGATCGCCGCCCGGGTGCCGTTCAGCCGCTACGGCTCCGTCGAGGTCCGACCGTTGATGGACGAGTCGGCGAGCAACGACTGACGCCGTGGTCTCGCCGGCGCGGGTCGAGGACGTGGTGCGGCCGCTCGTGCCGGGCGTCCTCGCCTCGCTCGTGCGCCGCTACGGCACGTTCGACGAGTGCGAGGACGCCGTCCAGGAGGCCCTGCTGGCGGCGGCCGTCCAGTGGCCCGAGCAGGGTGTGCCCGACAACCCACGCGCCTGGCTGGTGACGGTCGCCGGGCGGCGCCTCACCGACGAGCTGCGCCGGCGTGGCGCCCGCCGCCGGCGGGAGGACACGGTGCACGCGACGGCGGCGGTGGCGAACGATCCCGGTGGCGACCCGGCCGCCACGACCCGCGCCGGGGACGACTCGCTGCGGCTGCTGTTCCTGTGCTGCCACCCGAGCCTCACGCCCGCGTCGCAGGTCGCCCTCACCCTGCGGGCCGTCGGCGGGCTGACCACGGCGGAGATCGCCGCGGCCTTCCTGGTGCCGGAGGCGACGATGGCCCAGCGCATCAGCCGGGCCAAGCAGCGCATCCGGGAGGCCGGCGCCGACCTCGCGATGCCCGCCGGCCGTCGAGCTGCCGGCGCGGCTCGACTGCCGTGCTGCACGTCCTGTACCTCGTGTTCAACGAGGGCTACACCGCCTCGTCCGGGCGAGCGGCTCGCCCGTGACGACCTCGCCGGCGAGGCCGTGCGCCTGGTCCGCGAGCTCGCCCGGGCCGCTGCCCGAGGAGCCCGAGGTGGCCGGGCTCCTCGCCCTGATGCTGCTCACCCAGGCCCGCCGGCCGGCGCGGGTCGACGATCACGGCGGCCTCGTGCCGCTCGCCGAGCAGGACCGGTCGCAGTGGGACCGGCAGCTCGTCGACGAGGGGGTCGCCCTCGTCACGGCGACGCTGTCGCTGGGCCGTGTCGGCCCTACCAGCTGCAGGCGGCGATCGCCGCCGTGCACGACGAGGCGCCGTCGGCCGACGCCACCGACTGGCTGCAGATCCTCGGCCTCTACGACCTCCTCGCCCGCGTCGCGCCGAACCCGGTCGTGGCGCTGAACCGGGCCGTCGCGGTGGCGATGGTCCACGGGCCGCAGGCCGGCCTGGCCGCCATCGACGCCGTCGCCGCCGACGAGCGGCTCGTCGAGCACCACCGCGTGGCCGCCGCGCGGGCGCACCTCCTGGAGCTCGCCGGCGACGTCGACTCGGCGCGTGCCGAGTACCGCCGGGCGGCCCGCCTCACGACGAGCCGGCCGGAGCAGCGCTACCTCGATGCCCGCGCCCGCCGCCTCGGCTGACGCCGGCCCGACGTTCAGCCGCACGGGCCGCGAAGTACGAGCCCGGCGTCGTACCGGTCGTGCGGCGGAACGCGGCCACGAACGCGCTCGTCGAGGAGTACCCGACGTCGTGGGCGACGCGGGTGACCGAGCGCCCCGCCCGCCAGCCGCGCCAGCGCGGCGGCGATGCGCAGCTGGGTCCGCCACCGCTCGAAGCCCATGCCCGTCTCGCGGTCGATGATGCGAGCGAGCGTCCGGCTGCTGGCGCCGACGGCCCGTCCCCACTCGGCGAGCGAGCGGCTGTCCGCCGGGTCCCGGCCGAGGGCGTCGGCGATCGCGGCGGCCCGCGGATCGACCGGCAGCGGGACGTCGAGCAGGGCCACCGGGAGCGGTCGCAGGAGGTCGAGGACGACGGCCTCGACGTGGCGGCGGTGCGCCTCGTCGAGCGGCTGGCCGAGGTGCTCCAGCAGGTCGCCGAGCAGGCCCGACGTCCCGACGACCGTCGGCCGCGGCCACGTGACGGGGCACGTCGCGGGGTCGAAGTAGATGCCCAGCATCGTGGTGGAACCGCCGATGAGGACCTCGTGGGGCACGTCGGCAGGGATCCACAGCCCGCGCGAACGTGGCAACACCCACACCTGCTCGTCGACGCGCATCGTGACGAGGCCACGTGGCGCCCACGCCAGCTGGTGCGTCGGGTGGTGGTGGCGACGGAAGCGGTGGCCGTCCGGCAGCGTGAACGACGTCACCGCGATGCCGCCCGAGCCGGCGAGGTCGTGTCGCTCTGACGACATCCGTTGTCACGCTACGCCGTCGCTGCCATCGGCCCGGCGGCCGTACGGTCGTGCGGTGAACCAGCAGCACCTCGACCTCCTCGGGACCGACGAGTGGCGACAGACGCTCCAGGACCTCGCCTTCCCGTTCGCCTTCGGACCGCTCGGCCCCGACGCCCTCGGCGCCGACGTGCTGGAGATCGGACCCGGTCCCGGCATGACGACCGACCTGTTGCGCCCGCTCGTGCCGGCGCTGACGAGCATCGAGCTCGACACCGCCCTCGCCGACGACCTCCGGCGGCGGCTGGCCGGCACGAACGTCGACGTCGTCGAGGGCGACGCGACGGCGATGCCGTTCGAGGACGGCCGCTTCACCGGCGCCGTCACGTTCACGATGCTGCACCACGTCCCGACCGTCGAGCTGCAGGACGCCATGTTCCGCGAGGTGCGTCGGGTGCTGCGCCCGGGCGGGTTGCTCGTCGCCAACGACAGCGTCGGACGCGAGGAGCTGGCGGCGTTCCACGTCGACGACACGTACAACCCGGTCGACCCGTCGACGCTCGAGGAACGCCTCGGCGCGATGGGCTACGTCGACATCGAGGTCGCCGTGAACCCGTTCGCCTGGGCCTGCCGCGCCCGCTGCCCTGCCTGACCCGTCGGGTCCGCGCGGCGGTGAGCATGATGGCCGCCATGGACTGGGGCATCCACCTCCCGCACCTCGGCCGCCAGGCGACGCGCACGGCGCTGATCGAGTTCGCCCAGCAGGCCGAGCAGCTCGGCTTCCACTCCGGCTGGGTCAGCGACCACGTGGCGTGGCCCAGCACGATCGCGTCGGAGTACCCGTACACCGACGACGGGTCGTTCGCCCCGCCGACCGACATGCCGTGGCTCGACCCGATCGGGACGATGTTCTTCGTCGCCGGCTGCACGGAGACGCTCAAGCTGGCGCCGACCGTGCTCATCCTCGGCTACCGGCCGCCGGTGCTCACCGCCAAGGCGATCGCCTCGCTCGACCACCTGTCGGAGGGTCGCGTGATCCTCGGCGTCGGTGTCGGCTGGATGCGCGAGGAGTTCGAGGTCCTCGGCATGCCCTACGACCACCGGGGCAAGCGCGCCGACGAGCAGCTCGAGCTGTTCCGGCGCTTCTTCGCCGACGGCCCGGCGAGCTTCTCGGGCGAGTTCTACGAGGTGCCCGAGGTCGGCTTCGAGCCCAAGCCGCCGAACCGCTCGGTGCCGATCTGGGTCGGCGGCGACAGCGAGGCGGCGTTCCGCCGCGTCGCCCGCTTCGGCGACGCGTTCCACGCCGCGTTCCAGCCGCTGGCGACCGTCGAGAAGGGCTGGGGACGGGTGCGCGAGCACGTGACGGCGGCTGGCCGCGACCCGGCGTCGGTGCGCCTGTCGATCCGCCTCTACCTCGACCCGGAGGGCTCGATGCCGGCGAGCAAGTCGATCGCCGGCTCGCCCGCCGAGATGCTCGACACGATCGGCCGCTGGCAGGCCATCGGCGTCGACCACATCCTCCTCGACCCGGTGGCGCCCGGCGGCCTGGCCGGGCGCCGCGCCGCGATGGAGCGCTTCATGCTCGACGTCGCGCCCCAGGTCTGAACCCCAACTGTCAGTCGATGCCGGCCCGATCGGGCCGGAATCCAATGACGGTTCGGCTCACTGGCCCATCAACGACTGGAGGGCATCGCCGAACAGCGGGTCGAAGAGGCCGCCGAGGTCCGGGCCGCGACGTAGCGAGTGGCCGCCGTCGACGCCGATCAGCTGGCCCGTGATCCACGTCGACTCCGGGCCGGCGAGGAAGGCGACGAGCGCGGCGACGTCCTCCACGGTGCCCGTGCGGCCGAGCGGCATCTGGGCGAGGTAGTCCTGTCGCGTGGCCTCGTGCTCGTTGAGCGGCCCGGATGCGTCGGTCGGCACGAGCCCGGGGCGCACGCCGTTGACGCGGATGCCGAACGCGCCGAGCTCGTCGGCCGCGTTGCGCACGAGCATCTCGACGCCCGCCTTGGCGACGGCGTAGGCGCCGAGCTGGCGGTGCGTGAGGTGGCCGGCGATCGACGACAGGGCGATGATCGAGCCGCCGCCGGCCCGCGCCATCGCCGGGGCAGCGTGGCGGATGACCGACCACGTGCCGGTGATGTTCAGCGTGAGCGTCTGGTCCCACCCGCCGCGGTCGACGAGCACGAGCGGCCCGGCGGTCGCCGCACCGCCGGCGTTGGCGACGACGACGTCGAGCCGCCCGTCGGCGTCGCTGGCCGCGGCGACCGCGGCGGCGACGTCGTCCTCCGACGTGACGTCGGCGGTGACGGCGCGGGCGGTGCCGCCGATCGCCGCGACGGCGGCGTCGAGCACGTCGCGCCGCCGGCCGCAGATCGTCACCGTCGCCCCGTCGGCGGCCAGGCGGCGGGCGCAGCCGAGCCCGATCCCGGTCCCGCCGCCGGTCACCAGCGCGTGCTTCCCCGCCAGGGGGCCGGACTCGTTCACCATCGGTGCGGTCATCCGGCGACAGTACGTTGAGCCGATGAGCGATCTCATCGACGACGACCCGGACCGCTTCGTGGTCACGTTCGACCGGGCGGGGACGCGCACGCCGGATCACCCGACGCGTCCCGAGATCGAGCTGCTGTCGCCGGACTTCTACGGTCCCCGCTTCGACGAGCTGACGACGTGGATGCGGGCCGAGGCCCCGATGTACTGGGACGACTCGGTGGGCATCTGGGGCGCCGCGGCGTACGAGGACGTCAAGCGGCTGAGCCGGGAGTGGCGGACGTTCTGCTCCGGCCAGGGCTCGCGCCCCGAGAGCTCGGTGCCGTCGATGATCAACATGGACCCGCCCGAGCACACCCGGCGGCGCCGCATGGTCAGCGCCGGCTTCACGCTGCGCCGCGTCCAGGACCACGAGGCGTACCTGCGCGAGCGGGTCACGCGCCTCCTCGACGACGTCGTCGAGCGCGGCGAGTGCGACATCGTCGCCGACGTCGCCACGCCGCTGCCGATGTACATGATCGGCGAGCTGATGGGCCTGCCGGAGGAGGACCACGCCCAGCTGCTGCACTGGTCGGACCTCTTCGCGACCGGCGGCTCGGAGATCCGCGACGAGGTGGTCGAGGCGGTGCGGGCGTACTCGGCGTACATCCTCGAGGTCGTGGCCCAGCGCCGCGGCGGCACGGCCGAGGACCTCGTCAGCCTCGTCGTCAACGCCGACGACGAGCAGGGCCCGCTGAGCGACCTCGACCTCGTCTTCGAGACGATGCTCGTGCTGGTCGGTGGCGACGAGACGACGCGCCACGTCATCTCCGGCGGCGTCGAAGCGCTGCTGCGCCACCCGGAGCAGCTCGCCCGCCTGCGCGCCGAGCCCGAGCTGCTGCCGGGGGCGATCGAGGAGATGCTGCGCTGGGTCAGCCCGATCCGCAACATGAACCGCACGGCGACGGTCGACGTCGAGGTCAACGGCCAGCAGGTCGCGGAGGGTGACCGGATCCTGCTGCTGTACCCGTCGGCGAACCGTGACGAGACGGTCTTCGCCGACCCGTTCCGCTTCGACATCACGCGCAGCCCGAACGACCACGTGTCCTTCGGCGCCTTCGGCCGCCACCACTGCCTCGGCGCGCCGCTGGCCCGCCTCGAGCTGCGCGTCCTGTTCGAGGAGCTGCTCGCCCGGCTGCCCGACCTCGCGCTCGCCACCTCCGACGAGCTGCCACGTCGGCGCGGCAACTTCGTGCTCGGCCTCGAGCACGTGCCGGTGACGTTCACGCCCGGCCCGCGCCTCGCCGTGTGACCCGTCCTGTCAGCGTGATCCGGCCCGATCGGGCCGGATGGCCATGACAGAACGCGGTGTTCACCTCGGCGTCGTCGACAACGGTGACGGAACGTTCTGGGGATGCCCGACAACGGCTTCGGCGCCAAGGGCAACTCCGCCGACTTCCTCCTGCGCCTCTACCGGGTGCGGCCGCGCTGGGAGACGGCGCGCACCCGAACCGCCTGATCCCGTTCGAGATCGAGAACGGGGACACGCCGGAGCGCCTGCTCACCGGCGCCGATTTCGACATCGAGTCGGTAGCAGCGTGGTCGCGACGGCAGCTTCTGGATCGGCGAGGAGTTCGGCCCGTTCATCCTCCACGTCGACCGCACCGGCACCGTGCTCGCCGCGCCGTTCGAGCTCCCTGACGGCAAGTCGTCGGCCAACCCGTACCTGCAGCCGGGTGAGGTGGCGCGCGTGCGCAGCAGCCGCGGGTTCGAGGCGATGGCGCAGTCGCCGGACGGCCGCTACCTGTACCCGATCGTCGAGGGCTCGTTCGTCGACGACACCGTGCCCCGCCGCCGGTTCGTGCACGAGTTCGACACCCGGAGCGAGCGCTACACCGGCCGCACGTGGCAGTACGAGACCGACACCGACGACAACGTGATCGGCGACGCCTTCATGGTCCGACGCGGGAGAGCTCGTGCTGATCGAGCGCGACGACTTCGAGGGGCCACGGTCGGTGACGAAGCGGCTGTACTCGGTCGACCTCGGTTCCGCCGACGCCGACGGGTTCGTCGCGAAGGAGCTCGTCGTCGACCTGCTCGGGAATCGCCAACCCGGACCACATCGGCGTGGCGCGATCGCCCGGCGCCTACGGCGTCGCCGATCCGTTCGCCTTCGCCGCTGCAGTCCGTCGAGTCGGTCATCCCGCTGCGCGACGGGCGCCTGCTCGTCGCCAACGACAACAACTACCCCGGCAGCAACGGTCGCGTGCCGGGCACGCCCGACGACACCGAGATGGTCATCATCGACCCGGGGCGCGGGCACGGTGGCGGGCACGGTGGTGGCGACGACGTGACGGTGGTCGGCCACCGGGGTGCCAGCGGCGAGCGACCCGAGCACACCCTCGCCTCCTACGAGCTCGCCATCCTGCAGTGCGCCGACTTCATCGAGCCCGACCTCGTCGCCGACCAAGGACGGCGTCCTCGTCGCCCGCCACGAGAACGAGATCAGCGGCACGACGGACGTCGCCTCCCGCTCCGAGTTCGCCACCCGCCGTACGACGAAGGTGATCGACGGCACGAGCGTGACCGGGTGGTTCACGGAGGACTTCACGCTCGCCGAGCTGCGCACGCTGCGCGCCGTCGAGCGGTTGCCGGCGGTGCGCCCGGCCAACACCGCGTTCAACGGCCTGTACCGCGTCCCGACGTTCGAGGAGGTCGTCGACCTCGCCACGCCACTCCCGCACGTGCGACGGCGGCCCGGTGGGCATCTACCCGGAGACCAAGCACCCGACGTACTTCGACTCGGTGGGCCTGTCGCTCGAGGAGCGCGTCGTGGACGTGCTCGACCGCAACGGGTACTCGAGCCGGCGGTCACCGGTCATCATCCAGAGCTTCGAGACCGGCAACCTGCGCCAGCTCGACGCGCTGACCGACGTCCCGCTCGCCCAGCTCGTCGACTGCGCCGGCGCCCCGTACGACCTGCGCGCCGCCGGTGATCCGCGGACCTACGCCGACCTCGTGACGCCGTCGCCGACGGGGTCGGCCTCTGCAAGGACCGCATGATCCTCGCCGCCGGCATGGACGGCTTCTTCACCGACAACCCCGCCATCGGCGCCGCCGCCACGGGCTGACGGTCGCGTTCACACCGAGCTGTGAACCGGGATCGCGGGCCGGCTTCAGTGGTCGTACGGGGACGGGAAGTCCACGCCGATGACGGCGTCGACCATGCCGGCGGGGCGGACGTACGCCGCGTCGACGGCGCCGTCGGCGTGCAGGGCGAGCTCGATGATCCCCGTCTGCTTGGCGGCGATCACGGGCTGCACCTCGTCGGGGATGACCGCCCAGCTCGACGGGGCCCAGACGTGGGCGACGCCCTCATGGGTCGTGACGAGGTGCTGGTGGACGTGGCCGCTGGCGACGAGCCGGACGTCGCCGGCGGCCACGAGGTCCTGGAGGCGCGTCCGGTGCGGCTCGACGACGTAGCGCCGCGGCTCGTCGAACGCGTCGCCCCACGGGCGCAGCGGACGGTGCAGGAACAGGGCGGTCGGTCGCGGCGTGGCGAGCTCCCGCTCCAACCAGGCCCAGTGCTCGTCGGCTGCCTCCGACGACGTCGTCAGCGTCTGGATGTCGATGCCGACCAGCCGCCACTCGGCGCGCTCGTGGGACCAGCGCAGCGCGCCGAACAGCTCGTGCCACCGCCGGCGCCGCTCGTCATCGACGGGGTGCTCGTCATCGTCGCTGTCGCCGATGTCGTGGTTGCCGGCGAGCGCCAGCCACGGCACGGGAAGCGCCGCCAGCCGGTCGCGGCTGTGGGCGAGGTCGGCCGGCATCCCGGCGCCGTCCCGACTGACGTCGCCCGTGTGCACGACGAGGTCGGGTCGCGTCGTGGCGACGTGGGCGACGACCGCATCCCAGTGCTCGTCGGCGAACGGCACGTCCACGCCGAGGTGCGAGTCGCTGACATGGACGATGCGCAGGGGGGTGCTCACGTCACCCGATGATGCTCCATCGCGGACCGTCGTGCGGGAGGGCCGGGCTGACGTGGCATTCACAGCTCGGTTTGTTGCGCCAGGCGCAACAAACCGAGCTGTGAACGCGGAGCGCCGCAGTCGGGACCGCTGGGCCGGTCAGCCGAGGGCGTCGGCGAGCTGCTCGCGGTGGGCGGCGAACCAGGCCCGGCGCCGGTCGAACTTGGCCATGCCGCCGGTCGTCTCGACCATCTGGCGGAACGCCTCGTTGCCCTCGTCGAGACGCCGCTGCAGGAACTCGCCGCCGCGCTGCACCCCGCCGGCGAGCACGTCGAGGAGCTCGTGGCGATCGGGTGCCAGCCCGTAGGCGTCGGCGACGATGCGCAGCCGGCGGGCGGGGTCGAACGGGCCGGCTCGGCCGAGCAGCCGGGCGTCCTCGTCGGTGTCGATCGGCACGTTCATGCGGGCGAACGTCGCCACGTCGTGGAGCGGCCGGCCGGGTGCCGCGAAGTCGAAGTCGAGCAGGCCGACCGCCACCCGGTCGCGGTAGACGAGGTTCTCGAGGCACACGTCGTTGTGGCACACGACGAGGTCGCCCGGTGCGGTCGTCGCCGCCGCCGGATCCGCCATCTCGGTGCTCCAGGTCGCGTCGGGCAGCGGGACGTAGCGCGCGCTCACGTCGTGGAGGCGTCGGAGCAGCGCAGCCGCGGTGGCCAGCGCCATGTCCGACTCGGCCCACGCGGGGTAGGGCGGGACGGCGACGTCGCCGGGGATGAAGGCCAGGCGCTCGCGGCCGTCGGGGTCGATGCCGATCGGCTGGCTCGCCCCCTCGAAGCCCGCGTCGCGCAGGAAGCCGAGGAAGTGGTGGATCGTCGCCGTGTGCGGGTTCGCCGGCCGCAGCACGTGGGCGCCCTCGCGGACGACTGCGCCGGCGTTGGCGATCCCACCCTGCAGCACCTCGATGTCGACCACGACGTGGAGGCTAGGGAGTGGCGCCACGCCGGCGGCGGGTGGCGGTCCGGCGGGTCGTGGCGATGTGCGCGTCGACGCCGTCGAGGAACCGCTGCAGCCCGAACTCGAACGCGTCGTACGCGTCACGCGCCGTGTAGGGCAGCGAGTCGTCAGGCCGGTCGAGCTGGTCGAAGGCCTGGGCCTCGCTCAGCCGGGTCGAGATCGGGAAGCGGGTGGCCCAGGCGTCGCCCACCACCTCGTCGAGCAGGGGCGAGCGGGCCGTCCACCAGTCGTCGTCGCTCACGCCGGTCGCCTGCTCGGCCGCCGTGGCGTCGGACACCGCCTTGGCGCCCCCGCGCACGAACCCGGCGAGTGAGTTGGCGGCGCGCGCCACCTCGACGGCGGGCAGGCCGAGCCCGTCGAAGATGCGCAGCAGCGCCTCGTAGCCGTCGAGCTCGTGGGGACCCAACACCGGCCGGGCACCGGCGACCTGCAGCACCCAGGGGTGGCGGCCGTAGAAGTCCCAGGTGCCGCGGGCCCACGCCTCGGCCGCAGCCCGCCAACCGTCCGTCGTGGGGTCGGGTGTCGGCTGCTCCCCGTACACGGTGTCGAGCATCAGGTCGAGGAGCTCGGCCTTGCCGGGGACGTACGTGTAGAGCGCCATCGCGCTGCGTCCGAGGCGTTCGGCGACCTTGCGCATCGAGACCGTGGCGAGCCCGCCCGTGTCGGCCAGCTCGATCGCCGTGGCGACGATCGTCGCCAACTCGAGGCCGGGCCGCGGGCCCCGAGTCGTCACCTGGCCGACGCCCCACAGCAGCTCCATCGTGCGCCGGTGGTCGCCCCGGCTGGCGTACTCGGTCATCGCGGTTGTCACTCCTTACGCCGTACGCTAGCGTCGGGATCGTACTCCGTACGACGTAAGGAGTCGGCTGGGTGCGGTGGGACGACGAAGGGAGCAGGGGATGGCAGCCGAGACACCGGCGATCAGCGCCGCCGGGCTGGTGAAGGACTACGGCGCCACGCGCGCCCTCGACGGGTTCGACCTCGAGGTGACCCGCGGCTCGGTGTGCGGGCTGCTCGGCCCCAACGGCGCCGGCAAGACGACCGCGGTGCGGATCCTCGCCACGCTGCTGCGCAGCGACGGCGGGCGGGCGTGGATCGACGGCGTCGACGTGGCCGCCGACCCGATGGCGGTGCGCCGGCGGATCGGTTGGAGTGGGCAGTCCCCGGCGGTGGACGAGATCCTCAGCGGTCGCCAGAACCTCGTCCTGTTCGGGCGCCTCAACCGCCTGTCGGTGGCTGCCGCCCGGGCCCGCGCCGACGAGCTGCTCGCCCAGCTCGATCTCGCCGACGCCGCCGGGAAGTCGGTCAAGCACTACTCGGGTGGCATGCGCCGCCGCCTCGACCTGGCGGCGACGTTGATCCTCGCCCCGTCCGTGCTCTTCCTCGACGAGCCGACGACCGGTCTCGACCCGCGCAGCCGCAACGAGGTGTGGTCGTCGATCCGCGGACTCGTCGCCGGCGGGACGACCGTGCTGCTGACGACGCAGTACCTCGACGAGGCCGACCAGCTCGCCGATCGCATCGTCGTCATCGACCGCGGCCGCACGATCGCCGAGGGTCCGCCCGACGCGTTGAAGGCGCAGGTCGGCGGCGACCGCCTGGACGTCGTGGTCGCCGCCGCCGACGACGTGGCGATGGCCGCGTGCCTGGTGGCCCGGATCGCCGGCGCCGAGCCCGAGATCGACCGCGAGGCCCGACGGCTCAGCGCGCCGGTGGTCGACCGGGTGGCCGCGCTGACCGCCGTGCTCCACGCCCTGGCCGGCGACGGCATCGACGTCATCGACGTCGGCATCCGCCGCCCGACGCTCGACGACGTGTTCCTCGGGCTCACCGGCCACAAGGCGGCGGCGTGATGGCCGCGCGGTTGCGCTGGGCGCTGCGCGACGGCTGGATCATCGCCGTGCGCGACATGCAGCAGTGGGTCCGCGAGCCGCAGATGATCGTGTGGGGCCTGCTGTTCCCGATCATGTTCGTGCTGCTCTTCGCGTACGTCTTCGGCAGCGGGATGATCGTGCCCGGCGGCGGCAACTACCGCGAGTTCCTCATGGCCGGGATGTTCGCCCAGACGATGGCGTTCGGGATCGGCGAGACGGCGATGGCCGTGCAGGTGGACTCGGCGAAGGGCGTCATGGACCGCTTCCGCTCGATGCCGATGGCGCCGTCCGCGGTCGTCGTCGGCCGGTGCCTCGCGGCGATGGTGTACTCGGCGGTCAGCCTGGCGATCCTCGTCGCCACCGGGCTCGCGATCGGGTGGCGGTGGCACGGTTCGCTCGGCGAGGCGGTCGGCGCGTTCGGCCTGCTGCTCCTGCTGCGCATGGCGTTCCTGTGGCTCGGGATCCTGCTCGGCCTGAAGGCCAGGAACGCCGAGTCGGTGAACTCGCTGTACGGCCTGCTGTACCCGGTGACGATGCTGTCGAGCGCGTTCATCGCCGTCGAGCTGATGCCGGCCTGGCTCGGCGCGATCGCCACGTGGAACCCGCTCTCGGCGACGATCAACGCGACCCGCGACCTCTTCGGCAACCCGGGCGTCGAGACGGCCGGTTGGGTCGCCGACCACTCGCTGCTGATGGCGATCGTGTGGCCGGTCGTGATCACGGCCGTCACGCTGCCGTTCGCCGTGCGGGCCTACCAGCGGCTGTCGCGCTGACCGGCCCCGATCCATCCGAGTACGTGGCGCCGTCCGAGGGCGCGGCGCCGGCCAGCCCCGCGCCGTGCACTCGCACGGCCGCCGATGCTCGGATGGGAGGCGATGGTCGGTCGCGTCAGTGCCAGAGGTGGGCGGCGATCTCCGACCACAGGTCGCGGAACGCGAACGTGCCGCGGGCGGCCGGGGCGAACGACGCCAGCGGCGCCCGCTCGACTCCCATCCGCTCGACGGTGGCGATGTTGGGGACCTGCGTCCGCAGCAACCGCGGCCACCCGGCCGCGAGGTCGGCCGTGATCTGGCGGTGCACGGTGCGCCGCCGGTCGACCATCGAGATGAACGGCAGCACGACCGGCGGGTCGTCGATCCGGGCGAGGAACCGGTCGAGCTGCTCCAGCGTGCGCGCCGACAGCGTCGCCGGGATCGTCGGCACGAGCAGCGCGTCGGCGGCGTCGAAGACGCTCTCGCTCGTCAGCGTGATGCCCGGGGCGCAATCGAGCATGGCCACGTCGTAGTTGGCGGCGACCGGGGCGAGCAGCGCACCGAGCCGACCGGTCGCCGCGCCGTCGAGGTGGATGTCGAGGTGGCGCAGCGAGAAGTCGGCGGGCAGCACGTCGACGCCCGGGACGTCCGTGGCCCGGACGTGCTCGTCGAGCTCGCCGCGATCGGACACGAGGCGGCTCGCCCCACCCTTCAGCCGCGGCTTGACACGCACGAAGAACGTTGCCGCCCCCTGCGGGTCGAGGTCCCACAGCAGCACGCGGGCGCCGGTCCGTGCCGCTTCCGCGGACAGGTTGACGGCGGCCGTCGTCTTGCCGACGCCGCCCTTGATGCTGTACGTGGCGAGGATCTTCACTCGGCCTCGCGGTCCAGCAGGTCCGTGAGGACCTGGCGGGTCTGCTTGCTGTCGTACTCGGCGAAGCGGTCGGCGAAGTCGTCGCGTGCCGCCTGGCGCGTGCGCTCGAGGTGCTCGACGAGCTGGCCGATGGCCACGTACGTCGCCGTGCCGGTGGCGGGTGGCAGCCGCTCGGCCGCCCGGCGCAGCTCGTCGGCGTGGACCTCGGCGTCCTGGTGGTCGCCGAGCAGGTCCTGCAACCGCTTGAGCCGCTTGACGAACGCCTTGCGACCCTCGGCGGGGAAGAGGTCGGCGAAGCACTCCAGGAGGTAGCGCAGCTTCTTGGCGTCCTTGCGCACGTCGTGGACGTGCTCGGCCGGCGTCTCCGGGGTGATCGCGCGGCCGTGCTCCAGCAGCCGGCGCTGGGCCTTGCGGACCCGGGTGCGCACGACGTCGAGCAACGCCTCACCGGCCTGCGGTCCGCCGCTCGCCGGATCGAGCGGCGACTGCAGGACCTCGTGCCAGCGGTGCAGCAGGTTGGTGACGTCGCCGGCGCCGAGCTGCTCGGCGAGGGTCGCGTGGGCATGGTCGCGGTCGCGGACCAGCAGGCGGCGCAGCGGCTCGAGTGCCTGGCGGGCACGATCGTCGAGGTCGGCGACGGCGGTGCCCCACTCGAGGACCTGCACATCGAGGTCGCGCGGCGGACCGGTGACCTCACCGACCTGCTTGAGGCCCGGTTCGGCCCAGGCGAGGAGGTCCGGCGGGAGGACGGCGCGGCCGTGGCGCAGGATCGAGCGCGATCGGCGCACGGCGACGCGCAGGTCGTGCAGGAACTCGCTGTCGAGGTCGTCGATCGTGCCCGGGCGGTTGACCTCGATCGCCTCCGCCAGGTTGGCCAGCACGAGCCGGAAGCCTTCGATCGCCGGGAGCTCCCCGTCGAGCGGGATGCCCGGCTCGACGTGACGGCCGCCCAGCTCGATGCCGGCGGCGCCGAGGATCGCGGCCACCGCATCGCCATCGAGCGGCTCGGCGACGTGGGGCGCGACGACCTCACGAGCCTGCTCGCCCGGCTTGGCGTAGCCGGTCAGCTCCTGGACGGACACGAGCCACCCGTCCAGCGGCCGGCCGTCGGCGCAGAGCTCCAGGTGGATGGTGACGACGCTCGTCAGCTTGTCGTCGCTGTTGCGCCGCTCGGCGCGGCGGGCGACGTGGCCCACCGTGGCCACGGGGAGCAGGGCGCGCACGTCGAGGAGCTCGCCCAGGCGGGCGCGGAACGGTCCCGCCGGGAGGTCCGTGGCGAACCGGGGCAGGGCGTCCACCACCGTGCGCGCCGTGCGGCCGCCGGCGTCGTGCAGGACGAGCTCCGACCCGACGTGGTCGAGGCGTGCGCCGGCGTCGTGCAGGCGGCCGTCGAACGTGTCGAGCACGATGACCGTCGAGGGTTCGGGCGGTCCGATCGTGTAGCCGCCGGCGCGCAGGTCGCGCTCCAGGCCAGCCGACGATGCCTCGCCCCCTCGGCACGTCACGACGGCGCTCATGTGGGCCGCCACGGTAGCCGAGGCCATCCATACTGGAGTGGTGAGCACCGAGATCGAGCGCAAGTTCCTCGTCGTCGAGCCGCCCGACGACGACGTGCTCGGTCCCGGCGTGCACTACCGGCAGGGCTACCTCGCCGGTGAGGACGACGTCGAGTCACGGGTGCGGATCAGCGCCGACGCGGCGTGGATCACGGTCAAGGCCGGCCGCGACCTCGCCCGCACGGAGGTCGAGGTCGCGATCCCCGTGCCGGACGCCGTGGCGCTGTGGGAGCACACCGCCGGGCGGCGCCTCGAGAAGGACCGGTTCCGGGTCGCCGTCGACGGCGGCGTCGCCGAGGTCGACCGCTACGCCGACGAGCTGGCCGGGCTGTGGACCGTCGAGGTCGAGTTCGCCAGCGAGGACGCCGCCGCGGCGTTCGTCCCGCCGTCCTGGTTCGGGCCCGAGCTCACCCACCTCGACGGCTGGAGCAACGGTGCCCTCGCCCGCCACGGCCGGCCCGAGCTGCCGCCGGGAGCGAGCTGAGAGCTCACCGTGGGTCGGCGGGCCCGCCTCCCGCCTCGGCGGGTGAGTCGTTAGGCTTCCCGCCATGCCCTCAGGCCCCGAATGGTTCATCGTCCTGGCCGTCGTGCTGGTGATCTTCGGCGGTTCGCAGCTGCCGAAGTTGGCCAAGAACCTCGGCAAGGCGCAGAAGGAGTTCAAGGACGGCCTGGCCGAGGGTCAGGCCGACAAGCAAGCAGGACGACATCGCCGCGGCACGTGCCGACATCCCGGCGCCCGTCGCCCCGCCCGAGCCGAAGACGGACTGACCGCCGCACGCCCGAGCCCGGGCGGATCCCGCGGACTGCGCAGCCAGACGGACGGGATCCGTCCGTCTCCGCGAACAGGTGGGGATCCGGGGCGCGGCCGGCTCGGCGCTGCCCGGACCCGTCGCGGTCAGTCGCTGACGATCGTCAGCCGGCGACGCTTGAGGATGCGGCGGCGCTCGCGCTCGCTGCACCCGCCCCAGACGCCGTGGTCGATGCGGTGCTCGAGGGCGTACTCCAGGCACGGCTCGCTCACCGGGCAGCCGTTGCAGATCTTGCGGGCCTTGTCCACGCCGACGCCATCGCTCGGGAAGAACGTCGCCGGGGGGTAGAGCCGGCAGTTCCCGTCGGCCATCCAGGCCGTGGCGGCGTCCTCCGAGTGCGGAGGGGGTGCCGTCGGTTCGAAGTTCATCGCTGCTTTCTCCCTGCCGGACGGGGAACGACCCCGAGCCGACGTCGATGTCGACGCATCTGTCGACGTCCGCCGATGCCCAACGGTTCCCGTCGTGGGTAAGACGAGGTCAAGATCGCCGAGGACGTCACCGAACTGTAACATTGCCCGATCCCGCCGGGCAGGTCACCGGTAGGATCGGCCGACGTGAGTGACACGGCCGTCGACCAGCCACCCCGAGCCCACGCCCGGATCGTCTACCTCGGCCCGGTGTCGCCGCACTGGGAGGTCTACGGCGACTGGGGCGACCGGACGGTCCTCGACGAGTTCCGCGCCCGCGTCCTCGCCCGCCTCGTCCTGCTGCCGCGCGACGATCCGCAGTTCCGCCGCAACCGCGAGCGCGTCGCCCGCGACGCCGAGCGCGAGCTGATCTCGATCGAGTGGGACCTCGGTCGCCCCGACGACGACTGAGCTCCCGTTCGGGCCGTCGTCACCGGACCGTCCCGATCCGCTCACCGGCGCCGCCACCGCCCGTTCACCAGGTTCGACGAACCCTCGCCCGCTCGTGCGCCATCATGGTGGCGTGATCAACGACCGGTTCATCAACCGCGAGCTGAGCTGGCTGGCGTTCGACGACCGCGTGTTGCAGCTCGCCCGCGAGCAGGGGATCCCGTTGCTCGAGCGGGCCAAGTTCTGCGCCATCACGACCACCAACCTCGACGAGTTCTTCCAGGTGCGCGTCGCCGCGCTCAAGGACCAGGTCGCGGCGGGCGTCGAGGAACCGACCGCCGACGGGCGCACGGCCAGCCAGCAGCTGGCCGAGATCGACGCCCAGGCCCACCTGCTCGTCGCCCGCCAGGAGCGCGTGTTCCTCGACGAGCTGGTGCCGGAGCTCGCCGCCGCCGGGATCTCCATCGTCGGCTGGGCCGACCTCGACGCCGTCGAGCGCAAGCGCATGACCGAGGTCTACGAGCAGCGCATCTTCCCGGTGCTCACGCCGTTGGCGGTCGACCCGAGCCACCCGTTCCCCTACATCTCCGAGCTCGCCCTCAGCGTCGCCGCGATGGTCGCCGACCCCGATCCCGACAGCGACGACCGGCGCTTCGCCCGGGTCAAGGTGCCGACCGTCTTCCCACGGTTGTTCGAGGTCGACGAGTCGCGGTTCGTGCCCGCCGAGGAGCTCATCGTCGCCCACCTGCCGACGCTGTTCGCCGGCATGGTGATCGAGGAGGTCGCCACGTTCCGGGTGACCCGCAACGCCGACCTCACGATCGAGGAGGAGGAGGCCGAGGACCTCCTCGAGGCGCTGGAGATGGAGCTGCGCCGGCGACGCTTCAACAAGGCCGTGCGCCTCGAGGTCTCCGAGGGCATGAGCGACACCATGCTCGACCTGCTGATGGAGGAGCTCGAGCTGGTGCCCGGCGACGTCTACCGGTGCCGGGCGCCGATCGACCTCGGCCTGCTCTGGCAGCTCCACGGCCTCGACCGCCCCGACCTCAAGGACCGCCCCTGGCCGCCGGTCACCGCCGGGCGCATCGCCGTCGCCGAGGAGGCCGACCGCCCGCTGGTGTCGGTGATGCGCGACCGGGCGATCTTCGTCCACCACCCGTACGAGAGCTTCACGAGCAGCACCGAGGCGTTCATCCAGCAGGCCGCCGACGACCCGCGCGTGCAGTCGATCAAGATGACGCTGTACCGGGCGGGCGGCGACAGCCCGATCATGCGCTCGCTCATCCGCGCCGCCGAGCGGGGCGTGCAGGTCGCCGTCCTCGTCGAGCTGAAGGCCCGCTTCGACGAGGCGACCAACGTCAACTGGGCCAAGCAGCTGGAGCGCGCCGGCGTGCACGTCGTCTACGGCATGGCGGGCCTGAAGACCCACTCCAAGTGCGTGCTCGTGGTCCGCGACGACGGCGACCGGCTGCGCCGCTACTGCCACATCGGCACCGGCAACTACAACACGAAGACGGCGCGCCTCTACGAGGACCTCGGCATCCTCACCGTCGACCCGGACATCGGTGCCGACGTGGCGACGCTGTTCAACCACCTCACCGGGTTCTCGCGGGGCGACCAGTACCACACGTTGCTCGTGGCGCCGCGGGGGCTGCGCCCGAAGCTGCGCGCCCTGATCGAGAACGAGGCGCGGTTCGGGCCCGACGGCCACATCATCATCAAGGCCAACTCGATCGGCGACGCCGACATGATCGAGGCGCTGTACGCGGCCAGTGCCGCCGGGGTGCGGATCGACCTCGTCGTGCGCGGCATCTCGTGCCTGCGGGCGGGGGTCCCCGGGCTCTCGGAGAACATCCGCGTGCGCAGCATCCTCGGCCGCTTCCTCGAGCACAGCCGGATCTACCGCTTCGCCCACGGTGACGTCGACGACGAGCCGCTCCACCTGATCGGCTCGGCCGACGTCATGCCGCGCAACCTCGATCGGCGGGTGGAGGTGCTCGTGCCGATCGAGCACCCGAAGCACCGTGACTGGCTCGACGGCGTGCTCGAGTTCCTGCTCGCCGACGACGTCGTGCGGTGGGAGCTGCAGCCCGACGACACCTGGGCCCGCCAGGGGACCGAGGGGGCGTTCGAGCCGAACGCCCAGGAGCGCCTCTACCGCTGGGTCGTCGAGCGACAGGCGCGACCACGCGCCTGACGCCGTTCACCCGGGCGACGTGACGCCCGGCGCAGAGCTGGCGCTCTTCACCGTCCGGACGCGGTTCGTTCACCTTCCGTTCACCGGGTGCGGCGTGTCGCGCAACCTGTGATTCCTACGGTGCCCGCCGGAGCCACCTGCCGAGGGCGGCTCCCACGCCCGGAGGAGGGCGTGCAACGGGCAATCGAACGGAGCTCCCCAGCGTGAACATCTCCACCCTTCGCCGCCAGGCGTTCGCCGCGGTGATCGCCGGCTCGCTCGTCCTCGCCGCATGTGGCGGCGACGATGACGACGACAGCGCGACCAGCGACGCGCCGGCCGCGACCGAGGCGCCTGTCGCCACCGATGCGCCGGCCGCCACCGAGGGCAGCACGAGCCGCGACGCGACGGCGGCGACCGGCCGACACGTCGGACACCAGCGAGGGTGGCGGGGGCGCCCCGGCCGGCCCGGTGTCGGGCACCCTGATCGGTGCCGGCGCGTCGTCGCAGGCCGCCGCGATGCAGGGCTGGCAGGCCGGGTTCCAGGCGGAGAACCCCGACGCCACCGTCGAGTACGACCCGGTCGGGTCCGGCGGCGGCCGCGAGACGTTCCTCGCCGGCGGCTCCGACTTCGCCGGCTCCGACGCCTACCTCAAGGACGAGGAGCTCGCGACGTCCGTCGGAGACGTGCGCCGGGGAGGAGGGCGCCATCGACCTGCCGCACTACGTGTCGCCGATCGTCGTGGCCTTCAACCTGCCCGACATCGACACGCTCAACCTGTCCCCGGCCGTGATGGCGGGGATCTTCTCCGGCGGCATCACCACCTGGAACGACGACGCGATCGCCGCCGACAACCCCGACGTCGAGCTGCCGGACACGGCCATCAACCCGGTGCACCGCTCCGACGAGTCGGGCACGACGCAGAACTTCACCGACTACCTCGCCACCGTCGCGCCCGACGTGTGGACGGAGGAGCCGGACCAGGAGTGGCCGTCGGCGTTCGGTGGTGAGGGTGCCCAGGGCACGAGCGGCGTCGTCGCCGCGATCGCCGCCGGCGAGGGCTCGGTCGGCTACGCCGACGCCTCGCAGGTCGTCGACCTCGGCACGGCGAACGTCCAGGTCGGCGAGGAGTGGGTGCCGTACAGCCCGGAGGCGGCGGCGAAGCTGCTCGACGTGTCGACCCCGGTCGAGGGCCGCGGCGAGTTCGACATCGCCTTCGACCTCGTCCGCGACACGACCGAGTCCGGCGTCTATCCGATCGCCCTCGTCTCGTACCACATCGTCTGCCTGCAGTACTCCGACCAGGCGCAAGGCCGACCTCGTGAAGGCGTTCATGGCCTACGTCGGCTCGGCCGAGGGCCAGCAGGCAGCCGCCGAGGCTGCCGGGTCGGCGCCGCTGTCCGACGCGGTCCTCGAGCAGGTCGCCGCCGCCGTCGACCAGATCAGCGCAGGGTGACGAACCCCGCCGTGATCCCCCCTGCACGCGGGACGGCCGGGGCCCTTCACGGGCCCCGCCGTCCCGGCGCAGGTGCGCCGAGTCGGGCAGGCCGCGATGACCGCAACGCTCGAACGGCCGAGCGAGCCGGCGGACCTCGGCCCGGCCGACGACGTCGGCAAGGCCGGCGACAAGATCTTCGGCGGCCTCTCCAAGGGCGCCGGGATCCTCATCCTCGTCACGCTCGCGGCGGTCGCCCTCTTCCTGCTCAAGGAAGCGTTCCCGACGTTCACCACGGACGACCTCGACGAGGCGTTCGGCGTCGTACGTCGGCCCGCTCGTGTTCGGCACGATCTGGGCCGCGTTCCTCGCCCTCGTGATCGCCACGCCGCTGGCGGTGGCGGTCGCGCTGTTCACGAGCCACTACGCGCCGCGCCGCCTGGCCACGCCGCTCGGGTACTTCATCGACCTGCTGGCCGCCGTGCCGAGCGTCGTCTACGGCCTGTGGGGCTCCAGCGTGCTGGCCCCGGTGCTGGCCCGCAGCCTCTACCCGTGGCTGGAGGACAACCTCGGCTTCATCCCCCTGTTCAAGGGCCCGGCGGCGGCGAGCGGGCGCACGATGATGACCGTGGCCGTCGTGCTGGCCGTCATGATCCTGCCGATCATCACGGCGATCTCGCGGGAGGTGTTCCTGCAGACGCCGCGGCTCCACGAGGAGGCGTCGCTGGCCCTCGGCGCGACGCGCTGGGAGATGATCCGCCAGGCCGTGCTGCCCTACGGCCGCTCGGGCGTCATCAGCGGTGCGATGCTCGGCCTCGGCCGGGCGCTCGGCGAGACGATGGCGGTGGCGATCATCCTGTCGCCGGCCGACATCATCACGTTCAACATCATCAGCACGCAGAACCCGAACACGATCGCCGCCAACATCGCCCTCAAGTTCCCGGAGTCGTCGGGCATCGAGGTCAACCGGCTGATCGCCACCGGCCTCGTGCTGTTCGTGCTGACGTTCGGCGTCAACGTGATCGCCCGGCGCATCGCCCGCGCCGGCTTCTCGGGAGCCGACGGATGACCGCCACCGCCACGCCGACCGCCGGGCACCGACCGAGCTCGCTCGACGCCGGCACGCTGCACCGTCCCCAGCACCTCGCTCGATCGTCGCCGGCGGCGATCGTCGTCGGCGCCGCCAGCTGGCTCGTCGAGGGCACCAGCCCGAACTGGGCCCGCTGGGTCATCGTCACCCTGATCGTCTACTGCGTCGGGATCTACGTCGTCTCGCGCATCGTCGAGGGACCGCGCCACGCCGTCGACCGGCTCACCACGGCGATCATGACGAGCGCCTTCTGCCTCGTCCTGCTGCCGCTCGTCTCGGTCATCTGGACCGTCGTCCAGCGCGGGTTGGGCCCGCATGGACTCGACGTTCTTCACCGACGACGATGCGCGGCGTCGTCGGCGAGGGCGGCGGCGCCTGGCACGCCCTCGTCGGCACCCTCATCATCACCGCCCTGACCACGTTGATGTCGGTGCCGTTCGGCCTGTTCACGGCGATCTACCTGGTCGAGTACGGCAACGGCCGGCTGGCCCGGGCGATCACGGCGATGGTCGACGTGATGACCGGCATCCCCTCGATCGTCGCCGGCCTCTTCGCCTACGCCCTGTTCGTGATCTGGCAGGGCCCCGGCGCCCGGTCCGGGCTTCTCCGGCGCCGTCGCCCTCACCGTGCTGATGACGCCCGTCGTGATCCGCTCGGCCGAGGAGATGCTGCGCCTCGTGCCGAACGAGCTGCGCGAGGCGTCCTACGCCCTCGGCGTGCCGAAGTGGAAGACGATCGTCAAGGTCGTCCTGCCGACGGCGATCGCCGGCATCCTCACCGGCGTCACGCTCGCCATCGCCCGCGTGATCGGCGAGACGGCGCCGCTGCTCGTGACCGCCGGGCTGGCCCAGGACACCAACCTCAACCCGTTCAGCGGGCGCATGACGACGCTGCCGGTGTACGCCTACTACAACTACGCGCAGCCGGGCGTGCCGCCGCAGAACGGCCTCGATCGGGCCTGGGCCGCGGCGCTGTTGCTGATCATCGTCGTCGCGGTGCTCTTCACGACCGCTCGCATCCTGGCCAAGATCCTCAAGCCGAAGGGATTGCGATGAGCAGCTCCTCGCACGACGGCGGGCGCCCTGGCGCGCTCGACGACCGTATGGTGAACATGGACGACCTGCCACCGGAGACCGCGACCACGATGACCGAGCACGCCACCGACCCGTCGGGCGACGCATCCGACCTGCACGCCGACCTGACGACGATCGAGCCGGCCGCGCCGCCGACGCGTCGACGACGTCAGCAACCGCATCGTCGTCGAGCACCTCAACATCTACTACGGCGACTTCCTCGCCGTGGAGGACGTCAACATGGTCATCGAGCCGCGCTCGGTCACCGCCCTCATCGGGCCCGTCCGGCTGCGGCAAGTCCACGTTCCTGCGCTCGCTGAACCGCATGCACGAGGTCATCGCCGGCGCCCGCGTCGAGGGCACCGTGCTCGTCGACGGCGTCGACCTCTACGGGCCGCGCGTCGACCCGGTCGCCGTGCGCCGCAAGGTCGGCATGGTGTTCCAGCGGCCGAACCCGTTCCCGACGATGTCGATCTACGACAACGTGCTGGCCGGCAAGAAGCTCAACAGCAAGCGGCTGAAGAAGGACGAGGCCGACACGCTGGTCGAGCGGGCGCTGCGCGGCGCCAACCTGTGGGAAGAGGTCAAGGACCGCCTCGGCGCGCCCAGGATCCGGCCTCTCGGGCGGGCAGCAGCAGCGCCTCTGCATCGCCCGGGCGATCGCCATCGAGCCCGAGGTGCTGCTGATGGACGAGCCGTGCTCGGCGCTCGACCCGATCTCGACGCTGGCCATCGAGCAGCTCATCAACCAGCTCCGCGAGGACGTACACGATCGTGATCGTCACCCACAACATGCAGCAGGCCGCCCGGGTCAGCGAGCGCACGGCGTTCTTCAGCATCGAGGGCGCCGGCAAGCCGGGCAAGCTGGTGGAGATGGACGCGACCGAGACGATGTTCTCCAACCCGAGCCGGCAGGCCACGATCGACTACGTCACGGGGCGGTTCGGATGAGCGCCGCTGACCACGAGCACGTTGCGCCACAGGCCGCCGATCTGCGCTCGGAGTTCCACAGCGAGCTGGACTCGATCCGGGCCGAGATCGCCAAGCTCTCGGCGCGCGTCACGGAGGACATCCCGCGGGCCACCGAGATCCTGCTCGGACAGGACCTCGAGGGTGCCGAGTACATGATCCTCGCCGACGACGAGGTCGACTCGAAGTGCGTCAACCTCGAGGAGCGCTGCTACCGCGTGCTCGCCCTGCAGTCGCCGGTCGCCACCGACCTGCGCCAGGTCGTCGCCGCGCTGCGGATCATCGCCGAGGTCGAGCGCTCGGCGGACCTGGCGGTGAACATCTGCAAGGCGGCGCGGCGGATCTACGGGCACAAGCTCGACCCGCGCCTGCGCGGCATCATCCAGAAGATGGGTGACCAGGCCCAGAAGCTGTTCCGTGAGGCCACCGAGTCCTACCTCACGAGCGACGCCAACCGGGCGGCCGCACTCTGGGACATGGACAACTACCTCGACGACCTGCAGCGCCAGTTCGTCGCGGCGATCTTCGAGAGCCACTCGGGCGAGGCGATCGAGCTGCAGGTCGCCGTCCAGCTCGCCGTCGTCGCCCGCTTCTACGAGCGCATCGGCGACCACGCCGTGAACATCGGCGAGCGGGTCCGGTACCTCGTCACCGGCTGGATGCCGGAGCACGAGGGGGCGGCTCGCTTCGCCACCCGCGCCGCCGCCAGTGATCTCGAGTAGTTCGATGGCGCGCGCCCGCGTCCTGTCAGCGCCGATCGGCCCGATCGGGACGGTCCGTACTGACAGGTCGGTGGGGGACAGGGCGTGATCGTGGCGCTGGTGTCGGCGGCCGTGGCCGGGTTCGCCGCCGGGACGGCGGTGACGGCGCTGGTGGTCCGGCGACAGGGCAAGCGACGCGCCGCCGAGGCTGCGGCCCCAGCGGCGACCGCGCCCTCGGCACCGCGCTGGAGCGACGTCGTGGACCGGCTGTCGCTCGGCGTCGTCGTCAGCGGCGCCAGCGGGCAGGTGCACTACCGCAACCGGTCGGCCCGGGCGCTCGAGGGCACGCACATGGGCGTGCTCGTCGACGACGCCGTGGAGCGGTTGCTGCTGGCAGCGCGGGACGGTGAGGAGACCCGGCAGTCCCTCGAGCTCTACGGACCACCGCGCGTGGCGGTCGTCGTGCGGGCGTCCCCGCTCGACGGTGGCGGCGCGGTGGCGACGATCGAGGACGTCAGCGAGCGCCGCCGCGTCGACGCCGTGCGCACCGACTTCGTCGCCAACATCAGCCACGAGCTGAAGACGCCGGTCGGCGCGCTGGCGGTGCTCGCCGAGGCGATGGCCGACGAGGACGACCTCGGGGTCGTGCACCGCATCGCGGCGCGCATGATCGACGAGGCGCACCGCGTGTCGCGCACGATCGACGACCTCCTCGAGCTGTCGCGGATCGAGCTCGGCGAGGAGCCCGTGCGCGACGTCGTCGACGTGCTCGACGTCGTCGAGGGCGCCGTCGACCGGTCCCGCGCCCTCGCCGAGACCCGCCGCACACGGATCGAGGTGCTCGAGCGTTGCGAGGGGGTGCACGTGCTCGGCGACCGCCGCCAGCTCGTCTCGGCGCTCGGCAACCTCGTCGAGAACGCCGTCAAGTACAGCGAGCTCGGCGCGTCCGTGCAGGTGCGCGTGCACGTCGAGAGCGACTGGGTCGAGCTGATGGTCGCCGACCACGGGATCGGCATCCCCGTCCAGGACCACGACCGGATCTTCGAGCGCTTCTACCGCGTCGACAAGGGCCGCGGCCGCGAGACCGGTGGCACCGGGCTCGGCCTGGCGATCGTCCGCCACGTCGCCACCAACCACCACGGGGAGGTGCAGGTGTCGTCGCAGGAGGGCGAAGGCTCGACGTTCGTCCTGCGCATCCCGCTCGCCGCCATCGATTCCGACGCCAGCCAGGAGGCACTCCAGTCATGAGCACCGTCAGTTCGCCCACGGTGCTCGTCGTCGAGGACGAACCGAGCTTCGTCGAGGCCCTCTCGATCGGCCTGCGCCGCGAGGGCTTCACGGTCGCCATCGCCACCGACGGGTTCGAGGCCCTCGACCGCTTCGACATCGTGCGCCCCGACCTCGTGCTGCTCGACGTGATGCTGCCGCGCCTGTCCGGCATCGACGTCTGCCGCCAGCTGCGCAAGCGCAGCCAGGTGCCGATCATCATGGTCACCGCGAAGGGGTCCGAGATCGACACCGTCGTCGGGCTCGAGGTCGGCGCCGACGACTACGTCACCAAGCCGTACCGGCTGCGCGAGCTCGTCGCCCGCATGCGCGCCGTGCTGCGCCGGTCGCCCGGCGACGAGGCGGGCGAGCTTGGCCCGTCGGCCGTGAGCGTCGGCGACGTGTCGCTGGATCCCGAGGAGCACACCGTCGTGCTGCGTGGCGAGCCGCTGTCGCTGCCGCTCAAGGAGTTCGAGCTGCTCCACGTGCTGCTCGCCAACGCCGGCCGGGTGCTGCCGCGCGACACCCTCATCGACCGGGTGTGGGGCAGCGACTACGTCGGCGACACGAAGACGCTCGACGTCCACGTCAAGCGGCTCCGTTCGAAGATCGAGCACGACCCCGCGAACCCGACACGGATCGTGACGATCCGCGGCCTCGGCTACAAGTTCGAGCGCGTCCCGTAGATCGGCCCGCCCCGGGCGGGCTCGCTACGATCGCGGCGCGCGGCAGCCGGTGCGGCAGACGGGCGCGGGGAGTGCTGGGTGCCGATCACGCTGCGACAAGGCTCGACGGGACATCGGATCTACGTCGCGTGCGGCTGGCTGCTCGTGGTCGCCGCGGTCGTCTACGTGCCGTTCGCCTACGCCGTCGGCTTCGCCCCGGGGTCGATCGACAAGCCGTTCCGGATCAACCAGCTGAACGACGTCATCGCCTTCGCCGTCGCCATCCTCGGCCTCAACCTCGTGATCGGGTTCTCCGGCCAGCTCTCGCTCGGGCAGTCGGCGTTCGTCGGGCTCGGCGCCTACACGACGGTGATCCTGGTCGCCGACCACCAGTGGAGCTACTTCGCGACGGTGCCGGTGGCGGCGGCGATCTGCCTCGTCGTGGGCCTGCTGATCGGCATCCCGGCGTCGCGGATCCGCGGCCAGTACCTCGCCATCGCCACGCTCGCCCTCGCCTACGTCTTCCCCGCGTTGCTGCTCAAGTACGAGTCCCTCACGGGTGGTCCGAACGGCAAGGGCCCCGACCGCGGCGAGGCCCGGCTCGTGCCACCGTCGTGGGCGCCGTTCGCCGATGCCGGACGACTGGCGGAGCCGCTGTGGGTCTACTCGATCCTCGCGACGATGGCCGCGGCCCTGTTCCTGCTCGCCCGCAACTTCGTCCGCAGCCGGCCGGGGCGGGCGTTGCTCGCCGTGCGCGACGCGGAGGCCAGTGCGGTGTCGAGCGGCATCAACCCGACGCTCTACCGCGCCGTCGCGTTCGCGGCCAGCGCGGTCTACGGGGGGCTGGCCGGGGCGATGCTGATGATGAACCGTCCGTTCGCCTCCGACGCCCAGTTCGGCACGCGGGTCGCGATCTTCCTCGTCGTCGGGCTCGTCGTCGGCGGGGCGGGCACGATCTCGGGCGCCATCCCCGGCGCCTTCGTCTACTTCTTCGTGCCCTACTACGTGTCGGAGTGGACGTACGACCAGTCCGGGATGCCGCCCGGCCTGCGCCAGCTGACGAGCCCGCTGTTCGAGTGGCTGCGACCGGCGGCGGGCGCCGGGTTGTCCGGCATCGTCTTCGGGCTCACCCTGCTGCTGCTCGTGTTCGTGATGCCGGGCGGGTGCGTGGCCGGGTTGCGGGCCCTCCGGGCGCGCGTGGTGCGGATCGTCCCGCACCCGGCGTGGCTGGACGACGTCGGGCGGGCGGCCGACCCACCGCCCGTCGGCGGACCCGACGATCCGGTTCTCCGGTGATCCTGTTGCGCCAGGCGCAACAGACCGAGCTGTGAACGCGATGGCGGCGGCCCGCGGTCAGGCCGGTCGCTCCCACACCGAGACGTGTTGGGCGCTGGCGCTCGTGAACGGCGTGCGGTCCCAGTCGCCGTAGCGCTCGCGCAGCTGCATGCCGGCCAGCCGCGCCATCAGGTCGAGCTCGGCCGGCCACACGTAGCGGAACGGCATCGACACCGTCGCCCACCGCCCGTCCTCCAACCAGAAGTGGTGCGAGCTCATCCGCTGCGAGGCGACGTCGTACTCGTCGAACCCGAGGCGCTCGGGCGTGACGGTGAACGGGCGGACGGTCTCGCCCGGCGGCAGCCGCTGCAGCTCGGGCACGTGCACCTCGAGCACGAACAACCCGCCCGGCTCGAGGTGGTCGGCGACGTTGCGGAAGCACGCCACCTGCTCGTCCTGGCTGGTGAGGTTCATGATCGTGTTGAAGACGAGGTACGCGAGGCCGAACCGACCGGCGACCCGCGTCGTCGCGAAGTCGCCGATCGTGACGTCGATGTCGCCACCGCCGGGCTTGGCGCGCAGCCGCGCCACCATCGCCGGCGAGTTGTCGATGCCGTGCACCGGCACGCCCCGCGCCTGCAGCGGCAGGGCGACGCGTCCGGTGCCGATCGCCGAGCTCGAGGGCGCGGCGACCCGCGGCGAGCGCGGCGAGCAGATCGACCGTCGCGTCGAGGCGCCGGGGCTCGAACATGTCGGCGGACGCCTCGTCGTAGCGCGCCGCGACGCGCTCGTCGAAGTGGATCATCGGCGCACTGTGCCACCGCCGCGCCCGTCCCCCGCGGTGGGTTGTGTCCGGCCTGACGACGCGGGGCGACCGTAGGCTCGCCGCGGTGGTGGCGACGGCCCGCATGTCGAAGTTCCGCCGCTTGACCATCACCCACGCGGCGATGATGGGCGGCGACGCGGCGATGCTCGTCGCGCTCGCGGACTCGCTGTTCCTGAGCATCGACCCGAGCGCGGCGCGGAGCCGGGTGCTCCTCTTCCTCGTCGTCAGCTTCGCGCCGTTCCTCGTTCATCGCCCCGCTGATCGGTCCCGTCATCGACCGCGTCGCGGGCGGCCGGCGCACGGTCATCCAGCTCGTCGCCGGCGCCCGCGTCGTGCTCGCCGTGCTGATGGCGTTCTCGATCGACTCCCTGACCTTGTTCCCGCTCGTGTTCGCCGCGCTCGTGCTGCAGAAGACCTACCTCGTGTCGAAGCAGGCGCTCGTGCCATCCGTCGTGCGCTCCGATGCCGAGCTCGTCGAGGCCAACTCCAAGCTCGGCGTCGTCGCCGGGCTCACCGGGTTCGTCGCGGTCATCCCCGCGGCCCTGCTCCAGGCGACCCCGTTGGCGGGCTGGGGGACGCTGCTCTACTCGGGAGCGCTGTTCGGCTACGGGCTGGCCAGCGCGACCCGGCTGCCGGCCGACGTCGTCGCGGCGTCGCCGGCGCAAGCGATGGAGCGGGTGCAGCTGCACGCCTCGGGCCTCCAGCTGGCCGCGGTGGCGATGATGATGCTGCGAGCGATCGTCGGCTTCGTGTTCTTCCACCTGGCGTTCTGGCTGCGCACGCAGTCGGCCGGGACGGCCTGGTTCGCCGCTGCGGTCGGCCTGTCGGCACTCGGCACGATGGCCGGCAACGCCATCTCGCCGCAGCTCCGGCGACGGCTGCGGGAGGAGCTGATGCTGGCCGGCGCGCTGGCGCTGTCGGCCGTCGGTGGCTTCGTGGCTGCCCTCCTGGGCGGCGTCGGCGCCGGCGTGATGCTCGCCGTCGTCGTCAACTTCTCCGCCGCCATCGGCAAGCTGGCGTTCGAGAGCATCGTGCAGCGCGACGCGCCGCAAGCGAACCGGGGCGCGCGTTCGCCCGCTTCGAGACCCGGTTCCAACTGGCGTGGGTCGTCGCCGGGCTCGTGCCCGTCCTCGTCGTCGTGCCCGGCTGGGTCGGCTTCCTGATCGTCGGGTTGATCAGCGTGGTGTCGTTCCTGAACTTCCTGGCCGGCACGCGGTCGTCGACGCTCGGCGCTCGGTTGCGCGTCCGGCTGCCGCGACCGCGCCGGGGAGCGCGGCCGCAGCAGCCGGGTCGACCGCTGCCGCCGCCCCGTCCCGACGAGCGCCGCAAGGCCCCGTGATCACCCGGCGACGCTGCCGGCGATCTGGCGGGTGGATGCGTTGATGCGGTTCCAGGCATTGGTCGCCGCGACGGTGATGACGAGGGCGGCGAGGCCGGCCTCGTCGAAGTGCCCGGCGGCCTCGTCCCAGACGTCGTCGGGCACCGGGTCGCTGCGGTCGGCGAGCCGCGTGACCGACTCGGTGAGGGCCAGGGCGGCTCGCTCGGCGTCGTCGAAGCACGGCGACTCGCGCCAGGCGGACACACCGACGATGCGCTCGACGGGCTCGCCGGCGCGCTGCATCGCCCGGGCGCCGAGGTCGACGCACACCGCGCACTGGTTGATCTGGCTGGCCCGCAGGTGGACGAGCTCGAGCGTCGCGGCCGGGACGCCGGCGTGCTTGGCGGACTCGGACAGGGCGATGAGCGCCTTCAGCGCGCCAGGCGTGGCGAGGGCGGGGTTGGGCATCCGTGCTTCCATGGAGGGTCTCCTTCGGTGTCACACCGGCGGTGTTCGCCGGGTCATCTGTCTGACACCTGCCGACAGAGGAACGTGACCGCCATGACCGAGGAATCCGACGACGATCTCGCCCGCCGCTTCGAGCAGCACCGCGGGCACCTGCGCGCGGTGGGCTACCGGATGCTCGGGTCGCTCGCGGAGGCCGACGACGCGCTCCAGGAGACGTGGTTGCGGCTGAGCCGCGCCGACACCCGCGACGTCGCCAACCTCGGCGGCTGGCTGACGACGGTGATGGCGCGGGTGTGCCTCAACATCCTGCGCTCCCGGCGGACGCGCAAGGAGGATCCGTTGCCGCTGCACTCGCCCGATCCCGTCGTCGACCGCGACGAGGGCGTCGACCCGGAGCACCAGGCGCTGCTCGCCGATGCCGTGGGTCTGGCCCTGCTCGTCGTGCTCGACACGCTGCCGCCGGCCGAGCGCCTGGCGTTCGTGCTCCACGACATGTTCGCCGTGCCGTTCGACGAGATCGCGCCGATCGTCGAGCGCACGCCCGACGCGACCCGCCAGCTCGCGAGCCGGGCCCGCCGGCGCGTGCAGGCGGCGCCCGTGCCCGATCCCGACCTGGGGCGGCAGCGGACGGTGGTCGATGCGTTCCTCGCGGCGTCCCGCGACGGCGACTTCGACGCCCTGCTCGCCGTCCTCGACCCCGATGTCGTGCTGCGCGCCGACACCGGTGCCGGGATCGTGCCGCTCATCGGCGCGGCCGCGGTCGCCAGCCAGGCCCTCACGTACCGCCGCTTCGCCGTCGACCGCCGGACCGTGCTCGTCAACGGGATGGTCGGCGTCGTCACCGCGCCGGCCGGCCGCATCGAGTCGATCCTGGCGTTCACGATCGTCGCCGACCGCATCGTCGCCATCGACATCCTCGCCGACCCCGAACGGATCGCCGCCCTCGACCTCCCGGCACTCGACTGACGGTCACGGGGTGTCGTCGATCGCCGCCAGCAGGAGGCGGTAGGTGCCCTCGACGTCACCCGGCAACGGGGCGACGGCGCGCGTGCTGGGTCGCGCCGCGATCACGGCGAGGCACCCGTCGTGGAGGGCGTCGAGCTCGGCTGCCAGCACGGCGGCGTCGCGTTGGGCGCGGCGCGCGGATCGGCGCCCCGCCGGGCGAACGCCTCGTGCATGTGGTCCCGGTCGATCAGCAGGGCCAGCTCGACGAACGCCACGCCGCACGACGCCGCCAGCGCGGCGAGCTGTTCGACGAACGCCGGGCGGGCCAGCACCTGGGGCACGATCACGTCGCGGCCGGCGCCGAGCGCCACCCGTGCCATCTCGATGCCGATGCGCCGGGCCAGCTCGCCGGCCGCGGCGGGGTCGTCGGCCCACGCGCCGAGCTGGCCCCGCACGACGTCCAGGTCCAGGACGAGCGCCAGCGGGTGGTCGTCGCCGAAGCGCGCCGCGAGCGTCGACTTCCCGCTCGCCGGCGGGCCGTTGAGGAGGAGCAGCCGGGCGATGGGCTACGGCTCGATGCGGGCCAGCCAGAGGCCCGGCGCATCGACCTCGCTCGGCGTCGGGATCGCGTCGGGGCGCTCGAGCAGGGGCCGGAGGCCACGATCACCGGCGCGATCGACGATGCCCTGGACGAACGCCTTGCCCCGGGCGACCTGCGACTCTCCGAGCCGGATGCCCAGCAGCTGCTCGACGAAGGAGTCGCTCGCGGTCGTCTCGACCCGCCGCCGGCGCACGGCTTCGGCGATCCGCAGGGCGCCGCCGCCGACGACCCGCACGGCGACGGCATCGACGATCCAGTCGGTGTAGCCGACGACGACGGCCACGAGGGCGTCGAGGCGCGGGCGCAGCTCGAGCTGGGCGGGCGACGTGACCGCCCCGAGCAGGACCTCCGGGTCGCCGAGCGCCTGCTGCAGCGCCGCCATCGGGTCGGCGGCGTCGGCGTCGAGCGACCCGAGCCGCTCGGCCACCGCGTTGGGATCGGGCCGGAAGCCGCCCACGTGCTGGCGGACGAGGTCGCTGAGCGACTCCCGCAGGTGGTCGGCCTCGAACAGGGCGTGCCCGGCGAGCTCGTGGGCGAGGACCCACAGGCGCATCTCGTCCTGCGGGATCTCCCAGTCGGACGCGAAGCCGTCGATGTTCGACGGCAGCAGCGTGACGCTGTTGGGGCGCCGCGGGATCGGCAGGTCGTGGGTGCCGAACGCTCGGGTCGCCAGGTGCCCGACCATCGACCCGACGGCCATCCCGAGCATCGCCGGCGCCATCATCTTCGACAGCCCGGCCATCATCGCCATCATCGGGTCGTCGGCGACCTCCGGCGTCTGGTCGTCGTCGCCGGCGCCGAGCGCCGTCGCCATCTCGGTGAACAGGTGGCGGTACGCGTCGAGCGTGCCGCTCGCCCACTGGCTGCGCGTGACGACCTGCGGATCCGGCGCGGCAGCATCGGAGCCGATGACGTCGGCGACGTGGAACCACGCGATGCGGGTCAGGTCGGCGAACGCCAGGCGCGCCGCCGGGTCGACGTTCGGCTCCGACGCACCGCCCGTCGCACCGAGCTGGGCGAACTGCCGCGCGGCGTCCCAGTTCAGCGGTCCCTGGTTCTGCAGCGCCTTGGCGAGGTCACCGAACATGGGCAGGGCCGAGAAGAAGTCGTCCGGCCGTCCCTCAGGCTGATCGGGCGTGGCGTCGTCGGCCATGCTCCCGAGCCTACGGGTTGGCCGGGGGCGGCGGTCCGCGAGCGGGATACTGTCGGACGCGTGGCGCTCACCCGGGCTGTCGGCGACGACGAGGCGCCACCGTCGCGCGTCCACGTGACCGGCGCCGAGGGCAGCCTGGCGCGCCGCGTCCTGGCTGCGCTCGCTGGTGACGAGCGGGTCGTGGACGGCTCGGCGACCGCGTCCGACGTGGTCGTCCACCTGGGAGCGGGCGATCACGACCGGCGGGCCCGACGCCGCGAGAACGTCACCGACGGGGCCGCCGTGATGCTCGAGGACGCCACCGTCGGCGGTGCGTCGCACATCGTGCTCGTGTCGTCGGCGCTGGTCTACGGCGCCTATGCCAACAACCCGGTGCCGCTGACCGAGGACGCCATCCTGCGTCCGGACGCCGACTTCGTGTACGCCCGCCAGCTCGCGACGGTCGAGGCGATGGTCGACCGCTGGCGCCGTGACGTCCCTGGCCGCACGGTGACGGTGTTGCGGCCGGTCGTGGCGATGGCGGCCGATGGGACGCCGTCGCTGGCGGCGGCGCTGGCGGCGGGCTTCGGCCAGCAGCTCGGCGCCGACGACCCGCCGGCGCAGTTCCTGCACCTCGACGACCTGGCATCGGCCGTCGCCCTCGCGGTCGACGGGCGCCTCGACGGCGTGTTCAACGTGGCGCCCGATGGGTGGATCGCCGGGGAACGGGTGCGGGCCCTCACCGGCGCCCGCCCGCGCATCCGTCTGCCCGACCGTGTCGCCGGCATCGTCGCCGCCCTGCGCTGGCGCTTCCAGCGGGGGCCGATCCCGCCCGGCCTGCGCAGCTACACGCGCGAGCCGTGGCTGGTCGCCAACGACCGCCTGAAGGCGCAGGGCTGGCGCCCGACGATCACCAACGAGCAGGCCTACGTGGAGGGCACCGAGGCCCGGTGGTGGACGATGATCACGCCGAAGCGGCGCCAGGAGCTGACGCTCGGGGCGATGGCCGTCTCGACGGTCGCCGTGGCCGTCGGCGTCGTCACCCTGGCGCGGTCGTGGAGGCGCCGCCGCCGCTGACGCCGCCGGACGCGGGCATCGTCGTCACCGGGGCGGGCGCGCTCGACGCTGTGACGGGCACGGTCGTCGTCGCGACGGTGGTCGGCGCCGGCGTCGTCGTCGCGACGGTCGTCGGCGTGACGACCGACGTCGCCGTGGACACCGTGGTGGCGACGGTGGTGGTCACCCTGGCCACGGTCGTGGATGTCGCCGACGTCGTGCCGGGCATCGTCGACACCGTCATCACCGCCACACCCTGCGTGCCCATCGTGCAGATCCCGACGAGCGCGCCGTCGTCGTCCAGGACGGGCGTCCCCTCGGCGACGTCCAGGCGAGCCACGGCGAGCATCGTGACGACCTGCGGCTCGGGGGAGTGGACGAGCACGGTGTCGGTCGGACCAGGGCTCTGCTCGGCCAGCTGGTAGCCGTGGGTCAGCTCCGGCAGCGACACCAGCGTCACCCCGGACTCGGCGTCGCGGCGCACGATCTCGACGTCGACCACGTCGCCCGAGGGCAGGCGGGCGGACATCAACCCGGCGCGGGCCCCGACGGCATCCGACGTCATGACGGCCCACCCCTCGTCACCCAGCGGGGTGACCATCGGGAGCCGCTGCTCGAGCGCGGCCGGGCCCACCGTCGGCTCCTCGTTCGTCGCCTGCACGGCCACCGGTGGGGCGCCGCCCCGATCAGGTGTCATCGACAGCGCGAGCAGGCCGATCAGCAGGAGGCTGAGGGTCGCCGTCGTCACGATCAGGGCGCGGCCCCCGGTCGACGTCGGTTCGTGCGAGGGAGGACCGAGCTCGGAGGGATGACGCCACGGACGCTCGTGGGGCGGGAGCGGGGCGCGATCCACGGAGGCGCAGCGTAGTGACAGCAGGTCGGACGCGGAGGTCGCGCGCCGCGGCAGGCGCCGGCGCCGCCGGATGGCCGTCGAGGCGTCCGGGGCTACGATGCGCCCGTGCTCCCACCCGACACCGACGACTGGCTGGCGCTGAGCGCCGACGAGCTGCCGGTGGCCGAGACCTACGCCTGGGCAGTGCGGCCCGGCTGCGGCGCCGTCGTGCTGTTCAGCGGCACGGTGCGCGACCATGCCGACGGTCGCGAGGGGGTCGAGCACCTGACGTACGAGGCCTACGACGACGCCGTCGTCACCCGTCTCTCGGCGATCGCGACCGAAGCCCGCACCCGCTGGCCGATGATCGGGCGCATCGCCATCTTGCATCGCACCGGCCGCCTGGAGGTCGGTGAGTCCTCGGTCCTGGTGGTGGTGTCCACCCCCCACCGCGCCGAGGCGTTCGAGGCCGGACACTTCGCGATCGACGCGCTGAAGGCATCCGTCCCGATCTGGAAGCACGAGACCTGGCGTGATGGCAGCGCGTGGGGCACAGGGGCCACACCGATCGCCGAAGCCGGGACCGTCGTGTGACCGCGGTCCTGATCGCCGTCGCCGTCGTCATCGTGGTCGCCGTGGTGATCGCCGTGGTCCGCGCGCGCCGCTCGCGCCACAGCGACGGCGTGGCGACGTTCCGGCGCCAGATCGACGCCCTCTCGCCCGAGGCCCGCCGGCCGGTCGTCGACAAGGTGCAGCGCCTCGAGGAGGAGGCCGCCGAGCCACCTGCCGGACCGGAGGACCCGCCCCGTGGCTCGTGACCTCGCCATCGACCTCGGGACCGCCAACACGCTCGTCTACATGAAGGGTCGCGGCATCGTCCTCAACGAGCCGTCGGTCATCGCCCTCAACCGCCAGACGGGCGAGGTGCTCGCCACCGGTCGCGAGGCGTGGCAGATGATCGGCCGCACGCCCGGCTACATCGTGGCCGTCCGGCCGTTGCGCGGCGGCGCGATCACCGACTTCGAGATCACCGAGCGCATGATCCGGTTGCTCTTGCAACGGGTGGGCGTGAGCCGGTTCACGCGTCCGAAGGTCGTGATCTGCGTGCCGTCGGCGATCACCGAGGTCGAGCGGCGCGCGGTCACCGATGCGGCCCGGCGGGCGGGAGCGGCCGACGCCAACCTCATCGAGCAGCCGATGGCCGCGGCGATCGGCGCCGACCTGCCGATCGACGAACCCGTCGGCAACATGGTGATCGACATCGGCGGCGGCACGAGCGAGACCGCGGTCATCAGCCTCGGCGGGATCGTCGCCCTCGAGGCCGTGCGCGTCGGCTCGTTCGACATCGACGCCTCGATCCAGAACTACGTGCGGCGCGAGCACGGCATCGCCATCGGGGAGCGCACGGCGGAGGAGATCAAGGTGGCCATCGGGTCCGCCGATCCCACCGAGGACGAGAACCAGGCGGAGGTCCGCGGGCGCGACCTGATGACCGGGCTCCCGAAGACCGTGTTGCTGACGCCGGAAGAGATTCGCTTCGCGATCGAGGACGTCGTGTCGTCGATCATCGCGTCGGTCATCCGCTGCCTCGCCAAGGCGCCGCCGGAGCTCTCCCAGGACTTCCTCGTGCGCGGCATGTACCTCGTCGGCGGTGGCGGCCTCCTGCGCGGGTTGGCCCAGCGCATCGAGCGCGAGACGAAGGTGCCCGTGAAGCTGTCCAACGTGCCGCTCGAGGCAGTGGTGCTCGGCGCCGGCCACGTCATCGAGCACTACGAGGCGCTCAAGGGCATGTTCATGGGCGCCCGCAGGTAGCTGCGGTGCGGGCCCCCCGCAACGTCGACCGCGCCCTCGATGCCGGGCTCGAGCAGATCCGCGAGCAGTTCCACGTGCCGGCCGGCTTCGGTCCCGAGGCCGCGCTCGCCGCGATCATCGGCGGCGCGCCGCGAGCCGGGCCGCGAGCACGTCGACCGCACGGCGCGGCCGTTCGTCACGCTCGATCCCGCCCGCGCCACCGACCTCGACCAGGCGTTCGCGCTGGAGACGGCGGGCAGCGACATCGTCCTGCACTACGCCATCGCCGACGTCGGCTTCTTCGTCCAGCGGGGCGACGCGCTCGACACCGAGGCATGGGAGCGCGGCCTCACGGTCTACCTGCCGGACGAGCGCGCCCGGCTCTACCCGGCGGCGATCTCGGAGGGCGCGGCCAGCCTGCTGCCGAACGGGCCGCGTCCGGCCGTCGTGTTCACCGTGCGCATCGACGCAGGCGGCACGTCGCGCCTCGACGGCGTCGAGCGGGCGATCGTCCACAGCCGGGCGAAGCTCGCCTACGACAGCGTCCGCCCGGAGGACCTGCCGCCCGAGCTCGGCGAGCTGTCGCGACGCATCGTGGCCGCCGAGGACCGTCGCGGCGCGCCTCGCGTGGAGTTCCCGGAGCAGGAGCTGGTGCGCGTCGACGGGCGCTGGGCGCTGCGGTTCGACCCGCGACTGGCGAGCGAGGACGACAACGCGGGGATGTCGCTGGCGACCAACCTCGCCGTGGCCGACGCCATGCTCGCGGCCGGGACGGGCCTGTTCCGCGTGATGGCCGAGCCGACGGCCGCCGCAGTCGAGCGGCTGCGCCTCACGGCTCGCGCGTTCGGGCTGTCGTGGCCGGCGGCGACATCGCTCGCCGACTTCCAGCGCTCGCTCTCGACGCAGGACCCGCGAGCGGCGGCGTTCCTGATCGCCGTCCGGCGCGCCGGGGGCGGCGCGTCGTACCAGACCTACGAGGTCGGGGTGCGGCCGTGGCACGCGGCGATGGCGGCCACCTACGCCCACGCCACCGCGCCGCTGCGGCGGCTCGCCGACCGCTACGTCGTCGAGGCCAGCGCTGGCCATCGCCAACGGACGTCCCGTGCCCGACGACGTCGCCGCCGCGTTCGCCGCCCTGCCGGCGACGATGGCGCGCGGCGAGCAGCGGGCCAACGCGGTCGACCGCGCGGTGATCGATCTCGCCGAGGCCGTGCTGCTGGCGGGCCGCGAGGGCGAGGTGTTCGACGCCGTCGTCGTCGACGAGGACCGTCGCGGCCCGCTCGTCCAGCTGCGCGAGCCGGCCGTGCTGGCCCACGTCTCGGCCCACCGCGTCGACCCCGGCGACGACGTGCGCGTCCGCCTCGATCGCGCCGACCCCGCGACCCGCACGATCGAGCTCACCCGCGTCTCCTGACCGGCGAGCCCATCCGAGTGTTTCGTGCATTCGAGTGTTTCGTGAGGGGGCCACCCGCACGAAGCACTCGGACGCCGGACCGCATGGGCCCGTGCGCGGCTGCGGCCGCACGGGCGACGGTGTCCGCGGGGGTACTGTGCCCCTCGATGGCCGATCCGGTCGACCTCGACGACCCGCACCTGCGGGCGGCGCGCGAGGCCGGTGAGTCGTTGCTGCGTGTCGCGTCGCTGATCCAGGACGCGTTCGTCGCGGCGACGGCGAGCGAGTCGCTGTCGCCGCTCGCGGCCCGGTTGCTGCGCGCCGCGGTCGAACCCCGTCCGCAGCGCGAGCTCGGGGCCCAGCTCGGCGTCGACGCCGCCCGCATCTCGTTGCTGACGAGCGAGCTCGTCGAGCGCGGCCTGCTCACCCGCACGCGCGGAGCTGGTGACCAGCGCGTCAGGCGGCCCGTGCTGACGGCGTCGGGGCGCGAGACGGTGCGACGCATCGGACAAGGCCTGGCTGCCAGGTCACCGCTGGTGGCGACGCTCGACGAGCGCCAGCTGCGCTCGTTGCTGCGCCTGCTCGAGCGGGTCGAGCGGGGGACATCGAGCGGCGGGCCGATAGCCTCGCCGGCCGAAGGGGAGTAGCCCTCTCGTCGGTCGATCGACACGCTGGCAGATGATGCCCGGTCGGCCGGGCCCGGTTCGCCGGGCGGGCGAGACCTTCGACGTGGTGCAGACATGCGCCGGGTCGAAGGCCATCCGGTCCCCTCGTCCCGGTGCTCCGATCGAGAGCAGGGACCGTGCTGACAGCACTGCTGGTGAGCTTCGGGGTGATCTTCGTCGCCGAGCTCGGCGACAAGAGCCAGCTGATGGCGTTGACGTTCGCGACGCGGTACAAGGCCCTGCCCGTCCTCATCGGCATCACGGCGGCGACGGCCATCGTGCACCTCGTCTCGGTGCTCGTCGGGGCGGCCCTCGGGGCGACGATCCCGACCCGCCCGATCACGTTCGTGGCCGGCCTGGCGTTCGTCGCCTTCGGGATCTGGACGCTGCGTGGCGATCGTCTCACCGAGGCCGACGAGGAGCGCGCCGCCCGACCGGCGCGCGCACGTCGTGCTGACCGTCGGGGCGGTCTTCTTCCTCGCCGAGCTCGGCGACAAGACGATGCTGGCGACGATCACGCTGGCGACGCGCGAGGGCCTGTTCGGCACGTGGCTCGGGTCGACGATCGGCATGGTCGTCGCCGACGCCCTCGCCATCGGCGTCGGACGGCTGCTCGGGACCCGGCTCCCCGAGCGGACGATCAGGATCTTCGCCGCGGTGTCGTTCTTCGCCTTCGCCGCCCTGCTGCTGTTCGAGGCCGCCGCCGGCTGACCGCGGCCGGCCGTCGCCAACTTTCAGACCACGCGGCCAGATCCTGGCCGTCTCGTCTGAAAGTTGGCGGATCTGCCCGCGCCGACCGGCCGCGGCGCGCGGCCGGCGGCTCAGGCCGGGTCGAGGCGCACGACGGCACCCTGGCCCGACAGGGCATAGACCTCGCCCTGCGGGCCGTCGACGACCGCCGTGACGGCCGGCAGCGCGCCGAGGTCGACCTGCCGCCCCGCCTCCATCGACGCACCGGTCCCGAGCACCTCGAGCGCCCACACCCGGCCGGCGCAGTAGTCGCCGTACACGTACCAGCCGACGAGGTCGGGCACCTGGGCGCCGCGCGCCCGCACCCCTCCACTGATCGAGCAGCCACCGTCGTCGTGCGTGTAGGTGGCGAACGGGGGGACGGGATCCTCGATCGCGACGTCGTCGTTGTACGGGACGTCGCCCTCGAGGGCGCTCCACCCGAAGCTCTCGCCCTTGCCGGCGTCGCGGCCGTCGACGGCGGGCGCCACGTCGATCTCCTCGATCGCGTTCTGGCCGACGTCGGCGATCCACAGGTCGCCCGTCGCCGGGTCGAAGGAGAACCGCCACGGGTTGCGCAGGCCGCTCGCCCACACCTCGGGCGCCGCGCCGTCCACGCCCACGAAGGGGTTGTCCGGCGGCACGGTGTAGGGGTTGGCGCCCGACGGCGTCGGGTCGATGCGCAGCAGCTTGCCGAGCAGCTCCGCCGGGTTCGTGGCGCGGCGCTCCGGGTCGCCACCGGACCCGCCGTCGCCCATGCCGATGTACAGCAGGCCGTCGGGACCGAACGTGAGGTCGCCGCCGTTGTGGTTGGCGTAGGGCTGGTCGACGAGCAGGACGGTGCGGGCGTCGTCGCCGATCCCGAACGTGCCGTCGTCGGCGACGGGGTGCTCGGTGATCGTCGTGTCGCCGGCGAGGTCGGTGTAGTTGACGTACGCCACGTCGCCGGCCGGCGTGAACGTGAGACCGAGCAGGCCCTGCTCCCCATTGGCCGACGTGAGGTCCGACAGGTCGAGGACGGTGGTGGTCTCGTCGCCGACCACGCGCTGCACGGTGCCGCCCTGCTCGACCACGTAGAGGGCCTCGTCACCGGCGCGCCAGGCGAGGTCCACCGGCGCATCGAACGTGCCGATCTCGGTCATCGCCACCGCCGGCTCGTTGCCGGTCATCGCCGGCGTGGAGGGCGTCGCACCCGCCGGTGCCGTCGTCGCCGGGACCGCCGTCGCACCGCCCGTGGTCGCCGGCCCGGCCGGTGTCGCGACCGGCGCGCTGCCCGTCAGCGTCGTCGCCGACGTCGCCGTCGCCGACGCCGTGGGCACCGATGCCGCGCCGCCGCTGTCGTCGGTGTCGTCGTCGCCGCACGCCACCGTGACCACCGCCAGGACGACGGCGGTCGCCACCAGTCGCCTCATCGGCCGCTGCCCACCCGCGCCAGGCCCTCCTGCACGACGCTCACGACGAGGCGGCCGTCGGCGGCGAAGAGGGCCCCGCCGGCGAGGCCCCGCGCCGAGCCGGTCGACAGGGCGTGCTGGTCGTAGAGCAGCCACTCGTCGGCGCGGAAGTCGCGGTGGAACCACATCGCGTGGTCGAGGCTCGCCATCTGCATGCCCGGGCTGTCCCAGGCCAGCCCGAACGGCAGGACGGTGGTGTCGAGCAGCGACATGTCGCTGGCATAGGTCACGATGCAGGCGTGGACGACGGGGTCGTCCGGCAGGCGCCCGTCGGCCCGCAGCCAGACCCGTTGCCCGTCCGACGGCATGCCCTTGCGGCTCATCGGGTCACCGTCGATGTAGCGGACGTCGATCGGTCGGGGGCGGTCGTACCACTCGCCCATCTGGTCCTTGTACGGGGCCATGCGGGTGTGCCAGTCGGGGAGCGACTCGGGGTCGGGCAGCCCGGGCGGCATCGTCATCTGGTGGTCCGGTCCCTGCTCGGGGGCGTGGAAGCTGGCCTGCAGGTTGAAGATCGCCCGCCCGTGCTGGATCGCCACGACGCGCCGCGGTCGAGAAGCTGCGCCCGTCGCGGAAGCGGTCGACCTCGTAGAGGATCGGCACCGTCGGGTCGCCTGGTCGCAGGAAGTAGGCGTGCAGGGAGTGCACGAGCCGGGCCGTGTCGTCGACGGTGCGGGCCGCGGCGACGAGGGCCTGACCGGCGACCTGGCCGCCGAAGACGCGCTGGCGGTTCTCGTCCGGCGAGCGGCCGCGGAAGATGTTCACCTCGATCGGCTCCAGGGCCAGCAGGGTCACGAGCTCGTCGAGGGCCGCTTGCACCGGGCCATCCTCGCGCGGCGCCGCCGTCGGCCACCCGTACGCTGCCGGCGTGACGGATGACTGGCGGGCGCACGCCGTGGCGGCGAAGGGCTTCATGCCCCCGGACGAGGGCGACGCCCTGCACGAGGCGGCGCTGGCCGCCGCCG
>CAVVSE010000014.1:0-69831 GCA_963750905.1 uncultured Acidimicrobiia bacterium
GGTGTCGACCGCCTCGCCGCGCTGCACACCGCCATCGACCTCGTCCGTCGCGGCGGCACGATCTCGATCGTCGGTGTGTACGGCGGCATGACCGATCCGCTGCCGATGCTCACGATGTTCGACAAGCAGATCGCCATCCGCATGGGTCAGGCCAACGTGCGGCGCTGGACCGACGACATCCTGCCCCTGCTCACCCGCGATGACGACCCGCTCGGCGTGGACGCCTTCGCCACCCACCGCCTCCCGCTCGCCCAGGCCGGCGACGCCTACGCGATGTTCCAGGCCAAGCGCGACGGCGCCATCAAGATCCTGTTCGAACCCTGAGCGCCCGCGCGGCGCGCTCGAGGTCCGGTGACAGCCCCGACGTCGCCACGCAGGGACGGCAGGATCCTCCACGGAAGCACCAGTGGACGGCTTCGCCTCGGCGCGAACGGGTAGCGGCGAACCGAACGAGGAGGTCCCCATGCCCACCAGCGACGACGCCAAGCAACCCGAACCGGCACCGACAGCCGCGTGGAGGACTGGTTCGGCCAGAGCGCCGATCGAGACGCCGAGCTCGCAGACCGCCTGAGTGCCGAGCTTGGCGAGGACGCTGCCGAGACCGCGTTCGACGAGCAGGCCGGCGGCAAGGCGGAGCAGGATGCCCGTCGCGGCGCCACCATCGACCCCGACCAGGGCCGCTCGGCATACCACGACGACCAGAGATGACCGGCGTCAGCCTGATTGCGATCGTCGGGCGCGCAGTCGCAGTGATCGCCAAGGATCGTGTCGAAACGCAACACCCCTGAGAGCACTCGCGGTGAGCTCGTCGACGATCAGCGGCGGCTGGTTGTCGAGCCCGTTGGCACATCGACCGCAGAGCAGGACAGTGAGCAGGTCGGCGTCCGCGGCCGTCGCACGAGACCAGCTCCGACGAAACCGGCCTGCTCAACCTCCCAGTCGTGAGCCCGGATGCCACCGCGCCGAACTGAACCCGTCCACAGTTCTGCACAGTGCGAATTCCGCGCCCGTCCTCGCGAAAAGGTGCCCGCTGCCGCGCCTCGACGGCGGTACCGAGATCCTCCACCAGCGCGCCCGGGCCTCGGGCCAGTGCTCGTCAATCACACACACCTCCCCATCCGAGCGGGCGACGGTCGTGCTCGCACGGGCGCGGACGAGCCCTGGGGGTTGGTCTCGTGGTGGCGAATCACCCGGATTGCAACCGTCGTCCCGGCGGTCACATCTGCATTCGACGAATCGTGAGGCATGTTGCGCGCGATCGTGCCATCGACGAGCGAGCACCACCGGGGCGCCGCGGACACGGCTCTACCGTCGCCGCAGCGGTCGGCAAGCGGTCATGGTCGTCGATGGGGTCGACGGCCAAGTACCGCAGGTCCTGGCTACGGTGCAGGGAGCGACTGTGGGAGGGGCGATGGCACGAGAGATCGAGGTTGGGCCCGCCGCCGAGCTGGTGCCGGGGACTGTCCGCGGTGCTGGACGGTACGCGGTCGGCAACGCCGGCGATGAGCTGTTCGCGGTGACTCGCCGTTGGCGGCATCTCGGAGCCGATCTCGCCAATGGATCGGTTGACCGGGCGGGTTGCTTGGTCTGTCCGTGGCATGGCGCCAAGTACGACGTTGCGACCGGCCAGATGACGCGAGGCCCGCAGGGCTTCTTCGCGAGGATCCCCGGTTTCGATGCGGGCTACCGCCTGATGACAAGGGTGCTGCCACTCGGTCGCGGTGTGCTCGTCGACCGAGACGGCACCGTGTTCGTCCGCTAGGACCCGCAGCAGGAACGATGTCGGTCGCGTTCGACGAGGTCGTGGAGACGACCACCGAGGCGGTGGATCACCTCGACGACGACGAGGGCGCCGCACCCGTCCTCGTCGTCGTCGTCGGGGAGTTCGAGGCGAAGCCTGCAAGGCGGAGCATCACCGAGTGATGGCATACCCGCCGCGACATCGTGATCGAGCTGGAGCAGGCCGGTCGCCGAGCCAGCGGACGGGCGACCGAGCAGCGTCTCTCGGATACGTTCGTCCTGGGACGCCTCGGTGCTCGGTCGACGCGAGTGCGAGTACGGTGAGACTCGGCTGGCTGCCGGCGCTCGTGTGACACGGGGGGCGACGATGAGCGACGAGCTCGACGAGTACGAAGAGGGCGTCGAACGAGACGAAGCGGAGGCGGCCGGGATCGACGAGGAGCTCGCGCTGTCCGACGCCGATGAGATCTCCGACGAGTCCGCTGAGCGCGACGAGACGTCGTTCGACGAGACGCGCCACGAGTACTCGGGTGCTGAGGAAGGCGACGGCGATGTCGACGTGGAGGAGATGGAGGAGGCCGGCGCCATGTTCGACGACCCCGAGAAGACCGCGCTGCTCGAGCGCGCCATCGACGATCCTGACGGCGGCGACGGCCCGGTCTGACGCGGACGGGAACTCGACTGCAGTCGATCTCCTCGTCGTGTCCTTCCCTCGTCTGTCCGAGGCTCCGGGCCACGTCGCGGCCCTCGATCAATTCTGCGACCGGCACACGACTGCAAACATGGGCGTTGCCACGCTCCTGTCGGCGTCACGGCGGTGGTGATGTCAGGACGCGACGGCGCGGAGTCGTTTGGTGCGGGTGGTGGAGGGTCGGGGTGGGGCGTTGGGTCGTCGAGTTGATGTGGCACGTGTGGGGGTGGCGAGTTCGAGGAGCTCGGCTTGGGCGGTGACGAGGCCGTCGTAGAGGGGCCAGGCGTCGTCGACGATGTCGCGGTCCACGACGATGCCCCAGTCGAGGTGTCCGTTGTAGGAGGTGACGGTGATGTTGAGGGCCATGCCGTCGGTGATCGTCGAGTATGGGTAGCTGGCGAGTTGCTCGGCGCCGTCGAGGTACAGCGGCATCTGCGGGCCGGGCACGTTGGAGATGGTGAGGTTGAACGGGATCATCCGTTCGCTGAGGCGGGTGCCGAACACGAGGCGCATGGCTTGTTCCATGGCGGCGGCCGGGAGGTGGGTCAGCATCTCCAGTTGGGCGTGGACGGGCAGGGCGGCTTGCAGCATCTTCTGGTCGCGCATCGACGCCGAGATCTTGGCGATCCGCGCCGTCGGGTCAGGTTCGTCGGTGTGCAACACCGCAGCCATGCCCGACACCTGGTTGCCGAGCGACGACCCGTGTTCCTCGCTGCGCACCGACACCGGGACCATGGCCACCAACGGTTGGGCCGGCAGCAGATCCCTCTCGCGCAGCCAGGTTCGCAACATGCCGGCGCACGTCGCCAAGACGACATCGTTGACGGTGCAGTCGAAGGCCGTCTTGATGGTGCGCGCCTCGGCCAGCGATGTGGACCCGAAGGCGAAGCGGCGGTGCTGGCCGATGCGCTGGTTGAACACGGTGCGCGGCGCTTGTGTGCGCAGCTGGTTGAGCAGCGCCGGGACCCGTTCCCGCACCGGTGGTCCGCCGCTGCTGCGGCGCAGCCCGTTGACGGTCTGGCGGATGGCGCGGCGCTGCACGCCGAGGAGCTTGGCCGGGCGCTGGGCGGTCGCGGCGAGGCCGCGGGCCAGCATCTCGGCTTGCGTGGGCACCCGCTCCGGCTGCCATGGCGTGGCCGGTGCCGGGTGGTTGACGGGTTCCGGGGTCAGCTGCATGGTCGCCAGGGCGAGCTGGGTGCCCGACGCCCCGTCGATCGCACAGTGATGGGTCTTGGAGTAGAGGGCGAACTTGCGGCCCTCGTCGACGCCTTCGATGAGGTACACCTCCCACAGCGGCCGTGACCGGTCCAGTGGCCGTGCCACGATGCGCGACACGACCTGCTCGAGCTGGCGATCGGTGCCGGGCGCCGGCACGGCGATGAAGCGCTCATGGAACTCACGGTCGAACGCCGGGTCCTCGATCCAGTACGGGTGATCGAGCCCGAACGGCACCTCGACCAGCCGGCGCCGGGTGTAGGTCGCCAGGCTGTACAAGTACTCGGTGTGGGCGGCCTCCTCCTGCGGCGTGCGCCAATGCGGTGTCGGCGCGTTGGCGAAGATCTGCACGCCGCCGACATGGCCGTAGTTCGTCGACGATTCCATGTAGAGAAACGTCGCGTCGAGTCCCGAGAGCTGTTCCACGATCCCCCGATCGTCGTGTTGGCGGCGACCCTAACGCCCGACACGCCCGCCGCCGACCGGTCGTCGCCCACGGCCGTCCGGTGTCGCCCCCGGCGCGATCCGACACATCGTGCGGGCGATGGCTTGGTCACGAGCCGAGCGTCCCCCGGGACCTAGTGTCGGTGGCGATGACCGAACAGGTGCCGGGCCCGCGACAAGATCCGGGGTCCACCGCCACGAGGCCGATCCGCCCGCCGCGGCCGGCGCTGCGGGCACTCGAGGGCATGTGGCTGCCGTTGGAGGCCTCCGGCTTCTGGGCGCTGCGGCCGCTGCTACGACTGGCGGGTGCCGGTGACCAGCACCCGGTGCTGATCCTGCCCGGGTTCGGCGCCGACGACAGCTCCACGGCACCGCTTCGTTGGACACTGCGCGGCCAGGGCTACTGGGTCCACGCCTGGCGCCTCGGTCGCAACATCGGTCCGACCGCACACGCCGTGCAGGGTGTCCGGCACCGCATCGCGGCCCTGCACCGTGAACACGGCACGACCGTGACGCTCATCGGGCAGAGCTTGGGCGGCGTGTTCGCCCGCCTGTTCGCCCACGAACAACCGGCCGCCGTGCGACAAGTGATCACGCTGGGCAGCCCATACCGGATGGTCGAAGGCGATCGCAGCAGCGTCCCACCACAGGCGTGGAAGCACCTCCAACACCTCCACAACGGCGACTTGGCCCTGGCAGACCGGCGCGAACAGGACCGCCCTCCACTGCTCGTCCCGGCAACATCGATCTACTCGCGCACCGACGGCGTCGCGCCATGGCAAACCTGCATCGACACCGTACGCGAGACCGCCGAGAACATCGAGGTCCGTGGCTCCCACATCGGCATGGCGATCAACCCAGCCGTCCTCCTCGCCATCCTCGACCGACTCGGGCAGCCCGAACAAGACTGGCGACCATTCGCCCCCCCACCCGGCCTACGAGCCTGGTACCCACGCCCCGTCAGCTGGCACGACCGACGACGCCCCGCCGTCGCCTGAGCCAATCGGCCAGTGGACGGGCGGTCGGAGACGGCTGCGGCAACGGTGAGCGCAGACGGCGGAGGTCTGCTTGCTCAGCTCACAGCTCGTCGCCCGGTCAGCTCTTGAGCTTCTTGTCGGCCTTGCGGTCGATCCGCTCCTCCTCGGACTTGGTCAGGTTGCCGGCCTTGCGCTGTTGTGCTGCCCGCGCCTTGGCGTTGCGGGCATGGGCCTTGTCCGGCATCGGGTAGTTGCCGGATTCCTTCTTGTCGTCCTTCGTGCGGGCCTTCTCCGGCAGACCGAAGTCCTTGGCCGGCAGCTTCTCTCGCTTCTTGGCGGACAGATCAGCCATCTTGGATCACCTCCATCAGATGCCATCGAGTACCCGGCGACCGCCCGGTCAGAACCGCCAGCGGCTCGCCTGCTGGAAGCCGTCGCGGCCGGCCCAACCCGCCGAGCGCCACGCCATGACGACGCGGGGCGCGATGCGGGTCAGCGGGCCGTACTCGTCGACGGTGTAGCTCCAGTCGTACTTCTCGTCGTACACGCCGAGCACGAGGGCATCGTCGGACGGCCCGGCGACCGATCCTTCGACCACCACGACGTCCACGCCGCTGTCGAGGTGGACGACGACGTCGGTGTCGCGTCGAAGGAGACGGGAGATCACCGGACTGCCGATGCTGAGGTGCAGCAGCTCGTCCTGCCACACACCCCAGACCGGTCGCGGGTGCGGACGCCGATCACCGTTCGTCACGACCCAGTAGGTGCCCGCCGTCCGCAGCTGCCCGTCGACCCACTCCCACTCGAGCGGTGAGCCGTCACTCGGCGCCCCGTACATGACCAGCCGCTCGCGCTCCGGTGGCACCCGAGCGACGGTACCGCTCGACCGTTCGCCGGTCGGCACCCGTCAATGGGTCGACGAAGCCGATCGACACGGCGCTGGCACGACGAGTGGCTCCATCCCCACTCGCTGGCTGCGGTCCACGCGGCGGCCGCCAATGGCAGTGTCACCGGTCGCTCCCGCCGTTCGCGGCCCCGGTGGTGCATGGCTGGGAGCCGGTGCCTCCGCGGTCCGCCGTCACCCGAGCGGGGCGACGCACCTCGCGCTCGGCGTCCGGACCGATCGGACCCTGCCGTCACCACCGTCGTCGCACGTGACCCACGTTTCGGGCGACGGGTACGGACCAACGCCTGCCACCGCCCACGCGTAGACCACAGCGAGGGCTTTCAGGTCGCACGTCGAGAGCACCGGCGTCGTGTCGGGTTCGGGAACACTCCATCCGATCCCATCGAGTCGTCGGTCTGCTCAAGAGGTTCGGCGTGACCGAGACCGAGGGCGTGGCCAAGTTCGAGAAGCGCGACCCGGTCGACCCGTTCGGCGTCGTAGTCCGTCACGCCGACATCGATGAGCTCAGGCACGTCCGAGCGGACGGTCACGTTGGTGCACCGGTGGTCGCCGCACTGGGCCCCGCCGCCGGCCGGCACAACACGATCTCTCGTCCCCGAACGTGAGCTATTGACGCGCCAGGCGCGGCGAGGATCCTGGCGCTGATGACCGGTTCGCACTCGTCGGGAACGGGGTAGGCGAAGCGACTGGTTTCGCGCGGCCTGAAAGGAGCAGCAGCGATGCAGACGAAGATCGCACCCACAGCGAAGACGTCGATGCTCATCCGGCGCCCTGTCCACGACGTGTACGAGGCCTTCGTGGACCCGTCGGTGACGACGAGGTTTTGGTTCACCAAGAGCACGGGTCGTCTCGATCAGCACGACCGGGTCAGGTGGGGGTGGGAGATGTACGACGTGCACTCTGATGTCGAGGTCATCGAGGTGGTCCCGGACGAGCGCATCGTCATCACGTGGTCGGGCTATCAGGCCCGGGAGCGGGTGGAGTGGACCTTCACGGATCGCAGTGACGGCACCACGTACGTCACGATCGAGGACTCGGGCTTCGCCGGCGAACCGGACGAGCTCGCAGAACAGGCCGTGAGCGCCACGGAAGGTTTCGCGTACACGCTGGCCGGCGCCAAGGCCTGGCTGGAACATGGCATCGAGCTGAACCTCGTCCCCGACAAATTTCCCGACCGCGCCAAATCGCAGCGGTAACGCCCGCACACGCGTGACGCAGGGACAGGTTGGCGCACGGTCGCGCGACCGCACAGGAAGCTGATCAGCGACCATCACCACGGCGCTCATCGTGTGGAGAGCAAAGCGTTGCGCCGTCGCCTCGGTGACGGCAGCCAGCAGGATCCCATGACCTCGATGCTGCCCGCCGAGCTGGCACTCGTCCCGCGTCGAACGTCGTCGCGCGGCGATGTCAGCATTCACTGGTCTCCGTTCTGGTCGTCACCGTGCGGGGCTCGTGACCGCGCCGATCAACGCCGGCCTCTCCCCGACGGTCTCGTGCCGGTGGCCCAAGTTCGGCCCGGACCCACCTCATTCGCCGATCGAGGCCGAGGTGCGCGCGCTCAACCCGAGTGCGGTGTCGGTGATCATCTGCGCGAGCACTCGCTGGGCCTCACGCGTGCCGCCACGCACCGTCTCGGACCCGCATGACGCCCTTCACCACATCCTCCGATCAACAGATCGGCACGGGATCGGCAGGCGGGCCGGAGAACCGTCAGAGGCACTCCGGAGAGTGCCTCTGACCTGGTCTTCCTTGGCAGCCCGTACGGGATTCGAACCCGTGCCGCCACCTTGAGAGGGTGGTGTCCTAGGCCTCTAGACGAACGGGCCGAGCAGCGGTCCGCCACGCTAGCAGCGCGTCTCGCCGACTCCCACCGCCCGGCGCCGACCCGGCGGCACCCGCGATTCCAGCGGATCTCCCCGCGTTCTCCAGGACTTCCGGCGACGTGTCGTGCCATCACTGACGTCATGGCCACCGCGATCACGACCGCGCCAGCGGAGTACATGCTCGGCGATGCCGAGGAGGAACGACGACGGCTGGTGGCCCAGGCCGCGCTGCTGGACGGATGAGGCCCGGGCGCTGCTCGACCGCCTCGACATCCCCGTCGGCGGCGACGTCGTCGACATCGGGTGCGGGCCGATCGGGATCCTGCCCCTCCTGTCGGCGCGCGTCGGGCCGCACGGCGAGGTCACCGGACTCGACCGCCACCCGGCGATGCTCGCCGACGCCGCCCGCACGTGCGCCGCGCTCGGCAACGTCCGCGTCGTGCTCGGCGACGCCACCGACACCGGCCTCGCCCGCGACTCGTACGACCTCGCCCACGTCCGCCTCCTGCTCGTCAACGTGCCGGACCCCGCCGCCGTGCTGCGCGAGGCCGCGGCGATCGTGCGCCCCTCGGGCACGGTGGCGGTCCAGGAGGTCGACTGGCTGAGCTGGCAGTGCGAGCCGGCGCTCCCGGAGTGGACCGAACTGCGGGACGTCCTGACGCGCCTCTGGCACTCCCGAGGCCTCGATCCCTGCATCGGGCGGCGCCTGCCGGCGCTGCTGCGAGCGGCCGGGCTCCGCGAGGTCACCGCGGTGGCGTCGGCCGGCATCGACGGCACCGGCCAGCCGTACCAGCGCCTGCTGCTGACGTTCGCGGCGCGGTTCCGAGAGCGCCTGCTCGACGGCATCACGCCCGCCGACGAGCTCGACCGCCTGGTCGACGCCGTGGCCGCCCACCTCGCCCGCCCCGACACGGTGGTCGTGCGGGCGATGACCGTGCAGGCCTGGGGCCGCGTGGCCGGGCGCACGGCGGTCGCCCGATGAGCGAGCGCCACCTGCTCGACGACCGGGCCCGCGAGATCGGCGACTGCGTCGCCGCCCTGGCGGACACGTTCGACGACTGGACGCAGCGCCGGCTGCTGGCCCTCGGGCTCGGCGCCGGCTGGGCGTGCTGGGAGGTCGGCGCCGGCGGGCCGCGGTTGCCCGCCTGGCTCGCCGCCCGCGTCGGGGCGGGCGGCCGCGTGCTGGCCACGGACATCGACGTCGCGGGGATGCCGCCGGACGTCCCGTTCGAGGTGCGCCGTCACGACGTCGCCGCGGATGCCCCACCCGCCGGCGGCTTCGACCTCGTGCACGTCCGCCTCGTGCTCACCGGGGTGCCCCGGCGCGCCGAGGCGCTGCGGCGGATGGCGGCCGCCCTGCGACCGGGCGGCTGGCTCGTCGTCGAGGACTTCGACATGTCGATCCAGCCGCGGGCCTGTCCGGACGCGGCCACCGAGGAGGAGGACCGCGCCAACCGGGTGCGGGCAGGGTTCATCGAGCTGCTGCTCGGCCGGGGCGTCGACCCGGTGCTCGGCCGCACGCTGCGCAAGCGGCTCGTCGCCCTCGGCCTGTCCGACGTCGGCGCCGAGGCGTACTCGCCGCTCGCCGTCCCGGCGACGCGCCGGCTCGAGCGGGCCAACACCGTGGTGCTCCGCGACGGGCTGACCGCCCTCGGCCTCGGCGACGACATCGAGCGCCACCTCGCCGCCCTCGACGCCGGCACCATCGAGATCGCCACCCCGCCGCTCGTCACTGCATGGGGCCGGCGCAGGGCGCCGTCGACGAACGGCAGCGCACCGGCCTGAGCGTCCTCGACGCCCGGCATCCGAGTGTTTCGTGAGGGGGCCACCCGCACGAAACGCTCGGATGGGCCGGCGGGCGGCGGTGTCGAAAACGGGAAGCGCCCCCGCCGCAGCGGGGGCACCTGAGCTGGGGAGAGAGGAATCGAACCCCTAACTACAGAACCAGAATCTGCCGTGTTGCCAGTTACACCACTCCCCACGGAGCGGTTCGGCAGTGTAGCGGCGCGTGCCGGTGGGCGGTCAGATGTGTTCGAAGCCGATGAGCCGGCCGAGGGCGACGCCCGCCGCCTCCTGCAGCTCCCGGCGTGGTCTGCTCGGCGCCGTGCACGACGCTCGTCGGCGTCGGTGAGACGTGGGCGTCGAGCCCGACCTCGCCGGCGATCAGCCGGCTGCGCAGGGCGTGGTAGGGGTCGGTCACGATGAGCACCTCGTCGAGCCCACGCGAGGCGAGGAGCGCGGCCACGCCCTGCAGCGACTCGAAGCTGTTCGTGCCCTGGTCCTCGAGCAGGATCGCCGACGACGGCACGCCGTGCTCCTCGAGGTAGGCAGCCGACGCGGCGGCCTCCGTGAAGCGGTCGCCCGGCTGGTTGCCGCCGGTCACGACGACGAGCGGGGCCTGGCCGGTCGGCCACAGCTCGGCGACGTGGTCGAGCCGGGCGGCGAGCTGCGGCGACGGCGTCCCGTCGTACTGCGCGGCGCCCATCACGACGATCGCGTCGACCGGGCCGGCATGGTCGCTGCGCCCGGTCGACCACACCTGGTAGAAGCTGACGCCGAGGTAGACGACCACGGCCGCGAGCAGGAGCAGGCCGGCGCGCACCGCCCGTCGGACCCCGCGCCGACGCGTCCGCGGCGCCACACCACGCAGGCGCCGTCGCGATCGCGACCGTGACCGCGGGGCGCCCTCGGCCAGCGGCCGGATCATCCCGACCGGCGTGTCGTCGGTCGTCGTCGAGCTCCGGGCGCCCGACGATCCTTCGAACCGCATCGCCACGGTCAGCCCGCGACCTTCTCCCGCCCGACGCGCAGGCGGCGCAGCGTCTCGTCCCGACCGAGCTCGACGAGCGACTCGAACAGGGGCGGCCCGACGAGCCGGCCGGTGATGGGCACGCGCACCGGGCCCTGGGCCACGCGGTACTTGACCTCGAGCGAGTCGGCCACGGCCTTCCACTCGGCCTCCAGCGACTCCTTCGTCCACGGCGCCGTCGCGTAGGCGGCGATCACCGCGTCGAGGAGCTTGCCCGCCCACGGCTGGCCCATCGCCTTGTCCCATGACGCCTGGTCGATGACGGGCTCGTCGAGGAACAGGAAGTCGACCTGCGCGGGGGCGTCGGCCAGGGTCTGTGAACGCGTCTGCAGCTCCGGCGCGATGCGGGCGAAGCGCTCGCGGTCCCACTCCGGCGGGATCCACGGCGCGCACGCGGCGACGAACTCGTCGAGCGGCAGGGCCCGGATGTAGTCGCCGTTGAACGCGGCGAGCTTCTTGAGGTCGAAGAACGCCGGCGAGTGGGTGACGTCGGCGAGGCGGAACTCACGCTCGATGACGTCCCACGGGACGATCTCGGTGTCGCCCTTCGGCGCCCAGCCGAGCGTCATCAGGTAGTTCACCATCGCCGCGGCGAGGTAGCCCTCGTCGCGGTAGCTCTCGAGGGCCACCTTGTCGCGCCGCTTCGACAGCTTCTTGCGGCTCTCGTTGACGAGCACCGGCACGTGCGCCCAGACCGGCACCTCGCGGCCGAGCGCCTCCCACAGGAGCTGCTGCTTGGGCGTGTTCGGGAGGTGCTCGTCGCCGCGGACGACGTGGGTGATCCCCATCTCGATGTCGTCGACGACGTTGGCCAGCACGAAGATCGGGGTGCCGTTGGAGCGCAGCAGGACGAAGTCCTCGATCGTGTCGTTGGCGAACTCGACCTCACCGCGGATGACGTCGTGGACGACGGTCGTGCCGTCGGGGACGCGGAAGCGCAACACCCGCCCCGGCCCCGGGCCGAGCCCGCGATCGCGCGAGTAGCCGTCGTAGCCCTGCCGACCGGATGCCTTGGACCGCTCCTGCACCTGCTCGCCGGTCAGGTCGCAGTAGTACGCCCGTCCGTCCTGGTACAGCCGCTCCGCCGCAGCGACGTGGGCGCCGGCGTTGGCGCTCTGGAAGTACGGACCCTCGAACGCCGGGTCGTCGGCGCCGATGCCCAGCCAGGCCAGGGCATCGATGATCCCCTGCGTCCACTCCGGGCGGTTGCGGGCCTCGTCGGTGTCCTCGATGCGCAGCACGAACGTGCCGCCGCTCTGGCGGGCGAGCGCCCAGTTGAACAGCGCCGTGCGCGCCCCGCCGACGTGGAAGAAGCCCGTGGGAGACGGAGCGATGCGGTAGCGCGGGCCGGCAGCCATGAGCCGATCACGCTATCGGTGCGGTCCCCGACGAGCCGGGCAGCGGCGGCGCGCGGCTCGATCCCGGACGTGCACCCCCCCGTGGTGCGCGAAGGTGCACGCCGTGTCCACCGGCCGCCGGCCCGCCGGCTACCACACCCTGACCAGCCGCATCGTCGTCGCCGACCTCGACGCCCAGGTCGCGTTCCTGCGGGCGACGTTCGGCGCCACGGGCGACGTCGTCGCCGGGCGACCGGCCGAGCTGCGGATCGGCGACTCGCTGATCATGATCGCCGAGGCCGGCGCGCGCGACCTCTTCCCGGCGTTCCTGTACGTCTACGTGGACGACGCCGAGGAGACGTACGCAGCGAGCCACCGCAGCCGGGGCGACGACGATCGAGGCCCCGCTCGACACCCCCTACGGCGACCGCCGGGCGATGGTGCGCGACCCGTTCGGCAACGTGTTCCAGATCGCCCACCGCCGCGACGAGGCCTGACGGGACGGGGCCCTACCAGACCGCCGCGCCGACGCACAGCGCGACGTAGATGCCGGCGCCGGTGAGCACGACACGCAGCATCGGGGCGCCCCGCGTGGCGACCCACAGCGCCCCGCCGGCTGCGACGAGGACCGCCGGCCGGGGAGCGGCACCACCGCCGTGGACGACGGCGCCGACGAACAGCGCGGTGACCGCTGCCGCGCCGGCGTGGCGGATGGCGCGGTCGAGCCGGGGTCCGACGGCCACCCGGCCGATGGCCACGAGCGGCGTCACGCGCAGCACGTAGCTGAGCGCGCCGACCGCTGCGATCGCCAGCGCGGTCCTCATCGCGACCGCCTCGGCATGGCACCGGCCGCGCACCCGGCGAGCACCGCGAGGACCAGGCCCGATCCGGCGGGCAGATCACGCCCGAGGAGGGCCACCGCGGCGGCGACGGCGCACACCGACCGGGTGTCGCCCCGTCGCAGGTGCGGGCCGACGAGGACGGCCAGGCACAGCGGGACGGCCACGGCGAGGTGGTCACCGTGGACGCGGGTGCCGAGCACGGCGCCGACCGCGATCAGTGCCGACCACCCCGCTCCCAGGGTCAATCCGGCGGCGAGGAAGAAGCGCCGTTGCGCGGCCGGTGACGCGCTGCCGTCAGCGGCGTCGGCCACGGCCCAGGTCGGGTCGATGATCAGGGGCGCGGCCAGCAGCCGGAACCAGAGCGGCTGCGCCGTCCAGCGCCGGGCGAGCGACGCGCTGTAGACGACGAGGCGCAGGTTGACGACGACGCCGGCGAGGATGGCGAGCAGCAGCCCGGACGAGTCGAGCGTCTGCAACGTCGCCAGGTGGGCGCTGCCGCCGTACACCAGCCAGCTGCCCGACCAGCCGGCGAGCCGATCGCCGTGTGCCGCGACGGCGGCGCCGATGGAGAGGGCGAACGGCGAGTACCCGACGACGAACGGGACCATCGCCACGACCCCGTCGCGCGTCGCCGTGGTGCTGACGGTGACGGGTGCCACCTCGGCCGCGGCGGTCATGGCGCGCGGCGGCGGCGCCTGCGCCGCGAGGTTCGGGGCGGCGCCGCACGGCGCGTGCGGTCGATGGCCGCGGCCTGGCGCATCAGCTCGAGGGTCAGCAAGGGGTACATCGGTCGCTCCTGGGTGGGGGTGCAGCCGATCGTCGGGCCGGCGTCTTCCCCGACCCTTCCCTGCCCCCGCAGCCGAGACGTCCGCGTCCGGTGACCGAGGGAAGGTCCAGAGAAGGACCCGTCTCTACGTTCGCCTCGTCCCCACCAACCACCTCTCCGAGGAGACACCGACATGACCATCACCGACGACCCGATCCGCAACGGCGTCGACACGGCGACCTTGTTCGCCACGCTCGACGCGGTCCGGGAGAACCCGAAGATCGCCGAGTTCCAGTTCCGCGCCACCAACACGTGGATCAGCGGCACGCACAACCGCTCGACGATCCACGGGTTCCACGGCGCGATGCAGGAGATGGAGCACCACCAGCCGTTCACCTACGACGCCGACCACCCGCCCGTGCTCGTGGGCTCGGACAACGGCCCGACGCCTGTGGAGTTCCTGCTCCACGCCCTCGCCGCCTGCCTCACGGCCGGCATCGCCAACATCGCGGCGGCTCGCGGTGTGCACCTCGACTCCGTGCAGTCGACCGTCGAGGGCGACATCGACCTCAACGGGATCCTCGGCCTGTCGAAGGACGTGCGCAACGGCTACGAGCAGATCCGCGTCAGCTTCGTCCTGCGCGGCGACGACCCGGAGAAGCTCGCCAAGGTCGTCGAGCAGTCCCGCCTCCGCTCGGCCGTCTTCGACGTGCTGACGAACGGCGTGCCCGTCGCCATCTCCGTCGACGCCGGCTGATCGTCCCGTTCGGCGCGGCCCGTATCTCGGGCCGCGCCGCCCGATCCAGGAAGCACCAGACCAATGCCCTCCACCCACACCCTCGTCATCGGCGCCGGCCAGGCCGGCCTGGCCATGAGCCGCTGCCTCACCGAGGTCGGCGCCGACCACGTCGTGCTCGAGCGCGGCCGCACCGCCGAGCGCTGGCACACCGAGCGCTGGGACTCCCTCCGCCTGCTCACGCCGAACTGGGCCAGCCGGCTCCCCGGGTGGCACTACCGCGGCCCGCACCCGGACGGCTACATGACCGCCGGCGAGCTGGCCACCTACCTCACGGACTACGCGGCGTCGTTCGCCGCGCCGATCGAGCACGACAGCGAGGTGCACGCCGTGACGCGCGGCGAGCACGGGTTCATCGTTCGCGCCGGCGCGGTGACGTGGACGGCGCGCAACGTCGTGCTCGCGACCGGCTGGTGCGACCGGCCACACGTGCCGGCGATCGCCGCCGGGTTGCACCCGTCGATCCGCCAGTGCACGCCGACCACCTACCGGCGGCCCGAGGACCTGCCGGCCGGCGGCGTCCTCGTCGTCGGTGCCGCCGCCACCGGGGTGCAGCTCGCCGACGAGCTCGCTCGCGCCGGGCGCGACGTCGTCCTCGCAGTCGGCCGGCACAGCCGCGCGCCGCGCCGCTACCGGGGCATGGACATCTGGTGGTGGCTCGACCGCATCGGGACGTTCGCGACGACGATCGACAGCGTCAGCGACCCCACCCGCTCGCGTGCCGAGGGCGCCATCCAGCTCGTCGGCCGCGACGACCACCGCGACGTCGACCTCGCTGCCCTCCACGCGCTCGGTGTGCGCCTCACCGGCCGGCTCACCGCGATCGACGGCGTCCGGGCCACGTTCGCCGACGACCTGGCGCGGACGACCGCTGATGCCGACGAGCGCCTGCGCCGCCTCCTCGGTCAGATCGACGCGCACATCACCGAGCACGGGCTGACCCGCGAGGTGCTCGCGGCCGACGTCCCGGCACCCGTGCCGGCGGTCGCACCGCTGCACGTCCTGCGACCTCCGCGCCGACGGCATCACCACCGTCCTGTGGGCCACCGGCTTCCGCCGCCACCAACCGTGGCTGCACGTGCCGGTCCTGGACCGCACCGGCGAGGTCGCCCAGCGCCGCGGCGTCACCCCCGTCGACGGCCTCTACGTGCTGGGCCAGCGCTTCCAGCACCGCCGCGACTCGAACTTCATCGACGGCGTCCGCCACGACGCCATCGCCCTCACCCACCACCTCGTCGACCGGTTCCCGCAGCCGGCCGCCCACTGACCAGAGGACGACCAGCACCATGACCACTCCCCGCTCCTCCACCACCCACGACGTCGTCGTCGTGGGCGCCCGAGCCGCCGGTGCGGCGACGGCGCTGCTGCTCGCCCGAGCCGGCCTCGACGTGCTCGTCGTCGAGCGCGGCGAGGCCGGTGCCGACACGCTCTCGACCCACGCCCTGATGCGCACCGGCGTCGTCCAGCTGCACCGCTGGGGGCTGCTCGACGCCGTCATCGACGCCGGCACGCCGCCGGTCCGCCGGACCACGTTCACCTACGCCGACGACGTCGTCCCGATCACGATCAAGGCGTCGCACGGCGTCGATGCGCTCTACGCACCGCGCCGCACGGTCCTCGATCCGATCCTCGTGCGCGCGGCCGCCGACGCCGGCGCCGAGATCCGCTTCGGGGTCACCGTCGGTGCGATCCGCCGCGACGACACCGGGCGCGTCGACGGCGTCGAGGCCGTCGGACCCGACGGCGCCCGCGCCCTGCACCGGGCCCGTTGGGTGGTCGGCGCCGACGGCATCCGGTCCTTCGTCGCCCGCGCCGTGGAGGCACCCGTCGAGCGCCTCGGCACCGGCCGCACGGCCGTCGTGTACGGCTACTGGACCGGGCTCGACGTCGACGGCTACCACTGGATCTTCCGCCCCGACGCGTGCGCCGGCGCGATCCCGACCAACGAGGGCCGCACGTGCGTGTTCGGCGCCGCCACGCCCGAGCGTGTCGGGCGCGGCGGGCTCGGCGCGCTGCGTGACGTCGTCGCGGCGGCATCGCCCGAGCTCGCCGCCCGCCTCGCGGCAGCCGGTGCTCCCGAGGGCATCCGCAGCTTCGGCGGTCGGCCTGGCTACCTCCGCCGGCCGTGGGGACCGGGCTGGGCGCTCGTCGGCGACGCCGGGTACTGGAAGGACCCCATCTCGGCCCACGGTCTCACCGACGCCCTGCGCGATGCCGAGCTGCTCGCCACCGCCATCGTGGCGACCGCGAGCGGTGCGCTGACGGAGGCGGCCGCGCTCGCCGACTACCAGCGGACACGCGACCGGCTGTCGCGGCCACTGTTCGACGTCGTCGACACGATCGCCGGCATGCGCTGGACGGACGTCGAGATCCCCGGCCTGCTGCTGCAGCTCAACACGGCGATGAACGACGAGCTCGAGGAGCTCGCCGGGCGCGCCGCCGCGACGGTCGGAGCGGGCCGGCCATGAGCGCGATCGACACCAGCTCGCTCGGCACCATCCTGGGGATCTGGGCGCACCCCGACGACGAGGCCTTCCTCTCGGCGGGCCTGATGGCGGCGGCCACCGCGGCCGGCCAGCGGGTCGTCGTCGTGACGGCGACGTTCGGGGAGCACGGCACGAACGACCCCGTGCACTGGCCGCCGGCACGCCTCGCCCGCCTGCGACGCGACGAGATGGCGGCCAGCCTCGCCGCCGTCGGCGTCCGCGAGCACCACTGGCTGGGCTACCGCGACGGCGGGTGCGCGGAGGTGCCGACGACCACGGCCGTCGGGACCATCGGGCGCATCGTCGACGACGTGCGGCCGGACACGATCCTCACGTTCGGACCCGACGGCATGACCGGCCACCCCGACCACATCGCCATCTCGGCGTGGACGACGGCCGTCTGGCAGGCCCGGTGGCGAGCGCCCCGGCTCTGCTACGCGACCCTGCTGCCGTCGTTCCACGAGCGCTGGGGCGACCTCAACGCCGAGGTCGGCATCTTCCCGCCGGGCGTCGATCCCCCGTGCACGCCCACAGACGAGGCGGCTGCCGTCGTCACGTGCGACGGGCCGCTCCTCGACGCCAAGATCGCCGCCCTGCGGGCGCATGCCAGCCAGACCGCGCCCCTCGTCGCGAGCGTGGGGGCGACGACGTTCCGGCGCTGGTGGTCCGTCGAGGCCTTCGTCGACGCTGTCCCGACGGGCGTCCCCGCTCGCGTCCTCACCGGGAGCCGGTGATGACGGGCCGGACCGCCAGCCGCACGCGTGCGGTGACATCCGAGGACATCGCGCGCTTCACGGACCTCACCGGCGATCGCAACCCGCTGCACTACGACGCCGCGCTGGCGGCCACGACGCGCTTCGGCGGCATCGTCGTGCAGGGCGGCATCACGACCGGGCTGCTGAACGCGGTGGTGGCCGAGGACCTGCCCGGTCCGGGCAGCGTCTTCCTCCACACCGATTGGAGCTACCGCGCGCCGGTGCGGCCCGGCGACACGATCACGGCAACCGTCGAGGTCCTCGAGCAGCGCGCCGACAAGCCGATCACGACGCTGCGCACGACGATCACCAACCAGGACGGCGTCGTCGTGGTCGAGGGCACGGCCCTCGTGTGGACCGAACCGCTGGGCACCACCGGGCCGGCCCCGGACGTCGCCCCGCCGGTCAGGCCGTGACGCTCGTCAGCGCCAGGTTGCGCAGCTGGCGCAGGGCCACCGACAGCGTCGTCAGGTCGTAGCTCTCGGCCCGGCGGATCTCGCGGAACATCGCCTGGGCCCGGCCGACGGAGCGCTCGTTGGCCTCCAGCCAGACGTCCACCGAGCCCCCGGCGCTGTCGATCACCGCGCCGGTCAGCTCCGTCAGCCCGGTCAGCATGTCGTCGCGCACCGCGGAGCGGGCCTGCGTCTGCCAGCGGTCCGAGCGCGGCAGCAGGCCGATGCCGTCCCAGAGCCACGCCAGGTCGAGCCGGTCGAAGATCGCCCACTCGACGGCCGCCACGTCGCGGATGGCCAGGTCGTGGGCGGCGGCGATCTCGACGAGGTCGAAGCCGGTGTGCAGCAGCGGCCAGACCGTCGCCCGCTCGGCGAGGCGCTCGGGGACCCCGGCGGTGAGCCGCGACGCCTCGACGGAGTGCACGACATCGGCCATCCGTCCGACGAGCACCGGCTCGAGCACCCGGCTGAGCTCGCCGAGGCCGGGCTTGAACTGGTCGACCGCGGCGGCGACGTCGATCGGCGGGCGGCGGTGGCGCAGCAGCCACAGGGCGGCCCGCTCGGCCATCCGCCGGCAGTCGAGGAACAGGTCGAGCTGGGTGTCGAGCGGGATGTGCCCGGCAAGGGCATCGATCTCCGCCCACAGGGAGGGGAACTCGAGCACCTCGCGAGCCACGAGCCACGCCCGCGTCACGTCCACGACCGAGGCTCCGGTGTCCTCCGTCATGCGATGGTCGAAGGAGATCCCCGAGAGGTTGACCATCTGGTTGACGAGGCGGGTGGCGATGATCTCCCGGCGCAGCGGGTGCTGGCGGATGGCGCCGGCGTAGCTGGTCCGCAACGCGGACGGGAAGTAGCGCAGCAGGTCGAGCTCGAGCAGCGCGACCTCGGGCAGGTCGCTCCTGACGACCTCGGCGACGTTGGCGTTCTTGGTGTAGGCGATGAGGACGGCCAGCTCCGGCGCCTGCAACCCGGCCCCGGCCGCCTGGCGCTCGGCGATCTGCTTGTCCGTCGGCAGGAACTCGAGCACCCGGTCGAGCCAGCCCTCGCTCTCGAGGAGGTCGATGTAGCGCGCGTGCACGTTGACCATGGGGAGGGCCTGGCGACGGGCGATGACGAGGGCGAGCGTCTGCGCCTCGTTGTTGGCGAGCACGAGCGAGGCGACGTCGTCCGTCATCGACTCGAGCACCTCGTTGCGCTGCTTCGTCGTCAGCTCGCCGGCATCGACCACCCCGTCGAGGAGGATCTTGATGTTGACCTCGTGGTCGCTGCAGTCGACGCCGGCCGAGTTGTCGATGGCGTCGGTGTAGACGAGGCCGCCGCCGAGCGCGTACTCGACGCGACCGAGCTGCGTGAGCCCGAGGTTGCCGCCTTCGCCGACCATCCGGCAGCGCAGCTCGTCGCCGTTGACGCGGACGCCGTCGTTGGCACGGTCGCCGACGTCGGCGTGGGTCTCGGCGCGGGCCTTGACGTAGGTGCCGATGCCGCCGTTCCAGAGCAGGTCGACCGGCGCTCGCAGGATCGTCGACGACGAGCTCGTTCGGGGTGAGCGGGCGGTCCGGCGCGCCGAGGACGGCGCGCGCCTCGGGGCTCAGCTCGATCGACTTCAGCGTCCGCGGGTAGACGCCACCACCGGGAGAGATCAGCGCCGCGTCGTAGTCGGCCCAGCTGGAGCGCGGCAGCCGGAACAACCGCTCGCGCTCGGCGAAGGCCGCCGCCGGGTCGGGCGCCGGGTCGACGAACACGTGGCGGTGATCGAACGCGGCGACGAGGTGCAGGGCGCGCGAGCGGAGCATCCCGTTGCCGAACACGTCGCCGGACATGTCGCCGATGCCGACCGCGGTGAGCGGGTCGCGGTCGGCGTCCTTGCCGAGCACGCTGGCGTGGCGGCGGACGCTCTCCCACGCCCCGCGGGCCGTGATGCCCATCGCCTTGTGGTCGTAGCCGGCGCTGCCGCCGGACGCGAAGGCGTCGCCGAGCCAGTACCCGTGCTCGATGGCGATCTCGTTGGCGATGTCACTGAACGTCGCCGTGCCCTTGTCGGCGGCGACGACGAGGTAGGTGTCGTCGCCGTCGTGGACCACCGTGGCGGGCGGGTGGACGACGGTGGTCTGCCCGGGCCCCCCGGCGTTGCCCGCCGAGCTCACGAGGTTGTCCGTGAGGTCGAGCAGGCCGCGGATGAACGCCCGGTAGCACTCGACCACCTCGGCACGCAGCCCCTCGGGGTCACCGGGCGGGCGCTTGACGACGAAGCCGCCCTTCGCGCCGTTCGGCACGATCACCGCGTTCTTGACCATCTGTGCCTTCATCAGGCCGAGGACCTCGGTGCGGAAGTCCTCCCGGCGGTCGCTCCAGCGCAGCCCGCCGCGGGCGATGGCGCCGCCGCGCAGGTGCACCCCCTCGACGCGGGGCCCGCAGACCCAGATCTCGTGCTTCGGCTTCGGCAGCGGGAGCTCGGGGATCGCCCCGGGATCGAGCTTGAGGGCGATCGCCCTGCGGTCCCGGTAGTAGTTCGTGCGCACCGTGGCGTTGACGAGGGTGAGGAAGGCCCGGCAGATGCGGTCGTCGTCGAGGCTCGGGATGGCGTCGAGCCCGGCCGTGATCGTCTCGACGAGCGCCCCGGCCGCGGCGTCGCGCTCGGGGTTGCGCGTGCCGCCGTAGCGGGTGGGGTCGAAGCGGGTGTGGAACAGGGCGACGAGGTCGCCGACGAGGCGCGGGTGGCCGGCGAGGGCCGCTTCCACGTACGCCTGGCTGAACGCGAACCCGATCTGGCGCAGGTACTTGCCGTACGCCCGCACGAGCGAGGCTTCGCGCGCGCTCAGCCCGGCGAGCAGGACCAGCCGGTTGTAGCCGTCGCTCTCGACGGAACCACCCAGGAGGGCCGTGAACGCATCCTGCAGGGCGGCCCGGCGCGGCTCGTCGAGGTCGACGTCGGTGCCGACCCGGACCCCGATGTCGTAGACGTAGACCCGGTCGGCGGCGAGGCGGAACGTGTACGGCCGTTCGTCGAGGGCCTGCAACCCGAGGTGGTCGAGCAGCGGCAGCAGCTCGGACAGGGCGGCCGGGGCGCCTCGCCGGTAGACGCGGAAGCGCCACTCCCCCGGCGGCGCGTCGACGTCGTGGCCGAGGGAGGTGGTCAGCTCGTCGCCGGACGCGAGGAGGTCGGCGATGCGGCGCACGTCGCTGATCGCGCGGTCGGGGCTCACGGCCGCGACGTAGGCGGCCGGCGCGTGGGCGCCGACGGCGTCGAACAGCGTGCGGGCGCGCTCCTCCCCGACGTCGGCGACGAGGGCCGCCCGCAGCCCGTCCGACCACGCCGTCGACAGCTCGTCGACGGCTCGCTCCAGGGCGCCGAGGTCGACCGGGCGGGCGGCCTCGCCGCGCCGCACGCTCACCGCGATCCGGGCCAGCGAGCTGGCGCCGACATCCGTCTCGAACGTCCGCCGGTCGGCCTCGTAGGCGTGGGCGACGGCGTCGGCGACGCGGTCGGGGAGCTCGGCCGTGAACCGGTCGCGGGGCAGGTAGACGAGCACGGTCACCCAGCGCCCGACGGGCTCGGGGACCTCGAACGCGCGCACGAGCTGGCGCTCCTGGAGCCCCACGATCGACGCCACCAGCCGCGCCAGGGCGGTCGGCTCGAGCTCCAAGCACGAGGTCGCGCGGCAGGTTCTCGAGGACCGTGCGGGTGGCCCGGCCGGTGTGGGCGTGCATCCGCGCCGGGCTGAGGTCGAGGGCGTCGGCGACGGCGTCACCGACGCCGGGGATGTCGAGCACGCTGACGCGGTAGGCGTTCGTCGCCAGCAGGCCGACGAACCGCGTCTGCACCGTGGCGCCGGCCGTGTCGACCGCGACCACCGTCTGGCGCTCGTCGCGGAAGACCGACGACACGTCGTCGGTGCGGGCGATCGTCACCGGTCGGCCGGCCGGCATCGGGCGCGGAGCGCGCGCCCGGTCGTCGCCGCGGGCCAGGCCGAGCTCGCTGCCCTCGCGCAACGTGAGCCCGCCGTCCGGCGCGACGTCGTAGTCGGCGGCGCCCAGGAAGACGAACTGGCCGGCCGCGAGCCACGGCAGGATCGGCGCCACCCCGGCGAGCGAGTCCATCCGGCCGCGCATCGCCGGGAAGTCGTCGACGACGACCTGCACGTCGGCGACGGCACGCAGGATCTCGGCCTCGACGTCCGCTGCCGTGGCGCGGTCGGTGCGGTCGATCTCGATCTGCGTCCAGGCCTCCAGCGTCCCCACGTCGTCGACCGAGTCCGGCGCGACGTCGACGAGCCGGTCGGCTTCGTCGCGCACCGCCCGCAGCATCGGGTGCACGAGGAGGTGGACGCCGAGGCCGCGGCGTTCGAGCACCATCCGCATGGTGTCGACGAGGAACGGCATGTCGTCGGTCACGACGAGCACGACGGAGTGCTGCGAGTGCCACCCATCACGCTCGCGGTCGGGGGACAGCACCCGCGCCACCGGCTCGCCCGGCTCGCGGGTGCGCCCGAGCGCGAGGTGGGCGCACGCCACCGCGTAGACGTCGTCGAGCTTGCGGTCGTCGACGTCGTCGGCCGGGAGCTCGGAGTAGTACAGCGGCAGGAAGCGGACGAGCAGCGGGTCGTCGGGCTGGCGCAGCGCAGCGATGTCACACAGTCGACCGAGCGCCTCGGCGACGGCGTTGCCCCCGTCGAGCCCCGACCCCTCGCGAACCGTCCCGCTGTCCATCTCGGCCTCCCGTTCCCGACGCCGTTGTCGAGAGATGCTGTGCCCGATGGCGAGCGTACCGATGCGCGGGTCGCCCGTCAGCGTGCCCCCCGAGTGCGTCGCGGGTCACGCCCTCACGAAGCACTCGGATGCCGCCGACTGGGTCCGTCGAAGAGGCTCTCGAGGCGGCGGGGGCAGCTTGTCGCGACGAGGCCGCCTCTTGTGTCAGCGTTTCACGTCGAAACGGGGGTCGTGTGCTGACACAAGCGGAGCGCGGCCCGCCCCATCGGTGGCATCCGAGTGTTTGCTGCGGGTGGGCCCCTCACGAAACACTCGGATGGCCCGCCACCTGGCTGGTGGCGGACGTAGCGTTCGGCGCGTGCCGCGGGCCGAGATCCACCACCAGCACCGCTCGGTCACCGGGGGCGCGGCGCGGGCTGCGGTGTTCGGGGTCAGCGACGGGCTCGTCTCCAACGTGTCGCTGATCCTCGGCTTCGCCGGCGGCGGCGTCGGTCCCGGGATCGTCCGCCTCGCCGGGATCGCCGGGGCGATCGCCGGCGGGATCAGCATGGCCGCCGGTGAGTGGATCAGCGTGTCGGCGCAGAACGAGCTGATCGAGCGCGAGGTCGCCGTCGAGCGCCGCGAGCTGCGCCTCAACACGATGGCGGAGACGGCCGAGCTCGCCGACATGTACGTCGCCGACGGCATGTCCCGCGACGACGCCGAGCGGGCGGCGACCGACGTCATGAAGGAGCCGGAGACGGCGCTCGTCGTGCACGCTCGCGCCGAGCTGGGGGTCGATCCGCGCAAGCTGGCGTCGCCGATCCAGGCCGCCGTGTCGTCGATCGCAGCGTTCCTGCTCGGCGCCCTGCTGCCCGTCCTGCCGTGGCTGCTCGGCGCGACCGGGGCGGCGGCGACGGCGGCCTCCGTGATCATCGGCGTCGTCGCCGCGGCCGTCGTCGGCGCCCTGATCGGTCGCCTGGCGTCGCGCTCGGTCGTCCGCTCGGCGCTGCGCCAGGTCCTGATCGTCCTCGTCGCGTGCGGCGTGACCTACCTCATCGGGCAGCTCGTCGGCGTCAGCGTGTGACGGCCGCCCGCAGCGCCACGGCCCGCGCCACGACCTCGTCCGGCGTCGTGCCGAGGACGGTGAGGTGGCCCATCTTGCGACCAGGCCTGGGCTCGGACTTGCCGTAGAGGTGCAGCCGGGCATCCGGGTCGGCGAGCGCCTCGCCCCAGGCCGGCGGACCGCCGGCCCAGACGTCGCCGAGCAGGTTGACCATCGCCACCGCCCCGCCGCCCGTGATGTCGGTCGGGCCGAGGGCGAGACCGCACACGGCGCGCACCTGCTGGGCGAACTGGCTCGTCACGCAGGCGTCGAGGGTCCAGTGGCCGCTGTTGTGCGGCCGCGGCGCGAGCTCGTTGACGAGCAGCGCGCCGTCGCTCAGGAACAGCTCGACGGCCAGCACGCCGACGTAGTCGAGGCGCTCGGCGATGCGGATCGCGACGGACCGTGCCTCGGCCGCGCGCTCCGGCGGGAGCCGCGCCGGGACGACCGTGAGGTCGAGGATCCCGTCGGCGTGGTGGTTCTCGGCGACCGGGTAGGTCACGGTGCGCCCGTCGGCAGTCCGGGCCACGACGACGCTGATCTCGAGGTCGAGCGGGACGCGCTGCTCGACGACGCAGCGCACCGCGAGCCCGTCGAGGGCGGCACGCAGCGCGTCGCGGTCGTCGACGGCGACCTGCCCCTTGCCGTCGTAGCCGAGCCGTGACGTCTTGACGATCGCCGGGAACGACACCTCGTCCAGGTCCACGTCCGTCGCACCCGGTCCGGCGGCGACCCACGGCGCGGTCGGCAGCCCGGCATCCCGCAGGAACGACTTCTCGGCCTCGCGGTCCTGGGCCACGGCGACGGCGGCGGCCGACGGCGCCACGAGCACGTCGGCGGCGAGCCGCTCGAGCGCCGCCGCCGGCGGGTTCTCGAACTCCGTCGTGACCACCGCGCACGTCCCGGCCAGGCGGTCGAGGGCGTCGGCGTCGGCGTACGGCGCGACGACGTGGATGTCGGCGACCCGGCCGGCCGGCGCCGCCGGATCCGGTTCCAGCACGACGGTGCCGTAGCCCATCAGGCGGGCGGCGAGGACCGTGTAGCGGCCGAGCTGGCCGCCGCCGAGGACGCCGATCGTCGCCGGCGGCACGACCGGTGCGGTCACGCCGGCGGGGGCAGCGTCGACGACGCGGCGTGGTCGTGGCGGGCCGCCCGGTCGGCGGCGAGGGCGGCCGCCAGGTCGGCATCACCGGCCGCCAGCAGGGCGACGGCGAACAGCGCCGCGTTCGTCGCCCCGGCCTCGCCGATGGCGAACGTCGCCACCGGGATGCCCGCCGGCATCTGCACGATCGAGAGCAGCGAGTCCTGGCCCTGCAGGTGCCGCGACGGCACCGGCACGCCGAGCACCGGCACGGTGGTCTTGGCGGCGAGCATCCCCGGCAGGTGGGCGGCCCCACCGGCGCCGGCGATGATCGCCCGCAGGCCGCGCCCACCGGCCGACTCGGCGTAGGCGAACATCTCGTCGGGCATGCGGTGGGCGCTGACGACCCGGGCCTCGTGGGCGACGCCGAAGCGCTCGAGGACGACCACCGCGGCGTGCATCGTCGTCCAGTCGCTGGCCGAGCCCATGACGACGCCGACGAGCGGCGCGTCCGCCATCGCTCAGAGCCCGTTCGCGCGCTGGCGGACGGGGCGGATGCGCAGCACGACGCGCTCGCTCTGGATCGTCGCCCCGTAGTCGTGGCCGAGGTAGCGCTGCGACAGCGTGTCGATGTGGGCGCGGGCCTGGTCGCCCCGCACCTCACCGGCGACCGTGCCCCGGACCTCGGCGTAGCGGTACGGGTTGGCGGCGTCCCACACGGTGACCGTGACGTCGGGGTGCTGCTGGATCGCCTTGTACTTGGCCCGGTGGACCTCGGTGTTGACGAGGAGCTCGTCGTCGTTGGCGTCGACCCACATCACGTGGCTGGCGATCTGCCCGTTCGGGAGCTGCACGGCGATCGTGCCGAAGTTCTTGCCGGTGCTGGCGAGGTCGCGGATCGCGGGGTCGAGCATGGGTTCGAGGCTAGGGCCGCGCCCCCGCTGGACGAGAATGACGTCATGCAGCAGCGCAACGTCCTCGGCCACGAGCTGATCCCGTGCTCGATGGACCCGCATGACCGGGTACTACCGCTCGGGCTGCTGCGAGAACCGCGGCGACGACCCGGGGTTCCACGTCGTCTGCTGCGTGGTCACCGACGAGTTCCTGGAGTTCTCCGTCGCCCACGGCAACGACCTGTCGACGCCGATGCCGCAGTACGGCTTCCCCGGCCTGCGCGCCGGCGACCAGTGGTGCGTGTGCGCGGCGCGCTGGGCCGAGGCCCTGGAGGACGGCGCGGCGTGCCCCGTCGTGCTCGAGGCGACGCACCTGTCGGCGCTCGAGTTCGTCGACCTCGACGACCTGCGCGCCCACGCCGTCACCTGACGCCACCGCCGCCCTCAGTCGCCGCGGCGGATGACGAGGACGCTGGTGTCGTCGACGTGGCGGTCGTCGTGCAGCTGCGCCGCGATCCAGGCCGCCACGTTCGTGGCGACCGGCTCGGCGAGCGCCGCCTCGACCGTGCGCCGCAGGAGCTCGAGCCCGACGTCGATCGGCCGATCGCGGCGCTCGATGAGCCCGTCGGAGTACATCACGAGGGCGTCGCCGGGTGCCAGCACGACGTGCTGCTCGCGCCGCGCGCCGGGGCGCACGCCGAGCAGGACGTCGCCCTCGGCGTCGGCGGACGAACGCCGCCGTCGTCGCGCCGACGATGGTCGGCACGTGGCCGGCATGGGACAGCCGCACGGCGGCACTCGCGGTGTCGATGACCGCGCAGACCGCCGTGGCGAGCGTGCCCGGCAGGACCCGAGCCATCAGCAGGTCGAGGCGTTCGAGGGCGCCCGACGGGGTCGGGTCGTCGAGCAGGTAGGCCCGCAGGCTGTTGCGCAGCTGCGCCATCTCGGCCGAGGCCCGCAGGCCGTGGCCGGCGACGTCGCCGACGACCGCGGCCAGCAGGCCGCCGCCGACCTCGAACACGTCGAACCAGTCGCCGCCGATCTGCCCGGTGCCGGCCGGCTCGTCGTGGACGTCCAGCGTCCAGCCGTCGATCGTCGGCAGGCTCGCCGGCCGCATCGCCCGCTGCAGATCGATGGCGATCTCGGCGTGGTGCCGCTGCCGCCGCAACAGCGCCGCCGTGAGGTGGCGGCCGAACCTGCGTCGCGGCGCGGACCTCGCTCTCGTGCCACGGCTCGGCACGCCCGCGGACCGTCTCGCGCCACAGGTCGAACGACTTGCGCGGGCTGAGCCGCACGTCGTCGCCCTCGGCGGCAGCGAGCTTGGCGTTGTGCGGGTCGCCACCCCAGTCGACCTGGCGCACGAGCTCGGGCCGGAACCACATGACGACCTCCCGCCGGTCGTCGGTCAGCGGGTAGGCCAGCACCCCGCTGGCCGTGGCCGCGGCGGGCGCGAGCCCGACCCGGTCGGTGCGCAGGATCGCGGCGCCCGGTCGGCCAGTCCTGGATCAGGCGGCGCACCACGTCGTCGTCGGGCACGACGTCCGAGACGGATCCACCCGCCCTCGGTGATCACGACGGCTCCGTTGGCCCCGACGACGTCGAGGACGTCGGCCTCACGCTCGCGCAGGACGGCGGCCACGTCGGGGACGCTCTGCGCCTGGAGCAGCTCGGCGACCCGGTCGGCGGTCGCGACGAGGGCGACCGTGCGGGCCCGGACGTCGGCGTCCTCCGTCTCGGCGATGCGCAGGGAGATCAGCTGGGCGAGGAACTCGGCCACGTTGCGAGCCCCGACGTCGGGACGGTGCGGACCGCTGTGGTGGTGACAGGCGACGAGGCCCCAGAGCTCGCCCTGGATCACGATCGAGACCGACATCGACGCGCTGACGCCCATGTTGCCGAGGTACTCGATGTGGATCGGTGAGACGCTGCGCAGCGTCGACGTGCTGAGGTCCAGCGGCGCCGCGCTGTCGTACGCGACATCCGGCACCAACGGCACGGGTGCGTACTGGATGTCGGGGATCAGCCGCAGCCAGTTCCTCCGGTAGAGCTCCCGGGCCTGCGCCGGGATGTCGGTCGCCGGGTAGTGGAGGCCGAGGAACGCGTTGAGGTCGGTGCGGCGGTCCTCGGCGATCACCTCGCCGTTCCAATCGGCATCGAAGCGGTAGACCATCACGCGGTCGAACCCGGTGAGCGAGCGGATCCAGCGCGCCGCGTCCGCCGCCACCTCGATGACGGTCGACGACCGTTGCAGCGCCATCGCCGCCTCGCGGACGACGGACGCCGCGTGCGGATCGGGTTGGTCGGCCGCCTCGACCTCGACGACGAGGAACGGCGCGGCGCGATGGAGCGTGGCGACGAGCGCCCGCACCCCGGCGGTCAACGGCACGTCGTCGCGACGCTGCACCCAGTCCGACGTCCTCGCCGCGTCGACGACGTCGCGGTTGGTCGCCCCGATCACGTCCCCCAGGTCACGACCGATCGCGTCGGCGGCCGCGACCCCGAACCAGTCGGCGAGGTTCGCCGAGGCGACGGCGACCCGCAGCCCGGGCTCGGTCACGGCCACCAGCACGCCGTGCGGCTGGATCGCGCCCGGGACGTGGATCGGCTCGGCCGCGCAGTTGTCCAGGTCGACGGGCGCCGACCACGCCGTGGTCACCGCGCTGCCGCCCCGTCGCCGGGGGTCAACGGCCGAGCAGGGTCCGCCACGACGCCGGGTACGCGGACCGCACCTGGTCGGGCGTCTGGCGCAGCGTCGCCTCGGGGACCGAGTCGACGAGGGCCCGACGCTCCTCGTAGTGGTGCAGCGAGTTGGCGACCCCCTCGAACGCGCCGCGCCGGAGGTCGACGAGCTCGGCCGGCGGAGCGCCGTCGAAGAAGCCCCAGATCGTGATCGCCAGACGCAGGTCCGGCATCACGGGCGCCCGCCCGTACAGCGACGCCCGGCGCATGGCGATCGCCGTGCACCCCGACAGCGCGTCGTCGACGGACTCGCCCGCTTGGCAGCGGATCTCAGCACGCAGGCGTTCGGCGAGCGTGATGGCGTAGCCCTGGTCGGGGCCCTGGTAGCCGAGGCGGGCGCCGACCGGCTGCCGGCCCTGCACCTCCGCCGGGCGGTCGGCGCGCCAGGCGTCGGGCACGTGGTCCGGCGACTCGTAGCCGCGGGCCCGGTCGAGCGGGGTCACCGGGGCGAACTTGGGCGCAGCCATGGACAGATCATGCCAGCGATCAGGGCACGGTCGCGAAGACCGCCTTCAGGTAGGCGCCCTCCGGGAAGCTGATCGGGTGGTCGGGCGGGTGGCCGGTGCGATCGAACACGTCGATCGGCCGGCCGGCGCCCCGCGCCCCTCGCTGCACCGCGTCGTCGAGCTCCTCACCGGACACGCGGCTCGAGCAGGAGGCCTGGACGAGCGTGCCGCCCGGCTCGAGGAGCTGCACGGCGAGGCCGGCGAGCCGGCCGTAGCCGTGGAGCGCCGCCGGCACGCTCGCCTGGCGCGAGGCGAACGACGGGGGGTCGACGACGACGAGGTCGAACCGCCGGCCCCTGCGCACGAGGTGCTCCATCGATGCGAACGCATCGGAGACGACGACGTCGTGGCGGCACGTCCGCACGAACGCCAGGCCGGCGTTGTGGGCCATGTTCCGCCGCGCCGTCTCCAGCGCCGGGGCGCTCTGGTCCACGCTCGTCACCTCGACGGCGCCGCCGGCGGCGGCGTGCACCGAGAAGCCGCCCGTGCACGACGAAGACGTCGAGCACCCGATGACCGTGGGCCAGGCGCCCGACTCGGACGCGGTTGTCGCGCTGGTCGAGGAAGTGCCCGGTCTTCTGGCCCCGGACGACGTCGGCCTCGAACATGAGGCCGAGCTCGAGGAAGCGCACGGGCTGGCGCGGCAGGTCGCCGGTGAGCGCGACGCCGTCGAACGCCGGGGCGCCGGCGCGCACGGACCGGCCCAGCCGCAGCACGGTCCGCTCCGGCTCGACGACCTGCCCGAGGGCATCGACGACCGGCCGGAGGTGCGGTAGCCACGCCGCGGTGTAGGCCTTCACGACGAGCGTGTCGTCGTAGCGATCGACGACGAGCCCGGGGAAGCCGTCGTTCTCGCCGTGCACGATGCGGTAGCCGGTCGTGCGCGGGTCCTGCTCCAGCGCGGTGCGGCGCTCGAGCGAGGCCTGCACACGATCGAGCCACCAGCCCTCGTCGATCGTCGTCGGGGCACCGTGGTGCAGGACCCGCACACGGATCGGTGACGTGGGGTCGTAGAGCCCGACGGCGACGAAGCGCCGCTTGTCGTCGAAGACCACGGCGAGGTCGCCCGGCATCGCGTCGTGGCCGACGGACGTCACCGAGCCGTCGAAGACCCAGGGGTGGCCTCCCCTGATCTGGCGCAGGGCGTCGTTCGTGACCCGCACCGCGACCCGGCGGTCGGAGGCGACCGGGAGGTCGATGGCGGCCAGGGTCAGCCGACCGCGGCGGGTGCGTGCAGGAGGCCGTACACGAGGCTCTCCTCGAGCGCCCGCCACGACGCCTCGATGATGTTCGTGCTGACGCCGATCGTGGTCCAGTCACGCTCGCCGTCCGTGGCGTCGAGCAGCACCCGGGTGACCGCCCCGGTGGCGCCGGCGCCGTCGAGGATGCGCACCTTGAAGTCGGTGAGGTGGACCCTGCCGAGCTGGGGGTAGGCGTCGGCGAGGGCGGCCCGCAGCGCCACGTCGATGGCGTTGACCGGGCCGTTGCCCTCGGCCGTCGAGACGTGGCGCACCGCGTCGCCGTCCGCGCCGACCCACACCTTCACGGTCGCCTCGGTGCTGAAGTCCGTGCCCGGCAGCTCGTCGGTGATGACCCGCATGCTCTCGACCTTGAAGTAGTCGTGCTCCCAGCCGGCGGCGCGGCGCATCAGCAGCTCGAGCGAGGCGTCGGCGGCCTCGAAGTGGTAGCCCTCGTGCTCGAGGCGCTTGAGGTCGTCGATCACCGTGTTCACGGCCGGACCGTCCATCTCGAGCCCGAGCTCGGCGGCCTTCATCGTGATCGTCGCCCGTCCCGCCATCTCGCTGACGACGAAGCGGGTGCCGTTGCCGACGAGCTCCGGGTCGACGTGCTCGTAGGCGTCCTTGGCCCGCGCGATGGCGCTCGTGTGCAGCCCCGCCTTGTGGGCGAACGCCGACGAGCCGACGTACGGGGCCTGCGGGTTGACCGCCCGGTTGAGCAGCTCGGCGACGTGGTGGCTGACGGCGGTGAGGCGCTCGATGCGGCCGTCGGGCAGGCACGTGTAGCCGAGCTTCAGCTGCAGGTTGGGGATGATCGTCGTCAGGTTGGCGTTGCCGGTGCGCTCGCCGAGGCCGTTCAGCGTGCCCTGGACGTGGCCGGCGCCGGCGAGCACCGCGGCCATCGAGTTGGCGACGGCGCAGCCGGTGTCGTCGTGGCAGTGGATCCCGACGATGACGTCCGAGCCGAAGTGGGCGCGCACGGCGCCGACGATGTCGCCGATCTCGTGGGGCAGCGAGCCGCCGTTGGTGTCGCACAGCACGAGGTGGCTGGCGCCCTTGACGACCGCCGCCTCGAGGGCGCGGAGGGAGAACTCGGCGTTCGCCTTGTAGCCGTCGAAGAAGTGCTCGGCGTCGACGAGGACCCGGCGGCCGTGACCGACGAGGAACTCGACGGAGTCGGCGATCATCGCCTCCCCCTCGTCGAGCGTCGTCTGCAGCGCCTCGGTGACGTGGTACTCGGAGCTCTTGGCGACGATGCACACCGCGGCCGTGCCGGCCTCGATGAGGTTGTGCAGCGTGGTGTCCTCGTCGACCTTGCCGCGGGGCCGGCGGGTCGAGCCGAACGCCACCAGCGTGCTCGTGGCGAGGCGCAGCTCGGTCTGGGCGCGGGCGAAGAACTCGATGTCCTTCGGGTTGGCGCCGGGCCAGCCGCCCTCGATGAAGTTGACGCCGAGGTGGTCGAGCTGCTCGGCGATGCGCAGCTTGTCCTCGACCGTCGCGCTGACGCCCTCGACCTGGAGGCCGTCGCGCAGCGTCGTGTCGAACACCTCGACGGATCGCGGCTCTGTCATGGTTGGACCTTCCTGTTCCTACCCGGACCCGAGAACGCAAGAAGCCGCCCCGAGGGCGGCTTCGGCGTGCACGCGGGCTGGGCCACGTGCACTACGGAATGATGATGATCGCGCGGGCAGCGGCGGCGGTCGGCGCGATCACGGGGGGTGATGGTAGCAGCGCACGGTCCGGCGGGCCACTGCGGGCGTCGCGCTTGGGGTTATCGCTGTGCATGAACGGTGGATGAACGGTCGTTCCCTGTGCGTAACGGGAAAGTTCTGGGGAGAACCCTGTGCATTGCAAAATACCCCTTGACCTGGGGTGATGCGGTTCTGCAATGTGTCCTCCGTACCGGACAGCGCAACGCCGACCGGGACCGGGGAGCCGAGTCTGACGGAAGCCACCTCTGGGTGGCGGAGGTCGGAAAACGGTCCGGACCCACGCTTCGGCAGGTCGGCGTCAGCGGAGACGGTGCAGGGACGGATGCCACCGAGCCAACTCGGAGGGCCGGCCGGTTCGCCGGTCGGTCGGACGGGGCGGCACGGGTCGCAGCGAGGGTGAGCCACCCCAACTGGCTCGCTGTCGGTGCGGTCCTCACGGGGCCCGATCGAGGGCCCGGGCTTGCCCGGGTCGGCGAGACGGCGTCGTGACGGCAACGGGCCGGGCAACCGGTGACCGGGCCGACAACGCGGCATCGCCCGCCGGGCCTTCGGGCACGACGGGCGATGTGAGGTCGAGCGAGAGGCTAACGCCAGCAGGTCGACCATCGGTGGATGGTTCGTCCCATTGAGCTGCCCCGGGCAGCGCAGCGGCTCCGGCCGCAGCGCTCCCGGGGCAGTTCGCGTTCCGGGTGGGGTGCGTGCCGCGGCCGGCCGGCCGGTGGTCCCGGGCCGCGGCGGGCACCGACCTGTCAGTCGGAACCGGCCCGATCGGGCCGGTTCGCACCGACACGACCGCCGGTCAGGTCCTCAGACGGCGAGCTCGCACCAGTCCTTGTACTGCGCCTCCTCGCCGCGCACGGCGCGGGCGTAGACCTCGGCGATGGCGAGGGTCTTCGGACCCGGGCACGGGATCGAGCGGTCGTCGACGGAGTTCACCGAGCTGATCTCGGCAGCCGTGCCGCAGACGAAGATCTCATCGGCGATGTAGAGGTCGCTGCGGGCGAGGTTGTCGACGCGGCACTCGATGCCGAGGTCGCGGGCGATCGTCATCACCGAGCTCTGGGTGATGCCCTCGAGGGCGCCGGCCGACAGCGGCGGCGTCAGCAGCATCCCGTTGCGCGACACGAAGATGTTCTCCCCCGTGCACTCGGCGACGAGGCCGTTGGGGGCGAGCATGATCGCCTCGTCGTAGCCGGCGTTCAGCGCCTCGACCTTGGCGAGCGACGAGTTCACGTAGTTGCCGACGGTCTTCGAGGCCGGCGGCATCGTGTTGTGCTCGTGGCGGGTCCACGACGAGATCTTCATCCGCACGCCCTTGGTGACGGCGTCGTCGCCGAGGTAGGCGCCCCACGGCCAGCAGGCGATGGCGACGTCGACGGTGCACGGCAGCGTGTTGAGCCCCATCTCGCCGTAGCCGAAGTAGGCGATCGGGCGGACGTAGCAGCCCGGCAGGCCGGTCGAGGCGACCGTCGCCTTGGTGGCGTCGACGAGCTCGTCCACCGTGTACGGGAGCTCCATCCCGACGATCTTCGCCGAGTTGAACAGGCGCACGATGTGGTCGGTGAGGCGGAACACGGCCGGCCCCTGCGACGTCTCGTAGGCGCGGATGCCCTCGAACACGCCCGTGCCGTAGTGCAGCGTGTGGGTGAGGACGTGGACCTGGGCGCGCTCCCAGTCGACGAGCTCCCCGTTCATCCAGATCTTCGGCGTCGGCGTGATCGGCATGGCGTCAGTCTCGCACCCGAGCTGCGATGGCGTCACCCACCGACGTGGTGCTGCCGGTGACCGGCTCGGCGCACGCGGCGCGGATGCGGTCGGCGGCCGCGGACTCGCCGAGGAAGTCGAGCATCAGGGCGGCCGACAGGATCGCGGCGCGCGGATCGGCGGCGTTCGTGCCGGCGATGTCGGGCGCCGATCCGTGGACGGGCTCGAACATCGACGGGCCGGTGCGTGCCGGGTTGAGGTTCGCCGACGACGCCAGGCCGACGCCGCCGGACACCGCGCCGCCGAGGTCGGTGAGGATGTCGCCGAACAGGTTGTCGGTGACGATCACGTCGTAGCGCTGCGGGATCCTGGACGAAGTAGATCGTCGCCGCGTCGACGTGGTTGTAGGCGGTGCCGACGCCGGGGAACTCGGCGGCCACCTCGTCGAACGTGCGCTGCCAGAGGTCACCGGCGAACGTCAGCACGTTGGTCTTGTGGACGAGCGTGAGGTGCTTGCGCTCGCGCGTCGCGGCCAGCTCGAAGGCGTAGCGCACGCAGCGCTCGACACCCATGCGCGTGTTGACGCTGCCCTGGGTGGCGACCTCGTGCGGCGTGCCCCGGCGCAGCACGCCGCCCTCGCCGACGTAGGGCCCCTCGGTGTTCTCGCGGATGACGATGAACTCGTGGCCGGGCGCCGAGAACGGCCGTTGGTTGACGTAGAGGTCGAGGGCGAAGCGCATCTTCAGCAGCAGGCCGCGCTCGATGACGCCGGGCGGCACCTCGGGCGTGCCGACGGCGCCGAGCAGGATGGCGTCGAAGCCGCGCAGCTCGTCGAGCGTGGCGTCGGACAGGATCTCGCCGTCGCGCAGGTAGCGCTGGCCGCCGAGGTCGTAGTCGACGGTGTCGAGGTCGACGCCGGCGGCGCGCAGCACCTTGATCGCCTCCGCCGTGACCTCGGGACCGATCCCGTCGCCGCCGATCACGGCGATGCGATGTGTTGCCATGGGGCCATCATGCTCAGAGCGGCACGGACGTCACACAACAGAGCGCACAGGACCCACTGCAGCCACGTACTCAGCGGCCGGGTCGAGCAGTCGATCCGCGCAGCTGGAACTCGCGGACCACCGATGACACCCGGCTGCTGAGCGGGACAGCCACTGAGTCCGTGCCGCTCTGGGCATGACGGCCCCGCCGGTAGGATCGGGCCCCCATGGAAGCGAACCAGCTGTCCCGCGAGGCGCACGCCCGGCTGCAGGCCGAGTACGACGACCTCACGACGAGGGGCCGCATCGAGGTGGCCGAGAAGATCGAGCGCGGCTCGCGAGCTGGGGGACCTGTCCGAGAACGGCGACTACCACGCCGCCAAGGACGAGCAGGGCCACATGGAGGGTCGCATCCGCCAGCTCGAGTCGATCCTCGAGCACAGCGAGATCATCGAGGCGCCGGAGCCGGGCGTCGTCGGCCCGGGCACGATCGTCACCATCGTCTACGACGGTGACAGCGAGGACGACGCCGAGCGCTACCTCGTCGGCCACATCGAGGAGCGCACCGACGGCCTCGAGGTCGTCAGCCCGACGGCTCCGCTCGGCGCCGCCCTGCTCGGGCACCGCACCGGTGACACGGTGGCGTACGAGACGCCCACGGGCGCCGAGCTGCGCGTCCGCATCCTCGAGGTGACGGCGGCCTGACCGAGGCGCCGGCGGAAGAGCGGACGCCGAGCTGGCGCCGCTCGACGACCTGCTCACCGACGCGCCCACGCCCAGTGCGCCCGCGCTCGCCGCCGGGACGCTTCGTCGAGCTGTCGGCGGGACGGGTCCTGCTGCGCGAGCTGCCGGGCCCGCCCGACGCACCGACCGTCGTCCTGCTCCACGGCTGGACGGCCTCGGCGGACCTCAACTTCTACACGTGCTTCGACGCCCTCGGCGAGCACTTCCGCGTCCTGGCGTTCGACCACCGCGGCCACTCGTCCGGGATCCGCACGCGCCGCAAGTTCCGGCTCGAGGACTGCGCCGACGACGTCGCCGAGCTGCTCGCCGTCGAGGACGCCGGGGCGGCGGTCGCCGTCGGCTACTCGATGGGCGGCGCAGTGGCCCAGCTGCTCTGGCGCCGGCACCCGGCCTCGGTGCGGGCGCTCGTCCTGGCCGCGACGGCCGGGCGCTTCAAGGCCCGCTACAACGACCGGCTGTCGTTCCTCGGGCTGCGCAGCCTCGGACGCCTCGCCCGGCTCACCCCGGCCCAGGCCCGGGCGTGGCTGACGCACCAGCTGTACCTCGAGCGCAAGACCGCGACGTGGTCGCCCTGGGCCGTCGAGGAGGCCGCCTCCCACGACTGGCGGATGATCCTCGAGGCGGGCGGGGCGATCGGCTCGTTCCGCTCCGCCGAGTGGCTCGGCGAGGTCGACGTGCCGACGGCCGTGATCGTGACGATGCAGGACGAGGTCGTGCCGCTGCGCCGCCAGATCCAGCTGTTCGAGGCGATCCCCGGCGCCCGCGCGTTCCGCGTCGACGCCGGCCACGACGCGATCGTCGCCCGCCCGATCCGCGCCGTGCCGGTGCTGGTCGACGCGTGCCGTGCCGTCGCGGCCGCGTCCTGATGCGCCGCCGCCTCGCCGATCACCGCGCTCCTCGCGGCGGCGGTGGTCGCGCTCGTCGCGGCCTTCCGCCGGACGCGGCTCGGCGGGCCGATCAACCGCACGTCGCGCGCCGGGCGCAACCTGGAGCTCGCCCGCCTCGGCGTCGCGGTCGGCTCGACGTACGCGTCGACGGGTGCCCGCAAGCTGTTCGCCTCGGCCGAGCGGCGCGCCGAGCTCGACGAGGCGGCCCGGCTGCGCAGCGCCGAGCAGGTCGCCGAGCGGCTCGGCAACATGAAGGGCGCGCTGATGAAGGTCGGCCAGATGGCGAGCTACCTCGACGACGGGCTGCCGGAGCCGGTGCGCCAGGCGCTCGCCCAGCTGCAGGCCGCGGCACCGCCGATGTCGGCTGACCTCGCCGCCGGGGTGATCGAGCGCGAGCTCGGCCGCGCGCCCGACGAGGTCTTCGCTGAATGGGACCCCGAGCCGATCGCCTCGGCGTCGATCGGCCAGGTGCACCGGGCGGTCGTCGTCGATCCCGACACCGGCGCCGAGCGGGCCGTCGCGGTCAAGGTGCAGTACCCGGGCGTCGGCCGAGGCGATCGAGGCCGACCTGGCCAACACCGAGCTCCTCGGCGCCCTGCTCAAGCAGGGCTTCGGCGGCCTCGACCCGGCCGAGATGGTGGCCGAGATCCGCGAGCGGATCAGCGAGGAGCTCGACTACGGCCGCGAGGCCGCCAACCAGCGAGCGCTTCGCCGACTTCTACCGCGGCCACCCGTTCATCCACGTGCCCGCCGTGCTGCCGGCGTTCTCGACGCCACGCGTCCTCACGTGCGAGCTCGTCGTCGGCTCGCCGTGGCAGGACGTGCTCGGTTGGGACCAGCACGAGCGCGACCTCGCCGGCGAGGCGCTGTTCCGCTTCGTGTTCCGCAGCCTCTACCGGATGCGCGCCTTCAACGGCGACCCGCATCCCGGCAACTACCTCTTCCACGGGGACGGCCGCGTCACGTTCCTCGACTTCGGCCTCGTGCGCTACTTCAGCGCCGAGGAGCTGCACGTGTTCGAGTCGATGGTCCGCACGGCCGCCGTCGAGCACGACGCCGCCGCGTTCCGCCGCATCGTCGAGGACGCCGGGCTGCTGCGACCCGGTGCGCCCGTGGGGACCGAGGAGGCCGGCGCCTACTTCTCGCAGTTCTACGAGCCGGTCGCCACCGATCACATCAGGACGTGGACGCCGGAGTACGCCAGCGCCATCGTTCGCCACACGTTCGACCGCTCGAGCCCGATCGCCCAGTACGCCACGATCCCGCGCGCCTTCGTGTTCATCCAGCGCATCAACCTCGGGCTCTACGCGCTGCTCGGCGACCTGCGGGCGACCGGCAACTACCGGCGGATGGCCGAGGAGCTGTGGCCGTTCGCCAACGGTGCGCCGTCGACCGCCGCTCGGCGAGGCGGAGGCGGCGTGGCTGGCGCGGCGCCACGGGTGACGCACCACCCGCGTCTTACCTTTCGCCGTTACCGTGCCCCGGCGATGTCCCGACGACTCCGCCTCCCCGCCGTGCTCGCCGCCGTCGCCGTCACCGCGACGCTCACCGCGTGCGGCGGAGACTCCGACGACGACTCGTCCGACAACGGCTCCGACCGACGACCGCTACCGAGGACAGCGGTCACCGACGTCTCGCTCGTGCCGGCGACGCAGCCGAGCGTGCCGGAGGTGGCGATCCCCGACAGCATCCCGACCGAGCTCGTCAAGACGACGCTGACGCCGGGCACGGGCACCCCGGCCGCCGCCGGCGACACCGTCCTCGTCAACTACGTCGGTGTGCGCTCGGAGACCGGCGAGCAGTTCGACACGAACTTCGGCAGCGCCCCGTACCCCGTCACGATCGGCGCCGGCAGCGTCATCCAGGGGTGGGACGAGGGGCTCGTCGGCGTCACCACGGGCGAGCGCCTCCAGCTCGACATCCCGAACGACCTCGCCTACCAGGACCAGCCGCAGGGCGACGTGATCCAGGCCGGCGACGCCCTGACGTTCGTCATCGACGTGCAGGCGGTCGTGCCGGCGGTCGACCCGGCGCTCGCCCCGACGGCGACCGACATCCCGACGTCGGACGAGAAGGCGACGGAGGTCGCGATCGACGACGTCCGCCCCGGCGACGGCGCCACGCTCGAGGAGGGCCAGACGGGCGTCTTCCACCTCGTCCTCGCCCGCCGCGACGACGGCACGGTCATCCAGAGCACGTGGGACGCGATGGAGCCGCAGCCGCTGCCCATCGCCGAGGGACTGCTCCCCGGCCTCGCCGAGGGGCTGACGGGGATGCAGGTCGGCGGCCGCCGGGTCATCACCCTTCCCTACGACAGCGCGCTCGGCCTGACGCCGGAGACCGACGTCGTCATCGTCGCCGACCTCCTCGCCGCGTACTGAGCTGGGCTGATCGCCGCGACGATCAGGGTCGGAGCACCTCGCGCAGGTCGAGGCCGAGGTCGAGCACCTTGGCCGAGTGCGTGAGCTCGCCGACGGCGACGTAGTCGACGCCGGTCTCGCCGACCTGGCGGGCGACCTCCAGCGTGAGGCCGCCGCTGGCCTCGAGCACGACGGCGCGGCCGGACTCGTCGCGCACCTTGACCGCGGCGCGCATGTCGTCGAGGTCGAAGTTGTCGAGCAGCACGGTGTCCGCGCCGGCGTCGATGGCGACGCGCAGGCCGTCGATCGAGTCGACCTCGATCTCGACGGGGATCGACGCCTCGACGTCGCGGATCGGCCGCGAACGCCTCGGCCACCCCACCGGCGGCGAGCACGTGGTTGTCCTTGACGAGCGCGGCGTCCGACAGGCCCATGCGGTGGTTGGCGCCACCGCCGCAGCGCACCGCGTACTTCTCCAGGAAGCGCAGCCCGGGCGTCGTCTTGCGCGTGTCGCGCACGACGCAGCCCGTCCCGGCCAGGGCGTCGGCCCAGCGGCGGGTCAGCGTCGCCACGCCCGACAGGTGGCACAGCAGGTTGAGCGCGGTCCGCTCGGCCGTCAGCAGCGAGCGGGTCGGCGCGGTGACCCGGGCGACGTCGTCGCCGGGCGCCACGCGGTCGCCGTCGGCGACGAGGTACTCGACGTCGGACGCCGCGTCGCCGCACACGGCGTCGATCGCCGCCGCGGCGACCGCGAGGCCGGCGACGACACCGTGGCCGCGGCTGGCGAACGTGCCCACGCTGCGCTGGTCGGCGGGGACCGTCGCGGTGGACGTCACGTCGATGCCGCCCATGAGGTCCTCGGTGACGGCCATCCGCACGAGCATCGCGACGGCGTCCGGATCGAGGCCGGCGGCGATCAGGCGATCGCGGGTGTCGGTCGACAGCGGGTGGAAGCCGGCCATCAGGAGCGCACCTCCACGCCGTCACCGCCGAGGCCGACGTCGAGGTGACGGCGCCAGCTCGTCGCGCGGCTCGGGGAAGTCGGCCCGCCGGTGGCAGCCGCGGCTCTCGGTGCGTGCCGTGGCCGCGGCGACCACGCCGGCGGCGACGGTGAGCACGTTGGTGGCCTCCCAGGCCTCGCGCGTCGGCGTCCCCGCGGCGTCGACCTTGCCGGCGACCGTCGTCAGCACGTCGGCCGCCGCCGCCAGCGTCACGTCGTCGCGCACGACGCCGACGTGGCGCGACATGGCGGCGCGGATGTCGGTGCGGAACGTGGCGTCGAGGACGCCGCCCGGCGGCTCGTCGCGGACGACGTCGACGCGGTCGGGCACCTCCCAGGCGAGGTCGCGGCCGAGCCGGGTGCCGGCCACGACGCCTTCGGTCAGGCTGTTCGACGCCAGCCGGTTGGCACCGTGCACGCCCGTGCACGCGACCTCACCGACGGCGAACAGTCCGGGGAGCGACGTCGTGCCGTCGAGGCGAGCGGGCACACCGCCGCACGCGAAGTGGGCCGCCGGGGCGACGGGGATGCGGTCGACGGCCGGATCGATGCCGATCTCGCGGCAGGCCTCGGTGATCGACGGGAAGCGGTCGTAGAAGCGCGTGCCCAGGCTCGTGGCGTCGAGGAAGACGTGGTCGTCGACGCCCGCCGGCGCCTCCGCCATGCGCCGGCTGATCGCGGCGGCGACGACGTCGCGTGGCGCGAGGTCCTCCAGCGGGTGGACGCCCGCCATCACGCGCGTCGCCCGGCCGCGTCGAAGAGGATCGCCCCCTCGCCCCGCACGGCCTCGCTGACGAGCGGTTGCTGGCCGGTGGCGTCGGCGCCGCGCCACATCACGGTCGGGTGGAACTGCACGAACTCGACGTCGCGGACGGCCAGGCCGGCGCGCAGGGCGATCGCCGCGCCGTCGCCGGTGACGGCCGGCGGGTTCGACGTCGAGGCGAAGATCTGGCCGTAGCCGCCCGTCGCCAGGACCACGGCGCGCGCCGTGACGACGCCCACCGACTCGACGGCGCCAGCCGGACCCGAGCGTCGCGACGGTGATGCCGGCGGCCTGGCGGCCGTGCGACGCCGACGCCGGACACGAGGTCGAGGGCGAACGCCCGCTCGAGGACGTCGACGCCCGCGGCGAGCGCCGACTCGTCGAGCGTGCGCTGGACCTCGGCCCCGCTGCGGTCACCGCCGGCGTGGACGATGCGGTTGCGGCTGTGGCCGCCCTCGCGGGTCAGCGCCGGCCCGGCGCCGTCGACGCCGGGGTCGAACGCCGCGCCGAGGCGCATGAGGTAGCGGATCGACGTCGGCGCCTCGGCGACGAGCTCGCGCACGACCGCCTCGTCGCACAGCCCGGCGCCGGCGGCGAGGGTGTCGCGGACGTGCTCCTCGAACGAGTCGGTGGGGTCGAGGACCCCGGCCAGGCCGCCCTGCGCCCAGGCCGTCGAGCCGGCGTTGAGGACGTCCTTGGTGACGATCAGCACGCTGCGCACCGGCCGCACGGCGAGGGCGGCGGCGAGCCCGGCCGCCCCCGAGCCGAGCACGACGACGTCGACGTCGCGCTCCCAGGTCGGTGCTGGCGCCGCCAGGCGTCGCGGGATCACGTCGCCGACCGGCCAGCGCGACTCGACGCTTCGGCCCCCGTCCGCAGTGCGCTCGGGACGTCAGGTCGAGCGTTCGGCCGGAGGCCGGGCGGCGCCAGCCGCAGCGAGACACGCCGAGTGAGCGGAGTCTTCGGAGCGAGCGAGGCCAGCAAGTACGTCTTCATCACTCTCCCGTGGGGGACGGCTGGCCGATGGCGATCATCCGCTCGACGGAGCGGCGGGCCCGCTCGGCGACGTCGGCGGGCACGTCGACGACGTCGGTGCCGTCGCGCAGGCTGCGCAGGAGCTTCGCCGGCGTGATCATCTTCATGTACTTGCACACCGCGGCCCGGTTCACGCGGCTCGAACAGCACGAGCGGGTTCGCCTTCGACGAGCTGGTGCAGCATGCCGGTCTCGGTGGCGACGAGCACCCGCGATGCCGTGGTCTCCGGCGCCGCGGTCACGCATGCCGCTCGTCGACAGTGATCTTGGTGCGGGTCTCCGGCACGACCGCACGGTTCACCGGCTCGAACAGCACGAGCGGGTTCGCCTTCGACAGCTGGTGCAGCATGCCGGTCTCCGTGGCCACGAGCACCCGCGACGCCGTGGTCTCCTTTGCTGCCGTGACCATGCCGCTCGTCGACAGGATCTTCGTGCGGGTCTCCGGGACGACGCCGGCGCCGACGAGGTAGAGGGCGCTCGTCGCGCAGCCGCACTCGGGGTGGATGAACAGCTCGGCGTCGGGGTCCTCGGCGACGCGCGCCTTGAGGTCGGCACCGTTGATGCCGGCGTGCACGTGGCACTCGCCGAGCCAGATGTGCATGTTCTCGCGACCGAGCTCGCGCTGCACGTGGGCGCCGAGGAACTGGTCGGGGCAGAACAGCACCTCGGTGTCGGCCGGGATCGACGCCACCACGTCGACGGCGTTCGACGACGTGCAGCAGATGTCGGTCTCGGCCTTCACGGCGGCGGTCGTGTTGACGTAGCTCACGACGACCGCGCCGGGGTGCTCGGCCTTCCAGGCCCGCAGCTGGTCGGCGGTGATCGTCTCGGCGAGGCTGCAGCCGGCGCGCTCGTCGGGGATCAGCACCGTCTTGTCGTAGCTGAGGATCTTCGCCGTCTCGGCCATGAAGTGGACGCCGCAGAACACGATCGTCGATGCCTCGGCCTCGGCGGCGACCCGGGACAGGCCCAGCGAGTCGCCGACGTGGTGGGCGACCTCCTGGATCTCGGGCAGCTGGTAGTTGTGGGCGAGGATCACGGCGTCACGCTGGCGGGCGAGCGCCCGCACCTGCTGCGCCCAATCCGGCGGCAGCGCCGCCTCGTCGGTGGTCACGACGTCCAATGTACGGGCCGCTCCCGATCGCGCCATCCGAGTGTTTGGCGCATGCGAGTGTTTCGTGCGGGTGGCCCCCGCACGAAACACTCGGATGCCCTCAGCCCCGGGCGCTCAGCGCGGCCAGCTCCCGGCGGACCTTCGTGGCGCTGACCCCGCCCTTGGCGCCGACCGGCTGGGCGAACACGCTGACGCGCAGCTCCTCCAGCCGCCAGCCGAGCTCGACGACGTCGTGGCCCGTCGCCCCGCGCCGCACCAGCGCCGCGTAGTCGTCCTCGAGCGGGACGACCTCGTCCATCCGCCGGCGGTCGCGGGTGACGTCCTCGGCCAGGCGGTCGAGGCGGAACGTGATGCCGCGGGCGTAGCGAGCGACGTCGCCGAGCCGCGCCGTCCCGGCGACGACGACGAACCGCGGCCGCACGAGCCGGGCGAGGTGCGCCTCGACGTCGGCGACGGCGCGCTGCAGCGCCGGCGCGGTCAGCCGGGCGAGGCGGGCGCGGATGTCGGCGACCTCCCGCAGCACGTCGGCGGCCCGCCCGAGCGCACCGGCCGCGACGCCCGGGGCCTCCCGGCGCACCACCCGCTGCAGCTCGGCGAACGCATCGGCGTCCCACGGCAGCGTCGTGCTGGCGCAGCACGTGGTCGACGGCCGCGAACGCGCAGTCGGCGACGAGCCCGTCGAGGTCGAGCGCAGCCGCCGGCGATGGCCAGCCGCGCCTCCCGGGTGAGGCCCTTCAGCACGTCCCTCGTCGAGGGCGCCGCGGTCAGCAGCAGCAGGCGCCGGACGCCGCCGAGCATCACGCGGCGCTGCAGGTCGGCGTTCGTCAGGACGCGCAGCGACACGCTCGTGTCGTCGTCGAGCAGCGCCGGGTAGCCGGTGGCCGCGATCCCGGGCCCGGCCGTCTCGACGACCCGCGGCAGCGTGCCGACGTCCCACGTCACCATCCCCCGCCGTTCGGCGATCGGCGCCGCCGCGGCGATCGCCTCGCGCGTCGTCGCGGCGAGCCGGCGCTTGATCGCGCCGAGGTCGTCGTCGGCGTCGTGGATCGTGCCGTCCGCAGCGGCGACGACGACGTTCATCCGCAGGTGGGCGGGCACGCCGCGGAGGTCGAACATCTCGGGTTTGACGGCGACGCCGGTCTGCTCGCGCAGCACGTCGGCGAGGGCATCGACGAGGCGACCGTGCGGCGTGCCGAGGGCGGCCAGGGCGGCGGCGATCGTCTCGTTCATCGGGATCAGCTCGCGCCGGACGTCCTTCGGCAGCCCGCGCACGAGGGCCCCGACGAGCTCGGCGCGGTGGCCCGGGATCTGCCAGTCGAAGCCCTCGTCGGTCACCCGGTTGAGGGCGGTCAGCGGGACGTGCACGGCGACGCCGTCGAGCGGCCCGCCCGGGTCGTAGCGGTACGACAGCGGCAGCACGAGATCGCCCTGGCGCCACGTGTCCGGGTAGTCGGACGGGCGGAACCCGGCGCCGGCCGCCAGCACGTCGTCGGTGAGGTCGAGGGCGTGGGGGTCACCGAGGCGCTTGAACCACTGATCGAAGCGGCGCCCCGACGTGACGTCCTCGGGCAGCCGCTCGGCGTAGAACGCGTGCAGCTCGTCCTCGTCGAGGAGGTGGCCGCGGCGCACCCGGGCCTCCAACCCCTGGACACGGTCGCGGAACAGCCGGTTGCGCTCGAGGAACCCGTGGTGGGTCGCCCACTCGCGCAGCACGAGGGCGTGCCGGATGAAGAGCCACCGGGCGCCGCTGCGGTCGATCCGGTCGTAGGGCACGGTGCGACCGCTGACGATCGGCAACCCGTAGAGCGTGACGGTCTCCGCGGTCACGGCCGCGCCCCGGCGCTCGTCCCAGCGCGGCTCGCCGTAGGACCGCCGCACGAGGTGCTCGCCCAGCCGCTCGGCCCAGGCGGGCTCGATCGCCGCGACGCGGCGCGCCCACAGCCGGTTCGTCTCGACGAGCTCGGCCGCCATCACCCAGCGCGGCGGCTTGCGGGCGAGCACCGAGCCGCGGGCGATCGTGAACGTCGAACCGCGGGCACCCCGGAGCTCGCGCCCTTCGTCGGGGCGCATCCCGATGTGCGAGAGCAGGCCGGCGAGCACGGACTGGTGGATGCGGTCGGGCTCGGCGCCCTCCTTGCGGGGACGGATCCCGAGGTCGCCGGCAACCTGGCGCAGCTGGCTGAAGAGGTCGACCCACTCCCGCACGCGCAGGTAGTTGAGGTACTCGGCCTTGCAGAGGCGGCGGAACTGGTTGCCCGACAGGGCCCGCTGCTGGGAGCGCAGGTGGTCCCACAGCGCGAGGATCGACAGCAGGTCGCTGCCCGGGACGTCGAAGCGCTTGTGCGCCGCGTTGGCCAGGTCGATGTGCTCCGCGGGCCGCTCGCGAGGATCCTGGATCGACAGCGCGGCGGCCAGCACGAGGACCTCGCGCACGCAGTCCTGCTGCTCCGCCTCGAGCACCATGCGCCCGAGCCGCGGGTCGACCGGCAGGCGCGCCAGGCGGCGGCCGACGGAGGTGAGCCGACGGCTGCCGCCGTCGTCGTCCTGTTCGATCGCCCCGAGCTCCTCGAGCAGGAGGTATCCATCGCGGATCGACGCCCGGTCCGGAGGTTCGAGGAACGGGAACGAGGCGACGTCGCCGAGCCCGATCGCGGTCATCTGGAGGATGACGCTCGCCAGGTTCGTGCGCAGGATCTCGGGCTCGGTGAACTCCGGGCGAGCGTCGTAGTCCTCCTCGGTGTAGAGGCGGATGCAGACGCCGGGGGCGACGCGGCCGCAGCGGCCGGCGCGCTGGTTCGCCGACGCCTGGGACACGGCCTCGATCGGCAGTCGTTGCACCTTCAACCGCCTGCTGTAGCGCGAGATCCGCGCCGTCCCGGCGTCGACGACCGTGCGCACCCCCGGCACGGTGATCGACGTCTCGGCGACGTTCGTGCTGAGCACGATGCGCCGCCCACGGTGCGGTTGGAAGATGCGATGCTGCTCGCTCGACGACAGGCGGGCGTAGAGCGGCAGGATCTCGGTGTCGTGGAGCTGGCGACGGCGCAGGAAGTCGGCGGTGTCGTGGATCTCCCGCTCCCCGGACAGGAACACCAGCGTGTCCCCTTCGCCGGCGAGCTCGTCGACCGCGTCGCTGATCGCCTGCACCTGGTCCCGGTTGTCCTTCGTCCCGTCGGGCTGGTCACCGAACGGGCGGTAGCGGACCTCGACCGGGTACGTGCGCCCGGTCACCTCGACGATCGGGGCGTCGCGGTCGCCGACGCCGAAGTGGCTGGCGAAGCGGGCCGTGTCGATCGTCGCCGACGTCACGATGACCTTGAGGTCGGGGCGGCGGGGCAGCAGCTGGCGGACGTAGCCGAGGATGAAGTCGATGTTGAGGCTGCGCTCGTGGGCCTCGTCGATGATCAGCGTGTCGTAGCGCCGCAGGTCGCGGTCGCGCTGCAGCTCGGCGAGCAGGATGCCGTCGGTCATCACCCGCACGAGCGTCCCGTCCTTGACCCGGTCGTCGAAGCGCACCGAGAACCCGACGTCGCCGCCGATGCTCGACCCGAGCTCCTCGGCGACGCGCTCGGCGATCGTGCGCGCCGCGACGCGGCGCGGCTGGGTGTGGCCGATGAGGCCGTCGACGCCGCGCCCGAGCTCGAGGCACAGCTTCGGCAGCTGGGTGCTCTTGCCGGAACCCGTCTCCCCCGCCACGACGACGACCTGGTGGTCGCGGATCGCCGCCAGCAGGTCGTCGCGCCGAGCCGTGATCGGCAGCGCGTCGGGGTACGTCAAGCGGCCCGACGCCGTCAACGCCTCCCAGCGCTCGCGTCGTGCGTCGCGCGCCGCTTCCCGCCGCGCCGTGCTCGTCCCGGACCGTGCCATGCCGCCTGCCAGGCTGCCGGGTCCCGCCCGCCCGGGCAACCACCGTTTCTGCTGAGACTTCGGTGGCCGCAGGCCACCGAAGTGTCGTCAGATCCGGTCCGCTAGCCCTTGACGGCGCCGCTGAGGCCGGCGCCGCGCAGGACGAAGCGCTGGCAGACGAGGAACAGCGTGATCGGGATGACGGTCGAGATCGCCAGGGCGGCGAGGAAGACGTCGAGCTGCAGGGTGCGCGCGAACGGTCGGGAGGCGCACCGACAGCGGCTGCATCGTCGGCTCGGGGAGGACGACGAGCGGCCAGAGGTAGTCCTTCCACGCGGCGAGGATGGCGAAGACCGACACGACGCCGATGATCGGCTTCGACATCGGCAGCACGATCGACCAGAGCAGGCGGAACGGCCCGGCGCCGTCGACGCGGGCCGCCTCGATGAGCTCCCGCGGGATGTTCTCGAAGAAGCGCTTGACGAGCAGCACGTTGAACGCGCTGGCGCCGGCCGGCAACCACACGCCCCAGTAGCGAGTTCAGCAGCGACCACCCGACGAACGGGAGGTCGAGCACGGTGACGAACAGCGGGACGAGCAGCACGACCGGCGGCACGAACAGCGTGGCCACGACGAGGGCCGTGACGAACCGAGCGTACGACGGCTTGAGGATCCCCAGCACGTACCCGCCGGTGACGGCGACGACGAGCTGCACGAGCCACGAGCCGATGGCGACCTTGACCGTGTTCCAGAAGTAGTGGCCGATCTGGGCATCCGTCCACGCCGTGCGGCAGGTTCTCGGCGTCGACGCCGCTCGGCCAGAGGGCCATCGGGTGGCGCAACGTGTCCTGCGTGGTCGACACCGAGGACTTGGCCAGCCACAGGAGCGGGCCGAGCCCGGCGACGAGCAGGAACACGAGCAGCAGCACGTGCACGGCGCGCACGGACCAGCGGACGCGGCCGCCGGGAGCGCTCGATGTCGGAGATCACGCCGCGCTCGGCGCTCGCCGGACGCCGCCCGGAGGCGACGCGGTGCCGGACCGCACCGGGAGCTGACGCGCCGAGCGTCGGCTCGACGGTCACCGTCAGGTCGTCGACGGTCACGATCCCGCCGAGGCCCACGGCCGGGTGAGGCGGAAGTAGACGGCGGAGAACACGGCGAGGAACGCGGCCAGCATCAGGCTCAGCGCGGTCGCCGCGCCGTAGTCGCCGCCGCCGCCGGCCCCGAACGCGTAGCGGTAGATCAGCAGGAGGACCGTCACCGTCGAGTCGGCCGGGCCGCCGTCGGTGAGCAGGAACGGCTCGGTGAAGATCTGGAACGTGCCGATCAGTTGCAGGATCAGCGTCACGAACATCACGTCGCGCAGCTGCGGGAGCGTGATGTGCCAGACCTTGCGCAGGATGCCCGCGCCGTCGACCTCGGCCGCCTCGTAGAGCTCGGTGCGGCACGCCCGTCAGGGCGGCGAGGTAGATGATCACCGTGGCCCCGGCCGACGGCCCACGTGGCGAGCAGCACGACCGACGGCATCGCCCACGTCGTCGACTGGATCCACGGCCACGGGTCCGAGGCCGAACCAGCCGAGGATCGTGTTGAAGACGCCGTCCGGGCCGGCGTCGTAGAACACGTTCCACGAGCAGGATCGCGGCCACCGGCGGCACGACGACGGGCAGGTAGGCCGAGCGCGCTGCAGACGCCGCCGGCCCCGGCGCAGCTCGTTCATCAGCGACGGCGAGGATGATCGGGATCGGGTAGCCGAACACGAGCGCCAGGAACGTGAACCAGAGCGTGTTGCGCACCGCGGTCCACAGCAGCGGGTCGTCGAGCACGCGCCGGAAGTTGTCGAGACCGACCCACGCCGGGCTGTGGACGAGGTCGGTGTGCTGCAGGCTGAGCACGCCGGCGCGGATCATCGGCCACCAGGCGAAGTAGCCGAACACGACGAGCATCGGCACGAGCAGGACGAACGTGCTCAGCGTTGCGCCGCACCCGCGACGCGGACGGCCGCCGCACGACGGGACGTCGGGGCCCGGCCGCCGGCCGGACCCCGATCGCTCCCACGGCGTCAGCTCCCCTGCGATGAGCGCCGTCACCTGGGCCTCGGCCTCGGCGAGGAGGGCCGGGATGTCGGCGCCCTCGTCGGTCAGCACGGTCTGCACGACGGAGTCGAGGATGGCGTACATCTCCTGCGTCTGGGCCGCCGGCTCGGGCACGATCGGCTGCTCGAGGATGTGGTCCTTGAACATCGCCATCTGGTCGAGCGGGACGTTGACGTAGTCGGCGACCCAGGCGTCGGACTGGGCGAGCTGCTCGGCGTCGAAGATCGGCAGCGCCGGCGTCCCGATCGGGGCGTCCGAGGCGGCCAGCGCCTCGGCGTCGGCGACGGCCTGCGCCTCGTCGGTCAGCTTCTCCATGTAGAAGAAGTCGATCCACTTCACGCCGGCCTCCTTCTCGGCGTCGGTCGCGTCGGCCCGGATGGCGGCGACGGAACCGCCGCTGAGCACGCCGGCGTCGGCGCCGTCGAGCGGGAGGATCGTCAGGCCGTAGGTGGCCGGGATCGACCTCGTTCTCGGTGACGAGGCTGTTGTAGACGTCCGAGCCCGTCATGTACATGCCGATCTGCCCGGCCGCGAACGCCTGGTTGATCGTCCCCCACTCGTAGAGGAAGTTGCTCCCCATCGAGTTGTCGTCCCAGCGCATCGACGCGCAGCAGCTCGAGCGCCTTGACCGTGCCCGGGTTGTCGATCGTCGCCGCGGTGTCGTCACCGGTGCCCTCCTGCAAGCGGCCACCGTTGGCGACCGTCAGGGCGGTGAGCATCCAGCCACCGGTGTTGTTCTGGCGACAGCTGGGCGAAGCCGGCCTGACCGGTCGCGTCGGCGATCGTCTTGGCCGTCGTCGCGCACCTCGGCCCACGTCGTCGGCGGCTGGTCGGGATCGAGCCCGGCCTCCGTGGAACAGCTGGCGGTTGTAGTGCAGGCCGATCCCGTAGGCGGCGAACGGCACGCCGTAGACCTTGCCGGCGGCGTCCTGGGCGACGGCGAGCACGTTCGGGTTGAAGCGCTCGGCGTACGGCAGCGCCTCGAACTGCGCCGTGATGTCGGCGACCTGGCCGCGCTCGACGAGGCCACGTGTGTCCGGGAACGGGATCTGGAAGACCGTGGGCAGCGTGCCGCCGGTCATCTGGGCGGCGAACGTGGCGACGTCCCACTCGTACTCCGACGGCTCGACGTCGATGTCCGGGTTGGCGGCCTCGAACTCCTCGACCCGCGTCATGAACGCGTCGCGCGTCTCCTGCTCCGTCGACGGCGGCAGGTTGCTGACCGACAGCACGACCTGCTCGCCCGCGTCGGCCGGCGCGTCCGTGGCGGCCGGCGCGTCGTCGCCGCCGGCCTCGGTGGCGGCCGGCGCGTCGTCGGTGGACGCCGCGGCGTCGTCGTCGTCATCGCCGCCGCAGGCCGCGACGACGAGGGAGGCGGCGATGGCCGCGGCCATCACCCGCCAGTGGCGGCGTGCCCGCCGCCCGGTGCCGGTGTTCATCACTGGTGCTCCTTGTCCTGTGCCGTGGGGTGGTGCTGTGGGGAGTCCTGGGCGCCGGCGCGCGGCGCGCTGATCCATGCCGCGGTGTCCGGCGGCAACAGGCCCGGCGGCCATGTCGGCGCTGGCGACGAGGACCGTCGCCGGCGACGGGCAGCGCGGCGCGGTCCGGTCCCGAGGTTGACGACGCACACGACGTCGCCGCGGCGGAAGGCGATGCACGTCGTCGGGCGTGGTCGAGCCACTCGAGGTCGCCGGCGCCGAGCGAGGCGTTCCCGGCGCAGGGCGATGGCGCGGCGGTAGAGCTCGAGCATCGAGCCGGGGTCGGCGATGTTGCGCGGCCGCGGTGAGCTCGCGCCCAGTCGGCGGGCTGCGGCAGCCACGGCTCGGCGCTGGCGCCGGCCGGGCTGAAGCCGTAGGGCGGGGTCGTGCCGGACCACGGCAGCGGCACCCGGCACCCGTCGCGCCCGGGGTCGACGCCGCCCGACTGGAAGTGCATCGGGTCCTGGATCCGCTCGACCGGCACGTCCTCGACCTCCGGGCAGGCCGAGCTCGTCGCCCTGGTACAGGTAGAAGCTGCCCGGGAGGGCCATCGCCAGCAGCGCCGCCGGCCCGGCCCGCCGGCGTACCGAGGGCGACGTCCGTCGGCGTGCCGATGCGCTTGGCGGCGAACGAGAACGACGTGTCGGCGCGCCCGTAGCGGGTCACCACCCGGGTGACGTCGTGGTTCGAGAGGACCCACGTCGCCGGCGCCCCGACCGGCGCGTGCGCCGCGAGCGTGGCGGTCGATCGAGCGCGCGCAGCGCGGTCGGCGTCCCACGGGCAGGCGAGGAAGTCGAAGTTGAACGCGGTGTGCAGCTCGTCGGGTCGCAGGTAGCGGGCGAAGCGCTCGTGGTCCTCCAGCCACACCTCGCCGATGAGCACGCGCGGCGGGTCGTAGGTGTCGGCGATCGTGCGCCAGCTGCGGTAGACGTCGTGCAGCTCGTCGCGGTCGAGGAACGGGTGGCTCGCCGGGCGCCGTGGTCGGGGTCGACCTCGGGGAGGGCCGGGTCCTTGACGGCGAGCGCCGCCGAGTCGATGCGCACCCCGGCCGCGCCGCGATCGAACCAGAAGCGCAGCACGTCCTCGTGCTCGCGGCGCACGTCGGGGTGGTCCCAGTTGAGGTCCGGCTGCGCCGGCGCGAACAGGTGGAGGTACCAGTCGCCGGGCGTGCCGTCGGGGTCGGTCGTGCGGGTCCACGCCCGGTCGCCGAAGTGCGACAGCCAGCCGTTGGGCGGCAGCGCCCCGTCGGCGCCGCGGCCCGGGCGGAACCAGAACCGGTCGCGCAGCGGGGAGCCCGGGCCCGGCGGCGAGCGCCTGCTGGAACCAGCGCGTGGCTGGTCGGAGACGTGGTTGGGGACGATGTCGACGATCGTGCGGATGCCGAGGTCGAGCGCCTCGCGGATGAACGCCTCGGCATCGGCGAGCGTGCCGAACGACGGCTCGATGGCGCGGTAGTCGGCGACGTCGTAGCCGCCGTCGGCCATCGGCGAGGCGTACCAGGGGTTGAGCCAGACGGCGTCGACACCGAGGTCGCGCAGGTAGGGCAGGCGGGCGCGGGCGCCGGTGAGGTCGCCGATCCCGTCGCCGTTGCCGTCGGCGAAGCTGCGCACGTAGAGCTGGTGGATGACGGCTTCGCGCCACCAGCCCGGCGCCGGCGCGCGTCGCGCCACCGGGCGCGACCGCACGCGGCGTCGCCGACATCGTCACGTCCTCCGACCCCCTCGGTGAACCCACTCACCACGTCACCGGCCGGACCACGCCCGGCGCTCGATGCACGACGGTAGGACGATGCAGAAGAAGGACCGCAAGATCAGAACGAGATTACGCAAGATTTCGTTCAGTGCGCGCGGTACGCAAGCGCGTGACCCGGTCAGCGCGACGGGCCGGTCGACGACCGCACGACGAGCTCGGGCGCGAACAGCAGCTCGTCGGCGGGCCGTCTCGTTGGCCCTCGAGCTGGCTGACGAGCCGGTCGACGGCGGCCCGGCCCATCGCCTCGATCGGCTGGCGCACGGTGGTCAGCGGCGGGTCGGTGTAGCGCATCAGCGCCGAGTCGTCGTAGCCGACGATCGAGATGTCGCCGGGCACGCCGAGGCCCTGGCGGCGGGCGGCCGGATCGCGCCGAGCGCCAGCGGGTCGCTGGCGCACACCATCGCCGTGACGCCGCGCCCGAGCAGCTCGGTGCCGGCGGCCTGCCCGCCCTCGAGGGAGAAGATGCGCGTGGGCGATCCGACTCGTCGGGTACGTCGAGCCCGTGGCGGCCGCGGCCAGCCGCGCGCCGCCGTCGAGCTTGCGCCCCGACGGGCAGGTGGTCGGACGGGCCCGAGGAGGAGGCCGATCTGCGTGTGCCCCAGCGAGATCAGGTGCTCGACGGCCTGCTCACCGGCGACGCATGTCGTCGCACGACGACCCGCGGGAACGTCGAGCCAGTCGACGGCGGCGTTGACGAGCACGACGGGCACGCTGCGCTCGGCGAGTCGGGCGTAGTGGCTGTGCGGCGGCATCGGCCTGGGCGTACAGCCCGCCGGCGAAGACGACGCCGGACACCTGCTGCTCGAACAGCAGGTCGATGTAGCCGGCCTCGGTGACGCCGCCCGCGGTGCGGGTGCACAGCACCGGCGTGAAGCCCGTGCTGGGCGAGGGCGCCGCCGACGACGTCGGCGAACGGCGGGGAAGATCGGGTTCTGCAGCTCGGGCAGCACGAGCCCGACGAGGCGCGCCCGCTCGCCGCGCAGCTGCGTCGGGCGCTCGTAGCCGAGCACGTCGAGCGCCGTCAGCACGGCCTGGCGCGTCGACTCGGAGACCCCGGGCCGGCTGTTGAGCACCCGGCTGACCGTCGCCTCCGAGACGCCGACGTGCCGGGCCACCTCCGCCAACCGCTGTCGCATCCCCGCAACCCTACGACAGCGGCTGCAAGCCACTTGCAGCGGCCCGACGTCCTGTCCGTGCGATCCGGCCCGATCGGGCCGATCCGCACTGACAGTCGGTCAGCGGCCCGCTGCGGCCGCCACCTCGGCGGCGGCGGCGACGACCGCCGCGCCGTAGCGGGCGCCCGGCTGGCGGCTCAGCCGCTCCACGGGACCACTCACGCTGACCGCCGCCAGCAGGCCCGGGCCGTCGACGACGGGCGCGCTGACGGACGCCACGCCGGCCTCGCGCTCCTCGACGCTCTCCACCCACCCCGCCGGACCGAGCTCGCCGCCGAGCACGCGCCCGGCCGACCCGACGCGCATCGGCAGCAGGGCGCCTTCGGGGACGATCCAGCGCAGGCCGTGGGCCGACTGCAGCGAGACGACGCAGCGCCGGCCCTCGCCCTCCTGCACGAACAGCTGCACGCTCTCGCCGAGCCGGTCGCGCAGGTCCAGGAGCGCCGGGCGGGCGAGCTCGGCGAGCGGGAACATCTCGGCGGCGGCGTGCCCGAGGCCGACGAGCGAGAGACCGAGGCAGAAGCGCCCGTCGGCGTCGCGCCGCACCAGCCCGTGGCGCTCCAGGGCGCTGGCGAGCCGATGGGCGGTGGCTCGCGGCAGGCCCGTCGCCGCCTGCAGCTCGCCGAGCCCGCACGGGCCGCCACGCTCGAGGGCGCGGAGCACGCCAACGGCCTTGTCGAGGACCCCGACGTTCGATACGCTGTCCATCTATCAGGAACTCTATCTCAGATCGTGAGATGTGATGCCGTCACCACAGACACTCCCGGAGAAGGTCTGGGATCGCCACCTCGTGCGCTCGGCGCCGGGCGAGCCCGACCTCCTCTACATCGACCTGCACCTCGTCCACGAGGTCACCAGCCCGCAGGCCTTCGACGGGCTGCGGCTGTCCGGGCGCACGGTGCGGCGCCCGGAGCTGACGATCGCGACGGAGGACCACAACGTCCCGACGGCTGACATCGACCAGCCGATCGCCGACCCGGTCTCCGCCCGCCAGGTCGCGGTGCTGCGCGAGAACACGGCCGAGTTCGGCATCACCAACTTCCCGATGGGTGATCCCGGCCAGGGCATCGTGCACATCATCGGACCCGAGCAGGGACGCAGCCTGCCGGGCATGACGATCGTCTGCGGAGACAGCCACACGGCCACCCACGGCGCCTTCGGCGCCCTCGCGTTCGGCATCGGCACGAGCGAGGTCGAGCACGTGCTGGCGACCCAGACGCTGCCCCAGAGCCGCCCGAAGTGGATGGCCGTCAACGTCGAGGGCGAGCTGCCCGCCGGCGTGACCGCCAAGGACGTCATCCTCGCCGTGATCGGCGAGATCGGCACCGGCGGCGGCATCGGCCACGTGATCGAGTACCGCGGCTCGACGATCCGCGGCCTCTCGATGGAGGGGCGGATGACGATCTGCAACATGTCGATCGAGGCCGGCGCGAAGGCCGGGCTGGTGGCCCCGGACGAGACCACGTTCGAGTACCTCCGCGGCCGCGCCCACGCCCCGACGGGTGCGGCCTGGGACGAGGCGGTCGCGTCGTGGCGCGAGCTGCGCACCGATGACGGGGCGGTCTGGGACCGCGAGGTGCACATCGACGCCACGGCCCTGCGGCCGCAGGTCACATGGGGCACGAACCCGGGCCAGGTCGCGTCGATCGACGGCACCGTGCCGTCACCGGACGACTTCGCCGACCCCACCACGCGCCAGACCGTGGCCCGCGCCCTCGAGTACATGGGCCTCGCGGCCGGCACCGCGCTGCGCGACATCCCCGTCGACACCGTGTTCATCGGCTCGTGCACGAACGGGCGGATCGAGGACATGCGCGCCGTCGCCGCGGTCCTCGACGGCCGGCGCGTCAGCGCCAAGCGGGTGATGATCGTGCCCGGCAGCCACGCCGTGAAGGCGCAGGCCGAGTCGGAGGGCCTCGACCACATCTTCGCTGCCGCCGGCGCCGACTGGCGCGAACCCGGCTGCTCGATGTGCCTGGCCATGAACCCCGACAAGCTGACGCCCGGCGAGCGCTCGGCGAGCACGAGCAACCGCAACTTCGAGGGCCGCCAGGGGCGTGGTGGGCGCACCCACCTCGTCTCCCCCGCCGTCGCCGCGGCCACCGCGGTGGCCGGCCACTTCGCCACGCCGGACGACCTGTGATGCGGCAACCGCCACCACCACCACCAACTGCCGGGCCGCGTCGTTCGGAGGCGGACTCCCGGTCCGGCACGCCGGGCGCTCCAGCGCCTCGGCGGCCGCATCGAGAAGGAGCCACCTCTGATGAAGGCCGTGCACGTCATCTCCGGACCGGGGCTGCCGCTCAAGCGCTCCGACGTCGACACCGACCAGATCATCCCGGCCGAGTGGCTCAAGCGCGTCGAGCGGACGGGCTTCGAGCAGGGGCTCTTCGCGACGTGGCGCGACGACCGCGACTTCGTGCTCAACGACGAGCGCTACAGCAGGGCGACGATGATCGTCGCCGGCCCCGCGTTCGGCGTCGGATCCTCCCGCGAGCACGCCGTGTGGGCGATCCAGCAGTACGGCTTCGACGCCGTCATCGCGCCGAGCTTCTCGGACATCTTCCGCAACAACTGCGCGAAGAACGGCCTCGTGCCCGTCGTCGTGCCGGACGCCGTCGTCGAGCGCATCTGGGCCGCCATCGACGACGATCCGGCCACGGAGATCACGGTCGACGTCGAGCGGCTCGTCGTCGAGGTCCCGGCGATCGGCCTCGTCGAGCCGTTCCCGATGGATCCGGCGACCCAGGAGCGCTTCCTCGGCGGGCTCGACGACGTCGGCATCACGCTGCGGCACGCGGCCGAGATCGACGCCTTCGAGGCGACGCGTCCCGACTGGTTGGCGGCGCGCTGATCGATCAGTCGCCGGACGTGGTCTCGGCGGGCGTCTCGCCCTCCGGGACCTCCTCGCCGGCATCGAGCGGCACCAGGGTGGTCGTCGTGGCGATCGCCTCGGCGGCGCAGGCGAAGCTGCCGCTGACCGGCGTGCCGCCCCCGTCGGCGCCCTGGAACGTGCCCGCCATGCCGTCGTCGGCCACCGTCACGGTGCCCGTGTAGCTCGTCGCGACCTGGTTGGCGTCGCCGAGCTCGAGCGTCATGTCGTGGTCGCCGGGCGCCGCGTCGCCGAAGCGCAGCACGGCCGACACGAGCTGATCGCCCGCGAGTCGGCGCAGGTCGACGACGGACACGACCACGCCCGCCGCGGGGTCGCCGCCGTCCAGCGGCGTGCACGTGGCATCGAGGCTGACGGGATCGAGCGAGGCGGCGGGGACGGACGAGCGGTCGAGGCTGATCGTCTCGGCGATCCCGGCCGACGCCACCTGCACGCCGATCGACACGAAGCCGGCACCGGCGGTGGACGGGTCGACCGACGTCCCCGCGGGGCCGGTGGTCACGGGCTCGTCGCCCGACGCCGACGGCGGCACCGAGACGCCCGTGTCGATCACGCCGAGCGTGCCGTCGGTGGCGTCGTCGTCGCCGCTGCAGGCCACCAGGGCGACCGCCGCGGCGGCCAGCGCCGCGCCGCGCGCGCCCGACCGATCGTCCCCCGCACGCGCATCCGCCGACTGTAGCGACGCCGCGTCACTCGGCGGGTTCGTGCTCGAACGTCGTCAGGTCGCGCAGGCGGACGTCGTTGCTGAACACCTCGACCGGCGGCGCCAGCGGCAGGCGCAGCGTGCGCTGCAGGATCCGCATCTGGGTGTGCTGGTTGTACTCGACGAACGTGACGGCCCAGCCGTCACGACCGGCCCGCGCCGTGCGCCCCGAACGGTGCAGGTAGTCCTTGGCGTCCTTCGGCGGGTCGTAGTGGATGACCGCCCCGATGTCGTCGATGTCGAGGCCGCGTGCCGCCACGTCGGTGGCCACGAGCACGGCCAGCTTGCCCTCGGCGAACTTGCGCAGCGCCCGCTCGCGCGACACCTGCGGCAGGTCGCCGTGGATCGCCTGGGCGTCGACGCCGAGCTCGTTCAGCGCCGAGTCGCGACCTTGTCGCAGAGGCGCTTCGTCTGGCAGAACACGGCGAGCTTGGGGATCCCCTGGCCGATCGACCGCGACCACCCGGGCCTTGTCCATGTGGTGGACGGCCAGGAACAGGTGGTGCATCGTGCCGACGGTGTCGGTCGCCGAGTCGATGGCGACCTCGACGGGGTCCTTCAGGTAGTGCCGGATGAGGTGGCCGACGTCGCCGTCGAGCGTCGCCGAGAACAGCATCGTCTGGGTGCGCCCCGTGCAGTGGCGCAGGATCCACTCGACCTGCGGGGTGAACCCGTCGTCGGCCATCCGGTCGGCCTCGTCGAGCACGACGACGTCGACGTCGGCGAGCGACACCTCGTCGGACTTCAGCAGGTCGATCAGCCGCAGCGGCGTGGCGACGACGATCTCGACGCCCTTGCGCAGCTCGTCGACCTGGTACTGGCGGCTGGCCCCGCCGTAGACGGGGAGGATCCGCTGGCCGGCGTGGGCGGCGACCGGGTCGAGGACCTCGGCGACCTGCACGGCCAGCTCGCGGGTCGGCACGAGCACGAGGCCGAGCGGTCGCGACGGGGCCGCCTCGTCCTGGATGCGCGAGAGCATCGGCACGCCGAAGGCGAGCGTCTTGCCGGAACCGGTGCGGGCGCGCCCGCAGACGTCACGGCCCGGCCATCGCCACCGGGATGGCCGCGGTCTGGATCATGAACGGCTGGGCGAAGCCGGCGGCGGCGAGGCCGTCGTCGATGCGGGCCGGGACGCCGAGCTCGGCGAAGCCGGTCGGTGGTTCGACCGGCGGCAGCGCGGTGATCGTGGTGAGGGCTGCGGTGGCGCCGTTGGAGCCGGGCACCTGGTCGGCGGGGCGGCGCGGTCGCCGCCGGCGGCGGGGGGCACCCCGCCGTTCGAACGCTTCTGTCATGGTGGTGACCAGGCTAGCTGGGACGATGTCCGACTTCCCTGGAGGCCGCCCGGTCCGCGGCCACCCGGTTGCCCGCGACCGGGCCCGCCGTGTATGGTCGACGGCGATGAACCGCCGCGACCTCCTCCTGCTTATGTAGGGCGAGCGTCTCTCACCGCGCGTTCGCCCGCCCCCCGCCCCCACGGCCGGGGGGTCCTTCATTTTTCGCCCCGGCCTCCCGTCCGCACCCGATCGCCTCTCCGCCGCGTGAACACCAGGAGCCCCGACATGCCTCCCAGCAACGTCACCCCGAAGCCGATGCCGTTCGGCAAGTACCGCCCCTCACGTCCCCGTGCGCCTCACCGACCGCACCTGGCCCGACCAGGTCATCGACACGGCCCCGCTGTGGTGCTCCGTCGACCTGCGGGACGGCAACCAGGCGCTCATCGACCCGATGGACCCGACCCGCAAGCGGCGCATGTTCGACGCCCTCGTGGCGATGGGCTTCAAGGAGATCGAGGTCGGGTTCCCGGCCGCCAGCCAGCCCGACTTCGACTTCATCCGCCAGCTCATCGAGGAGGACCTGATCCCGGACGACGTGACGATCCAGGTCCTCGTGCAGTGCCGCCAGGAGCTGCTGGAGCGCACGTACGAGTGCCTGCAGGGCGCGCCGCGGGCGATCGTCCACTTCTACAACTCGACGAACCCGCTGCAGCGGGAGGTCGTGTTCGGGCTCGACAAGGCCGGCATCGTCGACATCGCGGTCAACGCCGCCCGCCTCGCCCGCAAGCTCGAGGAGACCGTGCCCGGCACGGCGATCCGCTACGAGTACTCGCCGGAGAGCTTCACGCTGACCGAGCCCGAGTTCGCCATCGAGATCTGCGAGGCCGTCATGGACGTCGTCGAGCCGACGCCCGAGCGCCCGATCATCCTCAACCTGCCGGCGACGATCGAGTGCTACTCGCCGAACGTGTACGGCGACGTGATCGAGTGGTTCCACCGCACGATCAAGCAGCGCGACTCGATCGTGCTGAGCCTGCACCCGCACAACGACCGCGGCTGCGCGGTCGCCGCCGCCGAGTTCGGGATCATGGCCGGGGCCGACCGCGTCGAGGGCACGCTGTTCGGCAACGGGGAGCGCACCGGCAACCTCGACCTCGTCAACGTGGCGATGAACCTGTTCGCCAACGGCGTCGACCCGGAGCTCGACATCAACGACATCGACGCCCTGCGCCGCGTCGCCGAGTACTGCAACCGCCTCCCGGTCCACCCTCGCCACCCGTACGCCGGCGACCTCGTCTACACCTCGTTCAGCGGCAGCCACCAGGACGCGATCAAGAAGGGCTTCGAGGCGCTGCCCGGCCGACTACGTGCAGTGGGGCGTGCCGTACCTGCCGATCGACCCCAAGCACGTCGGGCGCACGTACGAGGCCGTCATCCGCGTCAACAGCCAGTCCGGCAAGGGCGGCGTGGCGTACGTGATGAAGACCGAGCACGGCTTCGACATGCCGCGGCGGATGCAGATCGAGTTCTCCAAGACGATCCAGCACATCACCGAGGACTCCGGCACCGAGATCAGCCCGGTCGTGATGTGGGAGGCGTTCCGGGCCGAGTACCTGCCGGCCGCACCGCGCTACGCGCTCCTCGGCCACGAGCTGCACACGCGCGAGGGCCGGGCGACGGTGACGGCCCAGGTCGTCGTCGACGGCGAGCACCGGACGGTCACGGGCGAGGGCAGCGGCCCGATCTCGGCGTTCGTGCGCGGGCTGCGGCAGTCGTTCGGCCTCGAGCTGGACGTCGTCGACTACGCCGAGCACGCGATCGGGCGAGGCGCCGAGGCGTCCGCGGCCGCCTACGTCGAATCGGTGGCCGCCACGAACGGCGACGGCGCCGGCGAGGCGCGCTGGGGCATCGGGATCGACCCGGACATCACGACGGCGGGGCTGAAGGCCGTGCTCAGCGCCCTCGAGCGCCAGCAGCGGCCGTCCTGACCGTCGGGATCGCCCGGAGCCGGGCGATCCCGAAGGACGGTTCCCCGCACGGCCTACTCTCGGGCGATGCGCGTTCGGAAGCGGCTGCGGCGGATCAAGCGGATGGTGTACCTCGGGGCGCTGGTCGGCGCAGTGGTCGCGCTGCGCCAGGCCAAGGCGCGCCGCGACGCCCGGACCGTCCTCGGCCCGCCGGCCACGTGGCCGCCACTGGAGCCCAGCGAGCCGCCCGTCGCCGCGCTCGGCGACCTCGTCACGGCTGCCGACCCGGTGCCGGCGGCCGATCCCGAGCCGCCCGCGGTGCCGGTCGCCAGCGACGAGCCGGTCGCCGCCGTCGGTGCGGTGGCCACCGACGAACCGGCGCGATGGGTCGAGCCCGGAGGACGGCGGCGGCTGCCCGCTGTCGCACCCCGTCAAGGCGAACGGCAACTCCGGCATCTACCACGTGCCCGGCGGCCAGTTCTACGAGCGCACGCGCGCCGAGCGCTGCTACGTCGACGCCGCGGCGGCGGAGGCCGACGGCTACCGTGCGGCCAAGGGCTCGTGACTCGGGGAGGTCAGGCAACGTGAAGGTCACCGTCGACTACGACATCTGCGCATCGACCGGCAGCTGCATGCAGGTGTGCCCGGAGGTGTTCGAGGTCCGCAGCGACGGCTACCTCTACGTCCTCCAGGAGGAGCCCGGCGAGGAGCTGCGGGCGAAGGTCGACCGAGGCCGCCGACCTCTGCCCGACCGGCGCCATCACCGTCGAGGGCTGACGCCGCCGTCCCACCATCTGGGCGGGGATCGTCTCTGGGCGGGATCCGTTCCGGAATCCGCGACGGAACCCGCCCAGGTACGGATCCCGCCCAGATCGGGGCACCGCCCGGGACCGTTCGCTAGCGTCGGTGGGGATGGGCTTCCACGACCGCCTCGCCAAGGCCTGGTCGACGTCCGGCTCGATGCTCTGCATCGGGCTCGACCCCGACCCTGCGTCGTTCCCCGAACCCCTCGACGGCGCGCCGGATGCCATCGAGCGCTTCTGCACGACGATCGTCGACGCCACCGCCGACCTGGTCTGCGCGTTCAAGCCGCAGTTCGCCCACTTCGCCTCGCAGCGCGCCGAGCCGCAGCTCGAGGCGGTGTGCCGCTACATCCGCGAGACCTACCCCGACGTCGTGCTCGTGCTCGACGCCAAGCGCGGCGACGTCGGCTCGACGGCCGAGCACTACGCCCGCGAGGCGTTCGGCCGCTACGCCGCCGACGCCGTCACGGTGAACCCGTACCTCGGCACCGACGCGGCGGCCCCGTTCCTCGCCGCCGGCGGCGTGCTCGCGCTGTGCCACACGAGCAACCGCGGCAGCGCCGAGGTCCAGGACCTCGACGTCGGCGGAGCGCCACTGTTCGAGCGCGTCGCGACGATGGTCGCCACGCGGTGGTCGCAGCTCGGGGAGGCCGGACTCGTCGTCGGCGCCACGTTCCCGGCCCAGCTCGGGGCCGCCCGGGCGATCGTCGGCGACCTGCCGATCCTCGTGCCCGGCATCGGCACCCAGGGTGGCGACCTGGCGGCGTCGGTGACGGCGGGCTCGAGCGGTCGCGGCACCGGGCTGCTGCTCAGCTCGTCGCGCGCCGTCCTCTACGCGTCGGGTGGCGACGACTTCGCCGAGTCCGCCCGCGTCGTCGCCGTGGCGACGCGCGACGCGATCAACGCGGCCGCCGCCGGCTGACCCGGTTCAGGCCGCCTGGCCGCCCGCGCGTCGACGCGACCTCGGCGGAAGGCCGCGCGAGGAGGTCGAGGATCCCCTCGAGCGCAGCGGCCGGGTCCGGTCCGCGCTCGAGCTCGTCGAGGGTGAGCGTGACGAACGTCGAGGCCTCGAGGTCGACGAGCGTCCACGTGAGGACGATGTCGAGGTCGTCGGACCCGGGTGCGGTGGCGATCCAGTCGGCACGGCGCCCGTGGTGCTCCGTCGTCGTCACGGTCGTGACGCGACCCCACGTGGCGGCCACGAGGCGCCCGATGTCGTCCCGGACGTCGGCCGCCGGCCGTTCCACGATCCGCTGCGTGCGATGCATCCACATGGGACGAGGATCGATCCGGCCGCGTGAGGCCGGCGTGCGCGGCGCGTGACAGCCTCAGGGGTCGGCGGGCAGGCGACGCGGGCCGTCGGCCATCCCGAGGGCGCGGATCCACAGCTTGCTGAGGGTCTCGGCGACGAGGTCCTCGTCGTACTGCAGGCCGAGCGCGGTCCACTCGGCGAGGAAGCGATCGACCATGTAGGCGAGGGCGTTGGCGGTGTACACCGGATCGAGATCGCTGTACGCCAGCCCCTGCACCTGCCAGCGGGCGATCGCCTGCGAGATGCGCACCTCGAAGTGGTCGCGGATGGCGATGCCGATCGCCTGCACCTCGGGGTCACGCTCGGCGACCTGGCTGAGCAGCGCCATCAGCCGGGCGTTCTTGCGGTAGCCGGCGACGTAGGAGCGGTTGGCGTCGATGATGCCCTGCACCGGGTCGGCCGGGCGCGCCGCGCGTTCGGCGGGGTCGCGCTCGGCGCCCTCGGTGAGGTCGTCGAGCACGCCCTGCATGACGGCGCGGAACAGCTGCTCCTTCGACTGGAAGTAGTTGTAGAGCGTGCCGGTGGAGACCTTGGCCTCCTTCGTCACGTCGGCCAGGCGAGCGTCGTGGAACCCGTCGCGCTCGAAGACGACGCCGCGCCGCGGCCACCAACTTCTGCGGCGTGAGCTCACGACGCGGATCGCGCCGCGTCCGCCGTGCCATCACGACCTGCTGCTCCAGTTGCGCCTCGCCGGCCATCCCGCCCCCCATCGTCGCGCCCGCCCCGGGACGGGACGATACGTCAGGGGCGGGCGAACGGCTGCGGTTCCTCGTTCGATCCCCCGCCGAGGCTCGGGTTCATCCGGAAGCTCGGGTCGTGGCGCATGATCTCGCGGCGGGCGATCGTCATCTTGTGGACCTCGTCGGGACCGTCGGCGATGCGCAGCGTCCGCATCGACGCGTACATCGCGGCGAGCGGCGTGAACTGCGTGACACCGGCGGCGCCGTGGACCTGGATCGCCCGGTCGATGATCTCGAGCGCCATGCGCGGGATGGCCACCTTGATGCCGGAGATCTCCGTCGCCGCGGCCTTGTTGCCGACGGTGTCCATCAGGTGCGCGGTGCGCAGGACGTACTCGCGCGCCATGTCGATGCTGATGCGTGCCTCGGCGATCCAGTCCTGGATCAGGCCCTTGTGGGCGACGGACGTGCCGAACGTGGTGCGCACGAGGGCCCGGTCGACCATGATCCCGAGGGCCCGCTCCGCCACGCCGATCGAGCGCATGCAGTGGTGGATGCGACCCGGGCCGAGCCGAGCCTGGGAGATGGCGAAGCCGCCGCCCTCCTCGCCGAGCAGGTTGTCGACGGGCACGCGGACGTCCTGGTAGTGGATCTCCGGGTGGCCGCCGGCGTGGTCGTACCCGAAGACGTGGGGCGTGCGCCCGATGCTGATGCCGGGCGTGGCCTTGGGGACGGCGATCATCGACTGCTGCAGGTGGCGCGGCGCGTTCGGATCGGTCTTGCCCATCACGATGAGCACCTTGCACGACGGTCGCAGGGCGCCGGAGGAGAACCACTTCGTGCCGTTCAGCACGTACTCGTCGCCGTCGCGCTCGATGCGCAGCCCGATGTTCGTGGCATCGGACGACGCCACGGCGGGCTCGGTCATCGAGAACGCCGAGCGGATCTCGCCCTCCAGCAGCGGCGACAACCAGTCCCGCTTCACGGTCTCGGACCCGTACATGTTGAGGATCTCCATGTTCCCCGTGTCGGGCGCCGCGCAGTTCAGCGCCTCCGAGGAGAACGTGACCTTGCCGAGCTCCTCGGAGATCGGGGCGTAGTCGAGGTTGGAGAGCTTGGTGCCCGGCGAGTCCGGCGCGAGGTGCGGCAGGAACAGGTTCCAGAGCCCACGCTCGCGGGCCGCGGCCTTGAGCTTCTCCATGATCGGCGGGCGGTCGTCGTGGCCGCCCTGCTCGACCTGCTCGAGGTACTCGGCCTCGTTCGGGTAGATGTGGTCGTCCATGAACTGCTTGACCTCGGTCAGCAGCGCTTCGCCCTCGGGCGTGTACTGGTACGGCATCTCGGTCTCCTGACGGGTTGGGCTCGCCGGTACGGACGATCGCGGCTAGCGGCCGACGAACTGCGGCGGGCGCTTCTCGAGGAACGACTTGACGCCCTCGCGGTGGTCCTCGGTCTGGAACAGCGCGGCGAGCGAGGTCGACACCCACGCCCCGAGCTCGGTCCAGTCCGGGTCGAGGGCCGCGCGCATGCCCTCCTTGATCTTGGCCACGGCGAGCGGCGGGCGCTCGGCGATCTTCTGGGCGAGCGCGGTGGCGGTCGGCAGCAGGTCGGCGTGGGCCACGACCTCGGAGACGAGCCCGATGCGCAGCGCCTCATCGGCGGTGATGACGTCGCCGGTGTAGAGCAGGCGGGCGGCCCGATCGCGCCCGACGACGGACGCGAGGCGACCGATGCCGCACACGTCGGTGCACAGGCCGCGCAGCACGAACAGCTCGCCGAACTTGGCCTTCTCGGACGCGATGCGGATGTCGGCCATCAGCGACAGCTCCATGCCCCAGCCGACGGCCGCCCCGTTCACGGCGGCGATCACGGGGATGTTCGAGTGCAGGATGGCGTCGGCGGCCGGCGTGAGGCGCGGCGTCGAGATGACCGGCCGGTCGCGCTTCTCGCCGCCGCCCATGACCTCGCGCACGTCGTCGCCCGAGCAGAACGCGGGGTCGGCGCCCGTGATGACGATCGCCCGGGCCTGCGACGTGCGCACCGCCGACTCCAGCTCGTCGTAGGTCTGGAACCGCAGGGCGTTGCGGATCTCCGGACGGTTGATCGTGATGATGTCGACGTGGCCGTCGTGCTGGACGTCGATGTCGGTCGGCATGGAGCGTCTCCCTGGGTTGTTGTGCTCAGGTTTCCTGAACGGGGGCGGTGTGGACGAGCCGGACGGCGGGTGCCGAGCGAGCGAACGATGCGGCGGGTGAGCCGAGCGAGTCCTCGAGCGAGCGAACGATGCGGCTCAGCGTCAGGCGAGCTGGTCGAGGGCGTCGCGGGCAGACGTGACCGACAGCTCCACGGACTGCGCCATGGCGTCGAGGTCGAAGTCGACCTCGCCCATCACGTCCTGCTTGTAGCGGTTGAGCACGCCCTCACTGATGCAGGCGCCGCGCCAGCGGGCGAACGCCAGGTAGTACGGCAGGTCGGACAGGTCGCGGCCGGTGGCGCGGCCGTAGCGGTCGGCGAGCTCGCGACGGGTCGGGAACCCGGTCGCGGCCGTCGCCGGCGGGAACGGGCCCCGCGTCGGCTCACCGGCCTCGACCCAACCCGACAGCAGCCAGCCGAGGTCGGCGAGCGTGTCGCCGAGCGTCGCCAGCTCCCAGTCGAGGACGGCACGCAGGCTGCCATCGGGGCCGAGGATCATGTTCCCGAGGCGGAAGTCGCCGTGCACGATGCCGGTCCAACGCTGGGGAGGCACGCGCGCGGCCAGGCGGTCGTGGACCTCGTCGAGCAGGGGCAGCTCGCGCGTCTTGGACTGCTGGAACTGGCCGTGCCAGCGCTTCAGCTGCCGGGTGATGTAGCCCTCCTTGCGCCCGAGCGTGCCGAGCCCGACGGCGTCGGGGTCGACGGCGTGGAGCCGGCCCATCACGTCGATCAGGTCGTCGGCCGCCGGACGGCGCGAGGGCTCCGGGAAGGCCTCGGCGTCGCCGAACGTGGCCAGCACGGCGCCCTCGACGAAGTCCATGAGGTAGAACGGCGCACCGTTGACGGCGACGTCCTCGCACAGCCCGAGGGCGTTGGCGACCGGGACGTCGGTGTCGCGCAGGGCGTCGATGATGCGGTGCTCCCGACCCATGTCGTGAGCCGACTGCAGCACGTGGCCGAGCGGTGGCCGGCGCAGCACGATGGCCCGGCCGGTGGCGTCGACGAGCTGGTACGTGAGGTTGGAGCGCCCGCCGGAGATGAAGCGCGCCGTGAACGGCGGGACGACGCCGTCGACGTGGGCGGCGATCCAGTCGGTCACCCGCGGCAGGTCGACGCCGGCGCCGACGTCCGTCCCGGCGCTCACGAGCCGGCCTTCGTCAGCTCGTCGCGGAGGTCGCGCTTGAGCACCTTGCCGGTGGCGGTCCGCGGCAGCGGCTCGGCGCGCAGGAACACCTGCGACGGCACCTTGAAGCGGGCCAGCTTCTCGGCCGCGAACTCCTGCAGCTCGCGTTCGGTGACCGTGGCGCCGGCGCGAAGGTTGACGACCGCCGCGACCTCCTCGCCGTAGTGCTCGTGGGGCAGGCCGACGATCGCCACGTCGAGCACGGCCGGGTGCTCGAACAGCACCGCCTCGACCTCGGCCGAGTACACGTTCTCGCCGCCGCGGATGACGACGTCCTTGAGGCGGTCGACGATGTAGACGAACCCCTCGTCGTCCTGGCGGCCGAGGTCGCCGGTGTGGAACCAGCCGTCGGTGAACGCGGCCGCCGTCGCGTCCGGCTTGTTCCAGTAGCCGTCGACGATGTTCGGGACCGCGCACCCAGACCTCGCCGATCGACCCGTTCGGCAGGTCCGCGGCGAGCTCGTCGACCACGCGGACGTCCGTGCCGACGGCGGGTCGCCCGACGCTGTCGGGGTGGCTGAAGTAGTCGGCTCCGGAGTTGGCGATGACGGCCGACGTCGTCTCCGTCAGCCCGTACCCGTTCGCCGGCGACACCTTCGACTCGAACTGCGTCTCGATGGCGCGGATCAGGTCGGGCGGCACCGGCGCCCCGCCGGACGCGATGCCGGCGAGCGCGTCGCGCGGCAGGCTGGCGAGGCGCGGCGACTCGAGCAGCTGGCGCAGCACGGTCGGGCACCATCGACGTGCTCGTGATGCGCTCCTGCACGAGCAGGTCGATCGCCACGTCGACGTCCCACTTGTACATCGTCACCAGCTTGTTGCCCGTCACCGTCGTCACGTAGAGGCCCGACAGGCCACCGATGTGGAAGAACGGGAAGACCTGCAGCGACGCGCCCTGCGGCGGCGGGTTGTCGGGATCCGGCGTCACACCGGCCACGGCCATCGCGACGGCACCCATCAGCAGCGTGTTCATGATGTTCGTGACGTGGTTGCGGTGCGTCGCCAGCGCGCCCTTCGGGGCGCCCGTCGTGCCCGACGTGTAGAGGATCGTGGCGTGGTCGTCGGGGGTGATCGCGACGTCGGGCAGGCCGCGGGACGTGTCGAGCGTCGGGCGCAGGTCCTCCCACCGCACGACACCGGCGGGCAGGTCGCCGCGGTGGCGGCACACGACGACCACCTCGGCTCCGAGGCTCGGGAGGTGGGGCGTGAGGCGCTCGAACCGCTCGCCGTCGAGGAGCAGCGCCTTGCAACCGGAGTCGGTGATCGCGTACTCGAGCTCCGGACCGAGCCACCACGCGTTCAGGGGGACGGCGATCGCGCCGAGCGCCATCGTCGCCCAGAAGCTCATGACCCACTCCGGGTAGTTGCGCATGCCGATGGCGACGCGGTCGCCCTTGCCGACGCCGTGCTCCGACGCCAGCCAGGCAGCGAGCCCGGCGACGATGCCGAGGTGCTCGGCGTGCGTCGTGCGCTCGCCGTCGTAGACGAGGAAGTCACGATCTCCGAAGGCGGCGGTCGTGGCGAGGAAGTCGCGCATCGACGCCGGCGCGTTGGCGAACACGCGCAGCGGCACGCCGGCGCGCTCGATCGTCTGCAGTTCGAACGGTTGCCCCGCCGCGGTGAGCGCGGCGATGGCGTCGGCGCGTGTGACGGCCACGGTGTCTCGACCCCCTGTTCCGGCCGGCCCGGGCAGAGCTGCATCCTGATGACTCGCCCTGCGCTCCCCGGAGCGGCGGGTGCAATGTACCGCAACTGACACTGATGTCAAGTTCGGTCTTGACGTTGCCGCCTGCGCTGCGTACGGTCCGTCCACCACGATCGAAGGGGGCAGCGGATGGGCACGGGCATGGAGCTGATCGCGTCGGGACTGCAGTTCCCCGAAGGTCCGATCTGGCTGTCGGACGGCCGGGTCCTCGTCGTCGAGATCCGCAGCGGCACGTTGGCGGCGGTGTCACCGGACGGCTCGATCGAGCGCGTCGCCACGACCGGCGGCGGCCCGAACGGCGCGGCGATCGGCCCCGACGGCCACGTCTACGTGTGCAACAACGGCGGCTTCGAGTGGCACGACGTCGCCGGGCTGGTCATCCCCGGCGCCCAACCTGCCGACTACATCGGCGGTCGCATCCAGCGCGTCGACCTCGACACGGGCGAGGTCGAGGACCTCTACACCGACGTCGACGGGCACCCCCTGCGCGGCCCGAACGACATCGTCTTCGACGCCGACGGGGGCTTCTACTTCACGGACCACGGCAAGTCGCGAGCCCGGGAGGTCGACAAGTCGGGGGTCTACTACGCGACGAGCGACGGGTCGTCGATCCGGGAGCTGGCCTACGGGATGAGCCAGGCGAACGGCATCGCCCTGTCCCGGGACGGCAGTCAGCTCTACGTGGCCGAGACGACGACCGGGCGCCTGTGGGCCTGGGACGTCCAGTCGCCAGGCGTGCTCGGCCCGTCGGCCACCCCCGGCGGCCACGGCACCCTGCTGCACAGCTTCGACGGTTTCCAACTGCTCGACTCGATGGCCGTCGACGGCGCCGGCAACATCTGCGTGGCGACGCTGATCACGGGTGCCGTGAGCGTCATCGCCCCGACCGGCGAGCTGCTCGACCAGTTCACGGTCCCCGAGCCCGATCCGCTCGTCACCAACGTCTGCTTCGGCGGCGACGACCACCGCACGGCGTTCGTGACATCGTCGGGGCGGGGGTTGCTGTACCGGATGGACTGGCCCTACGAGGGCCACCGCCTGCACTTCGAGCGCTGAGCCGTGAGCCGGCCGATCGTCCTCGTCGCCGGAGCCTCCGGCCTCATCGGCCATGCCGCGCTCACCCAGTTCGCCCGGTCCGGCGGATGGGACGTCATCGGGATCTCCCGCTCCGTCCCTACCGACGTGCCCGGCGTCCGGGTGCTCGCCCTCGACCTGACCGATCCGGCAGCGTGTCGCCGGATCCTCGGTCCGGTCGGGGGCGTCACCCACCTCGTCTACGCGGCCCTGCAGGAGGGCCCCGGACTCCTGCCGGGCTGGTTCGCCGACGAGCTCATCGAGCGCAACGGAGCCATGCTGCGCAACCTCCTCGATGCCCTCGACCTCACCGCGCTGCAGCACGTGTCACTGCTGCAGGGCACCAAGGCCTACGGCGTGCACCGTCCCGAGATCGGCCCCGACCGCGCCCCCCTGCCGCTCCGCGAGCGCGCCCCGCGCGTCGACCACCCGAACTTCTACTGGTTGCAGGAGGACGAGCTGCGGGACCGCCAGGCGACGGGCGGCTGGGGCCTCACGATCTTCCGCCCGACCGTCGTGTACGGGGCCACCGGCCAGGTCAACATGAACCCGCTGCCGGCCATCGCCGCCTACGCCGCCCTGCAGCGAGCGGCGGGCGCACCGCTCCACTTCCCCGGGACCGAGACGCGCCGCACCCTGCGCGAGGCCGTCGATGCCGACCTCGTCGGGCGGGCGCTCGTGTGGGCGGCGACGTCGCCGGACGCCAGCGGCGGGACGTTCAACCTCACGAACGGCGACGTGTTCTGCTGGGACACCGTCTGGCCGGTCATCGCCGACACGTTCGGTCTCGAGGTCGGCGAGCCACGGCCGATGTCGTTCACCCGCGACCTGCCCGACCGCGACGCCGAGTGGGCGGCGCTGGTCGACCGCCACGGCCTCGCCGCGGCGCCGACGATCGAGGGGTTCGTCGGGGCCAACTCGCTCGTCTACGCCGACGTCGTGATGGCCGACCAGCCCTCGCTGTCGCCGTTCGTCAACAGCACGATCGCCGCCCGCCGGGCCGGCTTCGCCGACTGCACCGACACCGCCGACATGTTCGTCGCCCTGCTCCACCAGATGGCGGAGCGGCACATGGTGCCGGCTCTGCGCTGACGAGACGTTCAT
>CAVVSE010000015.1:0-43331 GCA_963750905.1 uncultured Acidimicrobiia bacterium
GGGGTGACGTACGGGACCGCGGCGGGGACGGTCGTGCGCGCCGCGGCGGCCGGCACGGTGGCGTTCAGCGGGGTCGTGGCCGGCACCCGGTACCTGGTGGTCGAGCACACCGGGGATGGCCTGCGGGCGACGTACGGCGGGTTGGCGTCGACGTCATTGGCGGCTGGTGAGGTCGTCTCGGCGGGGAGTCCCGTCGGTGCGGCCGCCGGTGACCTGCACTTCGGGCTGCGGCGCGGCGACGTCTACGTGGACCCCGACCCGTTGCTCGGCCGGCTCGTGCCGCGGGCCCGGTTGGTGCCGACGGATGGCACCGGGCGGCGGCCACCCCCGCCGCCGCGGCTCGTGTGCCCGGGGTGAGATCGACCTGTCAGCCGGAAGCGGCCCGATCGGGCCGGTTCGGACGGACAGGACCGAGAGCGCGGGCGCCATCGCACCAGGTGGCGGACCGATCGGCGCGGGGATCGGCCCGGTACACTGGCCGATCGGTCCGCCACCCGGCGGGCCGTCCGAGACACATCACCCGCCACCACTCGCGGTCGCTCCGGCGCCGGTGGCGGGCCTGTTCAACCGCAGAGGAGTTCCCCATGGCTGTCATCACGATGCGGCAGATGCTCGAGGCCGGTGTCCACTTCGGTCACCAGACCCGGCGCTGGAACCCGAAGATGAAGCGCTTCATCTTCGGGGAGCGCAACGGCATCTACATCATCGACCTCGAGCAGACGCTCGGCCGGGTCGAGAAGGCGTACGCCTACACCCGCGATCTCGTCGCCAAGGGCGGCACGATCCTCTTCGTCGGCACCAAGAAGCAGGCCCAGGACCCGATCCGCAGCTACGCCGAGAAGTGCGGCATGCCCTTCGTCAACGAGCGCTGGCTCGGCGGCATGCTGACCAACTTCGACACGATCTCCAAGCGTGTCGGCAAGATGCTCGAGTACGAGCGCATGCGCGACTCCGGCGAGTTCGACGCGATGCCGAAGAAGGAAGCGCTGCTGCTGACCCGCGAGATGGAGAAGCTGCAGCGCAACCTGGGCGGTCTGCGTGGCCTCACCAAGCGCCCCGACGCCGTCTTCGTGCTCGACACGAAGAAGGAGCACATCGCCGTCACCGAGGCCAACAAGCTCGGCATCCCGGTGGTCGCCGTGGTCGACACGAACGTCGACCCGGAGCTCGTGCAGTACCCGATCCCCGGCAACGACGACGCCATCCGGGCCAACTCGCTGCTCGCCCGCGTCATCGCCGACGCCGTCGAGGAGGGCCGTTACATCGCCGCCAAGCGCGACCCGGGCAGCGTCCCGGTCGTGCGCTCCGCCGAGGAGGAGGCCGCGTTCATGGCCCGCCAGACGGAGGCCCGCAACGAGGCCGCCCGGGCGCAGGCCGAGCGTGACGCCCGACTCGCCGCCGCTCGCACCGCGACGCCGGCCGGCGAGCCGGCCGAGGCTCCGGCCCAGGAGCTGTCCGCCGAGCCCGACGCGGCGCCGGCAGCGGTCGCCGTCGACGAGGCCCCGCTCGAGGAGGCCCCGCTCGACGAGTCGAACTCGACCGATGCCGCCACCCCCGACATCGCCCCCGGCACCACTGCCGCGGCGGCCACCGAGACCACCGAGGAGAGTTGATCGAGATGGCGTTCACCGCCAAGGACGTCCAGGCGCTGCGCCAGGCCACCGGCGCCGGGATGATGGATGCGAAGAAGGCGCTCGAGGCCAACGACGGCGACTCCGAGGCCGCCAAGCAGTGGCTGCGGGAGCAGGGCCTCGCGGCGAGCGCCAAGCGCGACGACCGCGAGAACGCCCAGGGCGTCGTCGCCCTCGTCGTCGACGGGCTGGTCGGCGCGATGGTCGAGCTGAAGTGCGAGACCGACTTCGTCGCCAGCAGCGAGCACTTCAAGATGGAGGCCCAGGAGCTCGCCCGGCTCGTGGCCGCCAAGGGCCAGGACGCCGTCGCTGAGCGCCAGGAGCGCCTGGAGGACCTGAAGATCACGCTCAAGGAGAAGATCGAGGTCGGTCGTGTCGTGCGCGTCGAGGGCAAGCCCGACGACATCGTCGACAGCTACATCCACATCCAGGGTGGCCGCGGCGTGAACGGCGTGCTCGTCGTGCTCTCCGGCGGCACGCCGCAGCTGGCCCACGACGTCGCCGTGCACGTCGCCTTCGCCCGCCCGAAGTACCTCAGCCGCGACGACGTCCCGGCCGACGTGGTCGAGTCCGAGCGCCAGACGCTCGAGGCGATCACCCGCAACGAGGGCAAGCCGGAGCAGGCGCTGCCGAAGATCGTCGAGGGTCGCCTGCAGGGCTTCTTCAAGACCGTCGCCCTGCTCGACCAGCCGTACGCGAAGGACGACAAGCAGTCGATCGCGCAGCTGATCGGGTCGGCGACGATCACCGAGTTCGCCCAGATCGAGATCGGCTGACCCGGTGACGGCTGCGTCCGACGGCGAGCGGGTGACCCCTCGTTGGCGGCGCATCGTCTTCAAGCCGTCCGGCGAGGCGCTCGCCGGACCGGGCGGCCGCGGGATCGACGGCCCGACGCTCGACGCCACGGCGCTCGACATCATCGCCCTGCGCCAGGAGCTCGACGTCGACGTCGCGGTCGTCGTCGGCGGCGGCAACTTCTGGCGCGGTCGCACCGGCGCCATGGAGGGCATGGACGCCACGCAGTCCGACCACATCGGGATGCTCGGCACGGTCATGAACGCCCTCGCCCTGCAGGACGCCCTGGAGCGCCTCGGCCAGCCGACCCGCGTGCAATCGGCGATCGAGATGCCGCGGATCGCCGAGCCCTACATCCGCCGGCGCGCCGTGCGCCACCTGGAGAAGGGCCGGGTCGTGATCTTCGCCGCCGGCACCGGCAACCCGTTCTTCACGACCGACACCGCAGCGGCCCTGCGGGCCGCCGAGATCGACGCCGGGGCCCTGCTCAAGGGCACGCACTCGGGCGTCGACGGGGTGTACGACGCCGACCCGCGCGTCCACAGCGCGGCGGTGAAGTACGACGAGATCGGCTACATGGAGGTCATGAACAAGGACCTCCGGGTGATGGACGCGACGGCGATCGCGTTCTGCCGGGACAACGCCATCCCGATCGTCGTGTTCGACATGAGCGCGCCGGGGAGCCTCCGCGCGATCCTCGAAGGCGACAAGGTCGGAACGATCGTTCGATGACGATGGCCTCGCTCCTCGAGGACTCGTCGCTCGGCTGTCTCGCTGCGGCTGGCGCCGCCCGGCCTCCGGCCGAACGCTCGACCTGACCATCCACGCGCACTGCGGTCGGGGGCCGAAGCGGTCACTGCCGACCGTGACGATGGCCTCGCTCCTCGAGGACTCGTCGCTCGGCTGTCTCGCTGCGGCTGGCGCCGCCCGGCCTCCGGCCGAACGCTCGACCTGACCATCCACGCGCGCTGCGGTCGGGGGCCGAAGCGGTCGCTGCCGTCCGTGACGATGGCCTCGCTCCTCGAGGACTCGTCGCTCGGCTGTCTCGCTGCGGCTGGCGCCGCCCGGCCTCCGGCCGAACGCTCGACCTGACCATCCACGCGCGCTGCGGTCGGGGGCCGAAGCGGTCACTGCGAGGTCATCGTCCGCGGCTGGCGCACACGCCGGTTCGGGGGCATATCCCAGCGTGAGGCGGCTGCGGGTTACGCTGCCCGTGTGATCGAGGAGACGCTGCTGGAGGCCATCGACAAGATGGACAAGGCGGTGACGCACGTCCAGACGCAGTTCCAGACCGTGCGCACCGGGCGCGCCGCACCGGCGCTGGTCGAGCGCCTCAACATCGAGTACTACGGCTCGCCGGTGCCGTTGCAGCAGCTCGCCGCCATCCAGGTGCCCGAGGCCCGCCAGCTGCTCGTGCGCCCGCACGATCGCGGGTCGCTCGGCGCCATCGAGAAGGCGATCCGCGATTCCGACCTCGGCGTCAACCCGAGCAACGACGGCACGGTGATCCGGCTGTCGTTCCCACCGCTCACGGAGGAGCGGCGGCGGGAGTTCGTCAAGGTCGTCAAGCACATGGCCGAGGACGGGCGGGTCGCCGTGCGCAACCTGCGCCGGGACGCCCGCAAGCACCTCGAGACGTCGGAGAAGGGCGGTGAGATCTCGGCCGACGAGTTGGAGCGGGCCGAGAAGGAGCTCGAGAAGATCACCCACGAGCACGTCGAATCGATCGACGCTGCGCTCGGCCGCAAGGAGTCCGAGCTGCTCGAGGTCTGACCTCGACGACTCGGTTGGTGCGGCACGCGAGCGGATGACAAGGGAGCCCAGATGAGCGACGACCAGTGGCGACGACGGGAGCGCGACCAGCGCGACCCGTCCGAGGAGTTCGGCGGTCCGCTGTTCCCGGACGAGCCCGACCCCGCCACCGCGTCCGACGACACCGGTGAGCGCCGGCTGAGCTTCGGTCCCAACGACACCGGTCCGCTCCCGCACTGGACCGATCCGCCGACCGGCGAGATCCCCCGCATGGCGCCGGCTGCCTCCAGTGACGACAGCGATGACGACGTCGACGTCTGGTCGTCGTTCACGACGGAGTCGCCGATCTGGCGCGACGACATCGACGAGGACCCCTCCAAGGATCCGAGCGGCGGCTTCCGCCGCGACCCGAGCGGGCCCGTGCCGCGCGACCCGAGCGGCAGCGCCGACCGCGACATGACGGGCGAGGTGCGTGCCGACGCCCTCTCCGAACCGCTGTCGCGCCCGCCGACCGGCGAGATCCCGCTCGCGCCGCCGCCCCGGCAGCCCGGGCGCATCACGATCGGCACCGACCCGTCCGGGGTCGAGCGCCGCCCGCCGGCCGGTCGCAGCCGCCGCGGGGCCGCCTCGCAGACCCGTTCGGGGCGTCCCGCCGGGCCGGCGCGGACGTCGTCCGTGCAGGCGCCGCCGCCGCGCAACCTGCCCGCCGCGATCGGCGTCGGCCTCATCCTCGCCGCCATCTTCATCCTCGCCACCATCTGGCGCCCGGTGGCCGTCGTGGCGCTCGTGACGATCGTGCTGGCGATCGCCGGCTTCGAGTACTTCGGCAAGGTGACGGAGAAGGGCTACCGCCCGGCCGTCGCCCCTGGTCTGGCCGCCTGCGTCGCCGCCCCGCTCGCCGCCTACTGGGTCGGCGTCGAAGGGCTCCCGCTCGTGGTGGCGTTCGCGTTCATGGCCGGTGCCGCCGGGTTCATCGGCGCCGCCGGCGTCGAGTCCGGCCCGCTGCCGAACATGGCCGTGACGACGATGGGCGTCGTGTGGATCGGGCTGCTGGGATCGTTCGCCACGCTGATCCTGCGCTGGTCGACCGCCGGTGGCGCCGACAACAACATCGGCACCGACACGCTCTTCCTCATCGTCCTCGGCGTCGTGGTCAACGACATCGGGGCGCTCGCCCTCGGATCGTCGATCGGCAAGACGCCGCTGCGCTCGTGGATCAGCCCCGGCAAGACGCTGGAGGGGCTGATCGGCGGCACGCTGCTCACGTTCCTCGTGCTGTTCATCGTCGGTCTGACCGACCGCAGCGACACGTGGTCGACCGGGCACCTGATGATCCTCGCCCTCGTCATCTCGGTCTTCGCCCCGCTCGGCGATCTGACCGAGAGCATGTTCAAGCGCAACCTCGACGTGAAGGACTTCGGTGCCCTCGTGCGCGGCCACGGCGGCGTGCTCGACCGCTTCGACGCCTTCCTGTTCGTGCTGCCGGTGGCGTACTACGTGACGCTGTGGCTCGAGCCCTGGACGAAGTAGTCCGGGTCGCCATCGCCGGCTCGTCCGGTTCGATCGGCACGCAGACGATCGACGTCGTCCGCGCCGAAGCGCGCTACGAGGTCGTCGGGCTGGGCGTCGGCTCGTCGGTCGAGACCCTCATCGCCCAGGCCAAGGAGCTGCATCCGCGCGTCGTCGCGGTCGGCGATGCGTCCCGGCGGGCCGAGGTCGCCGCCGCCCTGCCCGATACGACGGTCGTCGACGACCTCGCCGACCTCGTCGAGCACGCCGACGTCGTCGTCAACGCGGTCGTCGGCTTCGCCGGTCTGCCGGTGACGATCGCCGCGCTGCGCCAAGGCAAGCGGCTGGCGCTGGCGAACAAGGAGAGCCTGATCGCGGCCGGCCCGGTCGTGCAGCCGCTGCGGGCGACGCCGGGCGCCGAGCTGGTGCCGGTCGACAGCGAGCACTGCGCCCTGCACCAGTGCCTGCGCTCGTCCGCCGCGCCGGGTCGCGAGGTCGCCCGCCTGCTGTTGACGGCCAGCGGCGGCCCGTTCCGGGGCCGCACGGCAGCCGACCTGGCCGACGTGCGAGTGGAGCAGGCGCTGGCCCATCCGACCTGGTCGATGGGTCCGAAGATCACGATCGACTCCAGCACGCTGATGAACAAGGGCCTCGAGGTGATCGAGGCCCACGAGCTGTTCGGGGTGCCCTACGACGACATCGACGTCGTGGTCCACCCGCAGTCCGTCGTCCACTCGATGGTCGAGTTCACGGACGGCTCGACGATCGCCCAGCTCAGCATGCCGGACATGCGGCTGCCGATCGGCTACGCCCTCGCCTGGCCGGAGCGCATCGGCACGCCGTTCGGGCGGATCGACTGGCGGACCCTGGACACGCTGACGTTCGAACCCCCGGACCGGACGACGTTCCGCTGCCTCGACCTCGCCTACCAGGCCGGACGCGCCGGTGGCACCGCGCCGGCGTGGCTCAGCGCGGCCAACGAGGTCGCCGTCGAGGCGTTCTTGCAAGGTGAGATCTCCTGGCAGCAGATCGGTGACGTGTGCAAGGCCGCTCTGGACCGGCATGATCTAGGGGTGCCAACGACGGTGGACGAGGTCGTGGCGGCCGATCGGGCCGCCCGCGAGGTCGCCGCGCGGATCGTGGAGGGCCTCCGACGATGAAGACCGAACACGAGCTGCCACCGCCCGACCCGACCACCCGCGGACGCTACGACCGCTTCCGCAACGAGGTGATGGCGGGCGGGTCGGTCACCGAGTCGCCCGTCGACGAGGACCCGCCGGCGACGCTCGCCGGCAAGCTCACCGGGCTCGTCATCCTCGGCCTGATCGTCTGGCTGGCGTTCGTGAACACGTGGATGTTCATCTTCGTGGTCGGGATCATCATCTCGGTGTTCCTCCACGAGACCGGCCACTTCGTGACGGCGCGGATGACGGGGATGAAGGCCACCCAGTTCTTCCTCGGGTTCGGCCCCCGGCTCTGGAGCTTCCGGCGGGGCGAGACCGAGTACGGCGTGCGGGCCCTGCCGCTCGGCGCCTACGTGCGCATCATCGGCATGAACAACATGGACGACGTGCCGCCCGCCGACGAGGGCCGCACGTACCGCCAGCAGACGTTCCCGCGGCGGCTGCTCGTGATCTCGGCCGGTTCGATCATGCACATGCTCGTCGCGATGCTCCTGCTGTTCACCGTGTACGCGGTGCGCGGCGAGCTCGTCGAGCAGCCGGGTGCCGAGGTCTCCGCGCTGCCGGCCGGCAGTCCGGCGGCCACCGCCGGGCTGCAGGAGGGCGACATCGTCGTCAGCGTCGGCGGCACGGTCGTCGACGGTCCGGAGCAGCTCGGCCGCGCGGTGCGGTCGAACGAGCCGGGCACCGCGGTGCCCGTCGTCGTCCAGCGCAACGGCACCGAGCAGACGATCGAGGTGACGCTCGGTCGCAACACCGACCGCAGCGACCCGAACTTCGGCAACGCCCTGCTCGGGGTCAGCAGCACCGGCGTCGCCGAGTGGGAGGACCGCTCGCTGGGATCCGCCGCCGTGAACAGCGTGACCGACCTGTTCCCGGTGGCGTGGGAGAGCACGCAGGGCGTCGTCAAGGTGCTCAACCCGATCAACATCGTCAACCACCTCACGGGTGCGTCCGACGACGTGACCACGCGCCCGACCACAGTCGTCGGGATCACCCAGGTCAGCGGCACGGTCGGCGAGAACGAGGGCTTCATCGGCGTGCTGCTGATCCTGGCGGCGCTGAACGTCTTCGTCGGCGTGTTCAACATGTTCCCGCTGCTCCCCCTCGACGGCGGCCACGCGGCGATCGCCGTCTACGAGCGCTTCCGCGAGCGGGGGGGCCGGTACCGGCGCTACTTCACCGACGTGTCGAGGCTGATGCCGTTCGCGATGGGCGTGATCGTGGTGCTGCTGTTCCTCTTCATGTCCGGCTTGTACCTCGACATCGCCAAGCCCCTCAGGTAGGAGCGCGCCATGCAGACCGGCACCGTCTCGGAGCGCCGCCCGACGAAGCAGATCCACGTCGGGGCCGTGCCCGTCGGCGGCGGGGCGCCGGTGACCGTGCAGTCGATGACGATCACCAAGACGGCCGACGTCGAGGGCACGCTCCAACAGATCTACGCGCTGGCGGCCGCCGGTTGCGACATCGTGCGGTGCACGTGCAACGAGGCCGAGGCTGCCGTGGGGCTGGCCCAGATCGTGCCGCGGTCGCCGGTGCCGATCATCGCCGACATCCACCACCAGTACCGGATGGCGCTGGCCGCCATGGAGGCGGGGGTGCACGGGCTGCGCCTCAACCCGGGCAACATCCGCAAGCCCGAGCACATCAAGGCGGTGGCGTCCGAGGCTCGTGATCGCCAGGTGCCGATCCGCATCGGCGTCAACGGCGGCTCCCTCGACCCCGCCCTGTACGAGCGCTACGGCGGCGTGACCCCCGAGGCGATGGTGGCTTCGGCGCAGCAGGAGATCGCCTACTTCGACGAGGTCGGCTTCGACCTCATCAAGATCTCGGTCAAGGCGTCGAGCGTGCCGCTGATGGTCGAGGCCTACCGGCAGCTCTCGGAGGTCACCGACCACCCGCTGCACCTCGGGGTCACCGAGGCCGGCCCGCCGCCCGCCGGCCTGCTGAAGGCCACGGCCGGCATCGCGACCCTGCTGCTCGAGGGCATCGGCGACACGATCCGCTACTCGCTCACCGCTGATCCGGTCGAGGAGGCGCGGGCCGGGCGCCAGCTGCTCGAGGCGCTGGGCCTGCGCGAGCGCAAGAACGTCGACCTCATCGCCTGCCCGTCGTGCGGCCGCGCCGAGATCGACGTCATCGACGTCGCCAAGCGGGCGATGGACGCGTTCGGCGAGCGCCAGCTGCCGCTGCAGGTCGCCGTGATGGGGTGCGTCGTGAACGGCCCGGGCGAGGCCCGCGAGGCCGATCTGGGCATCGCCGCCGGCAACAAGCGGGGCCACCTGTTCGTGCGTGGCCGCAACATCGCCGTCGTGCCCGAGGACGAGATGGTCTCCGCCCTCGTCGAGTGGGCCGAGTTCATCAACGAGCACGGTGTCGAGGCGGCGATCGCCCGGGCCGACACGGCGCGCGCCGAGCGCGAGGCCACCAAGGACCGCAACGCCCTCCTCGACCAGCAGGGCACCGACGTCAACCACGCCACCGAGCGGATCGTCGAGATCCGCAAGACCATCGGCGGGTGACGCCCGCTCAGGCGGCGGTGGCGATGAAGGCCGTGGCGCCGGCCGGGACCTCGAGCACCGCGCCGGGTGCCAGGTAGCCCGTGAGCCCCGACGTCGTGACGACGAGCTCGTGGCCGGTGGCGCAGTGGCGCGCCGGCCCGTCGCGGCGCAGCAACGTGATCGGCGTGCCGACGAGGTGCAGCTCGGCGGCCGGCGCCATCACCGGCTCGTCCAGCGGCGTCGTGTCGGCGACGCGCAGCAGGTCCTCGACGTCGACGGGCTTCACCGTGAGCCCGCCGCGCACGACGTTGTCGCTGGCGCCCATCAGCTCGATGCCGGCGCCGCAGAGGTACGCGTGGAGGTTCCCGGGGCCGAGCTGGATCGCCTCGCCGGGCTGCAGCTCGACGAGGTTGAGCAGCAGCGTGGCCGCGACGCTCGGATCGCCGGGGTAGCGCTGCGCCAGCTCCGTCACCCAGCGTGCCTCCGGTCGCTCGCTGGTCGCCGCGGCGCGCAGGACGGGATCACAGCGCACGTGGCCGCGATAGAGCCCGGCGAGCGCCGCCCCGGGGCCGTGTTCGGCGAGGACCGTGCCCAGCTCATCGGCGCCGAGCTCGTCGAGCAGGGCGATCGTGGCGGCGACGGGGCGCACGCCGCAGTAGGCCGTGAACGGGGTCAGCGCGCAGAGCAGCTCGGGCTTCGGTTCCGGGTCGGGGTAGCGCCCAGCGGCGAACCCGGCGGCCGCCTGCTCCCGCGTCGGGTGCGTCTGCAGCGACAGCGGCTGGCCGGCGGCCAGCACCTTGAGCAGGTAGGGGAGCTCGCCGGTGACGTCGCGCAGCGGGCGTCCGTCGGCGAGCGTCGCGGCGCCGCCGGGGTGGGTGCCGAGCCACAGCTCGGCCCACGGGCGACCGTCGGTGCTGACGCCGAGGAGGTCGGGGATGAAGGCGGGGTCGCCCCAGGCGTAGTGCTGCACGACGCCGGTGATGGACTGCACCGGCGCGAGCGTAGGCGGCGGGTCGTCGGGAACCGCCGGGTGCCGGCGGTCGTCAGATCGGCCATGCGTCACCCCCGCCGCGCCGCGCTGGCCCTCGTCCTGCCGCTCCTGATCCTCGCTGCCTGCGGTGACGACTCGCCTCCCGGCGACGCCGCGGCGACGCTGCCGACGGTGCCCTCGACAGTTGCCGCCGGCCCCGACCGATGCGCCGTCAGGAGGTGCGGCGACGGCGTACGACGTGGCCACCGGTCCCGACGACGTCGTCATCGCGGTCACCAACGAAGGGGGCTTCGTGCCAGCGGGGGTCGCCTTCGCCAACACCCCGACCGCCCTGATCACGGGCGACGGCCGTGCCTTCACGACCGGGCCGGTCACGGCGATCTACCCGGGCCCCCTGCTCCCGAACATCCAGGAGCGCTCGATCACCCCGGCGGCCGTGCAGCAGCTGCTGGCCGACGCCGACGAGCTCGGCCTGCTGACCGACGTGACCTACGAGCGCAACGACATGATCGCCGATGCCGGCACGACGGTCGTCACGATCACGGTCGGCGCCACGACGTATCGCCACGAGGCGTATGCGCTCGGGTTCGACGCCGAGACCGATCCGGCGCGTGCGGCGCTCGCCGAGTTCGTCGCCGCCGTGTCCGACCTGCCGGCGACCGTCGGTGACGCCGAGCTCGGTGCCGAGGAGGCCTTCGTCGCCGACGACTACCTCATCCAGGCCCTCCCGGTCGATCCGGCCGAGGTCGGCGGTGACGGTCTCGAGCCGGCGTTCGTGCCGTGGCCGGCGGACGCGCCGGTGCGCCTCGTCGACGCCGAGACGTGTGCGGTCGTACCTGCCGCAGGGGTGGCCCCGCTCTTCGTCGACGCGACGACGCTGACGTTCTTCACCGAGCCGGACCCGACGGACGGCGCCGAGATGACGTACGCCGTGACGCCGGTGCCGCAGCTGCCCGGCCGCAGCTGCTGAGAACGGTCGGCTCCCGCCCGCCGGCTCGGTACGGTCGAGCTGTGGCGCTGTCGATCCGCCTCCTGACGGCTGACGACGACCTGGCGGCGTTCGGGCGCATCGTCCTGACGTCCTACGAGCAGCTCCCCGGCCACCCGGCCGATGCGGCCTACGACGCCGAGCTGCTCGATGTCGGCGCCCGGCTGGCCCGGGCGCCGGTCATCGGAGCATGGGACGCCACGACGCCGTTGGGCTGCGTCACGTACGTCCCCGATCCGGCCAACCCCTATGCGGAGCACCTCCGTGACGACGAGGCCGGCTTCCGGATGCTCGGTGTCGCGCCGAGCGCGCAGGGCCGGGGCGTCGGGGCCGCACTCGTCGAGGCCTGTCTCAGCGCGGCGCGGGCCGGCGGGCGCCGCGCCGTGTTCATCCACTCGGGCGACTGGATGACCACCGCCCACCACCTCTACCACCGGCTCGGCTTCCGTCGTGCCGACGATCGCGACTGGGACGTGCCGGGCGTCGGGGTTCGGCTGCTCGCCTTCGAACGGCCGATCTGAGGCGGTGCCGCCCGAGCGCGCGGATGGCCACGTCTAGGGTTGGCGCCGGTGCAGTGCACCCTCAACGTCCTCGGGCCGCTGCAGCTGGAGGTCGACGGCGTCGACGTCACGCCGCCGGCGCCGAAGGGGCGGAGCCTGGTCGCCCTGCTCGCCCTCCACGCGGGCAACGTCGTCAGCAGCGACGTGCTGATCGACGAGCTCTGGCCGGGCCTGAGCGTCGACCGGGCCCGTCGGGTGCTCTGGGTGCGCGTGGCCGAGCTGAAGGCCGCGCTCCGCCGGGCGGGCGCCGGGTCGCTCCTCGACTCGGTGCGCCCCGGGTACTGCCTGCGCGTCGACCGGGAGTCGATCGACACCGACCGCTTCGCCGCGCTGGTCGGGCAGGCCCGCGCCCTGCGCGCCCGCTGCGACGACCACGCCGCGGCGGACGCGTTGCGGGCGGCCCTCGCGCTCCACCGCGGTCCGCCACTGGTCGATGCCCAGGGCTGCCTCGCGCTGGAGGCCGAGGCGCGCCGGCTGAGCGACGAGCACCTCGACGCGCTCGAGGCGTGGGTCGACGCCGAGCTGGCCTGCGGGCGGCACGCGGCGGTCTTGCCGGAGCTGCGCCGGCGCGCCGCCGAGCACCCGTATCGAGAGCGGCTGGTGTGCCAGCTCGTCGAGTGCCTCGACCGCGCCGGCCGGCGTCCGGACGCCCTGACGACGTGTCGGCAGCACCGCGAGCGGTTGCAGCAGGAGCTCGGCCTCGAGCCGAGCCCGGAGCTCGCCGCGCTCGAGCGGGACATCGCCGCGTGGCGACCGGGGGTCGGCCCCCATCGGTCGACGCCGCAGAACCTTCCCCTCGCGCTCACGCGGTTCGTCGGCCGGCTCGCCGACCTCGCCGACGTGGCCGCCCTGCAGCGCACGCACCGCCTGATCACGCTGTCCGGCGTGGGCGGCGTCGGCAAGACGCGCCTCGCCATCGAGGTCGCGGCGGCCGCCCTCGACCGCCATCCCGACGGCGTGTGGCTCGTCGAGCTGGCGCCACTGCGGCGTGATGGGGCCGTGGCGCAGGCCGTGCTCGCGGCCCTCGGCGTCGCCGCCACGGCCGACGAGGAACCCGTCGAGCGCCTCGCCCAGCACATCGGCGAGCACCGCGTGCTGCTCGTGCTCGACAACGCCGAGCACGTCGTCGCGGGGGTCGCCGCCGTCGCCCGCCGCCTCGTCGAGCGCTGCCCCCGCCTCGGCCTCCTCGTGACGAGCCGCGAGGTGCTGCACGTGCCCGGCGAGGTCGTGTACGCCGTCTCGCCGATGCCGGTGCCGGCGTTCGCCGTCGACGTGCCGACGGCGACGGATGCGGTGACGTTGTTCTGCGATCGCGCCGCAGCGGCACGTCCGACGGTGCCGCTCGACGCCGCTGACGAGCTCGCGGCCGCGCAGGTCTGCCGGTTGCTCGACGGCATCCCGCTCGCCATCGAGCTGGCGGCCGCACGCGTCCGGATGCTCGGCGTCGGCGAGATCGCGGCGCGGCTCGACGACTGCCTGCCGCTGCTCGCGCTCGGTGCGACGGGCACTGGGTCCGACCGGCACCGCACGATGCGGGCGACGATCGACTGGAGCCATGACCTCTTGGCACCATGCGAGCGCATCGCCCTGCGGCGACTGGCGGTGTTCCCCAGCGACTTCGACGTGGACGCGGCCTCCGCGGTCGTCGGCGGCGGCCGCGGTCTCGCGCCGCCGGGCGATGATGCGTTCGCGCTCGTCGCCCAGCTCGTGGACAAGTCGCTGGTCGAGGTGGTGGGCGAGGGCGGTCGGCTGCGCCTGCTCGCGCCGATCCGCCAGTACGCACTCGAGCAGCTCACCGCCGCGGGTGAGCTGGCGCCGGCTCGGTGCGCGCACTGCGACGTGTACGTCCAGCGCGACGACCCGATGTGGCCGCTCATGACGGCCCAGCAGCGCCGCCGCACCTACGCCGATCGGGAGAACCTGCTCGCCGCACTGGAGTGGTCGTGGCACGAGGGCGACGCCCGTGCGGCCCTGCAGCTGGTGATGATCCAGTCCACGACGTGGATGTGCGCGGGCGACGTCCAGGGCCGGCAATGGCTGGAGCGCGTGCTCGCCGAGCCCGAGCCGGCTGTCCACCCCGCCCGGGTGCGGGCCCTGCTGGCCCTGGCGCAGACGCTGCACGACTCGGGCGCCGAGGGGGAGCGCGTCGACGACCTCCTCGATCAGGCGGCGGCGCTTGCCGATTGCCTCGACGACCCCGTCGAGCGAGCGGCGTGCACGTTGACCCGCGTCGAGCAGGCGATCGCCCGTCACGACCTCGCCGCGGCGCGCAGCCTCACGCTCGCGGCGATGCGGTTCTACGAGCAGATCGGTGCCCCAGCCGGTGAGGGGTGGTGCCGCCACTACCTCGGCTGGATCGAGCTGGCGGACGGTGATCTCGAGCTGGCGCGCGGCCACTTCGAGGAGTCGATCGCGCTCGCCCGCGCCGATCCCGGCGGGGAGTGGCTGCTGCCGCACGCGCTGGCCGCCCTCGCACCGGTCGCCGCGACGTTGGGGGACCGCAGGCGGGCGATCGAGGTCGCCGCCGATGCGGTCGCGGCGGCCCGCCCGTTCGCCGTGCGCGCCGTGCTGGCGATGGCGCTGTGCCGGTCGGCCGAGGTGCGGGTGATCGCCGGCGACGACGGCGCGGCCGACGACCTCGTCGAGCTGCTGCGGCTGCTGGAAGAGCTCGGGACGCGGCGCTGGCTCGCCGACACCCTCGAGCTCGTCGCCGTCGTGCTCTCGCGGCGCGGCGAGCACGAGGTCGCGGCCGTCTGCCTCGGCGCGTCCGAGGACCTCCGCCTCGCGGCCGGCGAGATGGACGGCGGCGTCCGCGTCGCCGCGGCGGAGGTGCGGGCGTCCGTCGCGGCGATCGAGGTGGCCCTCGGCTCGGCTGCGTGCGCGGCGGCCCGCCGGCGCGGTCGGGGTTCGACGACGGCGGCGACGTCACGCGCGCTGGGCGCCCTGACGAGCAGGCCCGCGTAAGCCTCCCGTAAGGCGCGAGGCGCATGGTGCGCGCCAGGTCCGATGAACGGGAGGGGTTCCATGAGACGACATGCAACGATCGCGCTCGCCATGGCGGCCGGGCTGCTGGTGGGCTCGACGGCGGCGACGGCGCCGGCCACCGCGCAGCGCCGCCAGCAGGCACCGGCAGCGCCGGACGCGGTGGTGCTGTGGAACGAGGTCGCCGCCGAGGCGGCGGTCGTCGGCGGCGTCGCGCCCGACTTCGACCCGCTCCACGAGTCGCGGATGTACGCGATGGTGCACCTGGCGATCCACGATGCCCTGAACGCCATCGACCGCCGCTTCGAGCCCTACGCGATGGACATGCCGGTGACGTTCGCCGATGCCTCTGTCCCGGCCGCCGTCGCCGTGGCGGCGCGCGAGGTGATGCTCCCCGTGATCGCCGAGTTCCCGGCCGATCTGGATCCGGACATCGACGGCGCGACGACCGTCGTCGAGGCCGCCTACGAGGCGGCGATCGACGACGTGCCCGAAGGTGACGCCAAGGAGGAGGGGATGGCGCTCGGCCACGCCGCCGCGACGGTGGTGCTGGCCATGCGCACCAACGACCGCTCCGACGAGACGTTCCTCGACTTCGACTACCCGGAGGGCGACGAGCCCGGCGAGTACCGCGTACCCGGCGGGACGCCCCGTTCGCCGCCGCGCCGACGTGGGGCGAGGTCACGCCGTTCACCGTGGCCGACATCGAGGCGATCCGGCCGCGCCCGCCGCACCGGCTCGACAGCCGGCAGTACGCCAAGGACTTCGACGAGCTGAAGCTGATGGGCGAGCTCGATTCGGACGCCCGCGACGACTACGAGACGGAGACCGCGTTCTTCTGGCGGGAGAGCTCACCGCTGCGGTGGAACCGCATCGCCCGCACCCTGCTCGCCGACCGGACGCTCGACGAGTGGGAGCACGCCCGGCTGTTCGCGCTCCTGAACATGGCGCTCGCCGACGGCTACGTCGCCAACTGGGACGTGAAGTACCTGCACAACCGGTGGCGCCCGGAGACCGCCATCCAGCTCGGCGACGACGACACCAACCCGCGCACCGACGGCGACCCCGAGTGGCTGCCGCTGCAGCCCAACGGGGCGACGCCGGAGTACGACTCGGGCCACTCGATCGAAGGCGCCGCGGCGGCCGAGGTCATGCGGCGGGTGCTCGGCACCGACCGGGTGACGTTCGAGGTGTGCAGTCTCTCGATGCCGGATGACGCCGACGAGTGCGGCGGCGCGACGCCGGTCGAGCGCACGTACCAGCGGCTCACCGACGCCTCCGCAGAGAACGGGTGGTCGCGGATCCTGCTCGGGTGGCACTTCCGCAACGCCGTCGAGGTCGGCACCGAGCGCGGTCGGCTGCTCGGCGCCGAGGCGGTCCGCAACCTGCTGGGTCCGGTGCACTGAGGTCCCCCACGGCGGGTCGGCGGCGTGGCGGCCGCCGGCCCGCCGGTGCCGGACGCGATCAGCCCGGCGTGAACCGCTCGCGGAGCTCGCGCTTGAGGATCTTGCCGCTCACCGTCTTGGGCATCTCGTCGATGAAGTGGACGGCCTTCGGCTTCTTGTAGCCGGCGAGGCGGTCGCGGACCGTGGCCACGATCTCGGCCTCGGTGATCGTCGTGCCGGCCCGCGGCACGATGACCGCAGTGACGTTCTCGCCCCACGTCTCGTCGGGGATGCCGATGACGGCCGCCTCGGCGACGCCGGGGTGGAGGTAGAGCGCCTCCTCGACCTCGCGGCTGTAGACGTTCTCGCCGCCCGTGATGATCATGTCCTTCTTGCGGTCGACGATGTAGAAGAAGCCCTCCTCGTCACGGCGGGCCATGTCGCCGGTCTTGAACCACTCGCCGTGGAACGCCGCGGCCGTCGCCTCGGGGTTGCCGAAGTAGCCCTTCAGGACCTGGTCCCCGCGCACGACGATCTCGCCGACCTGGCCCGGCGGGCACTCGACGAAGTCGTCGTCGACGACCATCACGTCGGCCAGCGCCATCGGCACGCCACACGACGCGAGGAGGTGCTCCTCGCCGTTGATGGCGCGGACGTGGGCCTCCTTCTTGAACGTCAGGACGTTGCCCGACAACTCGGTCATCCCGAAGCCCGACGCCACGATCGGCCCGAAGCGCTCGATCGCCCGGCGCAGCACCTCGACCGGCATGGCGGCGGCGCCGTAGCCGATCGAGCGCAGGGAGCGCAGCGAGTAGTCGTCGATCTTCGGGTGCTGGAGGATCATCTGCAGCATCGTCGGGGCGACGGCGGTGGACGTGATCTCGTGCTCGTCGACGAGCGCCATCCACTGCTCGGGCTCGAACGACGTGGGCACGACGATCGTGCCGCCGCGCAGGTTCATCGCCGGCACGCCGTAGCCCGCGACGTGGCACAGGGGGAACGCCAGCAGCGACCGGTCGCGGTCCGTCGGCTCGGCCTCGACCATCGTCGCCTTGACCGCCTCGAGGATGCTGCGGTGGGTGAGCATGGCGCCCTTCGGGAACCCCGTCGTGCCGCTCGTGTAGATGAGCCACGCCGTGTCGTCCTCGTCGACGTCGCGCCGCGGTTCGTCCGCCGAACCGCTCGCGAGGAGGTCGTCGAACGTCGGGCGGTCGGCACGCGAGCCGGCGTCGTCGGGGACGATCCAGATGTGCGCCACCGTCGTCAGCTCGCCGAGGTGCGGTTCGAGGGCGTCGTAGAAGGCGGCCTGCACGACGAGGCCGGCCGCCCCGGCGTCGTTCAGGATCCACACCCACTCCCGCGGGTGGAGGCGGTAGTTGAGGAACGTCAGGGCCATCCGGGCCGTCGGCACGCCGTAGTAGCAGACGACGTACTCGGGGATGTTCTCGGCGAGGATGGCGATCCGGTCGCCGGGCGCGGCCACCGCGCGCAGCGCGTTGGCGAGCCGGTTGGCGTCGTCGCGCAGCTCGCCGTACGTCATCGTGCGCGTCGCGGTCACGACGGCAGGACGGTCGGTGAACTTGTGACCGGCGCGGCGCAGGACGTCCGACAGGAGCATGCCCGGAGCTTGCCCGACCGCCGGGTCGGCGGGTCAGTCGAGCCCGACCTCCCGGGCGCGGGCCAGCACGCCGTCGCGCTCGGCGCCGATGGTCGTCGACTCGCCGTGCCCGGTGTGCACGACGGTCGCGTCGGGCAGGGCGAGCAGCACGTCGCGGATCGAGCGCAGGATCGTCGGCTCGTCGCTGTGGCTGCGCCCGGTCGCCCCGGGCCCGCCGCAGAACAGCGTGTCGCCGGAGAACACGGTGCCGGCGGCGGCGTCCTGGAAGCAGCAGCAGCCGGGCGAGTGGCCCGGCGTGTGCAGGACGCCGAGCTCGTGGCCGCCGACGCTGATCGCCTCCCCGGGCTGGGTGTGGTGGTCGGGCTGCTCGCCGGGCCAGACGACGTCCCACAGCATGCGGTCGGCGTCGTGCAGCCAGATCGGTGCGTCGAGCGCCTCGCGCAGCGGGACGGCCGCGTTGATGTGGTCGTTGTGGCCGTGGGTGAGGAGGATCGCCTTGACCCGCCGGCCGTGCACCGCGGTCGACGATCGGGTGGTGGTCGTGGGCGGCGTCGACGATCACGACCTCGCGGTCGTCGCCGACGAGCCAGATGTTGTTGGTGACCTCCCAGCTCCCGCCATCGAGCTCGAAGAGGCCGTCGGTCGTGACGAGCTCGACCGTCATGGTCAGAGGACGACCACGGAGCGCAGCACCTCGCCGCGCTCCATCTTGTGGAACGCCTCCTCGACGTCGTCGAGGGTGATCTCCTCGCTCACGAAGCGGTCGAGGTCGAGGCGGCCCTGGCGGTAGAGGTCGATGAGCAGCGGGAAGTCCCGCGAGGGCAGGCAGTCGCCGTACCAGCTCGACTTGAGGGCGCCGCCGCGGCCGAAGACCTCTTGGAACGGCAGCTCGATGATGTCCTCGGGGCGCGGCACGCCGACGAGGACGACGGTGCCGGCGAGGTCGCGGGCCTCGAACGCCTGGCGGTACACGTGCGGGTTGCCGATCGCCTCGATGCACACGTCGGCGCCGAAGCCGCCGGTCACCGAGCGGATGTACTCGACGGGGTCGGTCGTGGCGGAGTTGCAGGTGTGGGTGGCGCCGAAGTCCTTGGCCCACTCGAGCTTGCGGTCGTCGATGTCCACGGCGACGATCGTCGACGCCCCGGCCAGGTGCGACCCGGCGATGGCGGCGTCACCCACACCGCCGCAGCCGAACACGGCGACGGTCTTGCCACGCGTCACGTTGCCGGTGTTGATGGCGGCGCCGAGGCCGGCCATCACACCGCAGCCGAGCAGCCCGGCCGCCGTGGCCGGCGCCTCGGGGTCGACCTTCGTGCACTGCCCGGCGGCGACGAGCGTCTTCTCCACGAACGCCCCGATGCCGAGCGCGGCGGACAGCTCGGTGCCGTCGGTGAGCGTCATCTTCTGCGTCGCGTTGTGCGTCGCGAAGCAGTACCACGGCTCGCCGCGCAGGCACGCCCGGCACTGCCCGCACACCGCCCGCCAGTTGAGGATCACGTAGTCGCCGGGTGCCACCTCGGTGACGCCGGGGCCGACGGCCTCCACCGTGCCGGCGGCCTCGTGGCCGAGCAGGAACGGGAACTCGTCGTTGATCCCGCCCTCGCGGTAGTGCAGGTCGGTGTGGCACACCCCGCACGCCTGGATCCTGACGACGGCCTCGCCGGGCCCGGGATCGGGGATCACGATCGTCTCGATGCTGACCGGCTCGCCCTTGGCCCTGGCGACGACTCCACGCACTTCTTGCGGCATGGCGGGACGCTACCGGTCGGGAAGATTCGTGACCGCTTCGGCCCCCGTCCGCAGCGAGCATGGATGGTCAGGTCGAGCGTTCCGGCGGAGCCGGGGCGGCGCCAGCCGCAGCGAGACACGTCGAGCGAGCGAGTCTTCGAGCGGCGAGACCACCCGCCACGGGTCGATCAGAACAACCGCAGGTCCGTCGGGGCCAGGCCGCGGAGCGCGTCGTAGTCGACCTCGACCCAGCGGAAGCCCCGCGACTCCGCCAGCACGCGCGCCTGCGGCTTGACGACCTGGGCGACGAACACGCCGCGCACCTGGCCGAGCGAGGAGTCGAGGTGGAGGCGCTCGATGTAGCGCGTCAGCTGCTCGACGCCGTCGATCTCGCCCCGCCGCTTGACCTCGATCGCGACGACCTGGTCGTTGCCGTCCCGGCAGACGAGGTCGATCGGACCGATCGCCGTCGGGTACTCCCGCCGCACGAGCCGGAAGCCCTCCTCGATGGTGTGCGGGGCGGCCGCCAGCAGCTCCTGCAGGTGGGCCTCGACGCCGTCCTTCTGCAGGCCGGGGTCGGTGCCGAGCTCCCAGATCGAGTCGTGGACGACCTCGTGCATGGTGATCGTCAGGCGCTCACCCTTGGGGTTCGTGACGAGCCAGGCGTCGTCACCGACGAGCAGCGTGTTCGGCGCGTTCATCCAGTTCAACGGCTTGTAGGCGCCGCCGTCGGCGTGGATGGCGACGCAGCCGTCGGCCTTGACCATGATCAACCGGACGGCTTCGGGCAGGTGGGCCGAGAGCCGCCCCTCGTAGTCGACCGAGCACCGGGCGATCACCAACCGCATCGCCGGCGAAGCTACCGATCCCGCATGCGCTGCTGGATCAGGGCGCGGCGGGCCTGCAGCTCGCGGTGGGTGAGGCGCTCGACGCCCGGGTCGAGGCCGAAGCCCGCCTTGACGCCGTCGAGGTCGACCTCGACGGGGCCGATGCCGAGCTCGCGCCCGAGCTGGGCCCCGTGGCGCTGGGCGAACTGCACGGAGATGGCGGCGATCTCGGCCAGGATGTCGAGGTCGGGGGCGAGGCGGGCGATGGCGCCGTCGAGGAACACGAGGTTCTTGACGTAGAGCATCAGCTCCTTGGGCAGCCGCGCGCCGTAGCCGAGGAGGCCCTTGACGACGCGCTGCACCTCCTTGACCATCTGGTCGCCGGTCAGCGTCGTCGGGTCGACGGGCGCCTGGTCGAGCCCGAGGTCGCGGATGACGGCGTCGAGGTCGGTGTCGGCGGGCAGCGCGCCGAGGTCGCGCAGGGCGGCCATCTGGCCGTGCAGGTCGTTCGTCGTCGCCGACACCATCAGGCGCATGAACGCCACCCGCCGCTCGGTGCCGAGGCGGCCGACGATGCCGTAGTCGAGCAGGCCGGTGCGCCCGTCGGGCAGCACGAGCAGGTTGCCGCCGTGCAGGTCGCCGTGGAAGATGCCCTTGATCATCGCCCCCTCCATGAGGGCGACCATCTGGGTCCGCACGACGCGCTCGGTGTCGACGCCCGCCTCGCGCATGGCGGCGACATCGTCGAACTTGAAGCCCTCCAGCCGCTGCATGACGAGGACCCGGCGGGTGACGAGCGCGGGGTGCGGGCGGGGCACCACGTAGCCGTCCTGGCCGAGCTCGTGGAGCATCGCCGCGACGTCGAGCATGTTGGCGGCCTCGACGCGGAAGTCGAGCTCCTCCACGATCGTGTCGGCGAACAGCTCGACGAGGGCCGGCGGGTTGGCCAACGCGGCGACGGGGATGCGCCCGACGAGGTGCGGCGCCAGCCACGCCATGGCGCGCAGGTCGGTGTGCACGAGGCGGCCGACGTCGGGCCGCTGCACCTTGACGACGACGTCCTCGCCGGTGCGCAGGCGGGCCACGTGGACCTGGGCGATCGACGCCGCCGCGAGCGGCTGCTGGTCGAACGAGCTGAAGACCTGCTCCAGCGATCGCCCGAGCTCGGTCTCGACGGTCCGGCGCACGACGTCGAAGGGCTCGGCGGGCACCTGGTCGCGGCAGCGCTTGAACTCCTCGACGAGCTCGGGCGGGAACAGGCCCTCACCGGACGAGATGATCTGGCCGAGCTTGATGAACGTCGGCCCGAGCGCCTCCGCCGCCAGCCGCAGGCGGCGCGAGAGGTCGGCGATCCCGGGCGAGCCGTCGGCGCGGCCGCGCTTGCGCTTGACGACCCACGGGACCACGGCGCGAGCGAGGCGCGCGGTCACGACGATGCCACGCCGTCCGGGGGGCAGGCGCCGCGGCGTGATCAGCGACGGCACCTGCTGTTGGGCCAGGCGGCGGAGCTGCTCGGCATCGGCCCACCACGTGACCGCGTCGCGGTCGAGCACCCACGGCGCGTCCTCGGCGAAGGCGCCCCAGCTCAGGTCGTCGGGATGGCTCATCGGCCCTCCATCCTGGCGGCCGCGAACGCCGTTTCCCCGGTCTCGCCGGGTGTGACACCCATGTCGTACGGTCGACCGGGTGACGGCAGGGGAGTACGCCGAGGAGGTCAAGGACGTCCCGGCCCACGTCCTCGCCCCCGAGGAACCCGCCGTGCAGCTCTTCGGGCGACCCGTCGACTACAAGTACATCGTCGCCGCCGTCTTCGTGTCGGCGCTGTTCCTCGACCTCCTCGACACGACGATCGTCAACGTCGCCCTGCGCACGATCGGCGAGGAGTTCCAGACCGAGGCCATCGAGTGGGTGGTGCTCGGGTACACGCTGGCGCTCGCGGTGTCGATCCCGGCGAGCGGGTGGATGGGCGACCGCTTCGGCACCAAGCGCGTCTTCCTGACCGCCCTCGCCCTGTTCGTGGGCGGGTCCGTGCTCTGCGGGTTCGCCCAGACCATCGGCCAGCTCGTGTCGTTCCGCGTCCTGCAGGGCATCGGCGGCGGCATGCTCACGCCGATCGGCATCGCCATGCTGTTCCGCGCCTTCCCGCCGATCGAGCGGGCGCGGGCGTCGACGATCGTGATGATCCCGACCCTGGTCGCCCCGGCGCTCGGCCCGGTGCTCGGGGGCCTGCTCACCGAGACGCTCGGGTGGCGCTGGATCTTCTTCGTGAACGTCCCGTTCGGGATCGTCGCGATGGCCTTCGGCGTGCGCTACCTGCGCGAGCACCGCGAGCCGACGGCGGGCCCGTTCGACCTCCCGGGCTTCGTGCTGTCGGGCTTCGGGCTGGCGTCGATCCTCTACGCCATGAACGAGGGCCCGCGCCTGGGGTGGACGAGCCCGACCGTCGTGGGCTTCGGGCTGGCCGGCATCGCCGCCTTCGCCCTGCTGGTGTACGTCGAGACCCACAAGCCCCACCCGATGCTCGCCCTGCGGCTGCTCAAGCTGCGGCTGTTCCGCGCCACCAACCTCGTGATGGCGTTCGCGATGGCCGGCTTCATCGGCCTCACGTTCGTGCTGCCGCTGTACCTGCAGGGCCTGCGCGGCCTCGACCCGTTCCACAGCGGCCTCACGACGTTCCCGCAGGCGATCGGCATCCTCATCTCGTCGCAGATCGCCGGTCGCATCTACCCCCGGATCGGCCCCCGCCGGTTGATCATCGGCGGCATGCTCGGCGCCGCCGCGGCGATGGCGTGCCTGCTGCTGGTCGGCCTCGAGACGAACCTGTGGTGGATCCGGGTGATCATCTTCTGGCGCGGCTTCGCGATGGGGTTCTGCTTCGTGTCGTCGCAGGCGGCCAGCTACGCCGAGATCAAGCCGGCCGACAACGGCCGGGCGTCGGCGATCTTCTCGACGCAGCGCCAGATGGCGACGTCGCTCGGTGTCGCCCTGATGGCCACGGTCCTGGCGAGCTTCACGACGCTCAGCGCGACGCCGAGCGACCCCGAGCGGGCGCTGACCGGGTACCACTGGACGTTCGCCCTCTGCAGCGGCCTCGCCTTGATCTCGGCGCTGTTGGCGTTCCTGATGATCCACGACGAGGACGCCCGCGCCACGATGCTCGCCAGGCGCAGCACGCGCGCGCCAGTCGCCGCAGCGGCCGCCGACTGAGGCGCGCCGGCGGCGCTCAGCCGCCGTGCACGTGGTCGCAGAGGCGCTCCTCGCCGGCGCGGATCGTCCCCGCGGCGACACCTTCGAGCGACGCGAACGGCCCGCACTCGTTCGGTGTGATCCAGACGTGGATCATCGGCGCCTCGTCGTGCTTGACGAGCGGCGCCCGGCACGTCCCATCGGCGCTCGTGAGGCCGCGGACCTGCGGGGCCACCGGGTCGTTGGAGTAGCAGAGGTTGTCGTGGACGTGCCACTGCATCAGCGGACCGCCCCAGTCCGGGACGTCGTCGAGGGGGATCGTCGTCGGCAGCATGTACATCGCCGAGACGAGCTGCTTCGAGCCGTCGGGCTGCGGCTCGTAGACGAGGCTCTCGGGGTGGTTCGGGTCGAGCGTGACGTCGTCGTCGATCCAGTCCCACTGCACGTAGTGCTCGTGTCCGGTGGCGGCGTCGCCGATCGAGTGGAAGCCGGCCGCCTCGGCGACATCGGGATCGGCCCACTGCGGCAGGTCGGTGAGCGTGCGCTCGACGAGGTCCTCGGCGAACGCCTGCTGCTCGGCTGAGACGCCCTCGACGCCCGACAGGTCGACGGGCGTCGTCGGGTCGAACGCGGTGGCGCCGGTCGCCGCGCCGTGCTCGTGGACGCACTGGTCGGTGCGGGGGCCGTCGCCCGCCGTCTGGCCGGCGCCGTGGCCCTCGAGGGCGGCGAACGGCCCGCACTCGTTGGCCGCGATCCACACGTGGACCATCGGGTTGCGCCCGCCGGCGTTGACGGTGCCGGGCGCGCACGTCGCCGTTGTCGTCGGTGAGCCCAGCGACGACGGGCTTGCCCTGCTCGTCGAGCTTCCAGCAGAGGTTCTCGTGGACGTGCCACTGCATCAGCGGCCCGCCGTAGTCGACGAGCTGCGGATCGTCGAGCGCCATGTCCTTGGCGATGAACATCGCCGAGACGAGCGTGCGCTGCTCGCCGTCCACGCGGTACACGAGCGACTCGGGTCGGTTCGGGTCGAGGAACGAGTCGTCGCGGACGTTGGCGCCGTTGATGTAGTGCTCGAACCCGCTCGCGGCGTCGCCGATCGACTGGAAGCCGAGGGCGCCGACGGTCGCGACGTCGGCGAACTGCGGCAGGTCCTGGAGCGTGCTGGCGACGAGCGTCTCGGCGCGGGCCTGCTGCTCGGGGGTCACGCCGGGGACGCCGGAGAAGTCGATCGACGCGGTGGGGTCCCAGGGTCGCGGCCACGCCGTCGGATCGGTCGCGGTGTGATCGTGACCGGCGGCGGTCTCGTCGCCGGCGGCGACCGGGTGGTCGTGGGCGACGGTGCCGTCGGGCGTGGTGGCGTGCTCGTGGGCGGCCGCGTCCTCCTCCGCCGCGCCGTCGTGGGTGTGCTCGCCGGCCGCGGCTTCGTCGGTGTGGCCGTGGCTGTGCACGTGGGTCGCCCCGGTGAGCATGGCGGCGACGCTGACGATCCCGATGAGGACGCCGGGCCCGACGAGCAGCACGCGGGGCGCCGGGCGTCCGCCACGGACCAGCACGACGGCGCCGAGCGCGCGCACCGAGCGCGCCCAGCACGGCGCAGACCGTGTCGGCGAACTGCGGCGACTCGGCGTCCTCGAGCCCGTCGATCCAGGACACTCCTGACGTGCGCGTCAGCACCCAGCCGCCCACCGCGACGATCCCGACGGCGACCACGACGGCCGCCGCGGCGCGCCGTCCGCTCAGGGCGAGGAACAGGCCGGCGACGACCTGCACGGCACCGAGCAGCACGAAGATCCGCGCCACGCTCGGGTGCTCGGCGTGGATGCCGGCCGCCGCCAGGTGGATGGCTCCCGCGCCGACGGAGCACAGCCCCGCGACCTGCGCCCGGTCGAACCATGCCGGGCCGCCCGGCGCGTCGTCGTCCCCGTCGTCGTACATCCCCTCGCCCACGGCGCGAGCCTACGCCCGCTCAGAATCGTGGCGGGCGTCGCTCACGCAGGGCAGCGACGCCTTCGCGGTACTCGGCGGTGGTCATCGCCTCGCCGAGCAGGCGGCGGGCCTCCACGAGGGAGGCCCCGACGTCGTGGGTCAGCAGGTCGTCGTACAGCTGGCGCTTCGTCATGCGCAGGGCGCCCGGGCCGACGGACGTGGCGAGGGTGGCGGCGTAGGCGAGCGCCGCGTCGAGCGTCGCGTCGCCGTCGGGCAGCACGTCGTTCCAGAGGCCCCAGTCGGCGGTCTCGGCGCCCGTCGCCGGGCGGCCCGACAGGAGGAGGTCGGCGGCGCGGGTGACACCGACGAGGCGCGGCAGCACCCAGCTCATCCCGAACTCGGCCGGCAGCCCGAGCTTCGGCGCGGCGGTCGTGAACTTGGCGCCGGCGCTGACGAACCGCAGGTCGCAGAACAGGGCGACGGCCAGGCCGACGCCGGCGGCGGCGCCGTTGACGGCGGCGATCAGGGCGAACGGCAGTCCGAACTGGAACGCGAAGTCGTGGTCGAACTCGGGGCGCACGCCGTAGCCGGGCGTTGCCAGCTCACCGCGCAGCCCGTCGTCGTAGCCGCCCCGCTCGGCGTGCCCGGCGAGCGCCTGCGAGTCGGCGCCGACGCAGAACGCGGGCGGCGTACCGGTGACGACGACCGCCCTGATCCGCTCGTCGCCCGCCAGCTCGCCGAGGATCCAGCGGTACTCGGCGTGCATCCGCCCGGTCCACGCGTTGTGACGGTGCGGACGGTGCAGCCACACCGTGGCCACGCCCCCGTCGACCTCGTAGCGGGTCGCCTTCAGCTCCATCACGCCCGGAGCGGCCAGGACTCAGGGGCTTCCACGCCCAGCGCGTACATCACGTCGGATGTTCGCGCACCTGCAGCTCGCCGGCGCTGCGCCAGCGACGCAATGGGACCGGGCGCTCTGCTAATCGTCCCAGAGGGCGGAGAGGACCGGCTGCGCCCACTCCTTGCGGCAGACGATGAAGTCCGGGAGCCACGGGTCGCGGCCGTTGTAGACGATGGGGGACCCGTCGATCCGGCTGACGTGCAGGCCGGCGGCCAGCGCCACGGCGGCGGGCGCCGCCGAGTCCCACTGGTACATGCCCCCGTCGTGGACGTAGATGTCGGTCTCCCCGTTGACGACCGACATCGCCTTGGCACCCGCCGAACCGAGGCGCACGGCCTGCGCGTCGAGGGCGTGGGCGACGACGGCCGCCGCGTAGGGCGCCCGCGACCGGGACGTGACGATGATCGGGCGCTCGCGGTCGACGTCCGGGAGCACGGGCGCCGGATCGGCGGCGAAGACGATGCCCATCGCCGGGAGGCTGACGGCACCGGCGAGGAACGCGCCGTTCGCCCACAGCGCGATGTGCACGGCCCAGTCACTGCGGCCCGGCTCGCCGTACTCCCGCGTGCCGTCGAGCGGGTCGATGATCCACGCCCGGTCCATCGTGAAGCGGCGAGGGTCCTCGAGCCCCTCCTCGGACAGCACCGGATCGTCCGGGCGCAGCCGGCGCAGCTCGTCGGCGAGGAAGCGCTGGCTCGCCGTGTCGCCGCCGTCCATCACCTGCCACGTGTGGGCGCCGTCGTCGGTCATCCGCTGGCGCAGGTCGACGAGGCCCCGGCCCGCCTGCACCGCGAGGCGGATGGCGAGCTCGGCGTCCGTCTCGGGCGCGCAGCTTCGGTGTCGATGTCGGGCGACGTCAGCTGCTGGCGATCCGGTGCGATCCGGGCGGGACATCGCTCCCGGCACCCGGGACGCATCCCGCCGCAGGATACGGATCCCGCCCCGATGTCGTGTCACGCGAGCTTCTTGTACTTGATGCGGTGCGGCTGGTCGGCAGCGGAGCCGAGCTCCTTGTGGCGCCACTCCTCGTACTCGGAGAAGTTGCCCTCGAACCAGCGCACCTGGCTGTCGCCCTCGAACGCCAGCACGTGGGTGGCGATGCGGTCGAGGAACCAACGGTCGTGGCTGATGACCACGGCGCAACCCGGGAAGCTCTCGAGCCCTGTCTCGAGCGCCCGCAGCGTGTCGACGTCGAGGTCGTTCGTCGGCTCGTCGAGCAGCAGCACGTTGCCACCGCTCTTGATCAGCTTGGCGAGGTGGACGCGGTTGCGCTCGCCGCCGGAGAGGTCGCCCACCCGCTTCTGCTGGTCGGCGCCCTTGAACATGAAGCTGGCGACGTAGGCGCGGCCGTGGATCTCGCGGTTGCCGACCTTGAGGTGGTCGACGCCGCCGGTGATCTCGTTGTAGACCGTTGCATCGTCATCGAGGCTGTCGCGGTCCTGGTCGACGTAGCTCAGCTGGACGGTGTCACCGATCTTGATCGTGCCGGCGTCCGGCGACTCCTGGCCGGTCAGCATCTTGAACAGCGTCGTCTTGCCGGCGCCGTTCGGGCCGATGATGCCGACGATGCCCGCCTTCGGCAGCGAGAACGAGAGGTCCTCGATGAGCAGCCGCTCGCCGAAGCCCTTGCGCAGTCCCTGCACCTCGATGACGGTGTCGCCGAGCCGCGGGCCGGTCGGGACGGCGATCTCGAGCACGCCCTCGTCGCCGCGGGCGGCCTCGGCTTCGGCCTGCAGCTTGTCGTAGGCGGCGAGGCGGGCCTTGCCCTTGGCCTGGCGGGCCTTCGGGGACATGCGGACCCACTCGAGCTCGCGTTCGAGCGTGCGCCGCCGGGCCTCGTCCCGTCCCTGCTCGCGGGCCAGGCGCTCCTGCTTCTGCTCCAGCCACGACGTGTAGTTGCCCTCGAACGGGAAGCCCTTGCCGCGATCGAGCTCGAGGATCCACCGGGCGACGTTGTCGAGGAAGTAGCGGTCGTGGGTGATCGCCACGACGGTCCCCGGGTAGTCCTTGAGGAACTGCTCGAGCCAGTCGACGCTCTCGGCGTCGAGGTGGTTCGTCGGCTCGTCGAGCAGCAGGAGGTCGGGGCGGCTCAGCAGCAGCCGGCACAGCGCCACGCGGCGGCGCTCACCGCCGGAGAGCGTGGTGACGTCGGCGTCGTCGGGCGGGCAGCGCAGGGCGTCCATCGCGATGTCGACGTTGCGCTCGAGGCTCCACGCGTCGGCGGCCGCGATCTTGTCCTCGAGCTCGGCCTGCAGGGCGCCGATCTTGTCGTAGTCGGCGTCGGGCTCGGCCCACATCGCCATGACCTCGTTGTAGCGGTCGATGATCGACTGCACGGCGGCGACGCCGTCCATGACGTTGCCCTTGACGTCCTTCGCCGGATCGAGCTGCGGCTCCTGGGCGAGGTAGCCGGCGGTGAAGCCGGGTGTCAGGCGGGCCGACCCGCTGAACCCGTCGTCGAGGCCGGCCATGATCTTCAGCAGGCTCGACTTGCCCGCTCCGTTCGAGCCGATCACGCCGATCTTGGCGCCCGGGTAGAACGAGATCGAGATGTTCTCGAGCACCGTGCGGTCAGGCGGGTAGAAGCGGGTCAGCTTGTGGCTGGTGTAGATGAACTCGTGGGCCATGGCCGCGTCGAGGCTACCGGCCGCTCGGGAACCGGTCCCGGGCGTACGGTCGCCGCGGTGGACGCCGAGGCGACCGTCGTGACCGACGACGTCACGCTGCGCGACGAGCTCACGGACGTCGCCGCCGCCCGGGCCCGCGTCCGCGAGCTGGAGGCGATGGGCCGCGCCGGCGACGGGGAGCGCGTCGTCTGGCTGCGCCGGCTCGGTCAGCTCGACGCCGCGGCCGAGCTCGGCTGGCGCGAGCTCGCCGCACGTGGCGGGCCGGCGCACGACGACGCGGTGGTCGTGCTGCCGCTCGACGCGGTCGCGGCGGCGATCCGGCTCGCCCACGTCCTGCAGTGGCAGGGCGACCACACGGCGGCGGAGCGCCTGTTCGAGGCCGCCATCTCGACGGCTGCATCGACCGATGGTCCCCGAGCGTCGGCCCTGCACGCGTTCGGGCTCCAGCACCTCGGCAAGTGCCTCTACGACGAACACCGTGACCGTGAGGCGTTGGCCTGCTTCGAGCACGCCCTCACGCTGCGGCGGGACAACGGCGCGCCCGATGACCAGATCGTGTCGAGCGAGCAGGCGGTGCGGGCGGCCCGTCGGCGGCTGGCCGCCGGCACCTGACCGGGGCGCAGCGCCGTCGCCCGAGTAGCTGGCGCGGGCCAGGCCCGCGTGGCGTACTCGGACGGCGCCGCGTACTCGGATGGGGCGTCAGTGGGTGCCGTTGCCGGCGGTCTTGATCTTCGACTCGAGGTGGCTCGGCAGGATGTCGTAGTGGTCGTGGACGGCGCGGAACGTGCCGCGCCCGCCGGTCATCGAGCGCAGGTCGACGGCGTAGCGCTGGATCTCGGCCGCCGGGACGAGGGCCACGATCTCGTGGTGGCCGTCGCCGAGCGAGCTCGTGCCGCTGACCCGCCCGCGCCGCGAGTTGAGGTCGCCGAGCACGTCGCCCTGATGGCCTTCGGGCACGACGACCGTGAGCAACGAGATCGGCTCGAGCACGGCCGATCCGGCCTTGTGCAGGGCCTCCTTGAGCCCCTGCGACGCCGCCGTGCGGAACGCCATGTCGGACGAGTCGACGGAGTGGAACTTGCCGTCGTAGCACTCGACCTTGACGTCGACGACGGGGAAGCCGTGCACGCCGCCGGTGGCCATCGTCTCCTCCACGCCGCGCTGCACCGCCGGGATGTACTGCTTCGGGATCGTCCCGCCGACGACCGAGTTCACGAACTCGGTGCCCCCGCCCCGGCCCATCGGGCTGACGCGCAGGAAGGCGACGGCGAACTGCCCGTGGCCACCCGACTGCTTCTTGACCTTGCCCTCGGCTTCGGCCGACCCGATGATCGTCTCGCGGTACGGCACCCGGACGTCCTCGGTCTCGACGTTGACGCCGAACTTGCGGGCGAGGCGTTCGAGGGCGACCGCCACGTGGGTGTCGCCACAGCCGCGCAGCACCGTCTGGCTGGTCTCCTCGTTGCGCTCCACCGCCAGGCACGCGTCCTCGGTGAGCAGCCGTTGCAGGGCGCCGGACAGCTTGTCGTCGTCGGCTTGCGTCACCGGCTTCAACGCGAGGCCGAACACCGGCGTCGGCGCCGTGACCCCCTCGACGCGCACGGGTGAGTCCTTGGGCGCCAGGGTGGCGCCCGTCGCCGTGTCGCCGAGCTTGGCGACGGCGCCGATGTCTCCGGCGACGACCCGATCGGTCGTCAGGTGGTCCTTGCCACGGAGGTGGAACAGGCCGTGCATGCGCTCCTCGACGCCGCTCGACGAGCTGACGAGGCGTTCGTCGACGGCGACGGTGCCCGACAGCACCTTGAACAGCGAGACCTGGCCGACGAACTGGTCGGCGACCGTCTTGAAGACGTAGGCCAGCGGCTTGGCGCCCTTGTCGGCGGCGACCTCGACGCTCACGGCGGCGTCGCCCGTACCGGCGCGGACCGTGACCGGCCGATCGGCGGGCGACGGGCCGAGCTCGCAGATGAAGTCGGCCAGCCGGTCGACGCCCACGCCGGTGAGCGCCGACCCGCACAGGACCGGGAACTCGAGCTGGTCCAGCAGCTCGTGGGCGAGCGTCCGCTCGAGCTCGGCGGTGGTCGGGACATCGCCCGCCAGGTAGCGCTCCAGCTGCTCGTCGTCACCGGACACGATCTCCTCGACGAGCTCGTCGTGGAGCCGGTGCTCCTCGTCGGCGACCTCGGCGGGCAGCGGCTCGGCGTGGTGGCGACCGTCGGGGTCGTACTCGAAGCCCTGGTCGGTGAGCACGTCGGCGACGCCGTGCAGCGACTCCTCCTCGCCGAGCGGCAGCTCGAGCGGCACGAAGCCGGACCCGAAGGTCGCCCGCAGCGCGTCGAGGACGCGGTGGAAGTCGGCTCGCGGCTTGTCCTCCTTGTTCACGAAGACCATGCGCGGGATGCCAGCGGCGACGCACCTGGCCCACGCCGACTCCGTGCCCGACCTCGATGCCGTCGACGGCGCTGACGACGAGCACGGCCAGATCGGCGATCGACAGCGCGGCGTCGAGGTCGCCGGCGAAGTCGCCGTAGCCCGGTGTGTCGAGCAGGTTGATCTTGTAGGTCTCGCCGTCCGACGCCTGCCACTCGAACGGGGCGACGGCGAGGGACAGCGACATCGTGCGCTTGAGCTCCTCGGGCTCGGTGTCGCAGACCGTCGTCCCGTCCTCGACCCTCCCCGCTCTCGCCAGGACGCCGGAGCGCAGCAGCAGTGCCTCGGCGAGCGTCGTCTTGCCGCTGCCGCTGTGGCCGACGACGGCGACGTTGCGGATCTTGTCGGTCGACGGGCTGTTCAATCGGACCCCCCAGGTCTGTCGTGCCCCCTGTGCCGATCGTAGTGAGCCGTCGGACGGCCCCGGAACGGGAGCCGGCGCGCCGTCTGCGGCCTGACCAGGTGTGGTGGGACCGGTACCCTTGTCTGATGTGAGCGCGACGTCGACCGGTGCTGATTTCGGTACCAACTCCTGGCTGGTCGAGGAGATGTACGAGCAGTTCCGGAACGACCCGGATTCGGTCGGAGAGGCCTGGCAGGAGTTCTTCGCCGACTACAAGTCGACGAACCCCGCCCTGCAGGCCCACGCCTCCGCCCCCAGCCCCGCAGAGCGCGAGCAGCCCGCCGACGCGCCGACGGCGACGCGGCCGCGGAACCGGCGACGCCCGCGACCAGCGCCGCCCGCCACCGTGAGCAGCGCGCCGGCCGCGACCGCGGACGCAGGCAGTCGGCCGGCGCAGCCGACCGGCACGCCCACCAAGCCCGTCGCGACAGGGCAACCGGGCGAGCCGGCCAAGGCAGAGGAGCCGGGCCAACCCATCAGAGGCGTCGGCGCCACGATCGCCGCCAACATGGCGCGCAGCCTGACCGTGCCCACCGCGACGAGCTTCCGCAACGTGCCGGCCAAGCTGCTCGAGGTCAACCGCAAGGTCATCAACGGGTACCGCCAGCGCAGCGGCCTCGGCAAGGTCTCCTTCACCCACCTCATCGGCTTCGCCATCGTGCGGGCGATCGCCGATGCCGTGCCGGTGCTCAAGAACACGTTCGTCGAGGGCGCCGACGGCAAGCCGCGCCTCGTCACGCACGACACCGTCAACCTCGGCCTCGCCGTCGACGTCGAGAAGTCCGACGGCAGCCGCACGCTCGTCGTGCCGGTCATCCGCGAGGCCGATCGGATGGACTTCGCCGGCTTCCTCGGGGCCTACGAGGAGCTGATCCGCAAGGTCAAGGCGAACAAGCTCACGGTCGACGACTTCCAGGGCGCGACCGTGTCGCTGACCAACCCGGGCACGATCGGCACCGTCCAGAGCGTGCCCCGCCTGATGCCCGGGCAGGGCGTCATCGTCGGCGTCGGCTCGATCGACTACCCGGCCGAGTTCGAGGGCGCCGACCGGGCCAACCTCAGCTCGCTCGGCATCAGCAAGGTCGTCACGATCACGTCGACGTACGACCACCGCATCATCCAGGGCGCCGAGAGCGGGCTGTTCCTGAAGCGCGTCCACGAGCTGCTGCTCGGCGACCACGGCTTCTACGACGACGTCTTCGCCGCCCTCGACATGCCGTACCAGGCCGTGCGGTGGCGCCCGGACGTCAACCCGATCGATCGCGAAGAGGCGATGCTGCAGAAGCAGATGCAGGTCGCCACGCTGATCCGCGTGTACCGCGTCCGCGGCCACCTCATCGCCGACCTCGACCCGCTCCGCTGGAAGGAGCCGGTCATGCCCAAGGAGCTCGACCCGCTCACGTACGGGTTGACGATCTGGGACCTCGAGCGCGAGTTCCTCACCGGCGGGGTCGCCGGCAAGGACCGCATGGCGCTCGGCGACCTGCTCGGCGTGTTGCGCGACGCCTACTGCCGCACCATCGGCATCGAGTACATGCACATCCAGGACACCGAGGAGCAGCGCTGGATCCAGTCCAAGGTCGAGGCGGCCCATCTGCCGTTCGACAAGGAGGCCAAGCACCGCGTCCTCGAGCGGCTCAACGCGGCCGAGGCGTTCGAGAAGTTCCTCGCCACCAAGTACGTCGGCACGAAGCGCTTCGGGCTGGAGGGCGCCGAGTCGGCGATCCCGATCCTCGACGAGGTCATCTCGTCGGCGGCCGACGCCGGGCTCGACTCGTGCGTCATCGGCATGGCCCACCGCGGCCGGCTGAACGTGCTGTCGAACATCATCGGCAAGAGCTACGACGCCATCTTCCGGGAGTTCGAGGGGCACGTCGACCCGTCCTCGGTGCAGGGCTCCGGCGACGTCAAGTACCACCTCGGCGCCAGCGGCAAGTACGTCGCCCCGTCGGGTGCCGACATCATGCTCGAGCTGGCCGCCAACCCGAGCCACCTCGAGACGGTCGGCCCGATCGTCGAGGGCATGGTCCGCGCCCGCCAGGACCAGGTCGACCCGCCGGGGTCCTACCCGGTGCTGCCGATCCAGATCCACGGCGATGCGGCGTTCGCCGGGCAGGGCGTGGTGGCCGAGACGCTGGCGATGAGCGACATCACCGGCTACCGCGTCGGCGGCACCGTGCACCTCATCATCAACAACCAGATCGGCTTCACGACGGCACCGGAGTTCGCCCGCTCGTCGCTGTACTGCAGCGACGTCGCCAAGACCGTGCAGGCCCCGATCTTCCACGTCAACGGCGACGACCCGGAGGCGTGTGTCCGGGTGGCCCGGATGGCGTTCGAGTACCGCCAGCGCTTCCACAAGGACGTCGTCATCGACATGTGGTGCTACCGGCTCCACGGGCACAACGAGGGCGACGACCCGAGCTACACCCAGCCGCTCATGTACAAGGCGATCGGCGAGCACCGCAGCGTCCGCAAGCTGTACGTCGAGGCCCTCGTCAAGCGCGGCGACATCACGCTCGACGAGGCCGAGCAGGCGCTCGCCGACTTCCAGGGCAAGCTGCAGGTGGCGCTCGACGAGACCCGCGCCGCGGCCACCGAGCCGGTGAAGGTGGCGCGCCCGCCGAAGCCCGTCGGCGTCCTGCCGCACATCGCGACCGGCGTCGCGCGGGCCACGCTCGACGGCATCTTCGAGCACCTCACGGCGTACCCGGAGGGCTTCGAGATCCATCCCAAGCTCGGCCGCCAGTTCGACTCGCGGGCCAAGCTCTACGAGCAGGGTGAGGTCGAGTGGGCCACGGCCGAGGCGCTGGCGTACGGCTCGCTGCTGCTCGAGGGCCACAGCGTGCGCCTCGCCGGCGAGGACACCCGCCGCGGGACGTTCAGCCAGCGCCATGCCGCCCTCGTCGACTACGCCACGGGCCGGCCGTGGATCCCGCTCAGCGACCTGCCGGACGCGTCAGGGAAGTTCTGGGTGTACGACTCGCTGCTGTCGGAGTACGCGGCCCTCGGGTTCGAGTACGGCTACGCCCACAGCAACCCGGAGGCCCTCGTGCTGTGGGAGGCGCAGTTCGGTGACTTCATCAACTGCGCCCAGGTGATCGTCGACCAGTACATCGTCGCCGCCGAGGACAAGTGGGGTCAGCGCAACGGGCTCGTGCTGCTGCTGCCGCACGGGTACGAGGGCCAGGGCCCGGAGCACTCCTCGGCCCGCATCGAGCGCTTCCTCACCCTCGCGGCCGAGGACAACATGCAGGTCTGCAACGCGACGACGGCCGCCCAGTACTTCCACCTGCTGCGCCGTCAGGTGCACACGGACCGCCAGACACCGCTGATCCTCTTCACGCCGAAGCAGGGCCTGCGGATGAAGCAGACCCGCTCGCAGATCGACGAGCTCGCCACCGGCTCGTTCCAGGAGGTCCTCGACGACCCCGGTGTCACCGACCGCGACGCCGTGCGGCGCATCGTGTTCTGCAGCGGCAAGGTGGCGTGGGACGCGATGGCCGAGCGCGACACGCGCGGTCGGCGCCCGCTGCGGTCGTGCGCGTCGAGCAGCTCTACCCGTCACCGATCGACCAGCTGCTGGCGCTCCTCGAGACGTACCCGAACGCCCGCGAGCTCGTCTGGCTCCAGGAGGAGCCCGAGAACATGGGTCCGTGGAAGTTCGTCGAGAGCCGCGTCTGGCGCGTCAAGGACCGTGGCTACGACTTCCGCCACGTCGCCCGCGTCGAGTCCGGCAGCCCGGCCACCGGCTCGAAGACGATCCACGACCAGGAGCTCGCCGACCTCATGGAGGAGACGTTCCGCGACCTGTAGTGGCGCGGCCGGATCCGCCAACTTTCAGACGGCGCGGCCAGGATCTGGCCGTCTCGGCAGAAAGTTGACGGATCGGTCGGCGGTTGCGGCGCTCAGTCGCCGTTGTCGCCGTCGCCCTCGTCGCCGGTGTCCGTCGGCAGCAGCGAGCGGATGAGGTCGGCGGCCTCCGGCGACAGGGATCCGTTGCCGGTCCAGTCGTCGAGCCGGCCCAGCATGCGCTCGACGTCGCGGGCCTGCTGACGTCCCTCCCGATCGGCGAGGCGGGTGAGGTCGCCCTGCAACTGGTCGGCGTGCACACCGAAGCGGGCGGGGTCGGCGCCGATCAGCACCACGAGCTCGTCGATGCTGCTCGGTGGCGGCGCGGCGGTGGGGGGCGGCGTGACCGGCACGGCGGCCGTCGTGGGCGGTGGCGTCGCGGCGACGGTGGTCGGGGCGACCGTGGTGGGCGCGACGGCGACCGGGGCGGCGGTCGTCGCCGCGCCGCCGGTGGCCGGCGGGTCGGTGTCGCGCCCGAGGGCCACGGCGACGATGGCGACGACCACGGCGGCGGCGAGGGCCAGCCACCACCACACGTGGCGGCGCGGCGCAACGACACTCGCGGGCATCACCGCCGTCGGCGCCACCGGTTCGGGCGGCGGCAGGGCATGGCCGGGGACCCGGACTGGAGCCATCTCGACCGTGCTGCCCAGGGCGGCCCGCATCGCGTCGGCCGACGGGAAGCGGTCGCCGGGGTCCTCGGCGAGCGCCGTGCGGATCGCCGCGGCGACAGGCGCCGGCACGTCGGCACGCAACGCGCGGACGTCGGGCGGGCCACCGGCGCGCCGGGCGAGGGCGATCTCGACGGGCGTGCTGCCCACGTACGGCTTGCGGCCGGTGAGCATCTCGAACAGCAGCACGCCGGCGGCGTAGATGTCCACGGCGGGCGTGACGCGGGCACCCGCGAGTTGCTCGGGCGCGAGGTAGCTCGGCGTGCCGACGACGTGCCCCGCCATCGTCACGTCCGCGGTCCCGTCGTCGAGCCGCTTGGCGATGCCGAAGTCGGCGAGCTTGGCGGTCCCGTCAGCGGTGAGCAGGACGTTGCCCGGCTTCACGTCGCGATGCACGATGCCGGCGCGGTGGGCGGCGGCGAGCGCCTGCAGCACCTCGTCCACGATCCGCAGCGACGCCGCCACGTCGAGCGGCCCGCGTCGCACGAGGCGCGCCGGCGACGCTCTCGCCGTCGACGAGCTCCATGACGATGAAGAGCACGTCGTCGGCGACGCCGGCGTCGAAGATGGCGACCGCGTGCGGATGGCTGAACGCCGCCGCGGCGCGAGCCTCGCGCACGAAGCGATGGCGTGCCGCCGACGGCTCGGCGGCGGAGACCGGGAGCAGCTTGACGGCGACCTGGCGGTGCAGCCGGAGGTCGCGCGCCGCGACGACACGAGCCATCCCGCCCCGGCCGAGCTCGGCACCGAGGACGTAGCGCCCAGCGAGCCGCTCCTGCACCGCGTCGACCATAGGGTTCGGCGCGCCGCCGACGGCATCGCCGTCGGCGTTGCGTGGCCGCTCAGGCGCGGCGGTGGAAGATGCTGTAGCCGCCTGGGCCGACGAGGCAGCCGAGCACGATCAGCACGATGCCCAGGATGATCGAGCCCTGGATCAGCACCACGATCCCCGCGATGACGAGGACGGCGGCGATGATCCAGAGGACGGTCGCGCTCACGACTGCACCTCCGTCGTGTCGATCAGGGAGAGCGGGAGTGCGGCCACGGCCAGCACGGCGAGCGTTGTGCGCACGGTACGTCCTTTCAACAGGGTCGACGATGACCCGATGGACTGCTACCCGCTGCACCCGCGAGGCAGTCCTCGGTGTCCGAGGGGCGCGGTACGTTGCGCCGCGTGGCCGAACCCTCGCTGCACCACGTCGACGTCAACGGCGTCGACTTCGCCTACCTCGCGCTCGGCGCCGGCCCCCTCGCCCTGTGCCTCCACGGCTTCCCGGACAGCGCCCACACGTGGCGGCACCTCCTGCCGCGGCTGGCCGACGCCGGCTACCGCGCCGTGGCCCCGTTCCAGCGCGGCTACGCCCCGACCGCGGTGCCCGGCCGACGGCCGCTACCAGACCGGCGTCCTCGCCCTCGATGCGATCGGGTTCCACGAGGCGCTCGGCGGCGACGACCAGGCGGTGATCATCGGCCACGACTGGGGCGCGCCGGCGACGTGGGGCGCGGCGGTGCACGCGCCCGACCGGTGGCGGCGCGTCGTCGGCCTCGCCGTGCCGCCCGGCTCCGCGATGGGCGCCGCGTTCGTCACCAACCGGACGCAGCTCAAGCGCTCGTGGTACATGTTCTTCTTCCAGCACCCGCTCGCCGACCTCGTCGTCGCGGCCGACGACCTCGCGTTCGTCGACATGCTGTGGCAGGACTGGTCGCCGGGCTTCGACGGCGGCGATGACGTCACCCGCGCCAAGGACGCCCTGCGCGCGCCGGCCAACCTCGCCGCCGCCCTCGGCTACTACCGCGCCGCCCTCGGTGCGGCGGCGCCCGATGCTGCCCTCGCCGACGTGCAAGCGGCGACGAACCAGATCCCGACCCAGCCGACCCTGTACCTGCACGGCACCGACGACGGCGCGATCGGCATCGAGGTCGCCGACTTCGCGCGCGCCGAGGCCGGCGACCACGTCGAGTTCGCGCTCGTGCCCGGCACCGGCCACTTCCTCCACCTCGAGCAGCCGGACGCGGTGAACGACCGCATCGTGGCGTTCCTCACCTGACGGAACCTGACGGATCCGCCCGTCGGCGCGTCAGCCCAGGGGGATGCCGAGGACGCCTTCCAGCTCGGCGATCGCCGGCCCCGGCTCGCCGACCTTGATCGTCGTCATGCCCATCTCCTTGGCGGGCTTGAGGTTGATGCCGAGGTCGTCGAGGAACACGCACTCCGGCGGCTCCACGCCGAGCAGCTCGCAGGCCCGGGTGTAGAAGCCGCGCTCCGGCTTGCGGATGCCGACCTTGCTCGACTCGACGACGGCGTCGAACTTCGCCATCACGACGGCGACCTCGGGTCGCTCCTCGACCTCGCCGTCGCGGCGCACGACGTTGTTCGTCAGGCACGCCGTCTTGTACCCGGCCGCGATGACGCCATCGAGCGCCCGGACCATCTCGGCGCGCACGTCGCCGGACAGCAGGGCCAGCACGTCGGCGCCCGGCACCTCGTGCCCGAGGGCCTTCGACTCGGCGGCGAACGCGGCGTCGAAGCCCTCGTGGTCGAGCTCGGCGCGCTCGAGGCGCGCCCACACGTTGAGGTCGGGGTTGGTGGCGTTGACGCCGCGGATGAAGTCGAGCGGGATCTCGTGCTCGGCCTCGTAGCGCCGGAACGCCTCGAAGGGGCTGGAGAGGATCACGCCGCCGAAGTCCCAGAGTACCGCTCGGATCACGGGCGGCGACTCTACGATGGCAGTGCGGCCGCCCGACAACCCGTCGGCGCCGACTGCCTCGCGCCGAGCGCGGACACGAACGATCAGAACGACGTAGACAACCCATGACCCCAGCCAAGTCCGGCCCCACGAACGTGGTGGTCGTCGACGGATCCAACATCGCGACCGAGGGCCGGTCGATGCCCAGCCTCGCCCAGCTCAACGACGCGGTGATGGCGTTCACCGAGGAGTTCCCCGACACCACCGTCACCGTGGTCGTCGACGCCACCTTCGGCCACCGCATCGACAAGAAGGAGCTCGCCGAGTTCGACGCCGCGGTGGCGCACAACGAGCTCGTCGCCCCGCCCGCCGGGGCCATCGGCCGCGGTGATGCCTTCGTGCTCAGCATCGCCAACAAGGTCGGCGCCCGCATCCTGAGCAACGACTCGTTCCAGGAGTTCCACGGTGACTACCCGTGGCTCTTCGACGAGGGTCGCCTGATCGGCGGCAAGCCGGTGCCGTTCGTCGGCTGGGTGTTCGTCGAGCGCCTGCCCGTGAAGGGCGCCGTCAGTCGCAAGGCGACGCGCTCCTCGCGCGGCGGACGCGACCGCGAGCCACGCCAGTCGCGACGCACGGCGAGCCGGGAGGCGTCGATGCCGATGCCGGTGCCGACCGCGCCGCCGCCCGGCGCGGCGACGCGGCGCGGCGGCCGTCGCGACGAACCCGCGGCGGTCCCCGCCGATCCGGTGGCCGAGCTCGCCGCGCCCGCTCGTCCGGCGGCGCCGGCCGGCGGCCCCGTGAACGACCTGCTGCCGTTCCTCGACTTCGTCGAGCACCACCCGATCGGGAGCAGCGTCAACGGCGTCGTCGAGTCGTACTCGTCGCACGGGGCGTACATCTCGATCGGCGACCTGCGCGGCTACGTGCCGCTGCGGCTGATGGGTGATCCGCCGCCACGCAGCGCGCGCGAGCTGATGAAGCTCGGTGACGCCGTGACGCTCGTCGTGACGAGCTTCGCCCCGGCCCGGCGCAGCGTCGACCTGGCGATCCCGAAGGTCGCGCCGGTCGGCGAGGTCGTCGCCACGCCGTCGCTCGAGGAGATCGCCGAGGCGGTCGAACCGGCACGGACCGCGCGCCGGCGCACGGCCAAGAAGGCAGCCGTCGCGGCCGTCGACGCGGCGAGCGTGGACGTCGTCGCCGACGACGCCGGCGCTGCCCGCGCCGGACGCGCCACGCGCCAGCGCCGGTCGCGCCGCGCCGCGGTCGGCGGCGAGCGAGCCGGTCGCGCCGCCCGCCGCGGCGCCGGCACCGGCCGCCGAGCCGGCCGCGGTCGCCGAGCCGGCGCCCCGGCCCCGCAAGGCGTCGGCCAAGAAGGCGGCTGCGACCAAGACGGCGCCCGCGACGAAGGCGCCGGCGAAGAAGGCCGCGGCGAAGAAGGCGCCCGCGAAGAAGGGTGCGGCGAAGAAGGCCGCGGCGAAGAAGGCCGCGGCCAAGGCGGCCGCCGCGCCGCCGGCACCGCCGAACGAGCCGCCGGCGAAGAAGGCGGCGCGGAAGCAGGCACCGGCCGCAACCGCGGGCGCGACGTCGGTGGACGCCACCACGGCGCCGCCCGCGGCGAAGGCGGCGGCCAAGCGGGCACCTGCCAAGCGCAGCGCCCGCAAGCAGCCGGCGATGGCGCCGGCGGCGGCCGATCGGGAGGTCTGATGCGCTTCGCCACCTGGAACATCAACTCGCTCAACGTCCGCCAGGAGCGCGTCGAGCAGTGGCTGGCCGACGTGCAACCCGACGTCGTCTGCATGCAGGAGACGAAGCTCGCCGACGACGCCTTCCCGCAGCTGGCGTTCGAGGCGATGGGCTACTCGGCGGCGCACCACGGCGAGGGTCGCTGGAACGGCGTGGCGATCCTCTCGCGGGTCGGGCTCGACGACGTGTCCTTCGGCTTCGCCGACGGCGCCGATCCCGACGCCGAGGCGCGGCTGATGACGGCGCGCTGCGACGGGACCACGGTCGTCACGGTGTACGTGCCGAACGGTCGGTCGCTCGACGCCGACCACTACCAGTACAAGCTGGCGTGGCTCGACCGCCTGCACGCCCACCTCGACGCGGTGGCCGGTGACGGGGCGCCGGTCATCGTCGCGGGTGACTGGAACATCGCCCCGACGGACGTCGACGTCTACGACCCGGCGGCGTTCGTCGGGCAGACCCACGTCAGCCCGGCCGAGCGCGAGCGGCTGCAGTCGTTCGTCGATCGCGGGCTCGTCGACGTGTTCCGCCACGTCCACCCCGACGCGTCGGGCGTGTTCTCGTGGTGGGACTACCGGCGTGGTGACTTCCACGAGGGTCGTGGCATGCGCATCGACCTCGTGCTGGCGTCGGCGCCGGTCGTCGAACGCGTCGAGTGGTGCATCATCGACCGCAACGCCCGCAAGGGCAAGCAGCCGAGCGACCACGCCCCGGTCATCGTCGACCTGGCCGGCTGAGCGCCGGCCGCGCCCTCACCAGGCGATCTCGGGGAACCCCGACGTCACGCAGAGGCCGGCCCCGCTGACGACGAGCAGGGCGCCGACGACGAGGGCGACGACCGCGCGGTGCGCCCGCCGGACCGGGCGCACGGCCGCCGGCATGTACCACGACGGCAGGAGGCCGGCAGCGTCGCCCACGAGTGGCCACGGCTCGGCGTCGGCGGCGACCGGCGCGTCAGGGTCGGCGGCGAGGGCCAGCGACGTGAGCTCGTCGTCGGAGATCCCGGGCGTGTCGTGGGGTTCCCGCACACCGTCACGGTAGTCCTCGGGTGACCGGCGCGGGTCGCGACCATGACGGTGTGCAACGACCGGGTCCACCTACCCTCTGGCCGGTGAGAGCTCGCGTCGTGGCCGGAGTGGCGGCCGCCGGTCTGTTCGTCCTGGCGTCCTGCAGCTCGGAGTCGGCGGTCCCGGAGACGACCGAGCCGACGACCACCGAGCCGGCGACGACAGTGCCGCCGACGACCGAGCCGGCGACGACCGAGCCGGCGACGACCGAGCCGCGACGACCGCCGCGGCGACGACGACGACATCGACCACGACGACGACCACGGTGCCGACGACGACCGTGCCGCCGTCGACGGCGCCGCCCTCGACGGTGGTCGAGACGACCACGACGGCGGCGCCCGCCCCCGTCGCCGGCCAACCGAACCCGGCGTGCATCGTCGTCGTGGCGCCCGGCGACTCGCTGAACCTGATCGTGTCGCGGCTCGGCGACCCGGCCATCACCGTCGACGCCGTCGCCCTCGAGAACGGCTTGGCGAACCCCAACGCGATCGACGCCGGCGCCCAGCTCGACGTCTGCCCGGGCAACGCGATCGACGACGTCACGGGCGCGCCGCGCGTGCCGCCGACCGTGCCGCCGCCGCCGGAGACGGCACCGGCACCGACGCCGCCGCCGCCCGTCGACGGGCTGGCGTCGGGCGTCGCCGCCCAGCAGCAGAAGCTGAACGAGCTGTTCGGCCCGCTCGGCATGCGCTCGCTGACCGTCGACGGGCAGTCGGGCCGGATGACCAAGCAGCTGCTCTGTGCGGCGCGCCTCGCCCTCGGCATGCCGGTGAGCCGTGACGACATGGAGCCGGGCAGCCCCGAGGAGCAGTCGCTGATGGCGGCGACCGGCCTGCAGATCCCGCCCGGCGCTCCGGTCAACGCCGACCGTTGGGCGCTCATCGACCAGCACTGCCAGGTGATGTTCGTGGGTGCCGGCACGAGCGGTGTCGTGTTCGTCTTCCCCACGTCGACCGGGCAGGCCGAGTTCCCGACCCGCAACCAGCAGGCGTCGCGCGTGTTCCGCTACGACCCGGCGCGAGCCAACGGCGGGTGGCACAACAGCATCGACTACCCCGTGGGCGACGACAACCCGTTGAACGGCAACATGTACAAGCCGCTCTACTTCGACCGGGGCCAGGCGATCCACGGCGCCAACACGGTGCCGACGTCTCCGGCGAGCCACGGCTGTGCCCGGCTGCGGGTCGCCGACCAGGACGCGCTCATCGGCTGGCTCGGCCTCGGGGACCAGAACAGCCAGATCTGGGACGGCATTCGGCGCATCGACTTCACGGTCACCGTCGCCGGTCGCTACTGAAGCCGGACCGCCGGGCGCCAACCTCACTCGAACGCCAGCGGTTCCCCGGTCTCGAGCAGCGTCTTGAGGCTGGCGACGACCGACGGCCAC
>CAVVSE010000016.1:0-137335 GCA_963750905.1 uncultured Acidimicrobiia bacterium
TGGACGCTCCGGGCGTTCAGTTGAGCGGTTGGAGGTCGCGCTCCATGGGTTGCTCCCACGTGACGACGTCGGCGGTGGGGTCGTCGACGGTGCCGGACAGCGCCGCTTCGATGGTGGCGGTCTCGCCGGACGGGATGTCGACGCGCACGCGGTAGGCGTTCCAGCCGTGTTCGGTGCCGGCCTCGGCGCCGACCTCGGCCCCGTCGACGGTCAGGCGATCGAGCCCGAGCGGGCTGTACACCGTGACCCACAGCGTGCTCGTGCCCTCGGGCTGGCCGATCCGGTTGCCGATCACGTACCTCGGATAGCCCTCGGCCGGCGCCGTGTTGTCGAGCTCGATGCGCACGGTGCCGGTCGTGGCGCCGGTCGCCGGATCGGTCGTCGACGTGTAGCCGGCGCGGCGGTCGAGGAACGTGTCGATCTTGTTGCCGCCGGCGTTGGAGACGGTGAACGCCCACCCGTCGGCGCCGTCGAGGGGCGGGAGGGCGCCGGCGATGTGCACCGTCTCGATCATCTCCTGCTCCTCCGGGTGGGCGCTCCACACGAGCAGCCGGCGATCGCCGGTGAGCGGGCCGAGGTCCCGGGCCAGGGCGATGGGATCGGGCAGCGACCCGCCGATCAGGCCCTCGAAGGCCTGGGCGGCGGCTTCGGCCAGCCCGTCCGCCCGCTGGTCGTCGGGGACATCGGCGGTGTACTGGTCACGTAGCAGGAACGGCAGCGCGTCGTCGGGCCCGATCTCCCGCCCGAGCGACGGGATCAGCACCGGCCCGGTGTAGCGCAGCAACTGGGTCACGACGAACGGGTCCATCACGATGACGCCGTCGACCTGCTTCCCGGTGGTCTGGGCGTAGAGGTCGCTGGCGATCGACGCGACCGTCGGGAAGTCCGGCGTCATCGCCAGGTTGCGCAACCCCGAATCGCCGACGAGGCCCGTGCCGGTGCCATCGGCGTCGTACCCGAAGCGCCCGTACTGGTCGAGGAACTCCTGCTGGTCGTGGACGACCGCTCCCGCCGCCGCGATCGCCGGGTCGAGGTCCTGGGCGCGGCCGAACTGGCCGAGCGTGAGCTGGCCGTCGTCGATCGTCAGCTCGGCGTAGCTGCCGATGAACCCGCCGAGCCCGCGCGACTCCGACGGCGTGGTGAACAGCAGCAGGTAGGTGCGGGGCTCGTCGACGCCGAGCATCTCGGGGGCCATGCGGATGGCGGACAGGGAGTTCTCGATCGACGGCAGGTGCTCGTCCACGCTCTCCGCGAAGTCGTCGAGCTCGTACGTCGCGCGGTTCGCCAGCCACGGTGAGCGCGACGCCTCGGACGTCGCCTTGAGCGCCACGAGCGCGTCGTGCACTCGCGTCAGCGGCGCGTCGAGGGCATCCAGCACGGCGAGGTCGAAGCGACCGCCCTCGGGCCGCAGCGCGTCGAGATCGATCTCGTCGAGCGCCTCGGACACCGTGCGCAGCGCGTCGGCGCCGGCGTGGCTCATGTCGGACACCGCCCGTTGGTGCTGGGCGGCCACGGGGACCACGGCAGCCGTGCACGCCCACGGTTCGTCGAGCTGGACGTTCGCCGCGTCGAGGTACCGCTGGGCTTCGGCGAACCAGTCGGCGGCGTCGTCGAACTCGCCGTTCTCGAGGGCCGTGACGCCGAGCTCGGCGGTGGTGAGACCGGCCGCGAGGTCGTGGCGGGACTGCACGGCCGCGTAGGCGAAGCCGGCGCTGAGGGCGCCGGCCGCCATCACGACGACGACGAGCCCCGCCCACGACAGCCAGCGGAGGCGGCGCGAGAGGTGCCACGAGCCGAGCACGAAGACGGCGAAGCCGACCGCCAGTCCGATCGCGGCCGAGGTGCCGAAGCGGCCCCCGAGCTCGGCTCGGGCGAGCACGTTGAGCGAGAGCCCGAGGGAGGCGGCGAGGGGCCACGGGTCCGGTCGCCGGGTCGCGCCCGCCCACAGCGCGAGGGCGAGGCCGACGGCGGCGATCGCCATGAGCAGCGGGTCGAGGGCGATGGCGAGCGCCACGCCGGCGGCGGCGGTGGCAGCCCACCACGGCGCACGCGAGCCGACGGCGACGACGACGGCGACACCGGCACCGGTGAGGAGGGCGTCGGTCAGCGGGTGGCCGGTCGGCTGGGCCGGACCGGCGGCCGCGAGCAGTCCGGCGAGGATGGCGAGCATCGCGACCAGCAGGCCGCCGCCGTCACCGTGTCGGGAGATGCCCGTCCGTCCGGGCATCCCGATCAGCTCGCAGCGGGATGCCGACGACGGCGGGTGACGACCACGAGGCCGGCACCGGCGAGGATGGCACCCCCGGCGATCTTGACCAGCGTCCCCGAGTCGGATCCGGTCTCGGGCAGCTGGCTCGGACGTTGGATCGCCGTCGGTCCGTCGACGCTGCCACCCTGGCTGGAGGAGAGCACGGTGCTCTGCGGCGGCACGTCCGGAGGGTAGTCGCTCGCCGCGACCGAGCCCCCGGCGAGGCCGGTGGCGACGATGGCGGTTCCGATCAAGAACTTCCTGGGAGACATGGCGATCCACTCTTTCGCTGATGAGCCGAGTCGAACGTAACGACGGCGATCGGAGCTGTGAACCCCCGGGCACGAGAACACGGGGTTCCCGAGGTCCGCGTTACTCGCCACGATCTTTCGTACGCCCGCGTCGAACTCGATCAGCGCCCGGCCCGACCTCGTCGCTCGGCGATCCGCGAACGGCCTGGTCACGGCACCGATCGGAGCTTCGCTGCGAAAGATCGTGGCTAGATTCGTGGGGTGGCGTACCGATACCTCTGGACTCCGCTGGAGCTCGGTCCGGTCACCGTGCGCAACCGGATCGTCTTCTCGGCCCACCTCACCAACTACGCCCGCGACGGGCTGCCCACCGAACAGCATGCCGCTTATTACGGCGCGCGGGCGTCCGGCGGTTCCGGGTTGATCGTCACCGAGGAGCACTCGACGCACCCGACCGACTGGCCCTACGAGAAGCTGATCCACGGGTTCCACCGCGACGTCATCCCCGGCTACCGGCGGATCACCGAGGCCGTGCACCGCCACCGGGTGCCGATCTTCGCCCAGATCAACCACAACGGCGGGCAGGCGTCGTCGATGTACACCCGGCTGCCGGTGTGGGCGCCCTCCCCGTCGCCGACCCGCTGTTCCGGGAGGTTCCGAAGGCCGTCACGCCGGCCGAGATCGACGAGATCGTCGCCGGCTACGCGACGGTCGCCGAGCACTGCGCCGAGGGCGGCTTCGACGGCATCGAGCTGCAGTGCAGCCACTCGTCGATCGTGCGCGGGTTCCTCTCGCCGGCCACGAACCGCCGGACGGACGAGTACGGCGGCTCGCTGGAGAACCGGGCGCGGCTGCTGCTCGAGATCGTCGCCGCCGTGCGCCGGGTCATCGGCAACCGCCTGGCGCTCGGGGTGCGGCTGTGCGGCGACGAGCTGATCGAGGGCGGCACGACGATCGACGAGGCAGTCGACGTGGCGCGCCTCGTCGAGACGTCGGGCCACGTCGACTACATCAACACCTCGATCGGCGTGGCCACGGCGACGCTGTTCATGATCGAGGCGTCGATGCACGTCCCGCCGGGCTACGCGCTGTTCATCCCCTCGGCGATCCGCAAGGCCGTCGAGCTGCCGGTCGTCGGTGTCGGTCGCTTCAAGGACCCGCTGCAGGCCGAGCGGGCGCTCGCCGAGGGGCACTGCGACCTCGTCGGGATCGTCCGCGGCCAGATCGCCGACGCCGACTTCGCGGCCAAAGCGCGTGCCGGGGCCACCGAGGACATCCGCCTGTGCCTGTCGTGCAACCAGGAGTGCGTCGGCCGGATGGGCCTGAACCGCTGGCTGGGCTGCATCGAGAACCCGCGCACCGGCCACGAGAGCCGCCCCCGCACCCGAACCGTCAGTGCGATCGGGCCCGATCGGGCCGCCTCACCCGGACAGGACGGGCCGCGCCGGGTGCTCGTCGTCGGCGGTGGCCCCGGCGGGCTGCAGGCCGCCATCAGCTGCGCCCACGACGGCCATGCCGTCACCGTGCTCGAGCGCCACACCGAGCCGGGCGGGCAGGTGCGCCTCGCGGCGTCGGTGCCGAACCGGGCCGAGCTCGGGGACATGGTGCGCAACCAGGTGACGGAGTGCCGCCGGCTGGGCGTCGAGATCGAGCTCGGTGTCGAGGCGACGGCTGCCGAGGTCCGGGCGCGCGCCGCCGACCTCGTGGTCGTGGCGACCGGCGCGGTTGCCGCCCGCCCGTGGTGGGTCGGCGGCGACGTCACCAACGCCTGCGACGTCCGCGACGTGCTGACCGGCGCGGCCACGCCCGCCGGCGCCGTCGTGCTGATCGACGAGATCGGCTTCCACCACGCCACGTCCGTCGCCGAGCTGCTCGCCGACCGCGGCTGCCACGTGGAGGTCGCCACGCCCGGCATGGTGGTCGGTCAGGACCTCGGCATCACGCTCGACATGGAGCAGTGGTGGATCCGGGCCGGGTCGAAGGGGATCGTGCAGTCGACCGACCTCGTGCCGATGGGCTTCGACGGCACCACCCTGACGCTGCTGCACCACCCGACGGGGGCGAACCTGGAGCGCACACCGGACTGGGTCGTGCTCGCCGTGCCGGCGGCCCCGGACGAGCAGCTGTACCTCGACCTCAAGGCGGCGGGCGTGCCCGTCGTGCGGGTCGGGGACTGCGTGGCGCCGCGCCGGGCCCACGCCGCGGTGGTCGAGGGCGACCGGGTGGGCGAGCTCCTCGCGTCGACGGCGGGCGTCGCGGCACCGCGCCCTCGGGAGCTGACCACGGCGTGAGCGAGCACTGGTGGCAGCACGCCGTCGTCTACCAGGTGTACGTGCGGTCCTATGCCGACGCCGACGGAGACGGCATCGGCGACCTCGCAGGCCTCCGCCGGCGCCTCGACCACATCGCCTCGCTCGGGGTGGACGCCATCTGGCTGTGCCCGATCTACCCGTCGCCGCAGCGCGACCACGGCTACGACGTCGCCGACTACGTCGACATCGAGCCGGCGTACGGCGACCTCGCCGACTTCGACGCGCTGGTGGCCGACGCCGAGGCGCGAGGCGTCCGAGTCCTGCTGGACGTCGTGCCGAACCACTGCAGCGACCAGCACCCGTGGTTCCAGGACGCCCTGCGCGCGGCGCCCGGCAGCGACGAGCGCGCCCGGTTCTGGTTCCGATCCGGCCGCGACGGCGGCGGACCGCCGAACAACTGGCCGGCGGCGTTCGGCGGCTCGGTCTGGACCGCCGTGGGTGGCGACGATCCGGAGTGGTACCTCGGGACGTTCACGCCGTACCAGCCCGACTTCGATCACCGCCACCCGGACGTCGATGCGATGTTCGCCGACGTGCTGCGCTTCTGGTTCGACCGCGGCGTCGACGGCTTCCGGGTCGACGCCGTGTGGCCGGTCGGCAAGCACCCCGACCTGCCGGACTGCCCGCCGCTCGGCCCGGGCGAGTTCAACCCGTACACGCGGTTCCGGGCCGACGGCCACGACGTCTGGCGCCGCTGGCGGGGCGTCGTGGACGACTACATGGCCGCCCACCCCGACCGCGACCTCATGCTCGTGGCCGAGGCCTACACGCCGAAGCGGCCCGACATCCTCGCCCAGTACACCCGGCCCGACGAGTTCCACCAGTGCTTCGCGTTCGACCTCCTGCTGGCGCCGTGGCACGGCGACTCGCTGCGCACCGCGATCGCCGAGGCGTTCGCCATCGGGGAGGCCCAGGGCACGTGGCCCACGCTCACGCTCAACAACCACGACACGCAGCGCACGGTCACACGCTACGGCCGCGAGTCGAACACCACGCCCGACGCCTGGACGGGTGACAACCAGCACTACCCGCCGGGACCGGTCGACCTCGAGGTCGGCACACGCCGGGCCCGCGCTGCCGCCGGACTGCTCCTCGCGATGCCGGGCGCCGTGTACCTCTACATGGGTGAGGAGCTCGGCCTGCCCGAGGTGCTCGACCTCCCCGACGAGGCGCGCGAGGACCCGGTGTTCTTCCGCACCGCGGGCGCCCAGATCGGGCGCGACGGCTGCCGCGTCCCGATGCCGTGGACGGTCGCCCCCGACGACGCGTTCGGGTTCTCGCCGGCGGGCACGTCCGCCGCCCCGTGGATGCCGCCGCCGGCCGACTGGGGGACGTACGCGGTGGCCGTCCAGGAGGACGACCCGGCGTCCGTGCTGGCGCTGTACCGGCGCCTCATCGCGGCCCGGCGCGAGCTCCTCGGCACGTCCGGCGGCGAGCTCCTCGAGGAGCACCACGACCTCGTGACGATCCTCCGTGGCGACGTCGTCATCGCCTGCAACGTCGGCCGGGAGCCGCTGCCGTGCGTCGCCGCGGCGGGCCTCCGGGCCGTGCTGACGACCGGCGACGATGCCGACGGCACGACCGTCCCGGCCGACACGACGGTCTGGTTCGCGCCGCGAGGCTCGTAGCCTCGGCTCGCAACCATGGTCCTCGCCAGCATCATCTCCGACCTGACCGAGTGGCTGGAGGACGTCTCCGCGGAGTGGTGGTTCCTGCTCGTGATCCTCGGGATCGCCTTCTTCGACTCGATCATCCCGATCGTGCCGAGCGAGACGACCGTCATCCTCGGTGGCGTCGCCGCCGGTGCCGGTGACCAGCAGCTGCTCCTCGTGATCCTGGCCGGCGCGCTGGGCGCGTTCCTCGGGGACAACGCGGCGTACCTCATCGGGCGTCGCTTCGCGCCGTTGATCCAGCGCCGCGCCGCGACCCGCCCGAAGACGGCCAAACGCCTCACGTGGGCGCGCGACCAGATCAAGCTGCGCGGCGGGCTGCTGCTCATCACCGCCCGCTTCATCCCCGGCGGGCGCACCGCGCTGACGGTGTCGTCGGGCATCACGCACCAGCCGTGGGGCTGGTTCGCCGGGTGGGTCGCCGTGGCCGCCCTCATCTGGGCCACCTACGCCGCCGGTCTCGGCTACATCTTCGGCCAGACGTTCCAGGACAACCACACGCTGGCGTTCATCCTGGCGTTCGGTTGCGCGCTGTCGGTCACGATCATCATCGAGGTCGTCCGCCACGTGCGCACGCGCGGCGCCGAGGCCGAGAAGCCGGCGCCCGTCGACGTCGACTGACTCGAGGGCTGCGGCGGCCACGGAGGGCGAGTTCCGAGATGCCAGGGGCCGCGCGTACCCTGACCGGATGCTCGCAGTGGTCCCGGTGCGCGACGGCGTGCTACCGGCCGGGGCGGATGAGGTCGTCGCCGAGTGCGGTGGCCGCGCCCTGCTGGCGGGGTCGGCGCCGACGGCCGACGGGCTCGCGGGCATCGCGACCGACGTGCGCCTCGTCGAGCTCGGCGACTTCGCCCCCGACCGCTGGGCCACGGCGCTCGGCCCGCTCGTCGATGCCGACGTGGTCGTGCTGCCGGGTTCGCCCGACGGCCGCGACCTGGCACCCCGGCTCGCCCACACCCTCGACCGGCCACTGCTGGCCGGCGCGGTGGAGATCACCGCCGCACGCGCCCGCCTCGCACGGGGCGCCGGCCGCGACCTGCACGACGTCACGATCCGCGGACCCGTGGTGGCCACGTTCCAACCCGGTGTCCGCGGCGTCGTGGCCCGCACGACGGAAGCGCCGGTGGTCGCCACCGTCGTGGCAGCGGCCGCCGAGGGCCGCGATCCGCGGGTCGTCGAGGTCCTCCCACCCGACGTCACCACGATGGACCTCACCGAGGCCCACCGCATCGTCGGCGGCGGCGCCGGGCTCGACGGACCGGAGCGCTTCGGGCAGCTCGGAGCGGTGGCTGCGTCTCTCGGGGCCTCGATGGGCGCCACTCGCGTCATCACGGACCGCGGCTGGGTCGGCCACGCCCGCCAGATCGGGACCACCGGCGTCGTCGTCGATCCCGACCTCTACCTCGCGTTCGGCATCAGCGGGGCCGTCCAGCACACCGCCGGGCTCGGCACGCCGGTGCACATCGTCAGCGTGAACACCGACCCACACTGCCCGATGATGCAGATGGCCGACCTCGCCGTCGTCGCCGACGCCAATGCCGTCGTCGCCGAGCTGGCGCGGCGGCGCGGAGCCGACGGTGGCTGAGGTCGACTACGACGTCGTCGTCGTCGGCGCCGGACCCGCCGGCTCGTGCGCGGCGACTGCGCTGGCCCGGGCGGGATGCTCCGTGCTGCTGCTGGAGCGCGGCCCGTTCGCCGGCAGCAAGAACATGTACGGCGGCGTCGTGTACCCGCGGATCCTCGACGGCCTGCACCCCCAGTGGTGGGAGGAGGCGCCGATCCAGCGGTGGGTCACCCGCCGCTCGACGATGGTGCTGACCGAGACGCAGGCCGTCACCGTCGACTTCCGCACCGAGGCGTGGGGGCGCCCGCCGTACAACGGGGCGACGGCGTACCGTCCCGACTTCGACCACTGGCTGGCCGGGAAGGCTGAGGCGGACGGCGCCCACCTGCTGACGTCGACGACCGTGACCGGACTGCTGCGCAACCCGTCCGGCGCAGTGATCGGGGTGCGCACCGATCGGCCCGACGGCGACATCCGCGCCGGGGTCGTCATCGCGTGCGACGGTGTCAACAGCTTCTGCGCCAAGGAGGCCGGGCTCTACGGACCGGTCGACGCCAACCACTACACGCTCGGCGTGAAGGAGTCGATCGCCCTGCCGAAGGAGACGATCGACGAGCGCTTCAACGTGCGGGGACGGGACGGCGTCGACATCGAGATCATCGGCGGCACGGGCGCCGTCAACGGCGGCGCCTTCCTCTACACCAACCTCGACACGCTCGCCGTCGGCGTCGTGCTCAAGCTGCCCAAGCTGGCGGCGCAGCAGCGCCGCCCCGAGGAGCTGATCGCCGCGCTCAAGACGCACCCGGCGATCGCCCCGCTGGTCGAGGGCGGCGAGGTCAAGGAGTACTCGGCTCACGTGATCCCCGAAGCCGGGCTGGCGATGATGCCGCAGCTGACGGGCGACGGCATCCTCGTCGCGGGCGACGCCGCGGCCATGTGCCTCGCCGCCGGGATCTGGCTCGAGGGCGTCAACTTCGCGATGGCGAGTGGCATCGCGGCCGGCGAGGCGGCGCTCGAGGCGCTGGCTGCCGGCGACACGACGCGCGCCGGGCTCGCCGGCTACGAGCGCCGGCTGCACGCGACGTTCGTCCTGCGCGACCACCGCAAGCTGCGACGGGCACCGGAGCTCGTGCTCTCCGACCGGGTGCAGCACCTGTACCCCCAACTCGTCGCCGGCGTCGTCGAGGGCATGTTCCGCGTCGACAACCCGGCGCCGAAGCCGGGCGTCCGCCGGCTCTTGTCGCGCGAGCGCAAGCGGCTCGGCATCCGGTGGCGCGACCTCGCTCGCGACGGGCTCGACGGCTGGCGGACGTTCGGATGAGCGGCGGCACGAGCGCGGGGACGGGCCGATGAACGAGTGGTCGGAGATCGGTTTCGAGGAGTTGATCGGCACGACGCGCTTCGACGTCCACGAGCGCGCCCACATCGTCGTCGACGGCGCCGTCTGCGCCGACTGCAGCACCCGCGACTGCGTCGTGGCCTGCCCGGCGAAGCTCTTCGTACCGACCGCCGACGGCGGCATCCTCTTCAACTACGAGCAGTGCTTCGAGTGCGGCACGTGCTACCTGGTGTGCAACCGAGAGGGCGCGATCTCCTGGTCCTACCCGGAGGGCGGGCACGGCGTGGTGTTCCGCCGATCGTGATCGCCACGTGCTGGAAGTGGATCGCGCCGGGCGGCGACGAGCGATGGGCCGGCGCGTCCGAGTCCGACCGCGCCGCGCTGGAGGTCGCCCTCCGACTCGCCGCGGCCACCGACGACGACGTCACCGTCGTGTCGGTCGGCGGCGCCGCGGCCGAGGCCGGGCTGCGCGAGGCGCTCGCCGTCGGCGCCGCCCGTGCCGTCCGGATCGACGCCCCGGCGGACCTCGCCAGCGAAGCCGTCGCCCGGGCGATCGCCGGGGTCGTGAGCGGGGCGCGCTGGATCGTCTGCGGCGACGTATCCGCCGACCGAGGGAGCGGGTCCGTCCCGGCGTTCGTGGCGGCCGAGCTCGGTGCGGCCCAAGCCCTCGGCCTGCTCTCGGTCACGGCGGATGCCGACGGCGCGCGCGCCGTGCGCCGGCTCGACGGCGGGCGCCGCGAGGTCCTCGCCGTGACGGCGCCCGCGGTCCTGTCGGTCGAGGGTTCGGCGGCGCGCCTGCGGCGCGCGTCGCTGCCCGCCGAGCTGGCCGCGCGCCGCGTCGTCGTCGACGTCGTGCCCGGCCCGGGCGGGCCGGTCGAGCATCCCGACGCCGTGCAGCCCTACCGCCCGCGCGCCCGCGCGCTGGCCGCCCCGGTCGGCGCGCCGCTGGAACGGGTGCTGCAGCTCACGGATGCAGGTGGGTCGACGTCCACGACCCACGAGCTCGTGACGCTCGACCCGGCGGCCGCCGCCGATCGCATCCTCGGCGCCCTCGCCGAGTGGGGCTACCTCACGCCCGCCACGTGAGCAGCTCGCCAGTGCCGCCCGCCATCATCGAGCCCGGCATCACGCGCAGACGTGTCGGCGTGAGCCGCAGCACGCCGAAGTCGGGCACGTCGGGGTCCGTCCACATCGGGATGATGGCGGGGTCGTAGGCCACCGGCGCGGGACCGGTGGCGAAGCGATCCCAGCCGGCGCGACGCGCCTCCGGCCCGTCCTCGAACATGGCGCCGCACTGGGCCGTGCACGTGTCCTGGCTGGGCGTCCAGTAGGTCAGCGACAGTGCCGGCACGGCGCGCAGCTCGACCGCCTTCGGCGAGCGTGGCGACGTGAGGATCCATCCCGTCAGCGCCTCGCCGTCCCACTCCCACAGCGGGTGCAGGACGCGGGTGCGCGGCGTGCCGTCGCGGCCGGTCGTGGCGGCGACGCACCACACGATGCGATGGGCCATCTCGACGAAGGCGGGGGCGACGGTGGTCAGCGGCGTGGGTTGGTCGCTCATGCTCCCAGTCTCGTGCGGTTGCGGCCGGCCGTCACGCGCCGGGGACGAGCACCGTCTTGCCGACCGTTCGTCGTCCGACGACGGCGCGGTGCGCGGCGGCTGCGTCGGCGAGCGCGAACCGGGTGACGACCGGCTGCCAGCGCCCGGCCGCCGCCTCGGCGAGGGCCATCCGCTCGAGCGGCTCGAGGCTGCCGAAGCGCCGCATCATCGCCGCGCCGATCGACCACGAGGCGCTCAGCGCCCGCGCCGCGAGGTCGGCGGACGTGAACGGCGTGACCTCGCCGGAGGAGTAGCCGAACAGGACGATGCGCCCACCGGGCCCCAGGAGGTCGAACGCACCCCGCCCGCGCTCGCCGCCGACGCCGTCGAGCACGACGGTCGCGGCCGCGCCATCGAGCTGCTCGCGCACGACGTCCGTCCACCCCGGCGCGTCGTAGTCGACGGCGACATCGGCACCGAGCGCCACCACGCGCGCGACCTTCGCCGGACCACCGGCGAGGCCGACCACCACGGCACCGGCGTGGTGCCCCGATTGCACGAGCAACGAGCCGAGACCACCGGCGGCCCCGGTGATCACGACGACGTCGTCGGCACCGAGCGGGGCATGGTCGAGCACGGCCATCGCGGTGCGGCCGGTGCCGATCAGGGCGACGGCGGCGTCGCTGGCGAGGTCCTCGGGGATCGCCCGCACGGCCACGACCGGCGCCACCGCCTGGCTCGCGTAGCCACCGCTCGCCTGGCCGAGGTGGGCGACGACGCGCTGCCCGCGCCACGTCGACGCCACGCCGGCGCCGAGCTCGTCGACGGTGCCCGCGACCTCGCGACCTGGCGTCATCGGCAGCGCCGGGAGCGGGAACGGCCCGGCGGCCACACCCTGGCGGATCGTCGTGTCGAGGAGGTGGACACCGGCGGCCTCGACGGCGATGCGCACCTCGCCCGCGCCGGGTCGGAGGTCCGGGAGGTCCTCCAGGCGGAGGACCTCGGGGGGACCGAACTCGTGTTGCCTGATCGCCTGCACGGGCTCGACGGTACGAGTTCGAGTTCACTTGAGGTCAACCTTCCGTGCCAGGGGGCACAGCCGGTTACGGTCGCGGGGTGCACCTGACGGAAGCGACGTGGCCCGATGCCGACGGGCACCCCGTGCTGTGCATCCCGGTCGGTTCGTGCGAGCAGCACGGTCCCCACCTGCCGCTCGCGACCGACACCATCATCGCCGAGGCGCTCGCCGCCGGGCTCGCCGCGCGCCGGCCGCGTGCCGTCGTCGGCCCCTCGTTGACGGTCACCGCGAGCGGCGAGCACGCGTCCTTCCCGGGCACGCTCTCGATCGGGACGGAGACGACGGCGGCCGTGATCGTCGAGCTCGTCCGCTCCGCCGACTGGTCGGCCGGCGTCGTGCTCGTCAACGGCCACGGCGGCAACCGCGATGCCGTCGCCCGGGCCGTCGCCGTGCTCGAGCACGACGGCCGCCCCGTGCTCGACTGGTGGCCACGCGTGCCCGGTGGCGACGCCCACGCCGGGCGCACCGAGACGTCGCTCCTGCTCGCGCTGCGACCGGACCTCGTGCGCCTCGACCGCGCCGCGCCGGGCGAGACCGCGCCGCTCGCCACGATCGCCGAGCGCCTGCGCCAGGGCGGGGTCCGCGCCGTCTCCGCCGGCGGTGTGCTCGGCGATCCCACCGGCGCGTCCGCCGCCGAGGGCGCGGCGATCCTCGAGGCGCTCGTCGACGACCTCGTCGCGGCGGTCGTCGGCTGGCTGCCCGCGCCGACCGGGGTGCGGCGATGACGACATACGCGCTGGACGGGACCACCCGCCGGCCGCCGGGCAGCAACGTCGTCATCGGCGGTTCGCCGCTGCGGCTCTTCCGCCTCACCGACGCCGGCGTGACGGTCTTCGACGACATCGCCATCGGCCTGGACGTGCCCCCCGATCCGAAGACCGATCGCCTCGTCGACCGCCTCGTCGACGCCGGCGCCATCCACCCCCGCCCGACGGCCGGGCCGTTCACGCTCGCCGACGTCACCGTGGTCGTACCGGCGCTCGTGCTCGGCGAGTCGGCGCTCGGCGAGATCGTGCGCTGCTGCGACGGCGTCGCCGCCGTGCTCGCCATCGACGACGCGTCCGACCCGCCCGTCACCGCCGTCCCGGGCGCGCGCGTGCTGCGCCTGCGCACCAACGCCGGACCGGCCGTCGCCCGCAACGCCGGTCTCGGGGCGGTGACGACGCCACTGATCGCGTTCGTCGACACGGACGTCCGCCTCGTGCCCGGCTGGCTGGATCCGTTGCTGGCCCACTTCGCCGACGAGCGCATCGGGCTCGTCGCGCCGCGCGTCGCCAGCGCGCCCGGTGCCGGTCCCGTCGCCGCCTACGAGCAGGGGCACTCGCCGCTCGACCTCGGGCCCGAACCGGGCCGCATCGCTCCCGGGACACGCCTCAGCTACGTGCCCGCGGCCGCCCTGCTCGTGCGGGTGGAGGCCCTGCGGGCCATCGACGGCTTCGACCGCAGCCTGCGCTTCGGCGAGGACGTCGACGCCGTGTGGCGCCTCGTCGAGGCCGGGTGGCGCTGCCGCTACGAACCGGCGTCCGTCGTGCAGCACCGGCCGCGCTCGTCGTGGCGCGGGCTCATCGCCCAACGGATGGCGTACGGCTCGTCCGCCGCGCCGCTGGCCCGGCGCCACCCGGGCGCCCTCGCCCCGGTGCGCATCAGCGGGTGGAGCGGCGCCGCGTGGGGGCTGCTCGCCGCCGGCCAGCCGATCCCGGCACTGGCCCTCGCCGGCGGCACCACGCTCGCCCTCGTGCGCAAGCTGCCTGGCGTGCCCGCCAAGGACTCGTTGCGCCTGGCCGGGCTCGGGCACCTGCACGCCGGGCGCCTGCTCGCCGACGCGGCGCGGCGCGCCTGGTGGCCCGCCCTCCTCGCCGGTGCCCTCGTGTCCAAGCGGGGCCGCGGTGTCGCCGCCATGGCGGCGGTCCCCGCGCTCCTCAGCGGCGGCATCCCGCGCCTCGTCGACGACCTGGCGTACGGCGTCGGCCTCTGGAAGGGTGTCGTCGCCGAGCGCGAGCCGGGGCCGTTGTGGCCGCGCTTCACGTCCTGGCCAGGGCGGTCGGGCGCCAGCTGAGCGCCGCCGGCGAGCGGTCGGCGACGACCGGCGGGCCGGAACCCGAGCCGGTACCGTCGCTCCATGACGCTGCGGCTGACGGTCGACCGCGAGGCGTGGGACGACCACGTCGCGCGCGCGGCGCGCGCGTTGCCGGGTCTCGTCCCCGTCGTCAAGGGCAACGGCTACGGCTTCGGCCGCGGCCCGCTGGCCGCGATCGCCGCCCGCCTGTCGTCGACCATCGCGGTCGGCACGGTGCACGAGCTCGACCACGTCCCGGCCGGGACCACGGCGGTCGTGCTGACGCCGGCACGCCACGCGCCGACCGAGCCGTCGCCGATCCTCACCGTGGGCTCGCTCGACCACGTCCACACGCTCGCAGGATGGACCGGCCGGGTGATCGTCAAGCTGGTGTCGTCCGTGCGCCGCTTCGGCGTGACGCCCGACGAGCTGGGACCCGTCTCGGCGGCCGCCCGCCGCGCCGGTCTCGACGTCGTCGCCTTCGGCGTCCACCCGCCGGTGGCGGGCCGCGACGACGAGCACCTCGACGACATCGCCGCGTGGCTGGAGCTGCTCGCGCCGGAGGACGAGGTGTGGGTCAGCCACCTGTCGGCGGGTGCCTACCGCGACCTGCGGGACGCCTGGCCCGAGCGCCGCTTCCGGATCCGCGCCGGGACCGCCCTGTGGCACGGGGACAAGGCCGCGATGCACCTCGGGGCCGATGTGCTCGACGTGCGTCCGGTCGCCGGCGGTGATCGCGCCGGGTACCGGCAAGGGGTCGTCCCCGAGGACGCCACGCTCGTCATGATCGGCGCCGGGACCGCCCACGGCGTCCAGCCCCTCGCCGACGGCCGCAGCCCGTTCCACTTCCGGCGGCGGCGCCTCGACCTGCTCGAGCCGCCGCACATGCACACGACCATGGCCGTCGTGCCGCGCGGTGAGCCGACGCCGCGACCGGGCGACATCGTCGACGTCCAGCGCCCGCTGATCGCCACGCTCGTCGACGAGGTGCGCTGGCGATGACCGTCCTCGGGCGCGCCGGCGGCACGCTCGCCGTCGGCCACGAGCGCCTGGCCGGGCCCGACGTGGCCCGCGCCGTCGCCCTCATCGGCGTCGTCGTCATGAACTTCCACGGCTACCTGCTGCTGCGCCACGACACGCGTGGCGACGACGCGGTCGGCGGCTTCTTCGATCCATGGACCGGGCCGCTGTCGACCCGGTTCGCGGCGACGTTCGTGCTCGTGGCAGGCGTCGGGGTCACGCTGTTCACGCGCCGCGCCGCCGGTGACCGCGACGCGCTGGCCGCCAAGCGGTGGACGCTCGTGCGCCGGGGGCTCACCCTCTACGGCGGCGGGCTCGTCCTCGACATGATCTGGCCGGGCACGATCCTGCCGTTCTACGGGGCGATGTTCGTGCTCGCTGCGGTGTTGTGCGCCGTGCGCACACCGTGGGTCGTGGCCACCGGCGCCGTCGCCGCCCTGGCCGGCGCCGCGATCGCGTGGTGGGGCCTGGAGCGCCGGCTCGACGATCGCGACACGAGTTGGCTGTTCGCGCCCGGCCCGGGCTCGCCGCGCGGCCTGCTCCTCGACGTGTTCGTCAACGGCACCCATCCACTGCTGCCGTGGCTCGCCTTCTTCTGCGCCGGGATCGCCCTCGGGCGCGTGCTCGGCGACCCGGCGTGGCGGTCGACGGCCCTCGCCGGTGGGCTCGTGCTGTTCGGCCTGGCGACGTTCGCCGGGGTCGCTGCCGGCGACGGCCCCCGCGGCGTGCTGCTGAGCACCCACGCCACGAGCCGCTCGCTGGTCTACACCGCCAGCGCCCTCGGTACCGCGCTCGCCGCGTTCGCCGTCGTGATGTGGCTGGCGGAACGCTTCGCGGGGCGGGCGGCGATCCGCCTGCTGGGCGACGCCGGGGCCATGACGCTCACGCTGTACGTCGGCCACGCCCTCGTGTTCGTGCTGCTCGTCGACGAGCTCGGCTGGGTGCGACCGACCGGCCTCGACACGGCGCTGTTGTTCGCCGCCGTCTACTGGATCCTGGCGATCGCCGGTGCCGCGTGGTGGCACCGCCGGTTCGGGATCGGCCCGCTGGAGTGGCTCTACCGCCGGCTGGGGGGCTGACCGACAGCTCGTGCCGCGGCGTCGGCTCGGCATCTGGGGAAGCTCGCTGCCACGGCACGTGCTGGGGACGTTCGCTGACCGCATCCGTCACCGATCCTCCCCAGACAGGTGCTCGCGGTGAGCGCCGCGGTCTCCTACATCTCGGCGAAGGTGTCGCACTGGCGGGGGTCGCCGGTGTCGTAGCCGCGGCGGAACCACTGGACGCGCTGTTCGGAGGTGCCGTGGGTGAAGCTGTCCGGGTCCACCGTCATGCCTGCCTGGGACTGGATGCGGTCGTCACCGACCGCGGCCGCGGCGTTCAGCGCCTCGCTGATCTCTCCCTGCCCGAGCTGGCCGCGCTCGTCGGCGTTGCGGGCCCACGCGCCGGCGAAGCAGTCGGCCTGCAGCTCGAGGGCGACGGAGTACTGGTTGGCGAGGCCGGGGTTCTGCTGCTGCGAGCGGCTGACCTCGCTGCTCACGCCGAGCAGGTTCTGCACGTGGTGGCCGTACTCGTGGGCGACGATGTACTGGGCGGCGAGGTCACCGACGGCGCCGAACTGCTGCTGCAGCTGGGTCAGGAAGTCGAGGTCGAAGTACACGAGCTGGTCGGCCGGGCAGTAGAACGGGCCCATCTGGGCGCTGGCGTCGCCGCACGCCGTGCTCGTGGCGCCGCTGAAGAACGCCGTCTGCGTGTCGCGGTAGGGCTCGCCCCACGTCTCGGGGTACGTCGCGATCCAGTACCCCGCGACGTCGTCCACCCCGCCGCAGACGATCTGTTCGATCTCGGTCGTGCACGCCACCGGGCCCTCCGCCGCACTGGGCGCGAGCGACGGGTCGTCGGCGCCGGTGAAGCTCTGCGAGCCACCGCCGAGGAGCTTCGGGAGGAGGATCGCGGCGAGCACGACGACCAGGCCGAGGATGCCGCCGCCGGCCTTCATCGGGATCCCGAGGCCGCCCCCACCGCCACCGAGGCCGGGGAACCCGAACCCGCCGCCGCCGCCCTGGCCGCGCCGGTCCTGGATCCGGCTGGAGGACGTGCTGCGGATCTTCGTCACCGACGTAGGGTAGGCAGCGATCCCCGGCGGCAAACCTTCGGTGCGGCGACGTCAGTCCGTGCGGCCGGCGACGGCCAGGCGCACGCCGAGGCCGATCATGACGAGACCGCCGGCGCCGCCGAGGCGCTCGAGTCGGCGCGGTGACGACGACAGGGCGTGGCGGGCCGTGCCGGCGGCGAGCGCCCACACGCTGTCGAGCGCCAGGGCGACGGCGAGCAGGACGATCCCCAGCACGAGCATCTGCAGTCCGGCGTGGCCGGCGTCGCGGTCGACGAACTGCGGGAGGATGGCGGCCAGGAAGATCATCGTCTTCGGGTTCGTGACGCCGACGAGGAAGCCCTCGCCGAACAGCCGCCGGCCACTGCGCGGCAGGGTCGCCGCATCGAGCACGCCGGCGAGCGTCCGGCGGTGGCGGATCGCCTGCACGCCGAGGTACACGAGGTACGCCGCCCCGCCCAGCTTGAGGACCGTGAACACGATCGCCGAGCCCTGCACGACGGCGCCGAGGCCGAGGGCGACGGCGACGATGTTCACCGACAGCCCGGTCTCGTTGCCGAGCACCGACAACAGCGCGGCACGGCGGCCGAGGGCGACGCCGCGGCTGACGACGAACAGCACGCTCGGCCCGGGCACGGCGATGATCACCAGTGCGGCCACCGTGAAGGCGGCGAGCGAGGACCCGGGAGGCACGGCGGTCACCGTACGCGGCCCGGCGTCTCCCTCATCCGAGTGTTTCGTGCATCCGAGTGCTTCGTGCGGGTGGCCCCCGCAGCAAACACTCCGATGCAGCAAACACTCGGATGGGTGCTCAGCCCCGGCGCATGCCGCGGATGCCGACCGCGCCGGCACCGATCAGCGGACCCCGGTCGCCGAGGCGCGCCGGCGTGATGCGGGCGTGGCGGGTGTAGGGCAGCCGCGCCGTCGTGCTGAGCTCCTCGTTGGCGGCGTTGAAGAACGTCGCCGCGAAGCCGAGCGCGACGCCGCCGCCGACGACGACGAGCTCGAGGTCGAGGAGCGTGCACAGCGATGCCACGGCCCGCCCGACGAGCCGGCCCGTGCGCTGCATGATCTCGTAGGTCGGTTCCGTCGGTGAGCGCCCGGTGATCGCCTCGATGGCCAGGCCCGACGCCTCGGCCTCGAGGCAGCCGCGGGCGCCGCAGCCGCAGCGCCGGCCGTTCGGTTCGACGATGATGTGGCCGACGTGGCCGGCGTTGGCGGACGCCCCGTCGAGCAGCTCGCCGTCGAGGACGATGCCCCCGCCGATGCCCGTGGACACAGTGAGCACGCAGTAGTCGTCGAGCCCCTTCGCGGCCCCCTGCCAGCCCTCGGCGAGGGCCAGCGCCTTGCCGTCGAGGTCGCCGTAGACGCGGTGGCCGGTGACCTCGGCGAGGCGGCTGCGCAACGGGAACTCCCGCCACGCCGGGATGTTGACCGGCGACACGGTCTCGCAGTGCCTGGTGATCGGGCCCGCCGAGCCGACGCCGACGCTGGCGATGCGGACGCCGTGGCGATCGGCCTGGCCGAGCTGCTGCTCGACGATGGTGGCGAGCGCCTTGAAGTGGGCCTCCGGCCCGGCGTTCTGATCGACGAGGACGACGGCGCGGTCGAGCAGCTCGCCGCGCGGCGTCACGAGGCCGGCCGCGAACTTGGTGCCCCCGACGTCGACGGCCAGGACGACGGGCGGCAGCTTCTTCGGCGCCGCCAGCGCGGCGGTCGCGTCGGGATCGGTCGGGTTGTCGGTGGGCGCTGGGGCAGTCGGGTCGTCGTGTTCGTTCGTATCCAAACGATCTCTCGGGAAAGCTATGGTCGGCCCATGACCTGGGTCATCGGCGGCGTGCTGGAGGCGCATCGGTGAGCGCCGGAAACGGGGGGTCGCCCACGGGCGACCGTGGGTTCATGTTCCCACGTTCGGCGACCGGGCGATCATCACTGGTCCCACCACCGCCGTGGCACTACAGCGGGCAGATGCTGACGATCGAGTACCGCACCGATCCGGCCGCCGTCGCCGAGCTGCTCCCCGCTCCCCTCGCGCCGGCACCCGAGGACCCCGGGGCGGTCGCCGTCATCTGGGCCGACTGGCAGAGCTGCAGCGACACGTTCGAGGAGCTCCTCGACCCGGTGCGCGCCCAGTACGTCGAGACGTTCGTGGTCGTGCGCTGCGAGTACCGCGGCGAGACCTACAGCCGCTGCGTCTACATCTGGGTCGACAAGGACTACGCGATGGTGCGGGGCCACCACCAGGGCTATCCGAAGAAGCTCGGCGAGCTGTACCTCACGCGGCCGGTCAACGTCGGGGTCGCCGGTCCGCGGCTCGCGCCCGGCGGTCGCTTCGGGGCGACGTGCTCCGCCTACGGCCGCCGCCTCATCGACGCCACGTTCACGATCACCGGGACGGCACCGACGGCCGGGTTCGTGAACGGCCACCCGATGGTCCACCACCGCGTCTTCCCGGCCATCGAGAGCGACGGGACCGACTCGCTGCACGAGGTCGTCACGATGCGCGGCTACGACGTCGAGGTCGGCCCCTGCTACGCCGGCGAGGCGACGATCGAGCTGCACGAGTCACCGGTGGAGGAGCTGACCCGCCTGGCGCCGGTCGAGGTGATCGGCGGCTACTGGCAGGAGGTCGGCACGAACTGGCGCGCCGGCACGACCCTCGAGCGCACCCTGCCGACATGACGGGACTGGACCACTGGTGCGACCGACCGAGCGCCAGCGAGGGAGCGGCCAGGCACGGCCTGCCGAGCCGGAGCACGCAGTGAGCGGCCCGGCGCCCGACGGCGATCTCGGACCTTCCGACGCCGACATCGCCGACCCCGACACGTACACGGCCGGCGTCCCCCATGCCACGTTCCGGCGCCTGCGCCGCGACGACCCGGTGAGCTGGTGGGCGGAGGACCACGCAGATGGGCACGGGTTCTGGGCGGTGACGCGGCACGCCGATCTGCTGCAGGTGAGCCGCGACGTCGGCACGTTCTCCAGCGCATCGGGCATCCGCCTCGAGGAGATGGACGCCGAGGAGACGGCGGCGCGACGCACGATGATGGAGCTCGACCCCCCCGAGCACACGGGCTACCGGCGCCTCGTCTCCAAGCCGTTCAGCCGCCGCGAGGTCCACGCCTACGAGCAGGCCATCCGCACCCTCGCCCGCGCGGTCATCGACGACGCGCTCGCCGCCGGGCCGAGCTTCGACTTCGTCGACCGCATCGCCAAGCAGCTCCCGATGCGCATGCTCGGCGCCCTCCTCGGCATCCCCGACGCCGACGGCCCGTGGCTCGTCGAGCAGGGCGACGCGCTGCTCGGCAACACCGACCCCGAGTTCACGTCGCACCCCGTGGGCCTCGTCGACACCGACGAGTTCCGGCTGATGCCGTTCCGCAGCCCGGCCGGGATCGAACTGTTCCGGTATGCGCAGGAGCAGGCCCGCAGCCGCCGCGAGCACCCGACCGACGACGTGATCAGCGACCTCCTGGCCCCGAAGATCGACGGCGAGGTGCTCACCGAGCACGAGTTCAACAACTTCTTCACGCTGCTCGTCGCCGCGGGGAACGACACCACCCGCTACACGATGACGGCCGGGTTGAAGGCGCTGATCGAACGACCGGACCAGCTCGCCGAGCTGCGCGACGGCGTCGCCCGCGGCGACGGTGAGCTGATGGCGAGCGCGGTCGAGGAGATCCTGCGTTGGGGCTCGGTGACGATGCACTTCCGGCGCACGGCGACGGTGGACACGTCGCTCGGCGGCCGTCCGATCCGCGCCGGCGACAAGGTCGTCATCTGGTTCGTGTCGGCCGACTACGACGACGCCGCGTTCGCCGACCCGTTCACGTTCGACGTCCGGCGCTCACCGAACCAGCACGTGGCGTTCGGGTTGATGAGCCCGCACCTGTGCCTCGGCGCCCAGCTGGCCCGGATGGAGGTGAAGGTCCTGTTCGAGGAGCTCCTCCCCCGCCTCGCCGACGTGCAGCTGGACGGACCGGTGGACCGGCTGCGCAGCAACTTCATCGCCGGCATCAAACGCCTGCCGATCGCCGTCGCCACGGCCTGACGGGATCGCGCCGCGGCCAGCGGTCAGCCGGCGTCGCAGCCGAAGCCGTCCCCGTCGGCGTCGAGCCGGTAGGGATCGGAGCCGCCGATGACGCGCACCGGCTTGAGGTGGCCGGCGATCTCGCCGCAGTCCAGGTCTCCCACCTTCGGCAGGCACGGGCTGTAGTTGGGGTGGCAGTCGCCGCCGGCCGGGGGCTGCGGCGCGGGCGCGGGTGCCGGTGCCGGCGCGGGCGCCGGGGCGGTCGGGTCGAACCCGCACACGTTGGGCGAGCTGGCGTCGGCGGCGACGTACGCGCCCTCGCGGGTGTGCGCCCCGTAGCCGTCACGGCTGTCGTAGCGGGCCACGGCGAAGCCGTTCTGGACCATGTTCAGCCCAGCGTCGACGCTGGCCGTCTCGACGTAGCGCAGCAGGCGCCCGTAGCGGTCCCGGTCGTCCTGCGCACCGGGCCGCAACGCCACGGTCTGGTTCAACACGAGGTGGCGGAGGTGCAGCGTGGCGTCGGTCGCGCCGCACTGCCCGGACTCGGGCGCGTCGATGCCGATGAGCCGGACGGTCTCGCCACCGGTCACCTTGACGGTGTCGCCGTCGACCACGGAGGTCACGGTGTAGGTGGCCGGCGCGGGCGCGGGCGTCGGCGCGCACTGCTGCGGCGCGCACTGGCTCATGAGGGCGGCGGGCACGCCGAACGCCAGCAGCTTCGGCTTCTTGAGCATCGAGAGGTTCATGGGGGAGTCGGCTGCGATCTGTCGGAGAGCGGGTGGGCTCGTCGAGCCTCGCTCGGTGACCGCAGGATCCCGTCCTCAACATTGACGAATCGCGGTCCCGCGCCCGTCGTCGACGAGCCATACGCTCGGTTGCCAGATGGCGCCCGTCCACCCCACCCGGTACCTCTCGCGAGCGAAGGACCTCGCCGACGCCCGCTTCGCCGATCCGCTCACGGTGGGCGACATGGCCGAGGCGGCCCGGCTGTCACCGGCGCACTTCAGCCGCGAGTTCCGCAGGGCGTTCGGCGAGTCGCCGCACCAGTACCTCCTCGACGCGCCGGCTGGAGCGGGCCGCCGCCCTGCTGCGCACGACGGACTGGTCGGTCGCCCGCGTCTGCACGTCGGTCGGGCTGACCAGCATCGGCTCGTTCACGACGAGCTTCGGGCGGATGTTCGGGCGCTCGCCGACGAGCTACCGCAACGACTACCCGCCGCCCGTCGCCTACGCCGTCGTGCCCGGCTGCGTCGTGCGCGTCTACGGCCGGCCGCAACACCGCACGTTTCGAGAAGACGCCCGCCCGGCCGATCTCTAGGTTCGTCCTCGTACCGAACAACCCCGCCGTTCACCCCCCGAGCGGCGGCTCGACCAGGAGGACACGACATGACCGTACGGATCGCCAACACCCAGCTCTGGGTGCACGACCAGGACGACGCGCTCGAAGTTCTACACGGAGAAGCTCGGCATGGAGGTCCGCGCCGACGTCACGATGCCGGAGATGGGCGGCTTCCGCTGGCTCACCGTCGGCCCGGTCGGCCAGCCCGACTTCGCCATCGTGCTGATGCCCGTGCCGCCGGCGCCGGTCTTCGACGACGAGACCGCCGAGCAGGTCAAGGAGCTGATGGCGAAGGGCGCTGTCGGGACGGTGTTCCTGACGACCGACGACTGCCAGGCCAGCTACGAGGAGCTGAAGGCCCGCGGCGTGGAGTTCACGGAGACGCCGGAGGACCGTCCGTACGGCATCGACGCCGGCTTCCGCGACCCGTCCGGCAACAACTTCCGCCTCACCCAGGTCAAGGACCTCGGCTGACCTCCCCGCCGCCGCCGGCCGGCCCGATCGCCCGCCCCGAAGAGCGAACTGTTCGTCGGAATCGACCATTTTCGGGTCGATTCCGACGAACAGTTTGCCGATCCGGCCGCCGACCGGGCCGAACGTCAACGTGGAGTTGACGAAGTTCGAAGCGTCAACGTATGGTTGACGCGATGGCCGAACCCCGCCCTGTCTCCCAGCCGATCCGCCTCGACGAGCTGATCGACGCCATCACCAAGGTGCACAGCGATCCGCTCGAGCGCCTGACCGACGCGGTGCTGGCGGCCGAGCACATGGGCGACGTCGCCGACCACCTCGTCGGGCACTTCGTCGACCAGGCCCGGCGCTCGGGCGCCTCGTGGACCGCCATCGGGCGCAGCATGGGGGTCACCAAGCAAGCCGCCCAGCAACGCTCGGTGCCGAAGCTCCCGACGGTGACGCTCGACCCCGAGGAGGGCTTCAGCCGATTCACGCCGCGGGCCCGCAACGCCATCGTCGCCGCCCACGACGAGGCCCGGACCGCCCGCAACGACGAGCTCGTCCCGGCCCACCTCGTGCTCGGGCTGCTCGCCGAGCCCGAGGCGATCGCCGCGCGCGTCATCGTCGGCGCCGGCGTCGACCTCGACGCGGCGCGCGCCGCGGCGTCCGCCGCGCTCCCCCCGGCCGTCGCGGCACCACCCGAGCTCGTGCCCTACGACGCCCAGTCGGCCAAGGCCCTGCAGCTCACGTTCCGCGAGGCACTGCGGCTCGGGCACAACTACATCGGCACCGAGCACGTGCTGCTCGGGCTGCTCGAGCTGGAAGGCGGCACCGGCGTGCTGGCGGACCTCGGGCTGGAGAAGGACGCCGTCGAGTCGGCGGTCGTCAGCCTGCTGACGCGAGCGCCCGGCTGAGCACGAGGTCGAGCGGCCGCGGCACCGCGGTGAGGTCCGCGGCGTCCGTGAGCAGCGCTGCGTACTGCCACTTGCGCCCGCTGCGCGTGCCCATGAAGCGGTGCAGCTGCGCCGTCGGCGGGCGGCCGCGCTGGGCGGGCTGGGCCTGGAAGCGGCGGAACGAGGCGAGGTCGCCCTGGCGGTCGAGCACGGCCTCGACGCCGGCGACGCCGACGGCGCGGATCAGCTCGTCCTCGAGGTCGGCGTCGCACTCGTAGAAGCCGAGGTCCTCCAGCGCCGCGCGGTCGAGGCCGGGGCCGAAGCCGGCTCGTTCGAGCGCCCGACCCACCGCTCGCTGCTCCGCCGCGTCGTAGAGCCCACCCAACGTCAGGCCGCGGCCGCGCGGACCGAAGCGCTCGGCGTGGGCGCGCACCGCCGTCGCGCCGCCCATCGGGACGACCGCGACGCCGGCCGCGGCGAGGTCCTGGCCGCGGCGGTCGGCGAGGACCTCCAGGGCGACGCGGTCGCTGAGCCCCTCGACGAGGAGCACGACCCGGGTCGCCGGACCGACGGCTCGATCACGGTCGGCCACGCGCACGACGCCGGCCGGCAGCGATCCGGGCGCCATGTCCACGCCCGCCAGGCTGCCAGGCCGGACCGGTCAGTACGCGCCGGCGTTCTCCAGGAAGCGGCGCGGGGTGGCCACGAGCATCGTCTCGATCTGCTCCTCCGTGACGCCCGCCGCCCGCAGCGCCGGCAGCACGTCCTTGCTGATGTGCAGGTAGTGCCAGTGCGGCATCGTCGACGGTGGGATCTCGCCGGGGATCCAGTCGAGGTAGCACGACGCGTCGTGGCTCAGGACCATGCGGTCGGCGTAGCCCCGCCCGCACAGCTCGGCGATCACCTCCACCCGGCGCGCCGTGGGCAGGTAGCCGTCGATGCCGAAGCGGTCCATGCCGAGGATGCTGCCGTTGGCGATGAGCTCCTCGAGGTAGTCGAAGTCGTCGGTGTCGCCGCTGTGGCCGATGACGACGCGGGTCAGGTCGACGCCTTCGGACCGGAAGATCTCCTGCTGCTCGAGGCCGCGCTTGGATGCCGCGTCGGTGTGCGTCGTGATCGGCGCGCCCGTCGCCCGGTGGGCCTTGGCGCACGCCCGCAGCACCCGCTCGACGCCCGGCGTGACACCGGGACGGTCCGTCGCGCACTTGATGACGGCGGCCTTGATGCCCGTGCCGGCGATGCCCTCGGTGATGTCCTTCACGAACAGCTCGACCATCGGATCGCTGCCGTTCGGGCCGCTGCCCGGCACCCGCCGGTTCCAGTAGTGGGGCAGCTCGTTGAACGTGTAGATGCCCGTCGCCACGAGGATCTTGAGGTCGATCCGCGAGGCGAGCGTGGCGATGCGCGGGATGTAGCGACCGAGGCCGAGCGCGGTCGGGTCGAGGATGGCGTCGATGCCGCTCGCCTTGAGCTCGGAGAGGCGCTTCGCCGCGTCCTCGAGGCGCGTCTCGTCGTCGCCCCAGTCCTCGGGGACGTTGTCCTTCATCTCCGGCGAGATGATGAACACGTGCTCGTGCATGAGCACGCGCCCGAGCGCGGCGCTGTCGACGGGTCCGGTGGCGGTCTCGATCGTGGGCACGGCGGCGACGGTACGCGTCGTCCACGAGGCGGGTCCGATCGGAGCGCCCGCTCGCGGCCGCATCCCGGGGCAGGCGTTGATCGTTCGGATCCAAACGACCACCCGCCGTTCTTGACTACTGTCGGGCCATCCGCACGGGCGAACGGAAACGGGGAGACATGCGACTGCGCACGGGGTTGGCAGCGGCGATGGTGGCGGGCGTGGTGCTCGCCGCGTGCGGCGGGGACGACGACGATGATGCCGGCGGCGGCGACACGACGACCGAGGCGCCGGCGGCGTCCACGGCGCCGGCACCGTCCGTCGCCGGCACCACGGCACCGGACGACGGCGCAACGGCGTCGGCCCCGGCGGCCGCCGGCGACTGCTCCCTCGACGAGCCGCTCACGATCGGGTACGCGGCCGACTTCAGCGACCTCGGCGGGTTCGCCGACGTCCCCGGCTCGGAGGCCGCGCAGGTCCAGGTCGACCTGTTGAACGAGGCCGGCGGCGTCGGCGGCCAACAGATCGCCTACGTCGTCAAGGAGCTGCCGGGTGATCCGTCGGCCGCCCAACGGGCCGCCCAGGAGCTGCTCGACGACGGCGTCGACGCCATCATCGGCCCGCCGTTCGCCTACAACGGGGTGCCGCTGATCGACACGGTCGACGGTCAGGTCCCGGTGATCTCCAACGCGTCCACCGATCCGGCCCTCGTCGACCCGTCGCGCGGCGCCTTCCTGATGAGCTTCAGCGACCCCGTCCAGGCGGCGGCCGCGGCCGAGTTCGCGACCGAGGACGGGGCGACCACCGCCGTCACGTTCTCCTCGCCGGACGACCCGTACTTCACGAACACGACGGCCGCGTTCACCGACGCCTTCGAACACGGTGGCGGCGAGGTCCTCCAGGACTTCACGTTCAGCCTCGCCGACGAGGACTTCTCGGCCCAGGTCAACGAGCTGGCGCAGCTCGACACGCCCCCGGACGTGCTCTACACGGCGATGGTCATGCCGGGCGCCGGCGTGCTGTTGGAGCAGCTCGCGGCCGCCGGGTTGGAGGACATCCACGTGATCGGGGCCGACGCGTTCGACGCCACCGTCGTGTGGAGCGCCGGCGACGTCGCCAACGGCGTCTCGTTCACCGGCCACACGTTCCCTCGCGAGGGCAACGGCGTGCAGGCGTTCCTCGACGCCGCCGACGCCGCCGGCGTCTCGATCGACACCGTCAGCTTCGGCGCCCTCGCGTCCGACGTCGTCAAGGTGTTCGCGGCGGCCGCCGAGCAGGCGTGCTCGCTCGACGGCGCGGCGCTGATCGACGCCATCGCGAGCCTCCAGGACCTCGAGGTGACGACGGGGACGGTGACCTACGCGGGCACGAACGGTGTCCCGGAGAAGGACGTCGTCATCCTCACCGTCGAGGACGGCGCCCCGACGTTCACGGAGGCCTTCCGCCCGTCCTACATCCCGTCCTGATGCTCCGCGTCGAGGGGCTGGCGGCGCGCTACGGCGCGGTCGTCGCGCTCCACGACGTCTCCCTCGACGTCGGCGCCGGCGAGCTCGTCGCGCTCGTCGGCCCCAACGGCGCCGGCAAGACGACGCTGCTGGGTGCGATCGCCGGGTTGATCCGCCCGACAGCCGGTCGGGTGCTCCTCGACGGTGCCGACGTCACCGGGCACGAGCCGGCGCGCCTCGTGCGCGCCGGGCTGGCGCTCGTGCCCGAGCACCGGCGGATCTTCCGCGACCTGACCGTCGGCGAGAACCTGCAGCTGGCCGGCGTCACGGCGCGCGCCGCGGATCGCCGCCGGCGCCTCGACGAGGCCCGGGCCCGCTTCCCCGTGCTCGCCGACCGCTGGTCGACGGCAGCCGGCTACCTCTCGGGCGGCGAGGCCCAGCAGCTCGCCGTGGCCCGCGCCCTGATGTCCGACCCCCGCCTCGTGCTGCTCGACGAGCCGACGCTCGGGCTCGCCCCGATCATGGTCGACACGGTGTTCGAGCTGCTCGTCGACCTCCGCCGTCGCGGCCGCACGATCCTCGTCGTCGAGCAGAACGCACGCCGGGCGCTGGAGATCGCCGATCGCGGCTACCTGCTGCGCACCGGCCGCATCGCCCTCGAGGGTGCCGGCCCCGAGCTCGCCGCGCACGAGGACCTCTTCGGGCACTTCGTCGGCGGTCCCCCCGGATGACCCGTCCGAGTATCTCGCGCATCCGAGTACGTGGTGCGGGGAGGCCCCGCACCAGGTACTCGGGTGGGGCGCTGCCGTGACGAACCTCGTGCAGTCGCTCGTCGACGGGATCGGCCGCGGCAGCACCTACGCCCTCCTCGCCCTCGGCATCTCGCTCATCTTCGGCGTGATGCACCTCGTCAACTTCGCCCACGCCGAGCTCATCACGGTCGGCGCGTACGTCGCCTACTACCTGTCCGAGCGTGGCCTCGGGTGGTGGGTGCTGGCGCCGGCGATCGTGCTGTCCGCGGTCCTCGCGTCGGTCGCCGTCGAGCGGGGCGTGTTCCGGTGGGTGCGGGGCGCCAACCCGTTCACGATGCTGCTCGCGTCGTTCGCCCTGGAGCAGCTCTCGCACGCCCTGTGGGCCGTGTTCGTCGGTCCGACGAAGCGCTCGTTCCAAGGTCCCGGCTGGGTGTTCGACACCGTCACCATCGCCGGGGTCCGGCTCGAGGTGATGGACCTCGTGACGATCGCCGTCACGTCGTCGTGCTGCTGGCGACGGCGTTCACGTTCCGCCGCACGCTGTTCGGGATCGCCGTGCGGGCGGCGAGCGAGGACTTCGACGCCGCGCGGTTGATGGGCGTGCGCGCCAACCGGGTGATCTCGGGCGCCTTCGCCTACGCCGGGTTGCTGGCCGGCATCGCGGCCGTCCTCGTGCTGATGCGCAGCCCCAGCGCCGAGCCGACACTGGGTGGCGACTACCTCGTCAAGGCGGTCGTGGCAGCGATCATCGGCGGCCTCGGCAGCTTCACCGGCGCCGTCGTCGGCGGTCTCGCCCTCGGCATCGCCGAGGTCATGCTGCGGGGCTACCTGCCGGACGGGACGTGGGACCGCCTCACCGACGCCGTCGTCTTCGTCCTCGTCGCGGCGCTGTTCATCGTGCGACCGCAGGGCCTGTTCACCGTCCGCACCGCGGAGCGGGTCTGACGTGCCGGCCCTCCTGCGATCCACGGTGTCGAGCGCGCTGCTCTTCGCGGCGCTCGTCGTCGGCGCCACGCTGTACACCGCGACGGGCGGCTCGTCGCGGACGCTCCTCGTGCAGGAGCTGCTCGTCAACCTCGTCCTCGTGCTCGGGCTGCAGGCGTTCACAGGCCTCACCGGCGTGCTGTCGTTCGGCCACCTGGCGTTCGCCCAGATCGCCGCCTACGGCGCCGCGCTCGTGACCATCCCGGTGGCGACGAAGGCGACCTCGCTGCCCGACCTGCCCTTCGGCATCGACGACGTGCACGTCGGTTCGCTCGCCGCGACCGTCATCGCGGTCGTCGTCGCCACCGCCATCGGCGCCGTCGTCGGCATCGCCGTCGCCCGCGCCACGGGCATCGCCGCCACGATGATCACGCTCGCCGTCCTGTTCGTCGTCGACTCGGTCGTCAAGAACTGGCAGGAGCTGACCCGCGGCGCGGGCGGGCTGTCCGGCGTCCCGCGCCACGGCTCCAACGTCTGGCTCTGGGTGGCCGTGGCCGGCGCGCTCGTCGTCGTCTCGCTGTTCCGCGAGACGCGCGTCGGGCGCTTCGCCATCGCCACCCGCGAGGACGAGATCGCCGCGCCGGCCATCGGCATCGACCTGTTCTGGCCGCGCTGGACGGCCTGGACGCTGAGCATCGCGATCGTCTCCGTCGCCGGCGCGCTGCGGGTGCAGGCCGTGGGCAGCACGAACCCGAAGCAGTACACGCTCGACATCGGCGTGCTGTTGCTGGCCATGCTCGTCGTGGGCGGGATGCGCACCATCTCCGGCGCGTTCGTCGGCACCGTCCTCGTCACCGCCGGCAACGAGATCGCCCGCCAGGTCGGCGACCGCCACGAGATCGCCCGCCTGCCCCAGCTCTTCATCAGCGCTGTGCTGCTGGCCGTGATGCTCGTGCGGCCGGGCGGGCTGCTCGGCGACCGCGACGCCGGCGCCTGGCTCCGCCGCCGCTGGCCCGACCGCCCGCAGCGACCGGCCGCGGCCGCGGCGATCGCCAACGACGCCCCGCTCGTCGCCGAGGGCATCGACGTGCGCTTCGGGGGGTTCGTCGCGCTGGCCGGCGCCGGCATCCACGTCGACCCGGGTGAGGTCGTCGGGCTGATCGGCCCGAACGGCGCCGGCAAGACGACGTTCTTCAACGTCGTCACGGGCCTCGTCGCCGAGGACGCCGGCGCGGTCCGGCTGGGCGAGCGCGACCTCAGCCACGAGCCGCCGCACCGCATCGCCCGCGCCGGCCTGGCCCGGTCGTTCCAGAACCTCCGCCTGTTCCCGACGCTGACGGTGCGTGAGAACGTCGAGCTGGCGGCGCTGAGCGCCCGGCGCTACCGGCGCGACGCGGTCACCGTCGACCCGGCGACGCTGCTCGCCGATGCCGGGCTCGACCGCCGTCGCCGATCGCCGGGCGGCGACGCTCGACTACGGCAGCCAGCGCCGCCTGGAGCTGGCGCGCGCCGCCGCCCTCTCCCCGGCGTTCCTGCTGCTCGACGAGCCGACGTCGGGCATGAGCGACAGCGAGAGCGCGGCGATGGTCGAGCGCGTCCGGGCGACCGCCGCCCTCGTCGGCGCCGGTGTCCTCGTGATCGACCACGACCTCGGCTTCATCACGCGCATCAGCGACCGCATCGTCGTGCTCGCCAACGGGCGGCTGCTCGCCGCAGGCACCCCCGACGAGATCCGGGCCGATCCCGCCGTCGCCGAGGCCTACCTCGGCGCCTCGCACTGACCGTCGGACCGCATCCGAGTGTTTCGTGCATCGGAGTGCTTCGTGCGGGTGGCCCCCTCACGAAACACTCGGATGCGGCGCGATCCGGGTCAGTAGAACCGCAGGTAGCTGTCGAGCTCCCAGCGCGTGACCTGCTCGGGGTCCCACGTCTCGCCGGCGGCCTCCCACCGGGCCACCTCGTGGCGGCGCAGGGCGAGGTAGGCCGTGACGAGCTCGGGGCCCATCGCCTCGGCGAGCACGGTGTCGGCCTCGACGGCGTCCAGCGCCTCGGCGAGCGTGTGCGGCGTGTGGCGGTCGGTGTTCGGGTGCGGCGTCGGCGTCGCCGAGCTGCGGGTCGCCGCAGTCGACGCCGTCGACGACGCCGAGCAGCGCGGCGTTGAGCGTCGCCGCGGCCGCGAGGTAGGGGCTCGCCGTCGCGCACGGCACGCGGTTCTCGATGCGCGTCGCCGCCCCGCGCTCGGCGGGGATGCGGTAGGTGCTGAAGCGGTTGTCGAGGCCCCAGTTCGCCCAGTACCCGGCGATCAGCCCCGGCATCAGCCGCTTGTAGCTGTTGATCAGCGGCGCCGACAGCCCCGCCACGGCCTCGTGGTGCTGGAGCAGCCCGCCGATCGCCTGGCGGGCGAGCGAGCTGAGGCCCTCCGGCTTGGCGGGGTCGTGGAGGGCGTTGGCCCCGCCCGACACGGGCACGAGCGACATGTTGACGTGCAGGCCGGACCCGACCGACGCCGCGTCGGGGCGGCCCATGTACGTCGCCCGGTAGCCACGCCGGGCGGCGACCTCCCGCGTCATCTCCTTGACGACCTGGGCCGCATCGGCGGCGACGAGCGCCGGCCCGTAGCCGAGGTTGATCTCCATCTGCCCCGGCGAGAACTCGGTCAGCACGCCCTCGAGGTCGATGTCCATCGCCTCGACGGCGTCGAAGAACGCCGAGGGCGAGGCCCGTCGGGTCGCCACCGAGCCCGACGCCGTAGACGCGGTGCCCCTCGCCGCCGGCGGGACGCCATCCGCCGTCGTCATCGCGCTCGAGGACGTACAGCTCGAGCTCGAAGCCGAGCTGCGGCTCGAACCCGAGGGCCCGCCAGCCCTCGACGGCGCGCGCCAGCGCGCCGCGCGGGCACAGCGGCAGCGGCTGGCCGTCGGTGCCGAGCAGCTCGCAGACGGCGACGTCGGTGTCGGGCTCCCAGCCCGGGCGGCGCGTCGTCGCCAGCGGCACGGCGGCGAGGTCGGGGAAGCCGACGTCGGCGGCGTAGCCGGTGAGCGGGAGGATCTCGCCCTCCGGGCTCATCGCCAACGTCGTGACGGCGTGGTGGGTGGCGTGGTCGAACCGCGACGACGGGATGTAGCGACCGTGGGTCAGCCCGTTGAGGTCGGTCCAGAGCGTGCGGACGCGGCGCTGCATCAGACCCGCCACGCGCGTCCTCGACGAGGTTGATCTCGTAGAGCACCTCGTCGAGGGCGTCGGCGGCGGAGATGGCGGCGAAGCGCTGCGGTCGTTCCGGCGTGCAGCAGCTCGGCACCGGCGACAGCACGGTCCACGGACGGGGGTGGCAGAACTGCACGACGCTGTAGCGCTCGCCCTCGTAGCCGGGCGCGGCGACGACGCGGTGCCAGCCGATCGGGATCTGCCCGTTCGTCAGCCGCTCGAGCATGATCCCGGTGTTGATGATGACCTGGCCGGCCGGCGGCACGGCGTCCACCCACTCGTCGTCGACGCGGACCTGCAGGCCGGGGGCCGTGGCGCGCGGCAGCGCGGTGATGAGGTTGATGTCGCCGTGCTGGCCGGCCCACTCGTACGGGTCGTCGCCCGGCACCTCGCCCATCGGTGGGTAGCGGATGGCGCGGGTGAGCGTCGGACCGTCCTTGACCATGTCGTCGAAGAACGTCTCGTGGCAGCCGATGCCCTCGGCGATCACCCGCAGGAACCGGCGCTGGAGGTCGGCGATCGTGTCGTGGAACTCGTAGAGCACCTTGGTGATGCCCGGGACGGTCTCCTCGGGCAGGACCTGGTCGGGGTACGAGGCGGCGAACTTGCGCTTCAACGGGTGGCCGGCCGGGATCGGCGTCGCCCAGTTGAGCATCTCCTTCCAGTCCGGCACGTCGCTCGACGCTGCGGTCTCGACGAGGAGGCCCGGTGTAGCCGGTCTGGCCGTTGGAGCCCGGGGCGATCGAGCGCTGCTTCTCCTCGAGCGGCGCCTCGAAGAACTCCCGCAGCATCCCGTAGGCCGAGTCGAGGAGGTCCTCCGACAGGTCGTGGCGGGTGTAGACGAACCCCGTCTCCAGGCTCCGCCGCACGCCGTCCACGACCGCCCGCCGCTGCGCCCCGACCCCTGCTCGAACGCCAGCAGATCGACGTCCAGGATCTCGCTCATCGGGCACCGCCACGGTTCGCTCGCTCGACGACTCGCTCGCTCATGCCGGCGACGCTACTGCCGCCGGCTACTCGGCGAACACGGCCGGCAGGCCGCCGGTGTGGACGAACACGACCTCGTCACCGCCCCGCCAACGCCCGGTCGCGGCGTTCCCGAGCAGGCCGGCGAAGCCCTTGCCGGTGTACGTCCTGTCGAGCACCCAGCCGCCGTGGACGGCCGCCCAGCGGATGCCCTCCGTCGCCCGCCCGCGTCGGGACGCCGTAGTCCGGGCCGAGCCAGCGGTCGTCGACCTCGACGTCGTCGTCGACGCACCTCGGCGGACGACCCGATCAGCGCCAGCGCGTCCTCGGCGAGGGCCCGCACGTCGGGCACGCCGGCCACGACGCCCTTGGCGACGCCGATCGCCAGCACCGGCGGCACGTCGTCGCCGCCGCGCGCCCGCAGCAGGGCGCGGCCGGCGACGAGGCCGGCGTGCGTGCCCCCGCTCGACGACGTGTGCACGACGGCCGCCGGCGCGATGCCCCGCCGGCGGCACTGCTCGACGAGCTCGACGTAGCCGACGCAGGTAGCCGAGCGCGCCGGTCGCCGTGCTGCCGCCGATCGGGATCGAGTGCGGCGCGGCGCCCGCCGCGGCGAGCTCGTCGGTCAGCTGCTCGCGGGCGATCTCGAGCTCCCCCAGTGGTTCGGCGGGCACCCGACGTAGTGCAGCTGGGCGCCGAACAGCTCGGCCAGCAGCTGGTTGCCGGTGGGCCGCCGCGGGCGGTCGCCGGACAGCACGAGGTGGACCTCGAGCCCGAGCACGGCGCCGGCGGCGGCGGTCATGCGGCAGTGGTTGGACTGCCCGGCGCCGACCGTGACGAGCGAGCGGGCGCCGGCGCGCAGTGCGCTCGCCGCACAGGAACTCGAGCTTGCGCGCCTTGTTGCCGCCGGCGCCGAGGCCGGTCAGGTCGTCGCGCTTCACCCACAGCCGGGCGCCGCCGGGCAGGCCGGGGCCCCGCTCGAGCGGCGTCGGCAGCGTGGCGAGCCGCGATCGCGGCACGTGGTCGAGGGCGGCCAGCACGTCTGCGGGCGATGTCGGCGCCTCCGAGGTCACCCGCCCGACTGTAGGCGGGGGACGCCGGCGGCCGTCGCGACGACGGACCGCATTGCGGCTCGACTTCCTCGCCGCCGGCCGAGCGTCGAAGATGGGTGGCCGATGACGACCGACTGGAACCCCGTGCTGCGCGGCGAGCTCGCCAAGCCGTACTGGCAGGAGCTGCAGGCCTTCGTGCGCGCCGAGCGCGAGCGCACCGTCGTGTACCCGCCGCACGACGAGGTCTTCGCCGCCCTCCACCTGACGCCGTACGCGACGACCCGCGTCCTGATCCTCGGCCAGGACCCGTACCACGGGCCGCGGCAGGCGCACGGGCTGTGCTTCTCGGTGCGCCGGGGCGTGCCGATCCCGCCGTCGCTGGTCAACATCCACAAGGAGCTGCGCGACGACCTCGGCATCGCGCCGCCCGGCCACGGCAACCTCGAGGCGTGGGCGCGCCAGGGCGTGCTGCTGCTGAACACGACGCTGACCGTGCGCGGCGGTCAGGCGACGTCGCACCAGGGCAAGGGGTGGGAGACGTTCACCGACGAGGTGATCAGGACGGTCGACCGCAAGGACCACCCGGTCGTGTTCATCCTGTGGGGCAGCCACGCCCGCAAGAAGAAGGCGCTCATCGACACGGCCCGCCACACCGTCATCGAGTCGGCACACCCGTCGCCGCTGTCGGCGGGCAACGGCTTCTTCGGCTCCAAGCCGTTCTCCCGGACGAACGCCGCCCTCACGGCCGCCGGCCTCGCGCCCATCGACTGGCGCCTCTGACCGCCGCTGACCTCATCCGAGTGTTTGCTGCATCGGAGTGTTTGCTGCGGGTGGCCCCTGCAGCAAACACTCGCATGCACGAAACACTCGGATGTCACTCCACGGTGATGGCGCCGGCGCGGGCGAGGTCGCGGGACGAGCGGCCGGCGTGGATGACGTACTCGCCGGGGGTGACGGTCCAGGCGCCGTCGAGCCAGGACGCGAACGCCCGCCGCCCGAGGGTCACCGCCACCGTGCCCTGCTCGCCGGCGTCGAGGTCGATGCGGGCGAACCCGGCGAGCGTCCGCAGCGGCCGGGCGGCGTCGCCGGCCGGTGGCTCGACGTACAGCTGGACGACCTCGCTGCCCCGACGGGAGCCCGTGTTGCGGACGTCGACGGTGACGTCGACGCCGTGCTCGACGCCGCCACCCACGCTCGCCATGCCGAGCTCGAACGTCGTGTAGCCGAGGCCGTGCCCGAACGGGAAGAGCGGCTCGATCTCCTCGCGGTCGTACCAGCGATGGCCGATGAGCAGGCCCTCCGCGTACACCGCGGTGCCGTCGCCGGCACCGGGGTAGTGGGGGAACGCCGGCGTGTCCTCGAGCCGGCGGGGGAACGTCACCGGCAGGCGTCCGCCCGGCTCGGCATCGCCGGTGAGCACGTCGACGAGCGCGTCGCCGAGCTCCTGGCCGGGGAACCACAGCTGCAGCACGGCGGGCACCGACTCCAGCCACGGCATCGTCACGGGTGACCCCGTGTTGACGACCACGATCGTGTTCGGGTTGGCGGCCACGACGGCGGCGACGAGGTCGTCCTGGTCGAGCGGCAGCGCCAACCCGGTGCGGTCCTCGCCCTCGGTCTCCCAGTCGTCGTCGGTCCCGACCACGACGACGGCGACATCGGCCCCGGCGGCGACCGCCGCGGCGCGCTCGATGTGGCCGCCGTCCGGCACCCGCCGTGCTCCGACCGCCAGGCCCCGGACGCGCTCGCCCTCGGGGCTCACCGGGTAGTCGACCGTCAGCTCGTAGCGGCGGCCCTCCTCGAGCTCGCACCGTGCCGCGCACCTCCGGGCTGCCCATGCCGAAGAAGGCGCCACCTCGCATCGGCTCGGCGATCGTCACGACCGGCTCGCCGTCGACGCTGACGGTCACCGGTCCGACCGCCCGCACGCCGATCTCCCAGTCCCGGACGCGTCGGGCAGCAGCGCCCCGCTGATGCGGGCGGCGAACTTCGTGATGTCGATGCCCTCGGCCGGCGACGTGTCCCAGAACCACGTGAGGCGGTTGGACGACGTGTCGACGCTGGCCCCGACGCATCCTCGAACGCGCACCGCGAACTCGCCCCGCACGACCGGGAGGTACCTGGTGATCGAGCCGCCGGGCTCGAAGCACGACGTCGATCCCGCGGGCGGCCAAGGCGTCGAACGGGCCGCGCCCGTGGTCGGGCCGCACCCGCGCGCTGCCGCCGCCCTGGGGCCGCCCGAACCGGCCGTACGGCCCGATCAGGGCGACGCGTCTTCGACGTCAGGTCGAGCGGCAGGAGCGTCGTCGTCGTTCTTCAGCAGCACCATGGCCCGCGCCGCGGCCGGCGGATCACCTCGCGGGTCGCCTCGTCGTCCGCCGTCACCTCGTCGGTGCCCGTCGCGTCGGCGCCGACCCAGGCGGCGAGCGCGAGCACGCGCGTGACGAGCGGGTCGAGGTCGCGCTCGCGCACGTCCCCGCGCTCGACCGCCGCGAGCAGCGCGGCGCCGCGCTGGCGGGGCGGTCCCGGCATCTCCAGGTCGAGCCCGGCCCGCACCGACTCGACCGCGCTGTGGGTGCCGAACCAGTCGCTGATGACGACGCCGTCGAAGCCCCACTCGCCGCGGAGCAGGTCCGTGATCAGCCACGGGTGCTCGCTGCAGTACGTGCCGTTGAGCCGGTTGTAGGCCGTCATGATCGATCGCACGTCGGCCTCGATCACGGCCGCCTCGAACGGCACGAGGTAGAGCTCGCGCAACGTCCGCTCGTCGATCTCCGACGAGATCGTCATCCGCTCGAGCTCGGTGTCGTTGCCGACGAAGTGCTTCACGCACGCCGCCACGCGCTCGCGCTGCAGGCCCCGGATGTACGCCGTGCTGAGGCGCGCCGTGAGCACGGGGTCCTCGCTGTAGCACTCGAAGTTGCGCCCGCCGATCGGCGTGCGGTGCAGGTTCACGGTCGGGGCGAGCACGACGTGGGCGCTCTTGGCGTGGGCCTCGCGCCCGAGCGCCCGCCCGACCTGCTCGACGAGCTCGGGGTCCCACGTCGCGCCGAGCGCGGCGCCGCACGGGAACGACGCCGAGGCCGGGCCCGTCCACGTCGTGCCGCGGACGCCGGCCGGGCCGTCGGACGTGCGGATCGCCGGCACCGGCGGGTCCTCGAACGACGCCGTGTGCCAGGTGTCGACGCCGGCGAGCAGCGCCACCTTCTGCGCCAGCGAGAGGGCTGCGACGGTGTCGTGGACGGCGGTGCCCCGGAGGTGTTTGCGGTGTCAGCGTCACGGGCGCACTGTAGGTCCGCCCGCCGACATGACGAACGTGTGACGGTCGCGGTGGGTAGACCTCCCGGCGGACGACGAACCGCCGGACACCCCCGGAGAGCCGGGAAGAGGTCGAGATGTCGACGTTCCAGACGACGCCGAGCACCACGCCGAGCCGACGAACCTCACCGGCCATGCCGTGCTCGACGACCACCACAACAAGGTCGGCACCATCAGCGACGTGCTGTACGACGAGCGCGGGGCGCCCCGCTGGGCCGTCGTCGACCCCGGCGTGATGCGGGCCGAGAAGTTCGTCCCCGTCGAGGGCGCGTACGTGACCGAGAGCGGCGAGATGGTGATCCCGTACGCCAAGGAGCAGGTCAAGCAGGCCCCGAAGGCGCCGCGCGACCACGTGCTCGACAGCGGCACCGAGGGCGTGCTCGAGCAGCACTACGAGGTCAGCCACAACTGATCCGACGCGCCGCTACGGTCACGCCGTGGCCGACCTGCGACGCATCCTGCTCGACGGCGCACCTGTCGCCGTCGAGCGCCAAGCCGACACGCTCGTCGCGCCCGACGGGCGGGAGGTGGCGGTCGACGCCGCCACGCACCTCCCGCCCGTCGAGCCGACGAAGATCATCTGCGTCCACCTCAACTACGCCAGCCGGGTCGAGGAGTTCATGACGAAGCTGCCCGCCGCGCCGACGTACTTCCACAAGCCGATCACCGCGCTCAACGCCCACGGGGGCGCCGTCGTGCGACCGGATCGGTGCCGTTGGCTCAACTACGAGGGCGAGATCGCCATCGTCATCGGCCGCACGTGCCGCAACGTCGGCCCGGCCGACGTCGGGGCCTACCTCGCCGGCTACACGGTGGCCAACGACTACGGGCTGCACGACTTCCGGGACACCGATGCCGGCTCGATGCTGCGCGTCAAGGGCGCCGACACGCTGTGCCCGATCGGGCCGGGCTGGTCACCGACTGGGACTTCCACGGCAAGCAGATCCGCACGCTCGTCAACGGCGAGGTCCGCCAGGACGGCACCACCGACGAGATGGAGTGGGACATGCACTACCTCGTCGCCGACATCGCCCGCACGATCACGCTGGTCCCCGGCGACATCCTGCTGTCGGGCACGCCGGCGAACTCCCGCCCCGTCGAGCCGGGCGACGTCGTCACCGTCGAGGTCGAGGGCCTCGGCGCGCTGACGAACCACGTCGTCGCCGGGCCGGCGCCGATCCGCGACGACGTCGGCGCCCAGCCGACGGAGTCCGAGGAGGTGCGCTCCACGGCCCTCGGCGGTGACTGGGAGCTCCGCGGCATGCGCGCCCCGCAGGGCCCCGGCGCCCAGCACTACCGATCGACGTTGGACGACGAGCCGTGATGGCGGCGTCGCCCCGTGCGTCGTCGAGGGCGTCGAGGTCAGCCCCGACCACCTCATCGGGGGCGGCGGGTGCCGTCGCCGACGACGTTCGAGGACCGCTCGCCGCTCGACTGGTCATGGAAGCTCGCCGACGTCGCCCGCGGCGACGCGACCACGGCCCACGCCGCGGTCACCGCGGCCCAGGTGGCGTTCCGACCGTGGGCCGACCTCGGGCCGGCGGGACGCGCCGAGCACCTGCACCGCCTCGCCGACCTGATCGTCGCCCGCACCGAGGACATCGCCATCGTCGAGACGGTCGACATGGGCATGCTCCACGAGTCGATGCGCGCCCGCCTCGTCGCCCGCGGCGCCGAGAACTTCCGGCTCTACGCCGACCTCGCGCTCGCCCACGAGGAGCGGGTGTGGTCGTCGAAGGGCACGCGCAACACCGTCGTGCGGATGCCGGCCGGGCCGGCCGTCGTGATCACGCCGTGGAACGCGCCGTTCATGCTGTCGACGTGGAAGCTGGCGCCGGCGCTCGCCGCCGGCAACACGGTCATCCTCAAGCCGGCCGAGTGGTCGCCGCTGTCGTGCTCGCTGCTCGCCGACCTCACCGTCGAGGCCGGCCTCCCGCCCGGCGTGTTCAACCTCGTCCAGGGCATCGGCGAGGAGGTCGGTCCGCCGCTCGTCGGCGACGCCCGGGTCAAGCGGATCACGTTCACCGGTTCGCCCGAGACGGCCCGCCACATCGGGCGCGCCGCGGCCGAGAACATCGTGCCGTTCACGGCCGAGCTCGGCGGCAAGGGCCCGCTGATCGTGTTCGCCGACGCCGACCTCGACGCCGCGGCGACGAAGGCCGCCGGCCAGTACGACGACTCCGGCCAGGTCTGCCTCGCCGGCACCCGCCTGCTCGTCGAGGCGTCGGTGCGCGACGAGTTCCTCGCCCGCTTCGACGCCGCCGTCGAGCGCCACGTGCTCGGCGACAGCCGCGACCCGGCGACGACGATCGCCCCGATGATCCACCCCGACCACGTCGCGCGCGTCGTGGGGTTCATCGAGCGGGCCCGCGAGCACGGCGACCGCATCGTGCGCGGTGGCGGCGGACGGGTCGGCGAGTCGCTGCACGTCGAGCCGACGCTCATCGAGCCGGCTCGAACGACAGCGAGGTCGTGCAGCGCGAGGTGTTCGGCCCGGTGCTCACGCTGCAGACGTTCACCGACGAGGCGCAGGCCGTCGAGCTCGCCAACTCGACGCAGTACGGGCTGTCGGCGATCGTCTACACGACGTCGCAGGAGCGCGCCGAGCGCGTCGGGCGGGCCGTGCGCAGCGGCATCGTCTGGGTCAACACGTTCCTCGTCCGCGACCTGACGGCGCCGTTCGGCGGCATCGGCATCTCCGGCATCGGCCGCGAGGGCGGCGACTACGCCCTCGACTTCCACAGCGACCTCAAGACCCTCCAGATCCTCGAGGGCTCCACGTCCTGACCCATCCGAGTGTTTGCCGCATGCGAGTGTTTCGTGCGGCGCTCCCCCGCACGAAACACTCGACGGTACGAAGGACTCGGCTGGATAGTGGCGCTGGCGGAGGCGTTCGGTGTTGCGCTCGACGGCGTCGTTGGCACGGCGCAGCCAGTCGAGCACCGTCGCCAGCTGCTCGTCGCTGTAGTCGGCGTTGATCGCGTCGACCTCGGCCGCGAGCTGGACGAAGCGCGCGATGATCTCCTGCTGCACGCCGGCCGGCGGGTCGGGGAGCATCTCGACGACGACGCGACGGCGATCGGTGGGGTCGCCGTGCGGCGCACCGACCCGTCGCGTCGAGGCGGTCGATGACGCCGGTGATCGCGCCGGACGTCAGCCCGACCCGGCGGGCCAGCTCGCCGGCGGCGATCGGACGGGTCCAGTCGAGGACGTCGAGGCACTCGAAATCGGTGCGGTGCATGCCAGCGGCGTCGGCGATCGCCTTGCCGTGGAGTGCCCCGACCGTGCCCGTGCGACGGGTCTCGCGTACGAGCTGGGCGAGCAGCGCGTTGCGTCGAGCAGATCGGCGCGGCACGCCGAGTCCTCCTTCGATCGGTTTGATCTCTCAGACACTGAGAGATATGGTCACTGAGAGATGAGCGTAGCGGTGAGGTGAGTGCATGAACGGACCAGATCGTCGAGGCCGAGGGCCTCACGAAGCGCTTCGGGAAGGTGGATGCACTCGCCGGGCTGACGCTCGCGGCGCCGACCGGCGGAGTGCTGGCCGTGCTCGGGCCGAACGGGCCGGCAAGTCCACGTTCGTCCGCATGATGGCGACGCTGATGATCCTGGATGGCGGAACGCTGCGTGTGGCTGGGATCGACGCCCTGCGCCATCCCGGCCAGGTGCGCGCCCGGATCGGCCTGGCCGGCCAGTACGCGGCGGTCGAGGAAGCGATGTCGGGCATCGAGAACCTGGAGATGGTCGCCCGCCTGTTCGGCTTCTCGAAGCGGGAGGCGAGGCAGCAGGCAGGCGCGGTCCTCGAGCGGCTCGATCTCGTCGACGCCGGTGATCGCCTCGTGCGGACGTGGTCGGGCGGCATGCGGCGCCGGCTCGAACTCGGCGCCACGCTCGTCGGCGCGCCGCGGGTGCTGCTCCTCGACGAGCTGACGACCGGACTCGACCCGGGCAGCCGCATCGGGCTGTGGGAATCCGTGCGCGAGCTGGTCAACGACGGCACCGACGTCGTCCTGACCACGCAGTACCTCGACGAGGCCGATCACCTGGCCGACCGCATCGTGATCATCGACCACGGTCGGACGATCGCCGAGGGCTCGCCGGCCGAGCTGAAGGCCGAGGGCGGCCGCGACGTCGTCGAGGCCCATCCACGCGACCGGGGCCAGGCGGGGTCCGTCGCCGACGTCCTCGCCGCCGCGATCGGCGCCCCCGCCAGCATCGAGCACGACACTGGTCGCGTGTCGGTCCCTGTCGCTGACGGCACCCGTGGCCTCGCCGTGGCCGTGCGCGGGCTCGACGAGGCCGGGATCGTCGTCGACGACCTCGCCCTGCGGCGACCGACGCTCGACGAGATCTTCCTCGCCCTCACCGGGCACGGCACCGACACGGCCGAGCCGCGATCAGACCGCCGACACCGCCGACACCCGCGAGCAGACGGAGGCACCGTCACCATCACCGCGACGATCGCCGACACCGCCGCTCCGACCGCTACGCCCGGCCGGACCGGTGCCGGGCTGATCACCGCCACGCGCGTCGTCGCCCGACGAACGCTCGTGCACTTCCAGGCGCACGCCGCAGCTGCTCGTCGTGGCGACCGTGCAGGGCGCGATGTCCTGCTCATCTTCCGCTACGTGTTCGGTGGGGCGATCAGCGGGTTCCACGGCGTCAACTACGTCGACTTCCTGGTGCCCGGCTACGTCGTCACCGGCGTGCTGTTCTCCGGGATGGGCGCCGCGGCCGGCGTCGCCGAGGACGTCGAGCAGGGCGTCGTCGACCGTCTGCGGTCGCTCCCGATCCGCGGTTCGCCGTGGCCGGTAGGCCGGGCACTCGGCGAGACCGCGCTCGTCATGTGGGGCGCTGCGATCACGACGGCGATCGGGTTCATGGTCGGCTTCCGACCAGCAGGCACAATCGCCGGCAACGTGTTCGCGTTCGTGCTCGTCGTCGTCTTCGGCTTCGCGTTCACGTGGATGTTCATGATCATCGGCCTCGTCAGCGGCTCGGCGCAGGCTGCCCAGGGCATGTCGCTGCTGTTCTTCCCGCTGACGTTCGTCTCCAGCGTCTACGTGCCCGGTGGCGACGATGCCGGGCTGGATGCAGCCGATCGCCCGCAACCAGCCGATCACCGCGATGGTGGACGGAGTCCGGGCATGGGTGCTCGACGATCCGGTCACGGACCTCGGCCACACGACGAGGTACCTGACGGCGCGGGCCCTGCTGTGGTCAGCCGTCCTGGTCGTCGTCTTCGCCCCGATCGCCGTGGCCCGCTACCGCTGATTCTCGATATGACAGCGCGTAACGGCTCGATCGGGCTGGTTTCCACTGACGGTTCGCCTCAGCCCGTCCAGCCGGCGGCCGGGCGGTCGAACCACAGGTGGACCTGGCCGGTGCCGATGGCGTTCTCGTACTCGCTGTAGGCGACGCCCGGCGCGGTGCACTCCCGGCCGCCGATGGCGCCGACCATCATCAGGTAGTGCCCGAACATCGCCTCCGGCTTGAACCGCAGGAACTCGGGCATCGTGTCGACGACCCGGCGTGGTCGCCGGCCTCCAGCCACGCCATCCGGTCGAGGTCGGCGGCGCGGGCCTCCGGGGTGCGGATGTGCACCGGGTCCGACGACTCGTGGGCGCGCAGCTCCTTCAGCTTCCAGAACGTGTGGCTCATCGCCCCGCTCGCCAGCAGCACGACCCGCCGCCCGCTGCGGGCCACGGCGCGGCCGATCGCCGCGCCGACCAGCAGGAAGTCGTCGGTCTCGGCGGTCTGCGCCGTGCTCACGCTGATCCAGCGCTCCGGGCCCTGCAGGAACGGCAGCAGGTTCACGGTCGGGTAGTGGATCGGCAGGCACGGGTCGTCGATCGGTGTCATCCACGAACCGGCCGCCGTGACCTCCTCGCCGATCAGCACCGCCAGCTCGGGGTCGCCCGGGATGTCGTAGGGCACCTGGGACATCCCGCGGCAGCTCGTCGGACGTGTAGCGGCCGTGGCGTCGGGCGTGGGCCGACACGACGAACTCGACCGTGGTGGCCCAGTGGGCGTCGAACACGACGATCGTGTCGGGCGCCACACGTCGAGCCGCTCGGCCTTCAGCCGGTGCAGGCCCGGCACGAGGCTGAGCTCGCGGCCGTCGTTCAGCGACCGCCGGACGTCCTCCGGCAGCACCATCGTCGGGACGTGGGCCACCAGGCCGGCCCCGACCACCTCACCGCTCATCGGCGACCTCCTCCATCGAGCGCAGGATCGTGCGCAGCAGGTGGGCGAGCTGGCGGGCCTCGCCGTCGTCGAGGGCGGCGACGATCCGCGCCTCGCCCTCGTTGAAGCGGGCGAACACCGACGCCATCAGGGCGTCGCCGGCCGGGGTCGAGGCGACGCGCACGAGGCGGCCGTCGTGCGGCCCCGGCGCCGGACGACGAGCCCGCGCCGCTCCAGCGTGCCGACGACGCCCGTCAGCGTGCCCTTCGTGATCCCGGCGTCGATCGCCAGGTGCCGGGTCTCGGTCTCGCCCCAGATCCACAGCACCCACATCACCGTGAACGCGCTGAACGACAGCCCGACGTCGGCGAGCACCGTGCGCTCGAGGTGGCCGCGGGCGGTGCTGGCGACCCGGAACACGTTGGCGACGACGGCCATCGAGGCGAAGTCGAGGTCGACGTCGATGCCGAGCTCGGCCATGCGGGCGACGACGTCGCGCTCGGCGCGCAGCAGGTCCCGGTCGTCGGTCGACGAGAGGGCGCGGCGCATGTCAGACCGCCGCGGCATGAGCGCGGCGCGGGCCCGGTCGACGAGCCATGCGAACAACGGGTCGGTCGCCCGCCCGGGAGCAGCTCGGGGTGCCACTGCACGGCGATGACGTCGTGGCCCGGCCACTCGATGGCCTCGACCGTGCCGTCGCCGCTGCGGGCCGTGACGACCCAGCCGTCGGCGACGCGGTCGACGGTCTGGTGGTGCAGCGAGTTGACGCGTCGCGACGGCCGTACATCAGACCGATGCGGCTCGTCGGGTTCACGGTGACCTCGTCGAAGTGGTCGTCGGCCGGGAGGTCGTAGCGGGCGTGGCTCGGCACGTGCTGGTGCAGCGTCCCGCCGGCCCAGACGTTGAGCAGCTGCAGGCCACGGCAGATCCCGAGCACCGGGAGGTCCTCGGCGACGGCGAGCTCGACGAGGCCGAGCTCGGCGGCGTCGCGGCCCGGCTCGACGGGCCCGGCGTCGCCGGACGGCGTGGCGTCGAAGCGGGCCGGGTCGATGTCGGCGCCGCCCGAGAGCAGCAGCCCGTCGAGGCGCCCGGCGTACTCGGCCGGGTCGACGTGCTGGGGCAGGTGGACCGGGAGGCCGCCGGCCGCCGAGACCGCCTCGGCGTAGGCGCTGACGTACACGTCGATGCCGTGTCGCGCGGGGTGGCCGGGAACCCTGCGACGTCGGCGCCCCGCTTGACACGACCGGAGAGACCGATCAGGGGGCGGGCGGCGTGGGGTGGATCATTCGGGTCCGAACGATATCTGCCGGGCGGCCGCGGCCCGGACGCGCAAGGGCCGGCGACACGGCGGCGGTCCATGTCGCCGACCCCGGCATCCCTCCGGCGACCGGTGAACCGCCGTCGGCCTACCCGATCGTTCTCGCGTCAAACCATCGGTGGTCCGGCGGGGAACAGGCCGACGGCAGCCGGTCGTAGAGCTCCACGGCATCGCCGTCGATCGCCCCACCGAGCACGAGCGAGGCGATCCCGTGCACGAACGCCCACGCCCCGAGCCCGACGTCGGCGTCGCGCCCCGGCCGGCCTGCCCGACGCCGGCCTGCAGCAGCGCCGTCGTGCGGGCCCGCGCCGCGAGCACCCCGGGGTCGTCGGCGCGGTAGACGGCGGGCTGGAACATCACCGCGAACAGCGCCGGGCGCTGCTGGGCGAACTCGACGTAGGCCCGGCCGAGCGCGCGCAGGTCGGCCCGGCCGCCCCGAGGGCCCGCCGAGCACGCGGAAGCCCTCGGCGGCGACGGCCGCGAGCAGGCCTGCCTTGTCACCGAACCGCTTGCCGACCGCGGGTGGCTGACGCCGGCCCTCGGCGACCTGGCGGAGGCTCGCGGCGGCGATGCCGTGGTGGGCGATCTCGGTCTCGGCGGCGGTGACCGCGGCGGCCGCCAGGTTGCCGTGGTGGTAGGGCTTGGCGGCGCCGGTCACGGCACCCGATACTTGACGTCGGCGCCACGTGAGCGGGACATCGGACCGGCGACGGAACGTGGAGGAGGTGCGTCGGATCGGGGGCGGTGGTGGTGGTCCAGGGCAGCGCAGGCACGGATGACCTCGGGTGAGCGGTTTCCAATGGAAACACTACCGCGCGGAGCCGCTGACGACATGAGGTGGTCGCGCGACCGCTCCCGCGTCGACGCCGGCCGCGTCCTCGCCGACGAGGTCGCGGCACGCCTGCCGGCGGGTCCGGTCGTCGTGCTCGGGCTGCCGCGCGGCGGCGTGCCCGTCGCCGCCGAGGTCGCCCACCGGCTCGGCGCGCCGCTCGACGTCCTGACCGTGCGCAAGGTCGGCACGCCGGGCCACGTCGAGCTGGCGATCGGCGCGGTCGCCTCGGGCGACCTCGTCGTGCGCAACGACGAGCTGATCGCCCGGCTCGGCCTGAGCGCGGACGAGGTCGCGGCGCGCGTCGACGTGGCGCGCCGCGAGCTCGCCGAGCGCGACGCCCGCCTGCGCGGTGACCGAGCGCCGGCCGGCCTGGCCGGCGACGGTCGTGCTCGTCGACGACGGGCTGGCGACCGGGGCGACGATCCGCGTCGCCGTCGCCGCCGTCCGGCCGGTCGGCCGGCGCGGTGGTCGTGGCCGTGCCCGTCGGACCGCCCGACACCGTCGCCGACCTCGCGGCGCTCGCCGACGAGGTCGTCTGCCCACGCCAGCCGCCCGGACTTCGTCGCCGTCGGCGAGTGGTACCGGGAGTTCGGCGAGACGACCGACGCCGAGGTCATCGCCCTGCTGGGCGACGCCTGACCCGGCGCGGGCGTCGCGGCGAGCACCGCACCGGCGCCGAGCGCGAACAGCAGCGCGGCGAGGCGACCGACGGTCCGCGACGAGCCGGTCGGGCGGCAGCGTCGGCGGCGGGACCGCCGGCGACGTCGTGCGTCGGCGCGCGGGACGGTGGTCGGGGGGCGGCGACGTGGTCGTGGTCGCGCGGTCGCGTCGTGGTGGTCGTCGCCGGCGCGGTCGTCGTCGCCGGCGCGGTCGGCGTCGTCGTGGTCGTCGTGGTCGTCGTGGGGGGCGCGCTGGTGGTGGTGCGTCGTCGTCGGTCGTCGGTGCCGCCGTCGTCGTCGTCGGCGGCGGCACGGTCGTCGTCGTCGGCGGCGCGGCCGACAGGGCGGTGGCCGACACGACGGCGGCCGGTCCCGGCGTCGCCAGGCGCTGCGAGCCGGGCGCGACGAGCGCCACGCGTCGCCGGGCGCCGTGGCCGTGGCCGAGCACCGGTCGCGCGGCCGGCACCGCGCGGTCGCCGTGCCGGCCCGGGTCGGTCACCACGTCTGCGACCAGCCACCGGCGGCGGACAGCCGGACGCCGACGCCGCCGATCGGACCGCCGGGGCCCGCCAACCGCACGGTCACCACCCCGGGCCGCCGCCGACGCCGTCAGCGTCCACGGTCCGCGGCGGGCGGTCGCCTCGGCGTGCAGGGCGGCGACGGCCCGCTCGACCGCCGTGAGCCGGCCGACCCCGAGGACCCGGATCTCGAGCTCGTCGCCCTGCCACACCGCTCCCCCGCTGCGGCGCTGGGCGTCCGTGTAGCGCCAGGCCAGGGCGTTCACGGCGGCGGCCTGCTCGTCGGTCGGCGCGACGCCGGGTCGCAGGTACGCCCACGCCAGGTAGTCGAGCTCGGGCCGGAGCGCGCCGCGGTCGTCGAGCACGTACTCGGCGGCGAGGGAGTGCCCGACGTCGGCCTCGATGCACACGGCCCGGACGGTCGCGCCGTCGTCGAGGCGGACGACGTACGCCCCGAGGCCGGTGATGCCGTAGGTGTCGACGACGAGCGCACCGCCGAGCTCGGCGCTCGTGACGCCGGGATCCCACTCGGCGACGATCCGGGCCGTCGGGCGAGCGACGCGGCGGCGGCCAGCAGGACGGGAGGGCGTGCGCGATCGGCATGCCGCCATGGGTGCCCGAGCAGCCGAACGGGAACGGCGGCCGGTGAAGCTCCGTCGATGTCCCGGGTGAGCGCGACCTCGACACGATCCTGCCACGATGGACGTCGCCCGCCGACCCGGGCGTGTTCGCCTACGTCCAGGTCGCCGCGGGCACCACGCCCCCGCCCGGCGCGGCGGCGATGATCGACGAGGGGGCGACGACGACCTACGTCGTGGCCGCCGACTCGCCGGCCGCCGCGGGCGCGACGTTCCGGGCGGCCTGGCTGACGATCACCGTGCACACGGCCCTCGACGGCGTCGGCCTGACCGCGGCCCTGGCGACCGCGCTCGCCGGCGCGGCATCCCGGCCAACGTCCTCGCCGGTTTCTCCCACGACCACGTGCTCGTGCCCGAGGAGCGCGCCGACGCCGCCGTCGCCGCCCTGCTCGCCCTCACCGGGCGCTGATCCGGCCGGGATCAGAGGCTCGGCGAGCAGCCGGCGCTTGAGCTCGAAGACGTCGTCGGTGACCGAGACGTGGTACTCGTGCGGGTTGACGAGGCGCCGCACCCCGGGGTCGAACCGCTCGACGTCGGCGACCCGGCGGGCGGTCGCCGCGGCGAGGTCGTCGAGGCCGCCGGCGACGACCGCGCCGCCGCCACGACGGGGACGAGCAGCTCGTCGACCGCGCCGACGGTGACGGTCCGCGAGACGTCGGTGCGGGCGTGGTGGTGCAGGTGCAACGACCCCGGCGCGAGCGCCTCGGCGGCCGACGACAGCACGTCGGCCGTCGCCACCCACGCTCGTCGTACACCCGCCAGAGCCGCTTGGCGCCCGGGTTCAGCACCTTCGCGGGCGAGTCCGAGCGCTTCATCGCCGGCCGCCACGTCCCGGCGCCGTCGTCGACGGCCACCAGCTTGAACACGCCGTCGAGGCTGGGGTCGCCGTGGCTCGTGGCGAGCCGCGAACCGACACCGAACACGAGGCGCCCGATGACCGCGTCGGGGTCCATGCCGTGGCGCCGGGCCTCGACGGCGATCTGGGCCGTGATCTGCCAGATCGTGAGCTCGTCGAGCTGGCTCGACAGCACGATCACGGTGTCCGGGAAGCCGGCCCGGTCGAGCTCGCGGGCCGCCTCGACGGCGAGGAAGGCGAGGTCGCCCGAGTCGAGGCGGATGCCGACCGGGACGTGGCCGCGCCGGCGCAGCCGCTCGAACGTGGCGATCGCGTTCGGCACGCCGCTGCCCATCGTGTCGACCGTGTCGACGAGCAGCAGCGTGTCGTCGGGGTAGACGTCGGCGTAGGCGTCGAACGCCGCCCCCTCGCCCTCCCCGAGGGCGATGAACAGCTGCACCATCGAGTGGGCGTGGGTGCCGGCCGGCGTCAGCCCGAGCTCGTAGCCGACGGCGCTGTTCGACGTCGACGCTGCGCCGCCGACGATGGCGGCGCGCGACGCGGTGTCGGCGCCGGCCGCGGCGGCGCGGCGCATCCCGAACTCCAGGACCGGCCGGCCGTGCGACGCCTCGACGACGCGTGCGGCCTTCGTGGCGATCAGCGTGGCGAAGTTGAGCTGGTTGAGCAGCGGCGTCTCGATCAGCTGGGCCGCGGCCAACTCGCCCTCGACGACCGAGATCGGGGTGTTCGGGTGCACGACCCGGCCCTCGGGGACGGCGTCGAGCCGCAGCGCCGCCGAAGTCGAGCCCGCCGAACCACGAGCAGAACGCCTCGTCGAACAGGCGGTCGCCCTGGCGCGTGCGGTGCGAGCGCAGGGCGTCGACGTCCGCCGGCCGGGCCCGCACCGACGTCATCCAGCCGGCGAACGGTCCGAGACCGGCCGTGACGCAGTAGCCGGCGCGGTGCTCGCCGTAGTCGGGGTACGAGCGGAAGAAGTGCTCGAAGCGGACGCGCCGGTCGTGCAGGCCGGCCCGCAGGTACAGCTGGGCCATGGTCAGCTGGTACGCGTCGGTGCTGAGCACGCCGTGGCGCAGGGCGGCGGGGGGCACCTCCGGCACTGTAGGCAGCGGGTCCGGCCGTGCTGGCCGACGCTACGTTGAGGCCCATGACGGTCGGGTACGACGAGGCGGACGGCGCTGCTGGTCGTCGACGTCCAGAACGACTTCGCCGACCCCGCCGGCGCGCTGTCCGTGCGCGGCGCCGTCGACGTCGTCGCCGGCGGTCAACGAGGAGGTCGCCGCCGCCGACGGCCGCCGGGGCGACCGTCGTCTACACGCAGGACTGGCACCCGCCGCGGACGCCGCACTTCGTGACCGACGGCGGACCGTGGCCGGTGCACTGCGTGCGCGACACGTGGGGTGCGGCGTTCCACCCCGACCTCGTCGTGGCCGGCGCGTCGGTGCGCAAGGGCACGGGCGGCGAGGACGGCTACAGCGGCTTCACGATGCGCGACCCGACGTCCGGCGAGGAGGCGTCGACCGGGCTCGACGAGCTGCTGCGTGCCGGGGCATCGAGCACGTCGCCGTCGTCGGCCTGGCGCTCGACTACTGCGTCCGGGCGACGGCGCTCGACGCGGTCGCCCGCGGCTACGGCTGCGTCGTCCCCCGCCGGGCCACGGCACCGGTCGAGGTCGAGCCCGGCGACGGCGGCGCCGCCGAGGCCGAGCTGGCCGCAGCCGGCGTCGACGTCGACGACGACTGATCCGGACGGCGGCCGTGGCGAAGGTGCTCGTCGTGACGTGGGACGGAGGCGGCAACGTCGATCCGATCGATCGCGTGATCGCCCAGCGCCTGCTCGACGACGGCCTCACCGTCACGGCCCTCGGGCCGCCGTCCCTCGTGGCCCGCTTCGCCGCAGCCGGCGTCGTCCTCGCGCCGCGTGACCCGACCGGCGAGTGGGACCAGCTCACGATGGCCGGCGACGTCGGCGCCGCGCTCGAGCGCGAGCGAGCCCGACCTCGCGCTCGTCGACTTCATGATGCCGGGGGCGCTGTGCGCGACCGAGGCCGCCGACGTCGCGACGGCTGTCCTCGTGCACACGCTGTACGGACGCATCGGGATCCACGAGGACGCGTCGCCGATGGCGATGGCCGCAACCGTGGACGACGTCAACGAGCTGCGGGCCGATCTCGGGCTCGCCCCGGTCGCCCGCCTCGGGCAGCTCCTCGACCGCGCCGACGTCGTGCTCGTCGCGTCGCCGCCGTCGCTGGACACCGTCCCGGCAACGTTGGCGCCGAACGTCCGCTACGTCGGACGGTGTTCGAGCGCGTCGACGTCGAGCCGGCGCCCGACGACGCCGGACGGCCTCGCGTGATCGTCTCGTTGGGAACGACCGACATGGGAGAGCGCGAACGTGCTCGAACGCATCCTGGTCGCGCTGGCCGATGAGCCCGTGTCCGTGGTGGCGACCGTGGGCGACCACATCGAGGCGGCCACGGTCGTGGCACCGTCCAACGCGTCGGTGCACGGGCGCATCCCGCACCTCGCGATCGTGCCGGGCGCCGCGGTCGTGGTGTGCCATGCCGGACTGGGCACGATCCTGGCGGCGCTGCGCCACGGCGTGCCAGTGGTGTGCATCCCGCTCGGACGTGACCAGCACGCCAACGCCGCCGCCGTCGTGGCCGCCGGCGCCGGGCGGACCCTCGCCCTGGACGCGTCGGCCGACGACATCCGGGCGGCCGTGGGCGCCTTGCTCGCGGACGGTCCGGAGCGGGCCGGCGCCGCCCGGATGGCTGCCGCCGTGGCCGAGCCCAGCGGGCGCCATCCCGCCGTCAGCGAGCTGCTCGCCGCGCTCGGCGGGGGCCTGAGCCTCAGCCCGCCGCCAGCTCGCGGTCGAGCGGCGTCGGGAACCGCGGCGTCACCCGCATCCCGTCCATCCAGTCCCGCAGCCGTCGGACGGCGGCCTCGATGCGCCGGACGTCCCCGGCCGCGACGTCCTCCAGCAGCCGGTAGGCGATCTCCCCGTCGCGCCGCTGGCTCCACGCGCCGACCGCCTGGCCACCGACCCACACCGTCGGGCCGGCGTTGCCGCTGCGGTCGAACAGCGGCGCGCGGTGCGGACCGAGGTACCACGTGCGCAGCTTCCATCCCATGATCGTCGGGTCGAGCGATGGGCAGCAGGGTGATCGGCGGCGGCCCCGCGAGCGCGGTGTCGTCGAGGTCGTCGGGCAGCACCCACGCCGCGGCCGCCGGGTCGTCGCCGGTGTCGGCCGTGACCGCGACGGCACCGATGTCGGCGAGCGCCGCCTTGACGTGGGCCTTCGTCCACTTCGCCCACCAGGCGAGGTCGTCGACGGTCCCCGGTCCGTACGCCCGCAGCCAGCGGGCAGCCAGCTCGGCCCGGGCGGCTCCTTCGTCGAGCGACGGTTGCGGCCCGACCCAGTCCGCCATCGTCGCCCAGCGGTACTGGCTCGAGGTCCAGCCGCCGAGCGGCCGACCGCGGGCGATCAGTCCCTGGGCCGCCAGCAGGAACAGGATGCGCGTCGAGACCCCGATGGTGCCTTCGTAGGCCTTGCCGGTGGCCATCACCAGCTGGCGGGCGAGGTCGGGCACGACCTTCGTCAGCTGGCTCGCCGGCTGCGGTCCGCCGGCGTGCAGGGCGGCCAACGTCTCGGCGCCGACGCGGTCGATCCAGGCCTCGGCGTCGGCGGTGACGCCGGCGCCCTCGAGCAGCGCGACGAGCTTGCGACGCTCGCCGGGCACGAGGGCCCGGGTGCACGCCGCGTCCATGACGGCGGCGAGATCGAGCGGGGCGACGAACATCGTGCGGCGCATCGCCAGCATCCGCAAGAGCGTGCGTCGCTCGTAGAGGGCGTCCTCGAGGTCGGCGACCGCGAACGGCTCGAGGCGGGCGCGGAGGGCGAGGACGACGGTCGCCGGATCGGTGGAGTGCAGCCCGACGAGGTCGCCGGCAACCTGCTCCACGGACGCGGCGGGCGCCGCGAGGTGGTGGCGCGCCAGCAGACGGCGCTGCCGCTCGGCCCGGTCGAAGTGGCGCACGTCAGTGGGCGTGGGCGTAGTGGGCGGCGAGGACGTCGCCGCCGAAGTCGGCGTCGAGCTGGCGCCAGACCGTGTGCACGTGGTTGACGCCACGCTGCGTGTTGTCGTACTCGGCGAGCAGGCCCCGGCCCTGGACGCGGTAGTAGTGCGGCTCGCCCGGCCGCAGACCGCCGGCCCAGGCGAAGGCGAGCTCGTCGAGGGCGTCCTCCGACGCGTACCGCGCCGACTCGGCATCGGCCAGCTCGTCGGGCACGCGCCGGACGTAGACGTCGAGCAGCGCCCGCAGCAGGTCGCGCTGCGCCCGACCAGGTCGGCGGCGCGCACGCCCTTCGGCTCGGCGCTCAGGGCGAGCGCGTCGAGGTGCGCCGGCGTCAGGCCGACGGCGGCCTCCATCGCCGCCTGCCCGCCCGCCATCCGCTCGTAGGTCTCGGCGTCGAGGCGGCCGCGGAAGATGACCTGGAGCGGCAGCGGGCGGTCGCCGGGCGAGACGTGCGATCGGTTGGCGGTGACGAGGTCGACGGGCGGCGACCGGCGCCAGCAGGGCGCGGTCGAGCTGCCCGTCGTCGAGCGACGTGACGAGCTCGCGCCCGAGGTCCTCGGCCCCGGCCAGCGGCCGCAGCAGGTGTGGTCCGAGCAGCGGGGATGACGCCGGGTCGGCGCCGAGGAAGCACGGCGTGGAGGCGGCCAGCTCGCCGTCGACGATCGTGTGGTTCACCGACACGTGGTGGCCGCCGAAGCGCCAGCCCCACGTCGCACCGGCGCCGGGCTCGCCGAACACCCGCACGTAGTACATGCCCGGGTCGCGGCCACGCTCGCGGCCGAAGCGCTGGCGGAACCGCTCGACCTCGTCGAGCACGTTCTCGAGCCCCATCACCGTCGACGCCGTGACGTAGGCCGCCCGGGACAGACCACTGCGCAGGAGCCGCATCGCCGCCTGTTGCTGGGCCGGGCGCATCGCGCCGATCGGCAGGCCGCCATGGTCGGTCGGCGTGTAGAACCACAGCCGGCGCTCGTCGTCGGCCGGGAAGTCCCAGCGCGCCAGGGCGCGCTGCTCGTCGTCGAGGTCGGCGAGCCACAGGTTCGCCGCTTCGGCCATCCGCGTCGCCACCTCGGTGCGCTCGCTCATGCCCGCGATCATCCCAGCTGCGCGAGGCATCGGAGGACGTCGGCCGCTGAGTCCGCTTCTGTGTCACCGAGAGCCCGGTCGCCGGCGAACGCGGGTGTGCGGCCGCCGGGTCCGGTCTGGCGACCGGACCCGACGACCGTGCCCGGGTCAGGACCGCGAGAACACTGGCGGCGCCCCCACGCGATCCCCGCCGCCTGGGCGATCGGGGCTGATCCGGAGCGGGCCGGCCCGTCCTCCGGCCCGCCCGCGGATCAGCGGTGGGGGCGCGCAGGAACGTCACCGGCGGTTCCGGTCGGACCTGCTGCGTGGTGTCGCCGTTGGTCGCGCGAGCCGTGCTCGAGGCCGCGTTCGACTGGTGGTCATCCCCGCGGGGCGCGGGCGCCCGGCGGATGAGCCCGTTCATGGGAGCTCTCCTTCGCATCGATCGATCTGGTCGACGCACGCGTGGTCGCGTGCGGAGTCAGCGGCGAACCGCGACTAGCCAGGTCGTTCGATCAGGGAGAGGACGCGCAGCGACCGCCACGTCACGACGGACGCGATGCGCTGCCAGAGCCAGAAGATGACCGCCGCAGCCGCAGCCAGCAGGGCGGCGGGCACGTGCGGCGCGTCGGCGCCGCTGCCGACCGGCAGCGACGACATGGTCGACGGCGCCAGCTGGGACGGGGTCGGGAGATCGACGGGGATGACGCGCGCGCGGCGCGCCCGGCGCCGCTGGTGAGGGAGCGATCGTTGCGTCGGACCCACGCAACGCGGGTCCGCCGAGCACCGGCGGAACCACCGGTCGAGACGCTGCCGGTAGCCGCACGACCGACGACGAGGTCGGCAACGAGCCCGGGGCGCGGGGTGGGCGGCGATCGGACGCCGGCACGACGATGGCGGGCTCGGCGGCCGGGGCTGCGGGCTCCGACGTGGTCACCGGCTGTACGACCAACGGCGCGCTCGGAACCGACGTGGTCGGTGCCACCGGGGCCTGAGGAGATGGGCCGACGCCGACGACCGGAGCGAGCGCCTCGGCGACCGGGGCGACGACATCGGCGACCGGTTCGGCGGCCTGCTCGACGATCGGCGTGACGACGTCGTCGACGACCGGCGTGAGCGCCGCGGCGACCGGCGTGACGACCTGCTCGACGATCGGAGCGGCGGTCGCGACGAGCGGGGCGGCGCCCTCGACCGCGGGCGCCACGACATCAGCGGCGGCAGAGACGACGGGCTCCGGCGCGGCGACGACGGGAGCGGCGAGGTCGCGCAGCGGTTCGGTGACCGCCGTCGTGAGCGGTGCCGCCGCAGCCACCGCGGGGGCCGCCGCGTCGACCACCGGCTCGGCCGCGTCGACGACGGGTTCGACGGCGTCCTGCAACGGCTCGGTCAGCGGCGCCAGCGCCTCATCGACCGGATCGGTCACCGGGGCGAGGGTCTCGGTCACCGGCACCACGACGTCGTCGATCGGCGCCGTGATCCCGCCGAGCAGCCCGTCCCCGTCCCCATCCAGGACACCGGCAGCCGACGCCCGACTCGGGGCGAACATGGCCGTGAGCAGGAAGCACGCCAGCAGGCCCGATGCCGCGAGGACGCCGATGCGGAGCAGGGTCCTGGTTCGCCCCCGGGGTGCTGGATCGATGGTGATCACAAGTCGTCGATCAGTTCGGACCAGATCGTGACGCGGATCGGCCGGACCGGAGACTTCTCCGATCCGGCCGACCACAAACCTCCGGGGCCGCTACGCCGTGCGACTACTCCTTGCGGCGGAGCACGGACCTGCGCTCCCGGTACTCCGTCTCGTCGATCTCGCCCCGGGCGTAGCGCTCGGCGAGCACGGACTCGCCGGACTGCCCGGGCGCCATCCGCCAGCGGCGGCGGAAGACGAAGGCGAACAGGAGGACCCACAGGCCGAAGAAGAACAGCGGCACGAGGGGGAACCACGGGAACCAGCCGTGGCCCCCGTGCCAGTGGTGGGTCGCGAGCACCCCGTCGGTGACGAGGGGGTTGGTTGCGAGTGCAGTGATCATGAGGTGACATCCCTTCGGGTGAGGAGCGTGGCGGTGGCGGCGGCCGCGATGCCGACGTAGACGACGCCGGTCGCGGCGGCCCGGGCCAGGGAGATCTCCGGTGTGCCGCCCTGGATGATCGCCGCCAGGACCTGACCGGGGAACAGGCGGTACCCGGTCGTCCAGGAGTCGACGATGATGTTCTCGAACGGACCGGCCCAGGCGAACCCGACGGCCAGCGCCAGCGGCACGGAGCGGAAGATGACGGCGAGGGTGGTCCCGAAGATCGCCCAGCCGGTCACGCCGGCGAGCACGGTGCCGTAGTCGGCGACCGCGTGGCCGACACCGGCGAGCGAGAACCAGGCGGCGGTGTCGATGTCCTTCGACGGGGCGAGGGCCAGCGAGAGGCCGAACGACAGGACCTCGGTGAGGGCCAGAGCGCCGGCCGCGACGACGAGCGCACCGACGAGCTTGCCGGTGATGAGGCGCAGCCGGTGCGGGTCACGCAGCAGCAGCGCCCGGAACGTGCCACCGGAGAACTCGGTGGCGACGAGGGCGATGAACGTCACGAAGACGAAGAAGCCGACGAACGAGGACCCGACGGCGAACGCCTCGGTCCCGCCACCGGCGCTGGCCAGGGCGGCGGTCGTGGTGCCGCCGCGAGCTGCCGCCGGACCGCTCTCGCGGGCGGCGGCGAACACCGCGACGGTGGCGACGACGGCGAACACGGCGCTCGCGGCGGCCGTGACGATGACGGTGCGGCGGCGGAGCAGCCGGAGCAGCTCGGCCTGGACGATGCGGATCATGACGCGCCTCCTGTGCGGTCGTGGTTGGTGTCGGCGTTGACGAGGGCCAGGTAGCGGTCCTCGAGGGATGTGCGCACCGGGCTCAGCTCGACGAGCACGATCCCGGCCTGCTGGGCCGTGCGGTTGACGGCGGCGGCGAGGTCGTCGCCGCCGCGCGCGTCGTCGCGCACGACGAGCCGGCCGCCGCGGGGCTCGACGTGGTGACCGCACGCGGTGAGGGCGAGGGCGAGCTCGTCGACGTCCCACTCGTGCTCGGGGCGCACGCCGAGGCCGTTGTCGGTGCCGGCGAGGAACTCCGACGCCGGCCCCTGGTACCGGGACCGGCCACCCTCGATCATCACCAACCAGTCGCAGAGCTGCTCGAGCTCGCTGAGGTCGTGCGACGACACGAGCACCGTCCGGCCACTGTGGGCGAGCGACCCGACGAGGCCGCGCATCTCGTGCACGCCCTGCGGATCGAGACCGTTCGCCGGCTCGTCGAGGATCAGCAGCGCGGGGTCGCCGAGCAGGGCAGCGGCGATGCCGAGGCGTTGCTTCATCCCGAGCGAGTACGTCCGGTAGCGGTCGTCGGCGCGGTCGGCGAGCCCGACGACCTCCAGCAGCGCCGGGATGCGCGCCGTCGGATGGCGACCGACCGTGGCGAACATCCGCAGGTTCTGGCGACCGGTGAGGGCCGGGTAGAACGCCGGGCTCTCGACCATCGCCCCGACCCGCGGCAGGTAGGCGGCCGGCTCGCTGATCGGCGCGCCGAGCACCGTCCCGCTCCCGGCCGTCGGGCGGACGAGCCCGAGCAGCATCGCCATCGTCGTGGTCTTGCCGGCGCCGTTGGGGCCGACGAAGCCGGCCACGACACCCGCCGGGAGCTCGAGGTCGAAGCCGTCGACGACGGTCCGCTTCCCATAGCGCTTGGTGAGGCCGTGCACGGACACGGCGGGGGTGGTTTCCATGGGGACCACTGTCCGCCGATCCGGCGCCGCCCGAATCCGTCGTCGAGCGGCTTCCCGCCTACGTCAGCCGGCGTAGCCCGTCCTGTTTCTGACGACAGTTCGTCGGGCTGGGCCCACCGAAGTGTCGTCAGAAGTGCGACCTCACGCCCAGCCCGGGCGGGCGAGGCCGGTCTCGTAGGCGAACACGACGAGCTGGGCACGGTCGCGGGCCCCGACCTTGATCATCGCCCGGCTGACATGCGTGCGCGCGGTCGCCGCGCTCATGAACAGGCGCGACCCGATCTCGTCGTTCGACAGGCCCTCGGCGACGAGCCCGACGACCTCGCGCTCGCGCTCGGTGAGCATGTCGACGGCCGGCGCCGGCGCCGGCTCCTTGGCGCGCGTCGCGAACTCCTCGATGAGCCGTCGGGTGACGCGCGGCGACAGCAACGCGTCGCCGGCCACGACGGCGCGCACGGCCCGCAGCAGCTCGGTCGGCTCGGTGTCCTTGACGAGGAACCCGTTGGCGCCGGCCCGGATCGCCTCGAACACGTACTCGTCGAGGTCGAACGTCGTGAGGATCACGACCTTGGCCCCGGCGAGGCGCTCGTCGCCGGCGATCCGTCGCGTGGCCACGAGCCCGTCGGTGCCCGGCATGCGGATGTCCATCAGCACGACGTCCGGGCGCTCCTGCACCGCCAGCCGCACGGCCTCCTCGCCGTCGGACGCCTCGCCGACCACGGTGATGTCGTCCTGGGCGTCGAGCAGGGCCCGGAACCCGGCGCGCACCAGCGCCTGGTCGTCGGCGAGCAGCACCCGGATCACGTCGCCGCCGGTTCCCGGATCGGCAGGTGGGCCACGACGCGGAACCCTCCGACCGGCCCCGGCCCGACGGCGAGGGTGCCGCCGAGTGCGGCGGCGCGCTCGCGCATGCCCGTGATGCCGTTGCCCGCCGCCGCGATGCCACCGACGCCGTCGTCGACGACCTCGACCGTGACCTCGTCGTCGTAGCGCAGGGTGACCCGCGCCGATGTCGCCGCGGCATGGCGCGCGACGTTCGTCAGCGCCTCCTGGACGATGCGGTAGGCGGCCAGCTCGACGGCTGCCGGCAGCTCGTCCGGGCGCCCGCGGTCGTCGAGCGTGACGTCGAGTCCGCTGGCGCCGACGGTGGCGACGAGGCGGTCGAGCTCGGCGAGGCGCGGGGCGGGCGCCGCGGCGCGGCGGCGCCGCGCCGGAGGATGTCCAGCGCGCCGCGCAGCTCGCGCAGCGCCTCGCGACTGGCCTCCTTGATCTCGGCCAGCGCGGGGCGGGCCCGCTCGGGCTGCTCGTCGATGAGGTGCAGCGCGACCCCGGCCTGCACGTTGATGAGGGAGATGTGGTGGGCGAGCACGTCGTGCAGCTCCTGCGCCAGGTCGAGGCGCTGCTCCCCGGCCAGCCGCTGGCGCTCCTCCTGCTCGGCGCGGGCCCGCTCGCGGAACGCGTCGCGCCGTGCCCGTACGAGGTCGGCGACCACGAGGACGACGATGAGCCAGCCGGCGACGACCGACAGCTTGAGCCAGTAGTTGCCATGGTCGGCGTTCGGATCGAGCGCCATGGCGACGGCGAACGCGGCGTAGCCGATCGCGCTGACGATCCACGTCGAGCGGCGGTAGCCGCGCAGGACGGCGTAGACGACGGCCACGATGATGCTGACGAAGATCGGCCCGAACGCGTACCCGAGCCCGAACGACAGCGCGGCGGCGGCCATCGACACGGCGACGGCGAGCAGTGGCCAGCGGTCGCGGACCGCCAGCGCGGCCGGTCCGAGCAGCAGCAGGACGACGGCGAGGGCGTCGATGCCCTTGCGCTCCGGCTGGTTGGCGGAGGCGCCGATCGTGCCGACGACCTGGAACGCGGCCACCGCGAGCGCGCTCAGCCAGATGGCGGGGCGCGGCGGTGTGGCCATCCCGTCACGGTAGGGCCGGTCATCGCCGGCGCCGTCCGCCGGGGGACGTATCGCGCCGTACGCCCGGTGACGTACGTCGATCAGTCCGCGGCGACGAGCGCGTCGACGGTCGTCACGGCGTCGCCGACGGCGATCCGGCCGGGCTGCACGACCTTGGCGTTGATGCCGCGCAGGTTGAGCCGCACGCCGGCGTCGGAGTTGACGAGGCGCATGGCGTCGAGGCCGAAGCGGCGGGTGAACTTGGCGCAGCCGCGGTGCGGCTGGTCGGTGACCTCGACGACGGCACCGCCGAGCTGCAGCTGCGTCCCGGGCGGGAGCTCCTCGGACCCGAGGTGGAGGTCGACGTAGAGCTGGTCGCCGGCGAGCGGCCAGTTGGCACGCGAGCCGGCGATCAGGGCCACGGCGCGGGCGTTCATCAGGGTGACCTGCATGCCGGGGTGCGGCGAGCCGTCGGCGGTGCGCGTGGAGCGCCGGTGGCGCCAGGTGTCGCCGACGAGGCCGACGTCGAGGTCGAGCTCCGCTGACTCCAGCACCTCGCGCTCGTCGAGCGCCGGGCGGCGCACGATCATCTCCAGTCGCCCCTGTCCGATCGGCGCGGCGCGCACGTGGTCGAGCCCGGCCAGCAGCTGCTCCGTCGAACGCTTCGTCACGGCGTCCATGTTGGTCGACGCGGGCCGTGCGAGCGGCATGGTTTCACGACACGGCAGGCCGCACGGCGGCGAGCAGCCGCATCACGTCGCCGGGCGCCGTGCGCTCGCGCAGGCGCACGAGCAGGAGCACCGAGCTCCCCGCGATGCCGGGGTGCTCGACGGCGCGTGCCACCTGCACCGCCCTCGCGTCGACGTCGGCGATCGCCCGCTCGCGCTCCGCGCCGCGCAGTGGCGCCAGCCGTTGGGCGACGGACCACGCCTGGCGGCGCGCCGCGACGAGGCTGAAGCGGATGATCTCCTCGTCGCGGGAACCACCGACACGGTCGGCGAGGTCGAGCCACGGGGAGACCTGGCCGAGCGCGCCCTGGCAGCCGTCGACGAGCTCGCCCAGCACGTCGTTGATGGCGTCGAAGTCGGCACGGACCGCGTCGAGCGAGCCGCCCTCGCCCAGCTCCGACGCCGTGACGCCGAGGTCGAGGTTGATGTGCGCGTTCATCCCGAGCAGCAGGTGCTGGAGGATGATCGGACGCCAGCGCCCGGCGGCCTCGAACGCCACTCGCCACACGTCGCGGCAGGGGCGACCATCCCGCCACGCCGCCAGCGCGTCGAGGTACCGCCCGGCGAACCCGGCGACGAAGCGCTCCATGCGCGGCCCGTCGGCGAACGAGCCCCCGGTCGTGCGCTCGCGCACGGTCGCCGTCACGGCCTGGTACATCGCCGCGAAGTACCCGGTGCGGTCGCCGGACGCGGCGCAGCGGTCGACGACGGCCTCGAGGGCGCGGACGGTGTCGTCGAACGTCGGATCGGCCACCTCCGGACCGTACCGCTGCCGCCGATCCCGATTCACGCTCGTTGTGGCCGGCCGAGCTGGCCGGGCCGGCTGGTGGCAGCCGCGGGCAGGCCGGGCTCAGGACGGCTGCAGGACGGCCTGGGTCTGGGTCACCTGGGCGACGCGCTTGCCGCGGTCGTCGACGAGGTCGGTCTGCACGACGATCGTCGTGCGCCCGACGTGCAACGGCCGGCTCGTCGCGTGCAGCGCCCCCTCGCGCACGCCACGGAAGAAGTTGGTCTTCGACTCGATCGTCGACGTCGTGGCGCCCGGCGGCAGGTTGAGGAACGCGCACAGCGCGCCGATGCTGTCGGCCATCGCCATCATCGCCCCACCGTGCATGGCACCGAACGTCGTGCACAGCTCGGGACGCCAGGCCATCGACCCCTGCACCTCGGCGGGCGCGGCGGCCGACACCTCGATCCCCATCCCGGCGGCGAACGGCATCATCGCCACCATGTCGGCGAGCGAGGGGGCAGGCGCGGCGGTGTCGTCGGTCATGCGCCCACTCTCGTCGGCAGGCGGCCCGGCGTCCATGACCTCCGACGTCATCGACCGGCGGATCGCCGCGGCCTCACTCCTCGGGGTGGTCGCCGATGAGCACCGGCACCGACGTGACGACGGTGTTCGGGCGGTAGAGCAGGCGGGCCTTGAGGGCGAACGCCGACTGGTTGTGCAGCCACTGCTGCTTCCACGGCGTGACGAACTCCGGGATGACGACGGTGACCACGTCGTCGGGGCTCTCGGCGTCGAGCTCGTCGAGGTACTCGAGGAGCGGGCGGGTCAGCTCGCGGTACGGCGAGTGGATCGTGTGCAGCGGGACCCGGATGTCGTGGTCGTGCCACGCCTGCAGCAGCTGCTCCTGCTCCTCGTCGTCGACGACGACCGACACCGCGAGCAGGCGCTCGGGGGCCAGCGACCGGGCGTACTGCAGGGCGTCGATCACGCCTCGGTGCACGGAGCCGACGAGCACGACGACGAGGTGCGTCCTGCGCGGCGGGTGGTAGGACTCGTCGACCTGCACGCTGCGACGCACGCGGCGGTAGTGGCGGTTGATGGCCATGAACCCGACGACCAGCGCCGGGATGACGATGGCGGGGATCCACGCCCCCTCGGTGAACTTCGAGACGACGACGACGAGGGCGACGATGCCGGTCGCCACGCAGCCGACCCCGTTGACCACCGCGGACGGCGCGCCAGTTCTTCTCGCGCAGGCGGAAGTGGTGCACGACCATGCCGGCCTGGCTGAGCGTGAAGCCGGTGAACACGCCGAACGCGTAGAGCGGGATGAGGGCCGAGATGTTGCCCTTGAACGCCACGATGAGCACGCCGGCGAGGACGGCGAGGCCGATGACCCCGTTCGAGAAGACGAGCCGGTCGCCGCGGTTGGCGAGCTGGCGCGGCAGGTAGCCGTCGCGGGCGATGATCGACGACAGGCGGGGGAAGTCGGCGTAGGCGGTGTTCGCCGCCAGCACGAGGATCGCGAAGGTGGCGATCTGGGTCACCCAGAACAGCACGTTCTTGCCGCCGTAGACGTACTCCGCCATCAGGGCGATGCCCGTCGGGTCGTTCTCGCCCCGGTAGGGCTGGAGGTGCGAGGCGAGGATCGACACCCCGAGGAAGCACGTGCCGAGGATGGCGCCCATGATGGCGATCGTCATCGAGGCGTTGCGGCTCTCGGGCTTGCGGAACGCCGGCACGCCGTTGGACACCGCCTCCACACCGGACAGCGCGACGGCGCCGGACGAGAACGCCCGCAGCAGCATCAGGAACGCCAGTGAACCGGTCTGCGACGCCAGCTCACGCGCCTCCTCCGAGAGCGTGTCGAGCGGGATCGGCGGGAGGTCCTTGACGAAGATCCGGTAGAGCCCGGTCACGATCAGGAGCACCAGCATGACGACGTAGAGGTACGTCGGCGGGGCGAACAGGGCGCCCGACTCCTTCAGCCCGCGCAGGTTGGCGACCGTCATGATGGCGATCAGCACGAGGCAGAACGGCACCCGCCACGAGCTGTCGAACCCGAACGCCGACTGCATCGCCAGCACGCCGCCGGCGATCGAGACGGCGACCGTCAGGATGTAGTCGGTGAGCAGGGCGGCGCCGGCGACGAGCGAGGGCGTCTCGCCGAGGTTCTCCCGCGACACCACGTAGGAGCCGCCGCCCGACGGGTAGGCGTAGATCGTCTGGCGGTAGGACACCACGACGATCGTCAGCAGGACTGGCGACGATGATCGCCAACGGCACGAGCAGGCCCCAGGCCTGGTGCCCGATGTGCGCCTGCACGAGCAGCACGATGAGGATCTCGTCGGTGGCATAGGCCGTCGAGGAGATGGCGTCGCTGGCGAAGACCGGCAGGGCGATGCGCTTGCGGAGGCGCTGGTGGCCTTCCTCCGAGGTGGCGATCGGCTTGCCGATCAACACACGCTTGGCGAGCGACATCGCGGTCATCGTCGCGCAGCCGTTCCGGCGGGCGCCGTGTCGCCATCGAGCATCGGTGCGCAGGCAACTGCGAGCCGCTCGACCCGCACGGGGCGTTCACGTGGCGTGAACGCCCCGGGCTCTGTTCTTGACGCGTCCTTAACGCGTGGCGGCCTCGTCGTCGCTGTCGGCGGGCGGCGCTGGGGGCTGCAGGGCCGGCCCGGCGCCGTTGGCGCGATGCCCGTTGCCGCGGTCCTCGTCGCTGGCGTTGTCGTCGGCGAGGGTGCGCATCAGCAGGGCGCCGAGCCCGCCGATGACGCCGCCACCGTCGCTGCCGACCTGGATGTCGGGGACGATCTTGACGTGCCCGGTGCCGACCTCCCGCAGCGCCGCGACGAGCGCCGTCTGCTCGGATCCGATCGCCTTGCGCTGGGCGTCGAAGCCCTTGGCGCGGGCGACGCCGAGCGCCTCCTCGGCCGCGGCCGTCGCCTCGCCGATCGCCTGCGTGCGGGTCGCCTCGGCGAGGCCCGTCGTCGTGATCACGGCGGCCTCACCCTCGGCGCGGGCCCGGGCCGCCTCGGCCTTCGACTTCTCGATGTCGATCGACACGTTCGCCTGGGCGAGCTGGCCCTGCATGTCGGCGACCCCGCGCTGCTGCTCGAGGCTGACGCGTGCGACCTGGGCGTCGCGCTGCTGGGCGAACGTCGCCCGCTCCTGGGCGGCGATCTCGCGGCTCGTCAGCACCTTGACGAGGTCCTCCGGGAAGATCACGTCCTGGATGTAGACGCCGCGGGTCTCGACCTCGTAGCGCGACAGGTACTGCTGGATGTACGTCTCGGCGGCGTGCTGCACCTCGTCGCGCTTCTCGATGAACTCCGTCGCGCCGAGCGTCTGCAGCTTGTTGCGGAAGTAGTTGCCGACGGCCGACTGGAGGACCTCGTTGACGAGGTTCTGCATCGTGCCGACCATCGAGATGACCTTCGGCGCCCGCGTGTCGGGCACGTGGATCTGCACCTGCAGGTCGATCGAGAAGTTGAACGCCTCCTTCGACTTGGCATCGATCGGGGCGAGCCGGGCGTCGAGGCTGTGGGCGTCGCTCGTCGCGTGCGACCAGTTGAGCGTGAGGATCGACGTCGGCACGACCTCGGCCTCGTAGATGCGTGGGTTCAGCGTGTACTTGCCGGTGCGCAGGGGCTCGGACCAGATGCCCTGGTGGCCGGGCTTGACGATCGAACCGAACTTGAACTCCTCGCCCGACGTGTCCTCGGTCGGCAGGCCGACGTAGGCCTTGATGACGGCGACCTCGCCCTGGCGCACGACGAGCATCTCGCGCAGCTCGACCTTCACGAGGAACGGGTTGAGCAGGTACGAGCCGTAGAGCAGCGGGTCGTGCTGCAGGCCGATGCACCCGCCGTTGGCGAGGAAGGCTTGGTAGTCCTGGTAGTTGTCGTGCAGGTTGTTCTTCGAGCGCAGCACGGCCTGGATGATCTGCACCGGCGAGCCACCGTTGGCCTCCATCGCCGACACGTCCTCGAAGGCCCCGAGGCGGCTGGCGATGTCGCCCGACGCCGGGCCCTCGAGGGTGGTCACGACGCCGACGACGTCGCGGTCGCCCTGGGGCGTGATGTGGACGACCCGCAGCGCCGCCTTGTCGACGGCCTGGACGGCCCGCTCGGTCGACTCCGACACCATCTTGCCGAAGACGCCGTCGCTCGTGACGATGACGAAGCCGATCGGGTGCATCGGCAATGTCGTGCCGGGAGGCAGCACGGGCCGCTGCACGCCGCGCTGGCCGCCGTGCTCGAGGAACGAGCGGATGCCACCGAAGTTGCCGAACTCGGGGCGGTAGACGGCGGACTTGGCGCCGGTCGGGAGCGGGGCGCCGACCTGGGCGATGACGAGCCCGACGCGGTCCGGCGGCACCTGGACCCAGTCGAAGCGCTCGACGCCGTAGATCGGCCACAGCTTGAAGCGCAGGCCGGGCATCAGCAGGTCGGCCTGGTAGCCGGCCTCGCCCTGCAGGGCGACGAGCTGCTCCTCGCCGAGCTTGGCCCCGACGCGCTTGTTGACGAGGCCGACCTGGGCCGGCCCGACCGCGTGCAGGCTCTTCAGCGCGACGAGGACGATGAACAGGACGACCGCCGCGACGGCGATCAGGATCGGCAGCATGGCGAGCATGCCTCCTTCATGGTGGGCGTGATGGTGACCCGGGCTGCGGCGCAGCGACGGGAACGGCGGGCGCGCCGGTCACGACGGCTCGTCCGTGAACAGGCTGACGGCACCCACGCTCGCGGCGCCGGCGTGGAGCCGGCCGCGACGGGCGCCGTCGGCGGTCTCGACGTCGACGCGTCCGCCGGGGTGGACGACGGGATCGAAGCCCTCCCCCAGCACGCCGACGCGCACGCGCGAGTTCGGCTCGAGGCGCTCCTCGCGCCACACCGCCTCGTCGTAGTCCGGCGTCATGAAGAGGCCGTGCAGGGGGTTGAACTGGTCGTCGATCACGAGGAACCAGCCGGCGTCGCCGGTCGCGCGCAGCACGAGGCGGCGGGCGCACGCCGTCGACGCGGGCCCCCGAGGCAGGGCATCGCGCACGTCGAGGGGACGGAACAACCCGAGCGTGAGCTCGTCGCCTGCCGCGACGGTGCGCGTGTCGAGGGCCTGCGCGCCGCGCACGGCGACCGCCAGCGCGTGGTGACGGCCGGAGCGCGCCACGTCGGCCGCGGCCCGCTCGTGCTCGACGGCGAGGGCGGCGCGCAGCTCGTCGTCGTCGAACAGCTCGGCGAGGACCGCCCAGCGCTCACCGCGGGGGAGCTCGGCGAAGGCCGCCACGATGGCGTCGGCGCGCAGCTCCGACGGCCACTCGTCGAGGGCCCGAGCGAAGTCGTCGAGATCGGCGCCGGGGTCGGCCGCCGTGCGCTGCACCTCGTCGTGGATCTCGCGGGCCAGCTCCAGGTACTGGGTGCTGCGGTCGGCCGGAGCCGTCTGCTGCACGTCCGCCCGTCGCCGTCGGCCACGCACTGAGGCCGACGATACCGACGCCCGCCCCGCACCCGGCCACGTTTCACGCAGCCGTCATGTCGCACACGACGTGCCGCACCCGCTCCCGTACCGTGACCGGGGTGCCGCGCACCGTCACCCTCGTGCTGTGCAGCAGCGACGGCACGGTCCACGGCGCGCTGGCCCCGTTCGACGTGGCGATGCCGTGGTGGCAGGAGGCCGCCGACGTCGTCGCCGCGGCGCAGGACCACCACGGCATCGACGTCACGATCGTGCGCCTCCTGGACGCCGAGCTCGACAGCCCACCCGGCGGGGCGGTGACGTACCTCGCCGAGCTCGCCGGGTCGCCACCGCCCGGGCTGGCGCCGGTGCCGCCGGGGCTGCTCGTCGAGCACCCGCTGCGCCAGACGTGGGCCCGCCCCGGCGGATCGGCCGCCGACCTGGCGTGGGCCGACGCCGTGCTGGTGGGCCGCGGCACGCCGCGGAACGGCCCGCCCGAGCAGGTGCGCGGCGTGGAACCTCTCGAGCCTCTGGCGCGTCCCCACGTCGGGCGGTCCGGTCTGGCTGAAGGTGGTGCCACCGTTCTTCGCCCACGAGGGAGCGATGCTCGGCCGCGTCGCCATCGGCCCACCCGTGCTCGCCACCGACGGGCCGCGATCGCTGCTCGCCGACGTCCCCGGCGAGGACCTCTACGAGCCGTCGCCCGCGCAGGTTGCGGCAATGGTCCGGCTGCTCGTCACCGAGCAGGCGCGATGGATCGACCGCATCGCCGAGGTGCTGGCCCTCGGTGCCCCGGACTGGCGGGGCGACGCGTTCGTCGCCATGGCGGCCGACGTCGTCGAGCGCACCACCGACGAGCTCGACACCACGACGGCTGCCGCGGCCCGCCGGCTCGTCGCCGACCTTCCGGCGACGTTCCGCGCGCTGGCGGCGTGCGGCATCCCGGACTCGCTCGTGCACGGCGACTTCCACGGCGGCAACGTGCGGGCCGACGGGGAGCGACTCGTGCTCCTCGACTGGGGCGACTCCGGTGTCGGGCACCCGCTCCTCGACCAACCGGCGGCCATCGAGCACCTCGACGGGGTCGTCGCCGCGTCCGCCCGCGCGGCCTGGACCGCGGCCTGGCAGGACGCCGTGCCGGGGAGCGATCCGCGCCACGCGGCACGCCTCGTGCGCCCGGTCGCCGCCCTCCGCCAGGCCGTCATCTACCGGCGCTTCCTCGACGCCATCGAGCCGGCCGAGCAGCCGTTCCACCGCCGCGATCCGGCGCAGTGGATCCGCCGGGCCGTCACCGGACGTGTGTCAGCACGGAGCCCGGGGGGTACCTAGGGTTTCCAGCGATGCCGACCTCGACCTCGACCCCCCTGCCGAGCGCGCGCCCGAGCCGCGTCGTCGTCGAAGCCGTCGCCCCCCTGGTCGACGGCGGAGCGTTCCCGGCGAAGGCGACGATCGGTGAGCCGGTCACCGTGCTCGCCGACGTGTTCACCGACGGCCACGACCGGGCTGCGGCCGCGCTCCGCGTGCGCTGCGGCCGCAAGGCGTGGCGCGAGGTGCCGATGACGGCGCTCGGCAACGACCGCTTCACGGCCACGTTCGTGCCCGACCAGCTCGGTCGCTGGCAGTACCAGATCGCCGGCTGGCTCGACCACCTCGGCACGTGGCGACACGGCATGGAGCTGAAGCTCGACGCCGGCGTCGACGTGACCGTCGACCTGCAGATCGGGATCGGGCTCGTCGACCGGGCGCTCACCGGTGCCAAGGGCGACGACGCCGCCGCGCTGACGGAGCTGCGCCGGCGGCTCGTGGCCGGCGACACCAGGCCCCTCGGTCACCTCCCGTCGGCTGACGTGCCGCACGCCGACGGGCACATCCCGGACCTCGAGGACGTCGAGCCCGAGCCGGACGGCTTCGACCTCGACACCCTGTTCTGGCGCACCGGCGTCCGCCCGCCGATCGCCGAGCTGGCCAAGCCGGTCGACATCGAGGTCGATCCGGTGCGCGCCCGCTTCAGCGCCTGGTACGAGTTCTTCCCCCGCTCCACGCTCGCGCCGGCCAAGGGCCACGGCACCCTCGCCGATGCCATCGACCGCCTCGACTACGTCGCCTCGATGGGCTTCGACGTGCTGTACCTGCCGCCCGTCCACCCGATCGGCGTCACCCAGCGCAAGGGCCGCAACAACACCGTGACGCCCCAGCCCACCGACACCGGCAGCCCCTGGGCGATCGGCGGCGCCGACGGCGGCCACACCGCGGTGCACCCCGAGCTCGGCACCGTCGACGATGTCGCCAAGCTCGCCGCCGCCGCCCGCGACCACGGCATCGAGCTGGCCCTCGACATCGCCTTCCAGTGCACGCCCGACCACCCGTGGGTCACCGAGCACCCCACCTGGTTCGCCCACCGGCCCGACGGGTCGATCCAGTACGCCGAGAACCCGCCGAAGAAGTACCAGGACATCTACCCGTTGGACTTCGAGAGCGAGGACTGGCAAGGCCTCTGGACCGCCCTCGCCGACGTCATCCGGTTCTGGATCTCGACGGGCGTCACCGTCTTCCGCGTCGACAACCCGCACACCAAGGCGTTCGCGTTCTGGCAATGGGTGATCCCGACGATCCGGGCCGAGACGCCGGAGGTCATCTTCCTCGCCGAAGCCTTCACGCGGCCACGCGTGATGGAGCGCCTCGCGAAGGTCGGCTTCAACCAGAGCTACACGTACTTCACGTGGCGCCAATCGGCCTGGGAGCTGCGCACGTACTTCGAGGAGCTGGCGACGCGCACCGTCGACTTCATGCGGCCGAACGTCTGGCCCAACACGCCCGACATCCTCACCGAGCAGCTGCAGACCGGCGGGCGGGCGATGTTCGCCGTCCGCGCCATCCTCGCCGCCACGCTGTCACCGGCGTGGGGCGTCTACGGGCCGGCCTTCGAGCTGCTCGAGCACCTCCCCATGCGCGCCGGTTCGGAGGAGTACCTCGACTCGGAGAAGTACCAGCTGCGGCAGTGGGACCTCCACCGTGCCGACAGCCTGGCGCCCCTGCTCGGGCGGCTCAACCGCATCCGCCGCGAGCAGCCGGCCCTCGCCCACCTCCGCACGCTGCGCTTCCACAACACGACGAGCGATGCGCTGCTGTGCTTCTCGAAGACCGACCCGGCCGGGACCGGCCCTCCCGTGCTCGTCGTCGTCAACCTCGACGCCCACCAGCGCCAGGCCGGCTTCGTCGACGTCGACCTGGCCCCGCTCGGGCTGCCCTACGACTCGGCGTACGACGTGGTCGACCAGTTGACCGAGGCCCAGTTCGGCTGGCACGGGCGCGTGGAACTACGTCGATCTGGACCCCTCCTCCCCGGCCCACATCTTCCGCGTGGAGGCGCAGTGACCCCGCGCCGTCCCCCCATCTGGGCGGGAATCATCGCTGGGCGGGAATCGTCCCCGATCCCGGGACGCATCCCGCCCAGGAACGGATCCCGCCCAGATGGTGGTGCCGTCGGTGTCGCCGGGGCCGCGTCGTGAGCCGCGGCCAGCGGGCGGCGCGTTCCGCCGTCGTGCCGTCGCGGATCGAGGGACCGGCCGACTGGTACCGCGACGCGATCATCTACGAGCTCCACGTCCGGGCCTTCGCCGACTCCAACGGCGACGGCATCGGCGACTTCAACGGGCTCGCCCACCGCCTCGACTACCTCGCCGAGCTCGGCGTCACGGCGATCTGGCTGCTGCCGTTCTACCCCTCCCCACTGCGCGACGACGGCTACGACATCGCCGACTACCGCACGGTGCACGGCGACTACGGCGACCTCCGCCAGTTCAAGCGCTTCCTCGCCGCCGCCCACGACCGCAACATCCGCGTCATCACCGAGCTCGTCGTCAACCACACGTCGGACCAGCACCCGTGGTTCCAGCGGGCCCGCCACGCGCCGCCCGGGTCGCCCGAGCGCGACTTCTACGTGTGGAGCGACCAGCCCGACCGCTACGCCGACGCGCGCGTGATCTTCCAGGACTTCGAGGCGTCGAACTGGACGTGGGACCCGGTCGCCGAGGCCTACTTCTGGCACCGCTTCTACTCCCACCAGCCCGACCTCAACTACGACAGCCCCGACGTCGAGGCCGGTGTCATGGACACCCTCGACTTCTGGCTCGACATGGGCGTCGACGGGCTGCGCCTCGATGCCGTCCCGTACCTCCACGAGCGCGAGGGCACGAACTGCGAGAACCTGCCCGAGACCCACGAGGTCCTGAAGCGGCTGCGCAAGCACATGGACGCCCGCTACCCGGACCGCATGCTGCTGGCCGAGGCCAACCAGTGGCCCGAGGACGCCGCGTCCTACTTCGGTGACGGCGACGAGTGCCACATGAACTTCCACTTCCCGGTCATGCCGCGGCTGTTCATGTCGCTGCGCCTCGAGCACCGGACCCCGATCGTCGACATCATGGAGCAGACCCCCGAGCCGCCGCCCGGCGGGCAGTGGGCGACGTTCCTGCGCAACCACGACGAGCTGACGCTCGAGATGGTCACCGACGAGGAGCGCGACCTCATGCTCCGTGCATATGCAACGGACCTCGAGATGCGCATCAACCTCGGCATCCGCCGGCGCCTCGCTCCCCTGCTCGGCAACGACCGCCGCAAGATCGAGCTGCTCAACGCGCTGCTGTTCTCCCTGCCCGGCACGCCCGTCATCTACTACGGCGACGAGATCGGGATGGGCGACAACGTCTACCTCGGCGACCGCAACGGCGTGCGCACCCCGATGCAGTGGACCGCCGACCGCAACGCCGGCTTCTCGTCGGCGAACCCGCACCGCCTCTACATGCCGCTGATCACCGAGCAGGGCTACCACTACGAGTCGGTCAACGTGGAGACCCAGGCGTCCAACGCCTCGTCGCTGCTGTCGTGGATGCGCCAGCTGATCGCCCTGCGCAAGCGCCACGCCGTGCTCGGGCGCGGCACGATCGAGTTCCTCGAGCCCGAGAACGCCCACGTGCTGGCGTTCGTCCGCCATCCGACCGACGAGATGGGCCCCGGCGAACGACCGCTGCTGTGCGTCGCCAACCTCTCGCGCCTCGCCCAGCAGGTCGAGCTCGACCTGCGCGACTTCACCGGGGCGACGCCCGTCGAGGTGTTCGGCCAGAACCGCTTCTCGCCGGTGACCGACCGGCCCTACTCGTTGTCGCTCACGCCGTACGGGTTCATGTGGTTCGCCATGGACACCGGCCAGCACGTCCCGGAGGCCGGCATCCCGGCCGCGCTGGCGCGCCTCAACGGGACGTGGGCCGAGGCGCTGCGCCGTCGCGCCTGGCTGACCCGCACGATCGGGCGCTGGCTCCCCGCCCGGCGCTGGTTCGCCGGCAAGGACCTCACCGTCCGCGACGTGACGATCGACGACATCGTCGAGCTGTCCGAGGACGTCGCCCTGCTCGTCGTGCGCACGTCGTTCACCGAGGGCGACGACCACCGCTACGCCGTGCCGCTGATGCGCGTGCTCGGAGGAGCGGGCCACCGAGCTCGACCTGCAGAAGCCGGGCGCGCTCGTCGCCCGCACCGACGACGGGGCGATCGTCGACGCGATGGCGCTGCCGGAGGGGGCCGGCGTCGTCGCCGGGGCCGCCCTGCGCCGCCGCACCCGTCGTGGTCGCTCGGCTGTGGCGACCGGCCACCCGCGGCGGCCCGGGCTGACCAGGCTGGCCGAGGACCCACGCGACGTCCACGTGCTCGGCGTCGAGCAGTCGAACTCGTCGGTGATCATCGGTGGCCGCGTCATCGCCAAGCTGATCCGCCAACTGTCGCCTGGCGAGAACCCCGACGTCACCCTCCCACTGCACCTGCGGGCGATGGGCTTCGACCGGGTGCCCGGCGTCGCCGGCACGCTCGACGTGGCGATCGGGTCCGAGGTCGGGAGCAACGTCGTCGTGGTCCACGACGCGATCGGCAACGAGGCCGACCTGTGGCAGTGGAGCCAGGACCTGTTGACGCGCGACGTCGAGCGCCTCGTCACCGAGCCCGAGTCGACCGGTGACGAGGCCGTCCTGGAAGCCGTCACCCAGCTGCTCGGCAAGCGCACCGCGCAGATGCACCTCAACCTCGCCGGTGGCGCGCCGGCGTTCGAGCCGGAGCGCTTCTCGCTGCTCTTCCAGCGCTCGATCCTGCAGAGCCTGCGCCAGTCGTTGCGCGACACCCAGCGCGGCGTGCGGCGCGCCCGGGCGACGATCCCCGCCGACGCCCAGGCGATGGCCGTCCAACTGCTCGAGCACGGCGATCGGTTGCTCGAGCGCTTCGACGTGCTGCGCACGCGCAAGCTCGACGCGGCCCGGACCCGCGTGCACGGCGACCTCCACCTCGGGCAGGCGCTGTGGACCGGTCGGGACGTCGTGTTCATCGACTTCGAAGGTGAGCCGGGGCGGTCGATCGGGGAGCGCTCGATCAAGCGCTCGCCGCTCGCCGACGTCGCCGGGCTGGTGCGCTCGTTCGACTACGCCGGCCGTGTGGCCCTGGCCACGTCCGCCGAGCGCGGCCGCACCGGCGCCGCCGACGCCGAGCAGCTGGAGCGGTGGCGGCAGGCGGCGACGACCCGGATGCAGGAGCGCTTCTGGAAGATCTACCGCACGACGCTGCGGGAGGGGACGACGGCCGCCGGACCGGGTGACGGCCTGATCCCCGCCGACGACGTCGATGCCCGGCTGCTCCTCGACGCCCACGTCGTGCTCAAGGCGCTCTACGAGGTGCGCTACGAGCTGGCCAACCGCCCGGCATGGGTGTCGTGGCCGCTCGGCGCGATCGCCCACATGCTGTCGCCTGCATGATGGGCCCGCCTCGGGAGCGACCCCGGTCGGCGGGTGGCGGGACCCGCTTCGAGGTGTGGGCGCCGTCGGCCGCGGCGGTGGAGGTCGTGCTCGACAGCTCGACGCTCACCCTCGCCGCCGACACCGACGCCGGCACCTGGGTCGGTGTGGCGCCGGGCGTCGGGCACGGCGACCGCTACCGGATCCGGCTCGACGGCGGCGATGCCCTGGCCGACCCGGCGTCGGGCTGGCAGCCGGACGGGATCGACGGGCCGTCGGCCGTGGTCGACCAGTCGCGCTTCGCCTGGCGCGACGCGGGCTGGACCGGTGTCGACCTCGCCGCCACCGTCCTCTACGAGCTGCACGTCGGGACGTTCACGCCCGCCGGCACGCTCGACGCGGCGATCGGCGAGCTCGACCGGCTGGCCGCCCTCGGGGTCACCACGATCGAGCTGATGCCGCTCAACGAGTTCCCCGGCGCCCGCAACTGGGGCTACGACGGCGTGTTCTGGTCGGCCGTGCAGCACACCTACGGCGGGCCCGAGGCGCTCGCCCGCTTCGTCGACGCCGCCCACGCCGTCGGACTCGCCGTGGTGCTCGACGTCGTCTACAACCACGTCGGTCCGCGCGGCTCGGTGCACCGCCGCTTCGCGCCGTACTTCGTCGCCACCGTGGCCACGCCGTGGGGCGACGCCCTCAACGTCGCCGAGGCCGGCAGTGACACCGTGCGCCGCACGATCCTCGAGAGCGCTGTTCGGTGGATCGAGGACTTCCACGTCGACGGGCTGCGCGTCGACGCCGTGCACGCCATCCACGACCCGACGGCGCGCCCGTTCCTGGAGGAGCTGACGCGGGCCGTCCACGAGGCCGGTTCCGCGGCCGGGCGCCGCGTGCTCGTCATCGCCGAGAGCTCCGACAACGACCCGCGAGTCGTCCGCCCCGACGCCGAGGGCGGGTTCGGCTTCGATGCCGTGTGGGACGACGACGTGCACCACGCGCTGCGCGGTCGCGCTGACCGGGGAACGCCGCGGCTACTACTGCGACTACACCGGTGTCGACGACGTGGCGACCGTGATGGCGCACCGGTGGTCGTTCGCCGGGCGCTACTCGACCTGGCGCGGCCGCCGCCACGGTCGCTCGGCCGACGACCTTCCGTTCGAGCGCTTCGTGGTGTTCACGAGCAACCACGACCACGTCGGCAACACACCGGCCGGGGCCCGGCCGCCGTACGACCGGTCGTCGCGCCTCGTCGCCGCGGCGGCCGTGCTGCTGTCGCCGTTCACGCCGCTGCTGTTCATGGGCGAGGAGTACGCCGAGCCGGCGCCGTTCCCGTTCTTCGTCGACCACGGTGACGCGGGCCTGCTGGACGGCGACGCGCGAGGGGCGCCGCCGCGAGTTCCGCGACGAGTGGACCGAGGAGGTCGCCGACCCCGGCGACGCGGCGACGTTCGCCGGCGCCGTGCTGCACCCGGAGCTCGCCGACATCGAGCCGCATCGCACGGTGCTCGCCGCCTACACCGAACTGCTCGCCCTGCGGCGGCGCACCGGCGTGCTGCGCGGGGAGGCCGAGCAGGCGGTGACCGTGCACGGCGACACCGTCGTCGTCGACCGCCGGCGGGGCGGCGAGCGGTCGCTCCTCGTGCTCGGGTTCGGCGCCGAGCCGACGGTGCTGCGCATCGACGCCGCCGGCCTGCGCATCGCCTTCGACTCCGATGCTCGGGAGTGGGGCGGTGACGGCGCCACGTCGGTGCTGGACGACGGCTCCCTCGCCATCGCCGGCACCACCGCCGTCCTGCTGACCGGCTGACGCCCATCCGAGTGTTTGCTGCATCGGAGTGTTTGCTGCGGGGGCCACCCGCAGCAAACACTCGCGTGCACGAAACACTCGGATGCGGAGGGCGTCAGGCGCGGCGCAGGACGATCGCCGGGAACGCGGCCAGCGGGTCGTCGACCGCGAGCGAGCCCTCGACGGCGGCCGCGCCGTCGAGCAGGACGTGGCCCCACTGGCCGGGCGGCAGCTCGACGACGCCGCGCCGCGTGCCGCGGGGCACGATCGTGACGAGCACCGGCTCGCCGGCGCCGTCGGTGCGGGCGAACGCCAGCAGCGCCGGACCAGCGTCGATCGGCACGTAGCCGGCGAGGTCGAGCTCGCGGCGAGCGCCGAGCACCCGCGCGACGAGCACCGCCCGCGCGGCAGGGACGCCGTCCTCGGCCCACGCCGCTGCGGCCGTCCAGACCGGCGGCGCGGCCCACCAACGCGTCGAGGGCGGCGTGGTCCGGCTCGGCGCGGTTGTCGGGGTCGACGAGCACGAAGCGCAGCGCCTCGGTGCCCTGGTAGAGGTCGGGCACGCCCGGGGCGGTCAGCCGCACCGCCAGCATCGCCAGCGACATCGCGATGCCGGGACGCTCCAGGGTCGCGGCCAGGTCAAGGACCGGCGGCCAGCCGAGCAGGGCCGCAGCGAGCAGGGGCAGCTGGTCCTCGTAGGCCGCCTGCTGGTCGGTCCACGACGTGTGCGTCGCGGCCTCCCGCGCCGCCTTGAGCAGGAACGCGTGGAGGCGTCCGACGTCGAGGCCCGGCGTCGTCAGCACGGTCTGCAGGGCGAACCAGTGCATCGCCGGCTCGACGTCGAGCGCGGCGCCGGGGCCGTCGAGCCAGGCCGCAGCCAGCGCGATCACCTCAGCGGGCCGCGGTGGCGAGGGCGAGCCCGATCGCCCGCACGTCCTCCGCCCGCGCCGTGTCGTGGGTCGTGCCGGCGAGCAGGGTCGTCGGCCACCCGTCCGCCGCGCGGGCGTGGTGACCGTGCACCGCGGCCAACGGATCCGCCGCCAGGTCGGGCTCGGCCCGGCCGCCGACCTCCCCGAGCGACGCCAGCGGCACGTAGCGCCAGAACGCCCGGTCCTCGACCCCCTTGGCCGTCGCCGGACCGGTCAGCTGCTGCCAGCGCGTCGGCCACTCGCCCGGCTCGTCGAGGGCGGCCGCCAGCTCCTCGACCGCGGTGGCGAGGTCCGGGCGCGCCGCGCTCGCCTCGGCGACCGCCGCCGCCAGCGCCGGACGACCCTCGTCGTCGGGCAGGTACGTGCGGTAGCGCTCGAGGTGGACGGTGAGCTCGGTGACCGCGGCGACGTCGCCGCCGGACACCCGGGCGACACGCTCGAGGTCGGGGCGCAGCCCCGATGCGAGGACCTCCCGCCGGGCCTCCAGCTCCCACGTCCGGAACGGCCGATCGTCGCCGGTGATCGCCCCCCACCGCTCGCGCAGCGCCGCCCACCCGCCTCGATCGAGGAGGGCGTGCTCGACGACGGTGGCGTGCTCGTACCCGGTCGTGCCGTCGACGGGCCACGACCGGGGCAGCGTCTCGTCGGGCGCGAGGATCTTCTCGACGAGCAGCCAGCGGTCGCCGATGGCGGCGCGCAACCCCTCCAGGTACGCGAGCGGGTCGGCCAGCCCGTCGACGTGGTCGACGCGGACACCGGCGAAGCCGGGATGGCCGGCGATGACGCGCGGCACCGTGTCGACGACGGCGACCACGACGGGGTCCTCGACGCGCACGCCGACCAGCCCGTCGATCGTGAAGAAGCGCCGGACGTTGCGGGCCGGATCCCGCCACCACTGCAGCGCGTAGTGCTGGCGCGCCAGCGCGTCGGCCGGCGCCAGCCCCTCCGTGCCCGGCGTGAGCGGCCAGCGCTGCTCGCCCAGCCGCAGCTCGTCACCCACGACCGTGAGCCGCCCGACGACGTCGGCGAGCGGTTCGCCGAGGACCGGCAGGATGACCTTGCCGTCTGCCGCGGCCCAGTCCACGTCGAACCAGCGGGCGGCGACGCTCGCCGGGCCGTCGCGCAGCATCGCCCACCAGCGTCCGTTGAGCTCGGGCTGGCCGACCGCGGTGTGGTTCGGGACGTGGTCGATGACGACGCCCATGCCGCGCCCGGCGCACGCGTCGAGCAGCGCGCCAGCCCGTCGACGCCGCCGAGCTCCTCACGCACGCGGGCGTGGTCGACGACGTCGTACCCGTGCGTGCTGCCGGGCACGGCCTCGGTGACCGGCGACAGGTAGACGTGGCTGACCCCGAGCCGCTGCAGGCGGTCGAGCTGCGCCGCGGCGCGATCGAACCCGAACGTCGGCGTCAGTTGGAAGCGATAGGTCGCTCGTGGGGGTCGGCCCGCGCATCGCTCGCTCCTACCCCGCCGCCGGCCGCCGGAACGTCGGCACCGGTCACAGCGGCTCAGCCGTGCAGCAGCGCCTCGCTGTCGAGGTCGAGGGCCTGGCGGCTGTGGCGGTCGGCCATCGTGATGAACATCTCGTCGCCCCGGTCCGTCCGCCGCACGAGGGCCTGGGCGACGATGGCCATGACCAACCCGCCGAACGCGTAGCGCCGGTACAGGTCCCACACACCGTCCCGATCGACGTCGACGCCTTGGGTGCGCAAGCCCTCCACGTAGCGGTCGACGAGCGCACCCTCGTGGTCCCGGCGCACGTCGGGCAGCAGGCTCGCGCCGAGCAGGTAGGCGAGATCGCTCGGTCCGGGGCCGAGCGACACCGTCTGCCAGTCGACGACCACCGCCCGCTCCCCTCCGAACAGGATGTTGTCGGCCCGGAAGTCGCCGTGGACGACCGTCCACGGCTCCGGCCGGTGGGGGACGTAGATGTCGAGGTGCGGGACGAACCGGTCGGCGAGCTCGATGGTCGCCGGTTCGAGGCGGTCGGCGTAGAGCTCGCGGAACGGATCCGTACGCCCACCGGATCAGCTCCACCATCGCCACCTGCTGCGCGGGTCCGCCGCGATGCAACCAGGCGATGTCGAGCAGCGTCGGGTCGCCCCATCGCGGCCCGTGGAGGAGGGCCAGCTCGTCGACGGCGGCACTGATGTCGTCGAGCGAGCAGCCGCGCATCTGGTCCCCCTGCTCGGCCGGCGCGACGTCCTCGAGCACCACGACGTAGCGCGTTCGTCGTGGCGTCGTGGGCCGCGTACCAGCAGTCGGGCGTCCGGACCGGGAGCCCGGCGGCGAGATCCCGGTAGAAGCTGGCCTCGATCTCGTAGGTGCGCGTCGCGGCCGCCCCGGCCCGGCTGACCTCGTCGGCCGACGGCACCTTGGCCACGAGCGACGGCGGTCCGGCGCCGGGCGGGTCGTACTCGAGGTGGATGCGCACCGTGTCGGCGACCTGGCCGGTGCCGACGGGCACCGTGCGGGCTGCCGTCACCCGCGCGTCGCCCAGCCGGTGGCGCAGCGCAGCGTCACACCACGCGGCGGTGATGTCGGCCGCGCTGTGCACGAGCGGAACCGTGTCGATGTCCCCCATGGCACCGAACGTAGCCACTGCCGAGCGCGACGCCGTGATCACCCCGGACCAGCCCGAGGTGCCAACGTGTGTCGCCATGCCCCGCCGATCGTGGCCGCTCCCCCTCGCCGCCGGCCTCCTGACGATCGCCTCGGCGTGCAGCGGCGGTGACGACGACGAGCCGGCGGCCGCACCCGCGACGAGTCCGCCGGTGTCGGGCCGGCGACCGCGGCGACCGGCAGCAGCACCGCCGTCGGCCCGCCGCGCCGTCGGCCACGACCACGCCGCCGTCGCTCACGAGCCCGGCCACGGTCTTCGCCGACACCGACGCAGTGGGGGGTTCGACGCTCTCGACCGTCGACCTGGCCACGGGGCAGGCGACGACGATCGGCGCGATCGGCACGGAGCTCGGCGTGCTGGGGATCGCCATCGCACCCGACGGGCGCCTCGACGCCGTCACGGACGCACCCGCCCTCCTCGTCCTCGACCCGGCGGCCCTCGCGGCGACCGGCGGCGGGACCCCGATCGACGCGGGCGGCGAGACCCTGGTGGCGCTCGCCACGCACCCCGCCGACGGCACGCTGTTCGCCGTCACTGCGAGCGGCACCGTCGTCACCGTCGATCGGGCGACCGGTGCCGCGGCGCCGATCGGGGCCGTCGCCCTCGCCGATCCCGGCGTCGGGCTCGACGTCACCGACGACGGGATGCTGGAGGTCGTCGTCGCCACCGGCGAGCGCTTCGCCGTCGACCCCGACACCGGGAACCCCGAGGCCCTCCCGGTGCTGACCGGCGACGAGGCCCCGCCACGGGTCGTCGCCATCGCCCACGATGCCACGGCCCGCTACGGCATCGACGCCGACGCCGACGAGCTCGTCACGATCGCCGACGACGGCACGGTGACCACCGTCGGCCCGCTCGGGCTCGACGTCACCGACGGCGCCTCGCTGGTCATCGGCCGCGACGGTCGGGTGCTGCTCGCCAACCCCGGCTGAGCCGCTCACTACGTTGAGCGCCATGCCGCTCGACACGCCGACGAAGATCCTGCTCGACGAATCCGAGCTCCCGACGCAGTGGTACAACCTCGTCGCCGACCTGCCGACGCCGCCCCCGCCGCCGCTGCACCCGGGCACCCACGACCCGGTCGGGCCGGACGACCTCGCCCCGCTGTTCCCGATGGCGCTCATCGAGCAGGAGGTGACCACGGCGCGCTACGTCGACATCCCCGGCGGCGTGCTCGACGTCTACCGGTTGTGGCGGCCGAGCCCGCTGTACCGCGCCCACCGCCTCGAACGGCTGCTCGACACCCCGGCGCAGATCTTCTACAAGTACGAGGGCGTCAGCCCGGCCGGCTCGCACAAGCCGAACACGTCGGTGCCCCAGGCGTACTACAACCACCAGGAGGGCATCCGGAAGCTGACGACGGAGACCGGCGCCGGGCAATGGGGCACCGCTCTCGCGTTCGCGGCCGCCCAGTTCGACATCGAGTGCGAGATCTGGCAGGTCGCCGCGTCGTACCGGGCGAAGCCCGACCGCCGCACGATGATGGAGATCTACGGGGCCACGCTGCACTCCAGCCCGTCGCCGGTGACCGAGTACGGGCGCTCCCTGCTCGCCGCCGACCCCGACCACAACGGCAGCCTCGGCATCGCCATCTCCGAGGCGGTCGCCGTCGCCGCGGCCGACCCCGGGACGCGCGTACGCGCTCGGGCAGCGTGCTCAACCACGTCCTCATGCACCAGACCGTGATCGGGGAGGAGGCGTTGCTGCAGCTGGCCAAGGTCGGCGTCACGCCCGACATCCTCGTCGGGTGCACCGGCGGCGGGTCGAACTTCGGCGGCCTCGCCTTCCCGTTCCTGCGCGAGAAGCTCGCCGGGCGGATGGCGCCCGTCATCCGCTGCGTCGAGCCGGCCGCGTGCCCGAGCCTCACGAAGGGCGAGTACCGCTACGACTTCGGCGACACGGCCGGCATGACGCCGCTGCTGAAGATGCACACGCTCGGCCACGGCTTCATCCCCGAGCCGATCCACGCCGGCGGGCTGCGCTACCACGGCATGGCGCCGCTGGTGTCCCACGTCTACGACCAGGGCCTCGTCGAGGCGGTCGCCATCCCGCAGCGTGAGTGCTTCGCCGCCGCGCTGGAGTTCGCCCGCTCGGAGGGCATCGTGCCGGCGCCGGAGCCGACGCACGCGCTGGCAGCGGCGATCCGTGAGGCGCTGGCGTGCAAGGAGTCGGGCGAGTCGAAGGTCATCCTCACCGCCCTGTGCGGCCACGGCCACCTCGACCTGGCCGCGTACGAGTCGTACCTGACGGGCGCGATGGTCGACTACGAGCTGCCCGACGAGGCGATCGCCGCGGCGATGGCCGACGTCCCGGTGCTCGCCTGACCGCGGCGCCCTCCATCCTGCTGCGCGACGCGCAGCTCGGCGACGGCCGCCTCGTCGACGTGCGCTGCGCGGACGGCCTCGTCACCCACGTCGGGCCGCGGCGCCGGCGGCGCGACGCCGTCGTGGACGTCGCCGGCGGCGCCGTGCTGCCGGGTCTCCACGACCACCACGTCCACCTCATGGCGATGGCCGCGGCGCGGCAGTCCGTCGACGTCGCGGCGGACGGGCTCGCCGGCCTGCGGGCGGCGCCCGGTGACGGGTGGGTGCGGGCGGTGGGCTACCACGAGTCGCTCGCCGGTCCCCTCGACCGCGATCGCCTCGATGCGCTCGTCCTCGACCGCCCGGTGCGCGTGCAGCACCGCTCGGGGCAGCTGTGGGTGCTCAACAGCGAGGCGCTGCGCCGGGTCGGACGTCGAGTCGCTGACGGGCGACGGCATCGAGCGCGACACGTCGGGCCGGGCGACCGGGCGCCTGTACCGGATGGACGACGAGCTGCGCCGGCGCATCGGCGGCGCGGTCCCCGACGTCGGCGCCGCGGCGGCGGAGCTGGCGGCCCACGGCATCACCGCAGTGACCGACCTCACGGCGGCGACCGATGCCGCCGCACTCCAATCGCTCGCCAACGCGGCGGAGGCCGACGGCTTCCCGCTCGCCGTCGCCGTCACCGGCGCGGCGCCGCTCGCCGAGCTCGACGTCGGGCTGCCGCGCGGCCCGGTGAAGGTCGTCCTCGACGACGCCCGCCTCCCCGCGCTCGACGACCTCGTCGCCGACTTCCGGCGGGCGCGACGCGCCGGCCGGAGCATCGCCGTGCACTGCGTGACGCGCGCCGAGCTCGTGCTCGCCCTCGCCGCGTGGGACGTCGTCGGCGCGCGGCCCGGCGATCGGATCGAGCACGGCGCAGTGATCCCGGCCGAGCTGCTCGCCGACCTGCGCGAGCGAGGCCTCGTCGTCGTCACGCAGCCGTCGTTCGTGGCGGCCCGCGGCGACCAGTACCGCCGCGACGTGGACGCCGTCGACCGGCCCCACCTCTGGCGCTGCGGCTCGCTGCTGGCGGCCGGGCATCGGTGTCGCAGGGAGCAGCGACGCCCCCTACGGCGACCCCGATCCGTGGCGCGCCGTCGTCGCCGCCCGCGACCGAGTGACCGCCTCGGGCGCCGTGCTCGGCGCCGGCGAGCGGATCCCCGCGGGGCGCGCCCTCGACCTCTACCTCACCGCGCTCGACGATCCCGCCGGCCCGCCGCGGCGCGTCGCGGCGGGCGCACCCGCCGACCTGTGCGTCCTCGCCGTGCCGCTCGAGGCGGCGCTCGCCGACCCGTCCACGACCCATGTGCGGGCGACCATCCGGGCCGGCGTCGTCGTCGCCGGCACGCTGTGACCCTCGAACTGTCAGCGTGATCCGGCCCGATCGGGCCGCTTCGCAATGACAGGACGGGGGCTTCAGGCGGTGGGCGCGTCGGCGACGACGCCGGATGCCATCAGCGCGTCGATGGCCGCGTCGTCGTAGCCGAGCTCGCCGAGGAGCTCGCGGTTGTGCTCACCGAGCCGCGGCGTCGGCCCGATCCGCACGGGTGTCCGCTCGAAGTGGAACGGCGAGCCCGGGTAGCGCTGGCGGCCGACGTCGGCGTGGTCCCACGAGACGATGAAGCCACGAGCAGCGAGGTGCTCGTCGAGCACGAGGTCGCGGTTCGTGAACGCGGGGCACGCGGCGACGCCGATCGACTGCAGCTCCTTGGCCGCGACGATCGGCGAGCGCGAGGCGCGTCCAGCGCGCCAGCGCGGCGTCGATCTCGTCGTGGGCGTCGCACGCGCGCGGCCTGGTCCGCATCCGCGTAGCGGCCGCAGGTCCTCGTCGCCGAGGAGGGCGACGAGCCGCGCCCACTCGGCGTCGCCCTGCACGGTGACGGCCACCCACGCATCGGCGCCGTCGCAGCGGTAGACGCCCTGTGGTGCGTGGTCGGCGGAGCGGTTCCCGTGCCGTGGCGGCGACGTCCCCGTCGCGCTGGCCGCCAGCACCGACTCGCCGGCGATCGCCAGCAGCGTCTCCAGCTGTGACAGGTCGACGTGCACGGCGGCGCCCGTGAGCTCGCGTTCCCACGAGCGCGCCGAGCAGGGCGAAGGCACCGTGGAGGCCCCCGACCGCGTCGGGAACGCGAGACCGATGCGCAGCGGCTCCTCGCCGATGTAGCCGGTCGCCGCGGCGAACCCGGCATGCGCCTCGAGCATCGGCCCGTAGGACGAGTGCGACGCCAGCGGGCCGGTCTCGCCGTAGCCGGTCATGGCGACCGACGCCACGCCCGGGTTGCCCACGACGAGGTGCTCGTGGTCGATGCCGAGCGACCGGGCGCCCCGCGGCGTGTAGTTGTGGACGACGAGGTCGGCCGAGCCGATGAGCGCCTCGCAGTGCGGCCGCGCCCTCCGCCGGCTTGGCGTCGAGGCACAGGCTCCGCTTGCTGCGGTTCATCTTGTTCCACGTGCCCATCCGGTTCCACCGCCGCTCGCCGGGGTCGGCCAGCGGGAAGATCTCGGCCCGGATCGCCGGCGGCCCGAGCTCGCCCCAGCGCCACGGCAGGTCGGTCGTCATGTTGCCGCCGGTCCCGAAGCCCCGGCTCATCGGGTGCTCCACCTTGACCACGTCGACGCCGAGGTCGCCGAGCGTGCGGGCGGCCAGCGGGCCGGCCCACGCGATGCCGAACTCGACGAGCCGGGTCGCGCCGAGGTCGACGGTCGGGAGCGGGTCGCGTGGCGGCGGGGTGGCGAGCTCGCGGCGGAACGCGTCGGTGTCGGCGCCCCGCTCGGGCGGCGGCACCGAGCAGCGGCGCGGCACCGAGGCCGAAGGGCCGCGACGGCACGACGGCGCCGGCGCCCACGTCGGGGCGCGGTTGGAAGTAGTCGCGTGCCGCCAGCTGCTCGGAACCGAGCACCCCGACGAAGTCGAGCAGCTTGCTCGCCGGCACGCGGTGCTCCTGGAACGCCGCGACGGCCTCGTCGGCGGTGCGCGCCGCGAGCCACGGCGCGACGAGCGCGTCGATCTCCTCGCACCGCTCGAACCGCTCGGCCGCCGAGTACAGCGTCTCGTCGGCCATCAGCTCGACCGTGTCGGTCGTGATGCAGAAGTTGTCCCACTGGTCGCGGCTGGCGGCGCCGACGGCGATCCAGCCGCCGTCGCCGGTCTGGTACGGCCCCATCGGGTGGAACGACTCGCCGAAGCGCCGCCCCCACCGCCGCTTCACGGCCCCGGTGTGGGTGTACATCGTGAGGCTCCACTGGTGGGCGGCGGCGACGGACTCCATCGCCCCGACGTCGACGAGCTGGCCCTCCCCGGTGCGTACCGCGTGGAACACCGCCGCCTGGGCCCCGATCGCCGCGGTGGCGCCGTGGACGTAGGCCGCCCAGGGACCACCGCCCTGCAGCGGCTCGCGGTCGGGCTCGCCGGTGAGGTAGAGGTAGCCGCCGGACGCCCAGTCGATCAGGGGGGTCGAGCGCCAGCCGGCGTACGGGCCGCTGAGGCCGAACCCGCTGAGCACGACGTGCACCGTGCCGGGATCCGCGGCGACGACGCGGGCGTGCAGGGCACGGGCCGCATCCGGGTCGCCGTCGGCGCTGGAGACGACGACGTCGGCCCACCGCAGCGCGTCGTCGAGGTCGTCGTCGGCCAGCACGACCGAGCGCTTGCCGCTGTCGAGGTACTCGTGGGACGCGCTCCGGCGCCGGCCGGTCGACGTCGTCGATCCACGGGGCCAGCCGCCGCGTGGGCGCGCCCTGCGGCGGCTCGGCGAGCACGACGTCGGACCCGGCCGTCGCGAACAGCCGACCGCAGTAGGCACCCGCCGGCGACCCGGCGAGCTCCAGCACCCTGAGACCGCGCACGCTGGTCCTCCTCCCGACGACATGACACCCCCGTGTCCGGACCGCCGGACCGTATCGCGAGGGGGCCCGGCTGCTGACAGTCGTGTCAGCCAGCCGTATGGTGCGCGGATGGATCTGGGGGTCTGCGTCGCCAGCGCGATCGACGACATCGGGTACGCCGTGCTCGCCGAGGAGCTCGGGTACTCGCACCTGTGGTTCGCCGACAGCCAGCTGCTGTGGTCGGACTGCTACGCGACGATGGCGCTGGCGGCCAGCGCGGACCTCGCGGATCATGATCGGCACCGGCGTGGCGGTCGCCGGCACGCGCTCGAGCGCGGTGACCGCGGCGGCCCACGCCACGCTCAACCAACTCGCCCCTGGTCGCATCTTCTGCGCCGTGGGCAGCGGCAACACCGCCAACCGCGTGATGGGCGCGAGGCCGATGCCGATCGCCGAGTTCGAGCGCTACATCGCCGAGCTGCGCGTGCTGCTCGACGGCGGCGAGGCCGACGTCGCGTTCCGCGGTGGCACCCGGCCGGTGCGCCACCTGATGCCCGACCACGGCTTCGTCGCCTTCCGACCGCGCATCCCGCTCTACGTCTCCGGTTTCGGGCCGCGGGCGATGGGGCTCGCCGTGCGCCACGGTGACGGCCTCGTGATGTCGGTGCCGCCGACCGTCGACGGCCTCGAGCGGGCGTGGGCCCGGATCGACGGCGCCGCCGCCGATGCCGGTGTCGTCGATCGACCGCAGCCGGTTCCTCACCAGCACGCTGACGACGATGGTCGTCCTGCAGCCCGGCGAGACGATCGAGTCCGAGCGCGTCCGCCTCGCCAGCGGGGCGTTCGCCATCGCCGCCCTCCACTACCAGTACGAGCAGTGGAAGGAGGCCGGTCGCCCGGAGCGCCCGTCGCGGGTCGAGGGCTGGGACCGCTACGTCGCCATGCTCGACCGCATCGACCCCGAGCGGCTGCACCAGCGCATCCACCAGGGCCACAACTGCTGGGTCGTCGACGAGGAGTGGGAGTACGTCACGCCGTCGCTGATCGAGGCCACGTGCATGATCGGCACGGCGGACGAGCTGGCGCAACGGCTCCGCGACCTCGGCGAGGGAGGGCTGTCGCAGGTGATGCTGCTGCCGCCGCTCGCGGCCAAGGAGGACGTGCTGCGCACGGTCGCCGCCGAGGTCATGCCGCAGCTGGTGTGATCCGTGACACCCGCCGGTGAGGGACAGGCGCCTGGCATCCCCGGCGGGCCGCGGGAAGATGGCCCGATGGGGATCACCGCCCGTCCCACCCGTCCCGCACGTCCCGCCCGCTCCGCTGCTGATCGGCGTCGCCGCGTGCTGCGCAGCGGCGGGTTCCTCGTCGCCCTGGCCCTGGCGTCGTGCGAGCCGCAGTGCGCCCCGGCGCCGGGACCGGCGGCGTCACCCGTGCGCTACGACGTGGCCACCATCGCCGCCGGCCTCGAGAACCCGTGGGACCTCGCCTTCACGCCCGACGGCACGATGCTCGTCACCGAGCGCACCGGCGACGTGAACGTCGTCGTCGGCGGCGTCGGCCAGCGCATCGGCCGGCCGGGTGACGTCGTCAGTCAGGGTGAGGGCGGGATGATGGGCCTCGCCGTCGACCCCGGCTTCGGGATCACGAACCACTACATCTACACGTGCTACCTGACGGCCGGCGACGTGCGCGTCGTGCGCTTCACGGTCGGCGCCGGGTACTCGTCGTTGGGCGAGCCGACGCCGCTGCTGACCGGCCTGCCCCGCTCGGGCACCGGCCGCCACTCCGGCTGCCGGACGCGGATCGGGCCCGACGGCAACCTGTGGATCACGACGGGTGACGCGGCGGTCGGCACCAACCCGCAGAACCTCGGGTCGCTCGGCGGCAAGGTGCTGCGCATCCGCACCGACGGCGGGATCCCCGACGGCAACATGCCCGGCGCCGGCCGCGATCTACGCCTACGGCTTCCGCAACCCGCAGGGCATCACGTTCCGCCCCGGCGACAACGCGCCGTTCCTCATCGAGCACGGCTCCGACCGCGACGACGAGGTCACGCAGCTCGCCCCCGGTGGCAACGGCGGCTGGAACCCGGTGCCGGGCTACAACGAGAGCGTCCCGATGACCGACCTCGCCCGCTACCCGGGCGCCCTGCGCCCGGCGTGGTCGTCCGGCTTCCCGACCGTCGCCCCGTCCGGCGGCACGTTCGTGACGTCGGCCCAGTGGGGCGGCCTCGCCAACGCCGCCCACATCGTGCTCGCCGTGCTCAAGGGCGAGGAGCTGCGCCTGATCAGCACCGGCGGCGCCCAGTCGACCCTCGTCACCGGCCAGGGCCGCATCCGCGTCGCCGTCGAGGGCCCCGACGGCCTCCTGTACCTCCTCACCGACGCCAACCCCGGCCGCGTCCTCCAGGTGACGCCGGTCCGCTGACCCCGACGGCCGTTCGGTCAGGGAAACCGGCTCACTTCGACGCGGATCCCTGACCGAAGGGCGCGCCGGCGTTCCGGTTCCGCTCCCTCGCAACACCCACGGGGGCATGGGGCCTCCGAGCACCGAGACGCTCACCGCCCTGGCCTCGGCGCAGCATGGGGCCGTCGCCATCAGCCAACTCGGCGATACCGACGTGACCCGCCGATGGGTCGCCAACCTCGTCCGGCGGGGCGTGCTGGTGCGAGCGTGTCCCGGCGTCGTGCTCATCGCCGGGTCGGCGCCGAGCTGGCACCGCGACCTGATGGTCGGGCTGTTGGCGCTCGGCGAGTCCTCGTGGGTCAGCCACGAGGCCGGCGCGGTTCCACGGCCTGGACCGGACGCCGACGCGCCCGTCGAGTTCACGGCGCTGCGTGAAGCCCGTGGCCGCGCCCTGCGGTTCACGGTCCACACGACGAACGTGATGCCGAAGATCGACCGCGTCGAGGTCGGCGACATCCGAGCGACGTCGGCGACGCGCACGATCCTCGACCTGGCCGGGGCCCGGGTCAGCCGTGACCGTCTGGCCGCGGCGATGGACAGTGCCATCCGGCTCGGCTTGACGGCGCCGGCTGCACTCCGGACCCGGCTCGCGGCCCGTCGGGGCCCGGGCCACTGGGGCGCGCCGGTGCTCGACGAACTGCTCACCGACGCCGGCGGCCACTCGATGCTCGAGCGCCGGTTCCTGGAGCTGACTCGACGGGCCGGGTTCCCCCGCCCCAACACACAAGTCATCCACCGCCGGGACGGGCGCACGTTCCGCGGGTCGACTTCGAGTTCGCGCCCTACGGCGTGGTCGTCGAGGTCTCCGGCCGACTCGGCCACACGACGCCGGCCGAGCGGGCCCGGGACGCGCAACGGCGCAACGAGCTGCAGGACATCGGCCGCCAGGTCTTCGAGTACACCTGGGAGGACGTCACACGCCGACCAGAATTCGTGGAGCGCTCGCTCGCGATCCGCCTGCACGCCGCTGGATGGCGCCGCTGACCGCTTCGGTCATGGAAACCCGCTCACTTCTGCGTGCATCGATGACCGAAGCGGACGCGCTGCGACCGGTCAGGAGATCTGGATCGGGGTCATGCCTTCGTCGGGCGGGAGGTCGAAGCCGAGGACCTGGGCGTAGAACGACAGCTCGCCGTCGAGGGCAGCACGGATGTTGGCGGCCTGGCGGAAGCCGTGCTGCTCGCCGGGGAACGCCACGTAGGCGACGGGCACGCCCTTGGCCCGCACGGCGTCGACGATCATCGCCGACTGGTTCGGCGGCACGACCTCGTCCTCGAGGCCCTGGAAGACGACGAGCGGGCGGTCGATGCGGTCGGTGTGGAAGATCGGCGAGCGCGCCTCGTAGACGTCCTGGGCCTCCGGCCAGGACCGACGAGGCCGTCGAGGTAGCGGCTCTCGAACTTGTGCGTGTCACGGCCAGGGCGCCGAGGTCGGCGACGCCGTAGTGGCTGGCGCCGGCCGAGAAGACGTCCTCGAAGGCGAGCGCCGCGAGCGCCGTGAACCCTCCGGCCGACCCGCCGCGGATGCACAGCCGCTCGGGATCGACGTCGCCGCGGTCGACGAGGTGCTGGGCGACCGCCGCGCAGTCCTCGACGTCGGCGACGCCCCACTGGCCGCGCAGCAGGTCGCGGTAGGCGCGCCCGTAGCCGGTCGAGCCGCGGTAGTTGACGTCGACGACGGCGAAGCCGCGGCTCGTCCAGTACTGCACGCTGAGCCGCAACGTGCCCTGGGCGGCGGCGGTCGGGCCGCCGTGGATCATCACGAGCAGCGGCGGGCGCTCGTCGGGCGGCGCCTCGACGTCGGGGTTCCGCGGCCAGTACAGCAGCGCGTGGCCGACCGCCCCGTCGGTGGTCGGGAAGTCGAACGGCTCGGGCGCCGACCACCACGCGTCGCCGATGCCGAGGTCTCGCGGCGGCACCACGGCGACCGGCGCCGCGCCGCGGCCCTCGTCGACGGCGACCGTGACGACGTGGGCCTCGGCGGTCGGCGAGGCACCGATGAAACGCAGGTCCGAGCCGTTCGAGCGCAGCGCCTACGAACGACGTGTGCGGCAGCGTCGAGCATCGTGATCCCGCCGTCGCGCTCGAGGATGCCGAGCTGCTGCATGCCCTCGTCGTCGACGACGAACGCGACCCGCCCGCCGTCGAGGAACGCGAAGCACGACCGCCGAACACCCAGTGCGGGAAGCCGACGTCGAGATCGAGCTCGGCCATCGCCTCGACGCCCGTCTCGGCCGTCCACCGGTAGAGGCTCCAGAACCCGCTGCGGTCGCTGCTGAACCAGAGCGACCCGTCGGGCGCCCACGCCGCCTGGCAGATCGACTCGGCCCGCGGCATCGCCGCCGGCGACGACCGTGCGGGTGACGCCGTCGGACACGACGAGCCGCGTCGCGTCCCACGGCATGTCCGGGTGATCCCACTCCAGCCAGCACCACGCCGCGCCGTCCGGCCGCCAGCGCGGCGACGACACGAAGTCGGGGCCCTCGACGACGGGCTCCGGCACGGACGGCGCGTGCGCTGCGAGCCGCACGATCGTGTTGACCGCCTCGGCGCCCTCGGCGTGGCACTCCTGCACGCACAGGATCGTCGAGCCGTCGGGCGAGACGTCACCGTCGGCGTAGCGCAGGCCCCGTGGGACCACCGGCTCCGGCGTCAGCGCCACCGGCTCGCCGCCGGTGACGATGCGGTGCAGCTGCTGCGTGACCCAGTCGGCGAACCACAGCACGCCGTCGCGCACCCACCACGTGCGCGCCGCCGTACTCGTGCACGGGCGTCCGCACGTTCCACGGCGCGGCGAGCACCTCCGTCACCGCGCCGCTCGGCGTCCCGGCGCAGCACCGCCACGCGTCCGCCCTCGTCGGGCCGGCTCTCCGACCACCAGATGTCGTCGCCGTCGAACGCCACCGCCCCCGGGGCCCTGGCGGCGCGGACCACGAGCTCGCTCGTGATCGGGGTCGGCCAGGAACCATGGGGCAGCGTCGCCATGGCACGGAGGGTACGCGGCGGAGCAGGATCTGGGCCATGACCACCGGCCGTGCCCACAACGGCGCCTGCGAGCTCCACTACGACACGTTCGGCGACCCCGGCGATCCGACGCTGCTGCTCGTCAACGGCCTCGGCAGCCAGTGCACCAACTACAAGGACGCCTGGTGCCAGATGTTCGCCGCCCGCGGGTTCCAGGTGATCCGCTTCGACAACCGCGACGTCGGCCTGTCGACGTCGTTCGCCGGCGCCCCGGTCGACGACAAGAACGCCTGCTACCGCCTGAGCGACATGGCCGACGACGCCTTCGCCGTGCTCGACGCCAACGGCGTGCAGCGGGCCCATGTGATGGGCCTGTCGATGGGCGGGATGATCGTGCAGACGATGGCCATCGAGCACCCCGAGCGGATCCTGTCGATGACCTCGGTCATGTCCAACACCGGGGAGCCGGAGTACATGAAGTCGTCGCCGGAGGCGTACGCCCTGCTCACCGGCCCGCCGCCCACCGACCGGGAGTCGGCGATCGAGCGCTACGTCGCCGGGATGCGGGTGTACGGCAGCACGGTTCGACGCCGACGAGGCGCGGTGGCGGGCCGATGCCGGTGCGGCGTTCGACCGGTCGTTCACCCCGGACGGCACGGGCCGCCAGTTCTTCGCCGTCGGGGCGTCCGGGTCGCGGGCCGACGCGCTGCGCCAGCTCGACGTCCCGACGCTCGTCATCCACGGCTCCGCCGACACGCTCGTCGACCCGATCGGCGGCCGCCGCACCGCCGAGCTCATCCCGGGCGCCCGCTTCGAGCTCATCGAGGGCATGGGCCACGACTACCCACCGCAGATCTGGGAGCGCTGGGTCGACCTCGTGACCGAGCACGCCCTGGCCGCCGACGCGGCGGCTCGATGACCGCCGCCGACATCGAGTTCCTGGGGATCCGGATCCCGGAGGGCGGCGGGCCGGCGACGCTCCCGGTGACCACCGCCCTGTGCACGCCGTTCGGCTGGCTGTACGGCGGCAGCGGCGTCGCCGCCTGCTCGGTCGCCGCCGAGGCGGCCACGCGCCGGCCGCTCGTGTGGATCACGACCCAGTACGTCGCCAACGCCCGGCCGGGTGAGGTCGTCGAGCTCGCCGTCGACGTCGTCGTCGAGGGCCACGCCACGAGCCAGACCCACGTCCACGGCACGGTCGACGGGCGCACCGTGCTGCACGCGACGACCGCCCACACCGATCGCCGACCGGCGAGCTGCACTGGTGGGGCGAGATGCCCGGGTCTCACCACCCGAGGCGGCCACAGCCGTTCGTGCTGCCGTTCGAGCACGTGGCCGACGACTCCTTCGTCCACCGGATGGAGCGCTACCTCGTCCCCGAGATGCCGGCGCTGGCGCCGTCGGGGCGGGCCGCGATGTGGGTCCGGGTCGCCTGGCTGGCCGATCGGCTCGCCGGCGTCGCAGGGCTTCGTCGCCGACATCATCCCGATGGCGCTGGCGCTCGCCCTCGGCCGCCAGCCGGGCGGCACGAGCCTCGACAACACGGTGCGCATCGTGCTCGACGAGCCGACCGACGACTGGATCCTGCTCGACATCGAGGCCGAGGGGATGCACCGCTCGATCGGCTGCGGGCGGGTCCGCCTGTGGCGCCGCGACGGCACGCTGATCGGGGTCGGCACGCAGAGCGCGATCATCCGCACCAGCCACCACACGCCCGCTGGTAGCGTCGGCGCATGCGCGTCACGGGCATCGACCACGTCGTGTTCAACGTCGCCGACGTCGAGAGGTCGGTGGCCTGGTGGCGCGACCTGCTCGGTCTCGAGCCGGTGCGCCTCGAGGAGTGGCGCCGCGGCGAGGTCCCGTTCGTGTCGGTGCGCATCTCGCCCGGCACGATCATCGACCTGTTCGCCCGCGAGCGCAGCGGCGAGAACGTCAACCACATCGCCCTGCAGGTCGACGACGCCGACCTCGACGAGATCGCCGCGTCCGGGCGCTTCGACGTCGCCGCGGGCCGCTCGAGCTGTTCGGGGCGATGGGCCAGGGCCACGGCGTCTACGTCCGCGACCCCGACGGCAACGAGATCGAGCTGCGCACCTACCCCTGACCAGCCGGCGCTCACGACCTTGCTCCCCGGTCCCCCGTTCGGGGAGACTGCGCACCGGATCGAAGGGGGACCGATGGAGTCGTTCACGGGCAAGCTCGCCGTCGTCACCGGCGGCGGCACCGGCATGGGTCGCGAGCTCACGCGGCAGCTCGCCGCCGAGGGATGTGACGTCGCCATCTGCGACGTGTCGGCGACGAACATGGCCGACACCGTCGCCGCGTGCGCGGCCGAGTCGCCCGACGCCACGGTGACGTCGTTCGTCGCCGACGTGTCGAGCGAGGCCGACCTCGTCGCGTTCCGCGACCACGTCGCCAGCGCCCACGCGACGGACCACATCGACCTGCTGTTCAACAACGCCGGCATCGGCGGCGGCGGCTCGATGCGTCAACGACTCGCGGGAGGAGTGGGAGCAGGTCTTCAACGTCTGCTGGGGTGGCGTCTACCTCGGCGTGCGCACGTTCCTGCCGCTGCTGCTGCGGAGCGAGGAGGCGCGCATCGTCAACACGAGCAGCGTCAACGGGTTCTGGGCGACGCTCGGCCCGACGACGTCGCACACCGCCTACAGCGCCGCCAAGTTCGCGGTGAAGGGCTTCAGCGAGGCGCTCATCACCGACCTCGCCAACACCGCGCCGCACATCGGGGTGTCCGTCGTGATGCCGGGCCACATCGGCACCTCGATCGTGTTCAACTCCGGCTCCTACTTCGGGCGCGATCCGAAGGAGCTCGACGAGGAGCAGGTCGCCCAGCTGCGCGAGCGGATCGGCGGGCGCGGCGTCGACGTGTCGGCGGCCTCCGACGAGGACCTGCGCAACCTGATGGTCGGCATGGCCGAGGGCTTCCGCGACAACGCGCCGACCTCGGCGGGCGAGGCGGCGACGATCATCCTCGAGGGCGTGCGCAACGGGCGCTGGCGGATCCTCGTCGGCGACGACGCCCACCGCCTCGACGAGGCCGTGCGCAAGGACCCCGAGCGCGCCTACACCGCCGAGTTCCTCGACGAGCTGCGGGCCACCGGCGTCTTCGCCGCCATGCCGCAGTCCGGCTGACCCGGAGGGGGCGCAACTCCCAACTGTTCGGGATTCCGGACGCCTGGCGTCCGTCTCCCCGAACAGTTCGGGGGTCCGGTGCTCAGTCGACGGCGGGGATGGCGACGGGCGCCGTGGGCGAGTCGTCGCGCAGGCGCCACGCCGGGCCGGCGAGCAACAGCCCGCCGGCGATCAGCGCGAGCATCGCCCCGCCCGCCACGACGTAGGCGGTGGTGCGCCCGAACTGGTCGTACATCGCCCCGGCGACCAGTGCCGTGACGCCCGCCATCAGCGTCTGGGCGCCGCCGAGCAAGCCCTGGGCACCGGCCTGACGGTCGCCGGGCACGACCATGCCGACGGCGACGCCGGTGCTCGACACGGTGAGCCCGTCGCTGACGGAGTGCACCATCGCCACCGCGAACATCGCCACGCCTGACGGCACGAGCCCGTAGGCGATCATGAAGCCGGCCCCGAGCAGCAGACCCAGGGTGCCGACGCGGAACGGTCCGACGCGCTGGGCGAGGCGGCCGCCGATCGCTCCGAAGATCACGAGCGGCAGGGCGAAGAGGGTGATGCCGAGGTTGGCGATCCACTCGGCCGTGTCGAGGTCGTCGAGCGAGATCGACCACAGGGCGTCGAACGAGCCGATCATCACCCACACCGCGCAGCCGAGCAGGACCGCGCCGGCGAACGGGCGGATGCGCAGCAGGTCGAACGCCAGCCGTTGCGACGGCACATCGTCCGGGACCGTGCGCGTCGGGCGGGAGTTGCGCACGACGAACGGGATGGCGACGACGTTGCCGCCGGCGATCACGAGGAAGGGACCAGGGATCCCGAGCGGCCCGACCAGCAGCGCAGCGACGGCCGGGCCGGCGGCGAACCCACCGACCTCGGCGGCGAGCAACCGCCCCAGGTTGTGCCCGATGTGCTCGGGGTCGGAGAGGATCAGGATGCGCCGCACCGCCGGGACGGCCATGCCGACGCCGATCCCCATCACGAAGCGCCCGGCGAGGTACGGGACGAAGTCGCGCGATGCGGCCATCACGAGGAGGCCGGCGACGTTGAGGCCCATGCCGACCAGCACGAGGCGCCGGGCATGGCCGCGATCGGCGAGCGGGGCGATGAGGATCTGGGCGAGGAAGCCGGCGAAGAAGCCCATCCCGAGGACGGCACCGAGCTGGGTCGAGGTGATCCCGTAGTCGTCGCGGATGTCGTCGAGCATGCTGAACAGCGCGCCGTAGCCCATCGCCATCGTGGCGAGGACGAGCCCGAACGTCACGAGCACGGACGCGTGTGATCGCGGCGGCGCGGTGCTCATGCCGTGCACGGTACGTCGGTCGTCGAGGCGTCCCGCACCTCGGTTGTGACGTCGGTCACGGGGGGTTGCGCCGCCCGGAGTTCTCTGGTTCATTAGTCGAGTAATGAACCAACGAGGCTGCGCATGAGCGGGCCGGCGTTCGACGACCGGACGCCGATCTACCGGCAGATCGCCGGGCAGCTCCGCGAGGACATCCTCGGCGGGACCCTCGCCGACGACGAGCAGGTGATGTCGACGAACCAGTACGCCGCGTACCACCGCATCAACCCGGCCACCGTCGCCAAGGCGTTCCAGGAGCTCGTCGACGACGGCCTCCTCTACAAGAAGCGGGGCCTCGGCATGTTCGTCACGCCCGGGTCGGGCGAGCGGCTCCGCGACGAGCGCCGGGCCCGCTTCTTCGACGACGTCCTCGCGCCGGTGATCGCCGAGGCCCGCCGCCTGTCGATCCCCCCGACGACATCGTCGATGCCATCCGCGCCGCCACACCGCCACCGCCACCACGAAGGGACGAGCATGAGCAGCAGCGACCGCGACGACGTCGCCGCGCCGGGCATGACCGGCCACACCGTCGAGCTGAGCGACGTCACCGTGCGCTTCGGCACGACGACCGCGGTCGACGCCGTGACCACCACCATCCCCGGCGGCACCATCGTCGGGCTGCTCGGCCGCAACGGGGCCGGCAAGTCGACGTTGCTGAGCACGATCGCCGCCTACCGCCGACCCAGCGCCGGCACCGTCCGCGTCGATGGCGGCGACCCCTACGAGGACGCCCGCCTGATGGCCGACACCTGCTTCGTGCGTGACGACGGCGACTTCAACGGTGACCTCTCCATCCGCGACACCGTGTCGATCGCCGGTTCGCTGCGTCCGCGCTGGGACCACGACACCGCCGACCGGTTGCTCGAGCGGTTCCACATCGAGGTCGGCCGCAAGAAGGTCGGCGCCCTCTCGAAGGGGCAGCGCTCGGCGCTCGCCGTGTCGATCGGCCTCGCCACCCGCTCGCCGCTGACGATGTTCGACGAGCCGCACCTCGGCATGGACGCGCCGTCGCGGTACGCGTTCTACGACGAGCTGCTCGCCGAGTACATGGCGCAGCCGCGCACGATCGTGGTGTCGACGCACCTCATCGACGAGATGGCGGCGCTCTTCGAGGGCGTCGTGATCATCGACCACGGCGCCCTGCTGACGCACCAGTCGGCCGATGAGCTGCGGTCACGCGGCGTGGCGATCACCGGGCCCGCCGCGGCGGTCGACGAGATCACGACAGGGATGCACGTGCTGTCCACCCGCTCGCTCGGCGCGACGAAGTCGGCGGTCGTGTTCGGTCACTTCAACGGTGGCCTCCGCGAGCAGGCTGCCGCTGCCGGCGTCGAGCTCGGGCCGATCCCGCTGCAGGACCTGTTCGTCGCCCTGACCTCCCAGGAGAACGTCCGATGATGACCTCCACCTCGTCCCCGACCATCTCACCGGCGGCGCGGCCGACCCCCTCGACGCTCGTGCCGGCGGCCCAGATCGTGGTGTTCGGCCACCTCGTCTGGCTCGGGTTGGTGTGGCTCGCGTCCGTGGTCGTGTACGCCGCCGTCGTCGCCGCGGTCGGCCGTTGGGGTTCGGTCGACGAGAGCCTGTGGCAGTCCGTCGTGGCCGGCTGGCAGCGCTACGTCATCTTCGGCGCCGGCATCACGATCATGACGACGTTCCTGCGGATGCTCGTGCGCAACGGGGCGACCAGGCGGACCGTGTCCGGGGCGGCGACGATCGCGATGGGCGTGATCGCCGGGCTCGTGGCGCTGCTGAACGTCGTCGGGTTCGCCGTGGAGCGGCTGGTGTACGACGCCAACGGTTGGACGCAGGCGCTGCGCAGCGATGCCGAGCTGGCGTGGGCGGACCTGCCGCGCGTGGCGGTCGACAACGCCCTCGTCGTCGCCGCCTACTACGTCGCCGGATGGATCGTCGGCACGTGCTTCTACCGCTGGGGCGTGGTGGGCGGGTTGCTCCGGTTGCTCCCGGCGCTCGTGCCGGCGGCGCTGATGGAGCTCGTCGTCAGCCCCGACTTCGGCGGGATCGACATCGATGCGATGGCCTCGTGGCGGGACCGCCCGCCGCTCGTCGTGACGCTCGCGCTCGGCGGCGCGCTGCTCGCCGCGACGCTGTGGGTCGCCCGCCGGCTGACCCGGGAGACCGCCCTGCACTGACAGCGACGTCACGTCGAGGACGTGACATCGTCCGCCGCGGTCGCTTCCAAGGCTCAGAAGTTGATGCGCGTGTCAGGTCCCCGTACCGTCGGTGTGGGTGCACCCGACTGCCGGGTGGCCCCCGTGACCGCCCCCTCGAAAGGTTCCCAATGATCGATCGATCCCGTACGTGTGTGCCGCGATGGGCCCTCGCCGTCGCCGGCCTCGCCCTCGTGGTGGCCGCATGCGGCGGCGCCGACGACGATGACGACACGGCCGCGACGTCCGACGGCTCCGCGCCGGCAGCGTCGGTGCCGGCCGGCTCGACGTCCGCCGCCTCGACACCAGCGGGTTCGATCCCGGCCGGCGACCCCGACGCCACGCTGCGCTACGGCGCCGGCAACATCCCGAGCCGGCTCGACCCGCACCGCTCGAGCAACGGCTACGACCAGAACTACCTCGCCCCGGTGTACGAGCGCCTCATCCACCAGACGCCGGAGGCCGAGCTGGAGCCGGGCCTCGCCACCGAGTGGGCGTTCGTCGACGACCTCACGTTCGAGATGACCCTGCGTGAGGGCGTCACGTTCTCCGACGGCACGCCGTTCGACGCCGAGGCCGTCAAGGCGAACTTCGAGCGAGCCACGACGGTCGAGGGCTCGGGCGTCAAGGCGTACCTCGCCAGCGTGTCATCGGTCGAGGTCATCGACCCGACTCACGTGCGCTTCGTGCTCAACCGTCCGGACGCCACGCTGCCGAACCAGCTGGCGACGCGGCCCGGCATGCAGCTCAGCCCGGCCGCGTTCGAGAACCCGGACCTCGACACGAAGCCGGTCGGCACCGGTCCGTACCTGCTGCGTGGAGTACCGCGACGGCGAGATCGCCATCTACGACCGCAACCCGGACTACTGGGACGCCGAGTACGCCGGGCCCGGACACATCGAGATCCACTACTTCCCCGACGCCCAGACCCGGCTCAACGCCCTGAAGCGGGCCAGATCGACGCCGCCCCGCTCGACGTCAGCCAGATCGACGAGGTCAAGGGACGGCGGCGAGTTCAACGTCGACGAGTACCAGTCGATCGAGACGTACCACTTCCAGCCCGACCGCACGAAGAGCGAGTTCGGCAACCCGCTCGTCCGCCAGGCGATGAGCCACGCCATCGACCGCGAGGCGATCGTCGAGGGCCTCATGTTCGGCTACGGCACCGCGGCGACGCAGTGGGTCGCCGCCGGGCACGACGTACTTCGTCGACGACCTCGGCGACTCGACCACCTACGACGTCGACCGGGCCAAGGAGCTGATGGCCGAGGCCGGGTTGGAGGACGGCTTCACGTTCAACGCCGGCGTGTCCGTGCAGCCGGTGTACGTGCGCCTCGCGGAGATCCTGCAGGCGCAGTTCGCCGAGATCGGCATCACCATGAACGTCGAGCAGAACCCGCAGCTCGCCGACGCCTTCTTCGTGCAGAACGCCTACGACGCCATCGTCTCGCCGTTCCCCGGCCGCGTCGACCCGTCGGAGACGACGCAGGTGTACTTCAATGACGAGAGCTTCTCGAACCCCGGACGGGAGATCGCGCCCGAGGTGAAGGCGGCGTGGCTGGAGGCGCTGAAGCCCGGCGATGGGCGGCCGGCCGCCCAGGAGGAGCTCGTGCGGGCCATCGACGAGGCGATGCCGAACATCCCGATCCTGTACCCGATCGTCGGCCTTGCCTCCAGCGACAAGGTCGCCGGGCTGACGTGGTACCGCTCCGGCCACATCGAGTTCGACGGGGTGAGCGTCTCCGGCTGACGCTGCCCACCGCGCCCGCTGGCCGTGTCGGCCGGCGGCGCGGCCCCGCACCGCTCGCCGGGCGGGCGCCGACCCTCCTCCCCGGGGTTGCCGCCCGCCCGGTGTCGCGCCCGGATTCCCCAACTATTCGGTGAGATCCACCAATTACTGGTCGATTTCGACGAACAGTTGGCGAAATCCGGATCCCCCGTGGTTGGCGGCGAGGGCGCGGCCGGTGGCGGCGATGGCCGTCGCGCAGCTCGAGCGGGGCGGTCACCTCGAGGGCCCGGCCGACGCGCAGCAGCTCGTCGTGGGCGACCTCCAGCGACTCGCTGTGGACCACGACCGTGCACCGACCGTCGGGGCCCGGCGGGCCGGCGCTCTCGACGGCCCGCGTCGCCGACGGCTCGGGCAGGGCGTGGCGGAGGCGCCAGAGCTCGTCGCCCGGGACGAGGGCGTGGACGACGTACCGCCGCAGGTCGCGTTCGAACGAGGCGCCGATGTCGGCCCACGTTGCCGCCAGGTCGAAGTCGGCCGGGCGGTCGGCCGGCTCGTCGAGCGCCGTCACGGCACCGACCCGCCCGACCCGGAACGTGCGGATGCCGTCGGGGTCCCGCGCCATCGCCACGAGGTACCAGGTGCTGCCCTTGAGGACGAGGCCGAGCGGGCCGATCCGGCGCCGCACGGTGCCACTCGGCCGCCGGTACTCGATGTCGACGCACCGCCCGTCCCACAGCGCGCCCGCCAGCGCGGCGAGCGCCGGCACGGCCTCCGGGGCGCGGAACCAGCCGGGCACGTCGACGAGGAAGCGCTCGCGGAGCCGCGCCGAGCGGGCCCGCAGCTCGGGCGGCAGGGCGGCGTCGACCTTCGACTGCGCCGCCACGAGCACGTTCCCGAGGCCGAGCTCGGCGGCAGCCGACGGGATGCCGGCCAGCCCGAGCGCGGTCGCCTCGCGACCCGTGAGCCCGGTCAGGCGCGTCTCGTAGCCACCGACGAGCTGGATCCCACCGCCCGGCCCGCTCTCGCCGTAGATCGGCACGCCCGCCGCGCTGAGCGCCTCGACGTCGCGGTAGATCGTGCGCACCGAGACCTCGAGGTCCGTCGCCAGCTCGCTCGCCGTCGTGCGGCCGCGCCGCTGCAGCAGCAGCAGCAACTGGACGAGCCGGCTGGCGCGCATGCCGCCAGGGTAGGTCGCATCACTGACAGGAGATGTCAGGGATGATCCCGCACGATGGTGGCGTGATCAGCTTCCACGACCTCCAGTCGACCGCCCCCGAGATCGCCGCGCCGGTGGCCGCCCGCTTCGGGGCGTCCGGCCTCGGCATGCTCGGCACGATCCGTCGGGACGGCTCGCCGCGGGTCAGCCCCATCGAGGTCGCCTTCCACGAGGGGCGCCTGTACGTCGGGATGATGCCGGGATCGACGAAGTGCCAGGACGTCGAGCGTGACGCCCGGATCTCGCTCGTCACGGCGCTCGCCGACAAGGACGACGTCGGCGGCGAGGGCAAGCTGTTCGGCGTCGCCGCCCGCGTCACCGACGTCGACCTCGCCGAGCGCATCCTGCGCGCCCACGCCGAGGCCAGCGGCTTCGATCCCGAGGCGCTCGCCGGCTCGCCGATGTTCGAGGTGCTCGTCAGCGGGGCGGCGTGGCAGCGGGTCGAGGACGACGCCTTCGTGACGACGTCGTGGAACGCGACCGACGGCATCCGCCACCGCCGCCGCGACGGCGCCACTGGCGCGGTCGTCGACGCCTGACTCGATGCGACCCGGTTGCAGGCCTGCCGGCGGGGGTAGCCCGCCCGCCATGGACGAGCTGATCGAGCTGGAACGCGCCGGCTGGGCGTCGCTGTGCGAGGGCACGGGCGACGACTTCTACGGCCGGACGATGACCGCCGAGGCCCTGATGGTGCTGGCCGACGGCAGCGTGATGACCCGCGACGACGTCGTCGCCGCGCTCGGCAAGGCGCCGCCGTGGGCGTCCTACGAGATGGCCGACATCCGCGTCGTGCCCGTCGACGACGACGTCCGGGCGCTGGTCTACGTGGGCACCGGGCACCGCGACGACGGTCCGTCGTTCGTCGGGGTCATGGCGAGCGTCTACGTCCGCCGCGACGGCGGGTGGAAGCTCGCCCTGTACCAGCAGACGCCCACGTCGTAATCGGCGCCCGGCCGGCGTCAGCCGGCACCCGCGTCGAGGCGGCGGAGCAGGTCCCGGAGCGTCACCAGGGCCGCGGCCGGCAGGGCCGCGGTCACCTCCCGCGCCGCCGAGCGCCGCCGGTCCCGCAGCCCACGCAGGAGGCGGGTGCCCGCCGCGCGTGACCACGACCTGCACGGCCCGCCGATCCCGCGGGTCGTCGCGCCGCTCGAGCAGCCCATGGTCGACGAGGTCGTCGACCACGGACGTGGCCGAGCGGCGGGCGATGCCGAGGCGCGCCGCGAGGTCGCTCATGCGGATCGCGCCGTCGCAGCGGGCGACCGTCCGCAGGGCGCGCAGCTGCGACCAGGTGATGCCGAGCGGCCCGAGGTCGCGGTTGGCGGCCATGCGGATGCGCCGCGAGACGGAGCCGAGCAGCTCGGCGACCTCGACGGCGACGTCGCGCTCCTGCCCGGCCGGGAATGCATCGGGCATGTAGTGAGTTTACCTCATCATGAGATGACCTCACGACCTTGACTCCCGCCGAAAGGGATCCACCACATGCCCCCTGGAGCACGCTCCCTCTCCCGTGACCGCAGCGTCACCACCCACAAGCTGCGCGCCGGCACGATCCGGCGCATCGCCGGCTTCGCCCGGCCCTATCGCCTCGCGATCGGCCTCTTCCTCGGCCTCGTGATCGTCGACGCCCTCGTCGGCGCCGCCACCCCGCTCATCTACCGGGCGATCATCGACCAGGGCATCGAGCAGCAGCGCACCGGCCTCGTCGTCGGGCTCGCCGGGCTCGTCGCCGTCCTCGCCATCGTCTCCGGCGGCGATCGGCCTGGTCCAGCGCTGGTTCTCCGCCCGCATCGGCGAGGGCCTGATCAACGACCTGCGCACGCAGGTCTTCGACCACGTGCAGCGCATGCCGATCGGCTTCTTCAGCCGGGCCCAGACCGGCGCCCTCGTGTCGCGCCTGAACTCCGACGTGCAGGGCGCGCAGCAGGCGTTCACGTCGACGCTGTCCAGCGTCGTCGGCAACGTCGTGACCGTCGTGACCACGCTCGCGGCGATGTTCTTCCTGTCGTGGCCGATCACCCTGCTCGCCCTGGCCCTGCTGCCCCTCTTCGTGCTGCCCGCCCGCTGGGTCGGTTCGCGCCTCGCCGACATCACGCGTGAGAAGTACCGCCTCAACGGCGAGATGGGCCAGATGATGACCGAGCGCTTCAACGTCTCCGGCGCCCTGCTCGTCAAGCTGTTCGGCCACCCCGGCACGGAGTCCGAGCAGTTCGCGGCGCGCGCCGGCCGGGTCCGCGACATCGGCATCACCTCCGCGATGTACTCCCGCGTCGTCATGACCGCCCTCGGCCTGCTCGCCTCGCTCGCCGCCGCCCTCGTCTACGGCATCGGCGGCGTGATGGCCATCGCCGGTTCGCTCGGCATCGGCACGCTCGTCGCCCTCACCTCGTACCTCAACCGCCTCTACGGCCCGCTCACGTCGCTGTCCAACGTCCAGGTCGACGTGATGACCACGCTCGTCAGCTTCGAGCGGGTGCTCGAGGTGCTCGACCTGGAGCCGACCATCGTCGACGCCACCGCGCCGCAGGCCCTGCCGTCCGGGCCGGTCGCCGTCGAGCTCGACGACGTCCACTTCCGCTATCCGACCGCCGCCGAGGTGTCGCTGGCCTCGCTGGAGGGCCTCGCCGCACTCGAGGACACGGTGCCCGAGGAGGTCCTCCACGGCATCAGCCTGCGCGTCGAGCCCGGCCACACGCTGGCGCTCGTCGGCCCGTCCGGCGCCGGCAAGTCGACGCTCGCCGGTCTCGTCTCGCGCCTCTACGACCCGACCGGCGGGACGATCCGCATCGGTGGCGTCGACCTGCGCGACACGACCCTCGCCGACGTCCGGAGCACCGTGGGCGTCGTCGCCCAGGACGTCCACCTCTTCCACGACACGCTGGCTGCCAACCTCCGCTACGCCAAGCCCGACGCCACCGACGCCCAGCTCGAGGACGCCCTGCGCAAGGCCGAGGTGTGGGACGTCGTCGCGCGCATGGCCGACGGCATGGACACGGTCGTCGGCGACCGCGGCCACCGCATGTCAGGTGGCGAGAAGCAGCGCATCGCCATCGCCCGGCTGCTGCTCAAGGACCCCGGCGTGGTGGTCCTCGACGAGGCCACGGCCCACCTCGACGCCGGCTCCGAGGCTGCCGTCCAGGCCGCGCTCGCCGGGGCGCTCGCCGACCGGACGTCGATCGTCATCGCCCACCGGCTGGCGACGGTGCGGGCCGCCGACGAGATCGCCGTCGTCGACGGTGGCCGCGTCGTCGAGCGTGGCACCCACGACGAGCTCGTCGCCCTCGGCGGGCTCTACGCCAGGCTCAGCCGGACGCAGTTCGCCGACGTGCGCGGTCTGGCCGCGTGAACGGTACGTTCGAACGGTGACCACGGACTGGGGCGACGATCGACGGCAGCTGACGGACACCGTCAGCGTGCTGGCCGGACCCGGTAACGGCGCCTACCCGTCCGGGAACACGCTGCTCGTGCACGGCACGTCCGAGGCGCTGCTGATCGACCCGTCGGTGACGGTCGTCGAGCGCGGCGCGCCGGTCCCCGTCGACGCCATCGTCAACAGCCACAGCCACGAGGATCACGTCGCCGGCAACGGCACGTTCCCCGATGCCCGGGTCCACGTCCACGTCGAGGACCTCCCGGGCGTGCAGAGCCTGCAGGGCCTGATGGACGTGTACGGCATGCCGATCGACCACGAGTTCGCGACCACCGTCGTCGAGGAGTTCAGCTTCACGCCACGACCCGACGCCCACGGCTTCACCGACGGTCACGTCTTCGACCTCGGCGGCGGCACGACCGTCGAGGCGGTGCACCTGCCCGGGCACACCCGCGGCCACAGCGGCTTCCGGATCGGCGGCGACGTGTTCTTCCTGTCCGACATCGACCTCACCGGCTTCGGCCCCTACTACGGCGACGTGTGGAGCGACCTCGAGGACTTCGAGGCGAGCCTGGCCAAGGTCCGCGACGAGGACGCCCGCTGGTACGTGACGTTCCACCACAAGGGCGTCATCGAGGGCCGCGAGGAGTTCCTGCGGCTGCTCGACGGGTTCGCCGCGGTCATCCCCCGGCGCCACGCCGCGATGCTCGAGTTCCTGGCCGAGCCGCACACGCTCGAGGAGATGACGGCGCACCGCTTCGTCTACCGGCCGCACGTCGACCACTCGTTCGCCGACACCGTCGAGCGGCGCACCGCCGAGCTGCACGTCCAGCGGATGCTCGATCGCGGCGAAGCCACCGAGGTCGAGCCCGGCCGGTTCAAGGCACAGCGCGGTGACGCCATGACGGTCTTCGCCGACCTCGGTCTGGAGCCTCGCCTGCTCGAGGCGGTCACCGCCCTCGGGTACGAGGAGCCGACGCCGATCCAGCGCGACGCCATCCCGCAGGTGCTCGCCGGCCGCGACGTGCTCGGGCAGGCCGCCACGGGCACGGGCAAGACGGCCGCCTTCGCGCTGCCGGCGCTGCAGCTCATCGACGACCCGGCCGGTGACCCCATCGCCCTCGTGCTCGTGCCGACCCGCGAGCTGGCCGTGCAGGTGTCCGAGGCGTGCTACCGCTACGGGCGCGGCATCGGCGCCAAGGTCGTGCCGGTCTACGGCGGGCAGCCGATCTTCCGCCAGCTCGGCGCCCTGCGCGACGGCGTGCACATCGTCGTCGCCACGCCGGGCCGGGCGATCGACCACATCAACCGGGGCACGCTCGCCCTCGACGCCGTGCGCCTCGTCGTGCTCGACGAAGCCGACGAGATGCTCGACATGGGCTTCGCCGAGGACATCGAGGCGATCCTCACGGCGACGCCCGACAGCCGCCAGACCGTCCTGTTCTCGGCGACGATGCCGCCACGCATCGAGCGCATCGCCCGCCGCTTCATGCGCGACCCGGTGCGCATCGAGATCGAGCGCACGGCCGCCGACGACGGCGCGCCGCGGCTGATCACCGAGCGGGCGTTCGTCGTGACGCGGGCCCACAAGGCGGCGGCCCTCGGGCGCATCCTCGACGTCGAGGAGCCGGCGGCGGCGATCGTGTTCTGCCGCACGCGGACCGAGGTCGACGAGCTGACCGAGACGCTCAACGGTCGGGGCTACCGGGCGGAGGCGTTGCACGGCGGGATGAACCAGGAGGGCCGCGACCGCGTCATGGGCCGCCTCCGCAACGGCACCGCCGAGCTGCTCATCGCCACCGACGTCGCCGCCCGCGGCCTCGACGTCGACATCCTCACCCACGTCGTCAACTACGACGTGCCGTCAGCACCCGACGCCTACGTCCACCGCATCGGCCGCGTCGGGCGGGCCGGCCGCGAGGGCGTCGCCATCACCCTCGCCGAGCCGCGGGAGCTGCGGCTGCTCGCCAACATCGAGCGGGCCACGAAGCGCCAGATCCCCGTCGAGCAGGTGCCGTCCGTGGCCGAGCTGCGCTCGCGCCAGCTCGACGCCACCGCGACCGCCGTGCGCGCGGCGATGACGGCCGATGACCTGGAGCGCTTCGCCCCGATCCTCGACGGGCTGACCGCCGACGCCGACCTGCACGCCGTCGCCCTGGCCGCCCTGAAGGTCACGCACGAGGCCCGCACCCAGGAGAACGAAGAGGTCGAGATCCCGGCGTTCGTGCCGCGCGACCAGCGCAGCGACCGCAGCGGGGGCGGCAAGGACCGCTGGCGCGACCGCGACACCGGCTACCGCAGCGACCGTCCCGCGCCGCGCGACGCGCCCGGCAAGCCCGGTGGCCGCTTCCAGTCGCCGCCCGGGTCGAAGACGCGGCTGTTCATCAACCTCGGCCGCAAGGACCGCATCCGCCCGGGCGACCTCGTCGGGGCGATCGCCAACGAGTCCGACCTCACCGGCAAGGACATCGGCCCGATCAACGTCACCGAGACGTTCTCGACGGTCGACGTGCCGGCGTCGGCAGCGGACGCCGTGATCGACGCCATCAAGCGCACGACGATCCGCGGCAAGCGAGCGAACATCCGCCGCGATCGCGAGCAGAGCCGTCATCCCGGAGCGGCGCGGTAGGTCCTGGGTGTCATGGTCGGCAGCCCACGCACGATCCCGGTCCGCGTACCGAGCATGGACAGCAGGCTGCTGAGCGATGGCCGCAGTGGGTCGTGGCCGCTCCGGGCAAGGTGGTCCTGGCCGCTCCGGGCATGGTGGTCCCGTCCGCTCCGGGCATGGTGGTCCCAGCCGCTCCGAGGATGAGTCGCCGTTCGGGCCGCTCCTGCTCGTCGCCGGGATGCTCGCGGTGATGTGGGGGCTGGAGATCATCGACCTGCTGCCCGGCACGAACTTCGACCGCTGGGGCATCCGACCGCGGACGATGCGTGGCCTCATCGGCATCCCGCTGACCCCGTTCCTGCACAGTGGCCTCGGCCACCTCGTCGCCAACACGCTCCCGTTCGCCCTGCTCGGGGCGTTCATCGCCATCGGCGACGCCAAGCGCTTCGTCGAGGTGACCGTCATCGTGGCCCTGACGAGCGGGCTCGGCACGTGGCTGTTCGCCGCGCCGGGCACCGTCCACATCGGCGCCAGCGGCCTCGTGTTCGGGTACCTGACGTACCTCGTGGTGCGGGGCTTCTTCGCCGGCAAGCCGCTGTGGATCCTCGGCGGGATCGTCGTGCTGCTGTTCTACGGCGGGATCCTGTGGGGCCTGCTGCCGCGTCCCGGCATCTCCTTCACGGGCCACCTGTTCGGCGCCGTGGGCGGTGTGCTGGCCGCCTGGTACGTCCACGGTCGCGAGCCCGACGACGCCGATCTGCCCGGCACCGCGGCGAGCTGACGCGCCCGCCACACTGGGTCGATGACCCGCGATCCCGCGCTCGCCCGTGATGTCTGGCGCCGCCTGGAGCCGATCCATGCGGTCAGCTACTTCGCCCCGGAGGCGATCGGTGCGCTGACCGACGCCGGCTACACGGGGTTCTGGATGGGCTACTTCGCCGGTCGGGCGGCACCGCTCGGCGCCGTCGGTCCGGAGGTCGTGCAGGCCCTGTTCTACAACTTCGCGCCGTCGCGGGTCGCCAAGGCGTTGCCCGCGGCGTGGACGGTCGCCGGGCCCGACGTCGCGCTCGCGGCCCGTGCGGCGGGCGCACGGGCCGCGCTGCAGCGGGCCCTCGCCGACGTGGCCGAGGCCGATGTCGCCGCAGCCGCCGAGCTGGCCGCCACGGCGGCGCGCGCGGCGCCGGTCGACGGCCGTGCCCTGTTCGCCGCCAACGCCGCGCTCGGCCTGGCCGGACGACCCGCTCGACGTCTTGTGGCATGCCGCGACCTCGCTGCGCGAGCACCGCGGCGATGGCCACGTCGCCGTGCTCACGTCACTCGGGCTCGGCGGGCGCGAGTGCAACGTCCTCCAGGAGGCCGGCGGCAACGTCCCGCGCCAGATGATCGAACGGGCCCGCGACTACGACGAGGCCGAGTGGACGGCGATGGTCCTGCGCCTCGCCGACCGGGGCCTCATGACGACGGACGGCGCGCTGACCGCCGCCGGCGCCGCGCTGCGCCAGGAGCTCGAGGACCGCACCGACGCCGTCGCGGTGGGCGCCTACGCCGCCCTCGACGATGCTGCGTTCACCCGCCTCGTCGAGCTGCTGACCCCGATCGCCAGGGCCGTCGTCGCAGCCGGCGACATCCCCGCCGCCACCCCGATGGGCCCGACCCTCCAGCCCTGACCATCCGAGTGTTTGCTGCACCGGAGTGTTTCGTGCGGGGAGGCCCCCCACGAAGCACTCGGATGCACGAAACACTCGGATGGGCCGGAGCAGGGGCTCAGATCGGGGGGCGCGGCACCGGGTGCAGCTGCTCGTACGCCCGCGCCGCGCGCAGCACCAGGGCGTCGGCGAACATCGGGCCGACGAGCTGCAGGCCGATCGGCAACCCGTCCGACGTGAGCCCGCACGGCACCGTGATCGCCGGCTGCTGGGTCAGGTTGAACGGGTACGAGAACGGCGTCCAGCCGAGCATCGCCTCGGGCGTCAGCGGTTCGCTCCCCGCCGGCCGCGCCTCGAAGGCCGGCACGGCGACGGTCGGCGTGACGAGCAGGTCGAAGCGCTGCATGAACTGGCGCATCCGCGATCCGAGGTCACCGCGGCGCAGGATCAACCGCTGCACGTCGAGGTTGCTGAGGTGCGAGCCGAGCTCCGCCTCGGCCGCGAAGTCGGGGTCCGTGACGGCCTGCTGCTCCGGCGTGAGCGTGTTCCACAGCGTCCACGCGCCGGTGAACCAGAGGCCCGTCGTGATCTCCAGCGGATCGTCGAACCCCGGGTCGACGGCCTCGACGATGGCACCGGCCGCGGCGAGGTCCTGCACCGCCTGCGCGACCGCGGCCGCGACCTCCGGGTGCACGTCGGCGTAGCCGAGCCGCGCCGAGTAGGCGACGCGCATCCCGGTGACGCCGTCGTCGAGCCCGGCGAGGTGGTCGACATCCGTCGGCGGCAGCGACGTCCAGTCGCGGGCGTCGGGTCGTTGCAACACGTTCAACATCAGGGCCGCGTCGGTGACGCTCATGGTGTGCGGGCCGAGGTGCGACACGGTGCCGAACGGCGACAACGGGTAGGCCGGCACGTGCCCGAAGCTCGGCTTGAGCCCGACGTTGCCGCAGAACGCCGCCGGGATGCGCACCGACCCGGCGCCGTCGGTGCCGACGCTGAGCGGTCCGAGCCCGGCCGCCACCGCGGCAGCCGTGCCGCCGGACGATCCGCCCGGGGTCTTCGACGGGTCCCACGGGTTGCGCGTCAGCCCGGTGAGGTCGGAGTTCGTCTCCCCCTTGCACCCGAACTCGGGCGTCGTCGTCTTGCCGACGAGGACGGCGCCGGCCTCGCGGAGGCGGGCCGTCGCCGGGGCGTCGACGTCCCACGGCTGATCGGGGTCGACGGTGTGGCTGCCACGGCGGGTCGGCCAGCCCTTCGTCAGCACGAGGTCCTTGATGGTGGTCGGGACGCCGTCGAGTGGGCCGACCGGGTCCTTGCGCTGCCAGCGGATCTCGGACGCCGCCGCGGCGGCCATCGCCTCCTCCGGGGCGAGGTGGGCGAAGGCGTTGATCGTCGGGTTCACGGCCTCGATGCGGTCGAGCACGGCGCGCGTCGCCTCCACGGGCGAGGCCGACCCGTCGGCGTACATCGCCAGCAGCTCGGTCGCCGTGCACTGGGTCAGGTCCGTCATGCCGGCAACGATGTCAGACCGTGCGACATCGGAGTGTTTGGTGCGGGGAGGCCCCGCACCAAACACTCGGGTGCACGAAACACTCGGACGGCTAGAACGCCGGGAGGCCGTCGATGGAGGTGGCGTTCTTCTCGGCCCGGTACGCCACGAGGCCGTCGGGGCCGCGGTGGTCGGCCCACTCGACGAGCTTGGACCGGTGCCCCTCGAAGGCGTACCGCGGCACGGAGTAGCCGCAGCTGTCGCTGATCCGCTCGGCGTGCACGATGACGACGGCGCGGGCGCCCGGGATGTCCTCGAACCGGCCGGCGATCCGCGGGTCGTCGAGCGCGACGACCTCGCCGCGGCCGTGGACGCGCACGATGCGCGGCGGACCATCGAACGCGCACCACATCAGCGTGATGCGCCCGTTCTGACGGACGTGGGCCACGGTCTCGGCGCCGCTGCCCGTGAGGTCGAGGTAGGCGACGGTCATGTCGTCGAGGACCCGCAGCGTGTCGAGGCCCTTCGGTGACAGGTTGACGTGCCCATCGGCGTCGAGCGGCGCGGTGGCCACGAAGAACATGTGCTGGCGCGCGATCCACTCGGCGACCGGCGGCGTGATGGAAGCGTGCACCGAGGCCATCGATCGATCCTGTCAGCCGTGGGCGTCGTAGCGCAGCGGGGTTCCGTCGACGTCGAGCGTCCGCACGAGCTCACCCAGGTCCGGCACCGACCGCACGGCCGTCTCGCGATCCGGTCCGGTGCGGCCGACGTTGACCCAGCCGAGGAAGCGGTCGTCGGGGGTCAGGTCGAGGAGCTTCTCGAGCGCCGCGCCCTCGTGCACGGGGGCGCTCTTCCAGATCGCGCCGAGACCGAGCTGGTGGGCGGCGAGGGCGATGGCGTAGCCGGCGCACGAGGCGGAGGCGACCTGCTCCCACGCCGGCACCTTGGACGACGGGTCGATCCGCGCCGCCACCGCGATCAGCGCCGGGGCCACGAACGCCTTCGACCTGATGCGCTCGGCGGCGCCCTCGTCGAGGCCGGGGTTCGCCTCCCGTGCCGCCTCGACCAGCGCCGCGCCGAACGCTTCGCGGGCGTTCCCGATGACCACGACGAACCGCCATGGTCGCAGGCTGCCGTGGTCGGGCACCGACGTGGCGACGGCCAGGATGGCGTCGACCTCGGCGGCGGTCGGGGCGGGCGGGAAGAGCGCCGCCGTGCTGCGACGGGTGAGGAACGGCTCCAGCGCCGCGGCGTGCTCGGGGGTCACGCGCCCAGGGTAAGAGCGCCTCACGGTGTCGGCAACCGGCCTCAGCCGGCACCCGGCGGCGCCGGCTCGACCCAGAGGCCGATGCCGACGTGCGGGTCGCGCCACACGACCTCGGCCCCCGTGGCCGCGAGCTCGTCGTCGTCGAGCGGCGCGAACACGTAGGGCGTGAAGCGGCCGTCGGGCATCGTGCCGTCGACGTAGAGCGGGTTCTCCGGCAGGTAGAACTCGTACAGCGCCGCTCGCAACCGCTGCGCCCCGACGGTCATCAGGGCGTCGTCGACGAAGCGGGCCCGCACCGGCGCGCCGGCAGGCAGGATCGTGTCGCGCACCTCCTCGACGACGCCGGCGCTCGCCCAGGAGTTGAGCGCGCCGTCGAGCACCGGGCGGGTGCGCACGTAGCCGGCCCACAGCACCACCACGGCCATCGCCAGGGCGACGCCCTGGCGCCACCACCCGCGCCGGGCCACGACGACCGCGCCGAGCCCGACCGCCATCAGCGCGACAGCGACGATCGTCACGTCGACGACGTGGAGGCGGGCGTTGCGCACGTAGGGGACGAGGCCGAGCACCATCGGCCGCAGCAGCGACTGCGCCCGCAGGTCGTCGTCGCTGGTGAGGTAGACGCCGGCGCCGATGGCAGCGGTCGCGACGACGACGGCCGCGCCGTCGATCAGCAGCCGCCGGCGGTCGCTCGTCACGACGGCGGCCAACCCGACGAGCACCACGGGGGCCATCACGGCGTCGCTGTACCGGCCGTAGACGATCTGGTCGGGCCGCCAGCGGTCGGTCATGAACACGATGGACAGGCCGACGAGCGGCACGACGGCGCCGAGCACGACCCGCGCGTCGACAGCGAGCGGCCGCCCCGCTGCCCGGACCACAGCGGCGCGGACGAGGGCGATCGTGCCGAGGCCGACCACCCCGACGGTCACGACGAGCTGGTACCAGACCTGGCCCAGCAGCGACGCGCCGAGGGCGCCGACGTGCCCGAGCCGACCGACGACACCGCCCGCCGTGTTCGTCGCCGCCGGGTCGTCCCAGATGCGCTCGACGAGGTAGCGGGAGTACGCGCTCGACGCGCGACCAGGGCGAGCACCTGCAACCCGAGGAGGGCGCCGGCCCGCCACAGCGGCAGTCGCCGGCGGACCAACGCGATGACGATCAGCACGCCGGCGAGGGCGGCGAGCGGCAGCAGCCGACTGTGGGTGGCGAAGCCGAGCGCGGCGCCGAGCACGAGGACGACGCCCCAACGCAGCGACGCCGTGTCCTGGAACCGCAGCGCGGCGAGCACCACGACGAGGAACGTCGTCTGGACGAGCGCCTCGGACCACACCCAGTCCGTCGTGAACAGCACCGTCGGGGCGAGCAGGGTGAGCGCCGCCAGCACGGCGCACATCGTCCGCGACAGCCCGGTCAGGCGCGCCGCCAGCACCGCCAGGAGGACGCACGAGACCCCGCCGAGCAGCGAGTTCACCCCGAGCGCGGCGCGGTACATCGTCGCCGGGTCGTCCGTGAACCACGTCGTCGGCGAGATCAACGTCCCGTAGGCGGGCCGCCACGTGCTGTGGTTGAACATGTTCCAGCGGGCGCCGCGGCCGACGTAGCGGGCGATCGCCAGTTGCCCGGGTTCGTCGGGGCGGATGTGGAACACGACCCGCCCGCGCGAGGTCCACCACCGTGCCGTCGTGACCAGCAGCGCGGCGATGAGCGTCGGGATGTGGCGGTGGAGGAGCGGAGGCAGCCGGGGCACGGTGGTTCACGCCCCGCCGGGGGTGGGGGCGCTGCGACGCTACGCCGCGAGGACGCTCGTCGCGCCGCGGGCCGGTCCGGATTCGGCAGGATGGTGACATGCCCATCCAGCTCAACCACACGGTGGTGGCGGCGCGCGATGCCGAGGCCGCGGCGCGCTGGTTCGCCGAACTGTTCGGGGTCGCCGAGCCCGAGGCGCTCGGTCCGTTCTGGCAGATCACGACGGACAACGGCGTCGGCCTCGACTTCGCCACCGCCGGCGACCGCGACATCCACGGCATCCACTACGCGTTCCTCGTCTCCGAGGACGACTTCACGGCGATCTACGGCCGCATCGTCGACCGGGCGATGGACCACTGGGCCGACCCGCACCAGCACCATCCCCAGGAGATCAACCACCACGACGGCGGCCGCGGCGTCTACTTCCTCAGCCCCGACGGCCACTACCTCGAGATCATCACCCGCCCGTACGGCAGCGGCGCCTGACGCGACGCGCCGCCTCGACCGCGCTCGGTGGCGCCCGGATGGTCCGGTGACGCCTCCGCATGCGTATTTTCGAGACGTGACGGTTTCGTTCAACGTGCCGGGGTTCACCCAGCGGCGGCTGACGGTGGTCCTCGGCGCGCTGATGCTGGCCGTGCTCCTCGCCTCGCTGGAGACGTCGATCATCGCCACCGCGCTGCCGACGATCACCGGCGAGTTCAACGGGTTCGAGAGCTACGCCTGGGTCGGCACCGCCTACATCGTCACGTCGGCGATCGGCACGCCGGTGCTCGGCAAGCTGTCGGACCTCCACGGGCGGCGCCGCATCTTCCAGGTCGCGATGCTGATCTTCCTGGTCGGGTCGATCCTGTGCGGGTCCTCGCAGTCGATGGGTCAGCTGATCGCGGCACGGGCGGTGCAGGGCCTCGGCGGGGGCGGGATCCAGGCGCTCTCGTTCGCCATCATCGGCGACGTCATCCCGCCCCGCGAGCGCGGCCGGTACGTCGGGTACTTCACGTTGGCGTTCGTCGGCTCGGCGCTGCTCGGTCCGCTCGTCGGCGGCTTCATCATCGAGAACTGGTCGTGGCCGTGGATCTTCTACCTCAACGTGCCGTTCGCGATCATCGTGTCCGTCGTCTGCCACTTCGCCCTGCGCCTGCCGTTCCGGCGCATCGACGCCCGGCTGGACTACGGCGGGGTGGCGCTGATGTCGATCTCGATCGCCTCGTTGATGATCGGGCTGGAGGAGGGCCGCGACGGCTGGACCCAGCAGCACGTGCTGCTCCTGTTCGCCATCGCCGCGGTGACGCTCGCCCTGTTCGTCGTCGTCGAGCGGCACGTCGCCGAGCCGTTGATCCCGCCCCGGTTGTTCACCGACCGCGTCATCCTGTGCTGCTTGCTGCTCGGCCTGTGCGCCGGCGTCGTCACCTACGGGGCGGCGCAGTTCCTGCCGCTGTACTTCCAGGACTCGCTGTTCGTGTCGCCGACCGAGTCCGGCCTGCGGATGCTGCCCCAGATGATCGGCGTCACGATGGCGACGTTCGGCATCGGTCGGCTGATCGCCAGGACGGGCCGCTACAAACCGTTCCCGATCATCGGATCGATCGCCTCGGTCATCGGGCTGCTCGGCGTCGCCCAGATCACCGGTGAGACGTCGTACTCCTGGCTCGTGATGCCGATGATCTTCATGGGCTTCGGGGCCGCGTCGGTCTTCACGACGACGTCGATCGCCAGCCAGAACGCCGCCCAGATGCGCGACCTCGGCGTCGTCACGGCCACCGTCATGTTCTTCCGCTCGCTCGGCGGCTCCTTCGGGCTCGCCGTGTTCGGCACGACGCTCAACGCGACGATCCGCAGCGAGATCCCGGCGCGCACGGGTGTCCCGGCGGATGAGGCGTCCAGCCTGATCCGCTCACCCGAGGAGATCGCCGCCCTGCCGGCCGACGCCCGGTCGGCGGTCGTCGACGGCGTGGCGCTCGGCGTCAGCCGGATCTACCTGATCTGCGCCGGCGTGATGGCGTGCGCCATCGTGATCGCCATCCTGCTGCCGGAGCGCCCGCTGCGCCTGCGCGCCGGGCTGTCCGACGCGATGGAGGAGCGCTCCACCAGCGGCGAGGGCGCCGCCATCGCTGCCGCCGACTGACGCGACCCGACCGCGACCGCCCGCCGCCCACCGGACGAGCACCCAACGCGCGCCACCACGACCGCAGTGCCACGATGACGTGGTGCGCGTGACCATCACCGGCGCCGCCGGCGCCATCGGACGCTGCCTCGTCGGCGGCCTGACCGCCGCCGGCCACGACGTCCGCGGCATCGACCGCGTGCCGCTCGACGGCGCGCTCGCCGATCGCGTCGTCGTGGCCGACCTCGCGACGGACGACGCCGCCCTCGACGACGTGCTCACCGGCGCCGACGCCGTCGTCCACCTCGCCGCCATCGCGGCGGAGACCGACTTCGCGACGGCCCTCGACACGCACCTGCGCCTGACCCATCGGGTGCTGGAGGCGATGGTGGCCCGCGGCGTCGGTCGCATCGTCTACGCCAGCTCCAACCACGCAGTGGGCTTCACCGCGCACGCCGAGTCGGTGCCGATCGCGACTCGGGCCCGGCCCGACACGTTCTACGGCGTCGGCAAGGCAGCCGCCGAAGCGCTGTGCAGCCTGTACCACGACCGCCACGGGATCGCCGTCGCCTGCCTGCGCATCGGCAGCTTCCGGGATCGCCCGACGACCCGTCGCCACCTCGCCACGTGGCTGTCCCACGGCGACGCGGTGCGCCTCGTCGATGCCTGCCTCGAGCGCGCCGGACCTCGGCTTCGCCAGCGTGTACGGGATCTCCGCCAACCGGCGGGCCTGGTGGGACCTCGCCAGCGGACGGGCCCTCGGGTACGACCCGCGGGACGACGCCGAGCAGTGGGCGGTGGCGATCGAGGCCATCCCGCCGACGGAGGAGGACGCGCTCGACGACCGCTTCGTGGGTGGCAACTTCACCCGCCTGCGCTGACGCCGCACGGGGCCGCGGGACGGAGCCGCACTGGGTCGCTCAACTAGGGTGCGGCAGGACATGGCCCGCTCGCCCCGGCGCACTCGCGGCACCCGCAGTGGGCCCGGACGGTCGACCCCCCCGCTCCCGTCGTGATCGAGCTGCTCGTCCTCCACCTCCTCGTCGGGGTCCTCCTGATCGCCCTGGCGCGGCGCGCCGCCGCCCGTCCGGGCATCGTCTTCACCGTCGCCGCGCTCCCGTCCGCCGTCACGTTCGCCTGGCTGCTCGCCGCCTACCCCGACGTCGTCGACGGCGGGGTGCGGACGCAGCACGTCGAGTGGATCCCCGAGCTCGGCGTCGATCTCGACCTCCGCCTCGACGGCTTCGCCGCCCTGATGCTGCTCCTCGTCGCCGGCATCGGCGTCCTCGTCGTCACGTACGCCTGGCGCTACTTCAGCCACCCGACGCCCGCAGACGTGCGCCTCGCCGGGCTCCTCGTGCTCTTCGCCGGTGCGATGGTCGGCCTCGTCCTCGCCGACGACCTGCTCGTGCTGTACGGGTTCTGGGAGCTCACGTCGGTGACGTCGTTCCTGCTCATCGGCAACCGCCACGAGGACGCCACTGCCCGCGCCGCGGCGCTCCAGGCGCTGCTCATCACCGGCTTCGGCGCGCTGGCGATGCTCGCCGGCTTCATCGTGCTCGGACAGGCCGCCGGCACGTACCAGCTCAGCGCGATCCTCGCCGACCCGCCCTCCGGCACGGCCGTGACCGTCGCCATCGTGCTGATCCTCCTCGGCGCGTTCACGAAGTCGGCGCAGGTGCCGTTCCACTCCTGGCTGCCCGGGGCGATGGCCGCCCCGACGCCGGTGAGCACCTATCTCCACTCGGCGACGATGGTGAAGGCCGGCGTCTACCTCGTGGCCCGGCTCGCGCCCGCCTTCGTCGTCCTCGACCTCTGGCGGCCGCTCGTCGTCACGGTCGGCGTCGCGACGATGGTGCTCGGCGGGCTGCGGGCCCTGCGCCAGCACGACCTGAAGCTGCTGCTGGCGTACGGCACCGTCAGCCAGCTCGGCTTCATGATCGCGGTCTTCGGTTGGGGAACGCCGGCTGCGCTGACGGCGGGGTGCGTGATGCTCCTCGCCCACGGTGCCTTCAAGGCCGCCGCGTTCATGGTCGTCGGCATCCTCGATCACCAGCACGGGACGCGCGACCTCCGCAAGCTGCCGCACCCGACGCGCGGGTGGACGGTGACCGTGGTCGTGGCCGCGGTCGCCACCGCCTCGATGGCCGGCATCCCGATGCTGTTCGGCTTCATCGCCAAGGAGGCCGACTTCGCGTCCTTCGTCGACCAGGGCCGAGGCGCGGCGACCGCGCTCGTCGGCATGGTCGTCGGGTCGGCGCTCACGGTCGCCTACAGCCTGCGCTTCATCGCCGGGGCCATCGGACGTCTGGCCGACCCGGAGATCGCCGCGGCCACGAGCGCCGCCAGCCACGGCCCGCCCGACCGTTGGTTCGTCGCCCCCGGCATCGCGCTCACCGTCGTCACCGTGGTGCTCGGCGTCGTGCCGGCCCTCGCCGACCACGTCGTCACCGCCGGGGCCCGCGCCCTCGACGCGGCGACAGCCGAGGCGCACCTCGAGATCTGGCACGGCATCAACATCGAGCTGCTGCTCTCCGGCGTCGCCCTCGCGGCCGGCGCCGTCCTGTACGTCGGCCGCCGGCGGGTCGGCAGCGTCCTCGCCTACGGCAGCTTCGTGCCGCCCTCGTCCGGGGCCTACCTCGGTGCGCTGCGCGGCGTCAACGTCGTGTCCAACCGCGTCACCGCGATCACGCAGCCCGGCTCGCTCCCGATCTACCTCGGCGTGATCCTGCTCACGGCCGCGCTCGTGCCCGGCATGCTCCTCGTCGGGGGCACGTGGTGGCCGGGCTGGCCCGACCTCGTCGAGGTCCCGATGCACGTGCCGGTCGCCGCGCTGCTGATCGGCCTCGCCCTCGCCGCGGCGATCGTCCGGCGACGCTTCGCCGGCGCCCTGTTCCTCGGGATGGTCGGCTACTCGATGGCCGGCCTGTTCGTCACCCAGGGCGCCCCCGACCTGGCGCTCACCCAGGTTGCCATCGAGACGTTGTCGACGGTGCTGTTCGTGCTCGTGCTGCGCCGCCTCCCCGACCGCTTCGAGACGACGCGGGGCGCGGCGCGGCGGACCGTGCGCATCGTCATCGCGACGATCGTCGGCGGTCTCGTGTTCGTCTTCACGTTGGCCGTCGGCGGGATCCAGCCGCCGACGGACGTCGCCGACGTGATGGTGGCCCAGGCGTACCCGGAGGGCGAGGGCCGCAACGTCGTCAACGTGATCCTCGTCGACATCCGCGGCTTCGACACGCTCGGCGAGATCACCGTGCTCACCGCGGTCGCCATCGGCACCGTCGCCCTCGCCCGCGCCGGCCGGCGACCGCCACGACTGGAGGCGGAAGCCGCCCGCGCCACGACGCCGGAACGACGTCCCGCGCCCGTCGTGCTCACGCGGCTGGTGACCATCGAGGTGTCCGTGCGCATCGTGTTCGCCGCCGTCATGCTCGGCTCCCTGTGGCTGCTGTTCGCCGGCCACAACCAACCGGGCGGCGGGTTCGTCGGCGGCATCGTGGCCGGCGCCGCGATCTCACTGGTCTACGTCGCCGGCGGGCTGCGCGAGGTGCGCCGACTGTCGCGCGGCAAGCCGTGGATGGTGCTCGGCGCCGGCCTCCTCATCTCGGTGACGACGGCGATCATCCCCATCCTGCTCGGCGGCGCGGTGCTCCAGACCGGCTCGCACACGTTCGACCTGCCGGTCATCGGTGAGATGAAGGTCACGTCGGCGCTGTTCTTCGACATCGGCGTCTACCTCGCCGTCATCGGCCTGGCGATGATGGTGTTCGAGTCGTTCGGTGACGACCCGCGCCCGCCGACCGAGCCCACAGCTCCCGCCGCGGCGGACACGCCGGTGGAGGTGACGACATGAGCGTGCTGATGGCGTTCACGGCCGCCGCCCTGTTCGGGATCGGGACCTACCTCGTCCTGCAGCGCAAGCTGTCCCGGCTCATCATCGGCATCGGCCTGATCGGTCACGGCTCGAACCTCGTGTTCCTCACCACGACCCGCCGGGGCCAGGCGCCCCTGATCGGGTCGGGTGATCCCGCCGACTTCGCCGACCCGCTGCCGCAGGCCCTCGTGCTGACGGCGATCGTGATCAGCTTCGGCGTCACCGCCCTGCTGCTCGCCCTCGCCTACCGCAGCTGGCTGCTCACGCGCGACGACGAGGTGCAGGACGACATCGACGACCGCAACGTCGGCCGCGACTCCGCGGACGCCGAGGTCGCCGACGCCGGCGCCGCCGAGCTCGCCGCGCTGGTCGAGGAGGCCGATCAGCGGTGAACGCCGTGCTGCCACTGCCGATCGTGCTCCCGCTGCTGGCGGCCGCGTTGTGCATCCTCACCGGTGGCTCGCGCACCGCCCAGCGGATCATCGGGCTGACGACGCTCACGGCGCTCGTGCCGATCGCGGTCGCCATCCTCGTCCGCGTCGACGACGAGGGCGTCGTCGTCGTGCAGGCCGGCGATTGGCCGGCGCCGATCGGCATCACGCTCGTCGCCGACCGCCTCTCGGCGATCATGCTGCTCACCGCGTCGATCGTGCTCCTCGCCGTGCTCGTGTACGCGATCGGCCAGCCCGGCGTCGAGCGCAACCACGTCGGCTTCCAGTCGGTCTACATGATCCTCGCCGCGGGCGTGTCGGCCGCGTTCCTCACCGGCGACCTCTTCAACCTGTTCGTCGCCATCGAGATGATGCTCACGGCCAGCTACGTCCTGATCACGCTCGGCGGGCGCTTGGAGCAGGTCCGCTCGGGCATGACCTACGTCGTCATCAGCCTCGTCGCATCGGCGCTCTTCCTCCTGGCCCTCGCCTTCACGTACGCGTCGACCGGCACCGTCAACATGGCCGATCTCGGCAGCCACATCGCCACGCTGCCGAGCGGGGTGCGTGCCGGGCTCGCCGGGTTGCTGCTCGTCGTGTTCGGGATCAAGGCGGCCCTGTTCCCGCTGTACTTCTGGCTCCCCGACAGCTACCCGACGGCGCCGTCCGCGGTCACGGCGATCTTCGCCGGCCTGCTGACGAAGGTGGGCATCTACGCCATCATCCGGACCCAGACGCTGCTCTTCCCGCCCGAGAGCCGACCGGCCACGTTGATCCTGATCACCGCCGGCCTGACCATGGTGGTCGGCATCCTCGGCGCCATCGCCCAGGAGGACTTCCGGCGGATCTTCTCCTTCTACATCATCAGCCAGATCGGCTACATCATGATGGGGCTCGGCCTGTTCACCGTCCTCGGGGTCGCCGCGGCCGTCTACGCCATCGTCCACCACATCGTCGTGAAGACCACGCTGTTCCTCGTCGGCGGGCTCATCGAGCACCACGGCGGGTCCAGCCGGCTGTCGCGCCTCGGCGGGATGGTCGCCACGGCGCCGGTGGTCGCGGTGCTGTTCCTGCTCCCCGCGCTGAGCCTGGCGGGCATCCCGCCGTTCTCCGGGTTCGCGTCGAAGTTCGGCCTCTTCGACGCGACGGCCGGCTCGCGGCAGTGGACGATCCTCGCTGTCGCGGTCGTCGTGAGCGTGCTGACGCTGTTCTCCATCTTCAAGGTCTGGATCGCGGTGTTCTGGGCGCCACGCGACGTGGCCACGGAACGGACGCCCGTGCCGCAACCGGCCGGTGTCGCCGCCGCCCGGCACGCGTCGCTCCCGACGAGTCCCGCTCCGGCCGCCGCAGGCGGGGCCCCTGCGGCGACTGCGACCCGGCGGGTGACGACGCCGCCGCTCATGCTGGTGCCCACCGCGGTGCTCGCCGGGTTGACGCTCGCCATCGGGGTGTTCGCGGGGCCGCTGTACGACTACGCCGACCGCGCCGCGGTCGACCTCATCGACCCGACGCACTACCGCGAGGCGGTGCTCGGGCCGTGAGGTGGCTCGTCTACGTCGTCGGCTTGGCCGCCATCTGGGTCCTCCTGTGGGGTTCGGCGTCGGCCGCCAACGTGCTCTCCGGCCTCGCCATCGGCACCCTCCTCGTCCTCCTCGTCCCCGGCCTGCGCCGGCGGGGCACCGGCAGCTACGCCTTCCGCCCCGTCGCCCTCGCCCGTCTCGTGGTCCACATGCTCGGCGTGACCGTGCGCTCCAACGTCGAGCTCACGCGCGAGGTGCTCGCGCCCTCCTCCCGCTTGCGCACGGCGATCGTCGGGGTCCCACTCCCCGGCTGCTCCGACGAGCTGCTGACGCTGATCACGAACCTCCTGGCCCTGTCGCCGGGCACGATGCCCATCGAGCTGCGCCAGGACCCGATCGTGCTCTACGTGCACGTGCTCCACCGCAACGACGTCGAGGACGTGCGGCGGGCCATCGTCCGCCTGACCGACCTCACCGTGCGGGCGTTCGGCTCCGACGAGACGATCGCCGACCAGGACGCCTACATGCGGGCGCACGAGGCGCGATGACCGGCGCCGCCTACGTCGCCCTCGGCCTCGCCGCCGCGCTGTTCTGCTTCCGCCTGCTGCGCGGCCCGTCGCTCGCCGACCGCGTGATCGGGATCGACGGGATGATCGTGTGCGGGATGAGCCTGCTCATCGTGCGGGCCATGGACACGGGCAGCGGCGCGTTCCTCCCGGCCGCGGTGGTGCTCGCGCTCGTGTCGTTCATCAGCACGTCCGTCATCGCTCGCTTCATCGAGGGGCGCGGCGAGTGATCGGCGGCGCCATCACCCTCCTCGGCGCAGTCCTCATCCTGCTGTCGGCGGTCGGGGTCGTGCGCTTCTCCGACGTCCTGGCGCGGATGCAGGCGCTCACGAAGGCGTCGACGCTCGGCGTCGTGCTCGTCGCGGTCGGCTCGATGTTCGTGCTCCCCAGTGCGAACGACATCACCTCGGCCCTCGCCGCCGCCCTGCTGCAGCTGATGACGTTGCCGATCAGCGCCTCGCTGATCGCCCGCGCGACGTACCTCGCCCGCGGCATCGAGCACCGCCTCGACGGCGTCGACGAGCTGGCCGAGGCGGACCGGGACGCCTGAGCTCACCGTCAGGACCGCGGCGGGGTCAACACTCGAACACCGACCAGCAGATCGCGTTGCGCAGCCGCTGGTCGTCGAGGACGAGCCCACGGATCGCATCCGGGAGCTGGGCGCGCTGCCAACGGCACTCGAGCCGTCCGGCGTCGTCGGACTCCCCCGTCGGGGCGGCGGCACGCACCGCCTTGATCGCGTACGCCGCAGCACCGAGCTCGTGTGCGGCGACGTGCGCCACCACCGCGGCCTGACCGGAAGCGAACGCGGCGTGACGTGACGCACCGCGCAGTGGACGCGCCGCGGCCATGGCATGACCGCCGGCCGCGCGCGATTCGGACATCGTGCACTCGCCTCGCGCCCATGCCCGCACCTGTTCGATCGCCTGGCGGGGCCGGGAGTCCGACGCCTGCGCCGACTCGAAGAGGTGCACGACGTGCTCGGCGCACGTGGCCGCCCACAGCGCGAGGAGCCGATGGTCGGCGTCCGTCAGCGTGCCCCCACGGCGGATGGTGACGAACCGGGGGTCGCGGTCCCGGGGCAGGATCACCGTCGCACCGTATGGCCTGCGCCGGCTCGACTGACGCGCGCTACTCGGCGGGGCGGCCCCGCGCCACGCCGTCGGCCAGCAGGGCGGCGATCTCGTCGTCGGTGAGCCCGAGCTCGCCGAGGATCGTCTCGGTGTGCTCGCCGACGAGTGGCGCCGGCGTCGGCTCGTGCTGACCGGAGTCCGAGAACAGCACCGGTGCGGTGATCGATCGGAACGGCCCGACCACCGGGTGCTCCCGGTCGCGCAGCACGCCGCGGTGGTGGGCCTCCTGCTCGACGATCTCCTGCAGCGGCGGGACGACGGACACCGGGATGCCGAGCTCGGTGCCGATCTGCACCCACTCGGCGGTCGTCTTGCGCACGAGGATCGACGCCAGCAGCCCATAGACCTCGTCGGCGTGCGTCAACCGGGCGCGATGGTCGGCGAACCACTCGTGCTCCAGCAGGCGCTGCTCGCCGACGGCGGTGAACAGCGCGTGCCAGTGCGCATCGGTGTACGGCAGCATCGCCACCCAGCCGTCGCTCGTGCGGTGCGGTCCGCGGTGCGCCGTCAGCACGCGGTTGTACCCCGCCGGCCCACCGGCCACCGCGGCGCGCGACAGGTGCTCCACGAGGTTGAACGCGAGCGCGGCGTCGAACATCGGCACCTCGACGCGCTGGCCTTCCCCCGTCACGGAGCGGGCCACCAGCGCCGCCAGCACGCCCTGGGCGATGAACATCCCGGCGACCTTGTCGGCGACCGTCGACGGCACGAAGTGCATCGCCCCGAACCCCGTCGAGTTGAGCTGCGGGAAGCCCGTCAGGGCCTGGATGATGTCGTCGTAGGCGGGGAGGTCGGCCTCCGCCGACGACGTCCGGAAGCCCTGTGCCTGGCAGTACACGAGGCGCGGGAAGTCGGCGCGCAACGCCTCGTGATCGAGGCCGAGGCGGCGCAGCGGGCCGGGGCGCAGGTTCGTGATCAGGACGTCCGCGTCGGTGAGCAGGCGCAGCAGGACCGCCCGCCCGCGGGGGTCCTTCAGATCGAGCCCGATGGAGCGCTTGTTGCGGTGCAGGTTGAGGGCGATGCCGCTGAGCTCGGGGTGCGGCCCGCCACCCATCACCCGGCTGCCGTCGCCGCCACCGGTCTCCACCTTGGTCACGTCGGCGCCCAGGTCGCCGAGCAGCTGGGCGCCGAACGGTCCCATGATCACCGTGGCCAGCTCGACCACCTTGATGCCGGCCAGCGGCCCGGCGCTCCCCTGCGTCACGCGCTCAGCCCGCAGGCGTGACCTCGAGGAACTCGACCCAGTTGCCGTCCGGGTCCTCGACCATCGAGATCCGGACGCCGGGCCGGATCTCCCGCGGCTTGACGACGACCTTGCGGCCAGCCGCCGCGCACCGGTCGGTGACCTCGTCGAGGTTGGACACCGAGATCGTCCAGTAGCGGTACCCGTAGGCGCCCTGGATCCCACCGGGCGGCGCGCTGGCGGGCAGGTCGGCCGCCGGTGCCACGAGCTTGACGAGCGTCGTGCCGCACAGCAGGCGGTACATCGTGCCGCCGCCGCCGGGCATCGACATCGAGCCGGTGTCCTCGAACCCGAGGGTGTCGCGGTAGAAGCCGAGCGCGGCGTCGGCGTCCTTGACGACGATGCCGATGTCGATCGAGTCCTTCGTGAGCGCGATGGTCATGGTGGTGGTCCCCCTGTCTCAGGATGCGTAGAGCTCGAAGAGCTGGCCGATGGCGTGAGCCTGGCCGCCGGTCGTCGACGACATGACCGCGATCGGCGTGACGCCCAGCTCGTACCAGGCGGCGAGGCGCTCGCGCACCTCGCCCGCGCTGCCGCTGATCGTGCAGTCGTCGACCCACGCGTCCGTCATCAGCGACGGCAGCTTGTCGCGGTCGCCGGCGGCGACGGCGTCCTCGATGGCCGCCATCTCGTCCTCGTAGCCGGCCGATCTTCCAGTAGTTGCGGTAGTTCGGCAACGTGACGTAGCCGGTCAGCGTGCGGCGGTGGATGGCGCGGGCGGCGTCCTTGTCGGCGTCGATGACGGTCGGCGCCATGTTGGCCAGGGCGAACGTGGCGCGCCGGTCGGCCGGGATGCCCGCCAGCTGGTCGGCCATGTGGGAGAACGAGGCGTTCGCCCAGATCGCGCCGTCGGCGACCTCCACGGCGAGGGCGAGCATCTTGTCGCGCAGCGTCGCCAGCCAGATCGGGGGCAGCTGCCCCGCCGGCCGCTCGGCCGCCCGCAGGCCCTCGACGTACCGGCGCATGTCGGCCAACGGCTTGCCGGTGTCGAGGCCGAGGCGGTCCATCGCCGGGGCGTGGCTGACACCGAGGCCGAGGCGGAAGCGGCCGCCGCTGACCTCGGCGAGGTGGCCGGCCGTGATCGCCACCTCCGCCGGGTGGCAGTGGTAGATCGGCTGGATGCTCGTCCAGAACGGGATGCGCGACGTCACGTGGGCGATCGAGCCGCACAGCGCCAGGTTGCCGTGCACGCCCGGGCTCGCCAGACCGGCGAACCCCCGGCGGTCGGCCTCGGCGGCGAGCTCCAGGATCGTGCCGCGCTTGGTCGGCACCCCGATCACGGACATGGCGGGCAGCTGGTCGTCCATCGGCCCGGAACCGTAACGGTTCGGTGCCGGGCGCTCCGGGTCGGCGCGATGGCTACGTCCAGCGGTAGGCGATCCAACCCTCGGTGTCGCGCTGCGCGCCGATCGCGTCGTAGACGGCGATGGCGTCCGTGTTCCAGTCGAGGACGTTCCACTCGACGCGCCCGCTGGTCCGCGCCCGCAGGTCGCGCAGCAGGGCACCGCCGACACCGTGGCCACGGAACCCCGGTCGCACGAACAGGTCCTCGAGCCAGATGCCCGGGCGCCCGAGGAACGTCGAGAACGTCCGGAACCACAGCGCCATGCCGGCGATCGCCCCATCGACCTCGGCGAGGACGACGGACGCCGCGGGGTCGGGGCCGAAGAGGTGCTCGCCGAACTCGACCGGGTCGAGGACGACCTGGTCGGCCATCCGCTCGAACTCCGCCAGGCCGCGGACCATGTCCAGGATGTCGTCGAGGTCCGCCGGGCCGGCATCCCGGATGGTCGTGGTCATGTCCCGCAGAGTAGGTTCACGCTCGCACGGAGGGGCCGTGCGGCCGCTCGGGTCGGGCGGGCGAACAGCGACCAGGGGGTCTGCAGTGAGCAAGGTCAAGGTGTCGGTGCTGTATCCGGCGAGCGAGGGCAGCACGTTCGACATGGACTACTACAAGGTCAAGCACCGCGAGATCGTCGAGCGGGTCCTCGGCCCGGTCGAGTTCACCTGCGAGCAGGGCCTGCCCGGCCAGCCGTTCATGGCCACCGGTCACCTCGTCTATGAGTCGATGGAGGCGATGCAGGCCGGCATGGGGTCGCCCGACGCCGGCGAGGCGCAGACCGACATCGCCAACTTCACGAACGTCACGCCGCAGATCCAGATCGGCGAGATCATCACCTGACGCCCGCGGCATGGTCCTCGGGCACCTCGGCATCAACGTCCCGGACCTCGACGCGGCGCGCCGCTACTACGGGACGTTGCTGCCGGCCCTCGGGTTCGAGGTGTTCGTCGACGACGCGGACCAGTTCGCCTACCTGCCCGCGGCGGGCAAGCGGGGCACGTACCTCTTCTTCTACCGGGCGGCCGCCGACGTGCCGTACTCCGCCGACGCCACCGGGTTGCAGCACCTCGCGTTCATCGTCCCGAGCCGCGCCGCCGTGCGCGAGGCGCATGCCCTCGCGCTGCGCCTCGGCAGCGTCGAGCGACATGCGCCACAGGACTGGCCGCAGTACCCGCCGCCGTACTTCGCGGCGTTCTGGGGCGACCCGTTCGGGATCACGATCGAGGCCGTCTGCCACCACGACCGCTGAGCGGACGGCCGCGCCGGCGGCCTACTCGTCGGCGATCGTGGCGGCGATGCGTCCGGCTGCGTCGAGGTACTGCTCGACGAGGTCGAAGACGACGGTCGTCGCCGGCTTCGACTCGTTCATCAGGCCGACGGCCTGGCCGACGAAGTAGTTGATCAGACGCCGCGAGCCGTCGTTGGAGGCCGCTGTACGGGCGATGCGGCGCTCCGCCTCGCCGACGAGGAGCATCTGCAGGGGCATGCCGAGCGGCTCCGGGTTGGCCGGGTCCGACCACTCGTCGGTCCACGAGGAGCGCAGCTGCCGGGCGTGCTTGCCGGTCTTGGAGCGCGAGCGCAGCGTGTCGGCCGACGTGGCGGCGAGGAACTTCTCCTTCACCACCGGGTGCGTCTCGGCCTCCTCGGTCGTCAGCCACACCGACCCGCACCACACGCCCTGCGCGCCGAGCGCGAGGGCGGCGGCGATCTGCCGGCCATCGGCGATGCCCCCGGCGGCGAGGACGGGGGTCGGCGCCACCGCGTCGACGACCTGCGGCACGAGCACCATCGTGCCGATCTCCCCCGTGTGCCCGCCGGCCTCGGACCCCTGGGCGATCACGAGGTCGACGCCGGCCGCCTGCTGGCGCTCGGCGTGGACGACCGTGCCGACCAGCCCGGCGACCATGACGCCACGCTCGTGCGCCTCGGCGACGAGGAAGTCCGGCGCCGGGCCCAACGCGTTGGCGACGAGGCGGACCTTCGGGTGCGCCCACACGATGTCGAGCAGGCGGTGGCCGCTCTCGTGCGAGAACCCCATCAGGTCGTCGCCGCCGCCGCCGTCGAGCGTCACGCCGTTCGCGGCCCGCTCGTCGGCGGGCAGGTCGTCGACGCCGTACTTCGCCATCAGGTCGTCGACGAAGCGCCGGTGCTGCGCGGGGATCAGGGCCGCGAGCTCGGCGCGCGTCATGCCGCCCTGCTCGATCCCGGTGTACTTGGCCGGCACGATGATGTCGACGCCGTAGGGCCGGTCCCCGACGTGCTCGTCGATCCAGTCCAGCTCGACCTCCAGCTGGTCGGGCGAGAACGCGACCGCACCGAGCACCCCGAAGCCGCCGGCGCGGCTGACGGCGGCCACGACGTCGCGGCAGTGGCTGAAGGCGAAGATCGGGAACTCGATGCCGAGGCGGTCGCAGAGCGGGGTGCGCATGGTCCCGATCATCGCATCGGCAGGGCCCCGATCCCGACTGCGACCCGGCTCGCCCCGCCGCGACGGGCCGGGTCAGGCCGTGAGCCCGGACCGGATGTCGTCGGCCAGCAGCTGCTCGCGGGCCTCGGAGTCGAGCACGTCGATCCGCGAGCCGAGCACGTCGTCGCGCGTCACGTGGAGGACCGTGTCGACGTACTCGGCGACCGGGCGCAGGTGCGAGATCAGGGCGACGAGCTTGCCGCCGCCGGCCACCTTCCCGAGCGTGTCGAGGGCGGTGTCGAGCGCGCTGGCATCCAGCGAGCCGAAGCCCTCGTCGACGAACACGGCGTCGAGGCGCCCGCCGCCGCGCGACGCGATCTCGACGAGTCCGAGGGCGAGGGCGAGGGCGGCCTGGAAGCGCTCGCCGCCCGACAGCGTGTCGGGAGTGCGGACCTCGCCCGAGGCGACGTTGACCACGCCGAACCCCGCCGTGAACCCGAAGCGGCCGCCCGTGATGTCGCGCAGCCGCCGCGTCGCCTCGGCGAGCAACTCGGCCTCCCGCGCCCGCACGAGGTGGGCGACGAAGTGCTGGTCGCGCAGCGCCACGGCGAGCACCCGGAGGTCCGCGACGAACGGGTCGAGGACGTCGCGCACGGCGTCGATCCGGGCGACCTCGGCGACCGCCCGTTCGGCGGCGACGACCGCCGCCGCCGCCACGTCGCGCTCGGACTGCGCCCGGCCGTGCGCCGAATGGAGCCCGGCGACGTCGGCGATCCCGACCGCGTCCAACGCCGCCGCGAGCTCGGCGCTCGCGGCGTCGTGCTCGGCCGTCACGGCGGCCAGCGATCGCGCCGCCGCGTCGAGGATCTGTGGCGCCCGCACGGCGTGCTGCGCGGCGGCCGCGACGAGCGACGTCGAGGGCGACCACGTCGCCGGCATCGTCGGGGTCGGCGAGCAGCTCCGGCGCGGGGACGGCGGTGTCGACGACCCCCGCGACGTCGGCCAGCGCGAGGGCCCGTCGGTTCGCGGCCTCGACGAGGCGCGACACGGGCACGGCGATCTCCCGCGACACCCGCGCCACCACGTCGTTGACGCCCGCGTGCCCGACCGCCGCCGCGTCACGGGCCACGGCGCGCTCGGTCTCGAGGCCGTCGAGCCGCTCGCGAGCGGCACCGAGGGCGGCGACGGCCGCCTCGACGGCGGGCCCAGCGAGCTCCGGCCGCCAGGACGCCGGGACGGCGGCGATCGCCGCCGCGTGGCGCGCCGAGCGCGACCGCGCGTCGGCGAGATCGGCATCGATCGCCGCCAGCCGCTCCCGATGCGATCGGCGAGCCTCGGCGAGGCGAGCACTCGCCACGGCGACGGCGGTGGCGGCGTCGTCGCGGCGGAGCTCGGCCGCCGCGAGGTCGGCACGCGCCCCATCGACCGCGGCGACGAAGGGGGCGAGCGCGGTGACCTCGTCGGCGGACCCACTGTCGAGCCCGAGCCCGACCACGGCAGCCTCGCGCTGCTCGACCGTGACCGTGGCGGTGGCGAGGTCGCGCCGGGCCGCCACCAGCGCGAGCTCGGCGCCGTGCTGGGCTCGCGCCGCCTCGTCGCGCCGGGCGCGCCGACGGCGCACGTCGTCGTCGGCCCGCGCCCGGTCGTCGGCGACCACGGCCTGGTCCGGCGGTGCCGGTGCGGCGAAGTCCGCGGGGAGCGCCCGGGCACACACGGGGCAGTCGTCGCCGGGCGAGCAGCCGGCCGCGGCGGCGGCGATCGCACCGTCGACGAGGGCGGCGCGTTCGGCGTCAGCCGCCGTCGCGGCGGTGCGCTCCGCGACCCTGAGGTCGGCCTCGGCCGTGGCGAGCGCGTCGGCGAACGTGGTGGCCGGTCCACCGGCGGCATCGAGCGTGGCGCGACGGGCGACGACCTCGCGGCGGGCATCCTCCAGCGCGCGCCACGCGGCCCTCGACTCGCGCCCGACCTGCTCGGCCGCCGCGACCTGCAACGAGACCGCCGCCACCTCGCGGCGCGCCGCGTCGTCGGCCGCGACCAGCGCCGGGTCGAGGATCGACGCAGGCGCAGCCGCGCCGAGCGCAGCGAGCTCGTCCTTCAGCGACGACAGGCGGGCGGCGTCCTTGTCGACGGACTCCGCCACCACGGCCAGGGCGGCCCGCGCCGCGGTCAACGCATCCCGCGTCGGGAACCCGCCGAGCACGACGGCGACCTGCGACGTCGATGTCGCCGAGGGCGGCATCGGCAGCAGCCGCCGCCGCGGCCGACCGCTGCCGCTCGGCGTGCAGCGCCGCGGCCCGCGCCCGCAGCTCGCCGAGCTCCGCTGCCGGATCGAGCGGTCCCGGCGGCACCGCCGCGAGCGCACGCTCCAGCCGATCGACGGTGTGCCGGCACTCCGTCGCCCGCCGCTCGGCGGCCGTGGCCACGTCGCGCGCCGCAGTGAGGGCCGCGAGACGCTCCTCGGTCCGCCAGCGCGTCCGCCGCGGCGGATGCGCTGGCGGCGGCGGGATCGGCCGGGTAGCGCTGGCGGCGCTCGCCGAGCACGACCGCGTGCTCGGCCCAGCGGTCCCTCGTCGCCGTGACGAGCTCGCGCGTGACGGCGACGTCGCCGAGACCCAGGATCGACGAGAGGATCTCGGTGCGCTGGCTCTCCGTCGCCCGCAGCAGCAGGTCGAAGCGACCCTGCGGCAGCACGACCGCCCGGGTGAACTGGTCGTGATCGAGGCCGACGAGCTCGGTGATGCGCTCCGTCACGTTGCGGGCCCCGTCGACGTTGGGACCGCCACCCGTCGGCGACGTCAGCTTGTCGACGGACGCGGCGGTGTTGCGGTGACGGGCACGGGTGACGACCCACTCGTGGCCGTCGGCGCGGAAGCGCAGGACGATGCGCATCGTGTTGACGCCGTCGGCGATCATGTCGCCGAGCGCGGCGGGGCCACCGGTCCACGACTTCTTGGCGTAGAGGGCCAGGCTGAGGGCCTCGATGATCGTCGACTTGCCGGCACCGGTGTCCCCGATCACGGCGAACAGGTCGAGGCGCGAGAAGTCGATCGTGGTCGTGTCGCGATAGGACCGCAGCCCGGAGAAGGTCAGCTCGATCGGGCGCATCAGGGCGCCTCGACGAGGCTGGCCAGCCGGGCGGCGACGGCGAGCTGCGGCTCCGCACCCGTGGTGACGGCGGCGTGGAGCTCGTCGAACAACGCGGCGACGCGGGACGGGTCGGCGAGCCCGTTGCCGTGCTGGGCGACCAGCGTGCCGGCGCCACCGAGCCAGGCGCGGAACGCCTCGTGGACGGTGGCGGGTACGTCGGGGAGCGCGACCTCGTCGGCGACCGCGACGAGCGGGTTGCGGGCGTCGACGACGCCGACGACCGTGGCATCGGGGAGGACGTGGGCGACGGCGCTGCTCAGCGTGTCGAACTCCTGGCCGTCGAGCACGAGCGGATCGTCGAGCCGCGGCGGCGCGCCGTCGGTCGGTGGCGGCTCCGGCGCGACCGTGACCTCGACGAGGCCGCGGCCGATCGTCGCGGCGTGCTCGCCGAGCGTCGACAGCGCGCTGCGCACGGCGTGCAGGCGCCGGCCACCGGTCAGCGGGACCGATGTCGTGACCGTCGGGCGCCCGGGCGCGAGGTCGGCGACGACGACGCGCTTGCGCTCACCGCGCTCGCCGAAGTCGACCTCGAGGATCGACCCGGCGTACTGGCCGCGGCCGCCCGCGACGGGCTGGGGGACGTGGATGTGCCCGAACGCGAGGTAGCCGAACCGCCCGTCGAGGTGGGCGGGGTCGGTGGCGTAGTCGGTGCTGACGTGGATCGTCTTCTCCGACGACGTCCGCGCGTCCTTCACGTGGAGGTGGGACGCGAAGACGGCGACGTCGGTGGTCGGGTCGAAGCGCTCGAAGGCGCCCTTGGCGAGGACGCCGACGATCTTGCGCAACGAGTCGTTGTAGGTCGCGTTGGCCTCGAGGAGCTCGTCGAACTCGACCAGCACGCGGTTGGCGTGGACGAACGGGAGGGCGACGAGGCGGAGCTGTCCGCCGGCGCGCGTCGGGTACGTCGCGACGGCACCGTTGGCTGCGATCGTCGGCCGGGCATGGACGCGGATGCGGTGGCGGGTCGGCTCGTACGGGTCGTACGTGCCGGCGGCGAGGTCGTCGGGGTGGCCGTCGCCGAGCGCCACGCCGAGCACCTCGAGGGCCACCGCCGAGTCGTGGTTGCCGGCGAGCACGACGACGGGTGCGACCTCGGCGAGCGCCCGCAGGACCTTGATCGCCCGCCCGAGCTCCTGCATCGCCGGACGGTGGCCGTCGAACAGGTCGCCGGTGTGCACCACGAGGTCCGGTTGCACCTCGGCGGCGATGGCGACGATCTCGCCGAGCACCTCGTCGTGGTCCGCCGCTCGCGGGTGGTTGCGGACGGTGACGCCGAGGTGCCAGTCGCTCGTGTGCAGGACGCGCGTCGCCGCCGCGCCCCGGGGCGGGACGGCGCCCGCGGTCACATCCCCTCCAGCAGGCGTTCGGCGTGGGCGTCGTCGTCGGGGCGGCCGAGGACCTCGCTGACGCGCGTCGCGTACGGCGGGTACGGGAACTGGATCGGCACCGGCGCCGGCAGCAGCGGCTGCGACGTGATCATCGTGCCCGGCGCGATGATCTGGGCCCGCGCCCGCATGGCCGGCGGGAGGAACCCGAGCTCCGACGACTCCGACGCCTTGATCTGGCCGACGACCTCCAGCGAGGCGTTGTTGGTGATGTCGCGGTCCACGCCGGAGGGGTTCTGCTGGGCCCCGACGAGGATGACGCCCAGGCTGCGGCCGCGTGCCGCGACATCGACGAGGAGGCTCTTGATGGGCGACCCGCCCTGCCGCGGGGCGTACTTGTTGAGCTCGTCGAGGACGACGAACGTGCGACCGCTGGCCGTCGAGCCCTCGTGCTGGGCCCACACCTGGGCCAGCACGGACGCCACGACGAAGCGCTGGGCGTCGGCGTGCAGGGCGTGGACGTCGACGACCGACAGCTGGGCCGCGAGATCGACGTCGGTGAGGCCGGACCGCACGAGGCGGCGCAGGCGCGGGGTGGCCTTCCAGAGGCGCCGGACGAACGCCTGGCCGGTGGCCGCGCTGACGCCACCGACCCACGTCGGGTCGTAGGCGGGATCGGGCTCGCTGACCTTGGCGGCGATGAACGCGACGAGGTCGTCGAGCGTGGCGACGACGTCGCCGTCGGCTGCCGTGAGCGCGGGCTTGCGCCGCAGGGCCCGCAGCGCGGACTCCCAGGTCGTGCCCACCGTGACCCCGTGGCGGGCGGGATCGGCGAGGACGACCCGGCCCCCGGCGTCACCGGCGAGCGGCCACGCCCAGCGCACGAGCTGGACCCGCACGACCTGCTCGATGAACGACAGCTGCCCGGACTCCAGGTCGTCGAACACGAACTCCAGCAAGCCGCGCTCGATCATCGTCCGTGGGGTCCACCCGTAGGCGTGCGTGTCGGCCTTGTCACGGACGGCGATGTCGGGCACCGGCGTCGTGTCGGGCGCGGCGTCCTCGGCCGGCGCGTACACGGCGACGTCCTGGAAGGGGCGCGGATCGGCCACGCCGAGCATCGTCCACTGCTGCTTGGCCAGCACACCCTGGTCGTCGGTGTCGACGAAGCGGTTGTTGGCCCGGTCGAGCAGGCACAGGTCGGCGCCCTTCACGGAGAACACGACGGCGCGGTCGTGGCTGCTGCCGGCGCGGGCGCGCAGCCCCCAGCGGGTCTCGAACAGCATGTACAGGAGGAACAGCGCGTAGCTGGTCTTCGTCGCCACGCCCGACTTGCCCGAGATCGACACGTGGGCGCCCTTGTCGCCGTTGAGGAACGAGTACGGCATGAAGACGATCTCGCCGTTCATGTCGAGGCCGATCGGGAGCTGCTCGCCCTCGGACATCTTGTCGAGGAACAGGGCGCGGCGGCGGTGCTCGCCGGCGGCGATCCAGATCGACGCGCCGGACGAGGGCGGTAGGTACTTCTCGGGGTGCGTGCGGATCCACGTCACCTCGGCGCGGCGGAACCGCTGGCCCGGCAGCGTGGCGTTGGCGAGGCGGGCCGTGTCGGTGGCCATCTCGGCGCCCTCGACCCGGCCCATGACCTCCGTGACGATGCCGTAGTGGAACAGCACCGTGTCGTCGACGAGGCGCTGCGGGCTCACCACGAACGTGTCGAGGCTGAGGTCGACGGCGTCGTCGATGAGCACCACGGCCTCTCGCGTGGTGGCGTCGGTGGAAGCGTCGACGAGCCCGACGGCGGTGCCGGCCGGGATCAGCTCGAGGCCGGCGAGGTGGTTGCGCCGGTCGCGTCCGGTGAGGTCCTCGGGGCGGGCGAGGTCGCGCAGCACGGTCTCGCCGGAACGCGGGGCCGTGGGGAACGCGGCCGTCGTGTGCTCGAGCGTCATCGGGCCACTCCGGTGAGCAGCGCGTCGCGTGCCGCGCGCCGGGCGAGGCGGGCGTTGCCGAGGGCGTGGGTGAGGTGGCGCTCGAGGTTGCGCACAGGGGTCAGGTTGACGGGGGCCCGCGGGTCGCGGTGGGCGACGCCGGCGAACGCGGGGAGCGTGCCGGCGAGGACGTCGGCCTCGGCGACGACGGCGTCGAGGCCGGCGATCGACGGGAAGTGGAGGCGGGCGACGCCCGACCACGGCGACGCCGCCGGGCCCGGCGCGCCGACGCGGACGTAGCAGGTGTAGTGGTGGGTGCCGTTGGTGTAGAGGCGCGTCCGCTCGCCCACGGCGAGCGCGGGCACCCGGGCGTGCTCGTCGTCGGGGAGCAGCTGGCGGCGGTGCGTCTTCACGTAGCCGGTCACGAGGCCGTGCACGCCCGGGATGCGGTTGAGCGGACCGTCGAGCACCGTGTGCCACCCACCCGCCGCGGCGTCGAGGGCGAGCGCCCCCTCGGCCCCGCGCATGCGCTCGTGGAGGTGCAGCAGCAGCTCGTCGGGCTCGTCCGCGGTCGTCGACTCCGACGCCCAGCGGAACCCGTGGCTCCCGGCGAGCTCGCCGTGGTGACCACGACCCCAGACGGCGAGGCGTCCGACGCGCTCGCCGCTGAACTCGGCGCCGATGCCGGGCCGCACCGTGACCGCACCGACCGCGTAGGCGCCGGCGAGGCCGGGGATGCGCACGCCGCGTCCGTCCTCGGCCCACAGCCGCAGCTCGGCGCGGCGCACACCGTCGACGAAGGCGAGCGGCACGCGGGCGTCGACACGACCCGGCACGTGGCCCGCACCCTCCTCGACCCGCTCGACGGTGCCGGAGTCGTCCCAGTCGAACGTGGCCGGGCTGCCGTACGACGGGTCCCAGTCCTCGGCGAAGACCCGGAGCGGGGGGCTCGCCGGGGCTGGTGCGTGGTGGTCGGTGGTCGTCATGGCCTCGCCGTCCGACGGTACCCCGTGGGTGTCACAGCGAGGTCGGACCGTCGCGCCGGCGACGTCGTCGATCGACGCGAGGGCGCCGCGCCCGCGCCGCCGGCGGGCTACGTGCGACGCGTCGTCCGGCGACCGCCGTTCGTCGACCAGCGGTCGACCACGAGCTGTCCACCCTCGGCCGAGACGACGGCGACGGTGTCGATGTCGATCGTGAACAGATCCCAGTCGGCGGGTGGCTCCGAGCCGCGCGTGGCCTCCAACCAGGCCCGGAACGCCGTCACGTCGTCGGCATCGGTGGTCAACACGGCGGCCCCGCTGACCTTGGCGTCGGCCGCGCCGACGTCCGCGGCGCCGTCGCGCAGCTGCCGCGAGTCCCACGGGATGCTGTGCAGCGCGACCCGTGGGTCGCGACGCAGGTCCTGACCCTTGCGGGCTCCCGGCATCGACCAGATGCGGAGCTGGCCGTCGTGGAAGTACGGATCGGCGCCGCTCAACCGCGGCGAGCCGTCACGACGGACGGTGCCCAGCACCGCGTTGGTCGTCGACGAGAGGATCGCCCGGACGCGGTCGGCGAGGTCCGGTGCGACGAGCTCGACATCGGCAAAGCTGGTCATCAGCCCAGTCTGGATGACCGGGAACCCCTCGGACAGGTCACGGTCGCGAGTCGGCACGGCGCGCTCGCGGCCGCCCGGGACGCCGCCGCACTCGGGGGTCGAGCGCGGCGATCGGGCTCGTGGTCCCGCGTCGGTCCGGGGCCGTTCACGTGATGTTCACAGACGCCGCCGTGCGTTGGCCATACCGTTGCCGGATGGCAGGGACGGCTGGACCGTTGGAGGCGACGAGCATCGCGCCGGAGCGACGCACCGGCGAGCGGCCCCGGCCGCGGGGCGACGAGTTGCGCACCAACCGGGTCTCGGTCGACGGTCGTACGGTGAGCTACGCCTGCGGCGGCCACGGGTTGCCGGTGTTGTTCCTGCACGGTTGGGGGCTCGACCACGAGTCGTACCGGCGGGCGCTGCGGCGGCTGACGGCGAGGGGCTGCAACGTGATCGCCCCGTCCCTGCCCGGCTTCGGCGGGAGCGACGAGCTGCCCGTGTTGCAGCGGACGGTGGTCGGCTACGCGGGTTGGGTCGAGCGGTTCCTCCAGGTGATCGGCGCCGACGAGCCGATCGTGGTGCTCGGCCACAGCTTCGGTGGCGGGATCGCGACGCGCTTCGCCCACGATCGACCCGAGCGGGTGCGCTACCTCGTCATGCTCAACGCGGTCGGCGATGCCCAGTCCTTCGCCGCCGGCGGACTGGCGGGGCGACCGGAGCGGATCGGTCTCGATGCCCTGCGGTCGTTGTTCGACGCGCTGCGACCGACGGACGATCTGGCGACGATCGGGCAGATGCAGCGAGCCCTGCTGGCCAACCTGCGCCGTCATCCCTTCACCGTGCTGCAGGCCGCGCAAGCCGCGCTCACGGCTGATCTGCGCACGGAGATGGCCGTGCTCGCCGCTCGCCGGCTCCCAGTGATGGTCCTGTGGAGCGACGGTGACCGGCTGATCCCGGTCGCTGCGTTCGACACCTTCTGCTCCACGTTCGGCACCGACGGCCACGTGGTGCGCGGAGGCCACTCGTGGCTGCTGGCCAACCCGGACGTCTTCGGCGAGGTGCTCGACAACGTCATCCACGTCGAAGGGCGCGAGCACGGCGCGCGGGCGGCGACGACGAGCGTCGACGGGGTGCGTCGCTTGCTGGCGACGACGTCGCTGCCCCCGGCGACGGCGCACCGGCTCCTGGACGGCGTGTCGCCGCTGTGGGCACTCAGCGAGGCGCCTGAGGTGCTGGCCGCCGACCTCGTCCTGTGCCATCCCCGCATCCGGCCCGGCGAGGTGCGTGCCGTCGCCCGCCCGCTGCCCGACGGCGACCGGTTCCGGTTGACGGTGGTCGCCCAGGACCGTCGCGGCCTGCTGGCCGACACCACCGCCGTCCTGGCGACCGCCGGCGTCTCCGTGGAGCGCGCGTCGGTGATGACGTGGCCGGAGCACCACCTCGCCGTGCACGCCCTGACCGTGCGCAGCGCCGGCGGCATCGACGACGCCCTGTGGGAGCCGGTCGGCGCTCGCCTGCAGGCCAGCGCCGAGACGCCGGTCCGGATGCTCTTCCGACCGTCCGGTCGGGCCCGCGTCACGACGACCGGCGGCGGCACGGGCACATCGATCGTGCGCGTCCACGTGCCCGACGACATCGGACTGCTGTCGGCGACCTGCCGCTGGTTCGCCGACCACGGCATCTCCATCGAGGCCGCTGGCATCGACACGACGAACGGCATGGCGAACGACGTGTTCCTCATCGACGCCGACTGCGACACCACCCAACTGGCCGCCCACCTCAGTCGGGCACCCGGACGGGCCAGCCCGTGCGTGAGGCTGCTCCGCCTCGTGCTCGACCACCGCTGAACCCGCTCGCTGCCCGCGTCAGCGATTGCGCTGGACCAACTGGGCCGTGCCCGACACCGGCGTGGACGGTCGTCGCGGCGACCGCCCGTTCCGAGGCGGTCCCTGACGCGGCGCTGCGCGACGATGCGGGCCCGCCGAAAGGACCACGACGGATGACTGATGTCCCGCCCCTCGACACGTACGTGACCGACGCCCGCGCCTGGTTGGCGGCGAACGCCGAGCCTCGTCCCGAGCGCGTCGAGCGCACGTGGGGTGAGGGGTCCGATTCCGTCGCGCTGTTCCACAACGCCACCTACGAGGAGGACCGGGCGATCGTCGACGCGGCGCGTGGGTGGCAACAGCGCAAGGCGGACGCTGGCTACGCCTCGATCGACTGGGCACCCGAGTTCGGTGGCGCGGGACTGCCGTCGAGCTACGCCCGCGCCTTCGCTCGCGAGGAGACCAGGTTCCAGACGCCGACCTACCACGAGGCGCTGGGCATCACGCTCGAGCTGATCGGGCCGACCATCCGCGCGTGGGGCACGCCCGAACAGACGGCGCGGTTCCTCACCAAGCTGCGCCGCACGGACGAGATGTGGTGCCAGTTGTTCTCCGAACCCGGGGCGGGATCCGACCTCGCTCGCCTGTCGACCAGGGCGGTGCGCGACGGCGATGAGTGGGTGATCGATGGCCAGAAGGTGTGGACCTCCGGCGCCCGTCACGCCGACTACGGCTACATCATCTGCCGCACGGACCCGGACGTGCCCAAGCACGTCGGGCTGACGGCCTTCATCGTCCCGATGCACGCCCCCGGCGTCGAGGTCCGCCCGCTGCGTCAGATGTCGGGCGGGGCGTCGTTCAACGAGGTGTTCTTCGACGGGGTGCGCGTCGGTGACGAGCTGCGCCTCGGTGGCGTGGGCGACGGCTGGCGGGTCGCGATGACCACCCTCGGGTTCGAGCGCAGCTCGGCCGGAGGTGGCGCCGGCACCGGCCGGTGGAGCCAGGTGCTGCAGCTCGCCGAGCACCTCGGCCTGACCACCGACCCCGTGATCCGCCAGCACCTTGCCGCGCTGCACACCCGGCTCACCGTGGCGTCGTGGAACAACCAGCGCGTCGCGGCGGGGATCCGGGCGGGGCAGACGCCGGGTCCGGAGGGGTCGCTCGGCAAGCTGACCTACACCGAAGGGCTCCGCGCCACCGGCGACGTGGTGAGCATGTTGCTCGGGGCGCGCCTGACCGCCGACACCGGCGAGTGGGGCACGTTCGCGTGGGGCGAGCTGATCACCGGGACGCCCGGCTACCGCATCGCCGCCGGCTCGGACGAGGTCCAGCGCAACATCATCGGCGAGCGGGTGCTCGGTCTGCCGCCCGAGCCGCGCGTCGATCGCGAGCATGCCGTGGGCCGAGGTGATGCGCGCGGCCGGCTGACTCGCGAGCGGCGCACGGCGCAGGTGCGCGAGCGGACGGTCGGCACGACGGGGGTGGCGGTGGATCACCGAGCGCCTCCCTCCCTCGAGGTCGGCAGGACGGTGCCGTCAGTCCGCGGCGGCCGACTCGG